>NZ_JBPGNY010000003.1:392943-546906 GCF_051133435.1 Pseudenemella bisphenolivorans | reverse complement strand
AACTCGGCCAACACCGCCAACTCGACCACCCGATGCCGTGGCCTACCCGCCCGTTTCCTCATAGCCAAACACCTCCTGCACTCAGCATCTGACTGGGCAATGGGTGGATGCCGGGGCGAGATCGGGCTGGTTGCAGCAGCGGAGGTGGGGGAGAGGGCCGGGGCCAAGCTGTATGCGGGCCCCGAGGCGTGGAATTGGGCGGCAAGCAAACGACTGCCCGGGCCGATGCTCCGTTGCATCGACCCGGGCGGGTAATCACTGGTTGGCGGTCAGAACTTCCAGATGGCTTCGTCCTTGAAGTCCTCCGGGGCGTACTTCAGGCCGCTGAAGAGCAGATCGGGGTTCTCGTGCTTGGCGCTCAGCCAGCCACGTGAGCACTCTCCGACCTTGAGTTGCTTCTCGGAGAAGGTCGGCTGTCGTTCGCTGACCTGGTCCCAGTCACCGACCGGAATCCACTTGGTTTCCTCGGGGCCCTCGCCGTCGCGAACCTCGGCAGACCACGGATCGGGGCTGACCCGGGTGGTGCCGTCCGCGTTCTGCTTGGGGTGTTCCTTGGTGTAGCAGACCTCGACATCCCAGGCCTCCCACAGACCGTTCTCCTCCGACTCGGCCGAGTGCAGGGTCACGGTGAAGTAGTTGAGTTCGGCCGACTCGCCTTCCTTGAGAGTCACCGACTTGGGCTCGGGATCGTCGGGAGCCGCGGTGTCGCCGCCCTCGGGGGCTTCTTCCGAACCTTCGTCGGACGGTGCTCCCGAGCCTTCATCCGAGGGAGCCTCGGAGGCCTCGTTGGTCGGCTCCGCGGACGTATCCGGGGCCGAGGCGGTTTCCTCGGGTGCGGACTCGGCCGGCTCCGGCGCGGCCGTGTCGGAGGAGCAGGCGCTCAAGGCCAAGACCGCAGCGGTGGCCAAACCAAGGGCGGCCCTTCCGGGTCGCCGAGCGGTGTTCGTCTTTACGTCGGACAGGTAGTTGCTCATGAAGAGTTTTCTCCTTTCCTCTGCAAATTCGACACTAACGTGACCCGGGGGTCAGTTTCCACGAGGGGTGGCCAGACCCTCCTGAACGCCGGTTTCGGGTGGGCCCAGGACGGGGTCGCGTCGGCTGAGGATGTCCCAGCCGGCCTTGAGGTTGGCGAGCACCTCGCGGCGGACGCCGTAATCCCAGGTGCGCCGGTGCCGCTCCCGCACCGAATCGTCGCCCACCCCGATCGCGTCCACCCCGACCGCGCGGCAGGTCGCGATGGCACGCGGCAGGTGGTACGACTGCGACACGATGGTCAACTCCCGCACCCCGAAGATCCGGTCGGCGCGCACACACGAGTCGTAGGTGTCGAACCCGGCGACGTCCTCCACCACATGCTCCGGCGGCACCCCGTGGCTGATCAGATAGGCGCGCATCCCGCGCGGTTCGTTGTAAGCACCGTCACCGGCGTCCCCCGACACCAGCAGCACATCGGCCTTGCCGTCGCGGTAAAGCTCGAGGGCCCGGTCGAGTCGGCCCTTCAGAAACGGCGAGGGCGACCCGTTGCGGTAGATCTCCGCACCCAGCACCAGAGCGACCTTACGAGCCGGCGCCGAGGAGGCGTCGAAGATCCGTCCCTCCGAAGACCGCTGGGTCCACAGGCTCAACCCGGCCAGCAGCGCCGTCCCGCCGAATGCCAGGGCGAGTCCGATCGCCAGGCCGCGGCGCATCAGTCGACGACCCGAATCGCCCCCGGCCCCGGTCATCGGCCCTGCTCGGTCACGTCACCCACCATGGTCTCCACCACATCCTCCAGCATTGCCGCACCCAGCACCCGACCCTCGTCGCGCACCACGGCGATGTGCGAGCCCTGTTGCTGCATCCGGCTCAACACGTCGTCCAATGGTTCATCGGCGTCGATATCCACCAGGGCACGGATCTGCTCGTCCGAGAAAGGATTGCTGCCGTCCCGCAACAGCGCGCCCAGCAGGTCCTTGAGGTGCACGTAACCGGCCAGGTGACCGTCCTCGTCGGAGACCGGGAAACGGGAGAAACCCGTCTCGACGCAGGCGCGTTCGGCATCGGCGGGGGAGTCCGAACGGCGCAGCACGATCAACTCCGACAACGGCACCAGCACATCGCGCGCGGTGCGGGTGCCGATCGTCACCGCACCGACCATCAGGTCGTGTTCGTGCTCCTCGAGGGTGCCCAACTCGCCCGACTCGTGGACGTAGGCCTGAATCTGGTCGGCGGTGTAGGTGGACGCGACCTCATCGGCCTGGGTGACCTTGATGATCCGCAACACCAGGCTCGCCAGTGCGTTCATCAACCACAGCAGCGGCCGCAGCACGAACACGATCGCGTACAGGGGCGGCCCGAACAGCAGCGCAGCTCGCTCCGGCCCGGCGATCGCGAGGTTCTTCGGCACCATCTCGCCCAGCACCATGTGCAGCGACACCACGATCACCATCGCGACGATGAACGACACCAGGTGGACGGCCGGACCTTCCACTCCGAGCAGATCGAAGACCGGCTCCAACAGGTGCGCGACGGCGGGTTCACCCACCGCACCCAGCAACAGCGAGCACACGGTGATGCCCAACTGGGCGCCGGCCATCATGATCGACACCCGCTCCATCGCCCGCAGGGTGATCTTCGCCGCCCAGTTCCCCTCCATCGCCTTGGGTTCGATCTGGGTGCGCCGGGCCGCGATCAGCGCGAACTCCGCGCCGACGAAGAAGGCATTGCAGAACAGCAGAACCACGGTGACCGGCAGGGCCCAGAAGGTGCTCACGAGCCGTCACCGTCCTCGTCGGGCAGAATCCGCAGCACCAGACGTTCGACCCGTTTGCCTTCCAACCGGGTCACCGACAGCCGCACCCGCACCGGGGTGGGCAGGCCGTCGTCGTCGCGGTTGTTCAGGTCGCGGGCCTCGATGTCGACGTGGTCACCGATCCGCGGGAAGCGTCCGAGTTCTTCGGTGATCAGGCCGCCGAGGGTTTCGCTGGCCTCACCCTCGGGCAGTTCGAGATGCTCGATCTCGTCGGGACGCATCAGGCCCGACAGCGACCAGCGTCCGTCGCCGAGATCACGTTCGACCAGGGATGGTTTGTCGTGTTCGTCGTCGATCTCACCGACGAGTTCCTCGACGATGTCCTCCAGCGCGAGCAGCCCGTCGGTGCCGCCGTACTCGTCGACCACGATCGCCATCTGCAGGCCACCGCGCAGTTGTTCCAGGGCGTCGTCGAGCGCCATCGCGCTGGGCACCTGCACCACTTCGCGGGCGATTTCGGTGACCGGGGTGGTGGCGCGGGCATCGTGGGGGACGGCCAGGGCGTCCTTGAAGTGCACTGCCCCGAGCACCTCGTCGGGGGTTTCACCGAACACCGGAAAACGGGCGTGGCCGGTGCTTTCGCTGAGTGCCAGGACGTCCAGGGCGGTCGCCTCGGCGGTGAGGTACTGCATCTTGGGACGCGGGGTCATCGCGTCGGTGGCGAACTGTTCGCCCAGGGTCGCCGAGCGCATCACCCGCCTGGCGAGGGACTGTTCCAGGGTGCCCTCCGAGGCCGACCGGGACGCCATCGCGGCCAGTTCGGCCGCCGAACGGGCGCCGACGAGTTCCTCCTGCGGTTCGATGCCGAACAGGCGCAGCAGTCCGTTGGCCGACCCCTGCAGGACGAACAACAACGGCTTGCTGATGAAGGTGAAGACCCGTTGCGGGCCGGCGACCATTCGGCCCACCCGCAATGGTTCGCTGATCGCCCAGTTCTTCGGCACCAACTCGCCGAACACCATCTGGGCGATGGTGGCGATCAGGAAGGCCATCGTCAGCGAGGTGGCCAGGGCCGCCGTTTCGTTCAGGCCCGCCCAGCCGAGCGGCCCGCGCAGCACTTTCGAGATGGACGGTTCGGCGATGAAGCCGACCACCAGCGACGACACCGTGATGCCGAGTTGGGCCCCGGAGAGTTGGGTCGACATGGTGCGCAGCGCTTGCTGCAGGCCGTCGGCGCGGCGGTCACCGGATTCGGCGGCCTTGCGCACCGTGGGGCGATCAACGGTGATGAAGGAGAACTCGGCTGCGACGAAGAGCGCGTTGGCGGCGATCAGCAGAACGACGCAGCCGATGAGTAACCACTCGGTCATCGACTCAATGCATCTCGTCGGGGTGGCTGGCCTGACGGTCGTCGGTGTTCAGGGCGTCGATCGCGGCCAGGTCGTCCTCGCTCAACTCGAAGTCGAAAACCGCGAAGTTCTCGGCCAGACGTTCGGTGTGCACGGTCTTGGGGAAGACGATCCGGTCGCGTTGCAGATGCCAGCGAATCGTCACCTGGGCCGGGGTGCGGCCCACCCGCTCGGCGATCTCGCGGATCGTGGGCGCCTCCAGGTCGGCGCCACGGCCGAGCGGACGCCAGGCCTGGGTGGCGATGCCCAGTTCGTCGTGCAGCCGGACGAGTGGGGCCTGGGTGAAGGTCGGGTGCAGTTCGATCTGGTTCACCACCGGTGCCTCACCGGTTTCGGCCACCAGCCGGCGCAGGTGTTCGGCCTGGAAGTTCGACACCCCGGTCGAGGTGACCAGTCCTTCGTCGCGCAGGTCGCGGAGCTGCTGCCAGGTTTCGGCGTAGCGGTCGGTGTTCGGGCAGGGCCAATGGATCAGATACAGGTCGAGGTGGTCCAGACCGAGGCGCTCCAGGCTTTCGCCGAGCGCGGCCGGGGCGTCGCCGTGCCGGTCGTTCCACAGCTTGCTGGTGACGTAATACTCCTCACGAGCCAGGCCGGATTCGCGCAGCGCCCGTCCCAGGTCGGCCTCGTTCTCGTAGAAGGAAGCGGTGTCGAAGTGCCGGTAGCCGAGTTCGAGGGCGGCGTGCACCAGACGGGTGGTCTCGTCGGGGCTCACCCGCCACAGGCCGAGCCCGAGCTGGGGAATGAGGCGACCATCCGGCAGGGTGAACGAAGGGCTGATCGTCATGGATCAACCCTAGAGCGTCGTGTGGCCAATCACCCAAGACATGGTCAAGCTTCCCTTGGTATGCGTGGAAGAATGCCGTCCATGTCGTCTTTGCAAGCGCGGTTGAGCGAGCGGATCTTCGAGGTTGCCGGGGTCGACCCGGAACTGCGTCCGGCCACCAAACCCCAGTTCGGTCACTACCAGTGCAATGTCGCGATGCGGCTGGCCAAGGCCGAGGGACGCCCCCCGCGCGAGATCGCCGCCGAACTGGCCGAGAAACTCGACCTGGACGACCTGTGCGAACCGATCGAAATCGCCGGCCCGGGGTTTTTGAACCTGCGGCTGCGTCCCGAGGTGTTGGCCGGTGCGGTCAACGAAGTGCTGGCCGATCCGCACGCCGGGGTGGTGCAGGTCGACGAGCCGCAGACGGTGGTGATCGACTATTCGGCGCCGAACGTGGCCAAGCAGATGCACGTCGGACACCTGCGCTCCACGGTGATCGGCGATTGCCTGCGTCGGGTGCAGACCGGGGTCGGCAACACCGTGATCGCACAGAACCACATCGGTGACTGGGGCACCCAGTTCGGGATGCTGGTCGAGCAGATCCTGTTCGAGAACCTGGACGCCTCCCGGCTCGATCTCGAATCGGCCAGTGAGTTGTACCAGCGCAGCCGCGCCCACTTCGACTCCGACCCGGAGTTCGCCGAGCGGGCCCGCAAGCGCGTGGTGGCGCTCCAAGGAGGGGACCCGCAGACCATCGGCATCTGGCAGCAGTTGATCGAGGTGTCGAAGGCCGGCTTCAACGAGGCCTACGACCGGCTCGGGGTGTTGCTCACCGACGACGATCTGGCGGGGGAATCGACGTACAACGACGCGCTTCCCGAGGTGGTCGCCGACCTGGAGGATCGGGGTGTCGCGGTGGTCGACGACGGTGCCTTGTGCATCTTCGTCGAGGGCATCGAGGCCCCGCTGATCGTTCGCAAACGCGATGGTGGTTACGGCTACGGCACCACCGACCTGGCTGCGATCCGGCATCGGGTGCGCGACCTGGGCGCCGATCGGATCATCTATGTGGTGGGTGCGCCCCAAGCCACCCACTTCAAACAGGTGTTCGCCGCCGCCCGCAAGGCCGATTACCTGCCCGAGGACGTCGATGCGGTGCATATCGGTTTCGGTTCGGTGCTGGGCACCGACGGCAAGCCGTTCAAGACCCGGGCCGGCAAGACCGTCACCTTGATGAGCCTGCTGGACGAGGCCGAGGAGCAGGCCGCCCCGGCCGTGGCGTTGGCGGCGATCAAGTACGCCGATCTGTCCAACGGCCTGAACAAGGACTACGTCTTCGACGCCGAACGGATGTCGCGCACGACCGGTGACACCGGCCCGTACCTGCAGTACGCCCACGCCCGCACCTGCTCGGTGATGCGCGAGGCCGAGGCGCGCGGGCTGAGCACCGACACCGAGGTCACCGTGCTCACCCAGCCGGAGGAACACACCCTGGCCCTGCAACTGTCGAAGTTCGGCGAGGCGGTCGCCGAGGTGGCCGACACCCTGCAACCGCACAAGCTGTGCCACTACCTGTTCGAGCTGGCAGTGGCGTACTCGAGCTTCTACCAGGAATGCCCGGTGCTGAAGTCCGACGGGGCGGTGCGTGATTCGCGGTTGGCGCTGTGCCGGGCCACCCGAACCGTGCTGGCTCGGGGCCTGCAGTTGTTGGGGATCGAGGCCCTGGAACGGATGTAGCCGGGAGCGCCCGTCGCGGTGACCGTGGCGGGCTGGGTTCGTCCGATTGCCGGTAGCCTGCCTGCATGAGGCGATCACGAGCCCTGTTTGCCCTGTTGACGCTGCCGCTGGTGCTGCTGTTGTCCGGCTGTATCCGCTATGTGGCCGAGTTCGAGATCGTCAGCCCGGACGAAGTGAACGTGGTCTTCGACTTCGGGCTGAAGGAAGAAGCCATGAGGGACGCGGACACCAACGCCGCAGACGTGTGCCAAGAGACTCCGTTCTCCGACATCCCGGGCGCCAAGATCGAGCAGTATGCGGCCGATGCCGACGGGTATGCCGGGTGCCGGGTCGAGGCCACCGCAGCGGTTAACGAGATCGGCGATGACGAACTGCAGATCGAACTGACCGACGGGGTCTGGCATTTCCGAATGACCAACCAGAACGAGGACGCCACCGGCTCGCCGGAGGAAGCCGCGCAGTTGATCAGCGATTTCCGGGTGCAGGTGACCTTTCCGGGCAAGGTACTCACGCACAACGGCACGGCAAACGTGGACGGTCGCACCGTGACGTGGACCGATCCGGTCGATCTGATGAAGCCGGACGGGTTGCAGGCCACCGCCGAGAACCCGGCCATCGATGTGGACGCTGTGTTGCCGTGGATCATCGGCGGTGTCGGCGTTCTGGTGGTGGCCGGCGTCGTGCTCGCGGTCGTGCTCGCTCGAAGGAAGCAGACTCCACCGCAACCGGCGCAGCCCCCACATCAGGGGTACCCGCCGCAGTACTGATCTCGGGCAGGTAAGCCCGACCACAGGCACCGGGCCGAAGCTGACCCGGTTGGCCGGGCCGACTGCTAGCTTGCGGTCATGTCCCGGTTGCGCGCGCTGGTGGTGGTCTTGGGGTTGCCCTTGATCCTGTTGCTGTCGGGCTGTATGCGCTTTCATGCCGACGTCGAGATCCTCGGCGGGGGCAGCGACGAGATCGAGTACACGGTCATCATGGCGGTGCGCAACAAGGACTTCGAGGCCTCCGGCGACAAACCGCCGGAAGACCCCTGTGCGGGAATGAGAACCTCCGGCCCCGATGACAAGCTCGAACCGATCAAGCAGCCGGGCCCCGAAGGTTTCACGGGCTGCCGAATCACCGGCCGTGGCGGCACCGACGCCCTGAACAAGCTGGACGTCAAGATCGACAAATCCAACGGCGTATGGACGATCAAGGTCTCCCCGGAAGGTGCTGCAGGGGGCGAAGCGCCCCCGGACAACTCCGCCGACTTCCGCTTCTCGGTGACCTTTCCCGGTGACGTCCTCAGCCACAACGGCAGTTCCACCCTGGACGGCAGAACCGTCACCTGGACCGACCCCGCCGACCTCCTCTCGAAGCAGGGCCTGGTGGCCCAAGGTCGCGACGACGTCGACAAGCTGGTGCTTCCGGGTGAGATCAATCCGAAGGACGCGAAGTCCGGTGGGCCGGCCTTCGGCGTGCCGAGTTGGGTGATCGCCATCGTGGTGAGTGCGGTGGTGCTGGCGGTGTCGTGGCTGTTGATCGAGCTGACGATCCGGCGCAAGCGGCGCGGGCCCCCGTCCGATGGCCCCTCGGACGGCCCCGGGACGGGTGCCGGCGGTCCGGCCCCGGGGCAGCACCGGTCCGGCCCGTCCGGAACTTGGCAGGCCCAAGGAGGGCAGCGTCTCCCGGGTGGTCCGCATCCGGGTGCTCCGTATCCGGGATGGGGCCCCCAACCTCAGGGGCCTCAGTGGGGCTCGCCCATGCAACAAGGACAGGCCCCGGGGCAGTGGGGTGGACCTCCCGGCGACCCCGGTCGTCCGTCCAACCCGGACCGCTGGGCACCCCCGAACTGAAGCCCCATCGACGAGCCCCAGGGCCGGCCCGGAAACCCCGGAAAGCCGCGGCTGCGGCCAGATCACGGAAACGTTATCGACGGGTTACGCAGGCTCGGCCCGGACGGCGGTAGCGTCACCGATGTGGGTATCTGACCCACGAGTAACGCAACGTCCGAGGAGAGCTCACCGATGAGAAGATTCACCAGACCAATTGCGATTGCCGGTGTGGCCGCCCTGACCTTGGGCATGGCCGCCTGTTCGAGCGGAGATGACCCCGGCACCGGCACCGACGGCGGCGGTACCGACGGCGACTGCTCGGCCTACGAGTCGTACGGCGACCTGAAGGGCAAGGAGGTCTCGGTCTACACCGCGATCGTCTCCCCCGAGGCCGATCCCTACGTCGAATCCTTCAAGAACTTCGAGAAGTGCACCGGCGCCACCATCAAGTACGAGGGCGACAAGGCGTTCTCCGAGCAGATCTCGGTGCGCGTACAGGGTGGCAATGCCCCCGACATCGCCTTCGTCCCGCAGCCGGGCATGGTGCAGACCCTGGTCAACAGCGGCAAGGCCGTCGAAGCTCCGGCCGACACCGCCGCCAACGTCGACAAGTTCTTCTCCGAGGACTGGAAGAACTACGGTTCGGTCGACGGCAAGCTGTACGCCGCCCCGTTGGGCGCGTCGGTGAAGTCGCTGGTGTGGTACTCGCCCAAGGACTTCGCGGACAAGGGCTACGAGGTACCCGAGACGTGGGACGACCTGATGTCGCTCACCGACAAGATCGCCAAGGACAACGACGACGGCCTGACCAAGCCCTGGTGCGTCGGCTTCGGTGACGGCGCCGCAACCGGCTGGGTCGGCACCGACTGGATCGAGGACGTCCTGCTGCGCACCGCCGGTGGCGATGTGTACGACCAGTGGGTCTCGCACGAGATTCCGTTCAACGATCCGAAGGTCGTCGAGGCATTCGACGCCGCCGGCAAGATCCTGACCAACGACGACTACGTCAACGGTGGCCTGGGTGACTCCAAGACCATCGCCACCACTGCCTTCCCCGACGCCGGTCTGCAGATCCTGGACGGCGCCTGCTACCTGCACCGCCAGGCATCCTTCTACGCCGGCATGTGGGGCGACGGAGTCGAGGTCGGCCCCGAGGGCGATGTGTGGGCCTTCTACCTGCCCGCGGTCAACCCCGACGAGGCCAAGCCGGTCGTGGGTGCCGGTGACTTCGCGCTGGCCTTCGCCGACCGTCCCGAGGTGCAGGCCTTCCAGACCTTCCTGGCCTCCGACACCTGGGCCAACGAGCGCGCCCAGGTCAGCCCCAACGGTGGTGCGGTGAGCGCCAACTCCGGTCTGGACACCGAACTGCTGGCCAACGAGGTCGACAAGCTCTCGGTGGAGATGCTGCAGGACGACAAGGCCGTGTTCCGCTTCGACGGATCCGACCTGATGCCCAGCGCCGTGGGCGCCGGTAGCTTCTGGAAGGCGATGGTCGACTGGGTGGGTGGCAAGTCCGCCGCCGATGTCACCAAGACCGTCGAGGACACCTGGCCCAAGAGCTGACCCGGCATCGTCCCGAGCGGGGTCGTGGGTTGCCGAGGTGATCTGCGACCCCGCCGGGTCGGTACTCACAAGGTGGTGAATCATGCTGGACAAGTTCGGCCAGATGTTCTTGGCCATCGGCGTGCTCGTGGCGGTGGCGGTCGTGCTGCTGCTGTTGGCCAGCCTGGCCCGCGGACGCCACGGCGACCGGGTGCGGGCGCTGTTCTTCGTCGGCCCAACGGTGCTTCTGGTGGCGATCGGGTTGATCTATCCCACGGTGCTGACCATCGTGAAGTCCTTCCGCGGCGCGGACGGCGCCGGAAGCTTCTCGATGTCGAACTACGTCACGATCTTCACCCGTGAGGCGTTGCGCAGTTCGATCCTGAACACCGCGATCTGGGTGTTGTTGGTGCCGCTGCTGGCCATCGCGATCGGCCTGCTCTACGCGATCATCGTCGACCGCACCCCGATCGAGGCCTTCGCCAAGACCCTGATCTTCCTGCCGATGGCGATCTCGATGGTGGGCGCCTCGGTGATCTGGAAGTTCGTCTACGAATACAAGCCCACCCAGGCCGACCAAGTCGGTCTGCTCAACCAGGTGATCAAGATGTTCGGCGGGGAGACCCGCCAGTTCCTGGTTGATTCGCCGTGGAACAACTTCTTCCTGATCGTGGTGATGATCTGGATCCAGGCCGGCTTCGCCATGACGGTGCTGTCGGCGGCGATCAAGGCAATCCCGGACGAGATCATCGAGGCGGCCCGCATCGACGGGGCGTCCGGCTGGTCGTTGTTCTGGCAGATCACCCTGCCGAGCATTCGGGCGTCGCTGATCATGGTGATCACCACGATCGCTATCGCGGCATTGAAGGTCTTCGACATCGTCCGCACGATGACCGGCGGCAACTGGGACACCTCGGTGGTCGCCAACGACTTCTACTCGGCCAGCTTCACCCAGAACCAGCCGGGCCTCGGCTCGGCGCTCGCGGTGCTGCTGTTCGTGCTGGTCGCGCCGATCATCGTGTACAACGTCCGGCAGTTGAGGGAGGCGAGCTGAGATGAGTGCAGTCATTGCCACCCCCGACCCCGAGGCCGGTGAGCTGACGCCGAAGGGCAAGCGCAAGAAGCGTCGGTCGTCCCCGACCCGGCAGACCAGTTCGCCGTTGATGACGGTGGTGGCGATCATCATCGCCACGCTGTGGACGGTGCCGACCCTGGGGCTGTTGATCACGTCCTTCCGGCAGCCGCTGGACATCCGGCGTACCGGCTGGTGGACGGCCTTCGGCAACCCCGATTTCACGATCGACAACTATGTCTCGGCGATGTCCAGCAGCGGTGGCGCGTCGATGCTGGACTACTTCGTGAACTCCTTCGTGATCACGATTCCCAGCACCCTGTTCCCGTTGACCTTCGCCGCCCTGGCCGCCTACGGCTTCTCGTGGCTGAAGTTCCCCGGGCGGGACTGGCTGTTCATCGTGGTGTTCGCCCTGCAGATCGTGCCCCTGCAGGTGGCCCTGGTGCCGCTGATGCAGCTCTACGGCCAGTTGAACATCGACGGCACCTACTGGACGGTGTGGATCTCGCACACCATCTTCGGGTTGCCGCTGGCGGTGTTCATGATGTTCAACTCGATCCGTGACCTGCCGCCGGCACTGGTCGAGGCCGCCACCATCGACGGTGCCGGTCCGGTGCAGATCTTCCTGCGGATCGTGCTGCCGTTGGCGACCCCGGCGATCGCTGCCTACGGCATCTTCCAGTTCCTGTGGACCTGGAACGACCTGCTGGTGTCGATGGTGTTCCTGGGTGGCTCGGCAGATGTGGCACCGTTGACGGTGTTCATCTCCCAGCTCACCGGCTCGCGCGGTGGTCAGTGGTATCTGCTGTCGGCAGGTGCCTTCATCTCGATCATCGTGCCGGTCGTGGTGTTCCTGTTGATGCAGCGCTACTTCGTCCGCGGTCTGACCGCCGGCGCGGTGAAGTAGGGACGTGCTGTGACGTAGGTACTGCGGGAGGCAGCAACAGTCGAGGGCCGGGTGCGGCGGACCAATGGGGTCCGTCCCGCCCGGCTCTTGCTTGTGGGGTCAGGCCCAATCGAGGCTGCGCCGGACGGCCTCGCGCCAGTGGGCGTACAGGTCGTCGCGGCGCTCGTCGTCCATCTGCGGGGTCCAGCGGGTGTCCTCGGCCCACAGCTCGCGCAACTCGTCGGTCGATGCCCAGGTGCCGACCGCCAGGCCGGCGGCATAGGCCGCGCCCAGGGCGGTGGTTTCGATGATCTTCGGCCGCACCACCGGACGGTCGACCAGGTCGGCCTGGAACTGCATCAGCAGGTCGTTGACCACCATGCCGCCGTCGACCCGCAGCTCGGTCAGTTCCACCCCGGAGTCGGCATACATCGCGTCCAACACTTCGCGGGTCTGGTAGGCACTGGCCTCCAGGGCGGCGCGGGCGATGTGGCCCTTGTTGACATAGCGGGTCAGCCCGACCAACACCCCGCGGGCGTCGGGACGCCAGTGCGGGGCGAACAGGCCGGAGAAGGCGGGCACCAGGTAGGCGCCGCCGTTGTCGTCCACGCTCGCGGCGAGTTCTTCGACCTCGGACGAGGTGCGAATCAGGCCCAGGTTGTCGCGGAGCCATTGCACCAGCGAGCCGGTGACCGCGATCGATCCCTCGAGCCCGAAGACCGCCGGCTGCTCGCCGATGCGGTAACAGATGGTGCTGATCAGGCCGTGCTCGCTGGGCACGAATTCGCCGGTGTTGAGCACCATGAAGTTGCCGGTGCCGTAGGTGTTCTTCGCCTCGCCGGGGGCGAAGCAGGTTTGCCCGAAGGTGGCGGCGTGCTGGTCGCCGAGCATGCCGGCCAGCGGCACCCCGTGCAGCATGCCGGTGGCGGTGCACTCGGCCACCACCTGGGAGGACGAGCAGATCTCGGGCAGCATCGCCCGGGGGATGGCAAGCGCGTCCAGCAGTTCGTCGTCCCACTGTTGGCTGCGCACGTCCATCAGCATCGTGCGGGAGGCGTTGGTGACGTCGGTGAGATGCCGGCCGCCGTTGGTGCCGCCGGTAAGGTTCCAGGCCAGCCAGGTGTCGATCGTCCCGAAGAGCAGTTCGCCGGCTTCGGCGCGGGCCCGGGCGTCGGGGACCTCGTCGAGGATCCAGCGCAGCTTCGGGCCCGAGAAGTAGGTCGCGATCGGCAGACCGGTTTTGTCGCGGAACCGGTCTTGGCCGTGTTCGCCCGCCAACTCGGCACACAGGGCGGAGGTGCGGGTGTCCTGCCAGACGATCGCGGGGTGGATCGGTTCACCGGTCGCTTTGTCCCACACCACGGTGGTTTCGCGCTGGTTGGTGATGCCCACCCCGGCGACCGCCGAGGTGTTGATGCCGGCCTTGCCCATCGCCGCCCCGATCACCTCCCGGGTGTGCGCCCAGATCTCCAGCGGGTCGTGTTCGACCCAACCGGGACGCGGGAAGCGCTGGGTCAGCTCGATCTGATCGCTGGCCACCGGGGTGCCGGAGGAGTCGTAGACGATCGCTCGGGTAGAGGTGGTGCCCTGGTCGACCGCGATCAGATGGCCGGCCATGGTCAGGACTTCAGTTGCGGGTCGACCGAAACCGTCTCACCGTCGACCGGCATCGGGTCGGGATTCGCCAGGTGGTCGGCGGCCAGCCAGGCAGCGCCAACGATGCCGGCGTTGTTGCGCAACTGGGCCGGGATGATCTTGGTGCGGATCTTCAGCTTGGGCAGGAACTGTTCGTGTTTGCGGCTGATACCGCCGCCCACCACGATCAGGTCGGGCCACAGCAGGTTCTCCAGCATCGAGTAGTACTGGTTCAGCGGCTTGAGCCATTCGGAGAAGGACATGCCCTTCTTCTCCTTGACGCCGGCCGAGGCCTGCTTCTCGGCGTCCTTGCCGTTCATCTCCAGGTGGCCCAGTTCGGCGTTCGGAATCAGCACACCGCGGTGCACGATCGCGATGCCGATGCCGGTGCCGAGGGTGGTCAGAATGACCAGGCCCGGATGATCCTTGGCCGCACCGTATTTGACCTCGGCCACGCCGGCCGCGTCCGCGTCGTTGACCAGGAAGACCGGGCGTCCGAGCTTCTTGGAGAACTCGCGCTCGGCATCGAAGTCGATCCAGCCCTTGTCGATGTTGGCCGCCGAGCGGGTGACCCCGTGGGTCACCACCGCGGGCACCGTGATGCCGATCGGCCCGTCCCCGATTTGATCGGCGAAATGGTCGACGATCTGCTCACAAACCTTGATCACGCTCTTGGGGGTGGACTTCTCGGGGGTGGCGATCTTGAACCGTTCGGTGGTCGTTTCGCCGGTGGCCAGATCCACCGGGGCACCCTTGATGCCCGACCCGCCGATGTCGATACCCAGAACTGGTGCGTTGGTCATTGCCCGAGCTTATCGCGGGCGGGTCGAGGGCCCCAGACCCCCGAGCAGCCCCGCCGGTGGGAGCCGACCAGGTGCGTGTCGACGATGCCGGCCGCCTCCATCAGCGCGAACATCGTGGTCGGCCCGACGAACCGGAACCCACGTTGTTTGAGGGCTGTCGCCAGGGCGGTGGAATCTGTCGATGAGGTCGGGACGTCCGACTGGGTGATGGGCTCGGGGGTGTGCTCGGACCGGAACGACCAGATGAACTCGGCCAGGTTTGTCGGTGGGGTGTCGCTGCGCAGGTTGATCGTCGCGCGGGCATTGTTGATGGTGGCCAGGATCTTGGCCCGGTTGCGCACGATCGCGGGATCGGCCATCAGGCGCTCGACATCAGCGTCGCCGAAGCCCGCGACCTGGTCGGGATCGAAGCCGGCGAAGGCCTCCCGAAAGGCCGGACGCTTCGCCAGGATCGTCCGCCACGACAGACCGGATTGGAAGGCCTCCAGGCAGAGGCGTTCGAACATGCCCCGCTCGTCGCGCACGGGCATGCCCCATTCGGTGTCGTAGTACTCGCGCAGGAGCGGGTCGTCGGCCGCCCATTTCGGACGCGCGAGTCCATCGGTACCGATCACCAAGTCGGGGTTCTGTGTCATCCGGCCTCCCGGAACCAATCATGACGCCTCCGTGGCCCCGCGTGCGCGGGGAGCACCGCACGACCTGGCGCTTCGACGCGGTGAGCGAGGGATCATCCCCGCGTGAGCGGGGAGCACTACTCCCTGAAGTCCCGTTCCATCGCTATATGGGGATCTTCCCGCGTGAGCGGGGAGCACACCCTTGGCCGGCCCTGTCCTGGTCGAGGCGACGAATCATCCCCGCGTGAGCGGGGAGCACCACGATGAACCCGAGCCATTGGCCCCGTCGTGGGATCATCCCCGCGTGAGCGGGGAGCACGGCGAGGCCCTGCAGGAGGGTCTGCCAGCCGCGTGGATCATCCCCGCGTGAGCGGGGAGCACATCGGGTCGGGCTCACTGTCGCCGAGGATCACCGGTTCATCCCCGCGTGAGCGGGGAGCACCTGATCGTTCCTTCCTTGAGCACATGGGAGCCCGGATCATCCCCGCGTGAGCGGGGAGCACGTGGCGCCCGTGAGGCGACCTGGTAACCGGGCAGGATCATCCCCGCGTGAGCGGGGAGCACACGCGCACCGTCCGCCAACTGCCGGCCACGCCGGGATCATCCCCGCGTGAGCGGGGAGCACGCCACGGGCAGGTCGGTCAGGGTGCGCGCCGCCGGATCATCCCCGCGTGAGCGGGGAGCACCCCGAGCTTGTCGTTGGCCGACAAATGCAAGCAGGATCATCCCCGCGTGAGCGGGGAGCACAGCCGTCGGGATCATGTTGTGGGCCTGGATAGGGGATCATCCCCGCGTGAGCGGGGAGCACTGTAGCGCGGGCTGTAGGGACTGGCCCATGAACGGATCATCCCCGCGTGAGCGGGGAGCACGCCCGTATATCAGCAGGTACGCCAGCGCAATGAGGATCATCCCCGCGTGAGCGGGGAGCACAGACCGGAAAACTTGGAGTTATCATCCGTTGACGGATCATCCCCGCGTGAGCGGGGAGCACGCGTGCTGGCTCATGACCCCATGCCTGAGAGGATCATCCCCGCGTGAGCGGGGAGCACAGACACCCCGTCTACAAACAACATCGATGTGACGGATCATCCCCGCGTGAGCGGGGAGCACTTGGTGATGGGACCGGTGATCCTGAAAATCAGGGGATCATCCCCGCGTGAGCGGGGAGCACTGTCAAACCAGTTTGGTCGGTTGGTTGTGTAAGGGATCATCCCCGCGTGAGCGGGGAGCACCACAGTGCTATCCGGAATCCGGTGGGTAGGAGGGGATCATCCCCGCGTGAGCGGGGAGCACATGCCGGAGATCGAGGCGAAGCTCGAGTCGACCGGATCATCCCCGCGTGAGCGGGGAGCACGCGTCCACGTGAGCGTCCAGCTGCTCCTGCAGGGATCATCCCCGCGTGAGCGGGGAGCACAACGGGGCCTCGACCGAAGACATCACCCGAACCGGATCATCCCCGCGTGAGCGGGGAGCACCGGGAACCGCTGGTGATCCCCGGCGACATAACCGGATCATCCCCGCGTGAGCGGGGAGCACGTGACTGTCCCACCGTCGGCTGCCCCACGCACGGGATCATCCCCGCGTGAGCGGGGAGCACCCCGACGCGGACGAGAAGCCGTAGAGCAACGGGGGATCATCCCCGCGTGAGCGGGGAGCACACGCCGACGGCACCGCTACAACGTCCGGACTCAGGATCATCCCCGCGTGAGCGGGGAGCACTATCGATCAGCACCGCGCCACCGCCTTGGTTGCGGATCATCCCCGCGTGAGCGGGGAGCACCTAATGGCACGGGACTGTGCCACCGGGGTGAAGGGATCATCCCCGCGTGAGCGGGGAGCACGTCCCCTCGGGGCGGGACGTGTTAGGCGGCTAGGGATCATCCCCGCGTGAGCGGGGAGCACCCGCACGCCACTGATATACGGCTCGATGATCTGGGATCATCCCCGCGTGAGCGGGGAGCACTGGCGGTACAGCCAGATCAGGGCCGCCATGGCCGGATCATCCCCGCGTGAGCGGGGAGCACTCGTTGTTCCGGTCATAACATTTTTCGTCGGAAGGATCATCCCCGCGTGAGCGGGGAGCACCACGATCGAGGCGGTCGCGTCCTGTTCTTGACCGGATCATCCCCGCGTGAGCGGGGAGCACCACGATCGAGGCGGTCGCGTCCTGTTCTTGACCGGATCATCCCCGCGTGAGCGGGGAGCACGTGCTGACCGCGTTGCCGTTCGGGCACGCATTCGGATCATCCCCGCGTGAGCGGGGAGCACTTCGGTGGGCACACCGCATCCCCCGCCCACCCCGGATCATCCCCGCGTGAGCGGGGAGCACGGCGACCTGCCTCCACCTCACATCTTGGTCGACGGATCATCCCCGCGTGAGCGGGGAGCACCGCACCGACTCGCTCGCGTGCGCCCACATCGCCGGATCATCCCCGCGTGAGCGGGGAGCACCTCGGGGTTCTCAGCCTTCACCACGAGTAGCCAGGATCATCCCCGCGTGAGCGGGGAGCACCCGTCGAAACTCCCGGCATACCTGTACTCGGTGGGATCATCCCCGCGTGAGCGGGGAGCACGCTGGCAGACGCTCTACGCGCACCTTTCCCGGAGGATCATCCCCGCGTGAGCGGGGAGCACTTCGGGCAGTGGCTGCAGCCGAAGGCCGAAGCGGGATCATCCCCGCGTGAGCGGGGAGCACGGCAAGCAAGCCCGCGCCAACGCCATCGCCCCGGGATCATCCCCGCGTGAGCGGGGAGCACGTATGGGATAACCGACAGGACCGGCTTACATGCGGATCATCCCCGCGTGAGCGGGGAGCACTGGCAGGTGCATCACATGGGTTACTTGGTCGAAGGATCATCCCCGCGTGAGCGGGGAGCACTCACAGTCGGGGCGCATCACAGGCTCCTGTAAGGGATCATCCCCGCGTGAGCGGGGAGCACTGGGCGACGTAGTGGACGGGTACCCGGTCGCTGGGATCATCCCCGCGTGAGCGGGGAGCACCGTCCTGAGTTTCAGCGTGGCCTGATCGACTTCGGATCATCCCCGCGTGAGCGGGGAGCACCTTCGTCAGGATGCTCTTGACGCCGTCCCAGGAGGATCATCCCCGCGTGAGCGGGGAGCACACATCCCGGAACTCGGCCAAGCCGATCTTGTCCGGATCATCCCCGAGTGAGCGGGGAGCACGCCGATGGTGTCGTCGCCCTGGTGAAGCGTCTGGGATCATCCCCGCGTGAGCGGGGAGCACACATTCAAGAAGTCGTGGGACAAGCTCAAGGGCGGATCATCCCCGCGTGAGCGGGGAGCACCTGGGTCACCTGCTCACGGCTGGTGAGCACCGGGGATCATCCCCGCGTGAGCGGGGAGCACGTGTGTTCCGGCCAGGCGGGTGCGGCCTGCGGGGGATCATCCCCGCGTGAGCGGGGAGCACCGCTGCCCGTGTCGGCGCGCACCTTCCGCACCGGGATCATCCCCGCGTGAGCGGGGAGCACGGTGCGACTGATCAGCCCTGACGCCCTGGCGAGGGATCATCCCCGCGTGAGCGGGGAGCACATGCCGGAGATCGAGGCGAAGCTCGAGTCGACCGGATCATCCCCGCGTGAGCGGGGAGCACTCACGATCTGAACAATGCCCCCGGGCCGGGTCGGGATCATCCCCGCGTGAGCGGGGAGCACAGCTCATCGAGCCGCGGCTTCCGTTTGCGGAGCGGATCATCCCCGCGTGAGCGGGGAGCACTGCCATTCAGTCCATTTACGGATGTCGATCACGGGATCATCCCCGCGTGAGCGGGGAGCACTTGCAAACCCGCTTCGGCGGCCGAGGCGATATCGGATCATCCCCGCGTGAGCGGGGAGCACCCTGCGCATCATCCCCTTGCACAGCACAACACCGGATCATCCCCGCGTGAGCGGGGAGCACGTGATCGTCTTGGTGGACAGGTTCCCGGTGAGGGGATCATCCCCGCGTGAGCGGGGAGCACCTTGACCGAGTTGATGCCGTTGGTAAAGGCATTCGGATCATCCCCGCGTGAGCGGGGAGCACCTGCTCGGGGCCGGGCCCGAAATGTTCGTGAAGGGATCATCCCCGCGTGAGCGGGGAGCACGCTTCTGCTGCGTCCCACCACACGCCGGGGTTGGGATCATCCCCGCGTGAGCGGGGAGCACTCGCCCACCTTCGTCAGGGCGCCCTGGATGCCAGGATCATCCCCGCGTGAGCGGGGAGCACTTGAATGTGTCGCGCACCCACATCCAGGCGGATCATCCCCGCGTGAGCGGGGAGCACGCCTTGACTGTGGGGGCGACCGCGGAGACGACCGGATCATCCCCGCGTGAGCGGGGAGCACGGGCGGGGCAGCCCAGAAAGCGGGCACCACGGGGATCATCCCCGCGTGAGCGGGGAGCACCTCGGCGGCCACGAATCCGGCGATCCGAACCCGGGATCATCCCCGCGTGAGCGGGGAGCACGCCGCGATGACGACGACTACTACCGCCCACGAGGGATCATCCCCGCGTGAGCGGGGAGCACCCCTTCGGCACGAACTCCGTGCTGGCGATGCCCGGATCATCCCCGCGTGAGCGGGGAGCACCTCGGGATCATGTGGATCTCGGGGGGTGTTGTCGGGATCATCCCCGCGTGAGCGGGGAGCACGTACCACGGCCCTGTGTGGGCGTGGCTTGTGAGGGATCATCCCCGCGTGAGCGGGGAGCACGGCTCGGCGGTCAACCAGGCCCGGTAGTACCCGGGATCATCCCCGCGTGAGCGGGGAGCACGCTTCAGCCCGTTCACAGCCATGATTCAGTTCCGGATCATCCCCGCGTGAGCGGGGAGCACGGGCAACACCGCGCCGAACCCGCTTCTCTACGGGGATCATCCCCGCGTGAGCGGGGAGCACATCTTCGATGAGGTCGGCAAAACCGCCGACCACGGATCATCCCCGCGTGAGCGGGGAGCACCAGCTGGGTGTGGCACGCGAAGACATCACCTCGGGATCATCCCCGCGTGAGCGGGGAGCACACCGAGCCCAGCCGGCGGGACCAGTTCCGGCCAGGATCATCCCCGCGTGAGCGGGGAGCACATTCGCACCGCCCTGAACGCCACGATGGCCAACGGATCATCCCCGCGTGAGCGGGGAGCACCCACTCGGTGCTGCCGACGGGCCGCCACCGCAGGGATCATCCCCGCGTGAGCGGGGAGCACCTCCCACATGGTGTGAGAACCGGGCGGGTCCGGGGATCATCCCCGCGTGAGCGGGGAGCACCCCCGCTGGGCCGACCCGATGCCGCTGTCGCAGGGATCATCCCCGCGTGAGCGGGGAGCACCCGACTTGGTGACCTCGGAGCCGGTGACGATGCGGATCATCCCCGCGTGAGCGGGGAGCACCTCCAAAAATCCGGGGAGAAAATCAAGGGCGGGGGATCATCCCCGCGTGAGCGGGGAGCACAGTGCAGGGTCCGCCGATCTGGCGGCTGTGCACGGATCATCCCCGCGTGAGCGGGGAGCACCTCCTTGAAGGGGGTCTCGTCGTGCCCCATCTCGGATCATCCCCGCGTGAGCGGGGAGCACCGATCGGTGGGGCTGTGAGGTGGCTGATCTTCCGGATCATCCCCGCGTGAGCGGGGAGCACCACCAAGGGAGTCGACATGACGGATCATACCGGGGATCATCCCCGCGTGAGCGGGGAGCACGCCCACGGGTTCGGGTGCGCCTCAAGCCACCTGGGATCATCCCCGCGTGAGCGGGGAGCACGATCACCCGATCCCGGGCGTCGATCTGTAGCCAGGATCATCCCCGCGTGAGCGGGGAGCACGAAGATGAGCATTACCTCACCACCTATAACCCGGGATCATCCCCGCGTGAGCGGGGAGCACAGGGATGCGCAGTGTGTCGCATACACCGTACGGGGATCATCCCCGCGTGAGCGGGGAGCACACGGGAACCGCTGGTGATCCCCGGCGACATAACGGATCATCCCCGCGTGAGCGGGGAGCACGCCCGCCCGGGCCGGCTGCTGAGCCGCCCCAGCGGATCATCCCCGCGTGAGCGGGGAGCACGGCACCTTGCCCGCAGCGCGGGCTGCCTCAACCGGATCATCCCCGCGTGAGCGGGGAGCACATGTCACCGCGGAAGTGCTCCACCTCGGGGAAAGGATCATCCCCGCGTGAGCGGGGAGCACCTGATCGGGTACAAGATCGAACAGATCGATCAGGGATCATCCCCGCGTGAGCGGGGAGCACCTCCACCAACAGTGCGCCATCCCATTCCGGGGGGGATCATCCCCGCGTGAGCGGGGAGCACTCCACACCGCCTCCGGGCCGGAAACACTCACCAGGATCATCCCCGCGTGAGCGGGGAGCACCTTACCCAACGATTTTGGATTTGGTGAGCAACGGGATCATCCCCGCGTGAGCGGGGAGCACGTTGCGCCAGGCCTCGAGGCGGCGTTCGGTCTCGGATCATCCCCGCGTGAGCGGGGAGCACCTTCGGGGGGACCGGTACCACTGCCCTTGTCGCGGATCATCCCCGCGTGAGCGGGGAGCACACCTGCATCAAGCCGCGGGAGGGGTCGCCGCGCGGATCATCCCCGCGTGAGCGGGGAGCACTGGGGACATGCGCAAATACCACGGCGATTGTGAGGATCATCCCCGCGTGAGCGGGGAGCACGGAGTCGATGATGCGGATGCGGGAGAACCTGGGGGATCATCCCCGCGTGAGCGGGGAGCACCCGATCACGGGGGTGATGGGCTCGGTCACCGTCGGATCATCCCCGCGTGAGCGGGGAGCACAATCCTTGGTCGCCGTTGAGGGTTCCAGCGAACGGATCATCCCCGCGTGAGCGGGGAGCACGCGTGCCGGGCCTCACAGTGGGCGCAGGGCGCGGGATCATCCCCGCGTGAGCGGGGAGCACGCGATGGTCGTGCGGGTCACGGCGCCGTCGCGGGGATCATCCCCGCGTGAGCGGGGAGCACGCCATGTCAGGCACTCCAATCAGGGGGTGAGGGGGATCATCCCCGCGTGAGCGGGGAGCACGGCCGATCCCGCATCACCCGCGAGGTGTGCTACGGATCATCCCCGCGTGAGCGGGGAGCACTGATCTGGCGAAGAAGATTCCGACGATCCTCACGGATCATCCCCGCGTGAGCGGGGAGCACGTGAAGATGACCTGTGACCCGTTGGTCGGCACGGGATCATCCCCGCGTGAGCGGGGAGCACACTTGTTGACTACGGAGTTTACCGGCCGTCCTTGCGTCTGCGGTTCACTTTGTTCGAGATCGCAGCCAGCGATAGCGAGAGGCTCGAGGAATAGGAGTCTTGATCTGAGGCGAGTCAATGTCATTCGCCGGGGGCCGCTTGACGGTGACGAAACCGTCGAGATTCACAGGGGTCCACCGGTGCCCCGCATTGCGGATCTCGAATCCCTGTTCGTTCTGGGCACTCAGGATCATCAACGCGGTGCCATCCTCCACGCCGGCCAGGATGATCTTCCACAGCTCATCGCGCACGCGAGCTGCCACCCGTCCCACGAACACTCCAGGAGCCACTTCCATCAACCACTTCGTCAGGTGGCCGCGAAGTCCCGGCGGCACCTTGCTCAGCACGATGGTGATCACCAGTCGACCTCGCCATAATCCACTCCGCCGGCCACGCTCCCTGCCCGTTCATCCCACAACCGGATGATGTCGACATCGATCGGGTCGGCATCGGGCAGCAGCAACCGGCGCAAGTCGGTCACGCAACGACGCAACAGGTCACTGGCGCGCATCGCGTCACGAACTTGGCGTCTGGTATCGCCGCTGACATCGAGTGACCCTTCTGCAACCACGTTGAAGGCGATCGGAATCGTTACCTCCGCCTTGTACAGGTCGGCCAAGTCGTAGACGAACGCGCGTGAATGCCCATGATGAATGAAACCCAGACCCGGCGCGCAGCCCAGCGACACCACAACCGCATGAACAACGCCGTACAGACACGAATGTGCTGCCGAAAGTGCCTGGTTGATGGGGTCCGACTCCTCGAATCGGTCCGGGTCATATGAACGGCGGGTCCAAGGCACGCCAGTGCGCTCCGATTCCTTGCGATACAGGTTCCGTACCCGAGCACCTTCGCGTCCGCGCAGTTGCTGCATCGTCAGCGTCGAGACCACTTCGTCGGGGAAGCGCATCTCGTACATGGTGCGAGCGACCGCCAACCGCGACCGGGTATTCGAAACCGCTGCAGCCTGCGCCTCCAAGTACCTGGTCGAGGTGGCCAACGGTGAGCCGTGCGCGTAGTAGCGCACGCCCTCTTCGCCGGTCCAGACGACAGTCACACCACAGGACGCCATGAGCATCATGGCGTGATGGGTGACCCGAGTGCCCGGCCCGAGAATGACGGCGTTGATGCCGGCCGCCGGGACATGAATGGTGCCGCTCTGATCGGTCGCAGTGATGGCATCGGCATCCCTGCTGATGGTGCAGCGCTCCAGGTGGAGGAACGTGACCCGATCCTCCACCCGGATGAGCTGCTTCGAGGTGGGCGGCGCAGCGCCGATCATGGCCTGGCCAGGGTCATCAACCCACAACCGTAGGCCTTCGCACGCCCGATGCCGCTGACCAGAGCCTCACGCAGCAGATCCGCGTCCTCCACCCGTAACACTCCACCGAAGGTGGCTGTGCCGAGGGTGACGGTCGACTTCTCGCGGCGGAAACTCCGTGTTTCCCGGTGAATCAACTGGATGTTGGGGGCCTCGGCCTCTCCGAAACTGATGCCCAAGCGGTCGGCACGTTCCAACAACCAGTTGAGTTGCTGGGCGACGGTGACGTGAGCCACGATGCGGCGTCGATCACCGATGACGGCCCGGTGCGTCGGGTTGGCGGTCAGCCGAAAGCCCCATTCCTGTCCCTGAGCCAAGGAATCCAGCAGGGGTGCATAGGACGCCGATTCCGTGGTCGGTTGGGTTGGCCAACCGGCCTGTTCCTCCAGGTGGGCGAAGTCTGGACGACTTTTGCTCACCACGTAGAGGGCCGGACGCATCGGGTCGATGGGGTCGCAACGCCACAGGACACGCCCCGGGTCCACGCCGGGCGCGAACCCGGCCAGGATCGCGGCATGCATCGCCTGGGGGGACCCGAGCAACTTGCGGGCCCCCGCCCGCCGTGCGTTGAGATACGTACGAGTCAAGATCACGATGCCCCTCCCAACAACGCCATCGGGTCGTGTTCGGCGACCCCCTCTGACGGGATCTTGTTACCCGTGGGAACCACCACGTGGGTCTCGACGACCATGCGGCTGCGGTACTGCCGGTGGTGGGGGTCGAAGGACAGCGGGACGTCGTTGATCTCACGGCTGGGCTGTTCGCCGGCGAACACCGACACATCAGCTTGCACCGGCAATCGCACCGAAACCTCACGGGCAGCTTTGCGTCTGCCACTGAACCCGGCCGCCCACGGGGTCTCGCGAACCGCGGTAGCCACATCACCCTCGTGTCGTCCCAGCACCATGCGCCCCTCCGGCACGCACGATCGACGCCCCAGATACAGCGGATACCGGGGATCCCGCAGGGCCTCGTCCAAGCCCTCGAGCACCGGGTCGGGTCCGCCGACATAGGCCGTGAACACCGCATCACTCCAGTAGAAGCGTTCGGTCAACGGCATCGCAGCCCCGCTCACGGGGTGATGCGCGGTGTGGAAATCGCGGAGTGGTTGGCCGCGCTGGTCGGTGCGCACGGCAAGTTCCAGGCCGAGCAGATCCTCGATCTCGTCGGCTCGGCGCCTTCCTTGCGCTGCTGCCAGCAAGCCCACGATCCCGCTCTTGGTCGGGAAGGGCTCGGTGGCCCGGCGGTTGAATCGACTGGCTGCCCCCCAACTCTGCAGGGGGCCCGCCAAGCGCAGAATCAGGACGCTCACGCCGACTCCAACGCGGCATCGATGGCCCGGGTAACAACCTCGTCGACCGAGCCCGTCGTGCCCAAGGACGAGAGCGGCTCGATGTCGGATTTGGGGCCGGTGACCAACACGTGGCTCGGCGAGCGCCACGTCTCGAACATCTCGACGGCATGCTTCGACAAGGCCTCAACGGCCGGGCGCACGTACCCGTTGTCGGGTCGCACCGGGCGTTCGAAGGCGCCGACCAGGCTCGTGGGCTGGCCCTCGGCGACGGTGACCACCACGGCGGACGGACGGGTGGTGTGGGCGAACGTGGTCTGCTTACCGCCTGGCATGGCGGTCATGAAGCTGCGCAGGAACGCGTCCAGCGCCTTGCGCACGGCGTCGTCATTGCCCAGATTCTCGCGGAGCTGGTCGAGGTTGACCGCCGCGTAGCGGTACAGGGTCGACGAGACGAAACCCACGGTGCCCATCATTCCGGCGCCGGCATCCTGTTCGTCCTCATTGCGGCTCTTGGCATCGTCGACGGCGGTGTAGAAGTCGTACTCCGGCGATGCTTCGTGCACCGAAATCGCATGGGCCACCTGGCAGGCGGCATCCACGTTCAGGTCGGCGGAGTCGGCGACCATCCGGCCGAAGAGCGCAATATCGATGGAGTGGTCGGTGTCGATCCGATCCTTCACCTTCTCGGCCTTCATCGCCTTCAACGGTGACGCCTCACCACTGGCGGCGATCGCAGCCTCGGCGAGGGTGTTGATCTGCTGCTGGGACATGAACACCAAGTAGCCGGTTTCGGGTTTGGCGGTTTCTTCGTCGGCTTTGCCGCGGGTCTTGGGAACGGGCTTCTTGAAGCCGGCGGCTTCCATCGCCGCGACCGCAAGGTCGAGGGCCTTGTCGGCCAACTCCGGAGAACGTTCGACGATGGCATCCTCGATGGCCGAGGTGATCATGCGGCTGCGAGTGCCGACATCGTTGGGGTCCAGTGAGGCGTTGAAGTCTTCCCGCATGGCCCGCTTCCACGACTGCGACGAAACCCGGTGGCGGGTGACCCCGCCGTACTGGGCCGATTTCGGGGTGCCGGAATCATCGCGGTTGATGTTCGACGGCGGCACGTTCTGGATGGCATGGATCTCGATGTAGGTGGTCACGCTGATACTCCTTCGATGGCAGTGGTGTCGGTGGTGGTGGGAGGAACGAAGCGGTGGAAGTCGCGTCCCCAACGGCGGTGGACGCTGCCGGCGGATCCGGGCACCTGCAGCCAATACAGATCGTCGGCGTAGCGCTCGTAGTCGAAGCCGATGTCGTGGGAGCGCAGTTGGGTGATGATGCCGCGGGAGTGGGCGAGGATGCCCGGTACCGCGGTGGTCATGGACAGGGCGGTGAAGCGGGCGTACACCGGGCTCTCCTGTGGTTCGCCCTCGGAACTAGACAGGTTCGCCAAGCGACGCACGGCCTGCCCGAAGGGCACGTCCGGCACATGCATCGATGTGGAACGAGCTTGCTGGTGGGTCGCGAACTGCGTGAGCGCGATGTGGATTGCGGTCTCCACCCTGGTCGCCATGGGTTCGGGCAACTCCGGCAGCCCCTCGGTCGTCACCGACCACACCGACGGGACGGTGCCCGGCTCCTGTGCGGCCGCCTGACGCAGTTGCGCCAGCATGGCGCGTGACGTGGGCCTGGGGTTGGCCGGGTTGTCCCCCAGCAGGTACCTGATGCGCTGAGCCACGAACTTCCCGCACCTGATGTGGTCGTTCGTCATGATGCCTGCTCCTTCTGCTTGGGATATGCCAAGGGGAGTTCCTTGCGTAGAACGCCGTGATAGATCGATTCAGCCTTGGCCGCGGTCATGAAGCCACGCTTGGTGAGCCGGCCCGTCACCGCGGCCGGGGAACTGTCGGCAGCCAACCGGACGGCCACCCCGGTGAGGGCTGCTCGCAAGACCTGTTGCCATTCGCGCATGGCTTCGATCGTGTCGGTGCTTTCCGACAGGCCCGCCAGCCATTCCCGGGCGGCATCGTCGATGGCCGACCAACCGAGGAACATGGCATGGTCCTTGGCTCCTTCGATTCCGTCGAAGTCACCCGCAGCGGCAACGAGGTTGCTTGCGAAGTTGCCAAGTTGCCAGACACACGTATCGGCCAGTTGGACGGCGTCGTTCACCATCACCCGAACAGCGCCCGACTTCTCGCCCAGGATCCCCAGTCGAAGATCGAGTGAATCATTGACCAGTTCCTCGATGACCGCATTCTGTGGGCCGTACATCAGGCCGACCGCCTCGACGGTCACAGTCAACGGAAGATCCGCGTCGCCGGCGTCGATCGATTGCAGAGTGATGATCGTTTCCGGCGGCAACGAGGCCTCTTTACCGACGTCATTGAGCCCGGCTGACCCCAACAAGTTAGGAACACCACGCCAGGCCGACCTGGCCGGGTCGTGTTCCAAAGGCATGTAGACGTCGATGCCGAACTTCTTGGTCTGCGGCTTGGAATACCGCCACGCGGTCATGTGTTCGATGTCTTGGCGATTCTGCGGAGTCATCTTGTCGCCCTGCGCCAAAACCACGCCGGTTACCCCATCCCGGTCACCTACCAGCCGGATCCGTCGTGACTGCCACACAAGTAGCTCGACCGGGCCGGCCGGTGCCGGCTCCATCTGGCGTCGCTCGGTGTGAGGCTTCTCCTGTGCCCACACCGGACGATTCTTGGGGTCGTTGGGAGTTGGGCAGATGTTGTATGTCAGCGTTTCGGCCAAGGTGTGCCCGTGCAGGACAATGCCACCGATCTGTCCCACCCACGACGGGCCGATCGGATATCCCCTGCCACCCGAGGTTTCCGGATCGCCGACCGCAGCCGAGCGGATGCCGCTGGGGTCGAACGCCTGGGCATGAATCAGCCAACGGGCGGCTTCGGCGGCCGTGATGCAGTCCAACGCCTCGCCGCCACGAGTTGTCATGAACGGGTGCCCGTTCGGGACGTCGCTGATCAGTTTGTTCAGCGGAGAGGCTTCGTCCTTCGCGGTACGCAGGGTCGCAACCTGGAAGAAAGGCCTCTTCGGGTCGAACAGATCGAATCTGCCCTCCAAAGCAGTCAGGTATTCGACGACACGGTCTACGGGCAGGCCTTCGTCGATCAGATCGGCTACCTCGTCCAGGTCGTGGAACCCGATGGCGTCATGGCAGATCGCCAGCAGTACCCGCAGGATCGCGAATGACTGGGTGGGTAGGTCACCACTGATTCTGCGAACCTCGCCTGCCCGCTCGAAGCACTCGATCAGGGATAGGTCGGTGGTGGTGCCGTCGGTCATGATGACCGGCACCCATGGCTCGTTCAGCAGGTTGAAGCTCATGGCTCGTCAACCTCTTCCAAACCTCTTTCGGGGGAGTACCGCAGGTGTATCCGGCGATCCTTCCCGGTGATGGTCGTACGCAACGTGGTGCCTCCTTCGGACTGTTGAAACATGGGTAGGAACAGTTCGCCCTTCAGTAGGCGATGACGCCCCCATGCCCACCGCTTGGTAGCGGGGATCGAGCTGATGGCGTCGATGAGGGCGTCCAAGTGAATGTGGCTGGGGGTGAGACGGCTGGGCAGTCGTACCGACCAGCTCGCGATCTCCCGGGCGACGTCGTCACTGGGCAAGGTCGAGGTGTCGAGCACATCGAGCGGGGCATCCTCGTCCGACATCCACGGCGGACGGATCGCCGCCGACCCGTCCGGGGTGACCGGGACGATGATCACCTCCAAGGTCGGCTTGATGTCGCGGACGGTCGCACCGAGCTGAATCTCGGTGTAGTCATTCGAAGTGGTGAGCCATTCGCCGAGCGAGCGACGTGTCTCGTTCGCCCCTTGCCACGGCTGCACACACCACTGGCGGGCCTTCTTGTGTTGCTCGGCCAGTTCGGCTTGCCTGTCCTTGCGGGCTTGGTCGACTTCTTCGGCCCAGGCTTCCGGCACCGACTCCGCCGAACCGAGCGCGGCGGTGACCAGCGGTGACACGTCCCCCGGCTGGGTGATGGTCGGTCCGTGGGACATCAACGCCGCTGCGGTGCGTAACAGAAGGTACGGCCCGTACACCGCCTCCGAGCCGCCTGTTGCCCGCGGTGGACCGGAATCCGAGATGTCGGCCAGCACATGGACGAAGGCGTCGCTGAGGCCCCGCGGCCGGATGCGGCGGTGTCGATGGAGCCGGCCGATGCGTTGCAGGAGGAGGTCAACGGGCGCGAGGTCGGTGAACAGCACATCGAAGTCGACATCCAAGCTCTGCTCAACGACCTGCGTGGCCACCACCGCGGCACGCTCCGGACGGGTACCCGTGGCCTTGTTGCCGAACAAGTCCAAGAGCTCCCCATCATTGGCAGCCCGGTCAACGCCGATGAATCCGGCGTGGTTCAGCCGCACCGGCAGCCCCGCCTCGGCCAGCGCGTCGGCCGTGGCCTGGGCATCCGCCACGGTGTTGCGAACGACCAAAGCGCAGCCGCCGTCGGCAATGGACTCAGTGACCGTATTCACCAACGTGGCCGTGTCGGTCGGGTGCCATCCCCAATGCACCACACGGTTCTCGGCGGCACTGGTTTCGATCTGTTGCACCACGATCGGCGACTCGTCGCGAGGCACGACGGTGATCAGCGGATAGGCGTTCGGGTCGAAGTCGATGTCGGCGATCTCGGCAGCCCGATGCCCGGCATAGGCGGACATGAGTTGGCGCCGACGTTCGGCCGTCAGCGTTGCCGACAACACGATCACCGGGGCTTCGTAAGCGCCCAGCCAACTGAGGATCGAATCCAGGTAGACGTTCATGAACTCGTCGGAGGCATGGGCCTCGTCGATGATGATGACCTTGCCCGACAGCGCCACGTGGGCGAGCATCAGATGCTTGCGCTGCAGGGCAGCCATCAGGAGTTGGTCGATCGTGACAACCGAGAAGTTGGCCAGCAGGCGGCGCTTGGAACCGAGAAACCACGGATGGACGACGGCTTGTGTCAACCGGTCGGCGCCCTCATCGCGATCATGGATTCCGGCGACGTGGGAATCTTTGTCCAGTTCTCGATCGAATCGGGTCACCAGGTCGGCCAGCTCAGCGTACTCGGGGTTCAACGATGCTTTGCCGTGCCCCAGCGTCAGCGCCCAGGCGCCCACTTCGACCGGAGGAACCGGGAGGCGGTCAATCCATTTCGTGATGCGCTCGAACATTGCATTGGTGGTGGCCTGAGTGGGTAAGGCAACCAAAGCACCCTGCGCGCCGCGGCGGGCCGCGATCGTTTCGGTGACCGCAAGCGCGGCCTCGGTCTTGCCCCCACCGGTGACCGTTTCGATACACATCAGGCCGATGTCGATCGACCGGGCGAGTTCAACGGCCACGCGCTGCGTCGGATAGGGCGAGGCGTCCTGCGGGAACCCGAATCGGTTGATGAAGAACCGGGCGATATCCGAGTCGGGGATGGGTGGTTGCCACGGGGGTGGCATCGCCAACTCGCCCCAACCGGCGGCGGCACGGTCTCCCAGATGGGGGTCCGGGAATCCGTCTTCGTCCCACTCACGTAACGGGAACAGGCGGGTGTTGGACGCAACCCAGTCAGCAACCACCACGAAGCCCGAAAGCTCCACCAGGGTGGTCAGCGGCAGTTCCAGGTTGATGCCGGCAGCGAGCAGCACATCGAATCCCGTCCGCTCGGCCATGTCGTCGAGGAGTTCGGTGCGGAGTGCGGCCCATTCGTCCTTACCGGTGCCGTTGGGTCGGTGGTTCGGCACTTTCCATTGGTCGCGGGGTACGGGACGGCCATGATGTGCGCCGACGACGGACGCCAGCCCTCGTGCGGCGCGCCGCGTCTGACCCTTGTCGCGCAACCAGGTGTTCAACGTCCACTCGCTGATCAGGGAATGCGGCATCGCTTTGCGGTCGGTGCGGAGTTCGTCCTTCGTGTGGCATGTCAAGCCGGCTGCTCTGACCCGTTCGGCAAGACCTTCGTGTTGAGAGGCGAACGCTGGGGATGCCTTGCCGATGTCGTGAACTGCGGCGGTGAACACCGCCACCGTTCGCATGTCATCGGCTTGAAGGTGCTTGGTCCAACGTGTCTTGACCTGATTACTCAGCCATCGGTCGTACAACAACCTCGCAGTCTGAGCGGTGTCTTCCATATGCATGGGCAACGAAGCCCAAGCGTGAGTGCCATCCGATTTCGCCCAGAGAGCCGTTGCTGCTCGCGGAATCGCCACAGAAGCCTCCTTCGACCGTTACGGCCACTGTGCTGGCAGCCTCTGACATCGAGGACGCCCGAAATCGAACAAGCTTTGGACTGCGGTACATAAAGCATACGATAACCACTTGAATAGATTTGGGGAAGGGCTTCACAGGATTCTGTTGACAGACACCTGTGAAGCGATAATCCCCACGGGGTGGGGAGCACTTAATCGCGTACGAGAACCAAGGTTCATCCCCGAGGTGGGGACCTGCGTGCGTGGAGCAATGCTATGCCGCCGGGTGGTCTGCGGGCGGAACGCATATGCCCGGGCGCGTGTTTTGATGTCGCTACCGCAGGGGGCGTCGGGCGGCGCGAGCCCGGTCGAGTTCGCCGAGGAGGAACCCGCGGGCCTGCTCCCGGGACAGATGCCGCGCCTGCAACTGCACCGGGCCCGGGGTGGTGTGCACCGAGACGGTGGCCAGCCCGAGCTTGCGTTGCAGCGGGCCCTCGTCGATGCTGACCGACTGGGCCTTACTGTGCGGCACCACGTCGATGTAGCGCCACCACCGACCGAACCGGCTGACCGCCACCCGCTCGTCGAAACCCCACTGCAGATACCTGGACGTGAACGGGCGCAGCCACTTCGCCCGTGCCGGTACCGGATTCATCGGCACGCTGTCGATATCGACCTCCGGCCAAATCGCCTTCACCGCGGTGCGGACGTCCTCGGGTGGGGCCGGGGGCAGCAGCATCGCCCCGATATCGGATCCCTCACCCTCACCGACCGCCTGCTGGCCGAGCACGTCGATGTTGATCTGCCACAGCCCCCACGTCCGCCACAGCACCGACTGCCGCAACTGGATGCCCTGAATCCGATCCAGGGGCACCGACTGGCTGGCCAGCGCGGTCAACCCGCGCGAGACCTTCACGCTGTCGGCGCGATCGGCGTGCTGCAACCGGCTGAGGGTGTAGTTCAACTGGTTGAGCACCCGGCGCGGCACCAGCGACACCAGGCCGATACCCGCGGGTAGCAGCAGCGGCACGAGCAGCCACCAGAACTCGAAGACCAGCGCCAGCACCAGACCCACGATGACCAAGACCACAGCACTGAGGAACTCCGAGGAGGTCAGAAACGCGATCACCACCCATTTGGGCTGCAGCCGCACTAGCACTTCGTCGGTACTGTGCACGTCGGCCAGCATCCCCGAGCCGGACCCCAGCGACGGATCCTGTGAACTCACCTGGCGGCCGGTGGCGCGGGTCATCAGGTAATCGCGGAACCGGTAGGCGCTGCTTCGTCCGAGATAACGCAGTTCCAGCGAATCGGAGCCGGCGTCGATGCGCAGTTCGGCCAGGCCCAGAATGCGCGCCAGCAACGGTTGGGTGATGTCGACGGTCTGGATGCGCTCGAAGGGGACGACCTTGGACGAGCGGAACAGCGCCCCGGTCTCGTAGCGGAACTCGTCGGCCTCCACCACGAACCTGGTGAACCACCAGGTCATGAATCCCATCGCGGCGAACACCACGATCGCGATGCCCAGCCCGGCCAGAATGAACTTCAGCGGCGGCAGTTCGTTGGGCCGACCCGTCCCGTCCGGCAGGTATTCGCGGCCGAAGAAAACCAGTGCGCCGACCAACAGAATCCAACCCCGGGCGAAGGGGGTCAGTGGGTGCGGACGTTCGGTGCGCGGCTCGGCGGGCGCGTCGCCCCGAGCCTCGGGTGCGGGCATGGTGTCCGGGGCGGGTGGCCCGACCCATCCCTCGGGGTAGCCCGCGGGTCGCTGGTCGCCGGCCACGGGCTCATCGGGGACGGTGAACTCGGGGCGCTCGTCGGGGGACTGGCTCACAGGCCCGACGCCTTCGCATCACCCAGGGCACTGAGCCGATCGCGCAGTCGTGCGGCCTCGGCCTCGGGCAGGCCCGGAATGTGACAGTTGCTGTTCGCCGACGCGGTGACCATGGTGACCGTCGCCAGCCCCATCGACCGTTCGATCGGCCCCGAGGAGACCTCCACCACCTGCATCCGGCCGTACGGCACCGCTGTCAGGAAGCGGAACAGCACCCCATGGGTGACCCACAGGTCGTCCTCCAACTCGGCATACCCCCACGCCCGAAATCGGCGCCCGGCCAGCAGCATCTGCAGCACGGTGTAGGCCACGCCGAACGCCCCCACCAGTGCCGGGATCCACCAGGGCACCCGGAACAGCAGCAGAACCCCCGCCACGATGGCGAACGGAATCAGATTGAACAGCGCTGTGATCTGGCGCAACACCTTGTACTTGGGTGAGATGCGCTGCCAGTTCACCTCCGGTGGGGCGAAGAGCTCATCGGAGGTCAGCTCGGCTGTGCTATCGGGCATCCGTCAACAATACTTCGCGACCTCGGCCGCGACCTGATCGAAGATCTCGCGGGCCAGTCGGCCACCGGTGCGACGCACCCGGTCGGGGTCGACGCGCAACACCCGGTTGACCCGGGCCTCGCTGGGTTTGCCCGAACTGTCCCAATCACCCGAGCCGATGTCGTACCAGTACCGGCCCTGGGAGGCCTCCTGGGCGGCGTCGCGGTCGTGGTCCTTGCTGGTCAACTGCAGGGCCAACAGCCAGGGGCCATCATGTCCGATGATCAATACCGGACGATCCTTGCCGCGGGCGTGATCCTCCTCGTAGGGCACCCAGGTCCACACCACCTCACCGGGGTCGGCGCGCTGATCGTCAACCGGCTGGTACACCATCTCGGGACATCCCCGGTAGTCACCGGGGTAATTGTTGGTGCGGGAGGCGTTGCGACGCTTCGGCTCACGACGCTCGGAGGTGGACTTCCGGCGTTGCTGGCGGGACTGCTCTCGCACCACATCCCGGGCCACCCCGAACAACTTGCGGGCCAGTTTCGCGTAATCAGCCATCTCGTCCCTTCAGGTCCGATCCGAGTGTAGGCACAGCACACCGGCAGCGTACGGTCGAGGGCATGGCTCATGAAGAACTCCTGCACCTGGCCAGGACGATCGCGGTCGAAGCCGGCGAACTGGCAGCCGGGCGACGCGCCGCCGGGGTTGAGGTGGCCGACCGCAAATCGAGCATCACCGATGTGGTGACCGCCGCCGACCGTGAGGTCGAACTGCTCGTGCGCGAGCGTCTCGCCGCGGCCCGTCCCGACGACGGAATCTGCGGTGAGGAGGGCGAAGACCAGGAAGGTGCCTCGGGCCTGACCTGGGTCGTCGACCCGATCGACGGCACCGTCAACTACCTCTACGGCATCCCGAACTACGCGGTCAGCATCGCGGTGGTCGAAGGCGACGCCAACCCCAAAACCTGGCGGGCCCTGGCCGGCGCGGTCTTCGCCCCCGGCATCAACGAGTTGTACACCGCCTCGGCGGGCGGCGGCGCATTCCTCAACGACCAACGGCTGGTCGCCGGACCCGACACCACCTTGGCCGAATCGCTGCTCGGTACCGGTTTCGCCTACGACCCCGACCGGCGCTCCCGGCAGGCCGCGGTGGTGCAGCGGCTGATCTCGAAGGTGCGCGACATTCGCCGGCTCGGGGTCACCTCGATGGACCTGTCCTTCGTGGCGGCCGGACGGCTGAACGCCTTCTACGAACCCGGACTGTGGCCCTGGGACTTCGCCGCCGGCGCCCTGATTGCCAGCGAGGCCGGAGCCTGGGTCGGCGACCTGGACGGCGGCCAGCCCGGACGGGATGTGGTGCTGGCCTGCCATCGGTCGGTGCGGGAGGCGTTCCTCGAAGCTCTGGAGGAATGTGGCGCTCGCGAGGTGTTCGGCCCGCGCTGAGGTTCAGCGGCCGAGCACGTCCTTCAGCGCCGCCAGCACCAACAGGGCTGCGTCCGGACGGGCGTTCTGCCCCATCAGGCCGATCCGCCAGACCGTTGCGGCGTAGGGGCCGACCCCGGCGCCGATCTCGATGTCGAAACGCTCGAGCAGTTCCTTGCGCACCGCAGCCGAATCGACCCCATCGGGCACCTTGACCGTGGTCAGTTCGGGCAGACGCCAACCCTCTTCGGCGAACAGTTCCAGGCCCATCTCCTGCAGGCCGTCCTGGAGTTGTTGGCCGGCCTCCCAGTGTCGGGCGTTCACCGCGTCCAGGCCCTCGTCCAGGATGCGCTTGAGGCCGGCATGCAGGGACACGATCATCGCCACCGGGGCGGTGTGGTGGTAGGTGCGCTGCCCACCCTTGGCCGCGGCCTCACCGACATAACCACCCAACAGGCCCAGATCGAGATACCAGGAACGCGGGTTGTCCACACGCCGGTCGAAGGCCAGGTCATTGATCGTGAACGGTGCCAGGCCGGGCGCCACACCCAGGCACTTCTGGGTACCGGCGTAACCGATGTCGATGCCCCAGTCGTCGGCCTTCAGCTCGATACCGCCGATCGAGGTGACCGCGTCGGTGATCAGCAGGGCCTCGCCCTTGCCCGCACCGAGGGCGGCGATGTCGGAGCGGACCCCGGTGGAGGTTTCGGCGTGCACCGCGGCGATGATCGCCGGGCTCGGGTGTGCCGACAACACCCGGTCGACATCGATGGTGCGTCCGAAATCGTGCTCGACCGCGACGACTTCGGCGCCGCAGCGGGCGGCGACATCGCACATGCGTTGCCCGAACAGGCCGTTGACCGCGACCACCACCACATCACCGGGGTGTACCGAGTTCACGAAGGCCGCTTCCATCCCGGCCGACCCGGTCGCCGACAGCGGCAGGGTGCGGGCGTTGTCGGTGCCCCAGACGGTGCGCAGCATGTCGCAGGTTTCATCCATGATCCGGATGAACTCCGGGTCCAGGTGGCCCAGCAGCGGCTGCGACAGGGCCGAGGTCGCCTCCGGGTAGGGATTGGACGGGCCGGGGCCGAAAAGATGCCGTTCGCGAATCATGTTTCCGACGGTATCGGCATGTTCCGGGCGCTGGTAGAACCTTTCTACCCTGAGGTCACCGGGCCCGATGGATGAAAACGCACCCGGATGGGGCCGATATCACGCGTGCGCGACATGTGAGGCGCTGTGGGGTGCGTTTTCATCCACGCAGGGTGGTTACGGCGCATCGGCGGGGATGACCGCTCCTGGGTTGAGGATGCCCGCCGGATCCAGCGCGTCCTTGACGCGCCGGGTCAGCGCCATCACATCGGCCCCGAGCTGATCGGGCAGGGCGTGCCGTTTCGCCCGGCCGACGCCGTGTTCGCCGGTGATCGTGCCGCCCAGGGCGATCGCGGCGGCCATGATCTCGTCGAAGGCGGCCCGGGCCCGGGCGGTCGAATCGGGGTCGGCGGCGTCATAGACGATGATCGGGTGGGTGTTGCCGTCCCCGGCGTGGGCCACGGTTGGGATCTCGATGCGGTGCCTGGCGGCGATATCTTCCACGGCAGCCAGCATCTCCGGCAGTTGCGGCACCGGTACTCCGACATCTTCGAGCAGCAGTGAGCCGCGCACCTCGATCGCGGTGAAGGCGGTGCGGCGGGCCGCGATGAACAACTCGCCCTCGTCGGGGTCGTCGGTTTCGAAGACCTCGGTGGCTCCGGTGGCTTCGCACACCTTGCGCACGGTGCTGATCTCCTCGACCCGGGCCTCCCCCGGGGCATCGGACTGAACCACCAGCAGGGCGCCGGCGGTGCGGTCCAGGTCCATCGGGGTGAAATCCTCCACCGCGTTCACCGAGGCCTGATCCATCAACTCCACCATCGATGGACGGAACATGGAGCGAACCTCCACCACCGCTGCGGCCGCCGCGGCCACCGTGGGGAACATCGCCACCAGGGTGGATGCCGGTGGGGGTGGTGGGGTCAGCCGCAGGATGGCTCGGGTGACGATGCCCAGAGTGCCTTCCGAGCCGACGAAGAGTTTCAGCAGCGAGAGCCCGGCGACGTCCTTGATCCGCTTACCGCCGAGGGTGACCAGGGTGCCATCGGCCAACACCACGTCCAGGCCCAGTACGTAATCGGTGGTTACGCCGTACTTGACGCAGCACAGGCCGCCGGCATTGGTGGCGACGTTGCCGCCGATCGAGCAGATCTCGAAGGACGAGGGGTCGGGCGGGTACCACAGACCCTTCTCGGCGGCCGCGGCTTTGACCTCGATGTTCAGGGCACCCGGTTCGACGACCGCGACCTGGCTGGCGGTGTCGATCTCGATCTTGCGCATCCGATCCAGCGAGATGGTGATGCCACCATCGACACTGGAGGAACCACCCGACAGCCCCGACCCGGCACCCCGGGGTACGACCGGGACCTGGTGTTTCGCAGCCCAACGCACAGCGGTGACGACATCATCGGCGGAGTTGGCTCGCACCACGGCAACCGGATGGCCGGCGGGACTCTTCGACCAGTCGAAACGGTACTTCTCCATCACGTCCGGATCGGTGGTCACCACATCGGGTCCCAGCGCGGCAGTGAGTTCCTCCAGAGCAGGCATGTCTGTCATGGAACCATGAGTGCGACCGGTTCGTCGCGGGTTTGCGGTTGATCGGTTGCACGATGAAACACGCAACGGGGTATGCTGGCCAGCGCGTCGGACGATAGTCCGGTCTGCGGGTGTAGCTCAATGGTAGAGCGCCAGCTTCCCAAGCTGGACACGCGGGTTCGATTCCCGTCACCCGCTCGGAGTGTGAAGGAGCGGCCCCTCGGGGCCGCTCTTTTCTTCGTTCTGCAGATAGAGCCGGGCTCATTCGCATGGCTTGGCTGCTGCAACCAGCCTGTTCTTGGGTCACGAAGCTGCATACGTGGATGCCGGGCCGAAATCAGGCAGGTTGCAGCAGCGCGACGGTGGAAGCATCTGGTTTCGGGTGCCCGGAAAGCGGCTTGGTCCTGGATCCGGGTTGCAGACCCTGAGACCAGCGCCGGGCAACCCCGAACCTTCCCTGGTCAATACCGAATCCACTGGCAACCGCCCTTACCGCGCGGCAGGCTGGATGTACCGAAGCACCGAAAAGGGAAAGGAAGCTCCCATGAGCATCAAGCGATCGCGGACCGACCGAGTGCTGGGTGGTGTCTGCGGCGGGTTGGCCGAGGCGACCGGCATCAACGCCTGGATCCTGCGGATCATCTGGCTGTTGATCCCCGGCCCGAACATCATCGCCTATCTGATCTGCTGGGCCGTGATCTCCGACTGATCCGCACAAAGGGGCGAAAAGTCCTTCATAAAGCCGCAACTGTGGCCTGCCCGGAATAGTTCCAGCCGCATATGCGTATGCTGTGGGCCGTGTCCCGGTATCGCATTCGTCACGCAGCCGCCCTGCTCGGTGTCTCCACCGACACCGTGCGGCGGTGGATAGACGCCGGCCGGTTGCCGGCCGAGACCGATGAGGACGGCTACCAGGTCGTCGACGGTGTACAGCTGGCCGAACTGATTCGCAGTCGGATCACCGATCCGCCCGAAATCGAAATCGGCGAATCATCGGCTCGCAACCAACTGGTCGGCATCGTCACCGAGGTCACCACCGACAAGGTGATGGCCGAGGTGATCGTGCAATGCGGTCCGCACACCATGGTTTCGCTGATGAGTGCCGAGTCGGTGCGGCGCCTGGGTCTGGAACCCGGCGTCCTGGCCGTGGCACAGGTGAAGTCCACCATGGTCACCATTGAGGTTCCGGAGAAGAAATGAAAAAGCGCCCCCTGTTCGCCGCCCTGCTGGCCATGCTGATGCTTGCGCTGGCCGCCTGTTCGAACGGAGGCGGTGAAGGCTCCGACCCCGGCAAGGACGAGGGCCCGCGAGAGCTGACGGTATTTGCCGCGGCTTCTCTCGAGCCCACCTTCAAGGAACTGGCGAAGACCTTCGAAGCCGAGCACGAGGGCGTCAAGGTGCAGCTCAACCTCGCCGGGTCGAGTGATCTGGTCACCCAGATCTCCGAGGGCGCACCGGCCGATGTGTTGGCCACCGCCAACGAGAAGACGATGAAGACGGCCGAGGAATACGTCAACGAGCCGGTGTTGTTCGCCACCAACTCGCTGGTGATCGCGGTGAATCCGGGCAACCCGAAGGGCATCAAGAGCCTGCAGGATCTCACCCGCGATGACGTGGTGACCGTGGTCTGCGCTCCGCAGGTGCCGTGCGGGGCGGCCACTGAGAAGATCCTCGAGGCCACCGGGGTGGACCTGAAACCGGCCAGCGAGGAATCGTCGGTGACCGATGTGCTCGGCAAGGTCGCCAGCGGTCAGGCCGACGCCGGATTGGTCTACACCACCGATATCTCCCGCGCCGAGGTGGAAGCGGTGAAGTTCCCCGAGGCCGATGACGCGATCAACAAGTACCCGATCGCGGTGGTGAAGGACAGCTCCCATGCCGAACTCGCCCAGGCCTGGGTGGACCTGGTGACCGGCGAGGAAGGCCAGCGAGTGCTCGGCGAAGCCGGCTTCGACAAGCCCTGACGTGCCCCGGCAAACCACTCGGACGGTACGGGAGCGCACGCATCTACCCGGCTGGATTCTTGCCCCGGCCATCGTGGGCTCGCTGCTGGTGGTTCTTCCGCTGGTGGCGATCATGTTCCGGGTCGACTGGGCGCACTGGTGGCCCCTGGTCACCTCCGAAGCGTCCCTGGACGCCCTGTGGCTGAGCCTCCGCACTGCCGCGATCAGCACCCTGCTGTGCATTCTGCTCGGGGTGCCGATGTCACTGGTGCTGGCCCGCGGCCGGGTGCCCGGACGCCGGTTGGTGCGGTCGCTGGTGTTGCTGCCACTGGTGCTGCCCCCGGTGGTCGGCGGTCTGGCCCTGCTGATGGCCCTGGGGCGGTTCGGCCTGATCGGCCAGTACTTCGAGATGGCCGGGCTGCGGATCGGCTTCACCACCACGGCGGTGATCATCGCCCAAACCTTCGTGGCGATGCCGTTCTTGGTGGTCAGCCTCGAGGGGGCCCTGCGCACCGCCGGCACCCGCTACGAGGTGGCCGCGGCAACCCTGGGCGCTTCTCCGACCCGCACCTTGTGGCAGGTCACCCTGCCGCTGATCGGCCCGGCCCTGGCCGCCGGCGCGGTGCTGTCCTTCGCCCGCGCCCTGGGCGAGTTCGGCGCGACCTTGACCTTCGCCGGGTCCCTGCAGGGCAGAACCCGCACCCTGCCGTTGGAGATCTATCTGCAACGCGAGTCCGACCCCGCGGCCGCGGTCGCCCTGGCCCTGGTGCTGGTCGTCGTCTCGGCCCTGGTGATGGCGTTGGTTTACGGACGGGGGCAACGTGCCTGACCTTCACGTGATGGCTACCGTCGAGAGCCGCGGCCTGGACGTCGACCTGCACATCGAGGACGGCCGCACCGTGGCCCTGCTCGGCGCGAACGGGGCCGGCAAATCGACCCTGTTGTCGGTGATCGCCGGCCTGCTCACCCCCGACACCGGACGGGTCACTCTCGGCGGACGAACTCTCACCGACAGCAACCGGGTCCAAGTTCCCACCCACCTGCGTCGGATCGGGCTACTGGCCCAGGATCCCGCCCTGTTCCCGCACCTGAGCGTTCGCAGCAATGTTGCTTTCGGGCCCAAATCCCGGGGCCTGAAGGATGGTGCCGCGCGCACCCAGGAATGGCTCGAGGCCGTGGACGCGGTGCAGTTGGCCGACCGCAAACCCGGGCAACTCTCCGGCGGTCAGCAACAACGTGTCGCCCTGGCGCGGGCTCTGGCCGGCGACCCGGAGCTCCTCCTGCTGGACGAGCCCCTGGCCGCCCTGGACGTGTCGGTCGCCGAAGACCTGCGCCACCTACTGGCACAGCGCCTCGAGGGACGCACCGCGATCATCGTCACCCACGACCTGCTGGACGTGCTCGCATTGGCCGACCGGGTGATCACCCTCGAGGGCGGCAAGGTCGTCGAGGACGGCCCCGCCCACGAGGTGCTCAGCACCCCACGCAGTGACTTCACCGCCCGGCTGGCCGGGATGAACCTGCTGCCCGGCACCCTCATCGATGCCTCCGAGGGGATGGCGCGGATGCGCACCGGCCCCTGGCAGATCACCGGAACCGACCAACTGGTCGGCCAGGCAACCCAAGGCGAGTCGGTGATCGCCCTGATCACGCCCGCGTCCCTGGCGGTGCACCGGCGCACCGATGACACCGCACCCGGCGGCAGCCCCCGCAACGCCCTGGCCGCTCAGGTGATCGACCTGCGCGCCACCCCGTCCGGGGTGCGGGTGCGGGCCACGGCCGGCCCGGACGGGCCGACGATGTCCGCCGACATCACCACCGCGGCAGCCGCCGACCTCGAACTGACCGCCGGCTCACCGGTCTGGCTCACCGTCAAGGCGCACGAGGTCACCGTCCACGCCGACCGCCGCTGAGCCGAGAAATCGAGAAGCGAGAACCCGAGACCCCCAGACCCGAGACCCGAGACCCGAGAAACCAGGGCCCACCAACGCCAACGGCGCCCACACTTGCCGAGAAGTGGGGCGCCGTCGCGAATCGAGAACCGGTCAGTGCGGAACCATCGACCCGGTCTGCAGGAACCGCTGGTGCCAGCTCAGTGCCTGCGACAGGTCGTGCGGGGTGTGCTGCCCGTTGGCGACCTTCTGGGCCCGCTCGAAGTACTCCTCCAACATCGGCCGGTAATCCGGGTGGGCGCAGTTCTTGATGATCGCCTTGGCCCGCTGCCGCGGCGACAGGCCACGCAGGTCGGCCAGACCTTGCTCACTGATCAGCACGTGCACGTCGTGTTCGGTGTGGTCGACATGCGACACCATCGGCACGAAGGTCGAGATCGCCCCGCCCTTGGCCGTCGACGGGGTGACGAACATCGACAGGAAGGCGTTGCGGGCGAAGTCACCCGAGCCGCCGATGCCGTTCATGATCGCCGAACCCATCACGTGGGTGGAGTTCACGTTGCCGTAGATGTCGGCCTCGATCATGCCGTTGGTGGCGATCACACCGAGGCGGCGGATCAACTCGGGGTGGTTGCTGATCTCCTGCGGACGCAGCACCAACCGGTCGCGGTACTGGGCGGCCTCGTTGTTCATCCGGGCGGCGTACTCGGGGCTGAGCGAGAAGGCGGTCGCCGAGGCCTGGACGATCTTGCCGGCGTCCATCAGGTTCACCATGCCGTCCTGGACGACCTCGGTGTAGCTGGTCAGGTTCTCGAAATCGCTGTGCAACAGCCCGTCGAGCACCGCGTTGGCGATATTGCCCACCCCCGACTGCAGCGGCAGCAGGTTCTCCGGCAGGCGGCCGATCTTCACCTCGTGCTGCAGGAACTCGATCAGGTGCCCGGCGATGGCCTTGGAGTCCTCGTCCACCGGCTTGAAGGGGGTGTTGCGGTCGGGCAGGTCGGTCTCGACGATCGCGACGATCTTGTCGGGGTCGACCTCGAAGTAGGGCGAGCCGATCCGGTCGGCGGGGCTGGTCATCATCACCGGCTTGCGGTCCGGTGGCAGCCGGGTGCCGTAGTAGATGTCGTGCATGCCCTCGAGGTCCATCGACTGCCAGGAGTTGACCTCGAGAATGACCTTGTCGGCCTGATCGATCCAGGTCTTGTTGTTGCCGACCGAGGACGCCGGAATCAGCTTGCCCTCGGGGGTGATGCCGGTGACCTCGATCACCGCCACGTCCAGCTTGCCGAGGAAGCCCTCCCACACCCACTGGGCGACGTGCGACAGGTGCTGGTCGATGTAGCTCATCGAGCCCTGGTTGATCTTGGTGCGGGTGATCGGGTCGGACTGGTAGGGCAACCGCAACTGGACGCCGTCGGCCTCGGCCAGGGCGCCGTCCAATTCGGGGGCGGTGGACGCACCGGTCCAGACGCCGATCCGGAAATCGTTGCCCTCGGCGATCGACTCACGGATGCGCTGGGCCAGGGCCACCGGCACCAACTTGGGGTAGCCCGCTCCGGTGAACCCGCTCATGCCGACGTTGTCGCCGGGTTGAATCAGCGCTGCCGCGGCTTCGGCCGGCATGATTTTGGAGCGCTGGCTGTCGATTCTGATGCGATCTGTCATGCGAAACCCCCGGTAGGAAAAGTCTTCGACCACCCTAACCGGCGACTTCCCGCCGAATCCGGCGGGGGACAGGGCATGGACAGACCGCGGACGACCTGCTATGGGCGGACCTTCGCGCGCCCACTTCCAAGCACATCCGGACGACTGGAACGGACGAGATCAGCACGATCCGGGACGGGACGGATCGCGCCGGATCACAGTTCCTCGTCGCTGACTTCCTGTCCCGAAGCGGTGAGGTAGTCGCGGTGTTCACCGTGGGCCCGGCGCACCTGATCGCGGAACCTGGCCTCGTTCTCGATCAGATCGTTGCGGTGCTTCTCACTGATCCGCGGCATCTGCTTCATCTGCCGGGCGAGCTGCGCGTTGATCTTCTTGCGCTCGGCATCGGAGGCATCGTCACCGAGCGCGATGTAGGCCTGAGCCAGCTTCTCGGTCTTCTTGATCACCGCCAGGGCCCGTCCGCGCGGACTCAGCAACGAAGCGGCGATGGTGATGGCCAACACCGTGATAATCACCGTCAGCGACACACCGATGTCGACCTCGACCACCGGCACGGGCTCACCGTCGTTGATGAACGACAGGTTGTTCTCGTGCAGGGCGTGCAGAATCAGCTTCACGCCGATGAACGCCAGAATCGCCGAAAGCCCGTAGGACAGGTAGATCAGGCGGTCGAGCAGACCGTCGATCAGGAAGTACAACTGCCGCAGGCCCATCAGCGAGAAAGCCGTCGCGGTGAAGACGATGTAGGGCTCCTGGGTGAGGCCGAAGATGGCCGGAATCGAGTCCAGGGCGAAGAGGATGTCGGTGCCGCCGATCGCCACCATCACCAGCAGCATCGGGGTCATCATCCGCTTGCCGTTCTCGATGGTGAAGAGCCGGTCTCCGTCGTACTTGTCGGTGGTGTGCAGCACCCGGCTGGCCAGGCGCACCACGATGTTGTCGGCCGATTCCTCCTCGTCGTCGCTGACCGCGCCCTTGAGGGTCTTACCGGCGGTCCAGATCAGGATCAGTCCGAACAGGTAGAACACCCAGGCGAAGCGGTTGATCGCGGCCGCGCCGACCAGGATGAAGGCGGTACGTGCGATCAGGGCGAAGACGATGCCGAACAGCAGTACCTTCTGCTGGTCTTCGCGGGGCACCTTGAAGGAGCCGATGATGATCAGGAAGACGAAGAGATTGTCGACGCTGAGGGCCTTCTCGGTGACGTACCCGGCGTAGTACTCGACCATGTGCTGGGTGTCGCCGAAGGGCAGGAAGACCAAGCCGAACAGCAGGGCCACACCGACGTAGATCGCCGACCAGACCGCGGCCTCACGCAGGGTGGGAATGTGCGCCTTGCGGACGTGGAAGATGAAGTCGAAGGCGAGTAGGCCAACGATCGCGGCAATCGTGATTGCCCACGTCAAACCGTTGATTTCCAAGGAACCGGAGCTTCCGTCAGGGGTTGGGAACTAACCCATGAGTCTCTCCGCGACACGACCTGGGTGGACGTGGCGCCGCTGCAGCCGGTCGGATCCGGTGGCGAATCCAACGTGTTGACGACCCACAGCTCTCGGGATACTCCCTCACGGCTCGATCGAGTCTAGCCTGAATCGGCAACATCCTGAAAAGATCTTGAGTGGACGGTCGTGGCGCACGGTGTCGCCCTCGGCCGCGTCACCACCCCGGTCAGCCCACCCCGATGGTGAGGGCCGAGACCAGCAGGACGGCCGAGAAGACGATCTCGATGATGCCGATCCGGGCCGCCGACAGCACCCGTCCACGCATCGGCCAGAACAACGGCAGGACGGTGGCCCGCACCGTGGTGGCGGCGAAGAACCCGGCCCACAGCCACGACAGATTCCCGGACGCGGCAGCCACCGCAGCGGCCAGCGTGGCCACCAGATGCCAGCCGATCGAGGCGGCCACCCAGCCGGGTTTGCCGCGTTCGCGGATCATCGTCTTGACCACCCACACGGTCCCGGCGAAATACCCGAAACAGATCAGCGCCAGCGGTAGTGCGTCCCGATCGGCGAGGGCGGTACGCGGGTCGGGGTTCGTGACCACGAGCAGGATCAGGGCCGCTGCGGCGACGGTCAACAACCCGCCGATCAGATCGCGTTCCCGTCGGGCGGCGGCGAGATGGAGGGCGAAGGCCAGGATCGGCGTGTAGACCAGCACCCACCCGGCCAGCGCCCACCCGGCCAAGGTCCAGGTGAGCACCCCGAACAGTGCGGCGATCACCCCGTAGGTGAGCATCGGCGGCACGAACCGGGCCGCGCGCCGGCTCTTCAACCACTGCGAGGTGGCGTGAAAACAGAAGTAGCCGATCATCCAGCAGCCCAGCAGCGGCACCACGTACCACCGGAACCGGTCGTGTTGAATCGTCAGCGCCACCCCGATCAGATAGGGGACGGTCAGCATCGCCCAGGCCCCGTGCTGGTTCGGTACCCAGCCGGGGGAGCGCTTGCGCCGCGGCCGCCGTTGCGTCCGGGCCGATGCCAGAGCCGACATGCCGATCACGATAGATGGCCCGAAAGTGTCGAATTGCCTGCTTGCTGCCGGTGGAGTCAGCGGGTGGTGCGGGTGACGGTGTAGTGCCGGTTGCGCTGCACGATGCGGGTCTCCCCGACGTGGCGGCGCAGGGCGCGCAGATAGGGCAGGTGGGAGTTGTAGACCAGCCACAATTCACCACCGGGACGCAGTATCCGGGCGGCGCCGTGGATCATCTCGAAGGCGGCGGTGGAGTCCTTGGCCGCGCCCTTGTGGAAGGGCGGGTTGCAGACCACCAGATCGAGGGAGGCGTCGTCCAGGAAGGACAGGTCGGTGCTGCGGCGCACCTCCACGTCCACCTCATTGGCTGCGGCGGTGGCGATCGCCGAGCGTTGTGCGGCGGCCGAACTGTCTACCGCTTGGACGTCCGCTCCGGCCCGGGCCAGCCAGGTGGCCAGAATGCCGGTACCGCAGCCCAGATCGAGGGCTTGCCTCCCGGTCAGGGAACTGCCGGGGTGGGCGTCGGCCAGGGCCTGCAGCAACAACCGGGTGCCGTCGTCCAGTCGGCCGGCGGCGAAGGCCGCGCCGTGGGAGCGCAACTCCAGCGGCCCACCGGGTACCTCGACCATCCCGGCCCGGGGCCATTGTGGGTCGACCGGCCGCGGCCCCGAGGCGTGCAGGGCGCGGCACTTCTGCCGTCCGAGGCCGGCCCAGACGTGCTCGAAACTTTCGCCGAGAACCTCGTTCATCGACCGGCTCATGTGCTTGATCCGGGCTGCGCCGATCAGCCGTACCGAGGGTGCGGCGTGGGCCGCGGTCAGCTCGGCGTATTCGCGCAGGGCGGCCAGGGCGCGGGGCAGCCGCATCAGTACCAAGCCGGCGCCGTCGAAGAGATCGGCGGACAGGGCCGAGGGGGTGAAGCCGGCCCCGGCCAGTACTTCCTCGGCCGCCAGGTCGTCGCAGTGCACCCGCACCTGACCCCGGACGGCCTTGGCCACGGCCGGCGCCAGGTCACCGGTCGCATCGTCGAGCACCACCACCGAGCCGGGCAGGGACGGCAGGCCGGTGAGTTGGTCGACCAGCATCCGGTCGACCGGGTCGGGCGGGCCATCGCCAAGAATCTGCAGTCCGTGGTTCACGTCACGATCTCCTCGACCGTCCGCAGCCGCTGACCGCTATGGACGAGCAGTGCTTCCCGGAGCTCGTCGTCGGCTTGGACGACCACTCCGAATCGGGGCAGGCGGTAGGCCCGGATCAGCCCCATCTCGCCGGGCTCGCGGGTCATTTCCGCTTGGGCCGACAGCACCGCCAGATGTCGTTGCCGGGTGGGTAGCTTCACCACATCGGTGACCTCGTCCCAGGGCAGGTGCAACTCGTGTTTGCCCCGGGTGCGGGTGATGCCGTGTTCGTCCAGCACCACCCGGTAGGTCACGGTGGTGCCGAACCAGATCGTCCAGATCACCGCCGGAAGGAACAGGGCGGCCCAGAACAATGATTGGCCCAGCGGCCGCCACACCCCGAAGGCCTCGAGCAGAAACATCACCACCAGGATGGCGGTCACTGTCGCGCCGGCCAGCGCGGCCGTCCGGCGCAGGGTGTCGTGCCAGGTCTTCTCGAGCCGTCGCGGGGCGCCGGAGTTGTCGTGGGCACTGGTCACGTTGGCATTGTGCCTGTTACGGGGCGAAACCTCACTCCCGCCGGCCCCGGTGGAATCAGGCCGGGGCACGCCGAGAGTGAGGTTTCGCCGGTTTGTGGGGGTGGGTGGTCAGTGCTTGTGCCCGGCGCTGCCGGTCACGATTTCCATTTCGCCGGGGGCGTGTTCCAGTGGGATCCGCCGGTCGACCGTGCCCTTGTCGAAGTCGACGACCACGATCTGCTTGCCCTCGGTGTCGACGACATAAGCGCGGTGGTCGGCTACCTTGACCAGCGGGCCGGGCTCCTGCCAATCGTCGGGCTGGGTCCAGGGCTTCATCACCTCGATGGAGTGGATCACCGTGCCCTGGTCGAGGTCGATCACCTGCAGCTTGCCGTCCTGGGTCAGCACCAAGCCTTCACCGTGCTCGCCGCGGGTGAACGAGCGGAACCAGTAGGACGAGCCCAGCTCGACCAGCTTGAGCTCGTCGGTGCGGGTGTCGATCAACGCGACCCGGGTCGGTTCTTCCTTCTCGGCATCCTTGTCGACCTTGTAGTCGGCCAACACGATGGGGGAATCGTGGCTGCCGAAGAGGTTGCCCGAGCGGGCGTAGGCGTCGGCGACCTTGACCTTGTGGAAGGCGCCGTCGCGGAAGATCACCGGGCCGTTCTCGCAGCCGAAGGCCACCACATCACCCTTGGCGTTGGGTGCGGCCGCGGCCTCACCGTGTACGCCGGGGCAGTCCTTGGTTTCGGCGGCGGGCTTGCCGTCGCGGAGCTGCTGCACCGTGGTGCGGGCGTCCTCATTGCCCTGGGTGGTGAGCAGCGAACCGTCGGTCAGCCGCAGCGCCACCCCGTGGTGGGCCTCCTCGGTCTTGAACTTCTCGGTCTTCGCGTCCGCCTTGGCGATGTCGGCGGTGGGCAGCACGGTGATTTCGCCGGTGCCGTCCGAGAACAGGACGGTGTGCTCGGCGTGCACCACCGCATGGCCGGCCTTGGGGGCGGCATAGCTCACCTCGGTTGGGCCGGGGTTGTACTCGTATTTGTGGTCGTGGTCACCGTGCGGCTGGGATTCGATGCCGCCGTCGTAAACGGTGAACTTGTCGCCCTCGGTCACCAACAGGTGCCGGCCGTTGCCGGCCTGATTCAGCCGTTTGAACCCGGGTCGTTCGGTCTCCAGCACGGTGTCGCCGGTGGTCAGATCGATCAGGGTCAGGCCCTTGTCGTGGGCGAGCAGGGCGCGCGGACGCAGCGAGCTCACCTCGCGCTCGTCCTCACCCGCCTTGCCCTGGGCAACGGTCTCGGAGGGCACTTCGGTGGGTGGGGTTTCGCCGGCGGCACACGCCGTCAGGGACAGCGCGCCGATCACGCCGGCCAGTAGAGCACGGGAAGTCAAGGAGGGGATCATGCCCGAAACACTAAATGAGAATGGTTCTCACTTTCAAATTGGTTTCACGGTTATCTGTTGGTGCTTCTCTGCTGCAGGGCTCAGCTCGGTTGGTCGTCCAGTATCAGCGGTAGGCCCGCCAGCCGGAACAGGTGCGGATCGAACCAAGCTGTGACCCGACCGACCGTGCCTTCGCGGACGCTCAGGATGAGGAACTGGAAGGCCTCCCATTCCTCGCCCTTGCGCAGATACATCCCCAGGGCGGGTTGTCCGTTGGCCCTGGCCGGGCGGAAGCGCAGGTCACCGGCCTCGCGGGCCGGGCAATGGGTGAAGGCCAATACGGCGGCGTCCCGATTACCGGCATACCAGCGGTCGAAGGGCGGCATTTGCCACACCACGTCCTGCGACATCGACGACACGATCGCGTCGAAATCGTGCCGCTCGAAGGCATCGACGAAGGCGTCAACCGCGGCCCGCTCGTCCTCGGTGTGGGTGTCCGTGTTCGTGGCGGGCAGACCCTCGCCGACCGTCGCCCGGCAGCGTTGCAACATCGAGTTCACCGAAGCCACCGTGGTGTTCAGCGCCTCGGCGGTCTCAGCGGCCGAGAAGCCCAACACCTCCCGCAGCAGTAACACCGCGCGCTGTTGTGGGGTCAGGTGCTGCATGGCGGCGGCCCAGGCCAGGGTGATGTTCTCCCGGGCCAGGAGTTCTTCCTCCGGGGTGGGGGAAGCGTTCTGCCACAACATCGCATCGGGGAGTGGTTCCAGCCACGGTTGCTCCGGACGGGGATGGATCGGGGCGGCAGGGTCGCCCGCCGCACCACCGAGATCGGTGGGCAACAGGCGACGCTGCGCCGAGGACAGCGCATTCAGGCAGGTGTTCGTGGCGATCCGGTACATCCAGTTCTTCACCGAGGCCCGGCCCTCGAATCGGTGACACGCTCGCCAAGCCCGCAGGTAGGTTTCCTGCACCTGATCCTCGGCATCGACCGCCGAGCCCATCATCCGGTAGCAGTGCGCGAGCAGACCGGCGCGCAGGGGCAGGGCTTCGGTCTCGAACTCCTTGCTGTCCATGTGCGTCCCGTCAGCCGAGGGCTCCGGCCGCGGTGGCCTTCGCGTCATCCATCCACATGATCTCCCAGAGGTGTCCGTCCGGGTCGGCGAACGACCGGTAGAACATCCAGTCACCCTGTTCCTCGGCACGCACCGCGGTCGCTCCCGCGGCGAGGGCCTTCTCGACATGTGTGTCGACCTGTTCGCGACTCTCGGCGGTGAGACAGGTGATCACCTCGTGCCGGCCGGGCTCGGCCGTCCGGGCGTCGTGGAAGCTGTCGAAAAACTTGCGGTCGAGCAGCATCGCGTACATGTTCGGGCCGAGGATCACCCCCAGTGAGGTGCCGTCCTGGCAGACCTTCTCGTCGAAGGTGTAGCCGAGCGCGGTGAAGAATTCCCGGCTGCGGTTCAGATCGCTGACCGGCAGATTGATGAAAACCATCTGGTGCATCGTGGCTCCTTTCGCCCGGCGAAACCGAGGTGGTCCCGCCGCTTCACCTGTACAGACCGGTCCCGGCGGCGAAACTCATCGCGAACGACGAAAGTTTTCCGGCCGAACGTGCTCCGGCGAACGTTAAGGTCGCCCTTGTGACCGATCGAGCGCAGTTGCTGCGCGACCTCAAGCAGCTCGAAAGCGAAGAGTTCGTCGTCCTGACCGGACAGATCGACGACCAGGCGCACGGCCATGAAATTGCCGCCGAACTCGGAGCCGATCAGCTCAGCTATGTCTTCATGCACCGCCAAACCGTCGAGCGGTGTTTCCACGCCGACGGGAGCCTGCGGGCGCCGGTGCAATTGCATTGGGGTGGCAGCCACGAGGTGATCGTGAACCACCTCGCGTACCTGCCCGAACCGTGGGAGGCCTACGACCACGGCGAGGACCATGCCTTCGAGGTGACCCTGCCCGACGCGGCCGATGGTGTCATCGAGTTGCCCCCGATCGATGCCGCACTGCCGGAAATCCGAACCGCGGCAGCGCGGTTGGCCGATCTCGACGAACTGGACGAGACCGGCCTCGACTGGCTGGTCGCCGTCTTGCGCGAGGGCACGCCCAAGGCCCAGGCCGCCGTCCTGGACACGGCCACCAGGAACCTGAGCAACCCGGCCGTCCTGGAAGCGGTGCTGACGACCTGGCCCGAGGCCCATCGGGCCTACGGGGATTCCGCACCGGTGAAGCAACTGCTCGATGCCCTGTGGACCGAGCAGGACGAGCGCTTCACCGCGACCCTCGCCGAAGCCGAGCGGCAACGGGCCTGGTCCTTCCGGTGGGACGTGGCCACGGTGCTGACCGAACGGCGACCCCCTGATGCCCTGAAGCGGTTGCGCAAACTCGCCTATGCCAAGGACCAGCGTTACGGTGCGGCGAACCCGCCGGCGGTGGCGGGTTACATCCGGGTGCTCGCGGCCGAACATGGCATTCCTGCGGTGGAGGCGGCCGAGCAGGTGGCCACCGATGAGGCGCTCGGCCCCCGGGCGCGGGCCGCGGCCGTCCGCGAACTCATCTATGCCAGCCATCCGGAACCCGACGACCTGCGGCTGCCCAAGGGCACGTTGGCCTATCTGCGCAGCGGACGGGGAAACCCGGAGTTTCGCGCGCAGGTCTTCGAATCCGGTGGCACGCGCCAGCATTTCTTGGGCTCGTCCACAGCACCGCAGGATCAGCGCCGGCTGATCGAGGAGTTGCTTGCCCTGGCCGAGGCCGAGCCATTTGACGTGTCGGACGAGTGCCTGCGAGATCTGCGCAGCCTGTTGGACGAACTCGAATAACCCAGTAGTCGCCGTTCCGCACCGAGGGAGGGCCGGGGTTGGCGGCAAAGGGGCCCAGATAGGCTTTGGGCTGTGCCAGCGCAGCCACTGGAGATCCACGTGATAGCCGACTCCACGGGGGAGACCGCCGCCCGATTGGCTCGTGCTGCGCAGGCCCAGTTCCCGCAGCACCCTTTCGTCATCGTGCGCCATCCGCGGATCGCCAGTGCCGAATCGCTGTACCTGGCGTTGGACGATGTGCGCAACCACGAACGTCCCGCCGCGGTGTTCTCCACCCTGGTGAACTCGGTGCTGCGCGACTTGGTCGACGATGCCTGCAATGACATGGGCATCGTGCACTGCGACCTGCTCGGGCCCACCCTGTCGCGGCTCGAGGTCGCCACCGGAACCGCCGCCGAACGGGTGCCGATGCGTCCGGTCGGGGTCGAGGCCGACTACTTCACCAGGATCGCGGCGATGGAATTCGCCGTCCGCCACGACGACGGCCAACTGCTGTCGGGGCTGGCCGAGGCCGAGATCGTGCTGATCGGTCCCTCGCGCAGCGGCAAAACACCGCTGTCGATGTACCTGGGTTACCTCGGCTACCGCACCGCCAATGTGCCACTGGTCAACGGCATCCCCTACCCGCCCGAACTGGCCCGCGTCGAACGCTGGCGGCTGGTCGGGTTGACCATCGACCCGCAGCGGCTGGCCAAACTGCGCGACAAGCGCGTCCAAGGCATGGGCTCGTTCAACCCGAAGGACGGCTACGCCGACCTGGCCCGGATCTACACCGAACTCGACGAGATCACCGCGATGCAGCGCAAACTCGGCGCCCGCATCGTCGATACGACCAACATCGCCCTCGAGGAATCGGCCGCGCGCGTGATCGATATCGTCGAAACGCGAGCCCGTATGGCCGGCACCCACCTGCGCCGGCAATCCAGCAACGAACTCACCGTCACGCCATGAGAAACCCCAGGGATCGAAGGAGATCGACATGACCGATCAGGAGCGCTACGTCTACGACCTGTCCGAAGGCGATGCGTCCATGAAGAACCTGTTGGGCGGAAAGGGTGCCGGCGTTGCCGAAATGGCTCGCATCGGCGTCCCCGTGCCCGACGCGTTCACCGTCACCACCACCGCGTCGGTCGAGAACATGCGGCTGGGGCACTGGCCCGAAGGGCTCTGGGACGAGATCGTCGCGGCGGTCAAGCGGCTCGAAGAGCGCACCGGACGCACCCTGGGTGGGGCCACCAAGCCACTGCTGGTGGCCGTACGTTCGGGTGCGGTGCAGTCGATGCCGGGCATGATGGACACGATCTTGAACCTCGGCATCACCGACGAATCGGTCAAGGCGCTCGCCGAGGAATCGGGCAACCCACGCTTCGCCTGGGACTCCTACCGGCGCTTCATCCAGATGTACGGCGAGGTCGTCGAAGGCATCGATCCGTCGGTCTACGAGGACGCGCTCAGCGCGCTGAAGGCCGACCGCGGCGTACAGCAGGACACCGACCTGTCGGCCGAGGACATGGCAGAACTGGTGCGCACCTTCAAGCGGCTGTCGGCCGAGGCACTGGGACAGGAGTGGACCACCGACCCGATGGAGCAGTTGCGCGGCGCGGTGGACGCGGTCTTCCGTTCCTGGCTGAACCCGCGCGCCGAGGTTTACCGCAAGGCCAACAACATCCCGGCCGACCTGGGTACCGCGGTGAACGTGATGCAGATGGTGTTCGGCAACCGGGGTGACACCTCGGCCACCGGCGTGTGCTTCACCCGCGACCCCTCCACCGGCGAGAACGAGGTGTACGGCGAGTTCCTGGTCAACGCCCAAGGTGAGGACGTGGTGGCCGGTATCCGTACCCCGCGCAAGCTGGTGGAGATGGAGCAGGTGCTGCCGGAGGCCTACCGGCAGTTGATCGAGACCCTGAAGCGGTTGGAGAACCACTACCTCGACATGCAGGACATCGAGTTCACCGTCGAGGACGGCAAGCTCTACCTGCTGCAGACCCGTACCGGTAAGCGCACCGCCCAGGCCGCGGTGAAGATCGCCGGCGACATGGTCGAGGAAGGCGTGATCGACCGGGAGACCGCGCTGCGGCGGATCGAGCCGAACCAACTCGACCAGTTGCTGCACCCCGCGATCGACCCGGCCACGAAGACCGAACCGGTGACCGTGGGCCTCAATGCCTCCCCGGGTGCCGGTGTCGGCGCCCTGGTGTTCAGCGCCGACGAGGCCGAACAGCGCGGCAAGGCCGGCGAGGACGTCATTCTGGTGCGCTGGGAAACCACCCCGGACGACATTCACGGTGTGCTGGTGGCCCAGGGCGTGCTGACCGCCCACGGCGGGATGACCTCGCACGCTGCGGTGGTGGCGCGCGGCATGGGCAAGCCCTGTGTCGCCGGTGCCCACGAACTGCACATCGACGCGGCCGCGAAGAAGCTGACCGTCGGCGGTAAGGAATACGGCGAGGGTGACGTGTTCACCATCGACGGTTCCACCGGTGAGGTCTTCGCCGGGGCGCTGCAGTTGATGCCGCCACAGGTGAACGAGGACTTCGAGAAGATCACCGGCTGGGCCGACGAGGTGCGCACCCTCGGGGTGCGGGCCAACGCCGACAACGGCCCCGATGCCGCCCGGGCCCGCGAGTTCGGTGCCGAGGGTATCGGCCTGTGCCGCACCGAGCACATGTTCATGGACGAGGTGCGCCTGCCCGCGGTGCAGCAGATGATCCTGGCCGAAAGCACCGACGAGCGGGCGGTGGCGCTGGAGAAGATCCTGCCCCTGCAGCAGAGCGACTTCGAGGAGATCTTCGAGGCGATGAGCGGGCTGCCGGTGACCGTGCGGTTGCTGGATCCGCCGCTGCACGAGTTCCTGCCCGGGCTGGTCGAGCAGTCGCTGGAGGTACAGCGACTGCAGTTGACCGGAGGCTCGGAGGAGGAGATCGCCAAGGCCGAGGCGCTGCTGAACCGGATCAAGAAGCTGTCGGAGATGAACCCGATGCTGGGTACCCGTGGCGTGCGGTTGGCGCTGCTGTACCCGGAGATTCCCGAGATGCAGGTGCGGGCGATCATCCGGGCCGCGGTGGCGGTGAAGCAGCGCGGTGGCGACCCGATCATCGAGATCATGGTGCCGCTGGTGGCCTACGCCTCCGAGCTGCGCCGGATGCGCGAGCTGATCACCCGGGTGGCCGATGAAGAGCTGGCCAATGCCGGGGTGGAGCTGCCCTACACCGTGGGCACCATGATCGAGTTGCCGCGGGCCGCGGTGACCGCCGATCAGATCGCCGAGGAAGCCGACTTCTTCAGCTTCGGCACCAACGACCTCACCCAGACCGGTATCGGCATCTCGCGTGATGACGCCGAGGGCTCCTTCCTGGCGTCCTATGTCGGTGAGGAACTGGTGTCGGCCAACCCCTTCGCCACCGTCGATGCCGACGGTGTCGGGGAACTGGTGCGGATCGGTGTCGAGAAGGGCCGCAGCACCAAGGCCGACCTGAAGACCGGTGTCTGTGGTGAGCACGGTGGCGACCCGGCCTCGATCGCGACCTTCGCCCCGATGGGCCTGAACTATGTGTCCTGCTCGCCGTTCCGGGTGCCGATCGCCCGGTTCGCGGCGGCCCGGGCCGCGCTGGATGCCCGCGAAGGCTGAGTAGCGCCGAAATACGTCCAAGGCGGGCGTCGGGGAGACCCGACGTCCGCTTTCCTCGTTTCTGCTTGCTGTCCGGGTACGCAAACCCCTGGTTCGGTGGCCGGGGGTACACAAATCCCTAACTCAGGACTCGGAATTGGGTGGATCCGGTCGTTTAGGCCGGGTGAGTTGGGGATTTTGGTACCCACTTCAGGCTGACCCGGATCTCCCGGCACTCGATCTGCACCCAGCCACGCCCGCTCCGGGGGGGGGGATCCCAGGTTGCTTCCCGGGCTCCCCACGCCAGAGTCTGTGGAAGACGCTCGGGTTGGGTGGACCCTCAAGATCGTGTGACTTTTTGTCCGGCAGGCGAGCAAGATGTCACACGATCTTGGAGGGTCAGGAATCCTGACTGGCGTCCGGCCTCGGTCAGGACGCTGCTCGTCGGCATGAGTACCGGCGCCGGATGGGTACCAAGATCTCCCACCTATCTCGGCGATAACCCCGATCCGGGCAGAAAAGGATTCCTGAGTTGGAGGTTTTGGTACCGCGAAACCTGGTCGGGTGAGGTGAAACTCTCGCTGGCTACGCTCGCGGGGTGCATCAACTCGACTTCGGCGCGGTGACCCATCGCGGCATGGTGCGCGCCCTCAATGAGGACAGCATTCATGCCGAACCCCCGGTGTTCGTGGTTGCCGACGGTATCGGGGGTGCCGAGGCCGGTGAGGACGCCAGCGCGATGGTGGTGGGTGCTTTCCGGGCGCTGGCCGAACAGGGGGAGCTGGACTCCGACGGGGTCGTGGCCACCCTGCAGCGCAGCCACGAGCAGGTGCGGGCCCTGCAGTTGCGGGCGCCGGGAGCCGGTTCGACAGTCTGCGGTGCAGTGGTACTGCAATACGGCGAGCACTACTACTGGCTGATCTTCAACCTGGGAGACTCGCGGGCTTTCCGGATCTACGGTGCGCCCGGAGCACGCCGGATCACCCAGGTGAGCGTCGACCACTCCCACGTCCAGGAGTTGGTGGAAGCCGGGCAGTTGAGTGCCAGCGAGGCCGACCAGCATCCCGAACGCAATGTGGTGACCCGCGCGATCGGTTCCCCGGACGGCTGTAATCCGGATTTCTGGCTGATCCCGATGGTGACCGGCGACCGCTTCCTGTTCTGCACCGACGGTCTGCTGGACGCACCGAGAGAGCAGGCCCGGGCGGTGCTGGTGACCGAACCGGATCCGGCGAAGGCGACCGATGACCTGCTCGAACTGGCCCTGCAGTCTGGTGCGCGAGACAATGTTTCGATAATTGTCGTTGACGTCGGCTCGACCGAACCGGACGAAACGACGATCCCGATGGCGAAGGCGTGGAGGTAGTCGTGGCAAACGGAGAAGTGGGACGCTGGCGCGCCACCTACATTCCCGGACGCTGGGTGGTGTTGGCCGGGCCCACGGCCATGGTCATCATGCCCCCGGCCCCGCCGAGTGTCAGCCAGTTGCTGAACGACCTGTGGGACGACCTGCTGTCGGCAGCGTCGATGCCCAACCTGGTGGAACGCCTGGCCGCCTTCCGGATCGACCAGTTGCCGAGTTTCGCCGCCTTCTTCTGGCACGGCGACCAGTTGCGTTCGCTGATGCGCGGGGACGTGACCGCAGTGGATCTGGACACCGGCCAGCAGGTTGCCCGGGGCGCCGAGGTGGTCACCTGGGTCGAGGCCGGCCTCGGCGAGGTGCGCAAGGTGCGGATCGACCTGGAGGTCCACGACCAGGAGAGCCTGCTGCAGTTGCCGCTGGTGACCGGGGTGGTCACCGCGGGGGCGGTGGTGCTGGACGCCACGAACGCGCCGGTGTCGGTGCAGGTGGGTGCCGGCGAGGCGGCTGAAGCTGCCCCGGCGATCGGAGTCGTCGGCGCCGAAGAAACCGGGGAACCGAGCCAGTTTGAGGAGTCCGCCCAGACTGAGGTACCGAGCCAGTCCGAGGAGCCGAGCCGGTCGGAAGAACCGGGCCAGTCCGAGGAACCGGCCGAGGCCGACGAGCCGTTTGAGGAATCCGCCGAAACCCCGGAGTCGGGGTCGGGGCCGGTGATCAGCGGATCGGTTGATCCGGCCGCGGCGATGTGGGGTGCCCCGGCGGCCGCCGCCGGAGCCGGGGTGTCGGGTGAAGCCCGGGGCGATACGGACGACTACACCACGCAGTACTCCGACACGGTGATCCATGACCCCGACTTCTCAGAGGCCTCGCAGGAAGACGAAGCCTCGGCGGCTGAAGTGGACGCCGCTCAAGGAGAAGATCCGGCTGCCGCAGGAGATGCAGCTTCCGAAGAAGACAGTGCTCCCGATGAGGACAGTGCTTCCGGGGACAGCGCTTCCGAGTACGGTGGTTCTGAGGACAGTGCTTCCGAGGAGCAGAGTCTCTCCGAGGGACACAGCGCACCTGAAGCGGAAACCGAAGCCGACGCTGCGCCGCAAGAAGCCCCGATGTCCGGGGAGGTGCCCGAGCAGCAGGCCGAGTCCGGCGACGAGGGCGACTCGGGCCGAGTCATTTCCGGGGCGGTCGATCCGGCCGCCGCGATGTGGGGAGCGCCCGCCCCCGCCGCGCCGTCCGGCGAAGAAGTTACGGACGAATCCGCTCAGCCGGAAGAGCCTGCCCAGCAGGAATCCGCGCAGAGTGAGGCGCCTGCCGAGTCGGCTCCGGCCTGGGCCGATGCCGGGGATGACGGGCAGCCCCCCTCGTGGGCAGATGCGGGCGAACCCGCACAGCCCGAGGCTCCCGCGTGGGCCGATGCCGGCGCCGGTCAGGCTCCGGCCTGGTCGGATGCGGGTGACGCCCAGCAGCCGTCGTGGGCGGAGGCGAGCTCAGCAGCCTCGGCGCCTCCCGCGTGGGGCGATGCGGGTCAGCCGGGTTCGGCAGCATCGGCTGCGCCGGCGTGGGCCGAATCGGCCGGTCAGGAGACTCCGACCGAAGAGATCGGTGCGGTGTCGGACGCGACCGAGATGATGAGCGAGGTCCGCAAGAGCCAGCAGGCCGGGCCGCCGCAGGCTCCGCCGCCGGGGCCCGGATTCGGTGCCGGGATCGCTCCGCCCCCGCCCGGGGTGTCCTTCGGTGCCCCGGGATTGCCCGGTACTCCTGGAATGCCCGGTACTCCTGGAATGCCCGGTGCTCCTGGAGTGCACAGTGCTCCTGGAGTTCCCGTTGCTCCCGGACAGCCCAGCGCTCCGGGACAGCAGAGCGCTTCGGGACAGCCCAGCGCTCCGGGACAGCCCAGCGCTCCCGGGATGCCGCCGCAGCCCGGCCAGCCCGGTCAACAGCAGCCCCAGTACGGGCAGCAGGGCTACGGGCAACAGGGTTACCCCGGCGGGCAACCGGGGCAGGGATACGGCCAACAGCCGGGTCAGCAGCCGCAACCGGGCCAGCCCCAGCAGCCGGGGCAGGGCTACGGTCAGCCTCCGCAGGTTCCGGGACACGGTCAGCAGCCGGGTCAGCCCGGCCAATACGGTCAGCAGGGCTACGGCCAGCAGCAGTTCGGCCAGGCCCCCGGGCAACCGGGCCAGGCTCCCGGGCAGCACCCCGGCCAGCAGCCGGGCGCCTACGGTCAGCCACCCCAGCCCGACCCGATGAACTCGCCCTACGCCCAACCGCCGGCGGCGGTCGAACCCCCGGCACCGGTGCCGCCGTCCGGGTTGATCGCCTCGGTGCCCGACTTCGGCGCCGGACAACCCTCGGCGCCGAGCTCGGCCGCCGACAATCCGGCCAGCGACCACGACGGGGCGACGGTCTTCCAGACCGGGCTGGCCCGCGCGCTCAAGTCGGCCCCGGCCGAGGGCCGCGACGATTCCTTCGTGCTGGCCTCGATGTGCATCCAGCAGCACCCGAACCCGCCGTCCTCCACCCAGTGCCGGCTGTGTTCCTCGCACGTCCCACCGCAGAACCCCCGGCTGGTGGCCCGTCCGGTGCTGGCGATCCTGCGTCCGCCCTCGGGAGCGGTGGTCGAGGTCGACCGCAATGTGCTGATCGGACGAGCCCCCTCGGCGAACCGGGTCGGCCGCGATCAACTGCCCAAGTTGATGACCGTGCCGAGCCCCAGCCACGACATCTCGCGCACCCACGTCCAGGTGCACCCGGACGAGTGGGACGTGGTGGTCACCGACCTGCACTCCACCAACGGCACGACCCTGATTCACCCCGGTGGGGACGATCGCGAACGCCTCACCCCCGGTGAGCCGGTGATCGTGCCGATCGGCACGGTCCTCGACCTCGGCGACGGGGTCACCGTGGTGATCGACGCGCCCTGACCGCTGTGACCTCGAAACGCACCCCGGCCCCGCCGCCGGAGTTGCCCGGATACCGGGTGCTGCAGCACCTGGGTTCGGGTGGCTTCGCCGACGTCTTCCTCTACGAACAGGACCTGCCCCGCCGCAAGGTGGCGGTGAAGGTGCTGATCGACTCGGCGGTTGACGACTCGGTGCGGCAACGGTTCATCTCCGAGGCCAACGCGATGGCCCAGGTGTCGACCCACCCGTCCATCGTGTCGATCTTCTTCGCCGGCATCGCCCCCGACGGGCGTCCCTGTCTGGTGATGGAGTACTGCCCCAAACCGAACCTGTCGGTGCGGCTGCGGCGCGAACGCATCCCGGTGCCCGAGGCCCTGCGGATAGGGATCCGGCTGGCCAGTGCAGTGGCCACCGCCCACAACGCGGGCATCCTGCACCGCGACATCAAACCGGCCAATGTGCTGGTCACCGAGTACGGCTGGCCGGCGCTCACCGACTTCGGCATCTCGGCCCAGATCGATGCCAACCTCGAACGACTGGACGGGCTGTCGGTGCCCTGGTCGGCGCCGGAACAGTTCAACGACCTGACCCAACCCGACTGGCGCACCGACGTCTACTCGCTGGGGGCCACGGTCTATGCCCTATTGGCCGGCCGCTCACCCTTCGAGGTCTTCGGCGGCAACAACTCGACCACCGCACTGATTTCCCGGATCGAGCGCGAGCCGGTGCCGTCCACCGGCCGCGACGATGTGCCCCCGCTGCTGGAACAGGTGCTGGCCCGTTCGCTGCACAAACGCACCGAGGCCCGGTTCCGATCGGCCCTCGAACTCGCCCAGGCCCTGCAGGGGGTCGAGATGGCGATGGGTCTCACCCCGACCGCGATCGAGGTGATGGACACCGGGCAGGTGACCGAATCGGAGGCCGAGGAGGACACCCCGACCCGGATGCGCGGCGTGGTCACCATCGACCAGGACGACGGGTCGACCTCCGCGGCCAGCACCGCCTCCACCAGATACCGGATCGAGGACGAGGACGGGCCGCCGCGGCGTCCGCTGATGTTGGTGATCGGGTCGATCGCCGCAGTGCTGGTGATCGGGGTGATCGTCGGGGTACTGCTCTTCGTCGATCCACCGCCGCCACCACAGGGGCCGGAGAAACCGACCCCCGAACAGCAAACCGCGCAGCCGGTGCAGGCGCCCGGTGCGGTCACCGACCTGGCTTGTGAGTCGACCGGCGGACAGTTGAGTTGCACCTGGACCCAGCCGGACGGGGACGTGCCGGTACAGCGGTGGAGTTGGTCGTGGACCGAACGCCCCGCCGATGCGACCACCGTCGGCGACCCGAAGCTCAACACCGAGGTACCCGAGGGGCTGCAGCCGTGCATCCAGGTGGTGGCGTTGGGTGACAACGGACGCTCCAGTGAGCCGGTGAGTCGCTGCGCCGCGGGCTGACGGCCCCGGCAGATCGACAAATTGTGAGGCGTGACCGCCGCCCTTAGGATGTCCAGCGGTCTTGACAGGGCGCTCGGCGACCATTCCCGCCAAGGGTTAAACCTCCGTTCACGTACAGTCGCCAAGGTTGCCGGAGCCGCGACGAGGAAAGTGACTATGGCGAGAGGGAACAGGCGCAGACGAGCCCTACTGGGGCGGATCCTGCCGACCGCTGTCGTCGGACTGCTCACCGTGATCCTGGTCGTCGGCGCCTCGGTGTCGCCGGGTTACCCGGCCGCCGACCTCGACCTGCACGACGGTTCGGTCTGGGTGACCAACCGCAAAGAACGGCTGCTGGGCAAGCTGAACAAGCAGATCAACGACCTCGAGACCTCGGTGTTGATGGTCAACAAGGATTTCGACGTTCTGCAGCACGAGAAGAACGTGCTCGTCGTCGACAGCACCACCAACCTGCTGCAGCGGGTCGATCCGGCCACCACCACCCTGGGCACCCCGGTCAGCCTCAGCGCCAACGCCGAGGTCACCCTGGGCAAGGACACCGTCGCGGTGGTGGACGAAACCAGCGGACGGATGTGGGCCCGTCCGGTCGAACAGGCGATGAGCATCGAATACGCCAAGGCCAAGGCCGATTGGGAGATCGGCCGGGGCGGCGTCGCCGCGGTCTCGGACGACGGTGTGCCGGTGGCGGTATCGGTGACCGACTCCGAACTCGTCCGTGAGGTCGACGGCGAACCGACCGGAACGCCGTTGCCCTTCGACCTGGCCGCCGACGCCGACGTGCAGGTCGCGGTGGTCGGCGAGACCGCGATCGTCCTGGACCGCACCGGAAACCGGATCTGGGTCGAGGGCAGCAAGGAAGCCATCACCGACGAGCGGCTCGCCAACGCGATGTTGCAGGACTCCTCGGCCACCACGGTGCGCACCGCCGATGCCGATTTCGCCGGGGTGGTCGCCACCCCGACCGGAATGCTCGGCGTGACCGAAAAGGAACTGGTCGACCTCACCTCGCAGGTGGGCGGCACCCCGATCCAACCCGTGGTGGTGAACGGCTGCGCCTACGGTGCCTTCGCCGCCGGCCCGAGCGGACGGGTCGCCACGGTGTGCTCCCACGCCGAGGCGCAGGTGACCCCGATTCCGTCCTTCAGCGGCGGTGAACTGGTCTTTCGGGTGAACCGTGACGTGGTGGTGCTGAACGACGAGATCTCCGGCAATGTCTGGATGGTCACCGACGCGATGCAACTGGTGCGCGACTGGCAGAAGGTCACCCCACCCACCCCCGAGGAGGGGGAGTCGACCGAGAACGACGAGACGGTCACCCGGGTCGACCCGAAGCGCACCGAGGAGAACCGCAAACCCACCGCGGTCGACGACACCTTCGGGGTGCGGGCCGGCCGATCGACCACGATTCCGGTGATCGAGAACGACTCCGATCCCGACGGCGACATCCTCACCGTGATCGGCCCACCCGAGATCTCCCAGGGCACCCTGGAACTGGTTCGCGGCGGCACCGGCCTGCAGGTCACCCTGCCCCCCGAGGCGACCGGGTCGATCACCTTCCGCTACACCATCGACGACGGACGCAAGGGCCGCGACAGCGCCACCGTCCGGTTGAACATCCGCGCCGACGACCAACAGGTCGACAACCAGCCGCCGCAGATGAAGCGCAATGTCGAACCCCTGCAGGTCACCCTGGGCTCGACCGCGCAACGCCGGGTGCTGCTCGACTGGATGGACCCCGACGGCGACGACCTGGTGCTCGTTGAGGCCACCGCCCCGGGCGACGACGAGGTCACCTTCACCCCCGACGGCATGCTCACCTACACCGACGTCGGCACCACCGAGGGCCGCAAGGTGATCGATGTGGTGGTGTCGGACGGGGTGTCCGAGACCGCCGGACAACTCGTGGTCAGCGCCACCAAGAAGGGCAACATCCCGCCGCTGGCCAACGGTGACTACTACCAGGTCTCGGTCGGGGAGCAACTGCTCGCCAAACCCCTGGCCAACGACGTCGGCAACGAACTCGCCCTGGTGGCGGTGGCCGCCGAAACCCCGGGCGCGAAGGTGGTGCCGAACTACGACGACAACACCTTCAGTTTCTCGGCCGCGAAACCCGGCACCTATTACGTGGGCTACATCGTCTCGAACGGCCCGAAGGCCTTCGGCATCGTGCGGGTGGACGTGGTCGAGGCCGACAAGAAGAACCGTCCACCGGTCGCCACCCGCGATGTCGCCCTGCTGCCGGCCGGGGGATCGGTGCTGGTCGACCCGCTGGCCAACGACGAAGACCTCGACAACGACGTGCTGGTGTTGCAGAACATCTCCACCCACCCCGACCTGAAGGTGCGGATGATCCAGCGCAAGCTGGTCGAGATCAGCGCGGTGAACACCCCGTCCGGGCCGGTGTCGTTGAACTACACGGTCTCCGACGGGCAGGAATCGTCCACCGGCACCCTGGTTGTGGTGCCCGCCCCGCCGGTGCAGCACAGCGCCCCGGTGGCCAAGAGCGACGAGGTGACGGTGCGTGCCGGGGACACCGCCTCGGTGCGGGTGATGGGCAACGACCAGTCCCCGGCGGGCCTGAAACTGACCCTGGACGACGAATTGCCCGAGGAACCCGGCGCCGGCAAGGCCTGGGTGGACGGTGAGTACGTCCGCTTCGCCGCCCCGAAGCAGGACGGCGAGTACCGGCTGGTCTACCAGATCCGCGATGAGCGCGATCAGACCGCCTCGGCGCAGGTGCGCATCTTCGTGGTCGGCGACGACGTGCCCAACACCCCACCGGCCCCCCGCCAGGTGGAGGGCCGGGTGTTGGCCGGAACCACCGGCAAGATCCTGGTGCCGCTGGACGGCATCGACCCCGAGGGTGACGCGGTGCGACTGATCGGCGTCGATTCGGGTCCCAAGCTCGGCCGGGTCACCGCCGTGGACGAGAAGTGGCTGGAATACGAGGCCTACCCCGAATCGGGCGGCACCGACACCTTCAGCTACGCCGTCACCGACAGCCGCGGCGCCAAATCGGTGGGTCAGGTGCGGGTCGGGGTGGTGCCCCGGTCGGCGGTGAACTCCCCGCCCACCACCGTGGACGACCCGGTCGCGGCCCGTCCCGGCCGTACCGTGCAGGTGCCGGCCCTGGGTAATGACACCGACCCCGACGGCGACGCCTTCTACTACACCGACAAGGATCCGCTGCAGTTCGACGGCATCGACGATGCCGAGGTCGTCGACCGTGATGTGCAGTTCACCGTCCCGCTGAAACCCGGCAACTACCTGGGCGCCTATGACGTGGTCGATGCCCGCGGCGCCGAGGCGACCGGCTACGTGCTGATCGAATCCGACCCGACCGCTCCCTTGATGGCGCCGGTCGCCCGCGACGATCAGGTCTCGTCGGCGATGGTCGCGAACAAGCAGGTGATCGAGGTACCGGTTCTGGACAACGACGTCGACCCCGACGGTCCGAACTCCGAACTGCGGGTCTCGGTGCCCGAATACGACGCCGAAGAGGGCACCGCCGCCTCGGTGGTCGGCGACAACGTGCGGGTGATCGTCGGCGAGAGGATGCAGCAGGTTCGCTACGAGATCACCGACGCCGACGGAATGACTTCCTCGGCGGTGATCACCGTGCCCGGCAATGCCGACGCCGTCCCGGCCCTGAAGGACGACATCACCCCGCAGAAGGTGGTCGCCGGGGAAACCCTCACCCTGGCGGTGAACGACTTCGTGGTCGGCACCCGGGGGCGCAAGGTGATCTTGACCGGGGAGAACCGGATTTGGGCCTCCAACGGTGAGGCCACCGCCAATGCCAAGAACGAACTGGCCTTCGTCGCACCGGAAAGCTATGTCGGACCGGCCTCGGTGACCTTCGAGGTCACCGACGGTTCCAGCACCGATGACGAATCCGGACGCCGGGCCGTGGTCAGCATCCCGATCGAGGTGCTGCCGCCACCGGAGCCGCAGAAGGACGAGGACGAGAAGGATCCCGACGAGGTCAACCGGCCACCGTCCGGCGAACCGATGACCCTGACCATCGGTGCCGGTGAGGGGCCGAAGAGTCTGGACGTGTCCCGCGGTGTCACCGACCCCGACGGGGACGAACTCGAGTTCACCAAGCTGACCGGCGAGACCGCCACCGGCACCAAGGTCACGGTGAACGGCTCGACGATCACCGCCGAGGCCGAACTCACCGTCGCCCCGGGCACCACGATGAAGTGGCGTGGCAAGGCCACCGACGGCAAGGGCGGCGAGGCCGATGTGTTGGTGACGATCAACGTCACCGCGTCCAGCAAACCGTCCCCGCGGGCCGCCGACGACAGCCTCGGCGAGGTCAAACAGGGCGAAACCCAGCAGGTGCCGGTGCTGTCGAACGACTTCAACCCCTTCGAATCCGAGGGCAAGGCGCTGCGGGTGATCGGGGCGAACACCGAATCGGGTTCGGTGAATGTCTCCTTCACCGACACCGGAGTGAGCGTCACACCGGGGGAGAGCTTCGTCGGCGAAGCCGTGGTGCGCTACCAGATCGAGGACGCCACCGGTACTGCGGAACGGCGTGCCGAGGGGCGGATCTTCCTGACCGTGGTGGGCAAGCCCGACAAGCCCGGGGTGCCGCGGGTGCTCGAGGTGGGCGATCGACGCGCCGCCCTGCAGTGGACCGCGCCGGCCGCCAACGGCAAGGACATCACCCAGTACAAGGTGCGCGGCACCAGTGCTGCGGGGGGTTCGGTGGAGCAGCAGTGCCCCTCGAACAGTTGCACCATCACCGGGCTGACCAATGACGTCGAGTACCGGTTCACCGTGGTCGCCACCAATGAGGTCGGTGACTCCGAACCGTCGGGTCAGTCGGCTGCGGTGCGCCCCGATGTGCGTCCCGAAACCCCGGCCGCGCCGAAGGTGAAGTGGGGTGACAAGCAGGTCGCGGTGAGTTGGACCCCGCCGGTGAACAATGGTTCGGCGCTGACCCAGTACGTGTTGGAGATGCGCGGGCCGAACGGGATCGAACCACGCACCCTGGGCCCCGGCACCACCACGATGACCTGGGACGGGCTGAGCAACGGTTCGGCCTACGCCTTCCGGTTGCAGGCGCACAACAAGGCTCCCGAGCCGTCGAACTTCTCCGCCTGGTCGGCCACCGCGATTCCGGCCGGCAAACCCGGCGCACCGACGGCGGTCGAAGTGAGCCCCGGCTCGTCCAGTGATGCGTGGGGCACCACCGCCACGGTGTCGTGGGCCGAGGTCACCGGTAAAGCAGCCAACGGTGACGCGGTGAACAAGTACACCGTTTACCGCAACGGCACCGCGGTGCACACCGCCGGGGCGGGGACGACCTCGTTCACCGACTCGGGCCTGAAGATCGGTACCAAGTACACCTACACAGTTGCGGCCACCAACAAGGCCGGCCAGGGCGCCAAGTCGAAGTCCACCGCCCCGTTCACCCCGTACGCCGCGCCCACCGGCGTGAAGCCGCCGCGGAGCAAAGCCGGTGATTCGAAGGTGACCGTGACCTATGAAGCGGCTCAGCCCAACGGTGCTCCGGTGAGCCGCTATGTGGTGACCCTCTCGAACGGCAGCAAGCGCGAGGTCAGCGGTTCGGGTGGCGGCTCGGTGACCTTCGGGGATCTCGACAACGGCAACAATTACTCGGCCAAGCTGACCGCCTGTTCGAAGTCGTTGTGTGCCACCAGCAAGTCGGGCAACTCGGTCAAGCCCTACGGCCCGCCGGGAGCACCGAACATCGCTGCGAAAGGCAACGGCCGCGAGATCACTGTCCGAGCCACGATCGGCAATCGAAGCAACGGTGCCGCGATCGCCCGTCTGGACATCAGCGGGCCGGCGCAATCGTCCGACACCAAACCGAACTTCGACACCACAGTCACGATGACCGGCGAATACGGCAAGACGTACCACTTCACCGCGGCGGCCACGAACGAACACAACCAGGGCGGCAAGGTGGCGAAGGACTCGGTCACCCTGGACAAGCCGAGGATTGAGGCCAGTTGGGGCAAGCACCGCAATGTGAAGGACTGCACGACCGAACACTGCCAAGAACTCGTTGTCACCTCCTACAACCTGAACAAGGACGCGACCTGCAAGATCAGCGACAACTACACCGGCAATACGTGGTCGGGTCATTACTTGCTCAAAGCCGGCGAATCCTCCGGTAACACCAGTGGCCGCACCTATATCTACGGCTACCCGAACCACAAGGTCACCATCGACTGTGGCACGGACGGTCAATACAAGTTGTCCGACGAGATCACGAAGTAGCCCCCGAAGTAGCCCGAAAGAAGTAGCCTCATGCCGATGACCCCAGACCAGGCCCGCTGGTTCGCCGAGACCTTCGGGTCGATCGTGTCCAATGTCGAGCGCGCGATCCTGGGTAAGACCCAGGCGATCCGGCTCACGGTGACCTGCATGCTGGCCGAGGGCCACCTGCTGCTCGAGGACTACCCGGGCACCGGTAAGACCTCCCTGGCCCGCTCGATCGCCCAAACCGTCCAGGGCACCCATTCGCGCATCCAGTTCACCCCCGACCTGCTGCCCTCCGACGTCACCGGTGTGACGATCTACGACCAGAAGACCGAGGAGTTCGAGTTCCACAAGGGCCCGATCTTCGCCTCGATCGTGCTGGCCGACGAGATCAACCGGGCCTCACCGAAGACCCAGTCGGCGCTGCTCGAGGTGATGGAAGAAGCCCGGGTCACCGTCGACGGCAAGCCCTACGCGGTCGGCAACCCGTTCATGGTGATCGCCACCCAGAACCCCGTCGAACAGGCCGGCACCTACCGGCTGCCCGAAGCCCAGCTCGACCGCTTCCTGATGAAGACCTCGCTGGGCTACCCCGACCGCGAGAACTCGATGCGAATCCTGGTCTCCGGCGGATCGCGGCCCACCTCGGCCGCGCTCGCCCCGGTGATCACCACCCAGGTGGTCGGCGAGATGTCCAAGCTCGCCGCCGGGGTGCACATCGACAACTCGGTGATGGACTACATCGCCCGCCTGCTGGAGGAGACCCGCAGCACCGCCGACGTGCGGCTCGGCGCCTCGATCCGCGGCGGCCTGGCCCTGGTGCGGGCCTCCCGGGTGTGGGCGGCCTCGCACGGACGCCACTTCGTGGTGCCCGACGACATCAAGATGCTGGCCCAGCCCTGCCTGGCCCACCGACTCATTCTCGACCCCGAGTCGGAGTTCAACGGCATCACCAACGAAGAAGTCATGGCCCGAGTACTGGGCGCGGTCAACCCGCCGACGGAGCGCGCCACGGCATGACCGCTCCCGTCCATCCCGGCCCGTCCTTCACCACGGGGCAGTACGGCGGCGAACCGGTCACCACGACCTCGCCGACCGGCACCGGGCCGATCTCCCACACCGGCACACACACCGTCAAGGTGGTCGACCTGGCGTGGTGGCAACGCCTGCCGCGGCGAGGCATCGACCGGCTCGCCGAGCTGAACCGACGCAGCGGGGTGCTGCCCGCCGGTTGGCTGCTGCTGGTACTGGTGATCATTAGTTGGGTGATCGGAACCAGGCTCGGCTGGGTGGAGCTGCGCTTCCTGGCGATCGCCGGCGCGGTGGTGTGGCTGGCCGCGATCGCGTTCACCATCGGCCGGCAGACCTACGCGGTCGACCTGCGGCTGGAGAACCGCCAGGTCGTGGTCGGGGAGCGGGCCCTGGGTGAGCTGAAAGTGGTCAATACGTCCAGCCGTCGGCTGCTACCGGCCCGGATCGAACTGCCCGTCGGACGACGGACCGCGAGCTTCTGGCTTCCGTCCCTGGGTGGCAAGGCGTCCTTCGACGAGATCTTCGCCGTGCCCACCTCGCGACGGTCGGTGATCACCGTGGGCCCGGCCCGCACCGTGCGCGGTGACCCCTTTCGGCTGATGGGCCGCGAGATCCTGTGGACCTCGGCGATCGACCTCTTCGTCCACCCGCGCACGGTTGCCCTGCCCGGCCGCCGGGCCGGCTTCATCCGTGACCTCGAGGGTCACGTCACCCCCGAGATCTCCAACTCCGACGTCTCCTTCCACGCGCTGCGCGATTACGTGGCCGGCGACGATCGCCGCTACGTGCACTGGCGGTCCTCGGCGCGCACCGGAACGCTGATGGTGAAGCAGTTCGAGGAAACCCGCCGCAGCCATGTCGGCATCGGCCTGCACCTGGCCGGCAATGCCTACGACTCGGACGAGGAGTTCGAACTCGCGGTCAGCGTCGCCGGATCGATCGCGGTACAGACCCTGCGCGACGAGAACGGTCTCGACCTGCTGACCACCGCCGGACGACTGCGGGCGGTGACCCCGCGCAGCACCCTGGACGAACTGTGCCGGGTCGAAATGCAGAACTCCGGGTCGCTGATCGACACCACCCGCGCCCTGGCCCGCCACGTTCCCGGCGCCAGCGTGCTGGTGGTGGTCTCCGGCTCGCACACCAGCGCGATGGACCTGCGCCGGGCCTGCACGATCTTCGATGTCGACGTGCGGATCCTGACCATCCGGGTGGAAACCTCGGCCGAACTGTCGGTGCGCACGATCAACAACAACACGATGCTGACCATCGGCAAGCTCGACCAGCTTCCCCAGGCGATGCGGCGGGCCACCTGATGAGCTTCCCCTTCCTCGGCCGCGGCGGGCCGTCCGACAACACCGGCAATACCCACACCGGTGGGCCGCACACCCGTGGCTCGCGCGGCTCGATGAGTGGGTTCACCGGCGGCACCACGATGGCCGACCGGGCCCGGTTCGCGGTGGCGTCCATCTTCGACGTCACCGGACGGGCCAGGCTGGTCTGGATCCTGGTCGACGTCGGGGCCCTCTTCGCCCTGCTGGCCCTGGCCTCGGTGGCCTTCCACCTCACCTACGGATCGGGCTGGGGCTGGGTGGCCGCGCTCGGTGGCGCCGTGCTCGGGCTCGGGGTCGGCACCCTGGCCGCGCTGCGCCGCTGGCCGGTGTGGCTGACCGCGGTGGCGGTGGTTGCGGTCTACCTGCTGTTCGGTGGTGCGCTGGCGATGCCGTCCACCGTGATCGCCGGGTTCATACCCACTCCGAGCACCCTGGCCGGGCTGCTGTTCGGGGTGGTGGACGCCTGGAAGGGGCTGCTGACCATCGACGCCCCGGTCGGCGAAACCGGTTCGCTGCTGGTGGTGCCGCTGCTGACCAACCTGCTCGCCGGGGTGATCGGCGCCTCGCTGGCCCTGCGATCCCGGTTTCCGGCGCTGGCCTGGCTGGCACCGACCCTGGCCCTGGTGGTGGCGATCAGTTTCGGGGTGCAGGAATCCTTCCTGCCGTTGTTGGTGGCGATCGGCTTCCTGGCGATCGTGCTGGCCTGGACGGGGTATCGCCGTGGTTATCAGCGCGAGGCGGTGCTCGGGCATCGTCCGCAGGTGCGCTGGCAGTCGGCCGTCCTGGGCCTGGTGGTGCTCGCCCTGGCCGGTGGGGTCGCGGCCGCGGCCACCCCGATCGCCGAGCCGACCACCTACCGCCATGTGCTGCGCGATGTGGTCGAACCGCCCCTGGACGTCCATCAGTACCCCAGCCCGCTGCAGAGCTTCCGCAAGAACATGAAGGACCACAAGGAAGACGTCCTGCTGACCGTGCGGGGGCTGCCCGAGGGGGCGAAACTGCGAATCGCGACCCTGGACGCCTACGACGGGGTCTCCTACAACGTCACCGACGCGGCCGACGGGGCCCCCGACGGCGGCGCCTTCACCCGGATCGGGGCCAGGGTGCCCGAAGAACTCGTAGGTGAGCCGGCGAACGTCGAGGTCACCATCGAGGACTACAGCGGGGTGTGGGTGCCGACGATCGGCAAGACCACCAAGATCGAGTTCGACGGCGCCCGCAGCCGCGAACTCACCAACAACTTCTTCTACAACCGGGCCACCGGCACCGGCCTGGACACCAGCGCCCTGCGCCGCGGCGACACCTACCGGCTGGAAGCGATCGTGGCCAACCCGCCGGCCCCGGAACGGATCAAGGCCGCCGGGGCGGCGTCCCTGTCGCTGCCCGATGCCGACCCGCTGCCCGACACCGTCAAGGAGTGTGCCGACACCTGGGGCAAGGACGCCACCACCGCCGGTGACCTGGCCCGCACCCTGGAGGAGAACCTGCGCAAGGGTTACTACTCCAACGGGCTGGAGGGCAGCCACCCGTCCCTGTCGGGACACTCGGTGGGACGGGTCGACGAGCTGCTGGTCACCGGCAAGCAGATGATCGGCGACGAGGAGCAGTACGCGGTCGCGATGGCGCTGATGCTGCGCCACGCCGGGGTGCCCGCCCGGGTCGTCTACGGCTACACGAGCACCTCGACCGGTGAGGACCTCGTCGAGATCACCGGCGAGGACGTGAACGCCTGGGTCGAGGTGAACCTGGACGGGCTCGGCTGGGTGGAGTTCAGCCCGACCCCGGATCGGGACCGCTCCCCGGAACAGCAGGAGGTGCCCGAACCCTCCCAGCCTCGCCCCCAGGTCGAGAACCCGCCCCCGCCGCCGGAGCGGCCCGAGAACCCGCCGCCGGACAACACTCCGCCGGAGGACTCCAAGGTCGACGACGAGGAGGAGGACGAACCGGTCTGGCGCAAGGCCGTGCCGTGGGTGCTCGGCATCGGCATCCCGCTGGTGGTGCTCGCCGCGCCGTTCGCGATCATCCTCGGGTTGAAGCAACGTCGCCGCAAGAGCCGGCTGCTCGCCACCGAACCCGCCGACCGGGTGGCCGGTGGCTGGTCGGAAGTGATGGACAAGGCCCGCGACCTCGGGGTGGACCCGAAGGTCAACGCCACCCGGGCCGAACAGGCGCAGGTGATCGTCAGCGAGTTCGTCAACGCCGGCGACCGGGGCACCAGCCCGCAATGGCTGGCCCACCGGGCCGATGCCTCGGTCTTCGGGCCGGGCCACCCGTCCGGGGAACAGATCGACCACTACTGGCGTGGGGTTGACGCGGTGCGGGCCGGGATGGGTGAATCAGTGGGATTCTTCAGGCGCTTGCGCGGCACATTCTCGTTGCGCTCGCTGCGGAAATGGAAGTAGGCCCCGGCATCGGCACGAGCCGACCGGGTGGGAAGGTGGACCAATGAGCAGCCAAGCAGGGGTGCTGCCGCCGGGAGTAGCGGCAGGCAGCCTGGGCAAACGATTCGTCGCCTATCTGATCGACAACCTGGTACCGGGAGTGCTCGGCGGCCTGGTGGGTGGCCTGGTGGCCGCCCGGGTGGTCACCGACACCACGGTGCTGCTGGTGCTGTCGATCGCGGTCGGCGTGGTCGGGCTCGGCTGGTTGGTACTGTGCTGGTGGATGCTCGCGACCAAGGGCGCGACCCCCGGCATGAAGCTGATGAAGCTGCAGTTCGTCAGTCTGCGCAACGGCAAACCGGTCGGCTGGGGTCCGGCGATCCTGCGCCAGATCGTGCTCGGCGTGCTGTCCGGGTCGGGTGTGGGGGCGGTGGTCGTGCTGATCACGATCCTCACCGATGTGCGCAACCAGGGCCTGCACGACAAGGCCGGCAAGGGCGTCGTGATCAAGGAACGGGCCCGCGGTGCGCGCGTCGGTAGTTCCTCGGTGGCCGTCGAGGCCCCGGTTTCCCAGGCGCCCAGTGGTGCGGCGCCGGTCGGTCTGCCCGCGCATCTACAAGCCAATGCCGGTTTCGCGCCCGGTCAGAACTGGGACGATTCCGGCTTCGCCCCGCCGCAGTCGTCCTCGTCGGCGCCGGAGTTCGGCGGTGGTTTCGCCCCGTCCGGGGGTGGGTTCCCGCAATCCCAGTCGTCCGCCCCGGGTGGGCACTTCCCGCCCCAGCAGGCGGCACCGCAGTCGGCGCAGTCGGCGCCGCAGGGCATGCCGCAATCGGCTCAGTCGGCGCCGCAGGGCATGCCGCAATCGGCACAGTCGGCACCCCAAGGTGTGCCGCAATCAGCCCAGTCCCAGCCGTCCGCGCCCGGTGCGTACCCGCAATCGCAGCCCTCGGCTCCCGGTGCCCAACCGTGGAATCAGTCGGCTCAGCCGTGGGGATCCGGTCAGCCCGGGCAGGCACCCGGTGCGCCCGGTGCACCGGGTGGGCAGCCCCAGCCGTGGGGTGGCGCCCCGCAGGCTCCGTCCGGACAGGGTGGGCCGATCACCAGCGTCCCCTTCCAGACCGGGGAGCCCGCTTCGGCGCAGTCGGCTCCACGACCTGCCGGAGCACCCGATCAGTTCGGGCCCGGGCAGGTGCCGGGTCAGCCGATGCCGGGTCAGCCCGGGCAGCCGGCCGGCCCCGAGCCGACGGTGCCGATCGACCTCGCCGGGGGACCGGCCCCGGCCTTCGGATCACCCGGTCGCCCCGAGGATCGGGAGCTTTACGGACGCCCGCCCGGCATGGAGGAACCGACCTCCGAACCCGACGACGGCACCCGGATGATCTCCCGCGCCGGCGGTCGCGCCCCCGACCAGGGCTGGACGATCGCCCTCGACGACGGCCGCTACATCAAGGTCGAATCGCTGGTGCTGATCGGCCGCAACCCCCAGCCCCGGGCCGGGGAGGAGCATGCCGAACTCGTCCGGGTCGGCGAGGCCGCCCGTACGGTGTCGAAGACGCACCTGGCTGTTGGTGTCGACAATCGCGGCATCTACGTCACCGACCGCGGTTCCACCAACGGCTCGGCGATCGCCAATGCCGGCGGTGACTACGAACCGTGTGCCCCGGGTGAAGTCGTCCGGGTTCGGGAGGGCCAGATCGTCAGCTTCGGTGAGCACCGCCTGGAGATTCAGCGCGCCTTCTCCTGACCTCGTCCGGATCGGATTCGGCTGCGTGGCCCGTGCCCGGCGGGCGCTAGGCTGCCCCCATGCTGCTGTCGGACCGTGACATCACCGCCGAAATCGACGCCGGCCGGATCGGCCTCGAACCCTATGAGCCCGAGATGGTGCAGCCGGCCAGCGTCGACGTGCGCATCGACCGGTACTTCCGGGTCTTCGAGAACCATCGCTACCCGCACATCGACCCGGCCGAGGAACAGCCCGAGCTGACCGCCCTGGTCGAGCCGCTCACCGAGGGCGGGCCGTTCATCCTGCACCCGGGGGAGTTCGTACTGGCCTCGACCTACGAGGTGGTGACCCTGCCCGACGACGTGGCCGCCCGACTGGAGGGCAAATCCTCACTCGGTCGGCTGGGCCTGTTGACGCATTCAACCGCCGGCTTCATCGACCCCGGCTTCTCGGGTCACGTGACCCTGGAGCTGTCGAATGTGGCCACCCTGCCGATCAAGCTGTGGCCCGGCATGAAGATCGGCCAGCTCTGCTTCTTCCGGCTCAGCTCACCGGCCCAGTACCCCTACGGCAGCGATGAGCGCACCGCCAACCGCTACCAAGGACAGCGCGGCCCGACGCCGTCCAAGTCGTACCAGAACTTCCACCGCACCCAGATCACCGAGTAGCTCCTCACCAACGCAACCCGGACTGACTCCTGCGGCACGTACTAGGCCACGCAGGAATCAGTCCGGGTTGCATTTGCGATGTCGGGGGTCCGGTCGGGGTATGGCCCAGCTTCCTTCTTCCGATCCCCATGTGGATGAAAACGCACCCCTCAGGCCCCGATGAGGCACGAAAGCACCGGATAGGGCCGTTTCGGGTGCGTTTTCGGACCGGCACCCCGTACAACCCGGGCATACGGACACTTCTGGCCTCACGGTCACCCCGACGAGCCCGTGCGGATAACCGACGCCGCATCCCCGGCCCGCGGGTTGCATGTGCGGTCAAGGGCGCAGGGCGCGGGTCAGATCGGCGATCAGGTCGTCGGGGTCCTCGAGGCCGACCGACAGGCGCAGCACCGAGGCGGCCGGACGGGCCTCCGGCGGTACCGGCCGGTGCGTCAGCGCGGCCGGGTGCTGAATCAGCGACTCGATCCCACCCAGGGACACCGCATGTTTGATCAGCCGCACTCCCGAGGCCACCTGCGCGGCCTGGTCATAGCCGCCGGCCAGCGCGAAGGACACCATCGCCCCGGGGCCACGCATCTGGGTACCGATCAACCCGAGTGGATCGCGTCCGGGTGCCTCGGGGTGGTACACCTCGGCGACCTCGGGCTGTTCGGCCAACCAGGCGGCCAGCTTCCGAGCCCCCTCCTGAGCGGCCCGGATCCGCACCGGCAGGGTCTGCAGGCCACGGTGCACCAGGTACCCGGCCTCGGGGTGCAGGATCGCCCCGGTCAGGGCGCGGATCGAACGCAACCGGGCGAGCCAGTCACCCTTGGCCGCGACCACCCCGGCCACCACATCGGAATGCCCGCCGATGTACTTGGTGGCCGAATGGATCGACAGACTCGCGCCCAGGTCGAGCGGGTTCTGCAGCACCGGGGTCGCGAAGGTCGAATCGACCGACACCGGCACCGCGCCGGACTGCTTCACCACCGCAGCGATGTCCACCAACTCCAGGGTCGGATTCGCCGGGGTTTCGACATGCACCAGACCGGTGTCGGGTTGTAGTGCCTCGGCGACCCGGTCGGCCTCGGCCCAGGTCACTCGGGTGCCGAGGATGCCTGCCGACAGCAGCGCATCGGTGCCGCCGTAGAGCGGACGCACCGCCACGATGTGCGGGGTGCCGGCCGCGACCGCAGCCTGCAAAACAGCGGCGATCGCCGCCATCCCGGAGGCGAAGGCGACCGCTCCGTCGGCATGTTCCAGGGTGGCCATCGCGTCCTCGAAACGGGACACCGTCGGACTCCACAGCCGCTGGTAGACCGGTGATTCGCCGACCACCAGATCGCCGCCGCCGGTGAGATTCTCGTAGGAATCCCCACCCCGGTCGATGTCGTGCAAGGGGTAGGTCGAACTCAGATCGATCGGCGGAATCACCAGGCCCTGGGCGGCCAGGTCGTCGCGTCCGGCATGGACGGCGGAGGTGTCGGCAGAAGTCATGTCCGGCAGCGTAACGCGGCTTTTTCTCGATGACCTAGGGGTGTGATTACGCTGGCGGTTATGGATCAGCACGACCACACCCCGACACACCCCACCCCACCCCAGCCCGAACCCGGATCCGGCGGGCTCGACCCGGGGGTGGGTGATGCCCACGACCTGGCCGCCGGCCCGCCCACGACCGTCCCGGGGCTGGGCGAGGAACAGGCCCCGCAGCGTGAGGTCGCCGGGCAGATGCCCGCCCTGTCGCTGAGCCGCTTGACCAAGGAATTCGACGGCGTCCCGGTGGTGCGCGACCTCAGCCTCGACATCCCGATGGGTTCGTTGTACGGCATCGTCGGCCCCAACGGGGCGGGCAAGACCACCAGCCTGTCGATGGCCACCGGGCTGCTGCGCCCGACCGCGGGCAAGGCGGTGGTGATGGGCCACGATGTGTGGGCCGATCCGCCGGCGGCGAAGGCCAAGATGGGTGTGCTCGCCGACGGGCTGGGCACCTTCGATCGGCTGTCGGGCGAGGAACTCCTGCACTATGTCGGGTTGATCCGCGGGGTCGCCCCCGACCAACTCGCGACCCGCACCTCCGACCTGCTGACCGCCCTCGACCTGGCCGATGATGCGAACAAGCTCGTGGCCGACTACTCCGCCGGCATGACCAAGAAGGTGCTGCTCGCCTCGGCGCTGATCCACGCACCTCGGCTGCTCGTGCTGGACGAACCGCTGGAGGCGGTCGACCCGGTTTCGGGTCAGGTGATCCGGCAGATCCTGCGTTCCTATGTGGCCGGTGGTGGCACGGTGGTGCTGTCCAGCCATGTGATGGAACTGGTCGAGGGCCTGTGCGATCACGTCGCGATCATCCACGAAGGGCAGGTGCGCGCCGCCGGCACAGTCGAGCAGGTGCGCGCCGGCGCCTCGTTGACCGACCGGTTCATCGAACTGGTCGGTGGAGCCCACTTGGACGAGGGGAGTCTCGGGTGGTTGCGCTCCTGACCAAACTGAAGTGGCGGCTGTGGAAGGGCGGCTACCAGCAGGACCGGGTGCGCATCATCGGCTTGGTGTTCGGGCTGCTGGGCGCCCTGTCGGCGCTGGGAGGGTTGGCCATCGGGCTGCCCGTGCTGAGTTGGATCGAGCCGCAGGTGGCGATGTCGGCACTGGTCGTCCTGGGGGCTGTCGCCCTGTTGCTGTGGATGGTCATTCCGATCGCTTCCTTCGGGCTGGACGACACGCTGGCCGCCAACAAGTTCGCCCAATTCCCGGTGCGGGCCAAGAAGCTGCAGCCGGGCCTGTTCGCGGCCGCCTTCGTCTCGGTGCCGGTGCTGTGCACCGTGATCGGGGTGCTGATCATGATCGTGGCGGGCATCGTGGCGATCCACCGCAGCGGGGGAGGGGTGCTCGCCATGGTGATCACCCCGTTGGCCTTCCTGGCCGGCCTGGCGCTGTGCGTGCTGCTTCCGCGGGCTCTGGTCACCGCCACCTCGGTAGGTGGGGTGTCCCGCCGCCGCCGCGAAGTCGGTGGGGTGGTCTTCGTGGTGCTGATGTTGCTGGTCATCTACGGCACGCAGATCTTCATCAGCGCCGAGTCCGAACGGATCAGCCGAATGAACTTCGGTGAGGCGGCCGAACGGGTCGGCCTGATCGCCGGGTGGACGCCGCTGGGCGCACCCTTCGCCATCCCCTTCCGGCTCGCCACCGGCAACTATCTCGGCGCGCTGGGGGCGGTGGTGCTCACCGTCGCGACCCTGGTGGCCGTGTGGTTGTGGTGGCGGCACAGCCTCGAACGCACCCTGGTCACCGGTGTGGTCGACCAGGGTGGCGGCACGGCACAGCGACTCACCGGTTCGTTCATCCCGCGGATCTACCCGACCACCACCGTCGGGGCAGTGGCCGCCCGGTCATTGCGGTACTGGTTCCGCGACAAGCGCTACCTGACCGGCGCGGTGATCACGCCGATCGTCGGCGTGGTGATGATCGCGCTGAGCATCATCCAGAACCAGCCGTTCACCGCTTTCCTGGCCCCCGTGCTGGCCGCCTGGGGAGCAATGGCGCTGTCCGACGACTTCGGCTATGACGGCCCGGCCGGTTGGGTGAACATCACCGCCGGGCTCGATGCCCGGGCAAACCTGGCCGGACGAGGGATCGCCGCGTTGACGCTGTTCGGCCCCGTGGCGGTGGTTTTCGGTGTCGCCGCCTCGCTCGTGGCGGGCCGCCCGGATCTGATCTGGCCGGTGGTCGGCGGAGCCCTCGGAATCCTGGGGACTCAACTCGGGATCTCGGCGATGCTGTCCGCAGCCCTGCCCTATCCGATCAAGGCCCCGGGTGCCAGTTCCTTCTCCAGTGGATCCGGCGCCGGCGTGAACGCCTTCCTGAGTGCCTTCGCAGCGATGCTCGGACTGTACATCCCGCTGATTCCGGCGGCCACGGCCTATGTGCTGGGCATCGTCGTGTGGCCGTGGATGCTGCAACTGGCGCCGCTGGTGGCGCTGGCCACCGGTTTCGTGATGTTGCGCGTGGGCTGGCATTTCGGAGCCAAGATCCTGGCCAAGCGGGAACCGGAGGTCTTCGCCAAGGTGCGTTCCTGGGCGAAATGAGCCACCAATCCGGCGGCCGCCGGTGACCCCGGCCGCTGCTTCACTGCTGCCATGTCCGGAATGCACGCCATTGCCGAGGCGGCCGCTCAGCAGCAGGGCTTCGGCGAACAGGTCGCCAGTTGGTATGCGCACAGCAAAGAGACCGCTTTCAAGGAATTCCGGGTAGCCGGCATCCTGGCGGTGGTCTTCCTGATCCTGCTCGGGATCGCGATCTGGGTCACCGGATTCAGATCCTGGCCGACCATCGCCATGATCCCCGTCGCCCTGGTCGCCATGGCCGCCGGTGTGCGCGGCCTGATCGGGCTGGGCCGCGCCGAGCGTACAGGTGTCTTTCTGTATCGCACCGGTTTGGTGCGCGTGGCGGGAGAGCAGGTCACCGACGCCATCGACCTGACCCGGTCGGTGGTGAACGAGGAGGTCGTCCAGCGCGTCCGCAACGGTCGGCCGTACGGTCGTCCGATCCACACCTTCGTGATCGAGGGACCACACGGGTCGACCAAGCTCAAGGGCGACGCACTGTTCGAGGACAACGCCCTTCCCCGGATCAAACTGACCGCGGCCGAGGCCAAGCTGCCCATGGTGCAAGCGGCCCTGCAGCGCGGTGAGGAAGTACCTTTCGGCAAGTTGACGCTGACCGGCGCCGGCTTCCGGGTGCCCGGCGGTGAACTGATCGGCTACCCCGAGGTCACCTCCATGACCGTCCGCGACGGCACCTTGGAGGTCGCTTACGGCACGGTGAACCAACGCACCCACTCCCAGCAGGTCGCCAAGACCCCCGACTTCGTCGTCCTCAGCTCGTTGCTGCAGGCCCTCTCCGGAAAGGTGTGGGCATGAGCAACAAGACCGAGCCGCTCACCCACCAGCAGGCCCTGGACAAGTTTCGTCGGCTCGACTGGATCACCCCGCTGGTGCTGATCGTCGTCGGTGGCTTCGTCACCTGGCAGTTGTGGCGGCCCAACGACGGCCCTCCCTCGTGCGACGGCGAAACGATGGGCCCCGGCGATGCGTGCATCGTTTTCGGCGGTAAGTCGTACACCTACGAAGAGCAGATGGCCGAGAATGCCTTCCGGGACGGGGTGAACAGTCAGGTCTGGCCGTTCCTGGCCGCCGCGTTGGCGGTGCTGCTGGTGTTCATGGTCTACCGGGGGACGATCGAACCACGGCTGGCCAAGATCCCGCCGCCGACAACCGATGAGGTCGCCGGCCACGCGCACACCGGCCTGATGCGGCCGATCGGGGTGGCGGTTTCCATCCTGCTGTTCCTGCTCGGTTACCACTGGCTGTTGCAGGGCCTGCACGAAGGCGGACGACTGTGGCCGGCCGCGATTCCCTGGGTGCTGGCGGTGCTGACCCTGCTGACGATGAGCATTCACCCGCGACACTTCCTGCGGATCACCCCCGACGAGATCCTGGTCGCCAACGGCGCCAAGGTGCGCAGCCTGCCGTGGGCCGACGCCCGCGTGGTGGACCGGCCCGACAGCTCGATCCGGGTGCTCGGCCCCGACACCACGTTGAAGGCCGAAGCCAGTTTCACCGACTCCGAGTTGCTCCGACCCCGGATGCGGGAACGGGTGCTGGAGGCTCATCTGGCTCCGGCGATGCAGCACCTGAGTGCGGGGCAGACCCTCGATTTCGGGACGCTGCAGGCCTCGGCCGCGGGCATCACCGCGAACGAACAAACCATCACCTGGGACAACCTGAGCACCCTGAACGCCGACGCCACCGACTTCACCATCACCGCGACCGACGGCACCAAGATCGAGGTGCCGGTGAAGAGCGTCCCGAACCGGTGGGTGCTGGAACAACTCGCCGAGATCATCGTCCGGGGCCTGCGGGAACAAGCCTGAGACACGAAACCCCGTTCGGATTATTCAAACACGTGAGCTAATCTGTTAGTCTCGGTGGTATGCAGAGCACGCTGTTCGACGTCGCCGCCGAACCGACCTTCGGGGACGCGGCCGATGCTGTGCGCACCGACCTGGGCCGCGGAGCCTGGATCGACTGGCGGCCGAATTGGCTCACCGGGGCCGATGGCGTCTTCGACCACCTGATGACCGAGGTGGATTGGCAGAGCGGGGAGCGGCAGATGTACGACTCGGTCGTCACCGTGCCCCGACTGACCCGCACCTACGGGCCGCAGGATCGGTGGCCTCATCCGGTGCTGCGGGAAGCCTGCGCGGAACTGTCCCGGGCCTACCGTCCCGAACTGCCCGAGGGCTTCGCCACCGCCGGGCTGTGCCTGTACCGCCATCAGCAGGATTCGGTGGCCTGGCACGGTGACCGAATCGGTCGTGCCCGCAATGCCGACACCCTGGTCGCGATCGTCTCGCTCGGCGCCTCCCGGGTACTGGCCCTGCGACCCCGCGGTGGTGGGGAGGCGATCCGGCTGGAACTGGCCCACGGCGACCTGCTGGTGATGGGTGGCTCCTGTCAGCGCACCTTCGATCACTGCGTCCCGAAACAACGCACCCCGGTCGGACCCCGAATCTCGATCCAGTACCGCCCGATCGGCGTCTGGTGAGCCAATGAGCGAAGGGCCCCACTCGCGGTGAGTGGAGCCCTTCGATTGGCTCGGTTGCCAGGCTTGTGCCGGCTCAGGCGTTGGCCGGTTCCTGGCCCCGCTTGACCGCTTCGAGCAGCAACTGCGATACGTCGATCACCTCGACGTTCTCGTGCGCGCCGTCCGACTGCTTGGCGGTGAGTCCGTCGGACAGCATCACCCGGCAGAAGGGACAGCCGGTGGCGATGGTGTCCGCGCCGGTGGCCAAGGCCTCCTCGGTGCGGTTCATGTTGATCCGCTCACCGATGGTCTCCTCCATCCACATCCGGGCACCGCCGGCGCCACAGCAGAAGGAGGTCGAACCGTGGCGCGGCATCTCGGTGTAGGTGGCCTGCGGCAGGCCGCCGAGCAGTTCCCGCGGCGGGTCGTAGATGCCGTTGTGCCGACCGATGTAGCAGGGGTCGTGGTAGGTGATCGACCGTCCGGCCACCGAACCCGAGGGCGGGGCGACCGGGGTGAGCCGGCCGTCGCGCACCAGACGGTTCAGCAACTGGGTGTGGTGCACGACCTCGAGTTCGACCCCGACCTGCGGGTACTCGTTCTTGAGGGTGTTCAGGCAGTGCGCACAGGCGGTGACCACCTTGTGGGCCTTGGCCTCCTTGAGCATCTCGGCGTTCTCCATCGCGAGCTGCTGGAAGACGAACTCGTTACCGGCCCGGCGGGCCGGGTCACCGGTGCAGGTCTCACCGTTGCCGAGCACGGCGAACTTCACCCCGGCGGTGTTCAGCAGTTCGGCGATCGCCTTGGTGGTCTTCACCGCGCGGTCTTCGAAGGCACCGGCACAGCCGACCCAGAACAGGTACTCGACCTCGGTCAGATCCTCGACGTCCTCGCCGACGACCGGTACCTCGAAGGGCAGATCCTTGGCCCATTCCATCCGCTTGCGCGGGTTCATGTTCCACGGGTTGCCCTTGCTCTCCAGGCCCTTGAAGAGCTGGTTCAACTCGGAGGGGAACTCCGATTCCAGCATCACCTGGTAGCGGCGCATATCCATGATGTGGTCGACGTGCTCGATGTCGACCGGGCACTGCTGCACGCAGGCACCACAGGAGGTGCACGACCACAGCACGTCGGGGTCGATCACACCGAGCAGACCGTTCTCGTCGGCGGCGATCGGGTTGCCGTGGGCCTGGGCGACCGCGTTGGGGTTGGGGCCGACCAGCGGACGGGCGGCCTCGTTGCGCACCGCCTCGGGCAGGTTGTCCCGGGCCGCCTCGGCGGCCTGCAGGTAGGGGGCCTTGGCGTAGGTGTGCTCGCGCAGCCCCATGATCAACAGCTTGGGTGACAGCGGCTTGTCGGTGGCCCAGGCCGGGCACTGGGACTGGCAGCGTCCGCACTCGGTGCAGGAGGTGAAGTCCAGCAGGCCCTTCCAGGTGAAGTCCTCGACCTTGCCCACGCCGAGCGGGGCGTCCTCGTCGAGTTCTTCGATGTCCTCGAAGTCCAGCGGCTTGCCGCCGACGTTGACCGGCTGCAATTCACCCAGCGCGGTGCGTCCGGAGGCATTGCGCTTGAACCAGATATTCGGCCAAGCGGTGAACCGGTGCCAGGCCACACCCATGGTGGAGTTCAGACCCAGCACGATCATCCAGGTGAAGGAGATGATGATCTTCAGCGCCGCGATCAGGACGATCGCGGTTTCCAGGGCCTGGGTGGAGATACCGGCGGGGAACAGGAAGAAGGTCAGCGGAAAGTGCAGGGCGCTGGCCGATTCCATCCCGGCCGAGTCGAACAGTCGGTATTCCAGGCCGCGCAGGGTGAGGATGCAGATGCCGACGGTCAGAATGACCAGTTCGACGAAGACCGCCTGCCAGGTGCGCGAGCCGAAGAAGCGGCCCTTCTGCGCGCCGACCCCGATGAACCGCACCGCCATCAGGGCCACGATCGCGATCACGGTGAGCCAGCCGAGAATCTCGGTGAACCACTCATACGGCGGGAAGTGACCGATCAGCGGCAGCGCGAAGTAGGGGTTGAACAACTGCCCGAAGGCGTTGGCCAGGGTCAGCACCAAGCCCAAGAAGCCGATCATCACGAGCCAGTGCAGGACGCCGATCGGTTTGAGCTGGAGCATCCGGGTATGACCCAGCGTCTCCACCACGACGTTCTTCCAGCGGCTGCCGGCGTTGTCGGTGCGTCCCAGCGTCGGTTGCCCGATCTTCACCACCGAGACGATCTTGGCGATCATCCGGATGAACAGGGCAAGCCCGACGACGGTTACAGCCAGCGCCAGAACTATGGCCACAATCTTCACTGATCTCTGCCTCTCACTAGGCGGGCGTGCGGTCAGCCTACGGTGCAGCGATCACGGCCCGACCGCGCCCGTCAACTCACCAGTATGTCGTGGATCACTCACGGTCGGCGGCCAGTCTCGCTGACAGCCCTGTGAACTATGTCTCGTCGGGGTCGGAACCGGGGTGTTCGTGGTGACGCTGTCGGCGGCGGGTCAGAATGAAACCGGTTGCCACGATCACCAGCAGAATTCCGCCGCCCAGCAACACGGTCGGCCAAGCACTGTCGCTGTCATCGACCGGTTCGGCATCGTCGTCACCGTCGGCCTTGGCGGTCGGGGTGGTGGACGGATCCCACTGCGAGGAGCCGACCGGGTCGGTGATCTTCAGTTCCACCGGTTCCTCATCGGTGGGGACGTCGATATTCGGCACCGGGTCGCCACAGCCGGTCTCGGGGTGGCTGTTCACCCCGCACACCATGTTCGCCTCGTCGCGCACCTCACCGGCCGCCCGCAACAGATCGAGGCCGTGGGCATTGTCGTCGGCCACCACGCAGGTGCCGGTGGCCTCGGGGGCCGACCCGTCCGGGGCGTCGGAGTCGGTGCCGTAATCGATCACCACCGCGATCCGCTTCTTGCCGTCCTCACCCGGCACCCCGGCACAGATCGTGTCGAAGTCGGGTTTGGCCCGCGGCAGGCGCGGGGTGTTGCCCGAGACCGCGTACCGCCAGCCCTCCACCGACCCGTCCTCGGGGATGTTCTCGTGGGCACCGACGGTCGCGAAGGTCCATTCCTGACCCGTCCAGGTGTAGTAGCCCCAGAACCGGTAACCGTCCTCGGCCTGAGCGGTGCCGGCGGCACCGAGCAGAACCGCGATGGCGGCCAGGGCCGCCAGCAGAGTGCGTCGCAGATGGGTCATGGTGACCTTTCGATACGGAGGAACGTGGGTGACTTTAGCGCCCACCGTTGCGATTGCACCTGCGAGTACCGACCGCGCCGCGCGGGCTCAGCGGTCGGCGCCGGTCAGCGGGTTATCGTCGCTGGGCGAAGGAGGGGTGATGATTCGGTTCGAGGCGGTCGGCACCAGGGCGCGACGTGGGCAGCGGGCGCTGGACGAGATCTCACTGACCCTGCCGGCCGGTGCCCGGGTGGCCCTGTTCGGGCCGGCCGGAGCCGGCAAATCCACGCTCCTGGGGTTGATGAACCGGATGGTCGAACCCCGGTCGGGGACGATCACCTGGGACGACAAGCCGTTGCGCAACCATCGCCGTTCGGATCTGCGCACCGCCGTCGGCTGGTGGAGCCGACCCGAGGGGTTGTTCGTCGAGCGCTCGGTGCTGGACAACATCGTGGTGGTGCTGGAGCGGCTCGGCTGGGAGGAACATCTGCAACGGCAGCGGGCCTTCGAGTTGCTGGAACAACTCGGCCTGCCCCGGGCTGTGGCGGTGCGCGGGCCCGACGAGTTGCCCGTCGACCAGCAGGCGCTGGTGGCGCTGGCTCGGGCCCTGGCCGCAGCCCCCGAGGTGGTGCTCGGTGATGACCCGCTGCGCGATCTGAGCCCGGAGGCGGCCGGGACGGTGGCGTCGGCGGCCCGCCGCGTCCAACCCGACTGGGGCGACCGATGGCTGGTCGCGACCCGGGATCTGGATCAGGCGATCGCCCTGGCCGACCGGCTGGTGGTGCTCGACGACGGCCGGATTCTGCAGGACGGGCCGGTGGCCGAAGTGGTGGATCTGCCCGCCAACGAGCGGGTGGCCGAACTGATCGGCCCCGACCGCGGAGTGCGGTCCCTGGCGCTGATGCCGGCCGCCGAACTCGTCCCGGTGCGGGTGGCGACGGTGCGCGATCCGAAATCGGCCCGGCCGGGCACGCCGACCCTGGTGGTCGACCGGCAGGCCCAACCGCTGGCCTGGACCCAGGGCAACCCGGCCCCCGATGGTGAGGTGTTGACCGCCGGGCTGGGTGCGTCCTTCACCCCGACCACCGACACCCTGCGTGATGCCCTGGAGGCGGTGCTGACCTCACCCACCGGGCTCGGGGTCGCGGTCGGGGAACACGGCCGCTACCTGGGCGTGGTTGATGCCGATGCGATCTGGAAGCTGGTCACCCGGCGGCGTGCCGAGGTGGCCGAGGCCCGTGCGGAACAGGCCTATGCCGAACGCGAGGCCGCCCGGAAGGCGCCTGCGGCTGCCGAGGCCGAGGCCGCCGAAGTCGACGACGCCGAGAGCACGGACGAGAAGCCCGAGGTGGACGCGCAGCTCGACGGCGCCGAGAGCGAGGACGAGAAGCCGAGCCTGGACGAGAGACCGGGGGAGGACGAAACGCCGAAACCGGCCGACCTCGAGACCCCCGAGGATGAGGCGGAGACCGACTCCGTCCGTGAACCGGTGAGCGGACGCGATGGTCGCTGAGTTGGTGGCCCGGCACTTCGTGCTCGCAGTTCTGCCGATCGTGGCCGGAACCGGCGTGGCGGTGTTGTTGCGCCTGCTCCGTCGCGACGTCCCGGGTTCGGCCGGCCGCGTCCTGGACACGCTGATCGGGTTCGCCGGGGCCCTGCCGGTGGTGGCGGTCTGGGTGCTGCTGCCGATCGTCACCGGACAGCCGCTGATGCGCACCGTCCACCTCGAAATCGCGCTGAGCCTGCTCGTGCTCGGCCTGGTCTATCCCGCGCTGGCCGGGGTCAGCCGCAATCTCGCCGCGGAGCGCACGGTGCGTGCCCTGGGGATGCCGCTGTGGCTGCGGGCCTGGTGGAGCCTGCGCCGTTGGCTGCCCGCACTGAGCCGGGGATTGGCGCCGGCCTGGGTGGCCACCGTGCTCGGGGTGACCCTGGCCGCTCTACTGCACAAGAACGCCTCGAACGGTCTGGGCCGGATGCTGCTCGAAGGATGGCGGGCCGATGACCAACTCTCGGTGATTGCGGCCACGCTGCTGGTGATGGTGTTGGCCGCCGCCGGGGACTTCGGTTTCCGGCTGCTCGGCCGCGCCGCCGGCGTCACCCCGGTGGAGGTGCGCTGATGTTCGATGCCCTGGCCGACCCGGCGACGTGGGGCTTGCCCTTGCTGTGGCAGGCCGGCCTGACCCTGGCCGGCCTCGGTCTCGGCGTGGCAGCGGGGCTGCTGTTGTCGCTGATCGTGCCGGTGGTGACGATCGGACGGGTGGTCCGCACCGTGATCGGCTACCTGCCCGCCCTCGCCCTGGTGCTGCTGACCGCGATGTTGGTGGGACGCGGCTGGCCCTGGCTCAGCATCGGGCTGGTCGCCTTGGCCGTTTTCGCCGCAGTATGGGTCGCCGCCCTGGAAGCCGGGGAACTGCGCGGGGAAAGACTGCGCGCCGCCCGGGCCCTCGACCTGCCCCGCGCCGACGTGATCCGGCTCGGCCGCGGACGGGTGCGGCACGGCATCCACCGGATCACGCCCGCACTGTGGCGGCGCAGCCTGGCGGTCACCACGATCGCCGGACTGCTCGCCACTGTTGTTTCTGAGGGAACTGCTGTTTCCGACGAGACTGTGTCTTCTAACGGGACTGTGTCTTCTGACGAGCCGGTGTCCCCCGAAGCGTCATACGGGCTGGGCGGGTTGATCGCCACCGCACTTCGCGCCGGACAGTACCCACCCGCCCTGGCCGGAGCGGTGGGATTGATCCTGCTGGCCCTGGCGGTGGAACTGGCGCTGTGGCTGCTGCGCCCCCGGGATACCCAGGCCGACGAAGCGGAACCATCTCGAGTCGAAGGACGAATCGATGCGACGACCACGTAGCCCGAAACGGTGGCTGGCGGCGGTGGCCGCGCTGGTGGTGCTCACCGGCTGCGGACTGGGCGGTGACCCGCTCGAAGACCCGCCCCCGTCCCCCGAAAAGGGGCAGGTGCCCGACCAACCGGTGCGCATCGGTTGGGTCGGTGGGGAGCAGGAACTGATCGCCGAGGCCTATGCCGGCGCCCTGCGCGCCGACGGTGCCGAGGCCAGCACCGAGAAGTTCGAGACCCGGGCCGAATCGATGGAGGCCCTGGCCAAGGGCGAGGTCGACGTGGTGCCGGAGTACTCCGCCGAAGCCCTGCTGTTCTTCGATCAGGGCAACCCGGCAGTGGGTAACCGTGACGAAGAACTGGCCGCCCTGGACGACGCAGCGGGCAAGGAGGTCGCGGTCGGTACCGCCGCCGAGTCGGGCAGCAGGCTGATCTTCGCGATTCCGCCGGCCGTCACCGAGCAGTACGACTTGAGTTCCCTGGCCGATGCCGGCACCTACCTCAAGGGCAAGACCTTGGGCGGGCCCGCCGACCTGGCCGAGGCCCCTTACGGCCCGCCGGGGCTGAAGGGGCTGTACGGGTTGGACCTGAAGTTCCGGGCTGTCCCCGATGCCGATGCGGCGGTCAAGGGGCTCGAAGCCGGCACGTTCACCGTGGTCGCGCTGCGCTCCACCGACCCGCGCGTCGAGGTGCTGGTGATTCTGGACGACCCGCAGCAGATGACGCCGAACAACGCCATCGTGCCGCTGATCCGCGCCGAGCTGACCGAGGGCCCGGTGGCGACCACCATCGACAAGGTTCAGGCCGCCCTGGACGAGAAGGGCCTGCTCGAACTCACCGCCGATCCCGAGACCGAGGCCGAGGAAGCCGCCGCAGCCTGGCTGAAGGACCGCGACCTGAACTGACCCGCCGTCCTGCGGTTGTCGACTCAGCCGGCGGAGGGAGCACCCTCGAGCACCGCGCGGGTGCCGGACAGGCCCAACCGGGTGGCCCCGGCCTCGACCATGGCGACGGCCTGGTCCCAGGTGCGGATCCCGCCGGAGGCCTTGACCCCCAGCCGTCCGCCGACCGTGCGGGCCATCAGGGCCACCGCGTCCACGCTCGCCCCACCGGCGGGATGGAAACCGGTCGAGGTTTTCACGAAGTCGGCACCCGCGGCCTCGGCCGCCTCACAGGCCGACACGATCTGCTCATCGGTCAGTGCCGCCGACTCGATGATCACCTTCAACACCGCACCCTCGGTGGCCTCCCGCACCGCCCGGATCTCCCGTTCGGTGTGCGCCACATCGCCGCCCATCAGCCGTCCGATGTCGATCACCATGTCGACCTCGTCGGCACCCAACCGCACAGATTCGGCCGCCTCGGCCGCCTTCATCGCCGAGGTGTGTTTGCCCGACGGGAAACCGCACACCGTGGCAACCTTCACCTCGGCCCCCGGCAGCGGCAGCATCGACGGCGAGACACAGACCGAATAGGCGCCCAGGTTGGCGGCCTCGACCAGCAAACCGGCCACATCGGTGGCGGTGGCGTCGGGCTTGAGCAGGGTGTGGTCGACCATGGTGGCCAGTTCAGCGGCAGAAAGCTCCATGCCGATCAGCCTACGACCGTGCCGCCCGAATCAATCAGGCCGGGGTGGTGTCGTCCACCTCGAAGACGTCGTCGCGGGCGTCGGCCGGAACGTCGCGTTTGAACAGCATGTCGAGTGCGGCTCGGCCACCGCCGAAAGCGGTCAGCAGCAGGGCCAGACCGATGGTCACCAAGGAGTATTCGTAACCGCCCTGATCGACCCACAGACCCTGACCGAACTGGGCGAAGAAGATCACCAGCCCCGACATGATCACCACCAGGGCGCCCGCGATCGGGGTCAACAGGCCGACGATCAGCAGCACCCCGCAGACGAACTGGACGATCACCAGTGACCAGGCGAACAGTTGCGGCTCGGGCACGCCCAGATCGGTGAAGTCGTTCACCTTGGCCTGCATCCCCTCGCGGATCCACGACCGCCACCCGTTCATCACGAGCACCCCGCCCAGCAGACAGCGGGCCAGGAGCAGGGCGATGTCACGCAACACCTGCAGGAAAGCCTTCATCGCGGGAGCTCCCTTCGGTCGAGTTTCCGCCAGATTAGGTCAGACCCACCTGTAGTGGCGGTAACCATCCTGGGGTGAGTCCGAACCGGGGTGAGTCTTCGGATGGCACATCGCCGATGCTCATCGGGGGGATGCAATGTGCTAGACAGCCCATGCCGGGCACGTCCCGGTCGAACCCGACCCGATGCGAACGGAGGATGTGATGGCCTGGTTGATCCTGATCGCCTCGGGGGCCCTGGAAGCGGTCTGGGCCAGTGCCCTGGCCGCGTCCCAAGGTCTGCGCCGGCCGGTGCCGACGGTGATCTTCCTGGTCGCCGGCGTCGCGAGCCTGGTCGGGCTCGGCATCGCGATGCGTTCCCTGCCGACCGGTACCGCCTACGCGGTGTGGGTCGGCATCGGTGCGAGCCTGACCGTTGCCTGGGCGATGTGGCGCGGTGTCGAGAAGATCTCGTTGGCGAAGATCCTGTTGCTGACCGGCATCGTCGGCTGCGTCATCGGCCTGAAGGTGGTGGCCTGAGATGCCGAAGACGAACCGCACCTTCCTGGAACGGCACGGCTGGCCGATCCTGATCGGCAGCGGACTGCTCGAAGCGGTCTGGGCCACCGCGCTGGGCGCCTCGGACGGTTTCACCCGGCTGGTGCCCTCGCTGGTGTTCACCGTCACCGTGGTGATCAGCACCGTCGGGCTGGGGCTGGCGATGAAGAGCATCCCCACCGGCACCGCCTATGCGGTGTGGACCGGCATCGGGGCGGTCTTGACCGTGACCTGGGCGCTGGCCACCGGTACCGAGGCCTTCAGTGTGCTCAAGGTGCTGTTCCTGCTCGGGGTGATCGGCTGCGTGGTCGGCCTGCAGATCGTCAATCGTCACGAGTCGGCTGAACGGTCACAGCAGGACGCAGCGGCCGCCGCTGAGTAAGGTGCCACCATGCTGATCGCACTCAATGACCTGCGTCCCGAACTGGCCGAGGGAGCCTGGGTGGCACCTTCGGCGACCGTCGCCGGGAACGTCACGATGGGCCCCGACTCGTCGGTCTGGTACGGCACCGTGGTGCGTGCCGACTCCGACCGGGTCAGCATCGGGGCCCGCACGAACCTGCAGGACAACTCGGTGGTGCACGTGGACGAAGGCATCCCCGCGGTCATCGGCGACGACGTCGTGGTCGGACACCGGGCGGTCATCCACGGCTGCACGATCGGTGACGGCTGCCTGATCGGGATGGGTGCGGTGGTGATGAACGGCGCGGTGATCGGCGCCGAATCGCTGGTCGCGGCCGGAGCCCTGGTGCTCGAGGGCACCGAGGTGCCGCCCCGTTCGGTGGTGATGGGCAGCCCCGCCAAGGTGGTGCGCGAACTCGACCCCGAGAAGGCCGCCAGGTTCCGGGTCGGGGCGGCGAACTACGTCAAACTCAAGAACCTCCATGCCGCCGGCGAGATACTCGACGGGAACCGGGCGGAGTGATCCCCCGGGCCGACCGGACGCTGGTGATGGGCATCATCAACGTCACTCCCGATTCCTTCTCCGACGGAGGATCGTGGCCCGATGCCGAATCCGCGATCGCCCACGGCCGACAGTTGCTGGCCGAAGGGGCCGACCTGCTCGACGTGGGTGGGGAATCCACCCGTCCCGGCGCGGCCCGTCCCACTCAGGGTGAGGAACTGGCCCGCGTCATCCCGGTAATTCGCGCCCTGGCCGAAGCCGGGGCGGTCGTGTCGGTCGACACCATGCGCAGCGAGGTCGCCCGGCAGGCGGTCGAAGCCGGGGCGAAGATCGTCAACGACGTCTCCGGCGGCCTGGCCGACCCGAAGATGTACCGGGTGGTCGCCGAGGCCGGGGCGGGCTACGTGCTGATGCACTGGCGCGGGCACTCGGCGACGATGCAGCATGCCGACCACCTGCACTACGACGATGTGGTCGCCGATGTCTGTGCCGAACTGGGGCAGCGGGTCGCCGAGGCGCTGGCCGCCGGCATCGACCCGTCCCGGCTGGTGGTCGACCCCGGATTCGGCTTTTCGAAGACCGCCGACCACAACTGGGAGCTGTTGCGCGGTATCGACGCGGTGCAACGGCTCGGTCATCCGGTGTTGGTGGGAGTGTCACGCAAGAGTTTCCTCGGTGCGCGACTGTCGAGCGGCGGGGTGGCCCGGCCACCCGGCGAGTTGGACGATGCCACCGCGGCGATCAGCGCCTGGTGCGCCGAACGCGGCATCTGGGCGGTACGCACCCACACCGTCGCGGCACATCTGGACGCGGCCAGGGTGATGCGCGAACTGCGCGGCACCGGACCGTCGCGTCCGGAATGAACGCCGCCGCAACGGTGCCGGGTGTGATCGGCGATACGGAGCCGGGTGGGTGGTTCGGCTAGGGTCTAGGAGGTTTGATGCGAGGGGAGCGTGCGATGGGACAGATCAAACTCACCGGCATCGCCGCCCACGGACATCATGGTGTCTTCGAGCACGAACGGCGCAATGGTCAGCGGTTCGTGGTCGACGTCACCTTGGAGCTGGACCTGACCGCCGCTGTGGAGACCGATGAACTGAGCCACACGGTCGACTATGGTGCACTCGCGCAAGCAATCGTCGCCGATATCACGGGGGAGCCGCTGAACCTCATCGAAGCCTTGGCCGGTCGCATCGCCGCAACCTGCCTGGCCGACGACCGGGTCGCCGAAGTGAGCGTCACCGTCCACAAGCCCCAAGCCCCGATCACCGTGCCTTTCGAAGACGTTGCGGTGACGATGCACCAGAAGCGAAGGACCACCCCATGACCAGTCCCAACCCCTATGCGATCGATGTCGACACGCTCTCGGGCATGAAGCCCCTGAGCAAGCTCGTGGTGGCGATCGGATCGAACCTCGGAGACCGCCTGGCGGCCATCTCCGGAGCGGTCAACGCACTGCGGGACACTCCGGACGTGATCATCGTCGACGTCTCACCGATCTACGAGACCAAGGCCGTCGGTGGCCCCAGCGACAGCCCCGACTTCCTGAACCTGGTCGTGGTGGCCGAAACGACCCAGGACCCGCGCACCCTGCTGGAACGTGCCCACGCGATCGAGGACGCCTTCGGACGCACCCGCGACCTGCCGAACGGGCCCCGCACCTTGGATCTGGATTTGATCATGGTGGGCCGCCAGACCCTGGACGACGAGGAACTGACCCTGCCGCACCCGCGCGCCCATGAACGGGCCTTCGTGCTGGCCCCCTGGAATGACATCGACCCCGGTGCCGAGATCGAGGGACGCGGCAAAGTCGCCGACCTGCTCGAGGCCGTCGGCCGCGACGGCATTACCCGCCGCGACGACCTGCACCTCGAGGACTGAACGGCGAACGGAACAACCCGATGAGCCAACCCCAGCCCGAGCCGCCCCGGCTGACCCTGACCAGCTGGCGGCTGTTGATCACCGCCGTGTTGGTGGGCGGGGTGCTGGTCTGGTTCATCACCGACCTGATCGGACGCAGCGGCGCGACCCCGCCGTCGGTACCGCCGGCCGCGCCGCTGATGCTCGCGCTGGCTGCGATCGTGGTGGCGGTCTTCGGCTACCGGATGCGGCAACGGGTACACGTGCAACGGGTGCGGGTGAACGCCTTCGAGGCCGTCCGGCTGTTGGTGCTGGGTAAATCGGCCGCCCTCGGCGGCGCGGTGGTGCTCGGCGGCTACCTCGGCTACGCCCTGGTGAACCTGCCCCGGTGGGACGCGGCCGCACCCCGGGAACGGGTGATCTGGTCGCTGGTTGCCGTGCTGACCAGTGCCGGGTTGGTGGCGGCCGGGCTCTATCTGGAACGTGCCTGCAAACGACCCGAGGACGAGGACGAGGAAACGTCGGCCGAACCCGAACCGACCGACTGATACTCGTTCTTTTCCGGCTCCGGGAGAGCCGAAGCCTGTGGAACAGGTGACACGCGGGGCAAATGGGACAGATTTTCGTATGCCACTGTTACATTTCCCGCGTGAGCACAGAGACGAATCGGGCCATGTCTCCTTCCCATTGGCGCCGTTCCGCCCAGGTGGTTCTGGGTGTCGGCGCCGTTCTAGCCGTGGCCGCAGCGTTCGGGCCGATCTGGGTGATCCGGGTCGGGATCGGAATCGCCATCGTGGCCGGCATCGTCGCCGCGGTGTTGCTGTGGCGTCAGGTGCGAACCGAACAACAGCGTCGCAGCCGTCAGGCGGCCGAACATGCCGTCGCGCACGGCGACGCCCTGCGTACCGAACGTGCCCAGCACGTGTCGGTGCTGTCGACCATGGAGTCGTACAACTCCCAGGCCGCCGATCGGGTACGCACCCTGCATCAGCAGATCGAGGAACTCAACGCACAGATCGAGGAACTCCTCGTCCAGGTCAGCCGCCAGCAGCAGGAAATGTCGCAGTTGCGTGGTGACAACGTCTCGTTGACCGCCACCATCGCCAAGCTGCGCACCGAACTGAGCGCTCGCGAGGACGAGGTGCGTGCCCTCACCGAGGACGACGCCGAACTGCTCGCCCTGCCGCGCCGGGTTGCGACCAAGAGTGACTGGGACGCCCTGCCCAAGGCCGAGGACATCTGGGCCGAGGGTGAGCACCCGACCGTGGTGGATCTGCAGGCGCTCGCCCTGGGTGGCGAGGAGCAGCAGGAAGAACGCCGCCAAGCCTGACAGCTTGACGCAACGCCACCGGGTCAACGGGCCCGGTGGCTTTTGCGTTCGGCCACTCGTGCTGCCGGCTGCTCGTCCGGTTACTTGTCGACGTCACCCACGACATAGCCCAAGGACGCCAGCGCGCCCTCCAACTCCGGCACCGGACAGCCCGGCAGGATCGCCGGCAGCGCCGACACCGTGGCCGCCGAGGGAGTGCGCAACCGCAACCGCCACGGGGTGGCCTGCCCCCGCGACACCAGATGGCACCCGGCCCGACCCAGGGGAGCCTCGGTGGCGACATAGGTTTCGGCCTCCGGCGCCTTGATCACCTTCGGCAAGGGCACCTCCACCGGCTCGGGGGTGTCGGCCAGCCGGTCGACCAGGGTGCGAATCAGTTCTGCGGAGGTGGCAACTTCGGCGGCGAGCTGCCGCAACCGTCCGGGGGCATCGTTGGCGACCGGCGGTGTGGTCGGCGGGGGGTGGCCGGCGTAATCGAGGTAGGGGCTCAGGCGGCGCACATCGAGGTCGATCCCGGCCGCCCGGGCCACCGGACCCGACAGTCCGTACCCTTCGATCACCTCCGTGGTGACCGGCGTGATGCCCGGGGCGACCGGGGTTTCGGTGTCCATCGCGGAAAGCAGCTCGGTGGCCCAATGTGCGGCGGCGGCCGTCGCGGTGACCTCGTTGGTCAGCCAGGCTTCGCCGGCATCGATGGCCAGACCGCCGAGGCGGGTGATCATCGGGTGCACCCGGTTGCCGGTCAGGGCCAGCAGTTGAATGCGCAGTTGTTCGCGGATCGGGTGCAGGGGCGCCAGATCGCCGATGCGGCGGGCCGGCCAGCCCAGGAATCCCAGGTGGGAGGAGATTCTGGTGTGTTCGGCCAGCACCATCCGCAGCAGTACGGCCCGTTCGGGCACCACCAGGCCGAGCAGATCCTCCACCGCCAGAGCGACGACGAGTTCGCCGGCAAAAGGGGCGTGCCAGTCGTGCCGGTTGGCCAGCATCAACACCTGGCGGTAGTCGCGCACCTCGAAGAGCTTCTCCACCCCTCGGTGCAGAGCGCCGACCCGGACGTCGGCGGCGCGGATCGTGGCGTGATCGTCCGACAACCACAGATCGAGTTCCAGCAAACCGGCGCGGGAGGGATGGTCGGGGCCCAGGTCCAACAACAGCGTGCCGTCGGGCAGGTCCGGGCCGGGTAACAGTCCGGCACCCGGGGAGCCGACCAACACCTTGAGGTCGGCAGGTTCATCCGCAACAGGCATGGGTTCAGCCTGCCATGTCGCCGGTGGGGTCGCTGCTGGGGCGGACGTGGTGCACCAGCCACCAGTAGGCGCCCAGACCGCGGGAACCGGCCACCTCTTCGGTCGCCAGCACGCGACGTCGGTTCCGGGCCATCAGGTCGGTCAGGGGTGATGAGGCTGTGGACGGTTCGGGCAGCCAGTGTTCGACGGTGGCGGATTGGCGGGCGAACCAGACCCGTTCGGCACCCTCGGCCTCGGCCGCGGCGGCCACCGCGTCCACCGCCACGTCCGCGGTCAGGTTCACCGAACCGTCGAAGACCGCCTCGACCAGGCGGCCGTCCCGGAAACCCCGCAAGGTGGGATCGGTCGGGCGGTCGGGGAGCACATGGCCGTAATCGACCATCACCGCCAGGCCGCCGGTGCGGCGCAGCCGCCGGATCACATCGGCCCAGGCCAGGTCGCGGGTGCGGCCATTTTCGGGTAGGTGCGGGTGGTCGGCGTTCGGCCACCAGTGCGCGGCCCACTCCGGGTCGGCGTCCGGGCCGATGGGGCAGGGCAGCTCGTCCAGGAACTCGTGCCCGATCACCACCACCGGGCCGTCCCGGTTGGTCCACCATTTCTCCACCGCACCGGTCGACCATTCACCGCGCAGGACGTCCCAGGTGTCGACCAGCCAGGTGACGTCGGTCGGGCCGGCGCGGAGGTCCACCCCGGCGAACGGGGATTGTGGCCGGGCATTCGTCAGCGCCGCGGTGAGTTCGCCCGATCCCGCACCGAGATCGAGGAAAGCCGGGTTGTGGTCGGGCAGGAATCGGTTCACCATCGTGCAAATGATTTCGGCCACCTGATCGGCGGCGAACAAAGAGGTTCGGAAATGATCATGCGGATGCCGGGTGTGCCACCAGCCATCGGGGCCGGTACTGGCCGATTGCCAAGCCGATACCGGGTCATGCCGGTTGACGGCGGATTGGCGGGCGAAACTGTGCTGGGTGGAATCATGAAATGCCGACCCGGCGGGATCCGAGGGGATAATTGGCTCATGATTTGGCACATCAGGTCCTGGAAGGCTTAGTATTCAATTCGTTAAACGGTGCAAGGAGGAAATCATGGTCAAGCGTATTCATGTGTCGTTGGAAGACGATATTGACGGCTCCGTGGCGGAAGAGACCATTACCTTCGCCCTTGACAACACCACTTATGAAATCGATCTCTCGGCCGACAATGCCGCGAAGCTGCGCGATGCCCTGGCACTGTATATCGGCCATGCCCGCAAGGTTTCGGCCCGCACCCCCCGCAAGTCGTCGGCGCCCGCCGCGTCGTCGGCCTCGGGTGCCTCGGCAGCCGAGATCCGGGCCTGGGCGATCGAAGCCGGCCACGAGCTGAGCCCCCGGGGCCGGGTGCCGAAGGAGATCCGCGAGGCCTACGCCGCCGCCCACCCGTGAGGGATGCCGGTGGGGGCGTGAAAAAACCCACGAGGTGAAACGGGAACAATCCGGCACCGAATCGGTGTTGTCTAGGGCATGGGTCAGCTGGGGCGGAATAATTCCGGCCTGATTGTCCGAGGGGACGACTACAGTTGAGCCAACCGAGAGGAGTTGCCCATGTTCGAGCGTTTCACCGACCGAGCCCGTCGGGTGGTCGTGCTTGCCCAGGAGGAAGCCCGGCTGCTCAACCACAACTACATCGGCACCGAGCACATCCTGCTGGGGCTGATTCACGAGGGTGAGGGTGTGGCGGCGAAGGCGCTGGAGTCGCTGGGGATCTCGCTGGAGGCCGTCCGGGAGAAGGTCGAGGAGATCATCGGCCCCGGCCAGAACTCGCCCAAGGGACACATCCCGTTCACCCCGCGCGCCAAGAAGGTGCTGGAGCTGAGCCTGCGCGAAGCGCTGCAGCTGAACCACTCCTACATCGGCACCGAGCACATCCTGCTGGGCCTGATCCGCGAAGGTGAGGGCGTGGCGTCCAAGGTGCTGGTGCAGCTCGGCGCCGACCAGACCCGGGTGCGCAACCAGGTGTTGCAGCTGCTCAGCGGTTACCAGGGCAAGGAATCCGCCACCTCCGGGGCGCCCGAGGGGGCCGGTTCGCCGTCCTCGTCGGCGGTGCTGGACCAGTTCGGCCGCAACCTGACCCAGGCCGCGCGCGAGAACAAGCTGGACCCGGTGATCGGCCGCGAGACCGAGATCGAGCGCGTGATGACCGTGCTGTCGCGGCGTACCAAGAACAACCCGGTGCTGATCGGTGAGCCCGGTGTGGGCAAGACCGCGGTGGTCGAGGGCCTGTCCCAGGCGATCGTGCGCGGTGATGTTCCCGAGACGCTGCGCGACAAGCAGATCTACACCCTCGACTTGGGTGCGCTGGTGGCCGGTTCGCGGTACCGCGGTGACTTCGAGGAACGCCTGAAGAAGGTGCTCAAGGAGATCCGCACCCGCGGTGACATCGTGCTGTTCATCGACGAGATCCACACCCTGGTGGGTGCCGGCGCGGCCGAGGGCGCGATCGACGCGGCCTCGATCCTGAAGCCGATGCTGGCCCGCGGTGAACTGCAGACCATCGGTGCGACCACCCTGGACGAGTACCGCAAGCACATCGAGAAGGACGCCGCGCTGGAGCGACGATTCCAGCCGATCCAGGTCAACGAGCCGTCGATCGCCCAGACCATCGACATCCTGCGTGGCCTGCGGGACCGTTACGAGGCCCACCACCGCGTGACGATCACCGACGAGGCGCTGGCCGGGGCCGCGCAGATGGCCGACCGGTACATCTCCGACCGCTTCCTGCCGGACAAGGCGATCGACCTGATCGACGAGGCCGGTGCCCGGTTGCGGATCCGCCGGATGACCGCCCCGCCGGACCTGCGCGAGTTCGACGAGAAGATCTCGGCGGTGCGGCTGGAGAAGGAAGCCGCGATCGACGCCCAGGACTTCGAGCGTGCCGCCGCCCTGCGCGACGACGAGAAGAAGCTCATTTCGGCGCGCCAGGAGAAGGAAGAGGCCTGGAAGGCCGGGGACGCCGATGTGGTGGCCGAGGTCGATGAGGAAACCATCGCCGAGGTGCTGTCGAGTGCCACCGGTATTCCGGTGTTCAAGCTGACCGAGGAGGAATCCTCGCGACTGCTGCACATGGAAGAGGAAATCGGCAAACGCTACATCGGTCAGGACGATGCGGTGCGCGCGCTGTCGCGGTCGATCCGTCGTACCCGAGCCGGGTTGAAGGACCCGAAGCGACCCAGCGGTTCGTTCATTTTCGCCGGACCGTCGGGTGTGGGTAAGACCGAGCTGACCAAGGCGTTGACCGAATTCCTGTTCGGGGACGAGGATGCGCTGATTTCGCTCGACATGAGTGAATACTCCGAAAAGCACACCGCTTCGCGGATGTTCGGTTCCCCACCGGGATATGTCGGATACGAAGAGGGTGGCCAGCTCACCGAAAAGGTGCGCCGCAAGCCGTTCTCGGTGGTGCTGTTCGACGAGATCGAAAAGGCCCACCCGGATATCTTCAACTCGCTGTTGCAGATTCTCGACGAGGGTCGCCTCACCGACGCACAGGGTCGGGTGGTCGACTTCAAGAACACCGTGATCGTGATGACCACGAACCTCGGTACTCGCGATATCAACAAGTCGGTCAATCTCGGGTTCTCCCAGGCCGGTGATGTCGAGGGTTCGTACGAGAAGATGAAGGCGAAGGTTTCCGACGAACTGAAGCAGCATTTCCGTCCCGAGTTCTTGAACCGCATCGACGAGGTGGTGGTCTTCCACCAGCTCAGCAAGGACGACATCCTGCGGATCGTGGACCTGATGGTGCGCGACATCGAGGAGCGCCTGCGCGACAAGGACATGGGTATCGAGCTGACCCAGGCCGCCAAGGAACTGATCGCCGACCGTGGCTTCGACCCGGTGCTCGGTGCGCGTCCGCTGCGTCGCGCCCTGCAGCGCGATGTCGAGGACCAGTTGGCCGAGAAGATCCTGTTCGGTGAGGTCGGGGCCGGCGAGATCGTCGTGGTCGACGTGGCCGAGGAAGGCTCGGAACTGCCGTTCTCCTTCACCGGCAACCGCAAGGCCGAGGTGCCCGACCTGGTGCCGAGCGGCACCGAAGAGGGCGAATCGGGATCGGCCGAGGAAGCCTGAGATTCCAACAGTGACGGGCCCGGGGTGTGACCCCGGGCCCGTTGTTGTTGCCGGGGATAGGACGATGGGGCGGTGCGGGGCGAACACGGTATGACCGGGCGGCCGGTGCTGCTGGTGCTGGCCGCGATCGTGTCGGTGCAGGTCGGGGCCGCCTTCGCCAAGGGGCTGTTCGAGCAGGTCAGCCCCCTGTCGATGGCCTGGCTGCGACTCACCATGGCCGCGCTGATGCTGCTGGTGATCGCCCGGCCCCGACTGACCGGCCGGAGCCGTACCGACTGGCTGCTGGTGCTCGGCTACTCGGTGTGCCTGGTGACGATGAACGTGGCGATCTACCACAGCTTCGCCCGGATCCCACTGGGATTGGCGGTCACCATCGAGTTTCTCGGGCCGTTGACCGTGGCACTGCTCGGGTCACGGCGAATGCGGGATCTGGTGTGGGTGGTGCTGGCCGGGGGCGGGGTGGTGCTGCTCGGCTGGTCACCGACCGTCCTCGATCCGGTCGGGGTGCTGCTGGCGCTGCTGGCCGGGGCCTCATGGGCGGGCTACATCATCTTGTCGGGTCCGACCGGGGCGCGCTGGTCGGGGGCATCGGCGGTAACCATGGCGAGCATCTTCGGGGCGGTGGTGTTGGCGGTGCCGGCCGTTTGGGTGGACGGTGCGGGTCTGGTGGACGTCCGGCTGTTGGCGATGGCGGCGCTGGTCGGCCTGCTCAGTTCGGTGCTGCCCTACAGTCTGGAAATCGCGGCCCTGCAGAAGCTGCGTGCCGGGGTGTTCGGAATCCTGATGAGCCTGGAACCGGCCGCTGCCGCACTGGCGGCCCTGGTGCTGCTCGGGGAGATCCTGACCGGACGGGAATGGTTGGCCGTGGTGTGTGTGGTGGTGGCCAGCGTCGGGGCCACCAGGCAGGGTGTGCGCCGGTTGGGTCGTGTCGAAGGTGGCTCAGTGGGGTAGTGCGAACCTGTTCTCGACCTCGACGACCAGACCGTCCTCGACCAGGGAGGACAGACAGCGGTCTCGTTGATCATCGTCGTCGGGCCAGCAATGGATCAGATCAGCGGCGGGAACGGGCTGATCGGTGCTGCGCAGATGGGCCATCAATCGGCCCCGGCATTGCCGGTCGGTGCCGTGCCAGGCCTGGGTACGTTGCACAACCTCGGCGGCCGGATGGCCGGCGGCCCGCCAGGCGCAGTGTTTCGCGATCGGGCAGGAGGGGCAGTCGGGGGAGCGGGAGGTACAGACCAGGGCGCCGAGTTCCATCGCTGCGGCGGCCCAGGTGACCGCGCGCTCGGTGTCGCGCGGCAGCATCTGTTCGGCGATGGCTTGTTCGACCTTGGGGTTGGGGGCAGGTTGGGCCCGGCCGTCGATGGCCCGGGCCAGGACGCGACGCACGTTCACATCACACACCGCATGGCGCTGCCCGAAGGCGAAGGTCGCGATCGCGGCGGCGGTGTAGTCGCCGACTCCCGGTAGGGAACGCAGATCGTCGAACTTTGCCGGTACCCGACCGTCGAATCGGTCGGTGATCTCGGTGGCGGCCCGGTGCAGGCGCAGTGCCCGGCGCGGGTAGCCGAGCCGTCCCCAGGCCCGGATCGCCTCGGCCACCGGCGCATCGGCCAGTGCCGCCGGGGAGGGCCAACGGTGCACCCAGTTCGTCCATGGTTCGAGAACCCGGGAGACCGGGGTCTGCTGCAGCATGAACTCGCTGACCATGACCTGCCAGGGGGTGACGGTACGGGTCGGGGTGGGCCGCCAGGGCAGATCGCGGGCGGCATCGGCGAACCAGCTGTTCACCGCGGTCACGATCCGGCTGGATCGCCGACGGGTGGCCGGGTCGCTGCGTTGGGGGTCGGTGGGCATCGGGCACAGCGTAGACCAGTTGTGCACAGGTGTCGGGTCGGCGGGTTGAGGTGGTTGTCCACAGGGAAGCGGGTGGGAGGGAAGTTCTCGGGATGGGTGCCCACCGTATGGGGTGTGAGCGGAGAAGAAATCGAACCCGCCGATGAGGTGGATGAGGCCATCGCCCTGTTGCGGCGCCTGGCCGACAAAGCGTGGACCGACACCGGCGACGACGAGTTGATGGACCGGTTCGCCGGCACCCAGGTGCTGGCGTCGATGGTGCGTGCCCTGGAACTGAACCTGCTCGGTGAACTGGAACGTCGCAAGACCACCGGGCAGCGTCACGGCCTGGACACTGCAGAATGGTGGCAGGCTCAGGGCCAGGTCAGTGGCCGGGCAACGCGGTTGCGGGTGCGGTTGGCCCGGGAGTTGCCCGCCTTCGGGTTGGTGCAGGCCGCGTTGGCGGCCGGAGAGTTGTCGGGGGAACAGGCTGCGGCCGTGGTGTCGGGGCTGGTGCGGCTACCGTCCGACGCCCCGGCGGAGGCGATCACCGACGCCCAGACCCATCTGTTGCGGGAAGCTCAGCGACTCGACCTGAAGGGACTGCACCGGGCCGCCCAGACGGTCGCGGAAGTGGTGTTGCCCGAACAGGCCGCTGCCAGTCAGGCCGATGCCGCCATCGAACAGCAGCAGCGGGCCCGGCGTGGCCGCTACCTGTCCTACGGTCGCGACGAGGCCGACGGTGTGATGTGGTTCCGCGGCCGGGTGCCACTTGCCGACGGGGAGGTGTTGGTCAATGCGATCAACGCGATCGCGCACAAGGCGTGGCGCAGCGAGGCCGCGACCCGGGCGGCCGCACGCGGCACCGGCGCGGTGGACGAAACCGAATCGTCCACGATGAGCCAATTGCGGGCCGATGCCCTGATCGAGCTCGCCGGACGTGGTCCGGAAGGATCACCCGGACGGCCCACGCTGACGGTGCTGGTGCCGGTGGAGAACCTGCTCGACGATCTCGGGATGGGCACCCTGGCCGAATCCGGGGAGCAGATCGACCCGGCGGAGTTGCGGCGACTGGCCTGTGATGCCGGGGTACTGCCCGCGGTGCTCGGCGGAGACTCGACGGTGCTGGACCTCGGCCGGGAGCAACGCCTGGTCACCCCGGATCTGCGCCGTGCGCTGGTGATTCGCGACGGCGGCTGCGTCTTCCCGGGCTGTGACCGGCCCCCTGGTGACTGCGAGGCCCACCACATCGTGCCGTGGGTCAAGGGCGGTTCGACGGACATGTCGAATCTGACGCTGCTGTGCCCGCACCATCACCGCTTGGTCGAACCCCATGTGCGGTCGATCCCGGGTAGCCGGTGGCAGGTCAGGATGGGAGCAGACGGGTTGGCAGAAGTGTTGCCACCACAGCGGGTCGACCCCCAGCGAAGACCGTTGCGTCACCGGCGGATGGCGACCGGGGCCCAGAGCGTCGAAACAGCCCGCGACAGGGCCGCCTGAGTCGGGCACAACGGCGCGTCGAGGCCGAGCGGGGACGTTCGCAGTGCCTAGCATGTCGTCATGAGTAGCTTGGTGCGCCCGGTCGGTCCCGACAGTCCGCGCACCTACTGGGCCCGACGAGTTGTGGTCCTGCTGGCGGTGCTGGTGGCGGTTGCCCTGTTGATGTGGTTGTTGTGGCCCAAGGGCAGCGAGCCCGTGGCCACCGCGCCGTCGACCCCGCAAACACCCGCCGCTTCCGAGCCCACGCCGGATCCGAGCGAGACGGCCGGCCAAGAGACGAGCCCGCCGGCCGGAAGCAGCCCCACGCCGGCTCCGTCGCCGACACAGGCACCGTCCTCGTCGGCCCCTCCGACGACCACGCAACCATCGCCCAGCGCTACCCCCACCGCCACGCCGACGCCGACTCCGACGGCGGTTGCGGCCTGTAAACCGGACGACCTGCGGGTAACCCTCACGGGGCCGCCCAAGGTCACCGCCGGAAAAACTGTGGACTTCGAACTGTCGGTGATCAACGGTGGTTCCGGCCCGTGCGCGCTGAAGATCGGTCCCGACAACTTCGAGCTGAAGGTGTACTCGGGTACCGACCGGATCTGGACCACCAAGAACTGCGCCGACTGGGTGCCGAAGCTGGCCGCGGAACTGCCGCCGGAGAAGGCGACCACGTGGACGATGGCCTGGCCGGCGAAACGCTCGGCCGACAAGTGCAAGATCCGTGACGAGGTCCTGCGACCGGGTACCTATGTGGCCACCGCCCAACTGGAAGGCGCCAAGGCCGTGCAGCACGTGATGAGCCTGCGCTGAATCGCGAGGACGGAGCCTGCCGGGGACGAGAGTCCTTGAGCGCCCGGGTGCACGTCGAACTGCAGCACATAGTGCGCGAGGAATCGTCCCGTCGATCGCTGCGGGCTCAGGTCTCGTAGATCGACTCCGACAGCCGCATCAGTCCGTCGCGCACCAGGCGAGCCCGGCTCTCCCCGATGCCGTCGACATCGAGCAGTTCGGCCATCGTCGCGCCCATCAACCCCTGCAGTCCGCCGAAATGGTCCAGCAGGCGTTCGGCCACACTGCTCGGCAGTCGGTGGATCTGGGCGAGTTGCCGGTAGCCGTGCACGGAAAGTCGGGCGTCGAGGGCGTCGGAGTAGCCGGCCGCCTTGGCGACCGCCTGCGGATCCAGCAGTTCGTCCCCGCTCAGTGCGGCCAGTTGTTCGGGACGGTGTTCCTCGTTCGGCGGATAGTCGCGCAGCAGCAGGTCGCGCAGGTAGTCGGTGCCGGGCTCCAGTTCGTGCAGCTGCAGTGCCAGGAGGCGCCCGTCGGTGCCGAGCTCGACCACATAGCCCTCCAACTCGTCACCCAGGCGTCGCACCATCTCCAGCCGTTGCAGCACGTAGGCCAGGTCCTTCAACGTCACCTGATCCTGGGCCTCGAGGATCGACAGCCGGCGCGACACGTCCAGCAGTCGTTCGGTGTAGCGGGCGTAGGTGGCCAGCGCCTGGTTCGCCCGGGAGATGATCTGGAAGGAGGTGTCCACCAAATGTCGTTCGCCGTCCAGGAACAAGGCGATGGTCGACATCGACGACGACACCGTCACCACCGGCACCCCGGTCTGCTGGCTGACCCGGTCGGCGGTCCGGTGCCGGGTACCCACCTCGTCGGTGGCCAGGGTCGGTGACGGCATCAGGTGCACGCCCGCGGCCACGATCCGGGTCAGGTCGGCGGTGGCGATGATCGCCCCGTCCATCTTGGCCAGCTCCCGCAACGCGGTGGGGGTGAAGGGGGTGTCCAGATCGAACCCGCCGGTCGACAGTTGGGTGACCGCCCGTCCCGCCCCGAGCACCACCAAGGCGCCGGTCTGCCCGCGCAGGATGCGTTCCAGGCCGTCGCGCAGCGGCGTGCCCGGGGCCACCAGGGCCTGAACGCGCCGCAGTTGATCGGGGTTGGTTGACACCGTTGTACTCCCTTGTCGCCGACGGCCAAGGGGTCAAGTGTATTAACCCCCTGTTGGGCACCTACACCCAAGGGGATGTTCAACCGTCGAGTTCGGCCAGGGCCCGGGCCAGGGTCGGCGCGGCGATCACCCGCATCCCGGCCGGCGGGGTGAACTCACTGCGCGCCGGCACCACGGCCAGATTGAAGCCCAACCGGGCTGCCTCGTTCAGCCGCCGCGAGATCGCCGGCACCGGACGGAGTTCACCGGCCAGCCCCACCTCACCCAACGCCACCACCCGGCCCCACGGGGCTTCCTTGGCATTGGCCGAGGCCAGTGCCAACGCGATCGCCAGGTCCGCGGCCGGGTCCACCACCCGCGCCCCACCCACAGTGGAGACATACACGTCATTGATGCCCGCCAGCACCCGCACCCGCCGCTGCAACACCGCCACGATCATCGCGACCCGGGCCGAGTCGACCCCCTGGGTGGTGCGCCGGGCGTGCTGTTCGGTCGGGGCCAGCAGGGCCTGCACCTCGGCCAGCAAGGGCCGGCGACCCTCCAGGGTCACCGTCACCGCCGTACCCGGCACGGGCTCTTCATGATGGGAGGTGAACAGCCCCGACGGGTCGGTCACCTCGACGATGCCGCCCTCGGCCATCTCGAAACAGCCCACCTCATCGGCCGGCCCGAACCGGTTCTTGGTGGCCCGCACCATCCGAAAGCCCGAGTGCCGGTCACCCTCGAACGACAACACGACATCCACCAGATGCTCCAGCAGCCGGGGCCCGGCGATCGCACCGTCCTTGGTGACGTGACCCACGATCATCACCGCCATTCCGCGTCGTTTCGCCACCCGCACCAGGGCGCCGGTGACCTCGCGCACCTGGGTCACCGATCCCGAGGACCCGTCGGCACTGGCCCGGACGGTCTGCACCGAGTCCAGCACCATCAGCGACGGTTCGACCTGCTCGATATGGCCCAGGATCACTTCCAGGTCGTCCTCGGCGGCCAACCACAGGTTGTCGGTCAACGCTCCGGTTCGTTCGGCCCGCAACCGCACCTGGGCGGCCGACTCCTCACCGGTGACATACAAAGTCGGACGCTCCGCCCGGGCCCAGTGCGCGGCCACGTCCAGCAGCAGGGTTGATTTGCCCACCCCGGGTTCCCCGGCCAGCAACACCACCGCCCCGGGCACCAAACCGCCACCCAACACCCGGTCCAGTTCCCCGATCCGGGTCAGGTCGCGTTTCGCCGCGGCCAGCGGCACCTCGCCGATCGGTACCGCAGCGGTCGCCGGGGTCCGCGCCTGCACCGCCGCCGCTGCAGCCGGTCCGCTCGATTCGACCACCGAGCCCCAGGTCTGGCATTCACCACACCGACCGACCCACCGCACCGTGGTCCAACCGCATTCGGTGCACCGGTACTCCGACCTGCTCTTCGCCATGGCTTCAGACTATGTACCCACACCGACAATCCACCGCATCGGCGACCGCACCCCCACGGCGAATGAACCCCGAAGGCGGACGAAACCCTCAGCCGGCCGCGGCGATCACCTCGAGGGTCCGGTCGTTGGCCTCCACCTCACCGATCGACACCCGCACCCCGTCGCCGGGCCCACCGGTGTGGAAGGCCCGCACCGACAACCCGACGGCGTCGAAACGTTCGGCCCAAGCGGCCGCGTCCAAACCCTTGATTCCGGCAGCGAGCCAGAAGAAGTTGCCCTGGCTGTCCGGCACCGGCACGGACAACTCGGCCAATCCGGCCAGCACCCGTTCCCGTTCGGCGACGATCGAACGCACCCGCTCATCCAGTTCGTCGCTCGCCGCCAGCGAGGCCAGCACCGCAACCTGTGCCGGCACCGAGGTCGCGAACGGCATCGTTGCGGCTTGGATCACCTCGGTGATGGACGGGTCCGCGACCGCGAACCCCACCCGCAACCCGGCCAGTCCGTAAGCCTTGGAGAAGGTCCGCAACGACACCACATTGCGGTGCCGGGCGAGCACGTCCAGCCCGCGCACCGCGGCCGGGTCGGTGACGTACTCGACATAGGCCTCATCCAGCACCACCAACACATCGTCGGGCACCGCCGTCACGAATGACTCCACCGCATCGGCACCCAGGGCCGGGCCGGTCGGGTTGTTCGGGCTGCACAGCAACACTGCCCGGGTGCGGTCGGTGATCGCGTCCGCCATTGCGGCCAGGTCGTGTTCGGCTCCGGCCAGCGGCACCGGCACTGCGCTCGCCCCGGTCATCTGCACCGCCAAGGGGTAGGCCTCGAAACTCCGCCACGGAAAGACCACCTCGTCGCCGGGCCCACAGGTGGCGCTGAGCAACTGGGCCAGCACCTGCACCGACCCGGTGCCGAAGACCAACGATTCGCCGGCAACTCCCAGCCGCGCACTCAGCGCGGCGGTGATCGCGGCATTGCCCGGGTCGGGGTATCGGTTCAGCGCACACTCGGCCAACGCCGCCCGCACACTGGGCAGCGGGTCGAAGGGATTCTCGTTGCTGGCCAGCTTGTAGGCGCGACCATCCGGGCCCGGGCCGGGCGGCTTGCCCGGGACATAACGGGGCATGGCCGCAACTTCGGGACGAAAACGCACGCTCACAGCCCGAACCTTACGCGCCCGACCGCCACCACAGCAGCGGTCCGAAAAATCAGAGCCGGATCATCCCGCGCGGGGTGTTGAAGTGCACCGCCACGATGCCGGGCAGACCGTGCGGGGCGGTCCATTCGATCATCGGTTCGCCGTTGAGCAACTCGTCGACGTCACCGCCGAGCCATTCCTCGAGCCGATCCCGGTCGCCGCCGATCTCCAGACGCACCAGGTCGAGTTCACCGGGCAGGGCGCTGGGCTGCAGTTCGGGTTCGCTGACCCACTGCAGGAAGAACGGCAACTGCGGGTCTGCCTGGGTGCCCTTGACCCCCAACTGGCGCCACTCCAGGCGCCGTCCATCGGGGAACTGCCGCGAACCCTGCACCGCCTTGCGGCCCAACCGCGACTCGAAGGGAGCAATATCGCTCACCGACACCGCCCACGACAGCCAGCCACCGCCGGCTTCGCTGCGCGCACGCACCACTTGGCCGAAGGGGGCCTTGTCGGCGACCGGATGCTCGAGCACCTCGACGATCTCGAGGTACTTGTTGTCGCGGAACGGGATGAGTCGGTTACGGGTGCCGAATCTGGGGTGGAACCCACCATCGATCGTGTCCACTCCCAATTGCTCACTGAGCATGGCGGCCGCCGCCGCCAACCCTTCTGGTCCGGCTGCATAGGAGAGGTGGTCGAATCGCATGCGCCTATTGTTCCCGACGAAGCTTCAGAAGCGTTAACCGGGTCGAGTCCGGCACCCGAAACCCGCCGATCGGCCGGTACGACGGCTTGACCCCGGCTTACCCGCACCCCACTAAAGTGGGCTCCGTGAGCAACGACCACCCCAGCCCCAAGGTGTCCCTGTCGACGTCCTCGGTCTACCCCGAGTCGACGTCCAGTGCGTTCGAACTGGCCGGACGCCTCGGGTACGACGGGGTCGAGGTGATGGTCGGCATCGACCCCGTGGCCGCCGACGTGGACGCGGTGGAAAAGCTGCGCGACTACCACCAGATCCCGGTGGTGGCGATCCACGCCCCCACCCTGCTGGTCACCCAGCGCGTCTGGGGCAGTGACCCGTGGGACAAACTGGTGCGCTCGGCCGAAGTCGCCGAACGGCTCGGCGCCGACGTGGTGGTGGTGCACCCGCCGTTCATCTGGCAGCGCGGCTACGCCTCCGACTTCATCGCCGGGGTGCGCCGACTGAACGAGGAACACCATGTCACCTTCTGTGTCGAGAACATGTTCCCCTGGCGCACCCCCGCCGGTGAGCTGAAGGCCTACCAGCCCGGCTGGGACCCCACCGACCTGGACTACGACGCCCTCACCCTCGACCTGTCGCATGCCGCCACCGCCCGGATGCAGTCCCTGAACCTGGTGGAGAGCTGGGGCGACCGACTGCAGCACCTGCACCTCACCGACGGGATGGGCTCGTTCAACGACGAGCACCTGATTCCCGGACGCGGCAACCAGCAGGCCGACAAGGTGCTGCAGGCCCTCACCGAACGCGGCTACCGGGGTCATGTGGTGTTGGAGGTGAACACCCGCAAATCGGGCTCCCGGGCGCAACGGGAGAAGGATCTGGCCGAGGCCCTCGAGTTCACCCGCACCCACCTGGGCCAGCGGTGAACCAGGCCGTCACCTTGGTGTCGGCCCCACCGGCCGACGCCCCACGGGTGTCGTTGCGGATCGCCGACGACACCGGAGCTCGTGACCTGGTCGGCCACCCCCTCGGCGTGGACGGGCCACACCTGATCGTGTTGCCGGCCGACGCCGGGCCCCAGTGGGTGGAACGGTCCAAGATCACCCACCGCCGCGAAACCGGCCCCCGGATGGTGCGCCCCGTCTCCACCCCGCTCGATCTGCAGCGCGTCGCCACCCACGGCTGGCCCGGGGTGGAACGGTTCCGGCTGGGCGGCTGGCTGCTGCGCGCCGGTTCGGGCTGGACGAGCCGGGCGAACTCCACCCTGGTCGCCGGCGACCCCGGGCTACCGGTACCCGAGGCCCTGGCCGCGGTCGACGACTTCTACCGCCACCGTGACCTGCCGGGACGGCTGCAGATCACCCTGACCAACGACGGGGAACCTCTCGGCCCGACCCGCGACGCCGGCCCTTCGATCGCCGAGGTCGACGCCGCGGCAGCCGCCGGCGGCTGGCGGGCGAGCGACCCCGTCCATGTCATGGTGCGCGACCTCACCGAAGATTCGCTGGCCCCGGCCGCTCTTCCCGACGGGCTGCGTCCGGTCTGGCACCACGCGCCGACACCGCAATGGCTGACCCTGCTGCGCGGCGGCGAGGGGGAGGACCCGCGAGCGGTGCCGGTGCTCACCGCGGGCCCGGCGCGCTACCTGACTCTGGTCGATGAACACGGCCCGGTCGCGATCGGACGCGGAGCCGCGGCCGAGAACTGGCTCGGCATCTCGTGTATCGAGGTGCACCCGCAACACCGCCGTCGCGGCCTGGGCCGCATGGTCACCCAACTACTGGCCGCCGACACCACCGCCGACTTCGCGTATCTCCAGGTCGAGTCGGGCAATGAGCCCGCCCTGGCGCTGTACGACCGGCTCGGGTTCACCGAACATCATCGCTACCACTACCGCACCCGGGCGGACCGATGACCTCCCCGACCGACCCGGCACCCGAATCGGCGCCGAAGCCGAGCACAGATGCCAACCCGGCCGAGCGAGCCGCGCGAGCCGAACGAACCGCGCGAGCCGAACCAGCCGAAAAGCCCGGACGACCCCGTCCCGGCATCGAAGTGTGGGTGGTGCTCGGGGTCACCTTCGGTCAGAGCGCGGTGTACGCGATCCTGCGGCTGACCGAACGCCTGACCCGTCCCGAAGCACTCGCCCGGCAACAGGCCACGATGAACTCCTCGGCGGTGCCCGAGCGTCCCTGGCTCGATCTGCTGTACCAAATCGCCAACATCGGCTTCGGCCTGATGCCGGTGGTGCTGGTGCTGTACCTGCTCCATCTCAGCCACGGCCGTCCCTTCGCCACGATCGGCTTCGACCTGCGCCGCCCGGCCCGCGACCTGCTCGTCGCGGTGGGCCTGGCTGCGGCGATCGGCATCCCCGGGTTGGGGGTCTATCTGATCGCCCGCGAACTGGGCCTCAGCACCCAGATCGTCGCGGCGAACCTGGCCGAGAACTGGTGGACGATCCCGGTGCTGATCGGGGCGGCCTTCATGAACGGCGCGGCCGAAGAGGTCGTGATGGTCGGCTGGCTGTTCACCCGGCTGCGGCAACTGCAGTGGCGCTGGCCGGTGGTGATCATCACCTCGGCGCTGATCCGCGGCAGCTACCACCTCTACCAGGGCCCCGGTATGGCGGTCGGCAATGTGTTGATGGGCATCGTCCTGGGCCTGGTCTACTGGCGCTGGCGCCGGGTGATGCCACTGGTGATCTGCCACACCCTGCTCGACATCTTCGCCTTCGTCGGATACGCCCTGCTCGCCCCGCACCTGTCCTGGCTGTGACCCCGGCCGGTGGCCGGGAAGGATTCTCGCTCACTTAAGTCTCTGCCCTTAAGGTCGCGGACGAGGTGCAACCAAGGGACAGGACAGAACACATGGCTGAAGCAACCCAGACCACCGCCCCCAACGTTGTCGTCGTACTGCTCGACGACGTCGGATTCGGGGCGCCGGGCGCCTTCGGCGGGGTCGTCGAAACCCCCGCGCTGGACGAACTGGCCCGCGACGGTCTGCGTTACAACCGCTTCCACACCACCGCGATCTGCTCCCCGACCCGTGCCAGCCTGCTCACCGGACGCGACGCGCACGTCACCGGGGTGGGTACGGTGCTGAACTCCTCGTGGGATCACCCCGGCTACTGCGGTGTGCTGCGCGACGAGACCGCCACCATCGCCCGCGTCCTGCAGATGAACGGGTACGCCACCGGCTGCTTCGGTAAATGGCACCTCGCCCCGGCCTGGGAATGCTCGCAGGCCGGCCCCTTCGACCGCTGGCCCACCGGGGTCGGATTCGACAGTTTCTACGGCTTCCTCGGCGGGGAGACCAACCAGTTCGAGCCGTCGCTGTACGAGGGCACCGCACCGGTCGAGCCGTCCACCGACCCCGACTATCACGTCACCGAAGACCTGGCCGCCAAGACGATCGACTGGATCCGACTGCAGCGTGCCGCCAACCCCGAGCGTCCCTTCTTCGCCTACTTCGCCCCCGGTGCCACCCACGCACCTCTCCACGTGCCGATGCGCTGGGCCGACAAGTACGCCGGACGTTTCGATCAGGGCTGGGACGCGATCCGCGAGCAGATGCTGGCCGACCAGATCGCCGCCGGGACGGTACCCGAGGGCACCGACCTCACCCCCCGGCCCGATGCAATTCCGGCATGGGACACCCTCAGCGCCGACGAACGCAAGGTCGCCACCCGGATGATGGAGGTCTACGCCGGCTTCCTGGAACACACCGACGTCCAGATCGGCAAGGTCGTCACCGAACTCAAGGAACAGGGCATCTTCGACAACACCCTGTTCGTCTACATCGTCGGCGACAACGGCGGCTCTGCCGAGGGCGGCCCGCCCGGGTCGATCAACTACATGGGTGCCCTGCAGGGTCTTCAGGAGCCGTTGGAGACCCAACTGGCCAAACTCGACGAGCTCGGCGGACCCAACTCCTACGCCCAATACCCGGCCGGATGGGCGTGGGCGATGTCGACGCCGCTGCAGTGGGTGAAGCAGATCGCCTCCCACCTGGGCGGCACTCGCAACGCAATGGTGCTCAGCTACCCCGCCGGAATCGACACCCCCGGTGAGGTGCGCAGCCAGTTCGGACACGTCAACGACATCGTCCCCACGATCCTGGATCTGGCAGGCATCACCATGCCCGACACCGTCGACGGGGCCGAGCAATTGCCCATCGACGGGGTCAGCCTGCAACCGACCTTCAACGATGCCGACGCCGCCGAGGTGCACCACCGCCAGTACTTCGAGGTGTTCGGGCACCGCGCGATCTACGCCGACGGCTGGTGGGCCTCGGCCCATCACGGCGGGGTGCCGTGGACGGTCGGCGTCGGTTCGAAGACCCGGCCCTTCGAGGAAGACGTGTGGGAGCTGTACCACCTGGACAACGACTTCAGCCAGGCCCACGATCTGGCCGCCGAACACCCCGAGAAGTTGGCCGAACTCACCGCCATGTTCCAGGACGAGGCCGAGCGGGTCGGTATCTGGCCGATGAGCGACACCCGCGACCATCGGGGTCAGCCGCCCCAGCGGCCGATGAGCGAGGGTCGCACCTCGTTCCGCTTCCACCCCGGCGCGGTCGGCTTCCCCGAGGGCCAGGCCCCGAAGCTGGTCGGCCGGTCCTGGCACCTGAAGGCCAAGGTCGAGGTGCAGGCCGGACGCACCCGGGGCGTGATCCTGACCGTCGGTGGCCGCCCGGCCGGTACGGCACTGTGGCTGGACGAGGGCGCGGTGCCGGTCTTCGACTTCCACACCTTCGAGTTCGACCACCTCACCCTGCGCGGAGAACCTCTCGCCGACGGCGAACGGCTCATTGAAGTCACCTGCCGTTACCAGGGCCCGGGGTTCGCCAAGCCCGCCGACTTCACCATGGTGGTGGACGGCGACGTGGTGGCTGAGGGTTCGGTGAAGGCCACCCCGCTGGTGTTCTTCTCGATCGACGAGACCTTCGACGTCGGCCACACCCACGGTTCCCCGGTCGGAGCCTTCCCGGCCCATTACCCATTCGTGGATGGTTCCCTACGCTATGTGGATATCGAACTGGATGGCTGAGGGAGAACACCATGGGTGACGCGGGAGATTGCTGCACACCGCGGCGCGAGCAAGTCCCGTCCAGCCCGGCGACGGCCGCCCCCGCGGCAGGGCCGGTCGACACCACCGGCATGGTGCGGCTGGAGGGCACCTTCCGGATGGGCACCGACGACAGGATCGGGTTCCCCTCCGACGGGGAGGGCCCGATCCGTGAAGTAACCCTGTCCCCGTTCTGGATCGATACCTGCGCGGTCACCAACGATCAGTTCGCCGCCTTCGTGGAGGCCACCGGCTACCGCACCGAGTCGGAAGAGTTCGGCTGGTCGTACGTGTTCGCCGGCTTCCTGCCACCCGAGCTGCAGGGCCCGGACGCGCCGCGTCCCTACGGGGCACCGTGGTGGATCGGCCAGGCCGGGGCGATGTGGTCCCGCCCCGAAGGACCCGACAGCAACCTGGACGGCCGCGGCAACCATCCGGTCGTGCACGTGTCGTGGCGCGACGCCAATGCCTATGCGTCATGGGTCGGCAAACGACTACCCACCGAGGCCGAATGGGAGTTCGCCGCCCGCGGCGGTCTCGACCAGGCCCGCTACCCGTGGGGTGACGAACTGACCCCCAACGGCGAGCATCGGTGCAATATCTGGCAGGGCCGGTTCCCGGTGACCAACACCGTCGAGGACGGCCACCTCGGCACCGCCCCGGTGGACACCTTCGAACCCAACGGGTACGGGCTGTACAACACCGCCGGCAATGTGTGGGAATGGGTCGCCGACTGGTGGGGCACCGACCACGGCGCGGGGCCGTTCACCGACCCGACGGGCCCGGCCGACGGCACAGCCAAGGTGATGCGCGGCGGCTCCTACATGTGCCACGACTCCTACTGCAACCGCTACCGGGTCGCCGCCCGCACCCAGAACACCCCCGATGCCGGCACCGGGCACCTGGGCTTCCGGCTCGCCGCCGACGCCTGAACCGTGACCCCGGGCCGGTTCGCGTCCGGCGATCGACGCCCACCGCGCAGCCGGTGCTATCTGGCCCACCGCCCGGCGGGATAGTCTGGGCCACATGCGTGTTGGAGTATTTGGGGCAACCGGTCAGGTCGGCAATGTGATGCGTGAGCTGCTCGACCAGCGGAACTTCCCCGTCGACGAAATCCGGTTCTTCTCCTCGGCCCGATCGGCCGGCAAGAAGCTGCCGTGGCGTGATGGCGAGGTGACCGTCGAGGACACCGCCACCGCCGATTTCAGCGGTCTCGACCTGGCGATGTTCTCCGCCGGGGGCACGATGTCGAAGCAGTACGCCCCCAAGGTCGCCGAGGCCGGCGCGACCGTGGTCGACAACTCCTCGGCCTGGCGGCTCGACCCCGAGGTGCCGCTGGTCGTCTCCGAGGTGAACCCCGAGGACACGATCAACCCGCCCAAGGGCATCATCGCCAACCCGAACTGCACCACGATGGCGGCGATGCCGGTGCTCAAGGCCCTGCACGACGTCGCCTCCCTGCGCCGACTGATCGTGGCCACCTACCAGGCGACCTCCGGGTCGGGCCTGGCCGGGGTGGACACCCTCGCCGACCAGATCGCCCAGGTCTCCGACCCGAAGCAGCTGACCTTCGACGGGTCGGCCCACGGCATCACCGAATTGGGCCCCTACCGGGCCCCGATCGGGTTCAACGTGGTGCCGGTCGCCGGCTCGATCGTCGACGACGGCTCGGACGAGACCGACGAGGAACAGAAGCTGCGCAACGAGTCGCGCAAGATCCTGCACATCCCCGACCTGCTGGTGTCTGGCACCTGCGTGCGGGTGCCGGTGTTCACCGGCCACTCGTTGGCCCTGCACGCCGAGTTCGCCGACCCGATCAGCCCCGAACAGGCCCGCGAGGTGCTCGCCTCCGCCCCCGGGGTCGAGCTGACCGAAGTACCCAACCCGTTGGCCGCCGCCGGCAAGGACGCCTCCTATGTCGGCCGGATCCGCCGCGACCAATCCGCCCCGGAGGGCCACGGCTTGGTGCTATTCGTCTCCAACGACAACCTGCGCAAGGGCGCGGCACTGAACGCCATCCAGATCGCCGAAATCATCGCAGCCAGGAGCTGATCATGGCGCCGACACCCGAACACAGAATCGCCATCCTCGGCGCGGGGGTGATGGGGGAGACCCTGCTCGCCGCACTGCTGCGCGACGGTTGGCAGCGCTCCCAGTTGACCATCTGCGAGCGCCGCGCCGACCGGTTGGACGAACTGACCGAGGTGTACCGGGTGTCGGCCACGAGCTCGGCGGTCGAGGCAGTGGCCGATGCCACCGTGGTCGCGGTGGTGGTCAAACCCGCCGACGCGGTTGCGGTGCTGGCCGAGGTCGCCCCGCACCTTCGTCCCGGCACCCTGGTCGTGTCGCTGGCCGCCGGCGTCGGCACAGCACGGTACGAGGCGGCGATCGCCGAGGCCGGCGGGCCGTCCGAACTGCCGGTGATTCGGGTGATGCCCAACACTCCGGCGGTGATCGGGGCCGGGGTGGCAGCGGTGTCGAAGGGCTCGCATGCCACCGACGACCACCTCAACCAGGTGGCTGCCCTGCTGAGCGGGATGGGTGAGGTCGTCACCGTCGACGAGAAGGATCAGGACGCGGTCACCGCCCTGTCGGGGTCGGGCCCGGCCTACGTGTTCGCCTTCATCGATGCGATGATCGAGGGCGGCGTGATGATGGGGCTGACCCGAGAGGTCGCCACCACCCTGGCGGTACAGACCGTGTTGGGGTCGGCCACCCTGGCCCGTGACACCGGTGATCATCCGGTGCTGCTGCGCGAGCGGGTCACCTCCCCGGGAGGCACCACCGCCGCCGGATTGCACGTGTTGGACGCCCGGGCGATGCGCGCCGCGGTGGCCGAAGCGATGGTCGCCGCCCGCGACCGCAGTCGGGAACTGTCCGGCGACTGAGGGGTGCGGGCCGCGAGCCCGCGCGCGGAGAGGGGAACGACAATGGTGTCGAGCCGATTGATGTACAGCCCGGTGCTGACCGAGTACTCATTCGGGCCCGACCACCCGATGGGGCCGAATCGGGTGCTGCGTTCCTTCGAGTTGGCCGAATCCCTCGGGGTACTCGATCGGATGCTGTTGACCCGCCCGGCACCCCCCGACGACGACCTGCTGCGCCTGGTGCACAGCGACGAGTACATCGCCGCGGTGCAGTCCGGCACACCCCAGGCGATGTTCGGCATCGGCACCCCCGACAACCCGCTGTTTCCCCGGATGCACGAGATCTCCGCCCAGGTGGCGATCGCCACGGTCGAGGCGGTGCAGTCGGTGGCCTCCGGTGACGTCGACCGGGCGGTGAACATCTCCGGCGGACTGCACCACGCGATGCCGTCCGGAGCCTCGGGATTCTGTGTCTACAACGATGCCGCGATCGCGATCCGCAAGGTGCAGGCCGACCATCCCGGTATCCGGATCGCCTACCTCGATATCGACGCCCACCACGGCGACGGGGTGCAGGAGGTCTTCTGGAACGACCCCAATGTGATGACGATCAGCCTGCACGAAACCCCGCTGCACCTGTTTCCCGGCACCGGCTTCGCCCACGAGGTCGGCGGACGCGATGCGATGGGCACGGCGGTGAACGTGGCGCTGCCGGCCACCACCGGCGACGAGGACTGGTTGCGGGCCTTCGACGCGATCGTCCCGCACGTGCTGGAGGCGTTCGGCCCCGATCTCTTGGTCACCCAGCACGGTGCCGACGCGCACCGGTACGACCCGCTGACCGACCTGCAACTCACCCTGGACGGGATGGCGCTGTCGTACCGGTGGGTTGCCGAGCTGGCCGAGAAATACGCCGGCGGACGGTGGGCCGCTCTCGGCGGCGGCGGATACGCGATGCCCGACGTGGTGCCCCGGGCCTGGGCGCACCTGATCGCCACCGTGGCCGGTAGCCCGATCGATCCGACCACGCCGGTACCGGCGGATTGGCAGGAACCGCTGGGTGAATCCGCTCCCGAAACGATGGGGGAGGGCACCGTCCCGGTTTTCACCTCCTTCGACGAGGGATTCGACCCGGCCAGCAGGCTGGACCAGGCCATCCGCGCCACCCGGCGGGCAGTGTTTCCCGAACTGGGCCTCGACCCCGCGACGATGTAGCCGAACCCGTCCGGAGACAGTCTTCTCGGCGTGTCGTACTGGTTTCAGTGGCTCGTGATGCGATAATCCTCACTTTCTTCTGCCCCAGGTTTCACAGGCGGCACGTGAACCACTAGGCTTTCGCCCAAGTGCGGGCGTGCGCCGGAGGGGAAGCCGGCGACGCACCGCATCCAGAAAGTGTGGGCAAACCCATGAGCGAGGCGAAGGGCCGTCCGGCGCCGCTGTCCGAGGTGAAGTTCTTGACGGTCGCCGAAGTGGCGTCGGTGATGCGGGTGTCACGCATGTCGGTGTATCGGCTGATTCACTCCGGAGAACTCGAAGCCGTGCGATTTGGGCGCAACTTCCGGGTGCCGGAGTCGGCGGTGCAGAACTATCTCGACGACTCGTACTACGAGACCGGCTAGCCGTCTGCCGAGGCTGTTCGACGGGCACGATTGGCATTGGCTTTCGCCGCCTGAGTATCATTGGATAGTTGTCCGCCCGAGAAGGGCTTCGTTGACGAGAGGGTGACCTGTGGGGTCTGTTATCAAGAAGCGCCGTAAGCGCATGGCGAAGAAGAAGCACCGCAAGATGCTCAAGAGGACTCGCATCCAGCGTCGCCGCGCCGGCAAGTGAGCCCGGGGGCCGGCGATGACAGGGGTGGTCCTGGTCACCGGCGTATCTCGGGATGTGGCAGCTCGCTGCGCCCGGGCCCTGTCAGCCACCCATGAAGTCGTCGGTATCGACGTCACCGCGCCTCGCCGTGATCTGGGGCGCGGTACTTTCATTCGCGCAGATCTGCGCAGCCCGGCACTGACTGAGACCGTGCGTCGGCTGAACCCGACCACGGTGATTCATCATGCCTCCACCGCGGGGCCCGATCTGCCCGCGAACCTGCCGGCCACGGCCAAGGAACTGGCCGTGATGGGCACCTTGAACCTGATCTCGGCGGTCGAACAGGCCGGTATCGAGCAGTTCGTGATGTTGTCCTCGGTGTCGGTCTACTCCGCCTCCGCCTCCCAGGTCACCTACCTGACCGAATCGGTGCCAATGGATTCACGGCCCACCGATGGGGCCCGACGCCACCTGATCGAGGTGGAAACAGCCGTGGCCGGATTGGCCCGCCGTCATCCCGAGATGGCGGTGACCGTGCTGCGCCTGGGTGCCCTGATGGGGTCGGGAGTCGACACGGTCTGGTCGCGATTCCTGTCCCAGCGGGCCGTGATCCGGTTGGCGGGCTTCGACGCCAGAGTGCAGTTCCTGCATCCGGCCGACGCCGTGGCTGCGGTGGAAGCGGTTGTGGCGACCGGGGAGTCCGGGGTGTTCAATGCCGCCGCCCCCGATGTGTTGCCGTTGTCGCTGGTGTTGCGTCTGGTCGGACGTCCGCCGCTGCCGGTGCCCAAACCGTTGGCGCCCGTGGTGGCCCGCACCTTGAAGCAACCGATTCCGGGCCGCGATTTCGACGAGCTCGCCTATGGCCGGGTGGTCGATTCGTCCCGGTTGACCGAGGCGACCGGTTGGACGGCCCGCACCTCCAGCCGGCGGGCGGTGGAGGAGTTCGCCGCCTTCGTCCGTCCGGGGCTGTGGTCGGCCGACCGGCTGGACGGAGTACTGGCCGGGTTGGCCAAGTTCACCGGAGATGAGCGATGAGCGCCGCCGAGTTCGACGACCACCGCGATGAGGTCGGGCCCGAGCCCGACGCCGCGGCCCAGGACGAGCCCTCGTTCACCGGTTCGGCTCCCACCGACGGTCCTCCGATGCCCGACGTGGCCGGCCTGCTGGTCGAGACCCTGCAATCGGCCGGGGCGCTGCTGGACAATCTGCGCCAAATCTCGCCCGACGATCTTCGCGGCTGGCTGGACGACCCGATCGCCGGACTGGTGCGGCTCGCGGAACGGTTCGGCGTCGACTGGCAGGACGGGCCCGAGGCGACGATCGAGTTCGCCCGCAACCGCTGGCTGGGCGAGTATGCCGTGGACGAGTTCGGGTTCGACCCCGAATACGCCGAACGGGTCTTCCTGCCGATGATGCGCCCCATCGTCCGGCAGTGGTTCCGGGTCGAGGCCACCGGCATCGAAAACTTGCCCGACGGCCCGGCGCTGCTGGTGTCGAACCACGCCGGCGCGCTGCCCTGGGACTCTCTGGTGCTGCAGACCCTGGTGCACGACGAGGCCGATCGATGGGTCCGGCCGCTGGCCGCCGATCTGGCCTTTCGGACGCCGTTCATCGCCGAGTTCGCCCGCCGCACCGGTTCGACCTACGCCTGCCAGGAGGACGCGCTGCGGCTGTTGTCGGAGGGCCACCTGGTCGCGGCCTTCCCCGAGGGCTTCAAGGGCCTGGGCAAGTTGTATGCCGAGCGGTATCGCCTGCAGCGTTTCGGTCGGGGTGGATTCGTCTCCACCGCTTTGAAGGCCGGGGTGCCGATCGTGCCGGTGTCGATCGTCGGGTCGGAAGAGATCTACCCGATGCTCAGCCAGGTGCCCGCGATCGCCAGGGTGTTCGATCTGCCGTATTTCCCGGTGACCCCGACCTTCCCCTGGCTGGGGGTGCTGGGTGCGGTGCCGCTGCCGTCGAAGTGGTCGATCAAGTTCGGCGAGCCGATCTACACCGAGGTTCTGCAGGGCTTCGAGGACGATCCCGCCACCGTGTTGCGGCTCACCGATCAGGTGCGCCATACGATCCAGCGCACCCTGCACGACCTGCTCGAAGAACGCCGCTCGGTCTTCTGGTGAGCCGGGGTGGCGCCGCCGTCAGCCGCGGCGGGTGACCACCGACTGCAATTCGCCCACGGGAATCTCGTTCATGGACCGGGTCAGTGTTTCGGTGAACGTGCCCGAATCGGGGCCGGCCTGCCAGTGGATCGTCCAGGTGGCCGTGACCGTCGGGGTGTAACGGCCGAGCTTGGTGAATCGGTGGCCGCAGGTGGTCGGCTCGGTGACCACACCGTCTGCGGGTGGCTGGTAACGAGGCGCGTCACTGGGACAACTGAACGATGGGGTGCCGTCACCCATCGACCAGGTCAGTACCGGCGGGTCGTGGCGGATGGAGACGGTGATGCCTTCGACCGTGGTCGTGACCTGGCTGGTGGACGTGGACCCGCCGGTGGTCCACAACCAGACCGGATACCCGACCGGGACGAAGCCCCATTCGAGATCGTCGGGGGTGGGGCCGAGATGCGGTTCGGGCACTTTCAGGTCGAGTGTGGCCACGGCTCGCCGGGCTGCCTCATGAGAGGTGATCGTCGGAGCGGCGGGACGGGCGCGATCAACCGGACGGCCGCCGGCAGCGGGCTTGCCCTCGACGCCGCAGAGGCGGCCTTCGCGTCCGTCGACTGCGCCGTGCCCCACGCAGACCACCTGGTCGAAGACCGCTTTGATTGCGGCCGGGCCCGGGCCGAATGAAGGCCGGCCGATGCGTGGTGCGGTCGATGTACTGGCCGGACGGCGGCTGCTGTCGCGCGTTGTGGTTGTGGTCGAGGGAGCGCTGTGCTCGCAACGGATGGTCTTTCCGTAGCGAGAGGAACTCATGTGATCGCAACTGCCGGTACGGTACGGATTTGATAGCGGCGACATGATGGGCAACGCCATAAGTGACGAGGCGATCATTACGACGACGGTCTTCAGCATGATCCCGGTTCCCCGTCGATCTTGTGCACTAGCCAGCGACCGTTCACCCTATGGAGTTCTGGACTCTCGATAAAGAAATCAGGACGATCAGGCGCAGCCTCGCCATTAACTCGCAAGGCTCGAACATCTACGCAAGCCGATAAAATGACCACGCCAGCTTCGACATCGATAGAGGTGGGCGCCGCACGCTTGATGGTTGGAACTCCTTCGAACTCAAATCCAGACTCCTCGATTTGGGAGGCCTCGGCCAGTAGTCCGGACCGTGCGGAGCCGTCGTCCGTTGTGAGCACGAGCGCATCTTCGACGGACTGATTGTCTGGATCATTCAAGAAGGCGTGAGCTGCATGGATGAACGCCTTGTACGTGTCGATGGCATCCGTTGCAGCCCGCTCTTCTTCACTCTCCGGAGTCGGTGTTGGGGTCGGCGTCGCGGACGGCTTGTCAGAGGCTGATGGCGTCGAAGTCGGTGTGGGTGTCGGAGTATCAGCACCAGCGCCGGCGCAGCCGACAAAAGCCATCACGCTGATCATCGTGATCGCCCAGACACTCCGTCGTTTCATGGACTCACCCCCGTTCGACGAATGTCACTCTGGCACGGCCGAGGTGCCATTCGGAGGGTGTGCGACAGAATTGTGGAAAGCCCGTGCCCGAAGAGCCCTTATCCACAGTCAGCGCCAAGTTGACGTTTCACCAGCGGTGACCTCAATCCCTCAACGGCCAGGCCTACTGCGGGGTCGTTCAATACGTACTAGCTTGAAGGCACCTGTCTGGTCAGTGATGAAGGAGTAGGCATGGGCTGGCTCAAGAGCGGCGACACCGAACGCATCGACAAGCTCGAGCGCAGGATTGCCCACCTGGAATCCGTGGTGGAGATGCTGGCCAACAAGTCCGGCGTCGCTGTGGAATGGGCTCAGCCGATGGGCATCTCAGCCAAGGAACACGATCTCGTGGCGCGCGGCAAGAAGATCGAGGCCATCAAGGCATATCGCGAACGAACCGGGGCGGGGCTGATGGAGGCCAAGAACGTGATCGACTCGATCGGGTAGGTGGCACATCTCGTTGCAACACCATGTCGGCTTGGGGTTTCCAGTGAGCCTTCAACCCCTCTTACTTGGAAGCCTGTACCGTGCCGGGAACCACAGCTTGCGATTGGAAACGCCATGGCGCGCCTGAAGGACTATGCGAAAGGGAAGCAGAACGTCAAAGTTCACCCGACCGCTGTCACGTGTTATCACCAAGTGGTGACCGGGGGCGATGGCACGAAGTACTTGCATCTCACCACTTTCGGCTCGGACGCGCGCTCCAGGCGTCCCAAGAGCAGTCAGTCGATGCAACTGGACGAGAGTTGCGCAGCTGAGCTGGTGAGGATCATCCATGCTGTTTTCCCTAACTTGTCCAGCCCCTAAGGTGATCCATTCGGCCTCGGCCGTGTCAGAGCGCGCTTTTGACGGTGCCCCCTGGTAAAAGGGGGTGTAGGTAAGAACTCAGCAAGGAGAACACCATGGCGACGCGGCAGTACACCGTGACCCCGTCGGCAGCGCGGCTGGCCACTTCGCTCCGGGACATCGGGTACGACTTTTCAACCGCTGTTGCCGACGTGGTCGACAACAGTATTGCTGCGGGCGCTGCCAACGTGGACATCTCTTTCAACGCCGACCCACCAAGAGTCGTGATCTCCGACGACGGCTCTGGAATGACGCGCAACAACCTGAACGAGGCTCTGCGCTTCGGTAGTCGTCGCGACTACTCGGTAGGCGACTTGGGCCGCTATGGCTTGGGGCTGAAGACCGCTTCGTTGTCCCAATGCCGATCTCTGACAGTTGTTACTCGTGATTCACGCCTCGGCACCCCGCATGCCCGCCAGCTCGACTTGGACATCATCGATAAGTGGGACGAGTGGCTGATCGTTGATCCGGGCCGCACTCCGGCTGTTGAGGAGGCGTTGGGTCGCTTAGCCGATAGTGCCGGCACGATTGTGGTCTGGGAGAAGCTGGACCGAGCCTTCGCGGGACGCTACAAGGAAGGTGCGTGGGCTGTTCGACGGGTTGAGATGCTGAAGGCGAAGGCCAAGGAGCACTTGGAACTGGTCTTCCAGCGGTTCATCGACGGTAGTGCCGGACGACGGGTCGCGATCACCATTGATCAGGTGCCCATCGAACCTTGGGATCCGTTTGCGACCGGTGAAAGCGAGACGCTTGAGCTGGATCCGTTGACCTTCGACATCCAAGAGGACAACCAATCCGGGACGGTCGGTTTGCGCCGTTGGATCCTGCCTGCCCGAAGCTCCTTCGGCTCTGCGGCCGAGTTCGAACGAATGGGCGGTCCGTTGAAGTGGAATCGTCAGCAAGGCATTTACATCTATCGCGCGAACCGCCTCGTGCAATGGGGCGGCTGGGCCGGCATCCGCGCCATCGACGAGCACACGAAGCTTGCCAGGTGCAGCCTGGATTTCTCGACCGACTTGGACTCTGTATTCGGGATCAACGTCGCCAAGATGAGGGTCAGTGTTCCCGTGTCGCTGAAGCGTCGGCTCGAGAAGCCGCTGCACGAGATCTGTCAGGTAGCCAATGAGCGGTACCGTCGCAATTCGCCTGGACGTGGCGGTCGGGCGTCCTCACCTGCCAGGGAAGCCACTACGGACGAATCCGCTGCGCTGGCACTACTGGCGGCGGCGGTGAAGGGTGGCCATTACGATTCCTTGGCTCAGATTGCGCACGTCCTCAAGGACGAGGCCCCCGGTGTTGCTCGGCGCTTGGGCCTTGACCGTCTTTGACCAATAAGGTCAGCAGTTCACTTTGTGGGCCACTGGGTTTCTGAGCCTCCGGGCAATCATTGAACAGCGGGCACAGCGTGCAAAGGGGATCTTCCACACGGCACAGTGACATCCCCAGTTCGAGAAGACCGAGTTGAGCGGAGCGCGCGTTTCCTCCGGCACCGATCATGCGAGCCAGCGCGATGCGTCCGTCCGTGAGCTTGTTCTGTCGATCAACAGGCTGACCGGTGAAGCGGGCTGCGACCCGCAAGGCTGCCTGGATCGCGAGAATGGGCTGCTCACCCTCCACCTCGTCGGACGGCGGGACGGTCAGGACGCACATCTCGGCAGTTCGGCGGGACAAACCATGGATGTCAGCGATTCGGGTGTCGTCGTCCAAGCGCTCGGGTGTGTCCCGCAGGTCCTCGGCGAGCTTGATCACCCGCTTGCCTTGGCTATGGCTCCCCACAATCCGGGCCAGCGACCCGAAGTATGTCGCTTCCGCCAACGTGTCGGCGGGTGCCGCCCACCGCTCAATGATTGACCAAGCAAAACCGGTGTCTCGCCGCCCGGTCCGGGAAAGCAGCATTTCTGCCACTACGACCTGCCAGCGGGTCGCACCGCGGAACCAGGGCCGGACCAACTGAGGAAGGGAATCGAACCAATCTGCGAGCCGTTTCGCCACGTCCGAGGTCTGACGGGTTTCGAGCTGGGGAGCCTCCAACGCGTGGACCACTGCCGTCGCCAGGTGTCGTCCCAGAGCAGGAGGAACTGCGTTACCGATCTGTTTGAAGGCAGCGGAGGGCCCACCCGAGAAGCGGTACCAGTCGGGGAAAGTCTGGATGCGAGCTGCCTCGCGGACTGTCAAAGTTCGGGGCTGGCGTGGATGGATATAGCCGTACCCGTCCTTGGCGATGTGGGCGGTGATGGTCCGCGACAGGTCGTGCTCATCCAGGCGCTTGTATTTGTCGGTGAAGATGTCGTCGCGATATCGCTTGAGTTCGTCGGGTAGATCCGAGTATTTGGTATTCGAGTCCATCATCTCGAAGGCGCGTGCGTCGTCTTCTCTGACCGGTCGGGTGATGTGGTCGAACAGCTTCCTCCGATCCCGGGGTGCCACGCCTTCCCGCATCTGATGCTGGAACGTCGTGACAGGACCGTCGTATTCGGCCCAGCCGTCCTGACCACCGTCCGGTCGCCAACCACCTTCGACGGGTGGCATATCGCCGATCGCGTTCCAGAGCGTTACCTGCTGTGTCACTCTCGTCGGCCATGTGAAGCTGTTGCCATCGGCCATCGCAACGATGATGAGGCGCTGTCGAAACTGGGGAACGCCGTAATCCGATGTATCGATAATCCGGCTGTACACCGAGTACCCGGCCGTTTCGAAGTCCTGCACGATGGACCGGAAGATGAACATCTCTCGGTCCAAGGCCATATCCGGAACGTTCTCCATAATGACCGCTTTCGGCCGGGCCAGGCGGACGATCTCCATGAAGGAACGCCACAGGTCGCGTCGTTCGTCATTGGGGTCTCGTTGCCCGGTCCGAACTCGGTGACGAATTTTCGAGCGACCTGCCTTGGAGAAGGGCTGGCAGGGCGGGCCGCCGCACAGCACGTCTATGCCACAGTCGGTCATCAGAGAGGCGATGCGTTCGATGACCGCGACGTCGGCCAAGTCCCAGTCCACACTCAGGCCGGGAAAATGGTGTGCGTGGGTCTCGACGGCTTCTCGGTAATGATCCACGCCGAGTACAACGTTGATGCCTGCTTGGCTCAGCCCCAAACTCAACCCACCACCGCCGGCGAAGAGGTCCGCAGCCAGTAAGCCTTCAGGCTCCTTCTTCTTCAGGCGCTTGCACAGACGTTTGAGCGCGCCTTCGTCGTCCACGTGCATTGGGTGGTGTGACAGGGAGATGAACGGCCCGCGAACCAGCTTTACGCCGATGGACCGCGTGGGTTGCGAAGTCTCGTTGCCCGCTGTGTCTGAATCAGCATTCAAAGGCTGGCGCATCGGCGTTGTTACTCCCTGGCCAAGCTCTCGACGTGCAACTGCAATTGCTCATTCGAGAGGGCATCCAACAGGCGGGTTCCGGTCGAGTAGCGGGCCTCACGGTAGAGTCGCCGCGCAAACTCGGAGCGGTTCGGGCCTTCGTAGGCTATCAGCCGGCGAGCCAGAGAGCGGACGAGACGATCGTTTCGCGCCATACGGCCACGCTCGAAGATCCCTACGAGTTCATCCTCGCCGAGTGGCTTCGATGCCTGATGCAGGATTCCGCCAAGGACCGACTCCCGCACCCAAGTGCGTCGCAGCGCATTCCGGAGGCCGCCCAGGACACGACTGTCGGGCAGATCTGGGAAACGCAGGGAAACCAGGTCGGGAAAGATCATGGTGGACAGGAATGTCCAGACACCATCGTGAGCAGCGTCGGCAGGGACGATGTTCATGTGCTCGAACAACACCCGTCCGAGCTCTCTATCGAAGTTGGCTACCCCTTGTCGTCGCAGGGTTGAGCCACTGAGCCAGACTGACATGACTCCCATGACGTCGTGTCGGAGTCGCTCCAGTTGGCTTGGGCGAATCGGTGTACCCCCAGTGGGGACAGTGCTGGCGCGATCGTGTTCGAAGCTGATGAGCTCCACCATCTCCGCTTGGCTGTGGGTTTGACGCATCAAGGCCAGTCGGTGTAGCCCATCGGCATCCGACATGCGGGGATATACATATCTCACGTTGTCTCCCAAGGCCTGAATGCGCTTTGCAGCATCAACTCGAAAGAAACGAGGTCGTGGTCGATGAGCCGGATGCAGGTAACCAAATCCGTCCCGAGCGCGTCGCTGGCCATCTCTTGCGCGACCTGTCCAATCGTTCCTTCTTCCCAATCTGCCATCAGCTCTGAGTCGGAAGGCTTTAGACGCGCTACGGCATGCATCAGTTGGCGGGCGACGTCAAGTTGCAGAAACCGGAAGATGTGTGAGTCATCACCCGATTCGAGCAGGCTCGCTGATGAGGCATGATCTTGGTTGATGAACAAGCGCGTGGCTGAAACGAACCTTGAGTCCAAGGAGATGGGATTCACCTGTAACGACCAGAGCCCATCTTCGTAGGCCAAGGAGCGAAACGAGACAACCTCGACCGGAAACCGTGACCCGTGACCTTCGAGTGTCAGCCGGGTCGAGGCGCTGCTATGAAGGTATGCCCCAGCTTGTGTGGCCAGTTCGCCCAACTTGGTGCGGTAGGTCTTGTGCCAGCACCAAATGACACTGCAGATTGATCTGCTCGGCCACAGAACCAGCCGGCACATCGACTCTGATGGGAGAAGGGCCATTCAAGAACGCGCGGCCGGGCTCTGAAGCAGTTATGCGGCGGTTGGTGGCTGCGCAGTCGACTGTAGCGGTGAAGCACACTTGATCGGCATTGTCCAAATGGGTGGATTCGAACAGAGGTAACCATTCGACGCTGGGCCGGAGTTCCAACTGCAACGTGGATTGGTAATCCCAACTGGGAAGAGTATCTCCCACTGGAGCAAACGGCTGCCCATCGACGCTGACATTCCAGTCGCCCCAGGTCACTGAGCCCTCGCACGCAGTCCGATACGGCATGATCCGCAGTGTCATATGGCTTCAACCCCCAGTTGGACGTCGACAGCCAAGTCATGGCGCGCCATGATCCGGAGCCAGGCGTTGCCGCCGGGAGGCAGGTAACAAAACTCGTTGTCTTCGAAAAGCGCTCCCGTGGGATGATCCGACCACCCAATGACCCGTGCAACATCTGGATCGTGTTCCCGGGCTCCGTCGACTCCAACGCTGACCATTGCATGGATACGTGCGGCAGTTGCGGAGCCGGCGTCCAACTCGATCAAGGCGGCCATGTGACGAAATGTGCCTTCGCGGGTCAACGTCTGGACGTCGATCACCCGTGCACGCGGTTTCACGACTCGAGGCCGGGATGGTCTACGCGTTTTCGCGGCCTTGCCGGTTGACAACGGTCGAGTCCCACATGCGGTGCCCAAGAGGCCAGCCAACCTATCGGCAAGAGCGGCAGCCGACGGAGTCTCGCCGGTGGTATTGGCCAGAGGCTGAAATGGGCGCAGGAAATCGGTGACAGCTGCTCGCGTTTTGCCTAAAGCCTGATTCACGTACGTGCTACCAGGACGAGGCAGAAGCTTTGGCTGCCAGTCATCGTGTGCTGGAGGTTCGGCTTCGGCGAAGAACTCCTCCACCTGCGGTGTGCACTTGAAAACACCCGCCCAGTGGAAGCCATCGACGTCCAGAACCGGGAATTCTTGGTACTTCACGACCAGTTCTGCCTCGTGGCGCATATAGCAGACGTGATGAGCCGGTGGCGTCAGCCCAGAAGGTTGCCCGAGAGAGATCGGCGCCTTCGTCAGGGCCAAATGACCCACTGTTTCGGCCGGTCTTTGTGTCTTCAGGGCGTGGACTTTGACGTTGAATTGACTTTGTGGCGTCTCTCCGCTTTGTTGAGCACGAACCGCGCGAAGGCAATCGACGAAAGGCTGCAGGAACGGAATCGTCTCGGGCTTGGGGATTTCCACCTCAATGTCTTCGAAGCGCAAGTTGATGGCCATGTTGGGACGTCGATGATCAGGCACCAACTTCGGCCACAAGTGCTCCACGACCTTGTTCCGAATCGCCTCCATCATCTGCAGGGGAGTACCCTCGGTAAGGATCGGATCAATGATCATGATGGATGTGCCTGATTCGTTCGGGCCATAGCGTGCACGAAAAAACCGCTCTCCCAAACGCTGTGCCATGGGCCCCTTCAGGGGTTCGATTCGTTGGTTGTCGGCTTGCACTCCCCACCAGTGCCGACCGGTGTACCGTTGCCGGTTGATCTCGAAGTTGTCGCCGATACCGCAGGCGATAAGCCGATGCTCCAAACCGTGGGGTTCGCGTGCCCTTGTCCAATAAACGGCAGTCTGCGCCCTGCTTGCAGTGAATGCGACGGTCTTACCGAACCCGTAGGTGCCTGCACCCAAGGCGTCTGGCGGCGCTCCAACATTCAGAACCAAGTCTATGTAGTTCCTGGAAACCCCCGGCGGGATCACCACATCATTTCGGGTTGGTCCCGTCAGTCCCCAAGTTCCGCGGTCGGATACCTCGAGCACCATCAGGTTCTTCTTGGCGAGGGACGCAGCCAAGGGTAACCGTGAGGCTCCGCTGCCCAAGGCGCTTCGCAACACCTCCAGTTCCGAGGATGCCAAAGATCGCAGATGAATCGTGTAGGAAAGATCCGAACTCGGAAGTCGCGCATCCCAACTGTTCTGTGCGGTTTCTCGAACGAACAACTCGGTTAGGTCGAGAGCCGGGGAGCCCAGCAGCTTCAGCGTGCCCGCGCCATCTATGTCACCGGGGCCATAGGGTTTCGCGAACCAGTCCAAGCGTGGAGCCAAGCCAGTGTTGAGAATAACCACGGGTTCATCCTCCCCATCGTCTCCGACAAGCAATTCGTCCGCTAGCACTGTAGAATAGAACGCTTGCTCGACCTGAGTCCTTTGCTCTGTGGGTCACGCTGCATCCCCATCTCGCTCGATCCAATGGGACAGAAATGCGCGAATCTCGTCCTCCCCGGTGTGGTCTGCCGATCCGGTCAGGGTCAAGTCATAGGAGACGTGTGAGATAGCCATTCGCCTGGTCGGGTCGATATCGGCAGCCCGCAGACTCGGGAAGTCGGGTGTGACGCGCCAGTGGAAGCACTCACGTACCAGGATCGGTTCCGTTGACTGTCCGCTACCGTAGTCATAGCCCGCCTGCTGAACCCGTTCGATCAGGTGACGTTGGGGAGCGCCCGCTGCCAAGGCCTTTTCCACTCGCTCATCGAGCGTTTGGCCGCGGTCATCCTCGCTGACCTGGATGAGCAATAGATCGAGGGACTCCAAACCCTCGGGGTCCAGCTGGGCAGCGTTCGAAACACGTATGGTCGACGCGTCGACGCTTCGAGTGGTCTTGACTTCCAACGCCCGCCCGTGACTCAAGAAGTCTTGGGGACTGCCAAGGGGGCCTTGCCAGATATCTACCGCCCTAAGAGGCGAGTGCTGAGCCAAGAGCTGAAGAACATGCAACTCGCCGTGAAGGCCCAAGATTTCTTCGAATCCGAGAGAACCTCGCTCTCGCTCCAGGAGATATCTCCAGTCGTCGAGAGTTCGCTGACACACCGTTGCGGGATCATCTCCCTCCTTCAAACGCGTGACGACATCTTCAGCCAACTGTTCGAACATTCGTCCGAGGGATGGGGTTCGGCAGTGCAGATCGACGTAGCGAGCCGGGTTCTCATTGGTGCCGTACGTGCTCTCGACAACCACTACGTGCTTGCTGCGGCGATCCTCTTCGGTTTTTGCACCTCCTATAGGGAGCAGGAGGTGGAGGCCATTCACGGCATCGACACCCACCAAGACTGGTCCGGCGGGTAGAGCCATATCGAGCTCGCGCGTCTTGAGTTCGAACTGTCGTGCGGTGGATCCGAAGGCGGTCAAGTACAGGAAGGCGTCCGCGATGTTGGTCATATCAGTCATCTTCCAGATCTTCGGCGCGAATCTCGCTCGACTTCTCGGTGTCGACCGGGAGGTCGAGATCGTCGGGGGCATCGGACCATTCCGGGTGCACCGAGTAGTACTTGGCGTCAAATCGGTCCGCCTCTTCCGACGCCAAAGGAAATACCAGCCCCAGTCCGATGACCTCGTCCGCTGCGGCCATCTCGCGGCGCGTACCGTACAGCTTTGCGGACTGACGCGGGGTCGACGCTGGGTTGAGTGGTACTACCAGCAGCAGCCCTGATCGGCCTTCACTGGACTGTCGGCGGATCTGTTCGTGCGACTTTCCGTCGGCCAGGGCCATGTTCACTTTGTCGCGGGGAATGTCAGCCGTCCAGTCGGACGCGGATAAGAGTGCTTTGATGTTCGCGACTCCAGCCTTTGAACTCTTCAGTGGGGCACGATTTGTTCTGGTCACCAAGTCCGGCAGGCCCAGATCGAGGCTTCCTGCGACACCCTTGTGACTCTGAGAAGGCTCCAGGATCACCACGTTCCAAGGGATCTCCGGCGCTACTCGTTTGAGCCACCCAGCTACGAGATCACTGGTAAGCGAAGGTTGATCCGGGTGAAACTCGTACTGCTCAATGAAGCGCGCCACCTCGTTGGCGCTCACACCACGTGCGACCCAACGGTCATTCACTTCGGGGTCCCGTGCGAAACTTGTGACTCCCACGCGAGCGATGAAATCGCGGGTCGCCTGCAGGTTTTTGGCCAGTTTGTCGGCATTCTTCTCGAAGAGAATGAAGGTCTGCTTCCGTTGACCCGAGAAAGACACGCGAACCGGTACTGCAGCGCCCATCTTTCCGGTGATTTCCAAACGGCCGGGATGGGTTCTCACCCTGACGCCGAACTGTTCAGGGGTAAGGCCCAACTCCTGCATGGTGCGCATGTCCCGGCGGATCTCTTCTTCTATGAGTGCCAAGAACTGGAAGTCATTCTCCAGGTCCGAGGGCATCCAGATTCGAGGGAGATCCTCATAGCCGCCTCGGTACCCGAACCAGCGTCCCATTTGCATCAAAGTGTCGTAGGTACTGGCGGACCTGATGAAGTACGACACAACCAACCCCTCCAGTGTTAGGCCCCGGGAAAGCGTTGCTCCGCCGATCGCGATCACAGTCAAGGGTTCCTCTGAGTCATAGCTGAGGCGAAGATCGGAGCTGCCGTTGTCGACAACGACCAATGTCTCGTCTATCACTGAGGGCAACATCGGAGCGACCTCGCTCCAGCTGGGGATTCGCTCCGTGGCCACCTCTCTGGCGCGGTCGATCTCGGCATGAAATAAGCGCTCGAACTCGCCGTCCGCCAGATCTACGTCGTCCAAGAATTGCTGAACGCGATCGCGCATGAGGAAATGCGGGTCCACGTAGTGCGTGGTGTGGATGAGCATGGAGCTGTGCTTCTGGTGCCCCCGCAGTCGACGAATGGCCGTGGCCAGGAGGAACCAGCGGATGGCGTCCTCCAAGGACGCGGGGAGCTCTGGATCGAAGAGCTTCCGCTCTTCGGCTGTCAGGCCGCTGACTCTGAGGCTCTCCTCTTCCTCCTCGGTGACATGGCGGATCATGTCGAGGCCATCGTCCGGATCGTCCGCGTTGTCCAGCGCTTGGCGTCCGAAAAGGCGTTCGGCGCCGAAGTAGTTATCGGAGCGAGGAATCTCGGAAATGAAATCGGAAGGGTAAACGTCCGCTTCATCCGCCGGATCCATGAAGACGTTGGCATACGGCGTCGCTGTGTAACCCACGTAAGTACCGGTTTTGACTGCGCCCCAGATCTCCGCCACCAGACGGTTGATCGCAGTCCTTTCGGCTTGGAGCTTCGCGCCATTTGGGGTTGCTTGGTCCGCTTCGTCATCGATGATCAGAACGGCGTTACGTTCGCGAACATCGACGGGTGCGTCCAGTAGCCAATCTCGGAGCCTGCTCAGACGAGAGGGGTTCTTCTTGACTACGGCAATCATGGGCTTCTTCGTCCCACCCAGGAGATCTGCCTCTGCCCGCCCGAAGTCCTCATCCCGAGTAGTTAGCTTGATCCAACCCTGACCGCAGAGATCATCTTCGAGGCGTCCCTGAGTCTGGCGGCGCAAGTTGTTGTGGAGCCCCGCCAACACGATCACCAGTCTGTATCCGGCATCGGCCGCCTTGGCCATCACAGCTGTGTAGTTACCGGTCTTCCCCGCTTGAACGTAACCGAGAACAAGCCCCTTCTTCTTGAGGCCCCTAATGCGGGGATTCGCCAGTTGGCTGACAACAGCGGTGGATTCCACATCCAAGCTCGAAACGAAGTCAGCGCCCGAAGACTCCAAGCGCTGTTTCAGGCGGGGCCAGTAGATATCGCCTTCGACTGGGCCTATATACCAGTTGTGGATTCTGGCTTCATCCTCCACTTCGGCCCTTTGCACAGTGGGAAGCTGTTGCAGAGTCTTGTTCTTCCGCGCTTCCTGCTCGAGAGTCTCTGCAGCCTCTTGGATCGGGGTTTGGTCGGGCGGCAACCCCTGCAGCCCCTTGAATGTCGATGCGACTGCTTGGTCCAAAGTTTCACCGTGCCGACGCATTCGCCCCTTGAGAATGTCGATCAGGAACTGCTCATCCATTTGTGGCTCCAACGTCGTGCCGTATCTTGAGAGTGGTTCTCCTTACTCCACTAATACACGGGTGTGACAGAAATGGGAACGGGAGTTATCGGCATGGATGCCTCTGCTTGGTTAGGGCACTCGTGCTGCCTTGGAGCGACGCTGGCTTCTCACTTCAACTGCTGTGCCAATGCCTTCTTCGCCTTGGACGCCCGCCGCGCCAGATAACCGGCAGTAACCACCGATGCCGCCGCTCCCATGCCGACCCAGTTCTTCCACTGGGCACGAGACCGGTAGTCGTGTATCGGCCAACTGTGCAGCTCGGCCACCTCGCGCAGCGCGGCGTCCGGGTTCACCGCATGCGGATTGCCGACCAACTCCAACATCCCCAGATCGTTGATCGAGTCGGAGTAAGCGTGGCTGGCGGCTGCATCGATGCCGCGCTCGGCTATCAACTCCTCGACCGCCTTGGCCTTCTGCGCCCCATGCAGAAAGTTGTCCATCTGGCCGGTGTAGACGTCGTTTTCGTCGCGTTCGGCCAAGGTTCCCATCGCACCGGTGAAACCGAAACGGTCGGCGATGATTCGGGCCACCTCGACGGGGGAGGCGGTCATGATCCAGACCTCATGACCGGCAGCCAGATGGGCATCGGCGAGCTCGTGCACCCCGGGCCAGATTCGGTCCGACAGCTTCGCCTCGAAAACCTCGGCGACGAGTTCTTCCAGGTCAGCGGCTTTCGTGCCGGTGATCGAGTCCAGGAAGTTCTGCCGCACGAAGTTGGCGCCGTTCATATCCTCGCGGCCCTGCACCCGAAACTGCGCCTCCAGCAACAACCCGTGCGCCATCTTGCGGGTGGAGAAATAGCCCCGCCGGTACATGGCAGTGGCGACATGCACCAGACAGGTACCCCGAACCAAGGTGTTGTCCAGGTCGAAGAAAGCGCCGATCGCCATGCCAGAAAACTTACACGTCCCACCCGAACCCTCGAGGCCCGAATCCGGCCCCATTCATCGCGCGGGTAAATGAGCCAGCACCAACGCCAAGGCGTCCTCGGCGCTCTCGTGTTCCCACACCCGAACCACCGTCCAGCCCAGTGCGGTGAGGTGTTCGGTGGTGTCCCGGTCGCGTTCGACGTTGCCGGTCAGCTTCTGCTCCCACCACGTGCTGTTGCGCGTGGGCCGGGTGGCGTGTTCCGGGCAGCCGTGCCAGAAGCAGCCGTCCACGAACACCGCCACCTTCGGGCCCGGGAACAACAGATCCGCGCGACGCCTCGGCATGCCCGGCAGGGCGGCGTCCACCCGATACCGATATCCCATCCGGTGCAGGGCACGACGCAGCGCCAACTCGGGCCCGGTGTCACGCGTCTTCTGCCGTGACATCCGCGCCGAGGTGGCGGCATCGGTCACCGGCGGTTCCATGCTCTCCATCATCACCAACCGGCCCACCCTGTGCCACGCCTGCTGCAACCAGCGCAGCAGTCACGGCCCGAGATCACCCACGTGGCATACAGTGCCCGGGTGAGCGAACCCCGGGTCTTGGTCATGGTCAGAGACAACTGCCACCTGTGCGAGGTGGCACTCGAGGTGATCGCAGAAGTCTGCACCCCGCGCGGCATCACCTGGCAGACCAAGGACATCGACGCCGACGTCGAACTGCGCCGCCGCTTCACCGACCAAGTACCGGTCACCTTCGTCGACGGTGAGCAGCACGACATCTGGCGGGTCGATCCCGAACGCCTGGCCGCTGCCCTCGATCGACCCACCGGGCGATAACAGCGCACATTCCACCCGACGAACCACTTTGTGTATTTCTTCACAAGCCCTTAGGTTGAGAGGCGTCATCTCGTCGAGGAGGGCCGTTGACAGACAGCGCGCCGACTGCACCGCCGATTCCGGCGGCGACGATCACCCGCCTCCCGTTGTACCAACGGGCCTTGGCTGCCCTTGACCCCGACGCCACCGTCAACTCGGCCGAACTGGCCGAAGCGACCGGCGTCAATCCCGCCCAGGTGCGCAAAGACCTGTCCGTTCTGGGCCTCCACGGCACCCGTGGGGTCGGCTATGTGGCCGGCACCCTGCTCGCCGAACTGTCCGAGCACACCGGCGCCGACGTGATCCACCCGCTGATCGTGGCCGGCATGGGCAACCTCGGCCTGGCGGTGGCGAACCACGCCGGACGGGGCCTGCAGGGCTTCAAAGTGGTGGCCGCCTTCGACATCGACCCCAAGCTCATCGGACGCACCTTCCGGGTCGGGGACGGCACCGTCACGGTTCGCCATCCGAGCGACCTGCCCACCATCGTGGCGCAGACCGGGGCGGTGCTCGCCGTCGTCGCAACCCCGCCGTCGGCGGCCCAGCAGGTCTGTGACGATTTGATTGCCGCGGGAATCACTGGAATCCTGAACTTCTCAGCCACTCCCGTCCGGGTAGCCCCTGGGGTACATATCCGAGATGTCGACTTGGCCCAAGAACTACAGATTCTCGCCTACCATGAGCATCGTGCCCATCCCGGTGCCGGCCGGGAGGAAGTGAATATTCGGTGAGCATTCTCGCGGTCAGCCTCTCTCACAGATCTGCGTCGATCGACCTCCTCGGACGAGTGTCGATGGACGCTGCGGACGGCGAGAAGCTCACCACCGCACTGCTCGACAGCGACGTGATCAACGAAGCCGTCGTGGTATCCACCTGCAACCGCACCGAGCTCTACCTCGATGTCACCCGCTTCCACGGCGGCCTCGACGACGCAATCTCCGAACTCGCCTCGATCAGCGGGCTCGACGTCGGCGACGTCACCGCCGGCTGTCGGGTTTTCTACGACGGCGCCGCGGTCGGGCACCTCTTCCAAGTCGCCAGCGGGCTCGACTCGATGGTGGTCGGCGAAAGCCAGATCCTGGGCCAGGTGCGCGAGGCGTTGACCCGCGCCCAGGCCATCGGCTCGGTCGGTTCGGCCCTCAACGCCCTCTTCCAGCAGGGCCTGCGGGTCGGTAAGAAGGTCCAGACCGCCACCGGCATCGGTGGTGCCGGACGCTCCCTGATCACCGCCGCGGTCAGCGCGCTGGCCGGCGACGGCGTCAGCCTGGCCGACCGCCAGGTGCTGGTGCTCGGCGCCGGTTCGATGGCCACCCTCGCCGCGCACACCGTCACCGACGTCGGCGGACGGGTCACCCTGGTCAACCGCACCCACGACAAGGCCGTCCGGTTGGCCGAACAGGTCGGTGGCCGAGCCCGTCCGATGGCCGAACTCGAACAAGCCCTGGCCGAAGCCGATGTACTGATCACCTGCACCGGCGCCCGCGGCCGAGTACTGCACGCCGACCAGATCGGCACCCACATCATCGGTGCGATCGACCTCGCCCTGCCCGCCGACATCGACGAGTCGGTCGGTGAGCAGATCCCGTTGGTGAACCTGCGCCGCCTGATGACCCAGGATCTGGACGAGACCACCGCCGCCGAGGTCGCCGCCGCCCGCCAGTTGGTGGCCGACGAGGTGACCGCCTTCCTGTCGGCGCGCCGCGCCGCCCAGGTCACCCCCACCGTGGTCGCCCTGCGCACCATGGCCACCGAGGTGATGGACACCGAACTCGAACGTCTGCACCGCCGCGCCGGTGACCTCACCGACGCCCAGCGTGCCGAGGTGGAGATCACCATGCACCGCATCGTCGACAAACTGCTGCACCGCCCCACCGTGCGGGTGAAGCAGTTCGCCGGTGACGAGGTGGTCGACTACGCCGCAGCCCTGCGGGATTTGTTCGCATTGGACCAACAAGCCGTCGAGGCGGTCAGCCGGGCACCGGAGGTGCCGTGACGGCTCGACCCACGGAGATTTCATGCTGATCAGGGTTGGCGCTCGACGCTCCCCGCTGGCCCGCGCCCAAGCGGACAGCATCGCCGACATGCTCCGGGCAGCCGGCCACGACATCGAGATGGTCGGCATCACCACCGAGGGTGACACCGATCGTCGCCACCTGACCGAGATCGGCGGCACAGGGGTATTCGCGATCGCGGTACGCGACCGACTGCGCGACAAAACCATCGACGTGGCGGTGCACTCCCTCAAAGACCTGCCCACCGCCGAAGCCCCGGGCCTCGACATCGCCGCCATCCCCGAACGTGCCCCCGTGCACGACGTGGTGGTCGGCACCCCGCTGGCCGAGCTGGCCGGTAAACGGGTCGGTACCGGATCCCCGCGCCGCGCCGCGCAGCTGCGCGAGTACTCCCGCAGCAGTGGCATCGATTTCGAGATTGTGCCGATCCGCGGCAACGTCGACACCCGCCTCGACCTGGTCGCCCACGGCGAGCTGGACGCGGTGCTGCTGGCCGCCGCCGGCGTCCATCGCCTCGGCTATCTGCACGACGGCGACCGGCTGACCGTCCGCGATCTACAGGCCCACGCCCTCGACCTTTCGGTGATGCTGCCGGCGGCCGGCCAGGGTGCCCTCGGTGTCGAAATCCGGGCCGACGATGAGGCCCTCCGCGAGGCGGTCTTACCGATCGATGACCCCACCGCCAGGGCAACTGCCGTAGCCGAACGCGCATTCCTCAATACCCTCGAAGCCGGATGCCTCGCACCGGTGGGGGTGGCTGCCCGACTGGAAAGTGGGCATGATAAGGGCCATGATTTACACATGAGCGCGGTTATCGCTGTTGATTCACCGGCCGGTGAGTCGATGGTTCGGGTAACTGGTCGCGGCACTGCTACCGACGCATCCGGCGCCGGGCAACGGCTGGCCGAGGAGGCTCTGACCGAAATCGGTCCGGTACGACAACTACATCCCAAGACCCCCGGTCTGTAGCAGCAAGACGAAAGAGGCAAACGTGAGCGCTAATCCGGCATCGACCCCCTCACCGCTGACGACTGCCACGCCTGCCCCGCGCGGACGGGTGATCTTCGTCGGAACCGGTCCGGGAGATCCCGATCTGCTCACGCTCGGTGCCGTCGCCGCGCTGGCCGATGCCAGTGCGGTGGTGATCGAGGACGAGGAACTCACCTCCATCCTGGAACACCCCGCTGTCAAGGTGAACCCCAAGGCCGAAGTGCAGGTGATCACCCCGCGCTCCAACCAGCGCCAGCTCACCCCGCTGCAACGCGCCCGCGCCGTACTGAACCACGCCCGGGACGGTTCCCGCGTGGTGCGTCTGGTCAAGGGCGACCCGTTCATGGACGCCGGAGTGGCCGAGGAAGCCGCCGAATGCGTCAAGGGCGGCATCGAGTTCGAGATCGTCCCCGGGGTCTCCAGCCTCACCGCGGTACCCGAATACGCCGGCATCTCGCTGAACACCGTCGACGGCATGCACTTCGTCACCGTGGGGGAGAGCTTCACCAAGAGCCAGGCCGCCCACTGGGCCCTGGCCGGCACCCTGGTGATCAACGCCCGGGCCGGCATGGTCGGTGAGATCGCCGCCGCCACCGCCCTGGCCGGACGCGTCAGCGATGACCCGGCGATGGTGATCATCTCCGGTGGCTCCACCGCCCAGACCACCATCCCGTCCACCTTGGCGCAGTTGGCCGACGCGGTCGCCGCGGCCGGGGTCGACGAGAATGCCCACGTCCATCTGGTGATCGGCCCCGGCGTGGCCGGCAACGACCAGGAACTGTCGTGGTACGAATCCAAGCCGCTGTTCGGCTGGCGGGTGCTGGTGCCACGCACCAAGGACCAGGCCGGCCCGATGACCAACCGGCTGCGCTCCTACGGTGCGTCCTCGGAAGAAGTACCGACCATCTCGGTCGAGCCGCCGCGCTCACCCCAGCAGATGGAGAAGGCGATCCGCGGGCTGGTCGAGGGCCGCTACGAATGGGTCGCGTTCACCTCGGTCAACGCGGTCAAGGCGGTGCGCGAACGTTTCGAGGCCGTCGGCCTGGACGCCCGCGACTTCTCCGGCCTGAAGGTCGCCGCGGTGGGCCGCACCACCGCCAAGTCGCTGCAGGACTGGGGCATCGAACCCGACCTGATCCCGGTCGGTGACCAGTCGGCGGCCGGCCTGGCTGCGGAGTTCCCGCCCTACGACGAGGTGCTCGACCCGATCAACCGGGTCTTCCTGCCGCGGGCCGATATCGCCACCGAAACCCTGTCGGCGGCCCTGGTCGAACTCGGCTGGGAGGTCGAGGACATCACCGCCTACCGCACCGTGCGGGCCTCGCCGCCCCCGGCGCCGATCCGCGAAGCGATCAAGACCGGCAAGTTCGACGCGGTGGTCTTCACCTCGTCGTCGACGGTGCGCAACCTGGTCGGCATCGCCGGCAAGCCGCATGCCACCACCGTGATCGCCGCGATCGGCCCGCAGACCGCGAAGACCTGCTCCGAACACGGCCTGCGGGTGGACGTGATGGCCGCCGAACCGAGCGCCCTGGAACTGGCCGACGCCCTGGCCAGCTTCGCCGCCGAACGCCGCGACGAGTTCATCGCCAACGGAACACCGGTGCTGCGCCCCTCGCAGACGCGAGCCCGCGGCCGGCGTCGTTCCTGAGGTGGTCATGTCCCTGCCGCACCGTCCCCGCAGGCTGCGCGCCAACCCCGCGATCCGTGGCCTGGTCGCCGAAACCTCCCTGGCACCCCGGCAGTTGATCCTGCCGGTCTTCGTCGCCGAGGGCATCACCGAGCCCCGGCCGATCTCGTCCATGCCCGGGGTCGTCCAGCACACCCTGGACAGCCTGAAACGGGCCGCGGCCGACTCGGTTGAGGCCGGTCTGGGCGGCATCATGCTGTTCGGGGTGCCCGAGCAGAAGGACGCCGAGGGCTCCGGCGCCACCGACCCCGACGGGATCCTGGCCGAGGGTCTGCGCGCGGTACGCGCCGAGGTCGGTGACGACTTGGTGGTGATGAGCGACGTTTGCCTCGACGAGTTCACCGACCACGGCCACTGCGGGCTGCTCACCGACGACGGCACCGTCGACAACGACCACACCCTCGACAAGTACGTCGAGATGGCCCTGCTGCACGCCGAGTGCGGCGTCCACATGGTCGGTCCGTCCGGCATGATGGACGGTCAGGTCGACGCGATCCGCCGCGGCCTGGACGGGGCCGGACGCACCGATGTGGCGATCCTGGCCTACACCGCGAAATACGCCTCGGCCTTCTATGGGCCCTTCCGCGAGGCCGTCGCGTCCACCCTCACCGGTGACCGCAAGACCTACCAGCAAGACCCGGCCAACGTCCGCGAATCGATGCACGAGGCCGAACTCGACGTCGCCGAGGGTGCCGACGTGATCATGGTCAAACCCGCCCTGGGCTACCTGGACGTGATCACCCGACTGCGCGCCGAACACCACCTGCCGATCGCGGCCTACAACGTGTCGGGGGAGTACTCGATGATCGAAGCTGCCGCCGAACGCGGCTGGCTCGACCGCGACCGCACCATCGACGAATCCCTGCTCTCGATCCGCCGGGCCGGCGCCGACCTGATCCTGACCTACTGGGCCCTCGAATGGGCCCGCCGGCACCGTTCGTAACCAGAAGGAAGACATGACCGACTCGCGTTCCGCCGATCTGTTCGCCCGTGCCCAGCGGGTGATTCCCGGGGGCGTCAACTCCCCGGTGCGCGCCTACGGGGCGGTCGGCGGCACACCCCGGTTCATCACCGCCGCCCGGGGCGCCTACCTCACCGATGCCGACGGCAACGAGTTGGTCGACCTGGTCGGTTCCTGGGGCCCGATGCTGCTCGGCCACGCTCACCCCGCAGTACTGGAGGCGGTCAGCCGGGCCGCGGCGAAGGGAACCTCCTACGGGGCCCCCACCGAGGACGAGGTGGCGCTGGCCGAGGCGATCGTCGAGCGCACCCCGATCGAACAGGTGCGGCTGGTCAACTCCGGCACCGAGGCGACCATGTCGGTATTGCGGCTGGCCCGCGGCATCACCGGCCGCGACAAGATCATCAAATTCGCCGGCTGCTACCACGGCCACGTCGACTCCCTGCTCGTCGCGGCCGGCTCCGGTGTGGCGACCTTCGGGCATCCCGGATCGCCCGGCGTCACCGCTGCCACTGTCGGCGACACCATCGTCTGCGAGTACAACGACCGGGACGCCGTGGCCGCCGCCTTCGCCGCCCACGGTGACTCCATCGCCGCAGTGATCACCGAGGCCACCCCCGGCAACATGGGTGTCGTGCCACCGTCGATCGTGGACGGGGAGAACTTCAACGCCTACCTGCGCCGCGTCGCCCACGAACACGGCGCGCTGTTCATCTCCGACGAGGTGATGACCGGCTTCCGGGTCTCCGCCTCGGGCATGTACGGCCTGGACGGGGTCCAGCCCGATCTGATGACTTTCGGCAAGGTGATGGGCGGTGGATTCCCCGCTGCCGCTTTCGGTGGGGCGGCCGAGTACATGGCCCACCTGTCACCGGTCGGATCGGTCTACCAGGCCGGCACCCTGTCGGGTAACCCGGTCGCGGCCGCCGCCGGGCGCACCACCCTGGAACTGGCCACCCCCGAGGTCTACGCCCACCTGGACGTGGCGGCCGAGAAACTTCGCGCCGAGGTCGCTGAAGCGCTGACCGCCGCCGGCGTCCCGCATGTGATTCAGCACACTGCGAACCTGTTCAGCGTCTTCTTCACCCCCGCCGAGATCACCTCGGTGCCCGACTACCCGACCGCGCAACGCCAGTCGTCCAAGGCCTACGGGGCCTTCTTCCACGCCATGTTGGACGCGGGCGTCAATCTTGCCCCGAGTGCCTTCGAGGCCTGGTTCGTGTCCGCGGCACACGATGACGTTGCGTTGTCACGTATCGTCGAGGCGTTGCCCGCGGCCGCCCGGGCAGCAGCGAGCACGCTCGAGGGCTGAGCGGGCCCGCGTCCGCCACATGCCGATGAAGTTTCCCGCGACAGGAGTCGACCAGTGACCACCACCCGCGTCCACTTGATGCGTCACGGCGAGGTACACAACCCCGGCCGGGTGCTGTACGGGCGCCTGCCCGGGTACAACCTCTCCGAACGTGGCCGGCAGATGGCCGAGCGGATGGCCGACCACTGGGCCCAGCACGACATCACCCACCTGGTCTGCTCGCCGCTGGAACGTGCCCGGCAGACCATCGCCCCCACCGCCGAGCGCCTCGGCCTGGAGCCGACCATCGACCACCGGGTGATCGAGGCCGCGAACACCCTGCAGGGCCGGGTGATCAACTCCCGCCGCAGCGACCTGTTCAAGCCCTGGGTGTGGTGGCATCTGCGCAACCCGCTGCGTCCGAGCTGGGGCGAGAGCTACCAGGACATCGCCGCCCGGATGCGCGCGGCCGTGGTGGACGCCGCGAGTGCCGCCGACGGCCACGAAGCGCTGATCGTCACCCATCAGTTGCCGATCTGGCTGGCCCGCCTGTCGGCCGAGGGACGCCGGTTGGTGCACAACCCGGCCCGCCGCGAATGCACCCTGGCCAGCGTCACCACGCTGATCTTCGTGGACGGACGACTGGCCGGCACCGAGTACCGCGAGCCCGTCGCCGACCTGCTGCCGCCCAAGGACAAGAAGCTGCTGGCCGGTCTGTGATGAGCATTCTGCGGCGCGCCCTGGTGCTGTTCGGGGTGCTCACCCTGGGCTTGGTGCTGTCGGCCTGCGGCAATGACCGACCCACCACCCAGGAAGGTTTCGTGGGCGGGGACGGCGGCCTCACCATCGTCCCGCCCGACGAGCGCGAACCGGCACCGATGATCTCGGGGCCCGACCTGGCCTCCGAGGGCGAGATCTCGCTCGCCGACCACGCCGGCAAGGTGATCGTGCTGAACGTCTGGGGATCGTGGTGTGCCCCGTGCCGCGCCGAAGCCCCCGACCTGGTGGCCGCGGCCGCCGAAACCGAGGGCACCGCGCAGTTCGTCGGGTTGAACACCCGCGACCTCGGCAAGGCCCAGGGCATGAAGTTCGTCGCCGAACAGGGCATTCCCTATCCCAGCATCTTCGACCCGCAGGGCGAGTTGCTGTTGGAGTTCTCCGGCACCATCCCGCCCAGCGGCATCCCCACCACGTTGGTGATCGACAAGGAAGGACGGGTCGCCGCCCGGGTGATCGGGGAGGTCAACAAGACCACCCTGGTCGGCCTGGTCGAGGACATCGCGGCCGGTAAGTGATGTCGATGGTGTTGTTGGACCTGAGCGTGTCCGGTCTGTTGACCGGGTCACTGCTGCTCGCCCTGCCGGTGGCCGCCTTCGCCGGGCTGGTGTCCTTCTTCTCCCCGTGCGTGGTGCCGCTGCTGCCGGGCTACCTGTCCTATGCCACCGGCCTGGGTGCCCAGGAGGTCACCGGCGGTAAGGGCCCACGCGGACGGTTGCTGCTCGGCACCGCCTTGTTCATCCTCGGGTTCACCGCGGTCTTCGTCACCACCGGGGTACTGGCCGGCACCGCCGGGCGCTGGCTGATGGAGTACTCCCCGGTACTCACCCGCATCTTCGGCGTACTGGTGATTCTGCTCGGCCTGGCCTTCGCCGGGCTGTTGCCGCTGGGCAGATCCGACGTCCGGCTGCGCTGGGTGCCCCGGGCCGGGCTCGCCGCCGCCCCGCTGCTCGGGGTCGTCCTCGGCCTGGGCTGGACCCCCTGCATCGGCCCCGCACTGTCGGTGGTGCTCACCATGGCCCTGACCGAGGGCAGCGCCCTGCGTGGCGGTGTGCTCGCCCTGGCCTACTGCCTCGGACTGGGCGTCCCCTTCCTGGTCGCCGCTTTGGCCTTCGGCCGGATGCGCCGACTGGTGCAGTTCGTGCAACGCCACCAGCAGATCGTGATGCGCATCGGTGGCCTGGTGATGGTGGCGGTCGGGGTACTGATGGTCACCGGCGGCTGGGACTGGCTGATGGGGATGGCCCGCCAGTGGGTGAGCGGATTCGAGGTACTGATCTGATGTCGCACACCGCCACCGAGGAAACCCGTCCGGCCCCGCCGACCAAGGAACCCGGCCTGCGGGCCCTGGGACGCTGGGCCTGGGGTGCGCTGACCAGCATGCGCACCGCGCTGATCCTGCTGTTCCTGCTCGCGATCGCCGCGATCCCCGGATCGCTGGTGCCGCAGCGTCCGGTCACCCCGATTCAGGTCAACGAGTTCCTCACCGACAACCCCACCCTGGGCAAGATCTACGACGCCCTGGGCTTCTTCGACGTCTACTCCTCACCCTGGTTCTCGGCGATCTACCTGCTGCTGTTGGTGTCGCTGATCGGCTGCATCGTGCCCCGAATCGGCGTCTACGCCAAGGCCCTGCGCCGTCAACCACCGGCCGCCCCCGCCCGGTTGAACCGGCTGCCGGTCTCGGCCACCATCACCCTGGACGACCCGTCCGCCCTGCCCCGGATCGCCGAGGAACTGCGCCGCCGCCGATTCCGGGTGGCCACCACCGACACCACCGTGTCGGCCGAACGCGGCTACCTGCGCGAGATGGGCAACCTGATCTTCCACCTCAGCCTCACCCTGCTGCTGGTCGGTGTGGCGGTCGGTGCGCTGTGGGGTTTCAAGGGCACCGCGATCGTGGTGGAGGGGTACGGCTTCTCGAACAACCTCAGCCAGTACGACGACATCTCCGCCGGCGCCCGGTTCAGCGAACGCGACCTCAAACCCTTCTCGGTGAAGGTGAACTCCTTCCATGCCGAGTTCGAAACCGGCCCCGTCCAGCACGGCGCGGCCCGGGTCTTCACCGCCGACGTCACCGTCACCGACCATCCGGGAGCCGAACCGCGCAACGAAGCCCTCGAGGTGAACCACCCGGTGATGGTGGGCAGCACCCAGGTGCACCTGAACGCCCACGGCTATGCCCCCATCGTCGAGGTGCGCGACGGTGACGGCAACATCGCCTTCGCCGGCCCGGTGGTCTTCCTGCCCCAGGACGGCATGTTCACCTCACTCGGGGTGATCAAGGCCCCCGACGCCCGCCCCCAGCGGCTCGCCTTCGAAGGCTTCTTCCTGCCCTCGGCCACCGTGGATGATCAGGGCCCGCGATCAACCTTCCCCGACGCCACGTCCCCCGAGTTGTTCCTCAACGTGTGGCACGGCCCGCCCAAGGAGACCGAATCCGGCGTGCCCGAGAACGTCTACACCCTCGACACCACCGGCCTGGAACAGATCACCAAGGACGGGGACGTGCTGCGGCTGCGGCTCAAACCCGGCACCGAGGTCGAACTGCCCGACAACCTGGGCACGATCAGCTTCGTCGGCTGGAACCGCTGGGTGAAACTCCAGGTCTCCGAACAACCCGGGGTGCCGGTGATCGTGATCGGCGTGGTCATCGCCATCGCCGGCCTGCTGCTGTCGCTGTTCATCCGGCCCCGCCGGATCTGGGCCCGGCTCACCCCGTCCGACGGCGGACACACCCTCAGCATCGGCGGCCTCGACCGCGCCGACGCCCGCCTCGGCCTGGTCGATGAAGTTCAAGCTCTCGTCGACCTTTTCCCCGAGGCCGAACAGCCCGAGGATTGACCGCCGCACATGACCGTGGGGCGGCCGCCGATGCGAACCGCCCCACAGCACACCGAACTCAGCCCTCGGTCAGCCAGGCCTTCCCCGTCGTTTCGATCGAGCGGGCGAAGCTCACCCCGGTGACCTCGGCATACCTGGGCAGAATCGAATCGGGATCCAGCACCTGTTCCGGGCTCAGGACGCCGCGCCGGGTGATCGCACCGGTGGCAATCCGGGCGACGGTCTCGGCGGCCGGCCAGGCCGTTTCGGCACCGGGGCTGCCCTTCTTGGTCGCCCACTCGATCAACTGGTCCAGCACCACGCGGGTGGGTTTCTGGTCCAAGGTGCCCTCAACGATGGTGCGCAGCGGCACCCCGCGGTGACTGCGCTGCGGGGTCAGGCCCGGGATCCGGGCACCCTGGGGGCTGTCCAGCAGGTGCGCCAGGAAGGTGCGCGGGGACAGGCCCAGGCTCGGCACCGGTTCGTCGGAGTTCAGGCCGAGCCGGTTGAACAGTTGCCAGGTTTCGTTGGCCTCCGGTTCCAGCCACGACCAACGGATCGTGGCCCGCTGCAGGTCGGGGTACGACCGGCCCAGGCACAGCGGCTCGGGGTGGCCCAGGTAGCCGAAGGAGCCACCGCCGTAGCCCTCGGCCATCTGCTCGTCCCGGGTGCCGGTCCAGGCGTCCACCTGCTCGAAGCGGCCGTCCAGGTACTGGGTGACCTGTCCCGACAGGGAGTCCAGCATGTGCTCGTTGATGGTGACGCCGAAGCTGGCCATCGGGGGAATGCCCAAGAAGATGTCGACGCTGTCGGCGACATCGAGGCTTTCGATGCCCCAGCGGGCCACCACATTCGAGATCCCCGGGGTGGCCCCACAGCCGATCACCACGGTGGCGTCGGCGGCGGCGGCCGCCCGGTCGAGGTCGGCGTCCAACAGCACTTCGGCGGCCACGACGTCCTCATCACAGACGTCGAGGTAGTGGGTTCCGGCGGCTACACAGGCCCGCAACACCACCGAACCGAAACGGCTGAACGGGCCCACCGCGCTGGCAACCAGGTCGCAGTCGGCGACCAGAGCGGCGAGGGCTTCCGGGTCGGTGATGTCGACCTGACGGGCTTCGGCACCGACCTCACCGGCCACGGTTCGGGCCCGATCCACGTCGATGTCGGCGACGGTGAGCGAGCAACCGGGCAACTCTCCGGCGGATATTCGGCGGGACAACTCCGCCGCGATGCCACGGGAGATCCCGCCGGCTCCGAGAACGGTGATCTGCATGTCTGGGGCTCCTCGATCATCGGAAAACATTATTCAACACTATTGAATAGTTTCGCGTGCCACGTCAATGGACGGTTTCGATGACCTACGCTGAGCGCGTGTCGCAGTTGCGTGAAGAAACCATGGACGTGATGTCCGAACTGACCGTGGAGCTGGGACAGCAGTTTTCCGCCGGATCCAAGCGCGTCTCACTCACACCGGTGCGCACCGCAGTGCTCCACGAACTCAGCGTGCGCGGTAACCAACGGCTGACCCAGCTCTGTGAGGCAATGGCGATGAGCCCCCAGCAAGTCAGTGTGCTGGTGGACGCCCTGGTGGAGCGCGGTCTGGTCAGCCGCACCCGAGACCCCGAGGACGGCCGCGCGGTGCTGATCGACCTGACCGACGAGGGACGCGAAACCTCCGCGGTGATCGCCCGGATGCGCGTCGGCGTGGCCGAACGTTTGTTGGGACAGTTCGATGAGGACGAACTGGTGACCCTGCGCGACCTGATCCACCGGGTACTGATGCAGGCGCGGAACATGCGCGAGGCCTGAAACGGAACGTGGATGCGACGAAATCAGTCTTCATGCATCATGATGGGGCACTTGAAGGGGCGATAACGCCGGGAAGGATCCACTGATGGACCTGTCGACTCTGTCCACCCAAGCCATGACCACCGCCTGGGTCGTGTACCTGATCGCGATGGTTGCCCATGCCTTGGAGTGGTCGGTGGCGCGCAACCTCAGCACCAAGGTCGAGCGCAAACGGCGCCGGGTGCTGGTCGGTGCCGGCGCAGCAGCGGGTGCCGACCTGCCGACCGCCACCGAGGAAACCCGGGTCGAGACCACCGAAGACCCGCGGCTCGCCCGATTCGGCAAGGTCGGTCTGTTGTTGACCACCGTCGCCTTCGTCTTTCACCTGGTTGGTGTCGTCACCCGCGGCTTGGCGGGCGACCGCTTCCCCTGGGCGAACATGTACGAGTTCATCACCAGCACCCTGCTGTTCGTGGTGGCCGCCTACCTGGTCGGTGCGGTGCGCTTCGGCATGCGCTGGGCCGGCCTGTTCGTGACCCTCCTGAGCACCATCGGCATCGGTCTGGCCGTCACGGTCTTCTACGTCGACGTCGCACCGCTGGTGCCGGCCCTGCACTCGGTGTGGTTCGTGATCCACATCGTCACCGCAGCGGTGTCGGCGGCCGCCTTCAACCTGGGCGCGGTCGCCACGATCCTGTACCTGGTGCGGGATCGGGCCGAACGCAAGGGCACCGTCCGCGGTTACCTGGCCAAGCTGCCCAGTGCTGAACGTCTCGACGTGATCGCCTACCGCTTCCACGCCTTCTCCTTCCCGCTGTGGACCTTCACCATCGCCGCCGGAGCGGTCTGGGCCCAGTTCGCCTGGGGCCGGTTCTGGGGTTGGGACCCGAAGGAAACCTGGTCGCTGATCACCTGGGTCGCCTACGCCGCCTACCTGCACGCCCGGGCCACCGCCGGGTGGCGCGGACGCAAGGCGGCGGTGATCGCCCTGATCGGTGTGGCCACCTTCTGGTTCAACTACATCGGGGTCAACATGCTGATCCCCGGCCTGCACTCCTACGCCGGAATCTGATCCCCAAGCACCCTGCACGGCACCGGTGCAGTCGGTGGATATGCCTACGATGGTGCCCATGGCTGACCTGCACTACGACCTCTGCATCATCGGATCCGGCTCGGGCAACTCCATTCCCGACGAACGATTCGCCGACTGGAAGGTCGCCATGGTCGACCGCGGGGTCGGCATCGAAGACGTCTTCGGCGGCACCTGCCTCAATGTCGGCTGCATCCCGACCAAGATGTTCGTCCACCCCGCAGACCTGGCCGCCTCGGTCGACCACGCCCGCGCGCTCGGGGTTGACTTGAGCCTGGACGGGGTCGCCTGGAAGCAGATCCACGACCGGATCTTCGGCCGAATCGATCCGATCGCGCAGGGTGGCGAGGAATACCGCGCCGGCAACGTCGACCTCTACCGCGGCACCGCCGAGTTCGTGGCCGACAAGCGGCTGCGGGTCGGGGACACCGAGTTCACCGCCGACCGGATCGTGCTGGCCGCCGGCAGCCGGCCGCGCAGGCTCGATTGCCCCGGTGCGGACCAGATCGTCTGCCATACCTCCGACACCGTGATGCACCTGTCCGAGTTGCCCGAAACCATGGTGATTCTGGGTGGCGGGTTCATCGCCGCCGAGTTCGCCCACATCTTTGGTTCCTTCGGCGTCGACGTGACGATCATCAACCGCTCCCCGCTGATGCTGCGCCAGCAGGACGAGGAGGTCGCGCGCCGCTTCACCGAACTGGCCGCCGGCAAGTGGAACCTGCGGATGAGCGAGTCGGTCACCCGGGTCGAACCCCTCGACGGCGACCGGGTGCGGATCCACACCCGCGCCGGCGACGACGAGAACGGCACCGACCACAGCTACGAGGCCGACGTGGTGCTGCTCGCGGTCGGCCGGGTACCGAACAGTGACACCCTCAACCTGTCGGCCGGCGGTGTCGAGGTGGACGAGGGCGGACTGGTGATCGTCGACGAATACCAGCGCACCACTGCCGACGGGGTGTGGGCGCTGGGCGATGTCAGCTCGGAGCACCAGTTGAAGCATGTTGCCAACCACGAGGCGAAGGTGGTGCAACACAATCTGCTGCACCCCGACAACCTGATCGCCAGCGACCACCGCTACGTCCCCGGTGCGGTGTTCAGCAAGCCGCAGGTCGCCTCGGTCGGACTCACCGAGGCCGATGCCAAGGACCAGGGCCTCGACTACGTCACCGCCGTCCAGGAGTACGGCTCGATCGCGTACGGCTGGGCGATGGAGGACACCGAACACTTCGCCAAGCTGATCGCCGACCGCAGCACCGGCAAACTGCTCGGCGGACACATCATGGGCCCCCAGGCCGCGACCCTGATCCAGCCGGTCATCCAGGCCCTGCACTTCGACCTGGGAGCGCGCGAGATGGCCACCGGTCAGTACTGGATCCACCCGGCCATGCCCGAGCTGATCGAGAACGCCCTGCTCTCGCTGCCCCTGGAAGATTCGTGACCCGGCTGCGCTGGGCCGGGCTGGCTGCGCTGAGTCTGGTGCTGGCCGCCTGCGCCGGAGCGCCACAAAGCGGTGGCACCCCGACCCGCGCGCCGGAGAGCCCGGTATCGGACAGCAGCCCGGCACCCGAGTCGAGTCCGGCCTCCGAAACCCCCGCGGGTGCATCGTCGTGTCGGGCAATGGTTGACCGGATGTCGCCGCAGGAACAGTCCGGGCTGCTGTTCATGGTCGCGATCACCAACGACGCCGTCCCGGATGCCGCCACCATGCAGGTCATCACCGATCACGAGATCGGCAGCGTGGTGTTGCTCGGCAACACCACCCAAGGGGTCGAACAGGTCCGTGAGTTCACCGACCTGCTGCGCGAGGAGGTCGGCGAGGACGTGCTGATCGCCGTCGACCAGGAGGGTGGGCAGGTGCAGCGCCTGCAGGGCCCCGGCTTCGACTCGATGCCGGACGCGGTCGAGCAGGCCCAAGCCGACGACTTGGCCGCCGACGCCCAACGCTGGGGTGAACAACTCGCCGAGGCCGGGGTGAACGTGAACCTGGCCCCGGTGGCCGACCACGTACCCGAGGAGATGGCGAGCGCCAATGAGCCGGTCGCCAAACTGCGCCGGGGCTACTCCTCCGACCCGGACGAGATCGGGGCGGCGGTCACCGACTACGTGCGCGGCATGAGCGAGGCCGGGGTGGGCACCACCTTGAAGCACTACCCGGGCTTGGGCCGGGTCGTCGGCAACCCCGACTTCGCCGACCGGGTGGTCGATGACCGCACCACCCGGGACGATCCGGGGTTGGCCCCCTTCGCCACCGGACTGGAAGCGGGCGCCTCGATGCTGATGGTCTCATCGGCGACCTACACCAAGATCGACCCCGATCATCAAGCGGTGTTCTCGAAGGTGATCCTGCAGGAGATGATCCGCGGTGATCTCAACTTCGACGGTGTGGTGATCTCCGACGACCTCGGCGTGGCCGAGAACCTGGCCTCGGTGCCGGTGGCCGATCGCGGATGGCAGTTCGTGGCCGCCGGGGGAGATCTGGTGATCAATGCCGACCCGGCCAAGGCTGCGGCCATGTCGGAGAAAATGATCGGGCAGATGCAGGACGATCCGGAGTTCGCCGAACAGGTCGCGACCTCGGCCACCAGGGTGCTGAGCTTGAAGTCCGACCTCGGCCTGGTCGACTGCACCCCCTGAGCGCTTAGAGCCGGGCGCGGACGTGCAGGCCGACGTCCGGGTCGACCAGCACCTCCTGGGCGGCCGAGACCTCGTTCTCCGGCCCGCAGGTGAGCGTCGCGTCCACCGGCACATTGCGCTTCACCAGCGCCAGCGCCACCGGTCCGAGTTCCCAGTGCTGGGCGACCGAACCGACGAAGCCGATCTCCCGGTCGGCGTTGGCCACCGGGCTGCCGGTGGGGGGCAGTACGTCGACCGACCCGTCCAGCAACAACCGCACCAGCCGGCGGGGCGGGCGTCCCAGGGTGTGCACGCGGGCGACGGTCTCCTGGCCGCGATAACAGCCCTTGTCCAGGTGGGTGCCGACCAGCCCGATCTCATTGGGAATGGTGCGGTGATCGGTATCCACCCCGAATCGCGGATACCCGGCCGCGACCCGCAGGGCGGTGTAGGCCCACATGCCGGCCTCGTCGCCGAGCTGCTCGGTCACCGCGGCACGGGCATCGGCCTCGAAGAACACCTCGGTGCCACCCCACGGGCAGGCACGCAGGGCAAGTACCCCGGTGGTCAACAGGTCGGCCACGTCCTCGGGGACACGTGGGGTCCACAGCAGACCGGCGTCCGGACGTGCACTCATCTCCACCCGGGACATGAACTTCATCGATTCCAACCAGGTCAGCAGTGCCTCGCCGTGGCCGGGGGCGGTGTGCACCCACAGCCGGGTGCCGTCGTCGACCATCTCCAGACCGTGCTCGATGTGCCCGGTGGGGGAGAGCACGAAGGCGGTGGTGGCCTGCCCGGGAGCCAAGTTGGTGAGGTGTTGGGTGGTCAGGGCGTGCAGCCAGGTCAGCCGGTCGACCCCCTCGATGGTGCACAGGTCGTAGTGGCTGAGGTCGACGAATCCGTCCCCGGCGCTCAGCGTGCGCTGCTCGCGGATCGGGTCGCCGCTGTGCCACAGCGCTCCGGTGTCGATGCCCTCGACAACTTCGACCCTCACTGCGCCACCTTCTTCAACCGGGCCCACATGTAGGGCTGCAATTGGTGCTCCTCGGTCTGGCGGTCGAAGGCGTACATCAGGTCGCCCTCGACCTGCCCGTACAGCCGGGTGCCGCCGGTGTAGGCCATTGCGGTGCGGGTGCGGGCCACCGCATCGGTGGTCAGGTCGACCCGCGCGCCGGTGATATTGCCGAACCAGATCTCGGAGTAGCCCTCCGGGTGGCACATCACCACCTCGACCGTGCCGTCCCGCTGCGGGCGCCAGAACCCGGTCTCCATCGAGCGGGCGCTCTTCGGCTGGCGCTTCTCGTCCAGTTCCCAGGTCTGGGACATGTAGTGCAGGTAATCCCCGCCGTTGTCGGTGAACTCCACCTGCTGGCCGAACTCGAACTTGCCGACGCCCGGCCACTCGCCGTGGCCTTCGCCGACCCAGCGGCCACGCATCCAGGCCAGCGCGACCAGTTCCGGGCTCAGATCGGACGGGATCTCGAACATAGGTTTGCTCCTCATCGGTGGACCACCCGAGTCTAGGCGCTCGGGCCGCATCGGCGGTGCCGGTTCAACGGGTTACCCTCGCTGGCATGCGAGTGGTGTTGCAGCGGGTGACCCGGGCCGCGGTTCGGGTGGACGACCAAATCGTTGGTGAGATCGACCGGCCGGGATTGGTGGTGTTGCTCGGGGTGACCCACAGTGACACCCCCGAAACCGCCACCCGGCTGGCCGCCAAGGTATGGAAGCAGCGAATTCTGCGTGATGAGGTGTCCTGCTCCGATATCGGTGCCCCGCTGCTGGTGATCAGCCAGTTCACCCTGTACGCCGACACCCGCAAGGGCCGCCGCCCCTCCTGGAACGAGGCCGCCCCCGCTGCGGTGGGCGAACCGCTCTACGAGGCCTTCGTCGAGGCCCTGCGCGAGTTGGGGGCCGAGGTTGCCACCGGGCGGTTCGGCGCAATGATGGCGGTGGAACTGGTCAATGACGGCCCGGTCACCCTGATCATGGACGCCTGAGCCTCAACCCGGTCGATATCGTGTGACATTTTGTCTGCGGGGTGAACAAGAAGTCACACGTTAATCGTGTTTCGGGTGGGTCGGATCATCGAGGAACAGTCGGCCACCGTTGATCCGGTCCTCGTGATCGTGCAGGGCGCCGAGGCCGTAGGCGATTTCCAGGTTGTGCCGGGTCAGCACTTCCTCCGGGGTGCCGTTGGCCACCACCCGGCCACTCATCAACACCACGTGATCGGCGGCACGGGCCTCGTCCAGATCGTGGGTGGTGAGCACGACCGTGTGGCCATGCTCCCGCTCGTCGTGAATGATCTTGTCGATCTTGCGCGCCGACAGCAGGTCCAGCCCGGTCAACGGCTCATCGAGCAGCAGCACCTCATGGCCCTGGGCCAGCCCTTGGGCCACATACACCCGCTGCCGCTGGCCACCGGAGAGTTCGCCGAGATGCCGCTTGGCCAGATCGGTGATCTCCAGCCGCTCCATCGCCTCGGCCACCTTGGCCCGGTCGCTGCGGCCCATCCGGCCGAACCAGCCAAGTTGGGCGTAGCGGCCCATCGCGACGGTTTCGCGCACCGTGATCGGGGTGCCCTCGGGGTACTGCACCGACTGCATCACATAGCTGATCCGGTGCCCCGCCTCGGGCAACTCGGTGATCGTGAGGGATCCGGAGCGGGGTTCGATCACCCCGGCCAGGGCATGCAGCAGGGTCGATTTGCCCGACCCGTTCGGGCCGATGATCGCCACCACCGACTGCGCCGGCAGGGTGAAGCTGGACGCGCTCATCGCCACGTGGTTGCCGTAGGCGAGCACCAGGTCTTCGGCCTTGGCGAACCAGCTCATTCCAGGGTTCCCTTCAACGGGTCCAGCGCACTGGACGCGCGGCGGTCCTGCCGGTCGCGCACCTGCCGGAAGATCTGCTTGGCGATCAGCATGACGAAGAACATCGTGATCGGCACCAGGGCCATCGTGGCCGACCCGGCGGTGCCCAGGTGGTAGCTGATCATCAGCCCGAGCCACACCGAGAAAGCACCGACCAGCAGCGAGATCACGAACATCTGCTTCACCGTGCGGGCCACCAGCGCGGCGAAGGCCGGCGGACCAACCAGCAGGCCGAACACCAGCAGGGTGCCCACCGCTCGGAAGGAGCCGATCACCGCAGCGGCGATCAGTACCAACAGCAGGATGTGGGTCAGTTTGGGGTGCATGCCCAGCGAACGGGCCTTCTGCGGTGAGAACGACAGCGCCAGCAGCGGCCGGTACAGCACCAGCGATGCCGCGATGATCACCACCGCCATCACCGTCTGGGCGATCAGATCGGTTCTGGTGACGCCCATGATGTCGCCGAACAGGATGCTGGTCAGGCTGCCGGTGTAGCTGGTGGCCTTGGAGATGATCGTCACCCCCAAGGCCATCATGCCGACGAAGAGCAGCCCGATGCCGGTGTCCTCCTTCAAGGTGGTCCACCGGTGTACCGCCTCCACGCCCAACACCATCGCGAAGGCGGCCACCGCTGCGCCCAGGTAGGGCGAGAAGTCGAACAGCACGGCTGCGGCAATGCCCGGCAGCACCCCGTGTACGAAGGCGTCACCGAAGAAGTTCATCCCTCGCAGTACCAGCCACACGCCCACGACCGAGGTCATCGAGACCGCGATCAAGCCGCCGAGCAGAGCTCGCTGCTGGAACCCGAGGGCGAAGGGCTCCAAGAACCAATCCACGAACGGTCAGCCTACTTCAACGCGTCGGCGATCCGGGTGGCGTTGGTGGTCATCATGCCGGAGTAGGTCTCGGCACCCGAACCCTCGGGCCCGACCGAACCGACGTACAGCTCGACAACCTTGACGTCACGACCGGTTTCGGCGGCCAGGGATTCCACCAGCTTCGGGCTCACCGCGGAGTTGGAGAAGATCGTGGAGATGTTGCGCTCCTTGATCACCTTGACCAGTTCGGCCAGGTGCGACGAGGACGCATCACCGTCGGTCGAACCACCCGGGATCACCACGCCGGCGACCTGGAAGTCGTAAGCCTTGGCGAAGTAGGCGAAAGCATCGTGGTCGGTGATGATCACACGCTTGTCGGCCGGCACCGCCGACAGGGTCTTCTTGACCTCTTCGTCGGTCTTCTTCAGCTCGCCGCTGACCTGCTTGCCACACTCCGTGAACTTGTCATCGCCGGTGACCTCGGTCAGCTTGGCGCCGATCAGTTCGGCAGCGGTCGCCATGCGCCCGGCGTCCAGGAAGACGTGCGGGTCCTCGGGGCCGTGGTTGTGGCCCTCGTGGTCGTCGCCCTCGTTCCCGTGGTCGTGATCGGCGTGGTCGTCGCCT
>NZ_JBPGNY010000003.1:0-392845 GCF_051133435.1 Pseudenemella bisphenolivorans | reverse complement strand
CTTCACCTTCGTGGTCGTGGTCGGCGTGGTCGTCGCCTTCACCTTCGTGGTCGTGGTCGGCGTGGTCGTCGCCTTCACCTTCGTGGTCGTGGTCGGCGTGGTCGTCGCCTTCACCTTCGTGGTCGTGGTCGGCGTGATCGTCACCCTCGCCCTCATGATCGTGGCCGTCTTCCTCGTCGCCGTGATCATGATCGTCATCGCCATGGTCGTGGTCATGCCCGCCGAACGGGATCGGATCGAGCTGGGGAGCCACTTCGAAGACGGTGGCGCCCTCGGTACGAGCGCTCTCGATCGCCTTCTCCAGGTTGCCCTCCAGACCCAGACCGTTGACGATCACCAGCTTGGACTTGGCCATCTGGGAGATCTGCTGGGACGAGGGGCTGAACTCGTGCGGGTCATCACCCGGGCCCATCACGGTGACCGCGGTCGCATCGTTGCAGGCGGTGATGTCATTCACGATGCTGCCGAGCTGGGTGGTGGTCACCACCGCCACCGGGTCCTTCGAGTCGCCTCCACCGCTGGTGTCGGTGTCGGTGCCACATCCGGCCAGAGCCAGTGCCCCGACCAGCAATCCGCTGAGCCCAACCACAGTGCGTCGCATGATGAAATTGCCCAATCCAGTCGATAATGAGAACTGTTCTCATGGAATCATGATTGGGCCCGGAAATGAAATCGGCGCACCCCGAGCTCGTCGGTGACGAACTCTGCGCCCTCAGCCCCCGGCGAAGGGCGGCAGCACCTCAACCTCGATGTCCTCGCCGAGTGGGTCGTCCCGTCGCTCCTCGGGCACCCGCACCCCATCGCGCAACACCGCGCATCCGGGCAGCAACTGCGCCAGCCGGGGGTGGTCACGCCCCGCCTGCGTCAAAGCCTCATTGAGGGTCTGCGCCGGGTAGCTCGCGGTCGCGGCCCCGGCTGCATCCTCGGCAGCCGCCCAGTATCGCAAGTGCACTGTCGCCATGGCGGTATTCTGCTTCATGCCCAGCGCACAGTGCGTCACGGGTATCGGGAAGGGGGCCGACGGAATCGTGTCCCTGTTGCTCATCCTCACCCCCGAGGTCGGCTCCGCCGGCGAGGTGTTGCCGTCGCTGGGTCTGCTGGGTCACGAGACCCGCCTGTTGCCCCGCGATGCCGGCGCCCTGGTCGGCGCCCCGCAGGCCGACCTGCTGGTCATAGACGGACGCACCGACCTGGCTTCGGTGCGCACTCTGTGTCGGCTGCTGAACTCCGCCGGCAAGGACATGCCGATCCTGCTGGTGGTCACCGAAGGCGGGCTCACCGCGGTCAGCGCCGACTGGGGCATCGACGATGTGGTGCTGGCCGACGCCGGCCCGGCCGAGGTCGATGCCCGCATCCGCCTGATCCTCGCCTCCGAGAACAGGACTCCCGACCTGGTCTCCTCATCGGGCATCACGATCGACGAGGCCGCCTATGTCGCCCGGGTCAACGGACGCGCCCTCGACCTGACCTATACCGAGTTCGAACTGCTCAAGTATCTGGTGCAACGTCCGGGACGGGTGTTCAGCCGCGAACAACTGCTCTCCGATGTCTGGGGCTACGACTATTTCGGCGGCACCCGCACCGTCGACGTCCACATCCGCCGGCTGCGGGCCAAGCTCGGCCCGGAGCACGAATCGCTGATCGGTACCGTGCGCAATGTCGGCTACCGGTTGATGACCTGAAACATCCGCCACACGCACAGCAGCGATGCGACGGGCCACTTTGCGACCGCACCGACTAGCGTGGGCCGCGTGACCGATCAGACCTTCACCACCACCCCGGAGCTCACCGACCTGCTGAACCGGGCCCGCGAGGCCGACGGCGTCGACCCGCTCAACGAGGAGGCGTACCGTGCGCTCGCCGCCGGTCCGGTCACCGCGCTGAGTTCGCACGGCCCCAACGGTGAGCTCACCGGCTATGCCCACCTGCTGCCGGGCACCGCCCAGTTGGTGGTGCACCCTGACCATCGCAACCAGGGCATCGGCAGCGCTCTGGCCGAGAAACTGATCACCGGCGGTTACCAGCTTTGGTCCTTCGGGGCCCTGCCCGCGGCCCGGCGGGTGGCCGAGAAACTCGCCCTGCGCTCGACCCGCGAGCTGCTGATCATGGGACGCGACCTCACCGATCTGCCGCCGGCGCCGGAGCCCGAGGGGCTCACCATCCGCTCTTTCGTTCCGGACGACGAGCCCCGGATCATCGAGATCAACGCCGCCGCCTTCGCCCATCACCCCGAGCAGGGTGAGATGGACGCGGCCGACTTCGCCGAACGTTGCGCCCAGAGCTGGTTCCGCCCCGAGGGTCTGCTGGTGGCCGAACGCGACGGAGAGGTGATCGGCTTCCACTGGACCAAACGCCGCGACGAGACCGAGGGTGAGGTCTACGTGATCGGCGTCGACCCGTCCGCCCACGGTGGGGGAGTCGGCAAGGCCCTGCTGTGGGCCGGGCTGCACCACCTGGCCGACCAGGGCCTGCACCGGGTGGTGCTGTGGGTCGAGGGCGACCAGGAAGCCGCGGTGGCCCTGTACGAGCGCTCCGGCTTCGGCGTGCTCAATCGCGATATCGTCTGGTCCGGCCCCGGCCGCTGAGCCACCTACCCCCAGGAGCCCTCGATGACCGAGCAACCAGAAATCGAACCGCTGCCCGAGGGCCGCTACTCCGACCGGGAGCTGTCCTGGCTGGCCTTCAACAACCGGGTCCTCGACCTGGCCAAGGACCGGCTGCGGGTGCCGCTGCTGGAGCGCGCCAAGTTCCTGGCGATCTTCTCGTCGAACCTGGACGAGTACTTCATGGTGCGGGTCGCCGGATTGAAACGACGCATCCGCGCCGGCATCGCCTCCCCGGGCACCTCGGGGCTGCTGCCCACCGAACTGCTGGACGCGCTGCTGGCCCAAACCCGCGAACTGGTCGCCGACCAGGCCCGGATCTTCGCCGAGGAAGTCCGCCCCGAACTGGCCGCCGAGGGCATCGAGATCCTCTCCTGGGACGAACTCACCGACGACGAACGCAGCGCGATGAGCACCCTGTTCATCGAACGCATCCTGCCGGTGCTCACCCCGCTCGCGGTCGACCCGTCCCACCCCTTCCCCTACATCTCCGGGCTGGCAATCAACCTCGGGGTGCTGCTGCGCGACCCCAAGACCCGTGAGGTCAAGTTCGCCCGGGTGAAGGTGCCGCATGTGCTCGGCCGCTTCCTGTCCTTGGACGAGGGCCGGTTCGTGCCGATCGAAACCGTGATCGCCCACCACCTGCAACACCTCTTCGGCACCACCCAGATCATCTCCACCGCAACGTTCCGGGTCACCCGCAACGAAGACCTCGAGGTCGAGGAGGACGATGCCGAGAACCTGCTCTACACCCTCGAACGCGAACTGCTGCGCCGCCGGGTGGGCCGGCCACCGGTGCGCCTCGAGGTCGAACACGACATCGACCCCGAGATCCTGGCCCTGTTGGTCGACGAACTCGATATCGACGAGGCGGAGGTTTTCCACCTGCCCGCACCGCTCGACCTGACCGGCCTGTTCGCCCTCGACCGGGTGGAACGCGAAGACCTCAAATACCCCCGCTTCCTGCCCCGCACCCACCCGCACCTGTCGGAGGTCGAGTCCTCCCGTCCGGTGGATGTGTTCAGCGCGCTGCGCCGCAATGACGTACTCGTCCAGCACCCCTACGACTCCTTCGCCACCTCGGTGCAGCGTTTCGTCGAACAGGCCGCGAACGACCCCAGGGTGCTGGCGATCAAGCAGACCCTGTACCGCACCTCGGGTGATTCGCCGATCGTGGACGCCCTGATCGAGGCCGCCCAGAACGGCAAACAGGTTCTCGCAGTGGTCGAGATCAAGGCCCGTTTCGACGAGCAGGCCAATATCGGCTGGGCCCGCAAACTCGAACGCAACGGCGTGCACGTGGTCTACGGCATGGTCGGGTTGAAGACCCACTGCAAGCTGTCGCTGGTGGTGCGCGACGAGGGGGAGGGGCTGCGCCGTTACGCCCACATCGGCACCGGCAACTACCACCCCAAAACCGCCAACCAGTACGAGGACATGGGCCTGCTCACCGCGAACCCGGTGATCACCGCCGATGTGGCCAGGCTGTTCAACCACCTGTCCGGGATGACCGGCGAAACCCGCTACCGCCGGCTGCTGGTGGCCCCGCACTCGATCCGCACCGGCCTGCTGGAACGCATCCAGAACGAGATCGCCCAGCACCGCTCCGGCAATCCGGCCGGGATCCGGATCAAGGTCAACTCGATGGTGGACGAGGCGATCACCGACGCCCTCTACCGGGCCTCCCAGGCCGGCGTCCCGGTCGATCTGTGGGTGCGCGGCATCTGCACCATCCGTCCCGGGGTACCGGGGCTGAGCGAGAACATCCGGGTGCGCTCCACCCTGGGCCGTTTCCTGGAACACTCCCGGCTGTTCTGGTTCGCCAACGGCGGCAACCCCACCGTCGGGATCGGCTCGGCCGACCTGATGCACCGCAATCTCGACCGCCGGGTCGAAGCGTTGGTGTCGATCACCCGCCGCGACCACATCGAAGAGATCGAGGCCCTGTTCGACCTCGCCTTCGACGAGGGCACCGTGGCCTGGCACCTGATCGACGACCGGTGGACCCCGCACACCACCGACGCCGAGGGACGTCCGCTGCGCGACCTGCAGCAGCACCTGATCGACGAGAAAACGAAACGACGGAAGCGACACTGAGCGGCATGAGCAAAAAGCTGATCCGTGCGGCCGGAGCGGTGGTGCTCCGGGCGAGCCAGGACGGGCCGGAGGTGCTGGTGGTGCACCGCCCCCGGTACGACGACTGGTCACTGCCCAAGGGCAAGCTGGAGGGTAATGAGATCGCCCCGGTCGCCGCGGTGCGCGAGGTTGCCGAGGAAACCGGCGTGCGGATCAGGCTGTCGGTGCCGCTCGACCGCACCACGTACACCGTGAAGGGCCATGCCAAGGAGGTCGACTGGTGGCTCGGTTTCGTCGCCGACGAGACCGACGAGCAGGGCCCGATCGACCTCAACGAGGTGGACGAGGTGGCCTGGTGGCCGGTCGACCGCGCCCGGGCCGAACTCACCCAACGAGCCGACCGCGACCTGGTCGCCCAGGCGGTCGAGATGCCCCGGACGACCGTGCTGATGGTGGTGCGCCACGGCAAGGCGATCGACCGCAAGAACTGGGGGTCGGACGAGAACACCCGGCCACTGGCGGTACGGGGTGAGGAACAGTCCCTGGAACTGGTCGACTTCTTCGGCGCCTACGGCATCGAACGAATCACCAGCTCGCCGTGGGCGCGGTGTATGCAGACCGTCACCCCCTACGCCACCCACACCCACCGGGTGGTGGAACCGATCGGCGAAATCACCGAGGCCGCCTTCGAACAGGAACCGTCCGGGGTTGCCCGGGCGACCACCCAGGTGGCCGAGCGGGCCGCGTCCGGATTGGCCTCCCTGGTGTGCGGCCATCGTCCGGTGCTGCCCTGCATTTTCGAGGCCCTGGGGGTGCCGAACCGCTCCCTCTCCCCGGGTGGGTCGGTGGTGCTGCACCTGGCCGATGACGGCGAGGTGATCGCCCTGGAAGTCCATGACACCGAGACTTGAGCGGTGAGCGACATCACACGCCCGTGACTGCACCGAGACAAGTCGTTCACCGCGAGTTAACCGATTTCGCCAAGTTGTGTCACCGGACGCTCTTAGCGTCGCAGCCGGATCCGAAACCTGGAGCCAACCCCCTGAACAACGAACGAAGGAAGACTCGTGAAGTTTTCTCGCGTGGGCGCTGCGATCGCCCTCACCACGGCCCTCGGCCTCGGCCTGTCGGCTTGTGCCAGCAACAACCCGGGCACCGGTGGCGATGAAGGTGGCAACGGTGGCGGCGGCGGCGAGCAGCAGCTGACCGGCACCCTCTCCGGCGGCGGCGCCTCCTCGCAGGAATCCGCGATGCTGGCCTGGATCGACGGTTTCAAGTCCGAGCAGAGCGGCATGGAGGTGCTCTACGACGTTGTCGGTTCGGGCACCGGCCGTGAGGGCTTCGTCGCCGGCAAGTACACCTTCGCAGGTTCCGATGCCGCGATGAAGCAGGAAGACGGCGCCAAGGCCGAGCAGTGCGGTGACTCCGGCGTCATCAACATCCCCGCCTACATTTCTCCGGTTGCGTTGGCCTACAACCTCCCGGACGTGAAGGCCGAGAACATCAAGATGGACGCCGAGACCATCGCCGCCATCTTCACCGGCAAGATCAACAAGTGGAACGACCCGAAGATCGCCGAGCAGAACGAGGGCGTCGACCTGCCCGACCTGGCGATCACCGTCGTGGTGCGTGGTGACTCCTCGGGTACCACCGAGAACTTCACCTCCTACCTGGAGGCGAATGCCGCCGACACCTGGACCTACGGTGAGGTCGAGGACTGGCCGACCGACCTGAAGGCCGAGTCGGCTCAGCAGACCGGTGGCGTGGTCGGCCTGACCAAGCAGACCGAGGGCGCGATCACCTACGCCGACGCTTCGGCCGTCGAGGGCCTGGGCACCGTGGCCGTGGGTGTCGGTGGCGAGTACGTGCCGTACTCCTCCGATGCCGCTTCGAAGGCCGTCGAGACCGGTAAGCGCACCGGTGAGGGCAACGACATGGCCGTTGAGCTGGACCGCACCACCGAAGAGCCGGGCGTGTACCCGATCGTGCTGGTGTCGTACCACATCTACTGCCAGAAGTACGCCGACCAGGAGACCGCCGACATGGTGAAGGCCTTCGCCAAGTACATGGTTTCCGCCGATGGTCAGAAGACCGCCGAGGGCTCGGCCGGTAACGCTCCGCTGTCGGAGAAGCTGAGCGGTGAGGCCACCGAAGCCATCGATTCCATCGGTGTTCAGTGAGCTGAAAGAAATGCAATGACGGTCGCCGGGCCACGCGCAACGCGTAGCCCGGCGTCCGCCATGTTCGTTACATTGCGTGGCACCAGCGAGAATCGGGGATAGCGATGACACAAACCGAGACACCTGCACCACCACAATCCTCGCCCGGGATCGTCTCCCGCGGCGGTCGTGCCGGTGACATCACCTTCAAGACCATCACGATGATCGCGGCAGCGATGATTCTGTTGACGCTGGTCTTCGTGGCGTTCTTCTTGAGTGTGTCGTCGGCCGAGGCGTTCGTCACCGATCCCGAAGACCTGATCGATGGCAAGACCTTCGTCTCCTGGGTGATCCCGCTGGCCATCGGCACCCTGATCGTGTCGGCGATCGGCCTGCTGCTGGCCACCCCGGTCGCGATCGGTGTCGCCCTGTTCATCTCGCACCTGGCCCCGCGGCGGCTGTCCAAGCCGGTCGGCTACATCATCGACCTGCTGGCCGCGATCCCCTCGGTGGTCTACGGCGCCTGGGGGATGACCTTCTTCGGCCCCGCGCTGGTGCCCTTCTATCAGTGGCTGGAACGCAACTTCGGGTTCATCCCGCTGTTCTCCGGCCCGGTGTCGATGGCCGGCCGGACGATCCTCACCGCCGGCATCGTGCTCGCGGTGATGGTGCTGCCGATCATCACCTCGCTGTGCCGGGAGATCTTCATCCAGACCCCCAAGCTGCACGAAGAAGCGGCCCTGGCCCTCGGTGCGACCAAGTGGGACATGATCAAGATGGCGGTCTTCCCCTTCTCCCGCGCCGGCATCGTCTCGGCCGTCATGCTCGGCCTCGGCCGGGCCCTCGGCGAGACCATGGCGGTGGCGATGGTGCTCTCGCCCGGCGTGCTGACCGCGAACCTGATCGGTGTCGGTAACCGCACCGTCCCGTCCGAGATCGCCCTCAAGTACCCCGAAGCCTTCGGCGCCATCCGATCCGAGCTGATCGCCGCCGGTCTGGTGCTGTTCGCCATCACCCTGATCGTCAACATGACGGCCCGCTGGATCGTCGGCCGCTACTCGCAGTACTCGGGAGCCAACTGATGTCCGAACCGAATGCGACCAAGACCGTCGACGACCAGACCGACGACCTCGCCCTCAGCAGTGGGGCGATCCGTACCGCCTCCATCCCGCGGTGGATGCCCTATGTGCTGCTGGCGGCTGCCGCCGTGGTCGGGATCGCACTGAGCTTCCTGATCACCGGGGGCTTCAATGTGGTGCTGTTCCTGCTCTTCGGCTTCCTCATTTTCCTGTTCGCCTGGACGGGCGTGTCCTGGGCCAAGCTCGGTGCCCGCAAGGGCCGCAACATCTTCTGGATGACGATGATCGCCGGCGCCTTCGCCCTGGCCCTGTTGCCGCTGTTGTCGGTGGTGTGGACCGTGCTCAGCAACGGCGTCCCGGGTCTGCTGAACCCCGGCTTCCTCGCCTCCGACATGCAGGGCGTGATCGGTCGGGTCGACCAGGAGACGGTGCAGGGCGAGCACGGGGTGTTGGGCGGCATCAAGCACGCCCTGATCGGCACCCTGATGATCACCCTGCTGGCCACCTTGATCTCGGTACCGATCGGTCTGCTGACCTCGATCTACCTGGTCGAATACAGCAACGGCGGCCCGTTCTCGCGGGCGATCACCTTCTTCGTCGACGTGATGACCGGTATTCCCTCGATCGTCGCCGGCCTCTTCGCCGCCGCGGTGATCGTGCCGATCGTCGGCATCCAGGCGGCCACGGCCGGCTTCAGCGCCGCGATCGCCCTGGCGGTGTTGATGATTCCGGTGGTGGTGCGATCCACCGAGGAAATGTTGCGGGTGGTGCCCAACGAACTGCGCGAGGCCTCGTTTGCGCTGGGCGTGCGCAAGTGGCGTACCATTCTGCGCGTTGTGATCCCCACGTCCATCTCCGGCATCGCCTCCGGCGTCACCCTGGCCATCGCCCGGGTCACCGGTGAGACGGCGCCGATCCTGCTGACCGCAGGACTGGCCTACTCGGTGAACTGGAACCCGTTCTTCGAGGGCCGGCCGAACCCCATGATGACGTTGCCGGTCTACATCTACCGACAGCTCATCTCCCCGACGGCCCCCGGCGCTCCGGGACCGTCCCTGGAACGAGCTTGGGGCGCAGCACTGGTGCTGATCATCATCGTGATGGGCCTGAACGGCATCGCGCGACTGGTTGCCTGGAAGTTCGCCCCCAAGACCGGACGCTGACGCCGGTACCACTTTGAAGGAGTAACGAATGTCGAAGCGGATCGACGTCAACAACCTGAACGTCTACTACGACAAGTTCCTCGCCGTCGAGGACGTGAGCATGCGCATCGAGCCGCGTACCGTGACCGCCTTCATCGGCCCTTCCGGCTGCGGCAAGACCACCTTCCTGCGCACCCTGAACCGGATGCACGAGGTCGTGCCGAAGGCCCGGGTCGAGGGCGAGGTGCTGCTCGACGACGCCAACATCTACGGCCCCGGCGTGGACGCGGTGGACGTGCGCACCCACGTCGGCATGGTCTTCCAGCGCCCCAACCCGTTCCCCACGATGTCGATCAAGGACAACGTGCTGGCCGGCTACAAGCTCAACGGCAAGCGCCTGGGCAGCAAGGCCGCGATGGAGATCGTGGAGAAGGCCCTGGTCGGCGCGAACCTGTGGAACGAGGTCAAGGACCGTCTCGACCTGCCCGGCTCGGGCCTGTCGGGCGGTCAGCAGCAGCGCCTGTGCATCGCCCGCACCATCGCGGTGCAGCCCGACGTGATCCTGATGGACGAGCCCTGCTCGGCTCTGGACCCGATCTCCACCCTGGCGATCGAGGACCTGATCGAGGAGCTCAAGGAGAACTACACGATCGTGATCGTGACGCACAACATGCAGCAGGCCTCGCGCGTCTCCGATCGCACCGCCTTCTTCAACATTGCCGGCACCGGCAAGCCCGGCCGGCTGATCGAATACGACGACACCGAGAAGATCTTCTCGAACCCGTCGGTGAAGGACACCGAGGACTACGTCTCCGGCCGCTTCGGCTGAGCCGGACGGCACCAGGGCCGGTTCCCGATCGGGGACCGGCCCGCACTGTTTCCGGCATTTCCCGGCGCGCACCCGAGAGGGTGTTGACGCAACCCGGCCGGATCAGTTGACTGGCCGATAGGTCCCCACCCCGGGCGGCCACAACACGTTCAGGAGACGACAGATGAACCAGAGCCCCGGACTCAATGACGACGACATGGTCACCGGTGGCCCCGCCGGGATGGCGGGGTCGGGTGCCGATGCCGATAGCACCGACGCCGATGCGACCGATGTGGTCGACGGTCAGGACGCCGACAGCACCGATGCCGACGCCACCGATGTGACCGACGGCCAGGACGCCGACGGCACCGATGGTCAGGATGCCGACGGCACCGATGGTCAGGACGCCGATGGCACTGATGGTCGCGACGCCGACGCCACCGATGCGGACGCCGACAGCACCGATGCCGACGCCACCGACGTGACCGACGGGGCAGCCGGCTGAATCGAATCCAGGCCACGGAGGAGGCGGGTGCCCACCGCGGGTGGGCGCTCGACCTCCTCACCGGCGACGCCACCGACTTCATCGCGAGGCGTTGGGCCCGTGCGGTGCACCGGCATCTCGGTGACGCGCAGCGACTGGTGGACACCTTCTCGCTGGCCGATGCCGATGAACTGCTGACCTCCAGCGCGATCCGCACCCCGTCCATTCGCCTGGTCCAGGACGGTTCGGTGCTGCCCGAATCGCGCTACATCCGCACCGCGACGCTGGCCGGGCGCACCCTCACCGGCTTGGTCGACCCGCGGCGAGCTCTGGCTCTGTTCGACGAGGGCGCGACCATCGTCTTCCAGGGCCTGCACCGCTACTGGTCACCGCTGACCCGACTGATCGCCGACCTCGAGTTGGCGCTCGGGCACCCCTGCCAGGCCAACGCCTACCTCACTCCACCGGCGGCCCAGGGCTTCGCGGTGCACTCCGACAGCCACGACGTCTTCGTCTACCAGACCCACGGCCACAAGCGCTGGGAGTTGCACGGCACGGCCGACAGTGAATCCGAAGAGCCCAGGGAATCGGAGGAGCGCAGCGAACCCGAAGAGGTCACCCTCGAACCGGGTCTGGTGCTCTATCTGCCCACCGGCACCCGACATGCCGCCCGCACCGAGGACACCATCTCGCTGCACGTGACCATCGGCATCAACCAACTCACCTGGCCCGCGGTTCTGCGCCGCGCGATCGAACCGGTCCTGGCCGAACTCGGCGACGGGCCCGGTCATCTGCCGGCCGGGCACCTCACCGATCCGGCACTGCTGCGCGAAGGGCTGGCAGACCGCCTCACCGCACTGGCCGAACGGGTGCGCGCCCTCGACCCGGATCAACTCGTCCGCGCCGAACACGAACGATTCCTCACCACCCGGCCGAGCCGGCTCGCCGGTGGCCTGGTCGACCGTGATGTCGTCAACACCGGCAACACCGATGACGCGGGAATCACCGACAACAGCGTGCTCCGCCGCCGCGGTATCTGCCGGCCCCTACCACCCGAGGGCGACCGGATGCGGGTGCTGCTCGGCGATCGGCATCTCGACGTCCCGGCCTGGCTGGAACCGGCCTTCGCTCGAATCGCCGAACTGCAGCGGTTCACCCCGGCCGACCTCGATCTGGACGAAGCGAGCCGGTTGGTGCTCTGCCGTCGGCTGGTGCGCGAAGGCACCCTCGCCGTCGAAATCCCCGAGGGCCCGGCATGACCTTCCCGTGCAGCGATGCGGCCCGCAGCCGAGGTGACGATCCGGCCGGCACCGCCTCGACCGTCCGGGCTTTTCTGCTGTTGGAACACGACGGGGCCTGGGGCACCGACGCGCTGCGCGATGCCCGCCTGCCCGAAGGCCTGGGCCCGATCCTCGCCCGACGTTGCGCCGAAGCCGGGGTACGCCCCCTGCTGATCCGGCGCGGGGAACGCCGCAGCGACGACACCACCGGGCACCGGGTGTACGCGGCCCACACCGATGCGTCCCACCCCCGGCTGGAAACCGCAGTACTGGACGATCTGCGCGACCTGCTGCACACCGATCTGTCGATGCTGCGCCAACTGGGCAGCCTCGGCTGGGAACCGGTCGCCGAGCCGCTGTTCGCGGTCTGCACCCACGGCAAACACGACCGCTGCTGCGCGGTTCGGGGGCGTCCGGTGGCCGCCGCCCTGCGCACGACCGAACCCGACTGCGGCTGGGAGGTCTCCCACCTCGGCGGCGACCGCTTCGCGGCCAACCTGCTGGTGTTGCCGCACGGGCTCTACTACGGGGGCATCGAGGCCGACGAGGTCGCCGATCTGACCGCCACCCATCGCCGCGGCGAACTGAACCTCGACCGCCTGCGCGGGCGCAGTTGCTGGCCGATGCCGGTGCAGTACGCCGAGATCGCGCTGCGGCGCGAACTGGGGGTCACCGGTCTGGACGCGGTGCGCCTGGCCGGGGTGCGCCGAGCCGATTCGGCCACCCACGTGGTCACCTTCGAGGTCACCGACCGCGGCGAACACACCGTCGAGGTGCACAGCACCCGCTCGGCTCCCCGACAGTTGACCTGTGGTGCCGCGACCGCCCAGCCGATGCCGGTACACCGGGCCACGGTTCTCTCCGGCTGAGCGGTGCTGTCCCGCTGAGCGTGTTGCCACCGGTTCCGCGCCCCCATCGCCGGTCCGGTTAACGGGAAGGTCTCGAGTCCCGCGATCGGTCGAATCCCGGCATCGGGCCGCTTAGACTGTGCCGCGTGAGCAGTCCAGCAGGTTGGTACCCGGATCCGGGTGGCTCGTCCAGGTTGCGTTACTGGGACGGTCACTCGTGGTCTGCCGCGCTCAGCGACACCCCCGACGCCCCGCCACCGCCGACCGGTTTCGCGCCGGGCCAGGTGGCCGATCCGGTCGAGTATGCCCAGACCTACGGCACCGGTGAGTACGGCAGCACCGACAACCGCAAGCCCCTGATGTGGGGGATCATCGGGGTGGTTGCGCTCGTCGTGATCGCCATGGTGGCGTTCCTGGCGATCCGCAGTTTCATCGGCGGCGGCAACGACGACCCGACCAGTCCGAACCCGCGCCGCACCAACACCACCGAGATCTGCCCACCCGGTGACCCGTCGAACTCGGCCGCCCCGCCGCAGAAGGGGGACGGCTGGGTGCGGGCCGGCAAGCTGGCCTACAAGGATCCGCAGGGGGAGTGGAGTGCCCCGCGTGCCGAAACCCGGGTGCCGTTCAGCCGTGCCGCGCTCAGCCAGAACGTGACCATCCACAAGGATTACCAGCCCGGCTACAACTGGGTCGCCTCGATCACCCTCGGCGAACTCCTGGCCGGTGACGGTTTCTACAGCCCCAAGGACGGCGCCGAGGTCGTCGTGAAGTGCGTCGTGGGGTCGTTCTACGGTGAGGGCACCGAGGTGCACCGCGAGGACGTCCGCAGTGAGGCGATCACCGTCGACGGCCGGGACGCCTGGGTGATCGAGTCGAATTTGTCCTTCGACATCCCCAACCTCGAGGCCGATGAAGAACTGTTGATCGTGGTCATCGTCGACACCGGTGATGCCGGCGCGGGCCTGTTCTACGCCTCGATTCCGAATACCTCGAAGCACTTGGAGGCCCCGGCCAGGGAGGCGATGGCATCACTGAAGGTCGGCTAGGGTTGCGAATGTGACGAGTGCCGACTTCGATGCCGTGCTTTTCGATCTGGACGGGGTGCTGACCCCGACCGCCGAGGTTCACATGCGAGCCTGGCACCGGATGTTCAACGACTTTCTCTCCGATCGGGGGGAACAGCCCTACACCGACGCCGATTACCACCACTATGTCGACGGCAAGCCGCGCTACGACGGTGTGCGCGACTTCCTCGCCTCCCGCGATATCAACCTGCCCGAGGGCGACCCCACCGACTCCGCCGACACCGAGACGGTGTGCGGACTGGGCAACCGCAAGAACCTGGTGTTCAACCAGGTGCTCGCCGCCGAGGGCGTCCAGCCCTACCCCGGATCGGTTCGCTACCTCGACCATCTGTTCGGCCTCGGGGTGCGGATGGCAGTGGTCTCCTCGTCCAAGAACGCCCCGGCCGTGCTGGCCGCCGCAGGACTGGCCGAACGCTTCCCCGTGGTGGTCGACGGGCAAGTCGCCGCCGACGAGGGCTTGGCCGGAAAGCCTGCGCCCGATACGTTTTGGCGAGCCGCCGAATTGCTGGGCGTACCCCATGAACGCTGTGTGGTGGTCGAGGACGCCATCTCCGGGGTGCGCGCCGGAGCCGCCGGCGGTTTCGCGCAGGTGATCGGCGTGGATAGGGGTGTCGGAGCCGCCGCCCTGACCGAAGCCGGTGCCGACATCGTGGTCGGTGACCTGGCCGAATTGACGGCCTGATTACCCAACCCACCGCCCCGCTCGATCCGAAAGAGATTCTTGATGGCCCACCGTTACCGCGCGTCCCACCAGCCGCCACCGGCCACCGACCCGATGGACCGGCTGCGTTTTCCGGTTGACCCCTGGCGTTTGGTCGAAACCCGCCATGACGCCACCGACCTCGGCACCACCGAGACCCTGTTCGCGGTGGGCAACGGCTATCTGGGTATGCGCGGCAACCCCGAGGAAGGCCGGGATTCACACAGCCACGGCACCTTCATCAACGGCTTCCACGAGGTGTGGCCGATCCAGCACGCCGAGGAGGCCTACGGCTTCGCCCGCACCGGTCAGACGATCGTGCACGCCCCGGACACGAACCTGATCAAGCTCTACGCCGACGACGAGCCGATCCTGCTCACCAATGCCGACCTGGCCGAGTACGAGCGCTCGATGGATTTCCGCGACGGCACCCTGCGCCGCGAACTGGTCTGGCGCACCCCGGCCGGCCACGAACTGGCGATCAAGTCCTCCCGGATGGTCTCGATGACCGAACGTCACCTCGCGGTGATGACGATGGAGATCGAGGTGCTCACCGGCTCGATGGCGCTCACCCTGTCGTCCCAGGTGCTGAACCGTCAGGACGGTAAGGACGAGTACTACGTCCGCTCGGCCGCGATGGGTGAGGGGCACGATCCGCGCAAGGGGGCCGGCTTCCAGCGCCGCGTGCTGAGCCCGCAATGGCACTGGCACGAAGACCAGCGGATGCTGCTGGGCTTCCAGGCCGTCGAATCGGGGATGACCTTGGCGGTGGGGGCCGACCACGAGTTCAGCGCCACCGGCACCTATGAGCGCAATATCTGGTCCGAGGAGGATTCGGCCAAGATCGTCTACCGGGTGCAGGCCAAGCAGGGCGATGTGATCCGGCTGGTGAAGTACGCCAGCTACCACACCTCCAAGGGCGTGCCGACCCGCGAGCTGACCGACCGGGTGCGCCGCACCCTGGATCGGGCCAAGACCGAGGGCGTCGAGAACCTGCGCGCCCAGCAGCGTGACTGGTACGACAAGTACTGGGACGACGTGGACATCGAGGTGCCCGGTCAGCCCGAGGTGCAGCAGGCGATCCGCTGGAACCTCTTCCAGCTCGCCCAGGCCACCGGACGGGCCGACTCCGACGGCATCGCCGCCAAGGGGGTGACCGGGTCGGGTTACTCGGGTCACTACTTCTGGGACACCGAGATCTACGTGATGCCCTTCCTGACCTACACCCGTCCGGCCGCGGCCCGCAACGCGCTGCGGTTCCGCTACAACATGCTGGACGCCGCCCGCGACCGGGCCACCGAGATGACCCAGGACGGGGCACTGTTCCCCTGGCGCACCATCAACGGTGAGGAGGCCTCGGCCTACTACGCCGCCGGCACCGCGCAGTACCACATCGACGCCGACATCGCCTATGCCCTGGTGCGCTACGTGCTGATGTCGGGGGACGTGGACTTCCTGCTCCGCGAGGGCGTGGACGTGCTGGTCGAAACCGCCCGGATGTGGGCCGACCTCGGCTTCTGGCGCTCCAACGGTGACGAGGCCTTCCACATCCATGGCGTCACCGGGCCCGACGAGTACACCACGGTGGTGAACGACAACCTGTTCACCAACGTGATGGCGCGGCACAACCTCAGCAAGGCGGCCAGCGCGGTGTTCATCATCCGCGAGCACTGGCCCGAGGACTACGAACGGCTCGCCCAGCGCCTCAAGCTGCGCGAGGGTGAGGTCGACGAGTGGCTGCGCTGTGCCGAGTCGATGGTGATCCCGTACGACGAGGAATTCGGGATGCACCCCCAGGACTCGCACTTCCTGGAGCGTGAGCTGTGGGACCTGGACGCCACCCCGGTCGAGAAGCTGCCGCTGATGCTGAACTACCACCCGCTGGTGATCTACCGCTTCCAGGTGCTGAAGCAGGCCGACGTGGTGCTCGCGCTGTTCCTGCAGGGTGATCAGTTCAGCCTGGAGGAGAAGCGCCGCAACTTCGACTACTACGACCCGATCACCACCGGTGACTCGACCCTCTCGGCGGTCGTGCAGTCAATCATCGCCGCCGAGGTCGGCTACCACCAGCTCGCTTTGCGCTACTTCTACGGTTCACTCTTCGTCGATCTGGTCGACGCCCACTCCAACACCTCCGACGGGGTGCACGTGGCGTCCACCGGAGGCGTGTGGAGTGCGCTGGTGAACGGCTTCGGCGGGCTGCGCGATTACGACGGCGAACTCACCTTCGAGCCCCGGTTGCCCGAACGCTGGGAGGCCCTGACCTACCGCTTCCAGGCACTCGGCACCAAGGTGAAGGCCACCCTGACCCAGGACGAGTACATCTTCGAAGTGCTCGAAGGCACCGCCCTCGACCTGTGGGTGCGCGGCCAGAAGGTCTCGCTGATCGCCGGTGCCACCGCGCGCATCCCCCTGGAGGATCAGGGCCCGCGGATCGAGGGCCAACCCGGCACGCTGCCCTTCCGGCGCCGCGCCGACGGGTCGCTGGTGACCGCCAGCGTCCCGACCGCCAACCCGATGCGCTAACTAATGGTTTGATTCTGCTAACTTTTGCAAGCACAATGGGGGTGTGACTCGGGAGGAGAAGCGTCGAAGCTCCACCGGGCTGGGTGATCAGCTCAACAGCCTCGGTGAGTTCATCGGCGCGCGCCGTAAGGAAGCGGCACTCACCCTGCGTCAGCTGGCCGAACAGGCCGGGGTCTCGAACCCCTACCTGAGCCAGATCGAACGTGGTCTGCGCAAGCCATCGGCCGAGGTGCTGCAGCAACTGGCGAAGGCGCTGCAGGTATCGGCCGAATCGCTGTACGTCCGGGCCGGGATTCTCGACCCGGAAAGTCACGCACGCTGCACGGTGCGCGAAGCCGTGCAGGCAGACCCTTTGCTGACCGACCGTCAGCGCAGGGCATTGATGGAGGTCTACGCGTCGTTCGTCGCGGAGACTCAGGAAGAGCCCGACCCAGCATCCAGGAGGATGGCATGACCGACCAGTCCACCGAGAACCACGAGACCCCGATCCCGCCGCAGGAGCCGAAGAAGTCCGGGTTCGTCGCCTTCGACGAGCGCACCGGACAGGTTTTGGTCGAAGCCGCCCGCACCGGCCTCTACGCCGCTGCCGGCTTGGCCGACGCGATGGCCGGGGCCGTCAAGCACAGCTACGACCAGTACCAGGAAGAGGCCAAGCAGCGCCGCGCCAAGCGTGCCGCGCAGGCCGAGGAAGTCAAGAACTTCATTTCCCAGGCTCCGAACAAGGCGACCAACCTGCCCGAGCAGGCCAAGGAATGGCCCGACCAGATGCGGGTGCGTGCCGAGGCCTTCCTCGAAGAGGCCCGCACCGCCATCGTCGACCTGGCCGAGCGCGGACGCACCGCTGTGGAGCGGGTTCGTCCCGATGGCCGTGGCGGTGCCACGCGGGAGCACGACGCCGACCTGTCGAAGGCCACCGCGGAGGGCTTCGGCGTGAACGCCGACACCACCGAGCCGCAGGAACACGTCGCCGGTGGCAAGGGTGACGAGGCCCCCGGTGAGGGCTTCGGGGTGCACCCGGCCGATGTCGAGAACGCCGGCCTCGGTGGGGAGTTCCCCGCCGACAACCTCGGTGAAACCGCTCCGGCCCCGGATCCCGAACCGCTGAGCGAACCGGCCACCGAGCCGGTGGAGGCCGAGACCGGCTTCAGCGAGGAGCAGCACTGAGTCGATGAGTTCGGTACCGCCGAACTCGTAACGTCCGCCGGTTGGGCCGTCGAATCCCCGGATTCGCCGAGCCCGACCGGCGTTCTGCTTGTTCGGACGCTGGCTGTTGGGGTGCTGTGCCGTTCGGTGCGGCGTGCTGCCCGGGAGCTGCTACTGCTTGGCGCGCTTGCTGAGCTTGGCCCGGTCGGTGGCCGACAGATGCACCTTGCGCACCCGCACATGGGTGGGGGTGACCTCGAGACACTCGTCCCCGCGGCAGAACTCCAGGGCCTGCTCCATGTTCAACAACTTCGGCGGAATCAACCGCTCGAGTTCTTCGCCGGTCGATGAGCGCACGTTGCTGAGCTTCTTCTCTTTGGTGGGGTTGACGTCCATGTCGTCGGCCCGGGAGTTCTCGCCGACGATCATTCCCTCGTAAACCTCTTCGCCCGGCCCGACGAACATCGAGCCGCGCTCCTGCAGGTTGAACAGTGCGTAGGAGGTGACCACACCCTTGCGGTCGGCCACCAGCGAACCGGTCGGGCGGGTGCGCAGCTCACCGTGCCAGGGCTCGTAGCTCTCGAAGACGTGATGCATCAGGCCGGTACCGCGGGTCTCGGTGAGAAACTCGGTGCGGAACCCGATCAGGCCCCGGGCCGGCACGATGTATTCCACCCGCACCCAGCCGGTGCCGTGGTTCACCATCTGCTCCAGCCGTCCGCGGCGGGTGCCCATCAACTGGGTGACCGTGCCGACGTACTCCTCGGGGATGTCGATGGTCAGCCGCTCCATCGGCTCATGCAATTGGCCGTCCACCGTGCGGGTGACCACCTGAGGTTTACCGACGGTCAACTCGAAGCTCTCCCGGCGCATCATCTCGACCAGGATCGCCAACTGCAGTTCGCCTCGGCCCTGCACCTCCCAGGTATCGGGTCGCTCGGTGGGATTGACCCGCAGCGACACATTGCCGATCAGTTCCTGGTCCAGCCGGGCCTTGACCAGTCGGGCCGTGAGGTTCTTGCCCGATTTGCCGGCCAGCGGTGAGGTGTTGATGCCGATCGTCATCGAGATCGACGGTTCGTCCACCATGATCAGCGGCAACGGCCGTGGGTCGTCGGGGTCGGAGAGGGTTTCACCGATGGTGATGTCGTCGATTCCGGCGATCGCCACGATGTCGCCCGGTCCGGCCGAATGGGCCGGTACCCGATCCAGGGCCTCGGTGATCAGCAACTCCGAGAGCTTCACATTGCGCACGGTGCCGTCGGCGCGGCACCAGGCCACGTTCTGACCGCGCTTGAGTTCTCCGGCGATGATCCGGCACAGCGCCAGCCGGCCCAGGTAGGGGGAGGCATCCAGGTTGGTGACGTGGGCCTGCAGCGGGGCCCCCTCGACGTAGGAGGGCGGCGGCACCGTGGCCATGATCGTTTCGAACAACGGCTGCAGGGTTTCCGAGTCGGGCATCTCGCCGTTGGCCGGGCGGTTCAGCGAGGCGCGGCCGGCCTTGCCCGAGGCGTAGACCACCGGGAAGTCGAGGGCATCGGGGTCGGAGTCATCGTCCATCAGATCCATGAACAGCGATTCGGTGTCATTGAGCACCTCGCTGATCCGGGCATCGGGCCGGTCGACCTTGTTCACCACCACGATGATCGGCAGCTTCTTGGCCAGCGCCTTGCGCAGCACGAAGCGGGTCTGCGGCAGCGGACCCTCCGAGGAATCGACCAACAGGATCACCCCGTCGACCATCTCCAGGCCGCGTTCCACCTCGCCACCGAAGTCGGCGTGGCCGGGGGTGTCGATGATGTTGATGGTGACGTCCTGGCCGTCGATGGTGTGCCGCACCGCGGTGTTCTTGGCCAGGATGGTGATGCCCTTCTCGCGTTCCAGATCCATCGAATCCATCACGCGGTTGTTGACATCCTGCCCTTCCCGAAAGGCCCCGGACTGCCACAACATGGCGTCCACGAGGGTGGTCTTACCGTGGTCGACGTGGGCCACGATGGCGATATTGCGCAGATCAGCGCGTACTGGCATGTGCGGACTTTCCGGGTGCAGGGCTCGGGCGGGGCGAGTTTATGCCCCCGAAGGCACTCGGTGTTAACCGCGGCTTTCACCTCCCGCCCACAGCCTCCCCGGCCCCTGAGCGGGTCGGCATGACCATAATGGCCGCGCCACCCCGCTCAGCGCCCCCCAATCCGCAAATGCAACTCGTACTCGTTCCTGCGTGGCTTACTACGTGACGCAGGAACGAGTACCGGTTGCAGGAAGCAATTGGCCGGAACCTGTGCTGAGTGCGAGCCCGAGCCCGCAACTCACCGCGACGGGGTACCCAGATCTCCAACTCACCGCGACGGGGGTACCTAAATCTCCAACTCACCCCCACCGATACCCCGATTCCTGTCGAATCCGCAGGGTGAGTTGCCTGTTTTGGTACCCGCCGAGCCCGGAGGTCGACGATGCGCGGTCCCCAAACCCTGTTGTTTGCGCCGGGGTCCTGCTGCAACTCGCCTGATTTCGGGTCGCGAAGCTGTATTCGGGCTCGGTGGCCCGAAATCAGGCAGGTTGCAGCAGCGAGAGGGGGTGGCCGGTGAGTGAAACGCCCGGCACCGGCCCGCTCAGCTTCCGGCGAGGTCGGCCAGGTTGTCGAGGATGGCGGTGGTGACCTCCTCGGGGCTCTCCTGCTGCATCAGGTGGCCGGCGGCGTCGATCATGGTGACCTTGCGCAGGTCGCTCCAATGGTCACGCAGCTTCTGCAAGGGCTCATCGCCGTGGAAGGTGTCCAGGTCGATGTCGTTCTCCGAGCCGATGAAGTAGAAGGGCACGTCGGCGGCCTCATCGGCATAGGGTGCTCGGTCTTGCCACACCAGGTCCATCGATCGGTACCAGTTCAGCGGCCCGGCGAAGCCCGAGGCCGAGTAATCGGCCACATAGTGCTCCAGGTCGGCCTCACTCAGCCACGGCCACGGCAGCGGCGGGGCCTCGGGCAGGGCATCGATGTAGTGCGTACCCGGCGGATGCTTGAAGACCGCGTGGTAATCGCCCTCACCCGACAGCGCCCACAGCACTTTGGTGAAGAACTCACGGGTGCGCTCACCCATATCGGCGACCGCGGTCTCGTACTGATCGACGAAGTAGTGGATGTGCAGGAAATGCCGGGCTGCCATCCGGGCATAGGCGGTCAACGGGGGTTCGGTGCCGCCGTTGAAGAAGGGATTCTCCAGGCCGATGATGCCGCGCACCCGGTCCGGGTGCAGGTGGGCGATGTCGTAGGCGGTCATCACCCCGAAGTCCAGGCCGATGTAGATCGCCTGTTGCTCGCCGTAGTGGTCGAGCAGGCCGAGCACATCGTTGACCCGGTCGGCCACGTGATAGGCGGACAGGTCTTCGGGAGCCTCGGTGCGCCCCATCCCGCGCAGGTCGGGGGCCACCACCCGGTAGCCGGCTGCGGCGATCGGCCCGATCTGGTGACGCCACGAGTAATAGGTGTGCGGGAACCCGTGCAAGAGCACGACCAGGGGCCCCTCGCCCTGCTCCACCCAGTGGGTGTGAATCTGGTTGATGGTGGCGTAACGGTGCTTCCAACCGGCATCCATGATGACCTCCTGGATGCCGAAGCTAGGAGGCCGCTTTCCGCCCGGGCAAGGGATGCTTCCGCTGGGCGGATGTGCTGGCCGCCCGCGGCTAGGAGTGTGATCCGGGCAGCAAGAATCCGTCCAACACCAGGGCCGGCCACCGGCCCAGCACCTCGTCGCGCAGGGCCTCCTCATCGGCCTCGAGCACCTCGGCTACCGCCGAGATGAGCACCCCGAGAGGCAGGTCGCCGTCGCAGGCGCCCAGGATCGCCCCCAGGGCGGTGTCGACCTCGATCGCCCGGCAGAACCCGCGTCGTGACCGCAGCACGACATGTTCCGGGTCGGCCGCCCCGGGACGACCGAGGGTCTCCTGATCGATTCCCTCGGCCAGCACCCAGTGGGTCGCCAGCATCCGATCGGGCGAAAGGTCCAGGTCGGCGGCGTCCCCGGCGGCGGCGAAGGCATCACCCACCGGCTGGACGATCTGGTGCGGCCAGGACTCCACCCGCTGGACGCCGGCCCGTCCACTGTCGGCCGGTCCATTGTCGGGGCGGACAACCTGGAGCCATCCCATCCCGACCGCTTCGACGCCCAGGGTGTCGAAGTAGCTCAGCCATTCCCGGTAGCGCGGCGCCCAGGCCTCCTGGCCGTTCAGCCCGGCATCGGCCAGCCACATCTCGATGTACTCGTAAGGATCGAGCACCTCGCGCTCCAGCACCAGCAGGTCGAAGTCGGGGCCGACCCATTCGGCCAACCGCTCGGCCCAATCCCGGTCCCGCAGATGGGCCCAGTTGCCGAGCACCTGCAACCGGCCACCCGGGGCCAGCCGGGGCAGGGCCTCGGCCACCACCCGGTGCATCAGCCCATCCCCGGTCAGCCCCGATTCCCGGTAGGTCAGCCGTTCGGCCTCGGGGCCCGGCGGGCTCATCACGAACGGCGGGTTGGTGGCGATCAGATCGAACTGTTCGGAGGCCACCGGCTCGTACAAATCACCCAGCCGGCCGTCCACCTCGGCCCCGCTCAGCCCCCAGGTCCAGCGGGCCAGTTCCAGGGCCCGGGGGTTCAGGTCGGTGGCGACGACCTGCTCGCAGTGTCGGGCCAGGTGCAGCGACTGCACCCCGCAGCCGGTCCCCAGATCCAGCGCCCGGGTCACCGGCCGGCGCACCGTCAACTGGGCCAGCGTCGTCGATGCCGGGGAGACCCCGAGCACGTAATCGGGTTTGGTGGGGCTGCCGCGGTGATCCAGGCTGGGGGAGAGGTCGGAAACCACCCAGCCGGTCGCGCCATCGTCGTCCGAACCATAGGGCCGGACGTCCACCGCCGCCGCGACCTGCCCGCCCCAGTCGGTCAGCACGCCCCCATCGATCAGTTCCGGCACCAACCCGGGCAGGGCCTCGTCGACCAGCGAACGATCGACGGCCTCCTGCAACAACCAGAGCCTGGCGAGGGTGGCCTGGGGGTCGTCATCATCGGCCAGGGCGTACTCGGTGGCGATCGTCGTATTGCGCCACAGCCCGGCCTGGCCGGCCGCACCGATCCGTTCCAGGACGGCGTCCGGGGTCCACTCGGCGGCCAGCAGGGCGTCACGGAATCGCTGGGTGAGCTCGGCAAAGGTCATGGGGTCATCGTTGCACCCGAACCCGCGGCGATGCTGGTGCGCAGCGGGCGCGGGGACGACACTGGTGACATGCCTGCCACGCCCAACACCGTGCGGATCGGGGACCGGACGATCAAGGTCACCAACCTCGACAAGGTGATGTACCCCGAGACCGGCACCACCAAGGGCGACGTGATCGCCTACTACGCCGCGGTCGCGGAGTGGTTCGTGCCGCATGCCGCCGGACGTCCGGCGACCCGCAAACGGTGGGTGGACGGGGTGGGCACCGCCGAGAAACCCGGGGACGCCTTCTTCAACAAGAACCTGGACCCGAAGTCGACCCCCGACTGGGTGCGCACGCACACCATCAAGCACGCCTCCGACGACAACACCTATCCGTTGATCGACGAGCCGGCCACCCTGGTTTGGTTGGCGCAGTTGGCGTCCCTGGAGATCCACGTCCCGCAGTGGCGGGTGAATGCGAAGGGGAAGGCGCAGAATCCCGACCGGCTGGTGCTCGACCTCGACCCCGGCCCGGGAGTCGGCCTGGCCGAGTGTGTCGAGGTGGCCTTTCTGATCCGCGAGGTGCTGGACGGGATGGGCTCGGCCTCGGTGCCGGTCACCAGCGGCAGCAAGGGGCTGCACCTCTATGCCGGTCTGGACGGCGAGCTGACCTCCGACGAGGTCTCCGAACTCGCCCACGAGTTGGCCCGCCAGCTCGAGGCGCTGCACCCGAAGCTGGTGGTCTCCAACATGAAGAAGGACCTGCGCTCGGGCAAGGTGCTGCTCGACTGGAGCCAGAACAATGCCTCGAAAACCACCATCGCGCCGTACTCCCTGCGCGGCCGGCTGCGTCCCACCGTGGCGGTGCCACGCAGTTGGGAGGAACTGGGCTCCGATCTGGAGAACCTGGAACTCGACCAGGTGATCGAGCGGCTGGCCGAGGTCGGGGATCCGCTGGCGGTACTGCTGGACGGGTCCGAGCCCGCCCACAGCGAATCTGTCACCGAGTCCGACCGGCTGCAGACCTACCGGTCGATGCGCGATGCCTCCCGCACCCCCGAACCGGTTCCGGACGCGTCACCGACCCCGGGGGAGGGTAACTCCTTCGTGATCCAGGAGCACCACGCCCGACGGCTGCACTACGACTTCCGGCTGGAACATGACGGGGTGTTGGCGTCCTGGGCGGTGCCGAAGGGGCCGCCGACCGATCCGCAGAAGAACCATCTGGCGGTGCAAACCGAGGATCACCCACTGGAATACGGCAGCTTCGAGGGCGAGATCCCCAAGGGCGAATACGGCGGCGGCACCGTCAGCATCTGGGATGCCGGAACCTACCGACTGCACAAGTGGGTCGACGACAAGGAAGTGATCGCCACCCTCACCGGCCGTCCCGACGGCGGGTTGGGCGGGGAACCACGCACCTTCGCGCTGATTCACACCAAAATGGGTGGGGACGAGAAGAACTGGCTGATCCACCTGATGGAGTCCGAGCCGGCACCCGAACCCGAGTCGAAATCCAAGGCCGACGAACCGGACGAGGAGGCCGCCCCACCGGCCGACCTGCCGGTGATCGAGCCGATGCTGGCCAGCCCGGCCGAGATCACCGACCTCAGCGGCGACGACTGGCATTACGAGGTGAAATGGGACGGCTACCGGGCGGTCGCCTCGGTGGCCGACGGTGAACTCACCCTGCGCAGCCGCCGCGGTATGGACCTCACCGCCAAGTACCCCGAACTCGCCGAGCTGACCGAGCTGGTGGACGATCACGCGGTGGTGCTCGACGGCGAGATCGTGGCCCTGGACGAGCAGGGCCGATCCCGGTTCGAACTGCTGCAGAACCACGGCTCGGGCACCGCCACCGCCCACTACATGGTCTTCGATCTGTTGCACCTGGACGGCAGCTCCCTGGTGCGCGAGCACTATCTCGACCGCCGCGCCGCGCTGACCGACCTGCTCGGGGAAGGCGGCTCCCAGGTACACGTCCCGACCACCTTCACCGACGACCGGGACACCGCCCTGGCCACCAGCAAGGAACTCGGCTTGGAGGGGATCGTGGCGAAGCGTCCGAGCAGCGTCTACCAGCCCGGCAAACGCGCGAAGACCTGGCTGAAGATCAAGCATCGACGCAGCCAGGACGTGATCATCGTCGGCTGGCACCCCGGTGAAGCCGGTAGCGGACGGGAGATCGGCTCCCTGCTGATGGCCGTCAACGACCGGGACGGGCTGCGCTACCTGGGCAAGGTCGGCAGCGGTTTCAGCGCCAAAGCCCTGGCCGAGGCCCATGAGGTACTCGACTCGATCACCTGCGACGAACCCCAACTCGATGGGGTGCCGACCGCCGATGCCAAGGAGGCGCACTGGGTCGAACCACTGCTGGTCGGTGAGGTCGAATACGGCGAGTTGACCGATGCCGGACGCCTGCGGCACACGGTCTGGCGCGGCTGGCGCCCCGACATCCGAGCCGAGGACGTGGTCCTCGAGGAGTGATGGCCGGCCCCCGGGACCCGGGGCCGGCAAGGTAGTACCATGTTGCGAAAGGTTGCGATCGCAACCAACTGCAGCCGGTGTTGTGCGGCGACGCACGCCGCCCCGGCGCTCGACGAATCGAGAGGTGGAAACCATGCCGCTGGCCAATCTCGCCGAGATCGCCGCCGCGTGTCAGTCGGAGGGCACCGGGCTCGGAGCCTTCAATGTCGTCCAGGTGGAAACCGCCGAGGTGCTCGTCGACGCGGCCACGGCCGCCGACCGCCCGGTCGTCCTGCAGATCAGCCAGAACGCCGTCCGCTATCACGGCGGCCGGCTGGCGCCCATCGCGCAAGCCAGTTTGGCCGTGGCGAAAACCGCCGAGGTGCCGGTGGTGCTGCACCTCGACCATGCCGATGACCTGCGACTCGTGCACGAAGCGGTGGATCTGGGTTTCAGTTCGGTGATGTACGACGGTTCACACTTGGACTACGAGCAGAACGTGGCCACCACGGCCGATGTCGTCGCCCATTGCCGGGCCCGCGGTGTCACGGTCGAGGCCGAACTCGGCGAAGTGGGTGGCAAGGACGGCGTCCATGCCCCCGGCGTGCGCACCGACCCGGGCGATGCGGCACGTTTCGTGGCGGCCACCGGGGTGGATCTGTTGGCCGTGGCGGTCGGGTCGTCTCATGCGATGACCGAGCGTTCGGCGACTCTCGATGTCGAACGCATCGCCGAACTCGCCGCTGCCGTCCCGGTTCCGCTCGTCCTGCACGGTTCCTCGGGGGTCAGCGATGAGGGCATGCGTGCGGCCATCGAAGCCGGCATGACCAAGATCAATGTCTCCACCCACCTCAACGTCTTGTTCACCGGCGCGGTGCGTGACTACCTGGCCGAGCATCCGGACGTGGTCGATCCGCGCAAGTACCTGGCCGCCGGCAACGCCGTCGTGCGCCCCGAGGTGGAACGCCTGCTGCGCTGGTATGCGGGGGCCGGGGGGTGAGCCGGCAGGCGCGCACGGTGCGCTACGCGCCGGAGCGACAGGCCGAACTGATCCGAGTGCTGGCCGAGCAGGGCCGCATCGAGGCCGCGACCGCCGCGGTCGCCCTGGGGGTGACCACCGAAACCGTTCGCAAAGATCTGATCACCCTCGAAGGTCAAGGGCTGCTGCGCCGGGTACACGGTGGCGCCGTGCCGGCCGAGACGATCTCCTTCGAGCCCGACATCGCCTCCCGCACCGAGTTCTCGAATGAGAAGAACCGAATCGCCAGAAGGGCCCTGGAGCTGTTGCCCGACTCCGGTTCGGTCATTCTGGACGCCGGCACCACGACCGCGCGGTTGGCCGAACTGATCGGGTCGGACTGCGCCCTGCGCTTCTATGTCAACGCGCTGCCCCTGGCGTTGTCGTTGGTGCGATTGCCCTCGGCCACGGTGGAAGTGCTCGGCGGAACGCTGCGGCGAACGACGGTTGCCACGGTCGGTGAATCGGTCACCCGAACCTTGGATCTGGTGAACGTCGACGTCGCCTTCCTGGGCACCAACGGGATCTCCTTGGAGCGCGGTCTGACGACGCCGTCGACCGAGGAGGCAGCGGTGAAGCGGCGGATGGCCGCAGCCGCCCAACGGCGCGTACTACTGGCCGACCATTCCAAGATCGGCCTGATCAAGGGCGTGCAGCACGCGGAACTGCGCGATATCGATGTGTTGGTCACCGACCGGCTCAGCGCCGACCAGCGACAGCGGCTGGAAGATGTCGGCGTCGAAGTTCTGATCGCCTGAAGAGCCGATCAGCGCAACAGAAGCTTCTCCCCGGCTGCCACCCGCGCGAGCTCGGTCGGTCCGACCAACTCCAGCGAGGGGGCAATGGACGCACCCAGGGCCTCGGCCTCGGGCAGATCGGCCGTCGCACTGGGGACGAACAGCAGCGGGATTTTCGCTGCCAGGGCGCTGTGCGCGCCGCCCAGGGAATCCTCAACCACGACACACTCCTCGGGGCGCACTCCCAGGTGGTCGGCTGCGGTCAAATAGGGCTCGGGATGAGGTTTGCAGTCCACCACTTCATCGCCGGCCACCGAGGTGGCGAACAAGCCGGGGACGAACTCCTCGGCCGCGGCGAGCACCGGGTCCATCAAGCTGCGGTAACTCGATGACACCAGCGCGCACCTGACCCCGGCCTCGGCCAGTGCCGTCAGCAGCGGCCGGGCTCCCGGCAGCCACTCGACGCCCGCGGAATGCATCTCCGCCACGAGTTCGATCAACTCCCGGGTGGCCTGCTCGGGCGGGACGGGAACTCCGTGCGCCCGCAGGGTGGCAACGGTTTCGGTCAGCGGACGGCCGAATACCGCGCGGGCGTCGGCGGCCGACCACGACACGTCGAAGCGTGCCGCGTAAGCCTGCTCGGCCCGCTCCCAGGTCAACTCCGAGTCGACGAGGGTGCCGTCCATGTCGAAGAGGACCGCCGAGGGCCACCTGGTTTCCGAGCCGGTCATGGTTCTCCTTGTAGCACGCTTGCCTGAAACGCAACTATACGCAATAATCTACAAGTAATCACAATTGGTTTGTGTTGCGAACGGAGCGAGGATGAACCTCACGGGTGTGGTGACTGTTACCCCGGCACCGGCCATCGACTGGACGGTCACCGTTGATTCCTGGCAACTCGGCGCGGTGAACGTGATCACCGATTCGGTGCGTGAGGCCAGCGGTAAGGGCGTCAATGTCGCTTGGGCACTGCATCGTGCCGGTGTTCCGGTGCGGGCCCTGCTTCCGGCCGGGGGAGCCACGGCAACCTTCGTGGCCGACGAACTGACCCGCGGCGGGTTGCCGCACACCATCGTCGCGATCGAGCGGGATGTCCGCACCAACATCACCCTGATCACCCCCGGCGATTCGACCAAGATCAACGAACCGGGGGCCGCCATCGACCCCGCCGAGTTCGACCGGGTGACCGATTCCTTGGTCGAGAACGTGCGCGGGGCCGACATCGTGGCCTTCTGTGGCTCGCTGCCGGCCGGATTGCCGACCGATGCCTACGCCACGCTGATCCGTGCCGCTCGTACGGCAGAACCCGGACTGCGGGTGGTGCTCGACTCGTCCGGAGCCCCGCTGGCCGAAGCCTTGGCTGCCGAGCCGGATCTGATCAAGCCGAACGTCCACGAACTCGCCGAGCTGACCGGACGAGAACTGACCACCCTCGGCGAGGTGCGCGATGCCGCCCAGGCAGCCCGCGACCTGGGTGCCGGCGGCGTCCTGGCCAGCCTGGGTGCCGACGGCTCGATGTTGGTGACCGGGGACGCAACGTTGATTGCCCGCTCGCACGACGTCCCCTTCGTCAACTCCGTGGGTGCCGGGGACGCGCTGCTGGCCGGGTTCATCGCCGGCGGCGGCATCGGGGAGCAAGCCCTCGCCACCGCCTCCCTGTGGGCGGCAAGTGCGGTCGCCTGCCCCACCACGCTCTTTCCGGTGCTCCACGAACTGGAGGACCGCATCCAGGTCAGCGAACTCACCGAGCCCGGGCTGCGCCTGACCGAACCGGCAACACCCACCCCCGCCCACTGACTCCCGACCTCTCAAGGAGGAGACCACCATGTCGGATCAATTCATCGTCGCGGCCACCGGTTGCCCAACCGGTGTCGCGCACACCTTCATGGCCGAGGAGGCCATCATTCAAGCCGCGCGGGAACGCGGCATTGAGGTGAAAGTCGAAACCCACGGCCAGGTCGGTGTTGAGAACGAGCTGACCGCCGAGGACATCTCCCGGGCCACCGGGGTGATCGTGGCCGCCGACAAGGACGTGCAGGCCGAACGCTTCCGGGGCAAGCCCCTGGTGGACGTGGGGGTGAGCGCCGCGATCAACGACGCCGGCAAGCTCATCGATCGCGTCCTCGCGATGGCCGACAACCAAAGCCCGGCCAAGACCCACTCCGCGAAAACCGGGGACGAGTCCGAAAGCGCCCTCGACACCGATGTGTTGAACGTGGCCGATGTCGAGGTCGGTGGTTCCGGCGCCAAGCGGGTCGGACGCGCCATCTACAAGCACCTGATGAACGGCGTATCGCACATGCTGCCGCTGGTGGTCGGCGGCGGCGTCCTGATCGCGGTCTCGCTGTTGTGGGGCATCCACTCGGCCGAGGCCGGGCACGAGGAGTACAACTGGTTCGCCGCGGCCCTGCATCAGGTCGGTGGGGTCGGCCTGGGGCTGATGGTTCCGATCCTGTCGGCCTACATCGCCGAATCCATCGCCCGACGTCCCGGATTGGTGGTCGGCCTGGTCACCGGCATGATCGCGTTGAACAATGGGACGGGCTTCCTCGGTGGCATCGTCACCGGCTTCCTCTCCGGCTACGGCATGCTGCTGCTGGCCAAGGCCCTGGATTGGATGCCCAAGTCGCTGAACGGTCTGAAGGCGATCTTCCTGTTCCCGGTCTTGGGTTCCTTCGTCTTCGGTCTCATCACGGTGCTGATCTCGGCCCCGATGGCCGGTATCTCCACCAGCCTGCAGAACTGGCTGACCGGCTTCCAGGATGCCAGTCCGATCGTGCTGGGACTGATCCTCGGCGTGATGTGCGCCTTCGACATGGGTGGGCCGGTCAACAAGGCCGCGTACGTCACCGGCGTCGCGATGTTGACCGACGGCAACATCACCTTCATGGCTGCGGTGTCCGCTGCCTGCATCGCCCCGCCGCTGATCACCGCGATCGCCTGCACCTTCTTCCCGAAGGCCTTCGAACCGGGGGAGCGCCGGGCCGGGTTGGTCAACTACATCCTCGGTTCCACCCACATCACCGAGGGCGCGATTCCGTTCGCGGCCCGCAACCCGCTGGTGGTGATCCCGATCCTGATGCTGGGCTCGTCGATCGCCGCGATCCTGTCGCTGCTGTGGGGTGCCGGTTCGCCCGCTCCGCACGGTGGTTTCCTGGTGCTGCCGATCGTCACCCACCCCGTGCTGTGGGTGGCGGCGATCCTGATCGGTTCCGCCATTGCCGGCGCCATCTTCGGCCTGTACCGCACCTTCTCGGCGCGGCGCCGGGCGGCTGCTGAGCAGCACCCCGAACGCGAGCCGGTGGCGGCCTGATCGCCCGCCTTACCGATGACGACCAGCCGGACGGAGCATCATCCGTCCGGCTGGTTCAATTCCGCGTCGTGCACTTTCAGTGCGATCTGTACCCGGCTGGTCATGCCGAGCTTCTCCAGAATCCGGGTGACATGGGCCTTGACCGTGGCCACCGACATGAACTGGGCCTTGGCGATCTCGGCATTGGTCCGGCCCCGACCGATCAACACCGCGACATCCCGTTCCCGGTCGGTCAGCGTCGCCAGGTCCTGACGGGCGGCGTCCCGCTTGGGTGAGATTCCCTGACTGGTGGCCAACTGGATCACCTGCGCCACGATGGTCGGCGACAACGTGTGTTCCCCGGCGGCAACCTGGTGGATCGCCTCGATCATCTTGTCCGGTGAGGTGTCCTTCAGCAGAAATCCGGCGGCTCCACCGGCCAGGGCCCGCAGCACCATGTCGTCGGCATCGAAGGTGGTCAGGATGATCACCTTCGGCGGATCCGGCAAAGCATTGACCTGCGCCAGCGCGGCGAGCCCGTCCATCCGCGGCATCCGGATGTCCATCAACACCACGTCGGGGGAGTGCTCGGTCACCAGAGCCACCGCCTCGTCCCCGTCGGACCCCTCGGCGACGATCTGCAAGTCCGCATCACCGCCGAGCATCAACTGCAGACCGCCACGCACCAAGGGGTCGTCGTCGATCACCAGCAACCGGATCACATCACCCACCGCGGCCACCTTTCCTCGCCTCCGGCGACAACTCTAGGACGAGCCACCGGACTCACCACGGCAGCCAGGCCCGCAGCTCGAACCGGCCCTCGTCGTCGATCCGGTGGGTCAGGGTGCCGCCCACCATCTGCGCCCGCTCGCGCAGCCCCAACAGGCCGACGCCGGCTCCGGGCACCGGCCCGGATCGGCCCAGCGGATTGCGGGCCACGATCGTCAACCCCCGCTCGGGATCACCGGTGACGTCCAGGCTCACCTTGGCGTGCCGGGCATGTTTGCGGGCATTGGTGAGCGCCTCCTGGACGATCCGGTAGGCATGTCGTCCGGCCTGGGCGGGTAGGTCGCCATCGACCTGATAGGTGAACTCCACCCGATCCCCGGCGGCACGGGCGTCATCGACCAGGGCCGGCACATCGGCCAGGGTGGGTTGGGGTTTGGCCGGGGCGAGTTGCGGGCCGGAATCCTCCCGCAGCGACCCGAGCACCGAGCGCAGCTCGGTCAGCGACTGATGGGCGTTCTCCTGAATCGTGCGGGCGATCTCGCGGGTCTGTTCCGGCGTCAGATCGTCGCGGTGGGCCAGGGCACCGGAATGCATCGACACCAGGCTCATCCGGTGGGCGATCACATCGTGCATCTCGCGGGCGATCCGGTTGCGTTCGGCTGCCTGCCCGGCCAGCACCTGCAGTTCTTGTTCCCGTTCGGCGGTCTCGGCGCGTCCCCGTAGCGAGTCCACCAGGTCTCGACGCGCCCCGATGTACAGCCCCCAAGCGGTCAACAGGGCACTGAACCCCAGATCGGTGATCAGCCAGGCCGCGATCAGAGCCGGATTGTCGAGTTGGCTTCCGTTGACCCGGGTATCGCCGGCGAACAGGGCCCAGGGGTGCCATTCCTGGAAGGGCCAGAAGATGGTCGCGATCTGCAAGGTGAACGAAAACGCGAAGGCCGGCACGATCTCCTGCCACCGTCGCCTGGTGCACAGATGAACGAAGGCCCACAGGACGAAGCCGGAAATGCTGAACACCAACATGCTGGCTGCCATCAGCGCCAAGGTCAGCACGAGCGCATGCCGGTGCCGCAGCCGCATCAAGAAGGCCGCCCCGATGCCGATCACGGCGTCCACCACGGTTCCCGCCACCATGCCGATCAGACTGGTCAGTGGCGCGCCCAGCACCAGCGCGTTGACCCCGATCAACAGCGCCAGGCCGTAGCGCCACAGCAGCGACCAGGTGCGCCGACCCGGCGAGGCGCTGGAGAGGTAGGACATGAGGCACAGCGTAGGACGACGTCGGCCGTCCCTCCCGGTCGCTGACCCGAAACTGGCCATCCGGCCATCCGATATCGACCAAAGTCGATGGTGGTGCCCACCCCGCAGCTTGGACGGAATCGACAGCACCGACCTTGGTCGGGGGTGATTGCCGACTCCTGCCGGTGGTGGCCACCCGGGTGGCTGCAGTGAGGTGAAGACATGATCACCTTCACGAACCTCTCGAAGCGCTACGGCGACGTGCTCGCCGTCGATGACATCTCGTTCACCGTCGAGCCCGGTTCGGTCACCGGGTTCCTCGGCCCGAACGGCGCCGGCAAGTCGACCGCGATGCGGTGCCTGACCGGCCTCACCCACCCCACCTCCGGCAACGCGCAGGTACTCGGCAAGCAGTACCAGGACTTGGCCAACCCGGGCGCCCGGGTCGGCGTCCTGCTGGACGCCTCGGCCCAGCACGCCGGCCGCACCGGCCGCGAAACCCTCATCATCGCCGCGATGACGATGGGCCTGCCCACCGCCCGGGTGGACGAAGCCCTCGCCCTGGTCGGCCTGACCCGCAAGGAATCCCGCAAGCGGGTCGGCACCTACTCCCTCGGCATGCGGCAGCGACTCGGCCTGGCCCACGCCCTGCTCGGCAACCCCGAGGTGTTGATTCTGGACGAGCCGGCCAACGGTCTCGACCCCCAGGGCATCCACTGGATGCGCAACTTGTTGCGCGCCTTCGCCGATGCCGGCGGTGCGGTGCTGCTCAGCTCGCACCTGCTGCACGAGGTCGAGCAGATCGCCGACCGCATCGTGATGATCGGCCGCGGCCGCATCGTCGCCGAGGGAACCACCCGCGACCTGGTCGCCACCGGCGGCGACCTCGAAGCGATGTTCCTGCACCTCACCAGCTCCACCGACCGGAAAGGACTTGTGGCATGAGCGCCAACCCCACCTTCGAACAGGCTTTCGTCACCGAGGTGACCACCGACCGTCCGGCCGAACAGGCCAAACTGCTACCCCCCGTCAGCACCGCCGGTTCAGTCGGATTCGGCCGACTCTTCGCGGTCGAGGTGCGCAAGCTGACCAACACCGTCACCGGACGGGTGATGCTGGGCGTGATCGCACTGCTCACCCTGGCCGTGGCAACGGTAACCATCGTGATGTTCGACGGCTTCGGTGCCACCACCTGGCTCGACAACCTCTCCAAGGTCGGCTTCGGGGTGAACCTGCTGCTGCCGATCCTGGGCATCCTGCTCGCCACCCAGGAATGGACCCAGCGCACCGCACTGACCACCTTCGCCCTCGAACCGCGCCGCGGTCGGGTGCTGCTGGCGAAACTGCTGGTGGTGGTGGGCGTGGCGATCACCGCCTTCGCGGTGCTGGTGGCGGTAACCATCGCCAGCTTCGCGATCGGCGCCTCGATCAACAACGTGCCGATCACGTGGACGCCCGACTGGGCGATCCTGGGTGGAGCCCTCGCCGTACTGCTGTTGAACACCGTGATGGCCACCGGCTTCGGGATGCTGCTGATGAACACCCCGGCCGCGATCGTCCTGTTCATGGGATTGCCGACCCTGATGCCGCTGGTGTCGATGATCTCCGAGGATGTCGCCAAGCTGATGATGTGGATCGATCCGAACCGCACCTGGGGGCCGCTGATGGGCGGCACCATGGACGCCGATGCGGCTGCCAAGCTCGCCGTCTCGGCCGCGATCTGGATCGTGCTGCCGCTGACCGTCGGCATCATCCGCCAACTGCGCCGCGAAGTGAAGTGAGCTGACTTCTCGCAGCGTGTTGTAGCGAGTAATACAGTGCCCCCGGGTGTGGATCCGGGGGCACTGTCGCGTGTCGGAACGCCGTGCTGCGACCGCTCTCGAAAAGGGGAGCGTGAACCGGCGAGTTGACGCCGGGGTTAAAGTGAGCCGCACCGGGGCGATTGAGGAGTTCCGGTTGGCCGGCAAGGTCTGACAACGCAGGAGTGACCCAAATTGGCAACATCGGACGCGGCTCGTCGTCACTTGGTGATCGTCGAGTCACCCACCAAGGCGACGAAACTCGCCGACTACCTGGGCGGCGATTTCATCGTCGAATCCAGCCGGGGACACGTCCGTGACCTGCCCACCGGCGCCGCGGAGGTACCGGCCAAGTACAAGGGCCAGAAGTGGGCCCGCACCGGGGTCAACGTCGAGGAGGACTTCGAGCCGCTCTATGTGGTGGCCGCCGACAAGCGCGCCACGATCAGGTCGCTGAAGGAAGCGCTGAAGAACGTCGACGAACTCCTGCTCGCCACCGATGGTGACCGCGAGGGCGAGGCCATCGCGTGGCACCTGCTGCAGGAACTCAAGCCGAAGGTGCCGGCCAAGCGGATGGTCTTCCACGAGATCACCGAATCGGCCATTCGCGAGGCGGTCGAGAACCCCCGCGAACTGGACGAGAACCTCGTCGATGCCCAGGAAACCCGCCGGATCCTCGACCGTCTCTACGGCTACGAGGTCTCCCCGGTGCTGTGGAAGAAGGTCATGCCGAAGCTCTCGGCCGGCCGGGTGCAGTCGGTGGCGACGCGTCTGGTGGTGGATCGGGAGCGCGAGCGGCTCGCCTTCCGCAGCGCCTCCTACTGGGATCTGGACGCCGAACTGGACGCCGGGGCCGAGGCCGAACCGCCGGTGGTCAACGCCCGGCTCACCCATCTGGACGACCGCAAGATCGCCCAGGGCCGCGACTTCGACGAGAAGGGCACCCCGGCCGAGAACGTGGTGGTGATCGACGAGGCGACCGCCACCGCCCTGGCCGAGAACCTGCAGGGCCGGCCCTTCACCGTCGGCTCGGTGGAGGCCAAGCCCTACACCCGCCGTCCCTATGCGCCGTTCCGCACCACCACCCTGCAGCAGGAGGCCGGCCGCAAACTCGGCTTCACCTCCCAGCGCACCATGTCGGTCGCCCAGGACCTCTACGAGGGCGGCTTCATCACCTATATGCGTACCGACTCGGTGAACCTGGCCGCCTCGGCGATCAACGACATCCGCTCTTCGGTGCGCAAGCTGTACGGCGAGGAATACCTGCCGGAGAAGCCCCGCTTCTACTCCTCGAAGGTGAAGAACGCCCAGGAGGCGCACGAGGCGATCCGTCCCGCCGGTGACACCTTCCGGACCCCCGCCCAGACCGGGCTGACCGGAGACCAGTTCCGGCTGTACGAGTTGATCTGGCAGCGCACCCTGGCCTCCCAGATGACCGACGCCCGCGGCGAATCGGTCAGCATCCGCATCGACGCGACCGCCGCGAGCGGGGAACAGTGCCGGTTCACCGCCTCGGGTCGCACCATCACCTTCCACGGCTTCCTGCGCGCCTACGTCGAATCGGTGGACGAGGGTGCCGCCGACGATCAGCAGCGACGCCTGCCGAACCTGACCGAGGGCCAGCAGCTCACCACCCTGGCGGTGACCGCCTCGGGCCACGAGACCAAGCCTCCGGCCCGCTACACCGAACCGTCCCTGGTGGCCAAGCTCGAAGAACTCGAGATCGGCCGGCCCTCGACCTACGCCTCGATCATCCGCACCATCACCAGCCGCGATTACGTGTTCAAGAAGGGTTCGGCGCTGGTGCCGACCTGGCTGGCCTTCGCGGTCACCCGGCTGATGGAGGAACACTTCCCGCAGTTGGTGAACTACCAATTCACCGCCGAACTCGAAGACACCCTGGACGAGATCGCCGGCGGTCGCGCCGACCGGCTGAACGTGCTGAAGAACTTCTACTTCGGTGAGGGCGATGCCGAGGGCCTGCAGAAGCTGGTCACCGAACTCGGGGAGATCGACGCCCGCGGGCTGTCCACCTTCCCACTGGGTGAGGACGTTGTGGTGCGGGTGGGCCGCTACGGCACCTACGTCCAGGACGGTGACGGGCCGCGCGCCAATGTCGACCCCGACCTGCCCCCCGACGAACTGACCCTGGAGAAGGCCCGCGAGTTGTTGTCGCGGCCGCTGGGGGAGGAGCGCGAGATCGGCACCGACCCCGAGTCGGGCCGTCCGATCGTGGCCAAGTCGGGCCGTTTCGGCCCCTACGTCACCGAGGTGCTGCCCGAGGACGCGCCGAAGAGCGCCAAGCCGCGCACCGCTTCGCTGTTCCGGGAGATGAGCATCGATTCGGTCAGCCTGGACGAGGCTCTGGCTCTGCTCAGCCTGCCGCGGGTGGTGGGAGTCAGTGACGGGGTGGAGATCACCGCCCAGAACGGACGCTATGGCCCGTACCTGAAGAAGGGCACCGATTCGCGCTCGCTGACCAGTGAGGACCAGATCTTCTCGGTGACGCTGGAGGAAGCGGAGAAGATCTTCGCCGAACCGAAGCGTCGCGGCCGGGCGGCGGCCAAGCCCCCGCTGGCCGAGTTCGGGCCCGACCCGGTGTCGGGCAAGCCGGTGGTGGTCAAGGACGGCCGCTTCGGGCCCTATGTTACCGACGGGGAAACCAACGCCACGCTGCGTCGCGACGATTCGATCGAGTCGATGACCGCTGAACGGGCGCAGGAGTTGCTGGCCGAGAAGCGGGCGAAGGGCCCGGCCCCCAAGCGCACCACCAGGCGGACGACGGCGAAGAAGGCCCCGGCCAAGAAGGCCCCGGCGAAGAAGACGACGACCGCCAAGAAGACGACAACGGCCAAGAAGAGCACGACGTCAACGGCTGCCAAGTCGTCGGCTGCGAAATCCGAGAAGTCTTCGGCCGACGGCGAGTAGGAACTTGCGATGCAACTGCGCTCCCGACCCTTTCGTTCCAACGGTGTCCGCCTGTTCGATCTGGGTTTCGCCGTTGACCCACCACAACTGGTCGACCCCCAACGTGGCCTGACCAATGTCGTCCAGGTCGCCGACGCCACCTACGAGGTCGACGCGACCATCTTCGACGCCCACGACCAGCGGATGGTGCGCAGCGGGGTGGTGCTGGCCCGGCGCACCTTCGCGGGGCACCCGACCGAGTGGTACCTGGATGCCCCCGACTGGGCACCCTGGCTGCCGGTGGATGCCTCCTCGACCTCGGAGGAGTTGCCCGAGAAGTTCCGCGACGCGGTGGTGCCGTTCATGCGGCGGGCCGAACTCGTCGAGTCGGCGCAGTTGCACTGCCGCCGACGCACCTGGCATCTGCGCGACGATCAGCGGGCGGTGCTGGCCCGGCTGAGCGACGATCAGGTCACCGTGCGTCGGGGCCAGTTGGTGACCGGACGCTACCGCGAGGTCACCCTCACCCCGGTCGGTGCCACCCCGGAGCAGATGTCCTGGCTGGCCGAGAACCTCACCGCCGTCGGGGCGGCCCGGGTGCCGGCCTTCCCGCCGCTGGCCGAACGCCTCGGCGCCCCCGCCACCGGCCCGAGCGACCTGCCGGCGGTGGCCGACTGGAACGACGCCACCCCCGCCCCCGCCTTCGTCCAATCCCTGTGGGCCGGACGGCTGCGCGAGCTGCTGGGCGCCGACCTGGCGCTGCGCACCGGCCTGAGTACCGACACCAAGAAGCTGGTCGCGATCCTGCGCCGGTTGCGCCGCGAGATCCGCGGCCTGGCGCCGGTGTTGGACGCCGAGTGGGTGGCCGACTCCGACGCGGCCCTGGCCCAGGTGACGACCGAGATCAGCGAGACCACCGATCCGCCCGACTCGTCCGACTATTTGGGGGTGATCGACCGGGTGGTGGTCGCCGCCCGCGCGGTGCAGGTCGGGATGGGCGAACAGACCGCCGGTGAACTGGCCCGGGCCCTGGTCGGCAACGCCCTCAAAGACACCCGCAAGGCGGTCGACAACCTGTCGCCCGACGCACCCCAGGACGCCTGGGACAGCGCGGTGTCGCGGGTCGAGTCGCTGGTGAATGCCTGCGCGATCGCCGACCTGCTGCCGTTGACCCGCGACCGGCGGTTCACCCGCCGCGCGGTACGGATGGCCGAGCGGCTGTCGGCGGCGAGTGATCCGGAGCTGTTCGCGCTGCAGGAATCGGTGCCGACGCTGACCGCGGAGCAGGCCTTCGAGGCCGGACGCGAATACCAGCGCCGCAAACTCGCCCAGAACCAAGCCCGCGCCGATCTGGTCAACCAATGGCCGAAGTGGCGGCGCAAGCTGGTCGTGTCGTGACCTTCATCGCCCTCGAAGGTGGCGACGGGGTCGGCAAATCGACCCAGCAACGTGCCCTGGTCGAGCATCTGCGGGCCGCCGGCCATGAGGTCGTCGCCACCCGCCAACCCGGCGGTACCCCCGTGGGGGCAAGGATCCGGGAGATCCTGCTGGACCCCGACACCGGTGACCTGGCGCCCCGGGCCGAGTCCCTGCTCTATGCCGCCGACAAGGCCGATCATGTCGCGGCGGTGATCGAACCCGCCCTGGCCCGCGGGGCGATCGTGGTCACCGACCGCTACGTCGATTCGATGCTGGCCTACCAGGGTGCCGGACGGGCCCTGGATTGGGATGAACTGGTCAATCTGGCCGACTGGGCCGTCGGTGGGCGCTATCCCGACCTGACGGTGCTGCTGGACATGGACCCCGATGGGGCGGTGGGGGTGAAGGCCAACCGCGACCGGCTGGAGCAGGCCGGCCACGAGTTCCACCGGCGGGTGCGCGAGTCGTTCCTGCAGATGGCCGCCGGTGCGCCGGAGCGGTACCTGGTGTTGCCGGCCCGCGATCCGATCGACGTCCTGGCCGCCAGGATCGCGGCCCGGGTGGATGCCTTGTTGGCCGCTCGCGAAGGCTGACCGGCACCGAAACCGTCCGTCCCGGGGTGAAACTGTCGGAGCCAGCGGGCAGACTGGGCCCATGACCACAGCCGAAGCCTCACCGTTGACCGGTGTCTGGGCCGATTTGGTGGGGCAGGAGCAGGCGGTCGAGGTGCTGCGGCGAGCGGTGGGCAGCGGCAACTATGCGATGACCCACGCCTGGCTGATCACCGGCCCGCCGGGGTCGGGACGGTCGAACGCGGCCCGCGCCTTCGCCGCCGCCCTGCAGTGCGACCAACAGGGCTGTGGGCAGTGCCAGGCCTGCGTCACCGCCCTGTCGGGAGCCCACCCCGATGTCACCCTGGTGCGCACCGAACAGTTGTCCATCGGGGTCAAGGAAGTTCGTGAGTTGGTGCGCCGGGCCGCGATGTCGCCGGTGCTGGGCCGGTGGCAGGTGATCGTGGTCGAGGACGCCGACCGGGTCACCGATCAGGGTGCGGACGCCCTGCTGAAGAGCGTGGAAGAACCGGCCCCCGGCACGGTCTGGCTGTTGTGCGCCCCGACCGCCGACGATGTCAGCGTGACGATCCGGTCGCGCTGCCGGACGCTGAACCTGACCACCCCGCGCACCTCGGCGGTGACCGGCCTGCTGATCGAGCGGGGCATCGACCCGGAACTGGCCGATGAGGCGGCCCGCGCCGCCCAGGGGCACATCGGGCGGGCGAACCGATTGGCCCGTGATGCCGAGGCCCGGGAACGGCGCCGGCAGATCCTGAAGATTCCCGGCCGCCTGAGCCGGGGCCTGCCGGAATGCCTGGCCGCGGCCGACGAACTGGTCAAGGCCACCGCCGAAGAGGCCAAACAACAGACCGAAGCCCTGGATGCCGACGAACGCGCCGAACTGGAAAAGGCCCTCGGTTTCGGCACCAAGGGGGCCCGTCCCAAGCAGGCCGCCGCGGCGTTGAAGGAACTCACCGAACAGCAGGCGGCCCGGGCCAAGCGGTTGCAACGCGATGCCCTCGACCGGGCACTGACCGAACTCACCACCTGGTACCGCGATGTGTTGAGCATCCAACTCGGATCGGGGGCCGGGTTGATCAACACGATGGACGCCGAACTCACCGCGATGGCCGAAGCCTCGTCGGCCGCCGACACCCTGCATCGGGTCGATGCCCTGCTGGAATGCCGCACGATGTTGGAAACCAACGTTGCGCCCCTGTTGGCGGTGGAGCGATTGATGATCGCGCTGGCCCGTCCGGGCATGGCGGGAAACCCCTGAGTCGGGCCGGGATTCGGGCCGAAAGTCGACACGGGCCCGGTTAACCGGCGAAACTCCGGACGGCATCCACGGGTTCGGCGCGTGGCGGGGCGAAAATGATGCTCAGAGCTATGCCCAGGAAAGGGACCCATCGTGACCGATCAGCGTGAGCCGGGGGCGAACCAGCCGACCGGAGATGATGCCCGTACGGGTGAGGAGTGGCCCCAGCCGGCCACGTGGGTTCGGGAAGCCGGAGCGGAGTCGGCCGACCCACCGGAGACTGCTCCCGACCAGCGGCTGACGGGCCACGGCGGCATGGACGAAGACGTCGACGATCGGTCGCTGGCCGGGGTCGATCGCCGCGGAGACGCCGCGAACCCCGGGCTGGTCGGTGCCGATCACGACGAAACCCGGGTCACGCCGACCCTGGGTGAAGACCGGGACAACGACCCGCCGACCCTGGGCCGGGACCGCGACACCCGGGTGCCGACCCTGGGCCAGGATCGGGACGCCGATGTGCCGCCCACCCTGGGGCAGGACCGGCGTACCCGGACCCGCGACATCGGGCCCGACCAGGAAACCCAGGTGCTGGAACCGGAAACCAAGGCCTACGGCTCCGAGGCCGAAACCCAGGTCTTCGAGCGGAAGGACGCAGCGGCACCGATGGGTGGTGCAGGCCTGTTCCGCGACGAGGACAGCACCGTGGCGCGTGAGCCGGTACGCGATGATGCCGTCACCCGCGACGATGCCCGGGTCGATGACGCCCGCCTCGATGAGACCGCACTGCAGGACGAGACCGCACTGCAGGACGAGACCGACCCGGAGGCCGACCGCGCCGCCGAACGTGCCGCAACCCGTGCCGAGCGTAACCGGGCCCTGGGCAAGGTCTCCCGTCCGGCTCCCGAACCGCCGCCGATGGCTGCGACGGTGATGGTGCGCAACACCGACAAGTGGTACGGATCGCTGGGCCTGTTCGTGCTGCGGCTGATTCTGGCCGCCATCTTCTTCGTCCGGGGGCTTCAGCACCTCACCGCACTGAGTGAAACCCAGCAGTTCATCGACCAGAACACGGTGCTGCCCTATCCCGAGGTGCTCGGTTGGGTGCTGGCGATCGGGGAGCTGCTGATCGCGGTGTCGCTGGTCTTCGGCTTCCTGGTGCGGGTGGCCGGCCTGGCTGCGATGGCGACCGCGGTGATGGCCCTGGTCTTCGTGCTGTGGGGAGCGAGCAACCCCTTCCAGTCGGGGATGGCCGGTTTCGTCGGTGAGCTGCCGCTGCTGATCACCGGCGTCGGGTTGCTGTTCCTGCTGCTCGGCGGAGGCCGATGGAGCATCGATGGCGCCATGCGCAAGCGCCGCCGACTGAAGAAGGAAGCAGCCGCGGTCGAGTGACCGGGTAGGAAGAGCACGTGGCCGAGATGGACCCCTGGGCCTGGTTTCCGTTACTGCTGATCGCTGCCGTGGCCGTGATCGTCGTGGTGGTGCGGGCCACGAAGAAGCGTCGGCGAGCCGAAGCCTTGCAGACCGCCCTGGACGAACCCGAGGAAGGCGCGACCTACCTCTACCCGGCACCCGGCCGGCAAGCGTTCTCCACCGATCTGCCCGCCGGCGCGCAACACGTGCTGTTCGACTCCGAGGGCATCTTCGCGATGGTCGATGGCCCCGGCCCGCTGTGGACGACCAACGGGATCCGAGACGTCGACCTGCACACCGAACCGCTCGGCACGCTCACCACCTGGTCGGGTGCGGTCGGGGCTTGGGCCGACTTCCTGAGCGAATGTCTCGAGTTCGCGGTGCCGCCCGGTGAATACCCGGTCTTCGTCACCATCGCCACCATCGAACCGGACGGCGAGGAACCCGCGCGTTCCGAGGGTCCCGGCCCACGCAATGCCTACCTCTCGTTGCTGCTCTCGTCCGAACCGGTGGCCCAGTACGAACTGGCCGGCGGCCTGGGGTCGGGCCACGACCTCGGCCTGGGGGTCGACGCCGGGGTGGTCGCCTTCGCCGACGCCCGCGTGATCGATTCGATGACCGACATCGAGTGGCCCAGCGACGAGCTCACCGACGAGTGGCTCGACCGCTTCGACCAGCACAAGAGCTTCAACACCGCGGTGCCGGGATCAACCCCTGAAACCAACGTGGTGTTCGCCGAATCCGGCTGGGGGGACGGCAGCTACCGGGTGCTCAAGGGTTATGCCGCCGACGGCACCCTGGTCAGCCTGACCATCGAGTTGGGTGTGCTCGAGGATCACTACGCGGCACTGGACGATCTGCCGCCCCGGTACCGCACGTTCGACCCCAGTTCCGAAAAGGTGCTGATCGCCCGTCCGCTGCAGGAGCCGGGTCAGTCGCGCGACTCGTAAAGCGCGCGGGCCTCGCACACCGAGGCCCGGGGGCAGGGGGCGACCTCACCGGTCGCGTCCATCCGCACCACCACCGAATCGGCCGGAACGCTGTGCCCGACCACCGTGCCCGTCCCGTCCGGGGTCTCCACCTGCGAACCGACCGGGGGCGCTTCGCGCAGAAAGTCGACATACAGCGGGTGTTCGAACTTCAGGCAACACATCAACCGTCCACAGGCACCGGAAATCCGCAGTGGGTTGGGCGGCAGATCCTGGGCTCGCGCCAAACGCATGCTGATGCCGTCGAAGTCGGTCAGAAAGCTCGAACAGCAGTACTCGCGGCCACAGTGGCTGATGCCGCCGATCAACCGGGCCGAGTCACGTGACCCGATCTGGCGCAGGTCGATCCGCGACTGCAGGGTGCGTGCCAGATCTCCCAGGAGGCGCCGGAAATCCACCCGGTGCGGGGCGGTGAAATAGATCACCACCATGTGGTCGTACTCATCGGAGCGGTCGAGGTAGTCGATCCCGACCACCTTCATCGGCAGCTCGTGGGTGCGAATCAACCGGTTGGCCACCACCCGCGCCCGGGCCCGGATCCGCCGGTTCTCGGCATCCCGGGTCAGGTCCGCCTTGGTCGCCGGCCCGGCGCAAACCGGAAGTCCGGTGAAGCCCTCGTCGGCCACGTATTCGGGGGCCCAGACACATTGGGCGACCTCATGGCCCGCGTCGGTGGGCACCAGCACATGGTCACCAACCCGGGGACGATGTGGTCCCGGGTCGACGTAGTAGAGGCGGCCGTGCTGTTCGAAGGACACCGCCATCACCTGTGGCACGAACCCAGCCTAGCGGTGCGTTGGTCGGCGACGATGGAATCTGCACCTTCGGCAAGTAGGGTGCTGCTCGTGGTTGCCTCAACGAAACGCAGAATCCGCGCCGCTGCCGCGGCTGTTCTCGCTCTCGGACTCGTTGCCGGGTGCACTCCCGAGCCGACGAACGACCCCGGGAAAGGCAAGGACGGCCCGGTCTCGCCCGACCGGCCGAAGGACGTCGAGATCCCCGATGTGAAGCCCGAAGGCTTCGTCGACGCCCCCGGTGGGGGAATGGAGGGCTACCTCGGGCAGAAGATCGATTGGCAGAAGTGCGAAGACTCCAGGCACCAGTGCGCCACCATCGCCGCACCGCTGGACTACGACGACCCCGACCGGCAGGCGTTGAGCCTGTTCCTGACGAAGGTGCCCGCCACCGAGGAACCCAAGCTGGGCACGATCTTCGTCAACCCCGGTGGCCCCGGCGCCGGTGGCTCCGAGTTGGCGATTCGCTTCAAGCGCGAAGGCCTGGAGCAGTACGACGTCATCGGTTGGGACCCGCGCGGAACCGGCAAGTCCACCCCGGTGGAGTGCTGGCAGGGCGAGGAGATGGACAAGTTCACCGAACTGGGCGCCAACCCCGACGACCAAGAGGGGTACCAGGAGCTGATCGAGGGCAGCAAGGGCTTCGGCATGTCCTGCCTGGAGAAGTCCGGGGAGTTGTTGAAGTACGTCTCCACCCAGAACACCGCTCGTGACCTCGACATGATGCGCGAGATGGTGGGCGACGAGAAGCTGAACTACCTGGGCTACTCCTACGGCACCGAACTGGGCGCCACCTACGCCGAGATGTTCCCCGAGAAGGCCGGCAAGTTGGTGCTCGACAGCGCGGTCAACATCACCGACAACGAGGAGGTGGTGCAGGCGATGGGCTTCGACCGGGCCTTCACCAACTTCGCGAAGTGGTGCGTCGAGGGCGACACCTGCGCAGAACTGGGCAAGAACCCGGAGGAAGTCATCGACAACACCAAGAAGGTGCTCGATGATCTCAAGGCCAACCCCCAGAAGGGCACCGACGGCCGGACGATCACCCAGGCCATCGGGTTGACCGGCATCGTGGCCACGCTCTACGCCCAGGAAACGTGGGATTACCTGCAACAGGCCCTGATCCGGGCCAAGAACGGTGATCCCAGCCTGCTGCAGATGTTGAGTGACGTCTACAACCAGCGCAACCCCAACGGTACCTACGAATCCTTGATGCACGCCTTCCCGTCGATCCGGTGCCTGGACGAGCCGGACGAGGGCCTCAAGGCCGCCGAGGAGGAGTGGCGCGAGAACTCGAAGAAGGCACCCATCTTCGGGCCCTACTTCGGAGCCGACACGGTGTGCACCACCTGGCCGGTGCCGGCGGTCGAACCGCTGGAGAAGATCACCGCCAAGGGTGCCGACCCGATCCTGGTGGTCGGCATCACCGGTGACCCGGCCACTCCGTACGAGTTCGCCGAATGGATGGCCGAACAACTCGACTCCGGTTCGCTGCTGACTCTCGAGGGTGAAGGCCACGGTGCCTACGGAAGCAACGACTGCATCGACGAGGCCGTGGTGAAGTTCTTCGTCGACGGGACGGTGCCGGAGCAGGGCAAGACCTGTAAGGCCTGAGTTCGGGTCGGGCCCGCCCCGGGTGGGCCCGACCACGAATACCCAGCGTTGCGGCCGATCGCCTATAGTGTGTTCTCGGTTCCGGCAGGGCCAGGCCGCCTTAGCTCAGTTGGCAGAGCGACGCACTCGTAATGCGTAGGTCGGGGGTTCGACTCCCCCAGGCGGCTCCATTCATCTCCGCCGTGTGATCGGCACCCGGCCGGTCAACTCACCCAAGCGCGCCCACGCCACGGTCGAGTCGTCGTGCAACTTGAAGCGGGGGAGTCGGCTGTGGTCGGGGTCCCGATCACGCAACTCGAACAGCTCGGCCAACCAGTCCTGGGCCCGGTCATCGTTCAACCGGCCCAGCACTTCGCCGGCCGTGGCGGCACCGAACCCGTCCCACAGTTCGGCGAAACCGTCACTGGCGAGCATCACCGCCCGCACCTGGCTCACCGGCAGTGAGCCGGTGCGCAGCCGGTCGAGTCCGGCCCCGTCCAGATCGAGAATCGCGTACTCGACGTTCTGCAGTTGCCGATGCGCCCGCAACGTATCGACGATCTGCCCCCGGGCCTCGGCCACCGTGCAGCCGGTGCGCTCGGCGATCTCGACCATCGCGGCGATCGCCTTGGCGTCCAGGGCGCGCAGTTCGTCGGCCACGTGTTCGACGATCGCGTCGGTGGTGGCCAGCACCACCCGGCAATCACCGAGCGTGGCCCATTCCAGCCGGTCCTCATTCAGTCGCGCCACAGCCAGCCCGGCCGTCGGCAGGGCCAACCCGGAGGCCTCGGCGCTGCCGGGCAGTTCGGCCCAGGCCCGCCGGGTTTCGGCCAGCGACAGGGCGATCAACTCGGTCAGCGAGCCCTCACCGCCCAGCCGGGCCGAGAGCTGATCACCGACGGTGTGTGCGAACCAGCGGGCATCGCTACCTTCCGGGCTGACTCGGCCCTCACCCAGACCGGTCGCGCCGTCCAGCACCAGAATGGCGCGGTTACCGGCGTTGGCGTAGTCCTCGTTGGTGTTTGGGTCACCCTTGCCCGCCCAACTGGCGTAGCCGAAGGAGGTGAACCGTTCGGTGAAGGTGGTGCGGGTCAGATACTCCGGATTCGCTTCGAGGTAGTCGGCGGCCGCCTGCCAGGTCGCCCGGGTGCTGGTACCGATCGGGGTCGGGTTCTCCCGTCCCGCGTTCAGGGCCGCCAACATGGCGGCGGTGTCGTCCGACCACCCGTCCGGACGCTCGGCCAACAGGTGCTCGACCGGAATCGCGGCATGCCCGTCGGTGAACGGACGCTCCGAGGAGGCAATGGTGCGCTGCTCCAACTCGGCCAGCGTCACGGTGAGCCGCACCAGCCCGCTGAACTCCGGTTTCGCGCCCCGGTTCAACCAGCGGAAGTACCCGGTCACCCGCTCCGAGCCGGCCAACACATCCTCGGCACGCACCCGCGATTCCTCGTCCAACTCGCGCAACATGCCGCGCATCAACACCCGGCCCAGGGTCGGTGACTTCGTCGTACTCAACTCGGCCTCGGCAACGACATCGGCCCAATCGAGTGAGCCCGAGGCCGATGCCGCGAACCAGCCCGGCTGCACCGAGTTGCGCATCGACTGACGCACGAACAGCACCTGCTCATCGGCGGTGATCGCGAAGATCGTGATGCCGACGATGTTGGCCATCCGGGCCTGCTCCAACGACAGGATCCGCCGCCGGGTGTCGACCACGTGATGCAGCGGCAGCCGGCTGCCACCGTCGGCGATCGTCTCGTCCCGGCTCCAGTGCCACAGTTCGTTGCTGGCCTGCCCGTCGAAGTAGGTGACCTCCTGCATGGCCAGTCGGGTGGTGCCCAGGGCCTCCGGGGTTGGTTCGGAGGACAGGCGGGCCAGCCGTCCGTTGAACCACATCGGACGTTTGGTGCGTTCGGTCGCCGACTGATTCGGGGCCGCGGTGCGCCGCAGTGACTGGGGTGCGATGTCGGCCAGATCGCGGGGGAGTTCGAAACGGTGCGGGCTGAGCCAGACCTGGGTGATCTCCGAGCGGGTCCACAGCAGGCGGTTCACCTCCGGGTCGGTCCAGATGTACTCATCGGTGCTGCCGGGCTCCTGACCGTGCAGGGGCGGAAACCGGACGAAGCCGTCCATCCCGTCCTCCCACTGCACCCCGTCGAAGCGGAAGCTGTTCAGCTCGGGTTTGTTGTTGTGCAACCGCACACCGGTCCAGCGCGATCGCAGTTCACGGGTGTCGACCAGGAACAACGCCACCGTGATCACTGCGCCGATGCCGGTGACCACGAAAACCCAGCCGCTCGGCATCAGGGCAACGATGAAGCCCAGCACCACGCCGATCAGGCCCACGACGTACTTCCACTCCGACCCGTAGACGAAGACCACGTAGTCGAAGGTGGCACGCAGATGCCGGCGGAGTTCTCCCACGGGAAATCAGCCTAGTCTCCGCAGCCCGGTGGCCGTCGTCGGCGGTGACCGCGGCATGCTGCGTTGCCCGGAATCACGCCGTCCCACAGTGCGCATTTCGGCTAGACCACCGGTTGCGGCACCGCCCACGATGCTGCTATCGGCCGCACCCCGGCCGTCGGCAGGATGAAAGGCAACCATGACCGACCCGCAGCTCCGCTACGCCTACGTTGACACCCCGCTCGGCCAACTGCATTACGCCGAGGCGGGGGAGGGCACCCCGATGGTGCTGTTGCACCAGACGCCGCGCTCGCTCGACGAGTTCGCCGACGTGCAGCCGGGGCTGGCCCGCAACCGCCGCACCCTGGCGATGGACATGTACGGCTTCGGCATGTCGGCCAAGCCAGCGGGGCCGCAATCCATCGAGACCTACGCCGAGGGTGTCTTCGCCTTCGTGGACGCACTGGGTCTGGACGAGTTCGTGCTCTTCGGTCACCACACCGGAGCCTTCGTGGCCACCGAGGTGGCTGCGGCGGCCCCCGAACGCATCCGGACCCTGGTCGTCTCGGGCACCGCCTACGGCGATGAGGCCTACCGCGCCCAGGACGTCCACCATCAGGTCGACAACTTTCCGGTCGCCGATGACGGCTCCCATCTGCAACAGCTCTGGGATTTCCGGGCCGCGCTCTACCCGAAGCAGCGTCCCGACATTTTGAACCGGTTCATCCGCGACGCCCTGGCCCCCGGGGTGAACCCGAGCGTCGGTCATGTCGCGGTGGCGCACTACCGGATGGAGGACCGGCTCGCGAACATCACCGCCCCGGTGCTGGTGCTGGCCCCCACCGACGATCCGGCCTCCTACCCCTTCATCGAGCCGATGGTGGCCGCACTCACCCGGGCCGAATCGGTGCAGGTGGTCGACATCGACGGGGGCACCATCCCGCTGATGGAACACAAACCTGACGAAGTGGTCTCGGCGGTGAACACCTTCCTCGACGGCTTGGGGTGCTGACCGCGGGATCGGCGTGAGATCGGGCGAGAAACAGTCTTCCGCCCGCCTGAGATTTATGATCAAATGTCACAAATAATCCGGGACTGTGATTCGCAGCACAGTTCGGGTTCGGCCCAACTGCAGTCGGCAGCGGGCTTCCTTCGTAAGACTGGTTGGTGATGGAATGTCCCTTCTTCGTTCAAAGCGCGTCCTGGCGGGCCTCGGTGTGCTCGCCCTCTCGCTGTCGGCCTGTGTGAGCGCCGCACCTCCCGACAACAACGACGGTGACCAAGGTGGTTCCGGCGACGGCACCATCAAGATCGGTGCGGTGATGGCGTCCTCGGGCTTCATGGGCCCGATCGACACCCCGGCGATCGAGTCGATGAAGGTCGAGATCGAGAAGATCAACGCCGAAGGCGGTATCGACGGTCAGCAGGTCGAGTTGGCCCTGATCGACACCGGTACCAAGCTCGAGCGGTACGCCTCGGCGGCCAAGGAACTCCTCGAGCAGGACGCCAAGGTCATCCTGGTCACCTGTGATTACGACGTCTCCTCCCCGGCCTCCAAGGCCGCCGAGGACGCCAACGTCCTGCACATTGCCCCGTGCGTCGGCGACCCGATCTACGGCCCCCAGGGTGGTTGGAAGATCGGCTTCTCGATGGGCGCGGGCAACCCGGGTGAGGCCTCCAATATGGCCGAGTTCTCCTACGACAAGGGCTGGCGCAAGGCGGTGACGCTCACCGACACCTCGCTGAAGTACACCCAGAACCAGTGCGAGATCTTCAAGAAGCGGTTCACCGAACTCGGCGGCGAGGTCACGGCCAACTACGACTTCAGCCAGGGCGATTCGATTCGCGAGAGCGTTTCGCGGATCGCCTCCGGCCCGGCCCCCGACGTCATCGTCAACTGCAGCTACAACCCCGGTGGGGGTACCGCCGCCAAGGAGATCCGCGACGGTGGCCTGAACATGCCGGTCATCTCCGGCTTCGGCCAGGACGGTGACTTCTGGGTCGGGGCGATCCCGAACCTGAAGGACTACTACGTGGTCACCTACGCCTCCAAGAACGGCGACGATCCCGACGAGGCGGTCAACGAAATGGCCGCCGCGGTCGAGAAGGAGTTCGGCAAGGCCCCCGATGTCGGCGGCTTCGTGACCGGTGCCTCCACCATCCAGGCGATCAAGGTGGCCTACGAGGACGCCAAGAGCTGGGACGGCGACAAGTTGGCCGCCGCGATGGAGAAGTTCGACGAGGTGCCGCTGCTGGCCGGGCCGACCTCGTTCAGCCCCGAACTGCACATCAACGTCGAACGTCCGATGCGGGTGATGGAGGTCAAGGACGGCAAGCTCGTCTTCGTCGAGCTCCGTTCGCCCAAGAAGGTCACCTGGGCGGAATGACCAGCTCGGATCAGAAGTCGACTCCCGGTGGGCCGCAGCCACGTCTGCGGGCCACCGGGGTCGCCCGTTCCTTTCGCGGGGTGAAGGCCCTCACCCAGGTCGACCTGTCGGTCGAGCGCGGTGAGGTGCTGGGCCTGATCGGCCCCAACGGCGCCGGCAAATCCACCCTGGTGAACATCATCAGCGGTTACGACCGGCCCGACAGCGGCACCATCGAGATGGACGGACGCGATATCACCCGGCTGTCGGCACGCGCCCGGGCCCGCAACGGCCTGGCCCGAACCTTTCAGCAGGGCCACACCTACACGGGCCTGTCGGTGCGCGAGAACATCGAGATCGCGGCCCTCGGTACCGGCCTGCGCGCCGGCGCCGCCCGCGATCTGGCCACCGAACTGATGGACCTGATGAATATCCGCCGCTGGTCGGGCCATGTCGCCAAGACCCTGCCGCACGGGGTGGAACGTCGCGTCGGTGTTGCTCGCGCGTTGGCCGCCCGACCGAACTACATCCTGCTGGACGAGCCCGCCGCGGGCCTCAATGAGGGTGAGATCGGCGAGTTCGGTGAGGCGATCACCAGCCTGGCCCGGGAACGCGACTGCGGGGTGCTGCTGATCGATCACAACATCCGTCTGATCATGGCTGTCTGCGACCGAATCCACGTGGTGGTGCAGGGCAGCAGCTACCTCGAGGGCACCCCCGACGAGGTGCGCAACTCCGAGGCGCTGATCGAGGCCTACCTCGGAAGGAGCGGTCGTGTCGCCTGAGCATGAACCCACCCTGGTCGTCGAGGGTCTCGAGGTGCGCTACTCGGGCGTGCCGGCGGTACGCGGCATCGACTTCACCATCAACCGTGGCGAAACCGTCGGTCTGATCGGCCCCAATGGCGCCGGTAAATCGTCCACCATGCTGGCCATGATGGGGGCGGTGAAGGCCTCGGCCGGCTCGGTGAAACTCAACGGCCTGGAACTGATCGGGATGAACCCCGAGATCGTGATCACCAAGGGTCTGGCCCTGGTGCCCGAGGGCCGCCACATCTTCGGCAACCTCACCGTGCACCAGAACCTGCGCCTCGGCGAGGTCGGCCGCCGCTCCCGCGACGGGCTGGCCGACGACATCGAATGGGTGCTGGAACTCTTCCCGATCCTGCGCGAATTCCAGGGCCGCACCGCCGGTCTGCTCTCCGGCGGTCAGCAGCAACAACTGGCGATCGCCCGATCCCTGCTGGCCAAACCCGATGTGCTGATGCTGGACGAACCGTCCCTGGGTTTGTCCCCGACCGCGGTCGACACGGTCTTCGAGGCACTCGCCCAGGTCCGCGACAACGGCACGTCCATCCTGGTCGTCGAACAGCGCGCGGAGTACACGATCGCGTTCTGTGATCGCACCCACGTGCTCTACGACGGCCAACTGACCCTCGAACTGCGTCCCGAGGACGCCGAGGACGACGAACTGCTCACGAAGGCGTATTTCGGATCATGAACATCGTCCAATCAATCATCGACGCGCTTTCCCAAGGGGCGCTGTACGGCTTGGGTGCGCTTGGCATCGGTCTGGTCTTCGGGGTGATGCGGCTGGCCAACTTCGCCCACGGGGAACTGATCACCGCCGGCGCCTACACGATGGTGCTCACCTGGGGCCCCTACGGCCCGGTCGTGGCAGTGCTGTTGACCGGTGTGGTCTGCGTGGTGCTCGCGGTGCTGATGCAACTCGTGGTCTTCCGCTGGCTGCGGGGTGCGGGGGCGGCCACCCTGCTGATCGCCAGTTTCGGGCTGTCCTTCCTGTTGCAGAAGGTCTACGAGAACATCTTCGGCAACAACGTCCGCGCCGCCCCGGTCGGCGGGCCACTGGCCACCTACATGGACATCGGCGGCCTGCGGGTCCAATACCTGACCCTGGTCACCATCGTCGCCACCGCGGTGCTGCTGGTGTTGTTGCACCTGTTCCTGAACCGGTCGGCCTGGGGGCTGCACGTGCAGGCCGCCTCCTCCGACTTCCGCACCGCCCGCTTGTTGGGGGTGCGGGCCGGACGGGTGATCGCGCTGACCTTCGGGATCGCCGGGGTGCTGGGCGCGGTGGTCGCCTTCGTGCTCACCGTGCAACGCGGCGCGGTCGACCCCGGGTTCGGGGTCAGCTTCACCGTGTTGGCCCTGATCGGCGCGGTGATCGGCGGCATCGACAAACTCTGGGGCGCGCTGGTGGGTGGCTTCGTGGTCGGCTTCGTGCTGTCGCAGTTGTCCACCTGGTTGCCCCAGGGCATCAGCGAATACCGCAATGCCTTCGTCTTCGCCCTGGTGATCGCCATCCTGCTGTTCAAACCCAACGGCCTGCTGCAGGCCCGGAATGCCGCGGAGCGTGCCTGATGAGTCTTGCCAAGAGCGCCGAGACCTACACGCCGGCCTTCCCCCGCACACCCAAGCAACTCGTCCGCGAAGCCCTGACCCTGCTCGGGCCGATCGCCGTGGTCTACCTGGTGGTGTTGCTCGCGGTGTCGGTGGTCGGTGGGGCAGTGGCCATCCAGGCCGAATACATGCTGGTCAACCTGGTGTTGGTGGTCGGCCTGCAGGTGTTCATCGGCAACTCCGGGGTGCTGAGCTTCGGGCACATCGCCTTCGCCGCGGTCGGCGGTTGGGTGATGGGGCTGGCCACCATCGACCCGGTACTGAAGAACGCCCTGATGGGCAAGATCTTCCCCTTCCTGCTCGACCTGCAACTGAACCCCTTCCTGGCCGTCTTCGTGGCCAGTTGCCTGGGCGGGCTGATGGCCCTGATCGTCGGTCCGGTGCTGATGCGGATGAACGGCCTCCAAGCGGGCATCGCGTCCTTCGCCCTGTTGCTGGTGACGGTCGAGATCCTGCGCTACTGGCGTCAGATCGGGCCGCCCACCGGGCAGGCGATGACCGGCATCCCGAATGCCTTCGATGCCCAAACGCTGTTGTGGTTGGCCCTGTCGGCGATCGTGCTGAACTGGGTCTACCAACGCACCACCACCGCCCGGCTGCTGCGGGCATCGCGTGAATCACTGACCGCGGCTCCGGCCTCGGGCATTCACGTTTCGGTGCACCGCCTGATCGCGTTCGTGATCTCGGGTGCGATCTGCGGCATGGGCGGGGCGCTGTTCGCCGAAACCAACGGCTCGATGCAGAGCAGTTCGCTGTCGGTGCAAACCACCTTCACGATCGTGGCGATGCTCGTGCTCGGCGGCACCTTGTCGCTGTGGGGTGCGGTGGTCGGCACGCTGGTGTACACCGTGATCGACTCGGTGCTGATCGCCTTCCAGTCGGGGGTGCAGGTGGCGAATGTGATCATCACCGTGCCCGAGGGGGCCCGGTTGATTCTGCTCGGTGCGGTGCTGATCAGCGTGCTGTTGTTCCGTCCCGAAGGCATCACCCGCGGTCACGAGTTCGCGTCCAAGTGGCGCATTCTGCAGCCGCCCTCGGAGCAACTCACCGTCGAGGACGCCGAGGAACCTGTCGAGACCGAGCAGAGCGAGGCGGTGGAAACCACCAGCTAGAGCCCCGGCGGGCCCGGCAGCTCAGTCGTGACCGAAGAGGTCGCGGGTGTAGACCTTGTCGCGCACATCGGCCAGTTCCGGCGACATCCGGTTGGCCAGGATCACGTCACAGCGGGCCTTGAACTCGTCCAGATCGCGCACCACCTCGGAGCGGTAGAACTCGTCGTCCTCCAACAGGGGCTCGAACAGGATCACCGGCACCCCCTTGGCCTTGATCCGCTTCATGATTCCCTGTATCGACGACTGCCGGAAGTTGTCCGAGCCGGCCTTCATCGCCAGCCGGTACACCCCCACCACATTCGGCTTCTTCGCCAGCACATCGAAGGCGACGAAGTCCTTGCGGGTGCTGTTGGAATCGACGATCGCCTGGATCAGGGTCTGCGGCACATTCTCGTAGTTCGCCAGCAACTGGCGGGTGTCCTTGGGCAGGCAGTACCCGCCGTAACCGAAGGACGGGTTGTTGTAGAAGTCGCCGATCCGGGGGTCATGGCCCACCCCGGTGATGATCTGGCGGGTGTCCAGGCCGTGGGTGGCGGCGAAGGTGTCGAGTTCGTTGAAGTAGGCCACCCGCATCGCCAGATAGGTGTTGGCGAAGAGCTTGATCGCCTCGGCCTCGGCGGCCCCGGTGTAGACCACCGGCACGTCCGGATCCTCCGAGCCCTCGACCAGCAGTGCGGCGAACCGTTCGGCTTCGGCACCCGGGTCGGCGACCACGATCCGGGACGGGTGCAGGTTGTCGTACAGGGCCCGTCCCTCCCGCAGGAACTCCGGGGAGAACAGGATGGTCAGCTCGGGGTGCTCCGCGCGCATCCGATGGGTGAAGCCCACCGGGATGGTCGACTTGATCACCGCGATGGTGGACGGCGCGTGCCGGGCGACCCCGTCCAGCACCTGCTCGACGGTCGAGGTGTCGAAATGCTGGGTGAAGGTGTTGTAGTCGGTCGGGGTCGCGATCACCACGAAGTCGGCCCCCGGCAAGGCCTCGGCCAACTCGGTGGTGGCGGACAGATTCAGTTCCCGGGTCAGATAGGTCTCGATGTCCGGGTCGCCGATCGGGGAGCGCCGCGCATTCACCTCGGCCACCCGTTCGGCGTCGATGTCGACGGCCACCACCTCGTGCCGCTGGGCGAGCAGCACCGCGCTCGCCATCCCGACGTAACCCATTCCCACCACAACGATCTTCACGCCCACGAGGATAGGCGCACCGGGCAGGCTGCTCGTCCCCCGGACGGCGGTAGGGGCACGGTTGGCGTCGTGTTCACCAACATTTCACCGACGAGATCGCGCGGTTGGAACGACCGTCCGGTGCCGGGATTACGGCCGCTAGGGTTGAAGAGGGTCGATAGGTCCATCTGCAAGGAGGCAAATGATGAGCGAGACGATCGAGCGCGGATACATGCTCGGAGAGAACAACTTGGGGCTGGATCTGATGCGCGCCACCGAAGCCGCGGCCCTGGCGGCCGCCCGGTGGCGTGGCCGCGGTCAGAAGGAAGAGGGCGACGGGGCCGCCGTCGACGCGATGCGCGCGGTGCTGGCCGGGGTGCGGATGGACGGCACGATCATCATCGGTGAGGGCGAGAAGGACGAAGCCCCGATGCTGCACAACGGCGAGAAGGTCGGCACCGGTGAGGGCCCCGGCATCGACATCGCCGTCGACCCGGTGGACGGCACCCGGTTGCTCGCCCTGGGCATGCGCAACTCGATCGCCGTGCTCGCCGCCGCCGAAGCCGGGACGATGTACAACCCCACGATGTGCTTCTACATGGACAAGCTCGCGGTCGGCCCCGACGCGGCCGATGTGATCGACATCGAGGCCCCGATCGCAGAGAACATCAAGCGGGTGGCCAAGGCCAAGGGCAAGGACGTCGGCGACATCGTGGTGGCCATGCTGAACCGGGAACGTCACGAAGGGCTCGCCCAGGCGATCCGCGATGCCGGCGCCCGCACCCGGATGTACACCGATGGTGACGTCGCCGCCTCGGTATCGGCCGCCTCCGAGGCCGTCACCAGCGTCGATCTGCTGGCCGGTATCGGCGGCAGCCCCGAAGGTGTGGTCAGCGCCTGCGCGATGAAGGCGATGGGCGGGCGGATCATGGCCAAGCTGCACCCCACCAGCGATGAAGAACGCCAGAAGACCATCGACGCCGGCTTCGACGTCGACAAGGTGCTCGACACCAACGACCTGGTGTCCAGCGACAAGACCATCTTCGTGGCCACCGGCATCAGCGACGGTGACCTGGTCGACGGGGTGCAATACCTCGACCACGGCGGTGCCCGCACCCACTCGGTGGTGATGCGCTCGGCCTCGGGCACGACCCGCTACATCGAGGCCTTCCACCACCTCGACAAGCTGAACGCCTACGCGAAGGCCTCGGGCCAGAAGCTGCGCGAACTCTGAGCCGGCGCCGCCCGGTACGACACAACCCCGGTGGAAGCTTCCACCGGGGTTGTGCATGTTCGGCTCAATCGGCGAGGGCTGCCTCGATGTCGCCGGCCAGGGATTCCGGGGTCTCGGAGGGCAGATACCGCTCGATCACCCGGCCGTCCTTGCCGACCAGGAACTTGGTGAAGTTCCATTCCAGGTAGTCGCCGTTCTCACCCCGGGGCTGATTGGCCAGGTGTTCGGCGAAGCCGGCCGGCGGGGTGCCCTTGCCCTCGGGGCGCTCCGAACGCAGCCAGGCGAACAGCGGGTGGGCGTCGGGCCCGTTCACATCGACCTTGGCGAACATCGGGAACTCCACCCCGTAGTTCGCCCGGCAGAAGTCGGCGATCTCGGATTCGGTGCCGGGCTCCTGGGCGCCGAATTGGTTGCACGGAAAACCCAACACGGCCAGGCCGCGATCGGCGTACTGCTCGTGCAGCTTCTGCAGGCCCTCGTAGTGCGGGGTCAGACCGCACTCGCTGGCGGTGTTGACCACCAAAACGGCTTTGCCTGCGTAATCGGAAAGGTTCTGCTCGGTCCCGTCGAGACGGGTCGCGGTGAAATCATGCAGCGAAGTCATGGCGCCAAAGGTACGCGGCTCGGGGTACCGGGGAACAGGGCCAAATCGGGGCGCTCCGACCCAGTCCCCTCTGCTGCAACCGGCCGAATTTCGAGGATCAACGCTCCATACATCGATGAGGCGTCGAAATCGGGCACGTTGCAGCAGCGACACATGCAGGAAGGGACACAAGCTGGAAGTGACACATGCAGCGCAGGGTGTGATCCAGAACCGCCCCGGCGGCCCCGCTCAGTTCGTCCCGGTTCGATGCGGATCCTGCAGCCGGCTCACGGTGAGGGCGAGTTGGGTGCGGTCGCCCACCCGGAGCTTGCGCATGATCGTCGACACGTAGTTCTTCACCGTTCCGTGGGCCAGGTGCAGTCGTTCGGCGATCTCGGTGTTGGTCAGGCCCTCGGCCACGCACAGCGCCACCTGGCGCTCGGAGTCGGTCAGTTCATCCAAGGGATCACGCAGAGTTCCGCGTTGTACTGCGATGGCGGTCTTGGTCACCCGCGGGTCGAGGTACATGCCACCGGCGAGGGCGGTGCGCACCGCTTGGACGATCAACTCCGGGGAGGTGTCCTTCAGCAGCAACCCGGCCGCACCCGCGCCGAGTACATCGGCCACCACCGCCTCGGTGTCGAAGGTGGTCACCACCACCACGGGCAGCCCGGGGTGCTCGACAGCGCAGCGGCGGATCAGTTCCACCCCGTCCATCGTGGGCATCACCACGTCGGTCAGCACCGCGTCCACCTGTTCGGTCTGCAGCAGGGCGAGTGCGTGGGCACCGTCGCGGGCCTCGGCCACCACGGTCACCGCGCCGGTGCTCTCCAGCAGCATCCGCAGACCGCGCCGGAGCAGTTCCTGGTCATCGACCACCAACAGCCGCAGGTGTTCGGCGTCGCTCATGCCGCGACCCGCGCCGGCGATTGGGCCGGGAAACGCGCTGAGACCACGAAGCCATGGTCTTCGCGGCCGGCGGTGAAGGTGCCACCGACCGATTCGACCCGGGCACGCAGATTGCGCAGGCCGAACCCCGGTTCACCGTCGGCGGAGTGGGTGCCGTCGTCACTGACCCGAACGATCTGTTCATCGCCCGACTCGATGGCCACCGTGACCCGGCCGGCATCGGAATGGCGAACCACGTTGGTCAAACTCTCCTGAATGATCCGGTAGGCCAAGGGGTCCAGCCCCTGATCGGACGAGGTCTCGCCACGCACCAGGGACACCTCCAACCCGGTGCCGGTGAAGGCGCCGGCCAGCCGGGTCAGGGCGGCATCGAGATCGACCTCGACCGCCTCATCGGTGGTGAGCGGACTCAACGCCCGCACCATGGTGCGCAGCTCGGCCAGCGCCTCGGAGGCCGCCTCACGGGTTCGTTCGACCTCGGCCCAAGCCGCATCGGGGTCCTGCTGCCGGATCCGTCCGGCCAGGTCGAGGCCCATCCCGATCAACGTCAAGCGTTGACCCAGGTCGTCATGCAGTGCGCGGGCGTGCTCCATCCGGTCGGCGGCCAGGGCCCGGTCGAGTTCGGCCATCGCCTCATCGCGCCGGGAGCGGGCCGCCTCTTCGGCGAGCAGTCGGGCCCGTTCGAGCCGAGCCACCACCTGGGCGGCCAGCAAACCGAGGCCGACCATGGCCGCGGTCAGGATCCAGTTCTCCAGCCGGCCGCCTTGCGGCTGGTTCATCACCGCGTACAAACCGGCCTGGCTGATCATCAGCGCCACGCCCGCCAGCACTCCGGCCCGGGTGCCGAACTCCACCACCAACGCGCAGACCGCCACCACCATCAGCGGCACCCCGGTGGTGTTGTCGGCCAACAACCACGTCAGGTACGAGGCGGGCAGCAGCCCGACGGCGAGCCACTTGCCGGTGGTGGTGCCCCGCCCACGGAACCACCCGAAACTTGCCGCGGTGGTCACCAGCGCCGCTATGGCCAACACGATCGCCGGGCCGTCGCGGCCCCGATCGGCGTGGTAGACCGCGCCGAGCAGAGCGGTCACGCCCGCGGTGGCCAGCAACGCGGCCCCCAGCGAACGCATCGTGGGGTCGGTCGAAGAGGAGCGCTTCACCCCCTCATTGAGGCATATCCGCTGACCGAATGCATGTGACCACAGTCATCTGTCGGGCCATCACCCGGTGACCCGAGGCACTCGGGCGGGCGGCGTCGAGTCGGAAAGCTGGAATCAGTGGAAAGGAGCAGACGATGACGAACTCCCCGACGATGACCCCGAAGCCGACCGGCGACCACCCCTCCGGCGCGGCGGAAACCCGACGCCCCACCGGCCCGGCTTCCCACCCGACCACCCGGCGCGGCACCGCACTGCGGTTGCTGATCGCGGCGGTGGCGACCAGTGTGTGCGCCACCGCCGCCACGCTGCCCTACTTGATTCCCGGTGTGGAGCGCTGGGCGATCGAGGCCGGGGACGGCAACCCCGCCCTCTTGTTGGTCGTCGAGACCCTGCGCTTTCCCTTGGCCGCGCTGGCGGCCCTGGGCCTGCTGGTGATCGCGGCCAAGATCGAGAAGGTACGGTTGCGCGACTACTTCGGCAATCTACGGGCGCCGCAGGCCTGGGGCATCCTCGGCGCGACCACGCTGACGGCCGCCGCGGTCACTGCCCTGGCCGCGGGAGTGCTTCACCTGACAGGTCTGGACGCCGGTCGCGCCGCCGCCGATGTGGCGGGGATTCCGCTGCTGTTGGTCGTGGTGTACGGACTGGCCCGGGCCTTCCTGCTCCAGGCGATCCAGGAGGAGTGGTGGTTCCGCGGGTTCGCCTTCCGCGGCTACCAGCACCGGCCGTGGTTCGTGCTCATCACCACGACGGTGGCCTTCACCCTGATCCACCTTTCCTCGTCCGGGGGACAGCAGAGCCTCACCGAACGGTTGCTGTACCTGGTGCTGCCGCTGGGGATGGCCCTGTGGGCCGGGGTGGAGCGCTGGTGCACCGGGAGTGTGTGGGGTGCGGTGGGCATTCACGGCGGCATCCACACCGGCTTGCTCGTGCCAGCCGTACTCGGTTGGGGGTTCGGACCGGCCGCGTGGGTGGGTGTCGGTGTGGCGCTTTCAGCCGCTGCAACCGTGCGGCTCCTGCTGCGCCGACCCTGGCGGACGACCTGAGCTGCTGCAACCGGCCGAATTCCGGCGATCAACGCTCCATACATCGATGGGGCGTCGAAATCGGGCAGGTTTCAGCAGCGACACGGGGCAGCAGCAGACACAGGGCAGCAGGGACACAGGGCAGTGCAGTGCCGCGGGTGTGTCACCGAACGGCCCGGCGGCACTCGGCCAATGTCATCGGTCAGCAGCAAGGTCGGCGCCCTCGGGTCGACTGGATCACACCACCACGTCGATGACAATGTCGAAGGCCACCGGCCCGGTGGTACCTTCCGGGAAACCGGGTTGTGGGCCGAGTACCGCCACCTGCCTGGCCGCGCTCGAGGTCACCGGTGTCAGGTCGTGGTCGGTGACGTAGTCCTCGACTGCCAGCAGTGGTCCCATGTGGGCCAGAACCACAGACGGGTCCAACAAGGGATCCGGTGCCGCGGAAGGGGCGCCCGGCTCGGCGCCGCCCGATTCCGAGTTCTCACCTGCTTCGGCCTGAAGCGTCGCTTCGGCGCTATCAGCTCCAGGGGCAAGGCCTGCGAACTCGAACCGCGCACCGATCTCCCGCCGCTCAGGCAGCACACCTGCCCGCACGCTGAGTTCGGCGTCCACGCCGAGTGTCGGGTCCGCAAGTGCTGCCGCGCACGCGGTTCTCACTTTTTCGATCAGCGCAGTGTCGACGTCGGTGTCGATGGGAAGGACGATGAGCATCTCGATGACGGTGTCGTCGAGCCGGGTCCCGCCGAGGGCATCTTGGTGTCCTGTGGAGTGTTCATCGCAATCCACCACGGGCCCGTCACAGACCGACCGACTGCGGTGAGTTCCCGATGCATGATGCTGGCAAAGCCGTCGAAGACGCTGTTCGGGTCGGGCTCCTGCTCGGCCATGTCCTCGAAGTCGTTGACCATCAGTATCAGCCCGGCACCGATCCACGGTTGCGGCTCCTTGAGCTGATCCTGCACAGGGAACGCCGAGGCATCGAAGTCCTCCAGCGCCTGCGCAACGGTGAGCGCTTCGTCTTCTTCGAAGCGCTTCTCGGTCAACCTCCTGCGGTACTCGGCCAGATCGAAGTGGTCGAGGTCGACCAGTTCGGCCAAGGGCACTCCGGCATCTCGCAGAGTCTTGATGGTGTAACCGGTTCGGACCTGCCCGGAGTCGTAGCGGCGCCTGCCGCTGAACGGGTCGATGTGGCTGGGCACGAGGATCTCCCGTTCGTCGTAGATCCGCAGCGCCCGAGGTGTCAGTCCGGTGGCGCGGGCGAACTCGCCGATGGTCATGCTCATGGTGTCTCCTCGGTCTGCAGTCACGGCATTGTCGTCCGTGTTGGTGACACCAGCGTGAGTCTTGACCCAAGGTGAGGAGCAAGCCCGCCTGCGAACGTGTTCGAGATCCTGTCGCTCAGACCTGGTGCGGGCCTTGCGGCGGAACGGGGTAACCCGGCGAACCGGGGTACCGGTTGTGCGGGTAGCCGGGTGGCGGCCCGGAAACCCGAGGCCGGCTGGGCAGTACCGCCGCCAGGGCGAGCAGCCCGATGCCCACCGAGTGGGTGACGCTGACCAGCACCACCGTCACGGTGGGCGGCAGGGCAGCGTCGAGTCCCAGCATCGGGATCAGGTTCAATCCGAGGCTGAGCCACCAGACCACAGCGCCGAGGATGCCGAGCAGTCGGGTACGGGGCGAACCGAAGCAGGCCAGGATCGCGCCGGCGATCACCGTGAGGCCGACGAGCACGGGGAAGAAGGAGCTGACCGAGATCATCGCCGGCCCACCTCCCGATAGGTCTTCACATTCATCCCGATTCCGGCCACCACAAGCCCGACCCCCACGAAACTGACCATCCCCTGCACCAGGTGGAGGGTGGTTACTGTGCTGTCGGGGCGCACCATGCCGGCCATCACAGTCGGCAGGAATCCGCCGAACAGCATCACCATCAAGCCACCCGCGGCGAGGTAGCCACCGCCACCGGTGCGGCGGCCGAAGACCAATCCGAGTATCGCCACGGTGCCGAACACCAGCAACGAGACGGCGCCGATGATGACGGCGATCATGACTGACGAGAAGTACATTCGCGGTTCTCTTCCTGCAAGGTGACCGCACCAGTTTCCCACGCATCGGGGCCGACCTCCGACACTGCGGGGCCCTACCACGGACGTGGGATCCGACGTGGTCCGGGGGTGCCTGCACAGCGCTTCGGGCGACTTGAAACGATGAGTCCATGACAGTGCGTGAGATAGGTGTGACAGAACTGGTTCTGCGCGATGCGCACCAGAGTTTGATGGCCACCCGGATGGCACTTGAGGACATGGTGGACGCCTGTGCCGACATCGATGCCGCCGGATATTGGAGCGTCGAGTGTTGGGGTGGGGCGACCTTCGATGCCTGTATTCGCTTCCTGAACGAAGACCCGTGGGAGCGCCTGCGAACCTTCCGGGAACTGATGCCGAACTCGCGGCTGCAGATGCTGCTGCGCGGCCAGAACCTGCTCGGCTACCGCCACTACGAGGACATGGTGGTGGAGAAGTTCGTCGAGAAGTCGGCCGAGAACGGCATGGACGTGTTCCGGGTCTTCGACGCCCTGAACGACCCCCGCAACATGGCCCGAGCGATGGCCGCGGTGGCGAAAACCGGTAAGCACGCCCAGGGCACGATCTGCTACACGATCTCGCCGCTGCACACCGTCGAGGGGTATGTCCGCCTCGCCGGGCAGTTGCTCGACATGGGCGCCCAGTCGATCGCGCTCAAGGACATGGCGGCCCTGCTGCAACCCCAGCCGGCCTACGACATCGTTCGCGGCATCAAGGAGACCTACGGCGAGGACGTCCAGATCAACGTCCACTGCCACTCCACCACCGGCGTCACCCTGGTGTCGCTGATGAAGGCGATCGAAGCCGGCGCCGATGTGATCGACACCGCGATCTCGTCGATGTCGCTGGGGCCCGGTCACAACCCGACCGAATCGATGGTCGCGATGCTGGAGGGCACCGGCTACGACACCGGTCTGGACATGGACCGGTTGCTGAAGATCCGAGACCACTTCGCCGAGGTGCGGCCCAAGTATGCCGAGTTCGAATCGGCCACCCTGGTCGACACCGACATCTTCTCGAGCCAGATCCCCGGCGGCATGTTGTCGAACATGGAGTCGCAGCTCAAGGCTCAGGGCGCCGGTGACCGGATCCGCGAGGTGATGGAAGAGGTGCCGCTGGTCAAGGCCGACGCCGGGCACCCGCCGCTGGTCACCCCGTCCAGCCAGATCGTGGGCACCCAGGCGGTGTTCAACGTGCTGATGGGTCGCTACAAGGTGCTCACCGGTGAGTTCGCCGACCTGATGCTCGGTTACTACGGCGAGTGCATCGGCGATCGCAATCCCGAGATCGTCGAGATCGCCCGCACCCAGACCAAGAAGGAACCGATCAGCGAACGTCCGGCCGATCTGCTCAAGCCCGAATGGGACACCCTGGTCAGCGAGGCCGCGAAACTCGAGGGCTTCAACGGCAGCGACGAGGACGTGTTGACCCACGCGATGTTCCCCGCGGTCGCCGAGGAGTTCTTCACCCACCGTGACGAGGGGCCGAAGAACGTCGGCAAGACCGCTGAGCAGTTGGAGAAGGAAGCTGCGGCCGCCAAGGGCCAGGACAAGGCCGTGCGCGAGCCCATCAAGTACCAAGTGACGGTGGACGGCAAGACCCGTTCGGTGTCGGTGGAACCGGCCTGAGACAGAGGAACAAATGTCGAACAACAGCATGGAACAACGACTCTCCGACCTGACCGCCGAGCGGGAACGCCTCGAACTCGGCGGCGGCGCCAAACGCATCGAGAAGCAGCATGAGCGGGGCAAACTCAGCGCCCGTGAACGGATCACCGAACTGATCGATCCCGGCACCTTCCAGGAACTCGGGATGTTCCGCCGCAACCGCACCACCACCTTCGGGATGGACAAGGCCGATATGCCGGCCGACGGTGTGGTCACCGGTACCGCGGCGGTACTCGGACGTCCGGTGCACCTGGCCAGCCAGGACTTCACCGTCTCGGGCGGCTCGGCCGGTGAGACTCACTCCAAGAAGGTCTCCGAGTCGATGGAGGCCGCACTCAGCACCGGCACACCCTTCGTGTTCATCAACGACTCCGGCGGTGCCCGGGTGCAGGAGGGCATCGACTCGCTCTCCGGCTACGGCCAGGTGTTCTACTCCAATGTGCGGCTGTCGGGTGCGGTACCGCAGATCTCGATCATCGCCGGCCCCTGCGCTGGTGGCGCGGCCTACTCACCGGCCCTGACCGACTTCATCATCCAGACCCGCAAGGCGCACATGTTCATCACCGGGCCCGGCGTGATCAAGCAGGTCACCGGTGAGGAGGTCACCCAGGACGCACTCGGTGGCGCCGACGCGCACATGGCCCAATCGGGTGTGGTGCACTTCGTCGCCGAGGACGATTCCCACGCGATCCTGATCGCGAAGAAGCTGCTGAGCTTCCTGCCGCAGAACAACACCGAGGATCCGCCGGTGGTCAACCCCGACGATGTGGTGGAACCCAACCCCGCGATGCGCGATCTGGTGCCGGTGGACGGCAAGAGGGGTTACGACGTGCGCGATGTGATCGCCGCGATGGTCGACCACAGCGACTTCCTCGAGGTTCAAGCCGGCTACGCCACGAACATCGTGGTCGGCTTCGCCCGCATCAACGGCCGTTCGATCGGCGTGGTGGCCAACCAGCCGCAGGTGATGTCGGGTGTGCTCGACATCAACTCCTCCGACAAGGCCTCCACCTTCGTCCGGTTCTGCAATGCCTTCAACATTCCGCTGGTGACCCTGGTGGACGTGCCCGGCTTCCTGCCGGGCGTAGCCCAGGAACACGGCGGCATCATCCGGCACGGCGCGAAGATGCTCTACGCCTACTCCGCGGCCACCGTGCCGAAGGTCACCGTGGTGCTGCGCAAGGCCTACGGCGGGGCGTACCTGGCGATGTGCTCGAAGGACCTGGGGGCCGACCGGGTGTTCGCCTGGCCGACCGCCGAGATCGCGGTGATGGGTGCCGAGGGGGCGGCGGGCATCGTGTTCAAGAACGAGATCGCCGCAGCCGACGACCCGGACGCCAAGCGTGCCGAACTGGTGGAGGAATACCGCAACACCTTCTCCACCCCGTACATGGCCGCATCGCGCGGTCTGGTCGATGACATCATCGACCCGGCCGATACCCGCCGCGAGATCGCGATGTCCCTGGAGATCCTGGCCGGCAAGCGCGCCTTGCGTCCCGACAAGAAGCACGGCCTCGGGCCGGCCTGATCGGAGGACACATGTCGGACACAGAATTGGCCGAACTGCGCAAGATGGTCGAGACGTTGACCGCCAAGGTCGACGACCTCACCGGCGAGGTGCAAACCCTCCGCGGCCGGATCGACCCGATCGACGAGGACACCATGATGGCCATCGCCGCAGCGGTGTCGGCCTACCTGGGCAACCGCGCCAGGATCAAGCAGGTGCACTTCCATACCGGCCGGGCGTGGGCCCAGGCCGGACGATCCGAAGTACAGCGCCGCAAGGTGCCACACGTCCGCTGACGTTTGGGAGAGGAAACCATGAAGCTGAAGGTCACCGTCAACGGAACCGCCTACGACGTCGAGGTCGAGGTCGAGGAGGACACCCCGAACCTGAGCAATATCGGGTTGCCCTCGCTGTCGCACACCGCGCCCACCCCCACTGCGCCGGTCACGTCCAAGATGCAGGCCGCCAGCGCCAACGCTGTGGTGGCCCCGCTGGCCGGCACGGTCGCGAAGATCCTGGTCGAGGACGGTCAGGAGATCGAGGCCGGGCAGGTACTGGTGGTGCTCGAGGCGATGAAGATGGAAACTGAGATCACCGCCCCCGGATCCGGCACGGTACGTGAGGTGCTGGTCAAGGTGGGCGACCCGGTACAGGGAGGTCAGGCGCTCATCGAGCTCTGACCCGAGAGGAGATGTGATGGCGAACCGAGCGGACGACGTGACCGAACGGGTCGCCACCCACATCCGCAACACCCTGGACGCGGTCGACGTCGAATGGTCGCAGACCCGTCCGGGGCTCTACACGGTGACCCTGCCGGGAATGAACAAGCTCACCACCGAGTGCGCGATCGAAGTCGGCAAACACACCGTGAGCGTGCGCGCCTTTGTCTCGCGTCAACCCGACGAGAATCACGCCCGGGTGTACGCCTGGCTGTTGCAGCGCAACGTCAAGCTGACCGGCGTGGCCTTCGCCCTCGACCAGCTGGGTGACATCTACCTGGTCGGACGGGTGCCCCTGGCCGAGGTGGACGAGGACACCATCGACCGGCTGCTGGCGATGATCGCCACCACCGCCGACGAGTCGTTCAACCAGATCCTCGAACTCGGATTCGCCGAGTCGATCAAGAAGGAGTGGCGCTGGCGGCTGGCCCGCGGTGAGTCCACCGCGAACCTGGCCGCCTTCGAGCACCTGGCTCCCGACGATGGATCTAGCGGGACCACTTCACCGTGATCTGATCACCCGACAGGTCGGCGGTCGCCAGGCCACCGGCGGTGAAGTTGGTGCCGGTGGTACCCCGTCGTCCGTTCTGGGTGGCTTCGGCATCGATCCGCATCTGCCAGGTGAGCGACCCGGCTGCCGCGTTGCTGCTGGGATCGTAGGTGGGCTTCAACTTGCTCCAAGGGTTCTCCAGCATCTTGAACTTGATCGTGCTGGGGACGACCTTGATGCCGTTCTGCTCCACGATGTTCCAGGGGCAGCCCTTGGGGTTGAGTTCCTTCTTCGCCATGCAGTCGTTGATCGACTTGGTCGCCGAGGAGCGGAAGGCTGCCACGGCCTTCTCGGTCATCACGAACTCGCCGTCGAATGAGGGGGTGTCGGTCAGGTCCCAGGCCTCGACCGGTTTGGCGCCCGAGGCGGTGGTGAGGTGCTTGTTGGCCGGGGTCACCTGGTAGCTGCCCGGCAGCACTCGCACCGACGGATCCTTGCCCTGCAGGGGCACACCGTTCAGCTTGACCGCGCTGTCACCGGGCAGGGACATCGGGATGGCCACCTGCTCCAGCAACCAGGTGTCGGCATCCTTCTCGAAGGCTTGGAACTCCATCTCCTTGGTGGCGCCGTCGGGGCCGAAGGTTGCCCGGACGGTGGCATTGACGGAGTTCTCGTCGATCGGCGAGGCGAGTTCGACCTTCAGGTTCTCGGGGGCCTGGGGATGGGTGGCGGCCAGTATTTCCTTGGTGATCCCCGGGGACTCCAGGTCTTCGTCGGTCAGCGACTTGACCGCCTCGAGGTCATGCTTGCCGAGGGCTTCGAAGAAGTTGTTCACCGTGCCGGTGGCCATCTCGGTCTTGTGCGCGATCGTGGCCTGACGTTCTTCCTCGGCCCGGATCGCGGCCTGCTCGTCGGCATGGCGCTTCCACAGCAGGCCGCCGGTCAGTAGCAGCGCCAACACCAGCACACCGGCGATCGCGATGATCAGCGGCTTGCGGCTCTTCTTCTTGCCCGGTTCGGGCGGGGGAGTGCCGCCGGGGCCGGTGGGAGGCTGACCCGGGCCATGTTGTCCGGGGCCCTGGGGTCCGGATCCTTGTCCCGGACCCTGCGGGCCGGGCCCTTGTCCCGGCCCCTGGCCGGGGCCACGGTGCGGGACGCCCTGGTTGGGCCCGGAAAACCCTCCGGGACCGCCGGGCGCTCCGGGCTGTTGCGGCCCGGGTCCGTAGGGGTGCGATCCGGGGGGAGGCGGCATTCCCGGGCCACCCGGCTGACCACCGCCGGAAGGCGGCCGACCCTGCGGGGGCGGCGGGAAGGCGGCCGAGGAACCACTGGTCGGATGGGCCGGCCCGGAAGCGCCCGGTGCCTGCCCGTACGGCTGCGGCATGCCGGCTCCCGGCTGTCCGGACGGGGGTGGCTGCTGACCCGGACCACCGGGATGCGGCGGACCTGCCGGGGACATGTGGCTCATGGCTCCTCCAACTGCGTAGACCGATTCGAGTATCACACACCGGCGGGGTCGGATCCGGCCGGAGAATCCCGCGCGATCAACCGCGGACATCCGCGCGAATGAGATCTCGCGTCCGTGCCCCTTTGTCACAGTCATGCGGGCCCCCACAATTGCTGCCATGAACAAAGTTGCCGTTGTCACCGGAGCATCCAGCGGGATCGGTGCGGCCAGCGCCCGGCAGTTGGCCGCGGCCGGCTTTCGGGTCTGGTGCGTCGCCCGTCGGGCCGACCGGCTCACCGCTCTGGCCGCCGAAATCGACGGGGAGGCCTTCGTGGCCGACCTGACCGACCCCGAAGCGGTCGGTGCCCTGGCCGAAGCAGTGGGGGAGCGCTGCGATGTGCTGGTGAACAACGCCGGTGGGGCCTTCGGCCTGGAACCGGTGATCGACGCCGACCTGGACGCCTGGCGGCGGATGTACGAGCTGAATGTGCTCGCCACCGGGGCGGTGACGAAAGCCCTCTTCCCGGCGGTGGAAGCCGCCGAGGGGGCGATCGTCTTCGTCACCTCGACCGCCGCCGAAGCCCCCTACGAGCAGGGCGCGGGTTACTGCGGCGTGAAGGCCGCCGAACGGTCGATGGTCGGATCGCTGCGCCTGGAGGTGCGTGACCGGCCGGTGCGGATCTGCGAGATCCGTCCGGGCATGGTGCGCACCGAGGAGTTCTCGCTGGTGCGGCTGGGTGACCGGGCCGCAGCCGATGCCGTCTACGCCGGGGTGCCCGAACCGTTGTTGGCCGAAGATGTCGCCGACGCGGTGTGCTGGATGGCCACCAGGCCGTCCCACGTCAACATCGACCAGTTGGTGATCCGGCCCCGGGTGCAGGCGTCGAATTTCCACGTCCACCGCGTCGACTGAACGCCCCGACCCTGCCCGAGGCGCTCCGAGCCGACACCATTAGGCTCTTCCCATGAGCTACACGCTGATCTTGCTCCGTCACGGCGAGAGCGAATGGAATGCGAAGAACCTGTTCACCGGCTGGGTTGACGTCGACATCAACGAGAAGGGTCTGGCCGAAGCGCAGCGTGGTGGTGAGCTGCTGAAGAGCGAGAACCTGCTGCCCGATGTGGTGCACACCTCGGTGCTGCGCCGCGCGATCCACACCGCCGAGGTCACCCTGGGGGTTGCCGATCGGCATTGGATCGAGACCAAGCGGCACTGGCGCCTCAACGAGCGGCACTACGGCGCCCTGCAGGGCAAGAACAAGGCCCAGATCCGCGAGGAATTCGGCGAGGAGCAGTTCATGATCTGGCGCCGTTCCTACGACACCCCGCCGCCGGAGCTCGACCGCGACGACGAGTGGTCGCAGTTCCACGATCCGCGTTACGCCGGCCTGCCCCCGGAGATCCGGCCGCAGACCGAGTGCCTCAAGGACGTGGTGAAGCGGATGCTGCCGTACTGGTACGACCAGATCGTCCCCGACCTGCAGGTCGGCAAGACCACCCTGGTGGCCGCTCACGGCAACTCGCTGCGCGCCCTGGTGATGCACCTCGACCAGATCTCCGAGGACGAGATCACCGGCTTGAACATCCCCACCGGCATTCCGCTGCTGTACGAGCTGGACGAGGACATGAAGCCGGTGACCAAGGGTGGCCGCTACCTCGACCCCGAAGCCGCCAAGGCCTCGATCGAAGCGGTCAAGAACCAGGGCAAGAAGTAACCGCAACGTGTGACTTCTTGTTCGACTGTCGGGCAAGAAGTCACACGATCAGCTCAGAAGCGCGGCCAATCCTCGCCGTCGGGTGATTCGCCGGTGACCAGGTAGATCACCTGACGCGAGATCGCCACCGTGTGATCGGCGATCCGCTCGTAGTAGCGGCCCAGCAAGGCCACGTCGACGGCGGCCTCCACCCCGTGACTCCAGTCGTCGCCGAGCAGAATGCGGAACTGCGAGCGGCGCAGGCTGTCCATCTCGGTGTCCTGATGGGCAAGGTCCTCGGCGGCTGCGACGTCGCTGCTGCGCAGCGCCTCGGTGGCGCAGACGATCATCTGCTCGGCCACATCGGCCATGCGGGCGAAGTTGGGCTGCAGGGGTTCGGGCACTGCCGGTTCCGGGTAGCGCAGGCGGGCGATCTTGGCCACATGGGCCGACAGGTCACCCATCCGGGCCAGCGAGGTCAGCATCCGCAAGGTGGCCACTACCGTGCGCAATTCACCGGCCACCGGCGCCTGCCGGGCCAGCAACAGGAAACAGCGGCGTTCCAGATCGTCGTGCATCTCGTCCAGCCGGATGTCGTCGGAGATCACCTGTTCGGACAATTGCAGGTCGACCTCGAGCAGTGCCTGGGTGGCGAAACGCAATGCGTGCCCGGCCGCCTCGGCCATCGAGATCAGGTCATCGACGACTTCCTGGAGTTGTTCGCGGTAGGTAATACGCACTGCTTTCACCCCCTGGACGTCATCGGCACTCATATCGTCACCATACGGCAGCCGGGTACAACCTCGCCCCGAGGCCAACCACCGGGAGTGTCCATTGGTCGGGGCCCACCCGGAACTGCGCCTACTATCGGTGCCATGTGGGTTGTGCTGGCCGCCGTCGCCGGCCTGGTCGTGGGGTGCCTGGTCGGCTACCTCGTGCTGCGCGCACAGCAACGACCCACCCCGGAACCCCCGCCGCCGCCCCCGACCGAACTGCCGCCGATCGTGCCCCAGATCATCAACGTGCTGCGCACCGCCGGGGTGGTGGTCGGCCCGCACGACGAGGTTCTGCAGTCGTCGGCCCAGGCCCGCACCCTGGGCATCGTCCGGGGCAGCCGGGTGATCCAGCCCGAATTGCTGAAACTGGTGCGCGAGGTTCGTGCCGAGGGCCAGTTGCGCACCCTCGACCAGGAACTGCCGCGCGACACCTATTCCAAGATGCACCTGTCGTCCCGGGTCGCCCCGCTGGGCGACGGGCTGGTACTGGTGCTGTCGGAGGACCGCACCGCCGCCAAACGGGTCGACGACACCCGCCGCGACTTCGTGGCCAATGTCAGCCACGAGCTCAAGACCCCGATCGGCGCGGTCGCCCTGCTCAGCGAAGCCATCGCCGAGGCTGCCGAAGACCCCGAGGCGGTGCGCCGCTTCGCCGGACGGCTGGGCAACGAATCGAACCGTCTGGCCGAATTGGTGCGCCAGATCATCGACCTGTCCCGGCTGCAGTCGCAGGACCCGCTGCAGAAGATGGACGTGGTGGAGATCGACCAAGTGCTCGCCAATGCCGTCGACCGGTGCCGGGTGGACGCCGACCGACGCAAGATCACCCTGACCATCACCCCCGACACCGGGCTGCAGGTACTCGGTGACAGCACCCAACTCACCGGGGCGGTGGTGAATCTGGTCGAGAACGCCATCGTCTACTCCGACGACGGGGCGAAGGTCGTCGCCAGCTCCCGCCGGGTGGTCGAGGATGACGAGTTCTTCGTCGAGATCTCGGTCTCCGACAACGGCATCGGCATCGCGCCGGCCGAAACCGAGCGGATCTTCGAACGCTTCTACCGGGTCGACTACTCCCGGTCGCGCGCCAACGGCGGTACCGGGCTGGGCCTGTCGATCGTGAAACACATCGCCGGGGCCCACGGCGGCACCGTGAGCGTGTGGAGCCAACTCGGCCACGGGTCGACCTTCACCATCCGGGTGCCCGAACACATCGGTCGCGACGACATGGACAAGACCGGCTACGATCAGCCCTAGGCGCTGAGAGCCACCACCCCAGGAACTAGGAGGAACAAGGCCCATGACCCGGGTGCTTGTTGTTGAGGACGAGGATTCCTACCGGGACGCGTTGACCTTCATGCTCCGCAAGGAGGGCTTCGAGGTCATCGAGGCCGCCGACGGCACCGAAGGACTGGCCGAATACGACCGGGTGGGTGCCGACATCGTCCTGTTGGACCTGATGATGCCCGGCCTGCCCGGCACCGAGGTCTGCCGCCAACTGCGCTCGCGCAGTTCGGTGCCGGTGATCATGGTCACCGCCCGCGACTCCGAGGTCGACAAGGTGGTGGGCCTGGAACTCGGCGCCGACGATTACGTCACCAAGCCGTTCAGCCACCGCGAACTCGTCGCCCGAATCCGTGCGGTGCTGCGCCGCGGTCAGGACGTCGAACTACTCTCCGACATCGTCGAGGCCGGCGGCGTCCGCATGGACGTGGAACGCCACGAGGTGTCGGTGGACGGGCAGCGGGTCAAACTGGCCCTGAAGGAATTCGAACTGCTCGAGATGTTGTTGCGCAATGCCGGCCGGGTGATGACCCGCGGGCAGTTGATCGACCGCATCTGGGGTGCCGACTACGTCGGCGACACCAAGACCTTGGACGTCCACATCAAGCGGTTGCGCTCCAAGATCGAGGCCGACCCCTCCTCACCCCGCTACCTGGTCACGGTGCGCGGGCTCGGATACAAGTTCGAAGGGTGACCACCCCGGCGCAGCGGTGCGCTTCTGCGAGGACCTCGCGTCCCCACCATCACAACCGGGCGGGAGCACGGCATGTCGAATGAGATCACGGTTTTTTCGGGCTCGGCGGACCCGGCCTTCGCCCAGGAGATGTGCGACATCCTCGGCATCGAACTGTCGCCGTCGCGCACCACCCGGTTCAGCAACGACTGCCTCCAGGTGCAACTGCGCGCCAACTGTCGCCGCCGCGATGTCTTCATCGTCCAGCCCCTGGTGCCGCCGGTGCAGGAGAACCTGGTGGAGTTGCTGTTGATGCTGGACGCCGCCCGCGGCGCCTCGGCCGCCCACATCACCGCGGTGATTCCGCACTTCGCCTACGCCCGCTCCGACAAGAAGGACGCCCCGCGGATCTCGATCGGGGCCCGGCTGGTGGCCGACCTGTTGGCCACCTCCGGTGCCGGACGAGTGGTCACGATGGCGCTGCATTCCGAACAGGTGCACGGCTTCTTCTCGATGCCGGTCGACCACCTCAGCGCGGTACGCGAACTGGCCAAACACTTCGACGACCGAGACCTGTCGAATGCGGTGGTGGTCTCACCCGACTTCGGCAATGCCAAGGTGGCCAGCCAGTTCGCCCGGTTGTTGCAGCTACCCGTCGCAGCCGGATCGAAACGACGCCTCAACGACGACACCGTGGTGATCGACCGAATCGTCGGCGATGTGGCCGGACGGCACGCGATCGTGTTGGACGACGAGATCGCCACCGGGGGATCGATCGTGGAATTGCTGGCCAAGCTGCGTGAGGCCGGGGCCACCGGGGCAACGGTGTGCTGCACCCACGGGCTGTTCACCGGGCCGGCGGTCGACCGATTGCGCGCCGAACCCGATGTGCACGAGATCGTCACGACCAACTCGGTGCCGCAGCACGGGGTGGGCGCGTTGCCGAATCTGGAGGTGCGTTCGGTCGCACCCCTGTTCGCCGAGGCGGTACGCCGGATTCACCTGGGCGAATCGGTCAGCAGTCTGTTCAGCGACGAGCCGACCCACGGCTGACCCCGTCCGGGGTCACTGCTGGCCGTTGCCCTCCGCGGCGGGCTCGGGGCTCATGGTCTCGAAGTCGGGCAGGTTGCCGTCCACCACCGGGGCGGTCACGGTCACGTCACCGGCTTCTTCGAAGGTCATCGTGATCTCGACCGAGAAGCCCATCCGCAGGTCGGCGCCGGTCGCGGTGACGGTCTGGTCACCGAACAACTGGGCCGTTCCACCGGCGGGGATCTCGATCGGCTCGGCCAGATCGACCTTGACCGGCTGGCCCGCGTTGCCGTCGACCTTCTTGGTGACGATGCTGACGTCGGTGAGCTTGTCGCCCGGCTCGGAGAACATTGCGCCGACCAGGAAGCCGGAGCCGTCCTCCTTCGAAACCACCATCAGGTTGCGGACCTTGACCAACGGCAGGTCGGTGTCGGGATCGGTGCGCGAGTCGACGTTCACGCCATGGGACTGGGTGTACGGCTGCAGGGTCTGCGCGTTGAAGCCACAAGCGGATGCTCCGGTCAACACGGCGGCAGCAAGGGCGGCGGTCACAAATGCGCGGGCGGCACGTCGCTTCACTTCTGGCAACTCCTCGTCCAATCCCAGCCCGGCGTGGCTGGTCTGCGCACAGAGTAGCGAAGATCGTGGCGATCGGCGTACCCGTTACCGCAGATGGGCCGAGACGGTGGGCAGCGGCTGCTGCGGCCGCTTCCCGGGAGCCTTTTGGGGCCCTGGGTGAGGCACAGCTCACTTGAAATGTCAAGATGCCCCATTACACCCCGGACGGGGTCGAATGCAAGCCGAAACCCCGTCGCGAACCGGTGGGCGTGCTAGAATCTCCTCTGGGAAAGGGGTTAAAAACATATGACCTTCACAGTTGGCGAAACGGTGGTCTACCCCAGTCATGGGGCGGCCGTCATCGAAGACATCGAAACCCGAAAGATCAAGGGGGAGGAGAAGGTCTATCTGGTCCTGCGGATCATTGGTCAAAATGACCTTGTTGTCCGCGTCCCCACTTCGAATCTCGACCTGGTCGGGGTGCGTGATGTGGTGGACGAGAAGGGACTGGAAAAAGTCTTTGAGGTATTGCGTGCGCCGCATGTGGATGAGCCGACCAACTGGTCGCGTCGATACAAGGCCAATGTCGAGAAGCTGCATTCCGGCAATGTGATGAAGGTATCCGAGGTCGTGCGTGACCTGTGGCGTCGCGAGAAGGACCGTGGCCTGTCGGCCGGCGAGAAGTGGATGCTGGCGAAGGCTCGCCAGATCCTGGTCTCCGAGTTGGCGCTTGCCGAAAAGGTTGAAGAAGACCGAGCCGAAACCATTCTGGACGAAGTGCTCGCCTCCTGAATATCGAATCGAACCGGCCGGTACCTCCGGGTGCCGGCCGGTTCTTCATGCCCGGCGATGAACCCCGATCCCGCGGTGCGGTTGGATAGGGCCCGTGACGGACAACGACGAACTGCGCCGCGGACTACCCCTGGTCGGCATCGGCACCGACGCACACCGCCTCGCCGCCGGACGGCAGATGTGGGTGGCCGGGTTGCACTTCCCCGACGAGGAAGTGGGCCCCGAAGGGCACTCCGACGGGGACGTGGCCTGCCATGCCGCCTGCGATGCCCTGTTCTCGGCAGCGGGCCTGGGCGACATGGGCAGCAACTACGGCACCCGTGATCCGCAATGGGCGGCTGCCTCGGGGGTGGCCTTCCTCACCGAAACCAGGCGGCGGCTGGCCGCGTCCGGGTTCGTGATCGGCAACGTGGCGGTTCAGGTGATCGGCAACCGTCCGCGGATGGCGGCGCGGCGCAGCGAAGCCGAACAGGTGATGGCCGAGGCCCTGGGGGCCCCGGTGTCGCTGTCGGCCACCACCACCGATGGGCTCGGTTTCACCGGCCGGGGTGAGGGCATTGCGGCCGTGGCCACGGCCCTGGTGATTCGGCGCTGAAGCCGCGGGTTCAGCGCACCTGCTCGGCGGGCACCACCCAGCTGTTGCAGGCACCGATGCTGTCGGAGTTCAGTCCGGTGGTTCCCCAGGCCTGGCGGGTCTTACCCAGGCCGTGGTCACCCTCGATGTCGGGATCACCGCTGAGGGAGTCGTCACCGATGTCGTGGTAGATCTGCAGCAACTGCTCCACGCCGGCCTGGTCGATGTTCATCGCCTGCAGATTGGCACGCACCCACTGGGCCGACCAGCAGTCCGCCTGGGCCTCGGCGCGACGGATCATCTCCTTGCGATCGGATTCCTCCAAGTTGCCCGCCAGGGCCACGAAGGCCCCGAAGATGCCGGTGCGCCCCTGCAGGAAGTGGGCGAACTCGTGGGCCATCACGACCTCCACGCCCAGCGGGGTGTCGGCCACCTGGGGCAGTGCCTTGTGCAGATCGGAGTGGTAGTAGATCAACTGATCGGCGCCACAGTAGAAGGCGTTGACATCATCGCGGGTACCGCAGCCGGTGCTGATCGGCCCGGAGTAGACCGTGATCGTGGGCCGGAACATCGTGACGCCCTGCTCGGTCATCGGACGGTCCCAGACCCGCATCAAGCAGGCGCTGAAATCGTTCATCGCGGTCTGCAACTGTTCGTCGCTCATGCCACCGGGTTCGACCGGGGCCAACTCACAGTTCACATTGTCGGGAACGGTGCCCTGGTAGGCCGCGTTCTCGCGCAGCAACTGCCAGGCCTCGTCCTCCGAGCCGGGCAGCATCAGGTCATCGGGCGCGGTGTCGGTCGCCGGCGGAGCCTCGTAATCGTCGTACTCATAGCCGCCGGGCACTCCACCGCCGGCGAACAGCAGCACCACGAAAGCCACCAGCGCGAGGAGGCAGGTGGCCAGCAGGATGCCGAGAATCTTCTTGAGGGGGCCGGAGCCACCGGGCCCACGGGCGGGCGCCGGTTGCTGCCAATTGCCTTGCTGGGCCCACGCGCCCTGCTGTTGCCAGCCGCCTTGTTGCTGCCAAGCGCCTTGCTGTTGCCAACCACCGGGCTGCTGGTGCTGTGGCCATCCACCCCCGGATCGGGGTTGCTGCCACTGGCCACCCTGCCAATTCGGCTGGTGACCACCTTGCTGCCAATTTCCCGGGTGCGACACGCGCACATCTTAAACACACGCGGGGCCGCCTGCACCGATCGCCCGCGATCCCCGCTCGTCCGCACCTGTCGGCGACCCGTGCATCGGCCGTCCCCGATCGCTGGATGCAACCGGTACTCGTTCCTGCGGCACGAACTATGTGGCGCAGGAACGAGTACGGGTTGCCTGTGCGGAGAAAGCAGATTTGGGGTCAGCGCACCTTTTCCTTGGGTGCCACCCAGCTGTTGCAGGCACCCACGTCCGCGCTGTTCATCCCGGTGGTGGCCCATGCCCGCCGGGTCTTGCCCAAACCGTGATTCCCCACGATGTCGGGATCACCGGTGAGCGAGTCATCACCGATGCCGTGATACAGCCGCAATATCTTCTCGACGCCCGCCTCGTCGATTCCCATCGCCCGAATGTTGGCCCGCACCCACTGACCCGACCAACAATCGGCCTGGGCCTCGGACCGGCGGGTCATTTCTAACTGCACATCCTCGGGGGCCGGCCCGCTCAACCAGAAGAAGGCGGCGATGATGCCGCTGCGCCCCTGCAGGAAGTGGGCGAACTCGTGGGCCATGATCACCTCGACGCCGAGGGGTGTATCGCCCACGAACTTGGTCTCGGGGTGGGTGTGCATGAGGGGGTTGTAATAGATCATCTGATCGCTGCCACAGTAGAAGGCGTTCGGCTCGTCGCCGGGTTTCGTCCCGCAGGCCATGGTGATATCCGCGGTGTAGACGGTCACCCTTGGTCGGAACATGGTGATGCCCTGTTCGGTCATCGGCCGGTCCCAGACCATCATTAGGCAGGCGGACATTTCGTTGAGCCGGGCCTCGAGTTCTTCCGGTGAGAGGCCCTCGTGGTCGATGATGCCGATGCCACAGTCGACGTTGTCCGGAGCGGTACCGGCGTAGGCGGGGTTGTTGCGCAGGATCTCCCACGCCTCCTCCTCGGAGCCCGGAACCGTGAGTTTGTCGGGAGCGGTGTCGCTGATCGGAGGAGACTCGTAATCGTCGTAGTCGTACCCAGGGCCCCGATTGCTGAACAGCAGAACCGCGACAAAGACGAGCAGCCCCGCCAGGCACACTCCCAGGAGGATGCCCAGGATCTTCTTCTGCGGACCTTTTGTCGGGCCGCTCGGTTGCTGGTGCCAATCGCCTTGTTGTTGCCAACCGTGGTCGGGCTGCTGCCATCCACTCTGTTGGTGCCAACCGCCGTGCTGATGCCACCCGGCCGTTTGAGCCGGTTGTTGCCACTGCGGGCCGCCCTGCCACGCGGGTTGTCGGTTTCCCGGGGGTTGGGGTGCCTGCTGCGACCAGTTCGAGTTCGTCATGGCACGGGTTCCGTCCTTCGGCAGCGCGGCTTGGTGTTCGGGGCTTTTGTCACGCTATAGAGGCGCTTGCCGCCGATCTGCCCTCCTGAGTCGTATCCGCGGCCCCCGGGGTGGGCTGAAGGTCTGCGAAATCGTCAACCAAGGTGAATCCGCGGGATCGGTTCAGCTCACCTCGTCATCGGGGACGACCCAGGTGTTGCAGGTGCCGATGGAGGTGCTGTGGGTGCCCTTCAGATACCAGCCCGAGCGATGCTCCGCCGAGCCGTGCGTATCGCCGCCCAACGCGCCGAAAATGGCAGCCAGACCGAGGTGACCTGCTTCGTCCACACCGGCGGCACGCTGGTTGGCCCTGGTCCACATGCCCGCCCAGCAATCCGCCTGCAACTCGCTGCGGCGGCTGGCATTCAACGCCGGCTCCGAGTTCGCGTCCGAACCCAGCACGAGGGCGAATGCACCCATGATGCCGGTGCGTCCCTGCAGGAAGTGCGCGAACTCGTGAGCCATCACGGCCTCGATGCCCCACGGGGTGTCACCCACCGACTTGGTTCTGGGGTGGGTGTGCAGGATGAAGTTGTAGTAGAGCATCTGGTCGGCACTGCAGTAGAAGGCATTCGGGGCGTCTCCCGGTGTCGTCCCGCAGCCGGTGGTGATGTCGGCGGTGTAGACGGTCACGCTGGGGCGGAACATGGTGATGCCCTGTTCGGTCATCGGTCGGTCCCAGACCTTCATCAGGCAGGCGGTCAGGTCGTTGAGTCGGGCCTCGATTTCTTCCGGTGACATGCCGTTGTGCTCGATAGCGGTGATCTTGCAGTTCACGCTGTCGGGCAGGACACCGGCATAGGACGGGTTGTCGCGCAGGATCTGCCAGGCTTCCTCCTCCGACTTCGCCACGACAAGTTGGTCGGGCGCGGTGTCGCTGACCGGCGGCGCCTCGTAGTCGTCGTAGTCGTAGCCGGGTTCGCGGTCGACGAACAGCAGCACGGCGACGAATCCGGCCAGCGCAGCCAGGCACACCCCCAGCAGAATGCCGAGGATCTTCTTCTCGCGGACCGCCTTCGGGGGCTCGGGTTGTCGGTGCCAGGCTCCTTGGTGTTGCCATCCGGCGGCGTGGGCCGGTTGCTGCCACTGTGGCCCATCCTGCCCGGCAGGGTGCCGGGCCCCGCGGTGTTGCGGGGTCGCATTCGGCCAGTGGGGGTTCGCCATGGAAGAGAGTCCGTTCGTCCGCGCCGCCACGGTTGGGGGGCTTCCGACCACGTTATGGGCCCATGCGGTGGGGGTCTGCCCACCTGAGTCGCATCCCCGGCAGCCCGGTTCGGCGGAAAGTCTCCGGAAACGTCAACCAAGGTGAACCGGATGCCGAAGCTGCTGGCGACCATGCCCGGGGTGCGGTTTAGTCGTCGGAGGCGATCATCCGCACGACCCCGTCGGTGTGGAATAGTTGGCCCAGTCCCGCACCCATTGGAGGTCAGCAGTGTCAGCAGTATCGAGGGCGAGACGCGGTGTGGTCGCAGTTGTGGCAATCGCGCTGCTCGCCGTGTTCGCCTTGGTGTCATCACCACTCACCGCACGGGCCGAGGGTGAAGCCGAGAAGGTAGCGATCAAGGTCGGCATTGCCAAGGACGGCGCGGTCACCGTGGAACAAACCTTCACCTTCAAGGGCGATGCCCCGTCGACCTTCGAACAGCGGCTGTCCAAGCGCCGCGGCATCATGGATGACCGCGAGTACCGCTACCAGATCAGCGACGTCAAGGCCACGGCCGGCGGCAAGGACTTGGCCCCGACCGTGGACGACGGCGGCGACACCACGGTGATCACCGCCAACACCGAAGGCGTCACCGAGCCGGTGACCGTCAGCTACACCGTCAAGGGTGCCGCGGTGAACGTCGACGACGCCACCGCCGTGCAATGGCCGGTCGTCCAGGGCCTGAACTTCCCGGTCGGCCAGGTGACCGGCGAGATCGGCCTGCCGGGCCTGTTCCGCTACCTGCGTTGTACCGCGGGCGCCCCGAACAGCACCGACCCCTGCCAGATGATCGCCGGTGGCACCGAGTACGAACGCTTCCCCGAGTTCCGGCACGGTGCGCTGGGGGCCGGTCAGATGCTCGCCCTCGACATCGGCTTCGATCCGAAGGTGGTCGCCGCGAACGAAGAGGTGCACCAGAACTGGACGATCGGACGGGCCTTCTCCGTCGCGCCGCTGCCCCTGGGTATCGCCGCGGCCATCCTGGCCCTCGGCGCCATCGCCCTGTACCTGCTGCACCGTCGCGCCGGGTCGGACGCCCCGGCCGGTAGCGACGTGGTGCAGATCGCCGAGTTCCACCCCGTCGGGGACGGGGCCAGCGAGTTCCGGGTGCTGAACGACGTCCGTCCGGGCCATGTCGGCACGGTCGCCGACGAGCGCGTCGACCCGATCGACGTCACCGCGAGCCTGCTCGACCTGGCGATCCGCAAGCACCTGGTGATCGAGGAGCTGCCCCGCGAAACCGAGTTCGCCCCCACCGACTGGGTCTTCCATCGGGTGGACGGGCCGACCGACGACCTGCCGCCGTTCGAGGTGGAGTTGCTCGATGCGGTCGCTCCTGCGGCGGCCGACACCCCGGTGAAGGTGTCCACCATCGGCCCGGCGATCAACGAATCCATCGGCCGGGTGCAGTCGGCGCTCTACGACGAGGTGGTCGACAAGGGCTGGTACGAGCGGCGTCCCGACGACACCCGCAGTGCCTGGAACCGGTGGGGCTTCGCCCTGCTCGGCCTGGGCATCGTGCTGACCATCATTCTGGCGATCTTCACCCAGTTCGGGCTGGTCGGCCTGGCGGTGACCCTGGTCGGTCTCGGGCTGCTGTTCGTGGCCCAGGAGATGCCCTCGCGCACCACCAAGGGCGCGGCCCTGCTGGCCGGGCTCGGGGCTCTGCGCGGCGAACTGCTCACCCACCCGACCGATCAGATGCCGCCCGGCCACGAGTACCGGGAACTGTCCGAGGTGCTGCCGTATGCGGTGGTGCTCGGTGGTGCCGACCGCTGGCTGAAGGCTCTGGTCGATGCCGATGACGACGAGACCTCCGACGAACGGGACCTGTTCTGGTACCACGGCCCGGAGGGCTGGCACATGCGGGACCTGCCGGCCTCGCTGCGCAACTTCGTCACCACCGTGTCGGGCAGCCTGTTCGCCCGCTGACCGCAGGACCCGACACACCGAACAACGACCGAGGGGCCGATCCACACCGGATCGGCCCCTCAGTCGTGTCTGCGGATTCCCGCGGACGGGTTATCGGTCGCGACTGCTGAGGTCCTCCTCGGTGAGTTCCTCGGTCAGATCCTCGAGGCCCTCCAGCAGGCCCTCACGGCTCGGCGCGCTGTGCCCCTCGGCATCCCACTCGGGGTTGCCCGGCAGGCCGTCCAGACCCGGGTTGGGCTCCTCGCCCTTGCCGGCGATGGCCATGCCCTGCGAGCTGCTCCACACCGCGACACCGATACCGAGCAGCGCAGCCACCCCGGCGATCGCGTAGCGCCAGTAGTTCTGGTCGCCGCCCAGGGCCGACATGGTGACCACGGCCGGGGCGATCAGCACCGCGACCAGGTTCATCACCTTCAGCAGCGGGTTGATCGCGGGGCCGGCGGTGTCCTTGAAGGGGTCACCGACGGTGTCACCGATCACCGTGGCGGCGTGGGCCTCCGAACCCTTGCCGCCGTGGTGGCCGTCCTCGACCAGCTTCTTGGCGTTGTCCCAGGCACCACCGGCGTTGGCCAGGAAGACCGCCATCAGGGTGCCGGCACCGATCGCACCGGCCAGGAAGCCGGCCAGCGCCGGGGCACCGAGGCCGAAGCCGACCGCGATCGGGGCGGTGACCGCCAGCAGGCCGGGGGTGATCAGCTCGCGCAGCGAATCCCTGGTGCAGATGTCGACCACCTTGCCGTACTCGGGACGACCGGTGCCGGCCATGATGCCCGGGATCTCCTTGAACTGACGACGCACCTCGAAGACCACCGCACCGGCGGCCCGGCCGACCGCGCTGATCAGCAGGCCCGAGAACAGGAACACCACTGCGGCACCGATGATCAGGCCGACCAGGGTCATCGGTGAGAAGACCACCGACTGGGCGACGAACTCGGCGTAGGCATCACCCAGCACCCGGGCGATCGAGTCGGTGTAGGAACCGAACAGGGCGGTCGCGGCCAGTACCGCGGTGGCGATCGCGATGCCCTTGGTGACGGCCTTGGTGGTGTTGCCCACCGCGTCCAGTTCGGTCAGGATCTGGGCGCCCTCATCGTCCACATCACCCGACATCTCCGCGATGCCCTGGGCGTTGTCGGCGACCGGGCCGAAGGTGTCCATCGCCACGATCACACCGACGGTGGTCAACAGCCCACAGCCTGCCAGCGCCACCGCGAACAGGCCGGTCACCCCGGCACCACCGATCAGGAAGGCGCCGAGCACGCCGGCGGCGATCAGGCCGGCGGTGAACACCGCCGACTCCATACCCAGCGAGATACCCGACAGCACCACGGTCGCCGGGCCGGTGAGCGAGGTGCGGCCGACGTCCTGTACCGGACGGTGCTCGGTGCCGGTGTAGAAACCGGTCAGCGACAGAATCACCGCGGCCAGGGCAATACCGATCACCACCGCGACGATCGCCACGATCCGGGGATCGTTGATCGGGCCGCTGAACTCGTAGGCCATGTTGAAATCGCCGAAGGACGAGGGCAGGTACCAGAAGGCGGCGGCCGCCGACAGCACCGCACCGATCACCGCGGAGATGTAGAAGGCGCGGTTGATGGTGACCAGCGCGTTCTCGTTCACCTTGGCCCGGGTGAGCTGGATGCCGATCAGGGCGGTGATCACGCCGACCGCGGGAATGATCAGCGGAAAGACCAGACCGGTTTCGCCGAACGCCGCCCGGCCCAGAATCAGGGAGGCCACCAGGGTGACCGCATAGGACTCGAAGAGGTCGGCGGCCATCCCGGCGCAGTCGCCGACGTTGTCACCGACGTTGTCGGCGATGGTCGCGGCATTGCGCGGGTCGTCCTCGGGGATGTTCTGCTCCACCTTGCCGACCAGGTCGGCGCCGACATCGGCGGCCTTGGTGAAGATGCCGCCACCGACGCGCATGAACATCGCCAGCACCGCGGCACCGAAGCCGAAGCCCTCCAGGATGGTCGCCGCATCGCCCTGGAAGATCAGCACGACCAGGGCTGCACCCAGCAGGCCCAGGCCGATCGTGGCCATTCCGACCGAAGCTCCGGTGCGGAAGGCGATCTGCATCGCGACGGCGCGTCCCTCGCCCTTGTCCTTCGCCGCGGCCGCGACCCGCACATTGGCGCGCACCGCCAGCCACATACCGAGCCAGCCGATCATGGCCGAAAATCCGCCGCCCACCACGAAGGCCGCCGAGCGCGCCCCTCGCAGCAGCCATTGGTTCATCTCACCGTGGGCGGGCAACAACATCAGCAGGACGAAGGCGATCGCGGAGAAGATGCCCAGGGATTTGAACTGGCGCGCCAAGTACGCGCTGGCACCCTCCTGGACGGCTACGGCGATGGTCTGCATGTTCTGGGTGCCGTCGGCCGCGCTCAGCACTTGTCGCCGGTACACCAGCGACATGGCGATGGCGACGGCCGCCAGTGCCGCCACGACGCCGACGATGGTCAGGTTGGATCCGGACAGCCGCATGGCTGTTTCCAGGATGGGTGTTCGCACGAAGCCTCCACAGGTCGTCTTTGACTCGGTTGCCCAGCGAGTGTAGTGATCAGCAACTGATGCGCGCCATGATTGGCCCGTCCATTAGGCTGAGATCACATTTCGACCAAACAGGAGTGGAACGTGTCCGAACAGGCAGCTCAGGCCAGTCAGGCCTATCAGTCGGCACTGCGTGTCATCGAATCCGTGGAACCGCGGATCGCCGCAGCGACCCGCCAGGAGCTCGCCGACCAGCGAGGTTCGCTCAAGCTGATCGCTTCGGAGAACTACGCCTCGCCGGCCGTGCTGCTGACGATGGGCACCTGGTTCAGTGACAAGTACGCCGAAGGCACCGTCGGGCACCGCTTCTACGCCGGTTGCCAGAATGTCGACACCGTCGAGGCGCTGGCCGCCGAACACGCCCGGGAACTGTTCGGCGCCGAGTACGCCTACGCCCAGCCGCACTCTGGCATCGACGCCAACCTGGTCGCCTTCTGGGCGATCCTGGCCCACCTGATCGAGAAGCCCGAGCTGGCCGCCCACGGGGTGAAGAACGTCAACGAGCTCAGCGAGAACGACTGGGAGGTGCTGCGCAAGAAGTTCGGTGAACAGCGCCTGCTGGGCATGAGCCTGGACGCCGGTGGCCACCTCACCCACGGTTTCCGGCCGAATGTGTCGGGCAAGATGTTCCACCAGCGGTCCTACGGCACCGACCCCGAAACCCAGTTGCTCGACTACGACGCGCTGCGCGCCCAGGCCAAGGAGTTCCGTCCGCTGGTGTTGGTGGCCGGCTACTCGGCCTACCCGCGGCGGGTGAACTTCGCCAAGATGCGCGAGATCGCCGACGAGGTGGGCGCCACCCTGATGGTCGACATGGCGCACTTCGCCGGTCTGGTGGCCGGCAAGGTGTTCACCGGGGACGAGGACCCGGTGCCGTTTGCCGACATCGTCACCACGACCACCCACAAGTCGCTGCGCGGCCCGCGCGGTGGTCTGGTGCTGGCGGGTGAGAAGTTCGCCGACTCGGTCGATCGGGGCTGCCCGCTGGTGCTCGGTGGCCCGCTGTCGCACGTGATGGCGGCCAAGGCGGTGGCGCTGGCCGAGGCCCGCACCGAGGAGTTCCGTACGTACGCCCAAGCCGTGGCCGACAACGCCAAGGCGCTCGCCGAGGGGCTGATGAAGCGCGGCGCGAAGCTGGTCACCGGCGGCACCGACAACCATCTGGTGCTGGTCGACGTGTCCTCCTTCGGGCTGACCGGACGGCAGGGGGAGTCGGCCCTGTTGGAGGCCGGCATCGTCACCAACCGCAACTCGGTGCCGAACGATCCGAACGGCGCCTGGTACACCTCGGGGGTGCGGATCGGCACCCCGGCGCTGACCTCGCGCGGCTTCGACGCCGACGACTTCGACCGGGTGGCCGAGTTGATGGTGGACGTGCTGTCGAACACCACCCCGGCGACCACCTCCGCCGGTGCTCCCGGCAAGGCGAAGTATGTGTTGGCCGATGGGGTGGCCGACCGGGTGCAGGCGGCCTCTGCCGAACTGCTGGAGGCCAACCCGCTGTACCCGGGCCTCGACCTGGGCTGAGGCGGACGAGCGGGGCTCAGCCCGCGTCGGCGTTCTTGTGTTTGCCGAAGCGTTGCTGGGCCCCCTGCTTGGAGAGCCCGAAGACCGCACCGATCTTCGACCAGGACACGCCCTGCTGCCGGGCGGCCCGCACGGCCTCGTGTTGCACCTTCTCGGCCAGGGAACCGACCTGCTGGGCGATCTCGACCGCAGCCAACGGATCGGCCGCCTGCTGGAAGTCGTCGCAGGCGGCGGTCAGTTTGTTGATCGCTGAGGCCACGGCCCCATCCTAGAGCTTCACCCGACGGCGCCGACACGCAGGGCAACAAAATGTTGACGCGTTTCGTCAATCCGTGGTTGACTCGTGGTCAATCTGATGTTGACGACCAGGAGGTCAAGCATGGCGAAGGTCAAGGGCAAGAAGGCCGACAAGAAGGCCAAGAAGCTCGACGCCAAGAAGGGCGACGCGAAGAAGAAGGCCAAGAAGGCCGACGCGAAGAAGGCCCAGGCCAAGAGCCTGGCGAAGAAGGCCAAGGCCAAGAAGGCGGCCAAGAAGGGCAAGAAGAAGTGAACCCGTCGGCCGGATAACGGCCGATGACGAAGTGGGCCGGGGAGAGTCCCCGGCCTTCTTCGTCCCCGGATCGGCGCCGCGCCACGGAGTCGGGGTCGATCAGCGGCGGGTGAGCTCGTAGAGCGCGATCCCGGCCGCCACCGAGGCATTCAGCGATTCGGTACCACCCGGCATCGGAATCCGCACCACCTGGTCACAGTGCTCGCGCACCAGGCGTCCCAGCCCGGCGTCCTCGCTGCCGACCACAAAGACCACCGGCTGATCGTCCACCTCCACCTCGGACAATTCCAGGTCGGTGTCACCGGCCAGCCCGACGATCAGGAAGCCGGCCTTGTGGGCGCTGTCCAGCACCCGGTTCAGGTTCGTCGCCCGGGCCACCGGAATCCGGGCCGCAGCCCCGGCCGAGGTCTTCCAGGCCGCGGCGGTCATCCCGGCCGCTCGGCGCTGCGGAATCACCACCCCCTCGGCTCCGAACGCGGCCGCCGACCGGATGATCGCCCCCAGGTTGCGCGGGTCGGTGATGTGATCCAGCACCACCACGACACCGTTGCTGTCCAGGGCCGCGTCCAGCACGTCGGCGGGTTCGGCATATTCGAAGGCCGGCAACTGCAGCGCCACGCCCTGATGGACCGCCCCCTTGGTGAGCCGGTCGAGTTCACCACGGGTCACCTGCAACAGCGCGATCGAATGCTCGGCGGCGAACTGCAGAATGTCGCGCAGCCGGTTGTCACGTTCGGCGCCCTCGGCCACATAGGCGGTGTGCACCGGAATGCCGGCCTGCAGGGCCTCCAACACCGGGTTGCGGCCGATCACCCACTCCGGGCCGGTGCCACCGGAACCACCACGGGAGCCGGCTGCGGAACGGGGCCGGGTCTGGGCACGCCGTTCGGCGGCCTTCTTCTGCTTGTGCGCCTTGTGGTACGTGCGGTCCTCGGCCTTCGGGGTGGGGCCCTTGCCCTCCAGGGACTTGCGGATCCGTCCCCCCGATCCTGCCGGGGCGTTCTTGCCGCGCTTGCGCACCGCGCCCTGTCGTTGCGAGTTTCCTGCCATCAGCGACGCAGCTCCCATTCGGGGCCGTTCGGGGTGTCGGTGACCTGCACCCCGAGTTCGGCCAGTTGATCCCGGATCTGATCGGAGGTGGCGTAGTCCTTGCGTTCCCGGGCCGCCTGGCGCTGGGCCAACATGGCCCCCACCAGGGAATCCACCACCCGGGTCAGGTCGTCGCCGGAACCGCCGGCGGCCCATTCCGGGGCGGCCGGGTCGAGACCCAGCACCGACAACATCGCCCGCACCTCGGCCAACCGCTCGGCCACCGTGGCGCGGTCGTCCGCGGCCAACGCCTGATTGCCCTCACGCACCGAGTTGTAGACCACCGCCATCGCCTGCGGGGTGGACAGGTCGTCGTTCATCGCCGCGGCGAAATCGTCCGGTACCTCACCGGTCGGCTCGTCGGCACCCACCAGCGCCTCGGCGCGGTGCATGAAGTGATCGATCCGTTCCAGGGCGGCGCTCGCCTCGGCCAGCGAATCGTCGGAGAACTCGATCGCCGAACGGTAATGCGGCACCACCAGGTAGAACCGCACCGCCCGGGCCGGGAAGCGCTTGGTCACCTCGCTCACCAGGGCGCCGTTGCCGAGCGACTTGCTCATCTTCTCGCCGGCCGCGGTCACCCAGGCGTTGTGCATCCAGTGTCGGGCGAACCGATGCCCGGCCGCGCGCGACTGGGCGAGTTCGTTCTCGTGATGCGGAAAGCGCAGGTCCAGCCCGCCGCCGTGGATGTCGAACTCCCGGCCCAGATACTTGCCGGCCATCGCCGAGCATTCGATATGCCAGCCCGGCCGGCCCCGTCCCCACGGAGTGGGCCACGACGCGGTCTCGGGCTCGTCGGCCTTGTGGCCCTTCCAAAGGGCGAAGTCGCGGGGGTCGCGTTTGCCGCGCGGGTCGGAATCCTCCGCCGGGGCCATCTCGTCGGCCCGTTGGCCGGACAATTCACCGTAGGACGACCAGGACCCGACATCGAAGTAGACATCGCCCGACCCGTCCGCGGCCGGATAGGCGTGGCCGCGTTCGATCAGGGTCTCGATCATCTCCACCATCTCGGGGATGTGCCCGGTGGCGCGGGGTTCGTAAGTCGGCGGCAGGCACCCCAGGGCGTCGTAGGCCCGGTGCAGTTCGCGTTCGAACTGGTAGGCGTGGGCGAACCAGGGCACCCCGGCCGCGGCCGACTTGGTCAGAATCTTGTCGTCGATATCGGTGACGTTGGCCACCACCGTCACCTGGTAGCCGGTGTGGGTCAGCCAGCGGCGCAGGACGTCGAAGACCACTTCCTTGCGGATGTGGCCCAGGTGGGGAGCCGATTGGACCGTCAGCCCGCAGTGGTAGATCGACACCTTGCCGGGCTCGACCGGGTCGAGGTCACCGATCGTGCGGGTGAGGGTGTCGTACAAGCGGAAAGTCACCCCGCCAGCCTACCGCCCGTCCGCCTTGCGCCGCAGCGCGTCGATATCCAGGAAGTCGGGGTCGGGCAGGTCTTCGTCCTCACCGCTCTCCCAGGGGTCGACCGGGGCGGTCTGGTCCTCCTCCAGGTAGCCGTGGCTGGGGTCGTAGGGGTTGACCGGCACCCGGTCGTCGTCGAAGTCGCCTTCGAGCAACTGGACGTCGCTGAGTTGCTCGTCGGGACGCTCGGCCAGCACATCGCGGACGTAACCGCGAGCGGCCACATCGAGCGGTACCTCCCGACCCTGGGCTTCGGAGGAGAACCACCGGTAGTCGAGCACCTCGTGGAAGATCTGGGCCGGCTCCAGCTTGGCGAAGAAGTCGTCGGGGATCTCGCGCATCACCGGTTCGAAGGACTCCTGCAGCCACCGGTGGGCGACGGCGGCCTCGTCGACCGCCGTCTGGCCGGTCGCGCGGCGGTATTCGTCCAGGTCGTGCAACAACCGACGGGCCTGGTTCTCCTCGGTGGTCAGGCCGGTGATCCGTTGCAAGCGTCGGGAATGGTGGCCGGCGTCGATCACCTTCGGCTGGATCCGCACCGACGAGCCGTCGGCGGTGGTGGTGATGTCCAACTCGGCGATGTCGAAACCCAGTTCGTTGAGTCGCTGGGCCCGATGATCGATCCGGTGGATCTCGGCCCCGGGAAACTCCTCGACCCCGGTCAGCTCCGACCACAGTTCCTGGTAGCGGCCCTCGATCATGTTCACCAGGGTGAGCGGGTCCAGACCCGGGTCGAGCAGGCCGCCGGCTTCCAGGTCACAGAACTCGCCGAAGAGATTGGTGCGGGCGATCATCAGGTCGTGCTCACGCTGACCGTCGGTCAGGCTGGGATGGAACTCGCCGGTTTCGGCATCGACCAGGTGCGCGGCGAAGCCGGCCGCATCGCGCCGGAAAAGGGCATTGGACAACGAGATATCGCCCCATTTGAAGCCGATCAGGTGCAGCCGGGCAACCAGAATCACCAGGGCGTCGACCAACTGGCCGACCCGTTCGGGGGTGACTCCGGGGCTGAACAACTGCCGATAGGGCAGTGAGAAGGTCAGATGTCGGGTCAGCAGCACCGAATCCAGCGGCTCACCGTCGGCGGTGGTGCGTCCGGTGACCACCGCGACGGGTTCGACCGACGGGGTGCCCTGCCGCATCAGGTCGTGCAGCATCCGGTACTCGTGAATGGCCAGCGCGTCGTGCACTTCCTTGGCGGCGAAAACCTCACTGTTGAGCCCGATGAACCGCACCACATGCCGCGAAATACCGCGTGGCAACGCGACCAGATGATGGGTGGGCCATTCCGCGAGCGGAATGTTCCACGGCAGTGGGATCAGCCGGGTGTCGGGGGTGGCGGACAGGAAGCGGGGCACTGTCCCAGTGTCCCACGCCGTGGCACGGCGGTGGAACGCCAACGGGCCGGCTCCCGTGGAACCGGCCCGTTGACGAGGGATCGATCGTCGATCAGGAAATGCGTTCTCCGGTGTTGTCCGAGAACACGTGCATCGACTCCGGCGGGGCGGTCAGGCGCACCTGGGAGCCGCGTTCGGGTGGGCGCCGGGTGGTGATCCGGGCCACGATCTGATCGGAATCCAGGCTGGTGGACTCCTGGTTGGCCAAGGTGCTGTACAGGTACGAGTCGGCGCCGAGTTCCTCGACCACCGCCACGTCCACCGCAATGCCCTCGTTGCCCTCGGCGAGTTCGAAGGCCTCGGGGCGGATACCGACCGTCAGGGTCTCCTCACCGGTGGCCCGGGCCAGTACCTCGCGGGGCACCGGCAGTACCGAACCGCCGACCTCGACGCCACCCTCGGTGATCCGGCCCGAGATCAGGTTCATCGACGGGGAGCCGATGAAGCCGGCCACGAAGACGTTCTGCGGGCTGTCGTACAGGGTGAGCGGAGAGTCGCACTGCTGCAGGATGCCGTCCTTCATCACCGCGACCCGGTCGCCCATCGTCATCGCCTCGACCTGGTCGTGGGTGACGTAGACGGTGGTGACGCCGAGCTCGTTCTGCAGGGCGGCGATCTGGGTACGGGTCTGCACGCGCAGCTTCGCGTCCAGGTTCGACAGCGGCTCGTCCATCAGGAAGACCTGCGGGGAACGCACGATCGCCCGGCCCATCGCCACGCGCTGACGCTGACCACCCGACAGGGCCTTGGGCTTGCGGTTCAGGAAGTCCTCCAGGCCCAGCAGCTTGGCGGCCTTGAGCACCCGCTCCTCGCGTTCGGCCTTCGGGACGTTCTGCATCTTCAGGGCGAAGCCCATGTTGTCGCCCACGGTCATGTGCGGGTACAGCGCGTAGTTCTGGAAAACCATCGCGATGTCGCGGTCCTTGGGCGGCAGGTCGGTCACATCGCGGTCGCCGATGTGAATCGTGCCGGAGTTGACCTCTTCCAGACCTGCCAGCATCCGCAGCGTGGTCGATTTGCCACAACCGGACGGGCCGACGAGCACCATGAACTCGCCATCGCCGATCTCGAGGTTGAACTTGTCCACGGCCGGGTGATCCATGCCGGGGTAGACGCGAGTTGCGTCGGTGAATGTCACGGTGGCCATGCCACACCTTTCTTGTTCCACGGGCAGGTACGTGCCCGACGATCCGTAGTGGAGTTGCGGTCAGTATCGCGTATCCCCACCGGCATTGGGAACCCCCTGCTTTCACCGGAGGCGGTGAGGCCGGTGTCGGTGAGCGTCTCGGCCGGTCCGGATCCCCGCACACAATCGGATGTCCGGTTTTGCAACGAAATGTCAACAGTCGGTGGGGGTCGGTGCAACTACACGGGATCGAAGTACTAGCGTTTGGCGGAAAGCGGATGTGGGGGTGGCCCACAGCTCGCGTCCGTGGAAGAGGGAACAGATGTCCACTCAAACTTCTTCGCCGTCGTCGGCACGGGCGATGGCCCAGCGCTTCGGCACCTTCCTGTCCGGCATGATCATGCCCAACATCGGCGCCTTCATCGCCTGGGGTCTGATCACCGCATTCTTCATCGAGGCCGGGTTCACCCCGTACGGCCCGATCGGTGGCTTCGGCACCGACGCCGACGGCAATACCTACACCGGCATGGTCGGCCCGATGATCACCTACCTGTTGCCGCTGTTGATCGGTTACACCGGCGGCAAGATGATCCATGACACCCGCGGTGGTGTGGTCGGTGCGATCGCCACGATGGGCGTCATCGTTGGTTCCGACATTCCGATGTTCATCGGCGCGATGATCATGGGCCCGCTGACCGCGTGGCTGATGAAGAAGCTCGACAGCCTCTGGGCGGGCAAGATCAAGCCCGGCCTGGAGATGCTGGTCGACAACTTCTCGGCCGGTATTTTCGCCGCGATCATGGCCGCGATCGGGTTCTTCCTGATCGGGCCGGCGGTGAAGCTGTTCAGTGAGGGCGCGGCCGCAGTGGTCGACTTCCTGGTCTCCAACGGTCTGCTGCCGTTGACCTCGATCTTCATCGAACCGGCCAAGATCCTGTTCCTGAACAACGCGATCAACCACGGCATCCTGACCCCGATCGGTACCCAGCAGGCCCTGGAGCAGGGCAAGTCGCTGTTGTTCCTGCTGGAGGCCAACCCCGGCCCCGGTCTGGGCATCCTGCTCGCCTACGGCATCTTCGGACGCGGGGCCTCGCGGGCGTCCGCCTGGGGTGCGGCACTGATCCACTTCATCGGTGGCATTCACGAGATCTACTTCCCGTACGTGCTGATGAAGCCGATCCTGATCATCGCCGCCATCGCCGGCGGCATGACCGGTGTGTTCACCCTGAACCTGCTCGGCGGCGGTGTGCGGGCCCCGGCGGCCCCCGGTTCGATCATCGCGATCCTGATCCAGTCGCCACCCTCGGCGATCCTGGCCAATGTGGTGGCGGTGATCGCGGCCACGGTGGTCTCGTTCGTGATCGCCGCGTTGCTGCTGCGCCTGTCGCGCAAGCGCGACGAGGAGATGGACTTGGCCGCCGCGACCAGCCAGATGGAGGCCATGAAGGGCAAGAAGAGCTCGGTTGCCGGAGCCCTGGCCCCCTCGGACGCCACCGGCCCGGTGCGCCGGATCGTCTTCGCCTGTGACGCGGGCATGGGTTCCTCGGCGATGGGTGCCTCGGTACTGCGCAACAAGATCAAGGAAGCCGGTCACCCCGAGGTCGAGGTGAAGAACTCCGCGATCGCCAACCTCACCGACGACTGGGACATCATGGTCGTCCACCAGGATCTGGCCGAACGGGCCAAGGTCAAGGCTCCCGGAGCCTGGATGGTGACCGTCGACAACTTCATGGGCAGCCCCCGTTACGACGAAGTGGTCGAAGAGGTCAACCGGCGCAACAACCCCGATGCCGCCCCGGCCCCGGTGGGCGCGACCACCACGGCCCCGGACACCCCGGCCCAGGACGGCTCCACGGCCCAGGCCGCCCGGGCCGCCGAGGGTTCGCCGGTGACACACTCCGATGCCACCCCCAGCCGGGCGATCGTCGACGAGGCACCGGCCGGCGCGTCCGGTGCGATTCTCAGCACCGAATCGGTCGTGATGGACGGCACCGGCACCGACGCCACCTCGGCGATCAACGAGGCCGGCGCCCTGTTGGTGGCGCGCGGTGCGGTCACCGAGGCCTACGTCGAGGCGATGCACGAGCGGGAGAAGTCGGTGTCGACCTTCATGGGTGAGGGCCTGGCCATTCCGCACGGCACCAACGAGGCCAAGGCCGAGGTGCACAGCTCGGCGATGTCGGTGGTGCGCTACCCGAACGGCGTCGACTGGAACGGCAACCAGGCCAAGTGGGTGATCGGCATCGCCGGTCGCGACAACGAGCACCTGGAGATTCTGGCCAACGTCGCCCGCATCTTCGGTGACAAGGCCCAGGTCGAACAGCTCAACAACGCAGCCACCGCCGAAGAAGTGGTCGAGTTGCTCGGAAAGGTGAACCAGTGAAGGCAGTGCACTTCGGTGCGGGCAATATCGGCCGCGGTTTCGTCGGGCTGCTGTTGCACCAAGCCGGTTACGAGGTCGTCTTCGCCGACGTCGCCGCACCGCTGATCGACGCGCTGTCCTCGCAGCCCTCCTACCGGGTGGTCGAGGTCGGTGGCGCCGGCACGGTGCACGAGGTCGACAACTACCGGGCGGTGAACTCGGCCGACGATCCGGACGGGGCGGCCGCCGAGGTCGCTTCGGCCGAGGTGGTGACCACCGCGGTCGGGGTCCGGATCCTGCAGTTCATCGCCCCGGTGATCGCAGCCGGTCTGCAGCGTCGCGATGCGGCGCTGCCGCCGGTGGCGGTGATGGCCTGCGAGAACGCGATCTCGGCAACGGACATCCTGGCCGATGAGGTCGCCAAGCACTGCTCGGCCGACGACCTGGCCAAGGCGATCTTCGCCAACACCGCGGTTGACCGGATCGTCCCGGCCCAGGACCCGAATGCCGGCCTGGACGTGACGGTCGAGGAATACAACGAGTGGGCGATCGACGTCACACCCTTCGACGGCAACCCGCCGCCGATCGGTGGGGCACATTTCGTGACCGACCTGGCGCCCTACATCGAGCGCAAACTGTTCACCGTCAACACCGGCCACGCCACCACCGCGTGGTACGGCCAGGCGGCCGGCCACGAGAAGATCTCCGAAGCGATCGCCGACCCCGAGGTACTCGCCCGGGTGAAGGCCGTCCTGGCCGAAACCGCCGCCCTGGTGGTGGCCAAGCACGGCTTCGACGCAGGTGAACACGACGCCTACGTGACCAAGATCCTCGGGCGCTTCGCCAACGAGGGGCTGCCCGACACGGTGGGACGGGTCGGCCGCGGGCCGATGCGCAAGCTCAGCCGGCACGACCGGTTCATCTCCCCGGCCGCCGAGTTGGCCGAACGGGGTGACTCCGCCGAGGCCCTGGTGGCCGCGGTGGGTGCCGGGCTGCAGTTCCGCAGCGAGGACGACCCCGAGGTCGCCACGCTGGCCCAGATCCGCGCCGAGCAGACCCCCGAAGAGGCCGTGACCACCGTCACCGGTATCGAAGCGGGGCACCCGCTCTTCGCCGGGCTGCTGGAGGTCTTCCGGGCCAACTGAGATATCGCGTTCGAAGGCCTGTCGGTTGAACCCGGCAGGCCTTTGAACGTGCGTCGATTACGCGTCGGGAGCCGACGGGAACTACGCTCTGCCACATGTGTGGAATCGTGGGATACGTCGGCACCGAGGCGGCTGGACACAGCGCACTCGATGTGATCATGGAGGGCCTGCGGCGCCTCGAATACCGCGGGTATGACTCCGCCGGTATCGCGGTGGCCGCCGATGGTGCCATCGCGCACCGCAAGAAGGCCGGCAAGCTGACCAATCTGGCCGATGAACTGGACGACGACCCACTCCCGACGTCCCGCACCGGCATCGGACACACCCGCTGGGCCACCCACGGCGGCCCGACCGACAACAACGCCCACCCGCATGTGGTCGACAACGGCGCCTTGGCGGTGATCCACAACGGCATCATCGAGAACTTCGCCGAACTGCGCGCCGAACTGACCGAACGCGGGCACGAGTTCGCCTCCGAGACCGACACCGAGGTGGCCGCGGTACTGCTCGCCGAGACCTACAACAACAACGGGGACGAGGACCTGACCAAGGCCGTCCAGGACACTGCCCGCCGGCTGGAGGGCGCCTTCACCCTGCTCGCCCTGCACCGCGACCGTCCCGACACCGTGGTTGCCGCCCGCCGCAACTCCCCGCTGGTGGTCGGGGTCGGCGAGGGTGAGATGTTCCTCGGCTCGGACGTCTCGGGCTTCATCGACTACACCCGCGACGCGATCGAGCTCGGTCAGGACCAGGTGGTCACGATCACCGCCGACTCGTACTCGGTCACCGATTTCGACGGCAACCCCTCCGAGGGCAAGGAATTCCGCGTGATGTGGGACGCCGCGGCCGCCGAGAAGGGCGGCTACCCGTCCTTCATGGAGAAGGAGATCCACGAACAGCCCGCGGCGATCGACCAGACCCTGATGGGCCGCCTCGATCCGAACGGACGCCTGGTGCTCGACGAGTTGAACATCGACGAGTCGGTGCTGCGCTCGGTGGACAAGATCGTGGTGGTCGCCTGCGGCACCGCTTACCACTCGGGGCTGGTCGCCAAGTATGCGATCGAGCACTGGTGCCGGATTCCGACCGAGGTCGAACTGGCCCACGAGTTCCGCTACCGCGACCCGATCGTCAACGAGAAGACCCTGGTGGTGTCGCTGTCGCAGTCCGGCGAGACGATGGACACCATCATGGCGGTGCGCCACGCCCGGGAACAGGGCGCCAAGACCGTCGCGATCTGCAACACCAACGGCTCGACCATCCCGCGCGAATCGGATGCGGTGATCTACACCCACGCCGGCCCGGAGATCGCGGTGGCCTCGACCAAGGCCTTCCTGAGCCAGATCGCCGCCGCCTACCTGCTCGGCCTGTACCTCGCCCAGTTGCGCGGCAACAAGTACGCCGACGAGGTGGCCGATGTGCTGGCCGAACTGAACCAGATGGGCGCCAAGATCCAGCAGGTGCTGGACGGTGCCGACGAGATCAAGGCCTTCGGCACGAAGATGTCGGAAGCCACCTCGGTGCTCTTCCTGGGCCGTCACGTCGGCTTCCCGGTGGCCCTGGAGGGTGCGCTGAAGCTGAAGGAGATCGCCTACATCCACGCCGAGGGGTTCGCCGCCGGTGAGCTCAAGCACGGCCCGATTGCTTTGATCGAACCGGGTCAGCCGGTGTTCGTGGTGGTGCCCTCGCCGCGTGGACGGGATTCGCTGCACGCCAAGATCGTCTCCAATATCCAGGAGATCCGGGCCCGTGGTGCGGTCACCATCTGCATCGCCGAGGAGGGGGACGAGGCGGTCACCCCGTACGCCGACCATGTGATCCGGGTACCGCAGAGCCCGACCCTGCTGGCACCGCTGCTGACCACCGTGCCCCTGCAACTGTTCGCCTGCGCGATGGCCGAGGCCAAGGGTTACGACGTCGACCAGCCGCGTAACCTCGCCAAGTCCGTGACCGTGGAGTGATGGCGTCCGACGCGTCCCGGTCGTCGGCCGACGCCGAGTCGCCGACCTCGCCGGAGCCTCCCGAGACCGGCGAGTCGGTCGCGGACGCCGAGGCCGCCCCCGCCGAAGGGAAGGCCGAGGACAAGGACCGTCCCTGGTGGGAGGACGAACGGATGCCCTGGCAGGGGCAACCCACCAAGGCCGACATCGGCTGCTGGAGCGCGATTACCGCGGTCGGCATCTTCGCCCTGGTGATGTTGCCGCTGCGTCCGGTGTTGCTCGGTTACACCCCGTATCTGCTGGTCGCCCTGACCGGGTCGCGCACCGGCATGGTGACCATCGGCGCCCTGGGCGCCACGGGCAATCCGTGGTGGCCGTTGGGCCTGGTGATCGGCATCATCAGCATCATCAAGTTCGACCTGATCTACTTCTGGGCCGGCAAACTGTGGGGCCGCGGGGTGCTCGAGGTGTTCGGCGGACGATCGCCCCGGGCCCGGCGCAATGCCGAACGCGCCGAGCGGTTGGCCTGGAAATATGCCTCCCCGGCCGTGGTGCTGACCTACCTGCCGATTCCGATCCCGGCGGCGGTGATCTACGCGACCCTGGCGATGGCGGGCATGAGCTGGCGCAAGTTCATCCTCGTCAACCTGGCCTGTGCCACCGTCCTGCAGATCGGTTGGCTGGCCCTCGGCTGGGCGCTGGGCGCCCCGGCGGTGCGGGTGGTGGAGATCTATGCCCAGTACTCGATGTATCTGTCCCTGGCGATTCTGGCCGGCATGATCGCGGTGATGGTGTGGCGGTCGAAGAAGGGGGATCGCCGCACCCCGGCCGGCGATGCGAGTTGAGCGCGGCTCGCGTCGACAACCCCGCGCAGAACAAGGCACAATAGGGCGTCGTGCCTCCGTAGCTCAGCTGGTAGAGCACCCGCCTTGTAAGCGGACGGTCGCGGGTTCGAATCCTGTCGGAGGCTCCATATCTCGGATGCTCCGCCGTGGCGCTCAGCGTCCCGGCGGGTCACCCGGTCAGGACTTGAAGGACCAGGCGTCGGTGAAGGGTTTGACCATCTTGGTGCCCTCGGGGCCCGAGAAGTCGATCTCGTACAACTGGTCGCCCTGCACCACGTAGTACTGCACGAAGGGCACCTTGCCCTGGGTGGCGGTGCCGCTGAAGCCTTGGGCCTTCTTGCCGTCGATGGTGATCGCCGGGGCATCCGCGATTCCGGTCGCGTGACCCTCCAGAGCCTTCTTGGCCTGCGGCAGGACGGTGTCCAGATCCTGTCCGTTGGTCGGGGCGATGACCACCGAGATCCCGTCGGTGGTCTGGGCCTTCTCCTTGATCAGCACAACATCGACCGGGCCGCCGGCCATCGACGGTTCGGTGCGCCAGCCGGCCGGTACCACCACCTGGTAGCCGTTGCCGGTGAAGGTCTTGCCTCCCGCCACCGGGCTCGGATCGGCGGCGGTGGGGCTGGGCCCGGTCGTCGGATCGGCGGTCTCGCTCGGAGCGGCGCTGGGTTCGGGGGTGGTGGTGGCCTGCTCACCGGCCGCGGGCGTGTCCGGATCGGTCGGCTCGGGTTCGTCCGAGCAGCCGGCCAGCGCCGCAGCGGCGATCAGACACGCCGCACTCAGACCTGCAACACGTCGAAGGGTGCTCACCTGCTCACCGTAACAATCGGGAGGAAAAGCCCTGAAATTGGCTGTGGCGCGCCGAAGCGCGCCACAGCTGAAACCGGATTTCTCAACCGGAAGAAACCAACCTGCTGATGATCAGGAAGTCCACTTCCAGCCGCTGATGAACTTGTCGACCTCTTCGGCCGCTCCACCACCGAAGCTCAGGATGAAGACCTGATCGTTGTGCATGGAGTAGTACTGGGTGACGGTGACGCCGTTCATGGTGCCGGTGAAGCCCTTGGCCGGCTCACCGTCGAGGGTCTTCTGCGGGGCGTCGCTCATCTTGTCGAACTGCTTCTCCAAGGTCGGCTTGGCCTGCTCGAGCAGCGAGTCGAGGTCGGTGCTCCCCGGCAGGGGAGTGGTGATGACGTTCATTCGGCCGGAACCGCTGGCGTCGGTGAACATCACCTCGACCTGCTGGGCACCCTCGGTGGACTGCTTGTAGCCCTCGGGAACCTTCAGGGTGTAGCCGGTGCCGTGGAAGGTACCGTCCTGACCCATGCTCGGTTCGCTGCTGGGCTGGCCCGAGGGGCTCTGCTCGGTGCTGGGCTCCTGCGAGGGGCTTTCCTCGACGCTGGGCTCCTCCGAGGGGCTCTCCTCGATGGGGCTCTCTTCGGTCGTGGGCTCCTCGGTCGCCTCCGTGGTGGGCTCGGTGGCGGTGGTGGGATCGGTCGGCTCGGTGGGCTCGGGATCATTCGAGCAGCCGGCGAGAACCAAGGTGGCGGTCAGCAGGCCGGCGGACAGTTTCGCGGTGTTCTTGAGAATGGTCACGAGTAGAACGGTAACTCTCCGGAGGTGCAAATGCACACCGGGCCGGATAACGAAATCAGGACAGTAACGCCAGTTCAGATCCCGGAGGCCGCCACCCACGCGGTCGAAACCCCCCGCACCGAGGCCTGTTCCCCGGCCGCCAACCAGACCGCCTGACCCGGGGATGTGGCGAGTTCGGTGTCCGGACCCTGCACCGAGGCGGTGCCACTGGTGACCAGCAGGATGCGTCCGCGTTCCGTGGCCGGAACCTCGACCGGCTCGTTGTCGGCGTCGATCCGCCACAGCGTGAACTCCGGTACCGGTACCTCGTAGTGGGTGAGGCCGGTCCCGGTTTCGGTGCCGCGGAAGATCCGTGGCGTGTAGGGCTCGAAGTGAACCATCCGGGACAGTTCGGGTACGTCCACGTGCTTGGGGGTCAGCCCGCCGCGCAGCACATTGTTGGAGTTGGCCATCAGCTCGATCCCGGCACCGCGCAGGTAGGCGTGCATCACGTCGGCTTCCAGGAACACCGCGTCCCCGGGGTGCAGCACGATGCGGTTCATCAACAGGGCGGCGATGACACCGGGGTCGCCGGGGTAGTCGGCGGCCAGTTCCACCGCGGTGCGCGCGAACTGACCCACCGGCTCGGGGGCGTCGGTGTGCTCGGCGGCCAGGGCGACGAAGGCTTCCACCTGGGCGCTGGTCAGTTGCAGCACCGAGGTGAAGGTTTCGCGCAGGGCATTGGTGGTGTCGGGGTCACGCAGCGGTGCCAGCACGTCGCCGAGCCGGTCGGGCCCGACCTCGCCGAGGGCGGTGAACATGTCGGCGGTTTGGATCGGATCGCGGAAACCGCACAACGCGTGGAACTCCTCCAACGCCACCATGATCTCCGGCTTCGGCCAGTCGTCGACATACAGCCGCTCACGGGCGTCACGCGGAATGCCCTCGGCCTCCTCGCGGGCGAAGCCGGCCTCGGCCTGTTCCCGGGACGGGTGGGTCTGCAGCGACAGCGCCTGTTTGGCGGCCAGGATCTTCAACAGGAACGGCAGTCGGGGGCCGAAGGCGTCCACCGCGCCGGTACCGATCCCGGACGGGTCGGACTCCAGCACCCGGTCCAGCGTGGGACCGTCGGTATCGTCCAGCTTCGAGGGCGCGGTGGGATGGGCGCCGAGCCACAGTTCGGCCCAGGGGCGTCCATCGGGTTCCACCCCCAGGATGCGGGGGATTGCGGTGGTCGAGCCCCAGTCGTAGTGCTGAACTTCTCCGATCAGTGCGCGCATGTCCTCCATCTCATCACGTCCACCATCGGAATACAGCACGGGGGCGTCGAATGACATCGGTGTGATTTCGCCCTAGAATGAAGCCATGTCTCAGCCTGCCGCCACCCCGACCGGCGATGTAAGTCAGCTCAGCGAACGTGACGCCGAACTGTTGGACTTCGAGCGTCAGTGGTGGAAATACGCCGGGTCGAAGGAACAGGGAATCCGGGAACGGTTCAACATGTCCGCGACCCGTTACTACCAGGTGCTGAACGCGCTGATCGACACTCAGGCTGCCCTGGCCCACGACCCGTTGCTGGTGAAGCGGCTGCGTCGGTTGCGCTCCTCGCGCCAGCGTGCCCGCTCGGCCCGTCGGCTCGGTTTCGAACTCGACCGCTGAATTCTGGTGACCTGCGCCGGGGTCAGTCGTCCTGACCGCGCCGCAGTGTTTGCAAGGCCGCGCGCGCTGCGCTGATCGGATTGCGCGCCTCCCGCCGCTGATAACCCCCGGAACGCAGACCGGCGCGAACCTCGAAGACGTTGTGGCTGGCCCGGTCGCCGGTGCGCAACCACGACCAAGCCATCGCCAACAGGTAGAGCGGTAGGAACGGGAGCCCCAGGCACCACAGCCACTGCCAGGAGTGCTTCTCCTCGTGCTCGATCAGCCCCGGGTGGCGCCGTAACCGTTGCTCGTCGAAACGGTGCGCGGTGATCACCACATTGCCGATCGTGAAGGCCCCGGCGATCGGGAACTTCAATCGGTAATTCTCCGCCAAAACGAGCCCCCGGGGGCCCCGGCGGAGGCGCGCCCCGCCGATCCTGGCGACAACCAGACCGCCCGGCGTGCTCAGGTTGAGCCAATTGACGAGGCGTTTGAACTGTTGCCATCGGGTGAGATCCGCCATGAGACCAGACTAGAACCATCAGGAGTGATCTTCCGGTTGCCCGAGTCCTGACCCATTCACCCATTACCGTCTTCCGCATGGGCGATCTCTCAGTTCACACACAAAGGCTTCAGAAGTTCGGCAAGGAAATCTCCGATGCTGCGGACAAGTTCGAGGCAGCCGGGAAAGATCAGTGGGAGGACGCCCGTCTGATGGGTGTTTCGTGGCCAATGCTGACCTTGGGGCTGCGTGTGGCCTATCAAGATGCTCACGCACAATTCGGTGAAGTGACCAAAGGGGCGCAAAGTGCTCTGGATTCGCTGGGTCAGAAGATCACCGAGGTCGGAAACCTGTACGAGCAATACGAGCGAAACGCCTGAGGAGGCCACATATGTCGACCATTGCTGCCCAGGGTGCGACGCTGGTTGCGTTGAATGCCGCAGTGGGCGTAGCCGCTGCCTTCGGCCTGCCCAGCGGCGCAGGGCCCGCCATGGTTGTTACCAACACCGCTGTTGTGTTGACGGCAGTCGCAGACCCGTTCGAGTTCGGACGTACTGCCGAACTCTGGCGTGAGATCGCGCAGAGTGCTGAGCAGGAGAGCAATGACCTGGCCCTGGCCTTCGCCGAGTTCAAGGACTACTGGGAAGGGGAAGGCTCCGCTTCGCTGGAGGAGTATTGGTCCAACCGGATGGCGCCACTGTTGGAGCAGATCAAGCCGGCAGCGGACGCGATGGCGGGCGCATGCGATGGCATGGCAACCGCTCAAGCAGCGCTGATTCTGGCTCTTCTCGCCATGACGATCTCCGCGAGCGTCGCTTTGGCAACCGCAGCAGCGACGATGGCCACCGTGGTCGGAGCTCCGGCCGGAGCAGCAGCGCAATGGGCGATCTACGGGGCCTGGGCCGCCTTCGCGGTCGCAGGAGTGACCGCGTTGGTTGCGTACCTCCAGAGCCTGGTCGGTGCTGCCGGCGAACTGTCCTCCTCGATGAACTCGATGACCACTCTCTTCTATGAGGACGCGGCGGCACGCGGCGGCAACAAGCTCACCGTTCCCGAGGCAGCGCTGCCGCAGTTGTCCGACGCGATGGATTCCTATCGGCAGACGGAGATCTGAGTATGTCGGCGTTTTCCGAGTTGCAAGCGAATGTCCAGCGTCTACAAGCGGTGGCCGAGCGGGGCGATCTGAACCAGATCCAGGCAGAACTGAGCCGGGTCCGTGAGGAAGTCTCCGAGATGACCAACAGCCTCGCGGAGGGGCACGAGGGGGCCGATCCGGCACAGTTGGTGAAGGCCACGGTCAATAGCTTTGGCCAACTTCAAGACCTGTATGTGTCGCCGAAAGCGATTCAACAGGGCGGTGAGAATTTGTCCGACGCAATCGTGGCGGCCGTAGGCGAGGCGCACAATGCTGCGGCCGGTAGTGTGCCGCAACCGCCCGCGATGCCGGAGAGTCCTGCAGGCGTCGGGCCCGACGCCCTGCGGCAGCAATTGCAGCAGGCCTTGGATGAGCATGTGCCCCGCGATATGGGCTTTCTGCGTGACATGTTCGTCAATGCGATGGAGATGGGGCTGAAAGCTGCCGAACGAGACTTCGAGGGCGAGGCTCTGGACGGGGCGATCTGCGCTCGCGTTGACGTGTCCGGCCAGCTTCTGGGGGTCGAGATCGACCGTGCGGGAACTCGAGATTTGGATAACGAGAGCTTCGCCGAGGCAGTGATGGCTGCCGTCGCCCAAGCGCACGAGGTGAAGGCCAAGATGCTCCAGCCCCGGATGCCGGCAGAACTCGACCAACTCCTGGACGCCAGCAACTTGTCAGGTATTGGGTTGCCGGATCCTCGCGATACGTCCTTGGCGTGGCCACCGCGACAGTGATTCTCTCGCTTCGGCACCGCAACAGCTAAGAGCTACTGCAATAGTGGGTCGAGCGGTATCTCGCTCAGGGCCCCCCGGGCTGCATTCCGGTATGCCTTCACTTCACCGGTCTGCCCGTCGATCAGGACCTTGTCGACGTCAGGCATTGAAAGCTCCGCGGCCATGGCGTCCCAGTCGACGTGTCGGGCATCGAAGGTCGCACCGGACGAATCAGGCTCGGAAGATTCGTAGATCTTGAACCGGCGCCAGGTCAGCGTGGTACTGGATCGATCGGGTCGAATGAAGGTGATACTCAGGCTGTCGTGGCTGTACGACAACGAGAGCGCCTCGGAACTCCCTGCCCGGTCGATGATTTCCTGAGCCCTCTTGCTCGCCTGGGCCGGGTCGGACAGGTCGGCAGTGCGTGTGCGGCTCCAGGTCCAGACCGAGACGCCGACGATGAGCGCCAACACCACCACGCATGACGCAACAATGAAAACCCAGTGTCCTCGGCTCATAGTGCGCATCGTAGGCCCACAGCGGTCCGGCAACGATATTTGCACTCGGGGGTGCCGAGTGCTAACAATTGCGTTGGCACTCAAAGCATGAGAGTGCCACTACCAGGTTGGTGAGGAGCCGCCATTATGGGGCTCCGGCCGTCGCGGGCACCGGCCGGGCGTTAACCAGACAAACCCGGGGCCAACCGGCCCCTGATGCGGGAGGACTCCCGGAGTAACTATGGCAAAGCTCATTGAATTCGACATCGAGGCGCGTCGCGCTCTCGAGGCGGGCATGAACCAGCTCGCCGACGCTGTGAAGGTGACGCTTGGCCCCAAGGGCCGCAACGTCGTGCTGGAGAAGAAGTGGGGTGCCCCCACGATCACCAACGACGGCGTCTCCATCGCCAAGGAGATCGAGCTCGAGGATCCGTACGAGAAGATCGGCGCCGAGCTCGTCAAGGAAGTTGCCAAGAAGACCGACGACGTCGCCGGTGACGGAACCACCACCGCGACCGTCCTCGCCCAGTCGATGGTGCGCGAGGGTCTGCGCAACGTGACCGCCGGTGCCAACCCGATGGGCCTGAAGCGGGGCATCGAGAAGGCCGTGGCCAAGATCAGCGACGCGCTGACCGAGATGGCCATCGATGTCGAGACCAAGGAACAGATCGCCGCCACCGCGTCCATCTCGGCCGCCGACCCGTCGGTCGGTGAGATCATCGCCGAGGCGATGGACAAGGTCGGCAAGGAAGGCGTCATCACCGTCGACGAGTCGAACACCTTCGGCCTGGAGCTCGAACTCACCGAGGGCATGCGTTTCGACAAGGGCTACATCTCGCCCTACTTCGTCACCGACGCCGAGCGCATGGAGACCGTCCTGGACGATCCCTACCTGCTGATCGTCAACTCCAAGGTTTCCGGCCTGAAGGACCTGCTGCCGGTGCTGGAGAAGGTCATGCAGTCGGGCAAGCCGCTCGTTGTCATCGCCGAGGACGTGGAGGGCGAGGCCCTCGCCGGTCTGGTCGTGAACAAGATCCGCGGCACCTTCAAGTCGGTTGCGGTCAAGGCCCCCGGCTTCGGTGACCGCCGCAAGGCCATGCTGGGCGACATCGCCATCCTCACCGGTGGCCAGGTGATCTCCGAGGAGGTCGGCCTGAAGCTCGACGCGGTCTCCCTCGAACTGCTGGGCCAGGCCCGCCAGGTCGTGGTGACCAAGGACGAGACCACCATCATCGAGGGTGCCGGCGACGCCGAGCAGATCGCCGGACGCGTGCAGCAGATCCGCAACGAGATCGAGCAGTCCGACTCCGACTACGACCGCGAGAAGCTGCAGGAGCGGCTGGCCAAGCTGGCCGGCGGCGTTGCGGTGATCAAGGTCGGCGCGGCCACCGAGGTGGAGCTCAAGGAGCGCAAGCACCGCATCGAGGATGCCGTGCGCAACGCCAAGGCTGCGGTCGAGGAGGGCATCGTGCCCGGTGGTGGCGTCGCGCTGCTGCAGGCGGCCAAGGCCGTCACCCTCGACGAGCTGAGCGGTGACGAGGCCGTCGGTGCGCAGATCGTGCTGAGCGCGGCCCAGGCCCCGCTGAAGCAGATCGCCATCAACGCCGGCCTCGAAGGCGGCGTGGTGGCCGAAAAGGTCGGCAGCCTGTCCGCGGGTGAGGGCCTGAACGCCGCCACCGGTGAGTACGGGGACATGCTGGCCGCCGGCATCATCGACCCGGCCAAGGTGACCCGCTCGGCGCTGCAGAACGCGGCCTCGATCGCGGCCCTGTTCCTCACCACCGAGGCTGTGATCGCCGACAAGCCGGAGAAGGCCGCGGCTATGCCGGGCGGCCACGCCGGTGACGAGATGGGTGGCATCGGCTTCTGATCCGACGCCGATAAGCAACTCCGGGTGGGGGTGGACCGCGAAGGTCCACCCCCACCTTTCAATTCTCGCTCCCGCAACCCGTACTCGTTCCTGCGTGGCCTACTAAGTCACGCAGGAACGAGTACGGGTTGCATGTGGCAGATGAGGGGGCGGGCCGCCGGGCAGCCGGGGCACCGGACGGGACGGAGGGCCTGTCGCGGCTCAGCTTGCGTGGCGTCGTCCGTTGAGCAGCAGCAGTACGGCCACGGTGATCATCACCAGGCCGAAGGTACCCAGCCCGATCGGGACGTTGGTGCGCGAAATCAGCACACCCAGCCCCAGCCCACCGAAGGGCAACAGGCCACCCCAGCCCATGAAGTACAGGCTCATCACCCGTCCGCGGTAGGCGTCGTCGACGATGTGTTGCAGGGCCGAGCCGGCACGGGTCATCACCGCAATCAGCAGTGCCTGGGAGATGCCGACACAGATCACCGCCGTCCAGGGATTGGGTGCCAACCCCATCAAAATCAGCGAGACCCCTTGGCCGGCCATCAACAACGAGGTGCTGGTCAGGGTGGGGGTGCGGCGCTGGGCAGCACTCACCGCGACCGCGAGCAGGGCTGCCACCCCGGCCAGCGTCGCCATCACGAAGAAGACGTTGTCGGCATTGTCCGGTGCCACGTGGGCGGCCACCACGGGCTGTTGGGCCTGGAACCCACCACCCACCGCCGAGGTCACCGCCACCGCGATCAGCAGGCCCACCGCCGGGGGACGTTGCCTGGCATGTTCGATGCCGGCCGCCATCGAGCGACGCAGGGATTCGCGAACCACGGTCTCGGCCGGCGGGCTGGGCGGCAGACGCAGGGCACACAGGATCGAGATCAGCAGAATGCCCAACGCCGCCCACAACATTCCGGAGGTGCCGACCAACCACACCAATGGCCCCACCAGCATCGGGCCGAACATCCGGCCCAAGTTGCCGGTGGCGGTCTGCAGGGGTGCGGCACTGGATAGGTCTTCGCGGGGCACCAGCCGCGGCATCATCGAGTTCGTGGCCGCCGAGGTCAGGGTCGAGGTGACCCCGGTGACGAAACCGACCGCCACCGCCGGCCACAGGGTCAGCAGCCCGGTGGTGGCCAGCAGGGCAGTGGTGAGAAAGGACGTGAAGCCGATCGTCTCGGCGATCCGCAGCAGGCGGCGGCGATCCACCCGGTCGGCCAACACCCCGAAGGGGATCGACATCAGCAGAAACGCGACCAGCAGTGAGAACTGGATGATGCCCAGCGCAACCGGGTCGTGGTCGGTCAGGTGGGCCACCACCAACTGCAGGCCGACGTAGGTCACCCAGTAGGCGATGTGGTAGGTCGTGGCGGTCAACCACAGGAATCGGTAGGGCCCATGGCGCAGGGCCCGAAACGGCCCGCCCCCGCTCGACATGTGATTCCTTCCCGGCCCCGGCCGACCCATTTGATTGCAGCGACTGCAAATTGCCCGTCTTGGAGCATACGAGTGATTGGGACATCGGGGCCGCAAGGATCCCGATCTGCTGAACAGTGGTGGGGTACCGAAACCTCCAACTCACTTTCGTCCGGCACGGCGTGTCGCAGGAAGTGGCAGGGGTGAGTTGGGGGTTTTGGTACCGAGATGCCGGGATGAGGAGGAAATGTGTCGACGACGATGACGCGAGTGGTTTTGGTGACCGGTGGCACCGGAGGGCTGGGCGAGGCGATCCTGCGCCGGTTCGTGGCGGACGGGGACACCGTGGTGTTCACCTACGGCCGCAATGCCGATGCCGCCCGGGCCTTGGTGGATGAACTCGGCGAGCAGGTCAGCGCCGAACAACTCGACATCACCGACATTCCCCGTTGTGCGGCACTGATCGAGAAGATCGTCGCCGAGCACGGGCGGTTGGACGTGGTGGTGCATGCCGCCGGTCCGCACATCCCGCAGGTGCACCTGTCGAAGCTCTCACCCGAGATCCTGCGGGACCAGATGAATGCCGACGCCCTGGGCTTCTTCAACATCGTGCACCCGGCCCTGCCGGCGCTGCGCGAAGCCAGGGGAGCGGTGGTGGCGCTGACCTCGGCCGGCACCCGGCGCTACCCGGCCCGAGACGGTCTGTCGGTGATTCCGAAGGCCGCGGTCGAGATGATGGTGAAGGGTCTGGCGGTCGAAGAAGGACGCTTCGGGGTGCGGGTGAACGCGGTCGGGCCGGGCATGACCACCGCCGGCATGGCAGTAAGACTCCGCGCCGAGGGAGACCTGGACGAGTATGCGCTGAGCACCGCGGAGCAGAACATCCCGATGCGCAGCTTCGGTGACGGTGAGGACATCGCCTCGGCGGTCTTCTTCCTGGCCGGCCCCGAGGCCGACTACATCACCGGTCAGAAGATCGACGTGGACGGCGGTTACTCGGCCTGACCCGGCGCCCGGAAATACGGGCAGCAGGGTCGAGCCGAGACAGTCCGAGCCGAAACCGGTCGAGCGTCAGGCAACCGGACGGGGACCGCCGGCGGGCAGCCCGATCGCATCTCCCACCCGGTCTCGGTGCCAAGCGGGCGAACCCCACCGCGAGGACAGCTCCCAGGCCTGCTTGACGTAGAGCTGCAGGTCGTACTCGGTGGTGTAGGCGATCGCCCCGTGGCTCTGGATCGAGGCCTTGGCGATCTGCTGGGCGGCCTCAGACGCCCGCGCCTTGGCCATCGAGATGGTGCGGGCGGCGTCGGTATCCCCACTCGCGAGTTGGTGGGCACCGGCCAACACGGTCGGCCAGGCGAAGTCCAGCGCGATCAGGGCATTGGCCAGGTGATGCTTGATCGCCTGGAAGGAGCCGATCGGCTTGCCGAACTGCTGGCGTTCCTTGGCGTATTCCACCGTCATCGTCAGCATCCGGTCCGACAGGCCGCACAGCACCGCGGCCGCACCGATCACGCCACGCAGCCAGGCGCGCTCGACCAGGGCCTCGTCGTCGACGGTGACCTCGTCACCACCAGGGGTGGCACCCCACTGGGCGGCGGGGTTCACCGTGGCGATCCGCTCCCCGGCGTCGTCGGGGGTGATGAACCGCACCGGGCCGCGGCCGGCGAAGCCACCCACCCCGACCCGGTTCGCGGTCAGCGCGGTGTTGGTGCCGCTGTCGGCAAGGTCGGAGCCGACCAGGATCTCCCCGGCGGCGAGTTCGGCGGCGAAACCGGCCGGGCCGGCCAGGCCGGGTGCCCAGGCCAGGGTTTCCACCATCGGCAGCGGCACTCCGGCGCGTCCCATCTCGCGCAGCACGACCACCAGGGTGTCCTCGTCCATCCCCAGGCCGTCGTGGTCCTCGTCGACCAGCAGGCCGGTGACGCCCAACTCGGCCAGCGAGCCGCGCAGCGATTCGGCGGCCTCCCCGGACGGGTCGTCCCCGATCGCGCGGATCACCTCCGGGGTGCACAGTTCGGGCAGGGCATCGGCCAGCAGGGCGCGGAATTCGTCGTTCTCGGCGGCAACGGCAAAACGCATGATCGTCCTCTCAGGCCCGGGGCAGGCCGAGCACTCGCTCGGCGATGATGTTGCGCTGGATCTCGTTGGTGCCGGCATAGATCGGCCCCGACAACGAGAACTGGAAGCCCCGGCTCCACGGGTTGTCGGTGTAGGCGTCCGGGCCGAGCAGTTCCAGGGCCGCCTCGTGCAGGCGGACGTCCAGATCGGACCAGAAGACCTTGTTCAGCGACGAGCGGGCACCCGGTTCGCGACCCTCGATCAGGTCGGTGACCTGGTGCAGGGTGAACATGTGGTAGGCCTCGGCGTCCATCCAGGAACCGATCACGCGGTCGCGGATCACATCGGTCAGCGCCGGGTTGTCCTTGGCCAGATTGATCAGGTTCTCGGCCGCGGCCCGGAACCGGCCCGGCGAGCGCAGGGTCAGGCCGCGCTCCGAACCGGTCGTCGCCATCGCGATCGACCAGCCCTTGTCGACCTCACCGAGCAGCCCGTAGGGGGCGATGTCGTCGGAGATGAAGGCGTCCTCGAAGAACACCTCGGCGAAGCCCTCATCCCCGTCCAGTCGTTCGAAGCCGCGCACGGTCACCCCGGGGGTGTCCAGCGGCACCAGGAAGTAGCTCAGGCCGCGGTGCCGGCCCAGTTCGGGGTTGGTGCGGAAGAGCCCGAAGACGTGGGTGCAGAAGGCGCCCCGGGTGGTCCAGGTCTTCTGCCCGTTCAGCACCCAGCCGCCGCGCTCGTCGTCGCGCACCGCGCGGCTGCGCAGGGAAGCCAGGTCCGAACCCGAGCCCGGCTCCGACCAGCCCTGACCCCACAGATCCTCGGCCGCCGACATCCGGGGCAGCAGCACGTCCTGCTGTTCCTGGGTGCCGAACTCGAAGATCGTCGGGGCGAGCAGGAAGATGCCGTTCTGGGTCACCCGTTGCGGGGCCCGGGCCCGGTAGTACTCCTCCTCGAAGATGATCCATTCCCAGATCGAGGCGTCCCGGCCGCCGTAGGCCTCGGGCCAGGAGACCACTGCCCACTTGTCGCGGTGCAGCAGCCTCTCCCACTCCAGGTGCGCGGCGAACCCTTCGCGGGTGTCACCGCCGGGCAGCGGCTCCTTGGGGACGTTGGCCTCCAGCCAGGCGCGGGCCTCGGCCCGGAATGCCTGTTCGTCGGGGGTATCGGTCAACTCCATGGTGAAACTCCGTCTCCTCGGCGGGTGGACGTCGGTGGGGCGGTTACTTGCCGAAGGTGTCGCGCACCTCGTGGGCGACCCCCGACAGGTTCAGCTCCATCGTGAAGCCCTGCTCGTAACGGTACGACTTGTTCACGTCCCACAGGTCGATGCCGTTGAGGGCTTCCTTGGCGGCGCGCAGCACCGTGCCGTTCTTGTCGGCCAGCCGGCCGGCGACCTCCATCGCCTTGTCGCGCAGTTCCTCGCGCGGCACCACCGCGTAGACCGAACCGTACTCGTGCAGTTCCTCGGCGGTGGCGTTCTCGCAGAGGAAGAACATCGCGCGCATCTTGTGCTGGGGCACCATCCGCGACAGGTGGGTGGCCGCGCCCAGGGCGCCACGGTCGATCTCGGGCAGGCCGAAGACCGACCCCTCGGAGGCCACGATGATGTCGGAATTACCGACCAGGCCGATGCCGCCGCCGACGCAGAAGTCGTTGACGGCGCTGACCACCGGCACCTCGCACTCGTAGACCGCCTTGAAGGAGGCGAAGCAGCCCCGGTTCACCCCGATGATCGCGGAGTTGTCCTCGGTCTGCTGCAGTTCCTTGATGTCGACGCCGGCGTTGAAGCCCTTGCCCTCGGCTCGCAGCACCACGGCGCGGACGTCGGAGTTGCGTCCGGCGGCGGTGATCTGGTCGGCCAGATCGAACCAGCCCTGCACGGTCAACGCGTTGACCGGCGGGTTGTCCATGATGACCTCGGCCACGCCGTTGTCATGGATCACGGTGGTGATGCTCATTTACTGCTCCTCGGTGAGAACGAAGGTGGCCCAGACGCTGACCGCCCGGTCGGGTTCACCACCGTCGGTGCCGACCCGGTCGCAGTACAGCGCCACGTCCACCCGCGGTTCGCCCTCGTCGGTGCGGTAGGTGCGTTCCACCTCGCCGCCGATGGTCAGGGTGTCACCGGGCCAGACCTGGGCCTGGAAGCGGATCCGGTAGTTGCGCACGTTCGCCGCGCCGAGCCAGTCGGTGGCGTACGAGCCGACCACACCGGCCTGGAACATGCCGACCGCGAAGGGGGTCGGGAAGCCCGCGTTCTTGGCGAACTCCTCGTCGTGGTGGATCGGGTTCATGTCGCCCGAGGCGCCCTGGTAGCGGACGAAGTCGGTGCGGGTCACCGGGCCGACCGTCCAGACCTCGGGGGCCGGGGGCACGTTCAGGTTGGCCTCGACCTTCTCGGTGTTCTCGCTCATGCCTTTTCCCCCTCCGCAGCCGGCGGACGCGCGGTCTCCACGCCGGTCATCTTCACTTCGGCCACCAGGTTGCCCTCGGCGTCGCGGAAGTCGGTGACCATCGTCACGAAGGTCATCTCGCCGCCGCGACGGCCCTGCTTGGTCCACATGTTGTCGATCCGGGAGGTGGCCTCCAGGGTGGTGCCGGCGCGCGGCGGCTCACCGTGGAAGGTGAACTCCTGTTCGGCGTGCAGGCCGCGCTCCTGGTTGAGCTCGACCTTGGGCCAGGGGTTGGAATCCCCGAAGGCCCAGAACATGTAGTTCATCAGGAAGGTGGGCGGGCTGACGTTGTTGTCGCCCTCGAGGTAGTCGGGGTTGTCCGAGCGGGTGGCCCGGGCGAACTCGCGGATCTTGCCGCGGGTGATGTCCATCTCGTACGGCGTACCGACGGTTCCTACCGCATCGGGATTGGCCACGGTTCCTCCTTTGTCGTCAGGTGGGGCTCAGTCGTCGGGTGGGTGTTCAGGCGCGCTGGCTGGAGACCGACACGACCTCACCGGTCATGTAGGACGAGTAGTCGCTGGCCAGGAACATCATCACGTTGGCGACCTCCCACGGCTCGGCCGGACGGCCGAAGGCCTCCTGCTCGCTGAGCTTGTCGAGCAACTCGTCGCTGGTCACCTTGGCCAGGAAGGCGTGCATCGCGATGGACGGGGCCACCGCGTTGACCCGAATGCCGTGTTCGGCAACATCGATCGCCGAGCACCGGGTGAGAGCCATCACCCCGGCCTTGGCGGCGGCGTAGTGGGCCTGGCCGGCCTGGGCGCGCCAGCCGATCACCGAGGCGTTGTTGATGATCACTCCGCGCTTGGCCGGCACCATGTGGCGCAGCACCGAACGGGTGGCCTTGAACACCGAGGTGAGCGAGATGTTCAGCACCGAATCCCACTGCTCGTCGGTCATGTCGATCACCGAGGCGGTGCCGCCCAGGCCGGCGTTGTTGATCAGCACGTCGATGCGGCCGTGGGCCTCGACGGCCTTGTCCATCAGCGCGTCGATCTGCTCCTGGACGGTGACATCGCAGGGTACGGCCAGGGGTTCCTGCCCGGTTTCGGCCTTGATCTTCTCGGCGGCCTCACCCAGGCGGCGTTCGTGCCGGTCGCTGATCACCACGGTGGCACCCTCCTCGGCGGCCCGCAGGGCGGCCGAGAAGCCGATGCCGGTGCCGGCGGCGGCGGTGACCACCACGATCTTGTCGGCCAGCAGATTGTGCGAGGGAGTGGGAGTCGGGGCGGATTCGGTCATCACAGTCTCTCTTCTCACCGATGTGGTGGATACGGTTGGCCGGACGCTCGCGATCACATCGTCCGGCCAACCGGGTCAGGTGTTGGGAACTTCGCGATCGCGCAGCGACCGGGGGTCGATCACCTCGCGGATCAAGCGCAGTTCCTCTTCGGTGGGTTCGCGGGTGGTCGGCACATCGGCCGGCACCTCGATCGCGAAACCGGTGGCTTCTTCGACTTCCTCGGCGGTGACGCCGGGGTGCAGCGACTTGACCTGCATCCGTCCGTCCACGAAATGGAAGACACACAGGTTGGTGACCACCGCACGCAGGTCGAGGAACTCGCTGGCGGCCTTGCCGGCGGCCTCTGCGGAGTCGTAACCGACGCCCGCGATCATGTCGACCTTCTCGACGAAGACCCGGGTGCCGTGTTTGGGCACCCAGTAGCTGGTCGGGTGGCTGATCGTATTGCCCGGGCCACCGCGCACGCCGATCAGGGCCGCCTTGGGCTTCTGGAAGTCACCGATCACCGAGATGTTCATGTTGCCGGCGGCATCGATCTGGCTCGGGATCATCATCACGTGACGCTTGCCGTTCCACACCAGGTCGAAGATCCGGCGGAACGGGGTCCAGCCCTCGATCGGACCCTCGGGGGAGGTGCCGACCGCCCAGGTGCCACGCACGGTGTTGGCTTCACCGTCGGTCAGCAGCAGGTCGGGGGAGAAGGTCTCGCGGGCCAGTCGGGCGCCGATCGCGGGGATCGTGCCGAAGGCCGAGGCGAGGATCTCGCCGTTGTCGCGGAAGGCTTCGGCGCAGGCAACCACGCAGTATTCGGCGCGGGTGACGGTTTGGGTCGCAGTCTCGTTGCTCACTTCTGCTCCTGGCTCCGGCGGGCCACGGCCGCCTGGTAGTCGTCCTCGGTGCCCGACAGGTAGGTCTTCTTGAACTCGGCCCACTTCTCGGGGTCGGCCCCGGCGGCGGCGTATTCCTTCTGGAAGGCCTCGTCGCGCGGGTAGTCGGGCACACAGGACGCGAAGTGTGCGCCGTTGGGGGCTTCCACCACGCCGGTGACGTGCTGGCGTCCGATCTGCATGGTGCGGAAGTCGAGCTGGCCGAATTCCTCGGAGCTGATGATCTTCTCGGCCGACACGAATGCCTTGTCGGCGGCCATGCAGTAGAGGTCGTCGAAGTAGGGGTCGTTACCGGTCACCGCGGCGTTGCCGTGCATGTCGGCGCGGTTCACGTGCACCAGGGCGGCGTCCAGCTTCAGGGCCGGCATCGCCACGAGTTCCAGGCCGGAGCCGTAGGGGTCGGCGACGAGCTTGAGGTCGGGGTTGTACTTCATCACGTCCGATCCCAGGCCCGAGCGGGTCGGGAGGAAGGGAACGTTGATCGCAGCGGCGTACAGGCCCCACTGCAGCATGCCCTCGTCGATCTCGCCGACTTCGAGCTCGCCGCGCTGGCGGGCGGCACGGAAGTGCGGATCAAGCGGCACGGTGTCCATCGACACGAAGCCGTAGATGACCTTCTTGAGCTTGCCCGCCTCGGCCAGCAGGCCCACATCGGGGCCGCCGTAGGCGACGACGGTCAGATCCTTCAGATCGGAGCGAAGCAGGGCGCGCACCAGAGCCATCGGCTTGCGGCGTGATGCCCAGCCACCGATTCCGATGGTCATCCCGGACTCGAGCTGGCTCACCACCTCGTCGCTGGTCATACGTTTGTCGGCCATCGACCCTCCTGTGGTCACTGTTACTTGGTCAAGCGCTTGGTTGGATACTCGCCCGTGTGCTGACGCTTGTCAAACACGCGTTCCAGTCTGGTGCGCAGGGGCGGGGCATTGGGCCCGGGATCCCGGTGAACGGAGGGCGGTGATCAGTGGTTGACTGACGCCGGACGTGCGCAGCAATGACGCGGTGCGCCAGGCCCTGACAGCACCGTGCAGAAGGAGAGGTTTTCCGTGGCAGTACAGGTCGAACAGCGCGAGCAAACGCTGGTGATCACGATCGATCGCCCGGCCAAGCACAATGCTCTGGACGGTGATGCGCGGCTGACCATCAGCAACGCCCTGCGCTCGGCGGCCGAGGACGACACGGTGCGCGTGATTGTGATCACAGCAGCCGGGGATCGCACCTTCTGCGCCGGGATGGACCTGTCGGTCGACTCCGGTGAGGCCGACCCGGCGAACAACCCCCTGCGGATTCTGGGGCCCGGATACCCCAAGCCGGTGATCGCGGCCCTGAACGGTTCGGCCCTGGGCAACGGGTTGGAGATCGCTTTGAAGTGCGACCTGCGGGTGGCGGTGGAAACGGCCGAGTTCTGGCTACCGGAAGTGGGTCTGGGGTTCGCCGCCACCGACGGGGGCGTGGGGTTGCCCAAGCAACTGCCGATGGCGGTCGCCCTGGAGTTGGGCCTGGGTGCCGGCCGGCTCAGCGCGCAGCGCGGCTACGAGTTGGGTCTGATCAATCGGGTGGTGCCGGTCGGCACCGCACTGGATACCGCGCTGGAGTTGGCCGCAGCGGTGGCCGCGGGGTCGCCGGTGGCGATCCGGTCCACCCGCGAGCTGATGTACGCCTCGGTGGGTCTGCCCGATGGGGATTTCGAGACCCTGATGAAGCAGCGCCAGGAAGAACTGATGGCCGGCCCCGACGCCGCGGAGGGAATGGCTGCCTTCAACGAACGTCGCGCCCCGGTCTGGCGCAGTTGACCGGAGCATGCGCCCCTGGCTGATCGGTACCTCTAGCAGGGGATGATCGCGTCGTCGGAGCATGCTCCGGGATCGCTCGGGGGCCCCTGTTGCCTGCGCTGGGCCTGCCACTGCTGCGTCATGACTTCGAGTAGCTTGTCGCCACCGATCCGGTGGGTGGTGCCGTCGAAGACCGTGCGGCAACCGTGCAGCTCGCCTTGCAACACGTAGCGCTGTTCGGGGTAGTCGAAAGCCACGTAGTAGCTCAGCACGTACTCCTCGGTGCAGACCATGTCGTCGCGGCCACGCTCGAGCCTGTTGAAGACCTCGACCACCGGATTGGCTCCGGTGGTCAGCGGTTCGGGCGGCCCGGTGGCCTGCTGGGCGGGGTCACCACAGAGCCAGATTCGGTCGGGATCGGCGGGGAGCTCGTCGGGTACAGCGGTCAACGGCGCTCGATGATCCCCGGCTCCGGCGGCCAGGATGTCGGGGCAGGGGTTGGTGGTCGACGGGGTGGCCGGGTTGGCCGGTTCTGCCGGGATGCCGCCCCGGGTGCCGCTGGTGGCAATACCCATGCCCACCCCGATCACCGCCAGTGCGAGCGCGCCGATTCCCGCCAGGGCCCGGGTGCCGGGTGTGCGCATGATCGGCCTCGCTGTCATCGCCGGGTGCTGCAATGTGCGCGATTTCGCACAGTGTAGCCACCGGCATCGATGACGGGCCGTGAGAAGCAACATTGCAGCCGGGGTGTGCCCCGAAGCCGACGAAGGGCCGCCCGCCGAAGCGGACGGCCCCCGTACCGAACCGGCGGATGCCGGCAATCAGTTCATGCGCTCGATGATCAGCGCCATACCCTGGCCTCCGGCGGTGCACATGGTCACCAGTCCGGTCGACTTGTCGTGCCACTTCAGGCCGTTGATCAAGGTGGTGGTCAGGCGGGCACCGGTCTGGCCGTAGGGGTGGCCCAGCGCAATCGCGCCGCCGTGCACGTTCACCCGGTCGACATCCAGACCGAGGTCGTCCACGCTCGGGATCACCTGAGCGGCGAAGGCCTCGTTGATCTCGATCAGGTCGAGGTCGCCGGCGCTCATCCCGGCCAGAGCGAGGGCGTTCTTGGTGGCCTCGACCGGGCCCAGACCCATCACCTCGGCCGACAGCGCCGAAACCCCGGTCGACAGGATCTTGGCCAACGGCTTGATGCCCAACTCGGCGGCGTAATCCGACGACATCACCACCAGGGCGGCGGCGCCGTCGTTCAGCGGGCAGCAGTTACCGGCGGTCACGGTGCCGTCGGGGCGGAACACCGGATCCAGTCCGGCGAGCCGCTCGGCACTGGTGGCCCGGGGGCTCTCGTCCTTGTTCATCACGGTGCCGTCGGGCAGCGTGAACGGGGTGATGTCGGTGTCGAAGAACCCGTTGGCGATGGCTTCCTGGGCGCGGGTCTGCGACATCAGGCCCCACTCGTCCTGGGCCTCGCGCGAGACGCCGCGCAGTTGGGCGACGTTCTCGGCGGTCTGGCCCATTGCGATGTAGATGTCGGGCAGTTCACCGTTCTCGCGCGGGTCGGTCCACACCGGGGCGCCACCCTCGGCACGCTTGGCGGTGCGCTCGCGGGCGGCCTCGTAGGTCGGGTTGTAGGTGTCGGGCAGATTGTCGGACTTGCCGAAGTTGTACCGCGAGATCACCTCCGATCCGCCCGAGACCAGCGCCTTGGCCTCACCGGCCTTGATCGCGTGCAGGGCCATCCGGGTGGTCTGCACCGAAGAACCGCAGTACCGGTTCACCGTGGTGCCGGGCACCTGATCCAGGCCCAGATGGGTGGCGACGACCCGCCCCAGCCCGTACCCCTGCTCACCGGCCGGCTGGGCACAACCCCACAGCACGTCGTCGATGTTCTTCGGGTCGAACTCGGGCACCTGGTCCAGGGCGGCACGCATCATCGCGGCACCGAGGTCGTCGGAACGGACGTCCTTCAGCGCTCCCTTGAAAGCTCGTCCGATCGGCGAGCGGGCGGCAGCGACGATCACGGCATCGGTCATGGGGTCTCCTTGTTTCATACCCTGAACGGGCGGGTTACTTCTTGTCGGCGAGCAGGAACTTCTGGATCTTGCCCGTGGGGGTTTGGGGTAGTTCGGTCTTGATTTCCACCTCGCGGGGAACCTTGAAGTTGGCCAGGTGTTTGCGGCAGTGCGCGATCAGTTCGTCCTCGGTGACCATCTGTCCGCGACGGCACACCACGAAGGCCTTGGCCACCTCGACGAGGCGCTCGTCGGGAATACCGACCACGGCGACCTGGCCGACGCCGGGGTGCTCCAACAGCACGCGTTCGATCTCGGCGGGGTAGACGTTGAAGCCGCCGACGGTGATCACGTCCTTGATCCGGTCGGTGATGGTGAGGTAGCCGTCCTCGTCCAGCCAACCGACGTCACCGGAGTGCAGCCAGCCGTCGGCGTCGATCGCCTTGGCGGTGGCTTCCGGGTCTTCGAAGTAGCCGGCCATCACGTTGTATCCGCGAATCACGATCTCGCCGTGTTCGCGCGGCGGCAGCAATTCGCCGTTCCGGTCCATGATCTGCACCTCGGTGCCCGGGATGGCGATGCCCGAGGTGGTCGAGAGCCGGTCCAGGGTGGCGTCCGGCGGGCAGACCGTGGCGGTGCCGCAGGATTCGGTCAGGCCGTAGGCGGTCAGGATGTCCTTGATGCCGAGTTCGGCGCGCATCCGCTGCAGTACCGGAACCGGTACCACCGAGGCGCCGGTGACGGCCAGCCGCACCGAATCCAGGTCGTAGGTGCCGAAGGACGGGTGGTCCATGATCGTGGTGTACATCGTCACCGCCCCGGGCATCACGGTGATCTTCTCGTCCTGAATCAGTTGCTGGGTTGCCTCGGGGTCGAGGGTGCGCACCGGGTAAACCGTGGCGCGGTGCTGCAGGCTGGTGAGCAGGCCGGCGCGGTAGCCGAAACTGTGGAACAGCGGGTTCACCAGCAGGTAGCGGTCGTGCCGGCGCAACCCGACATTGGCGCCCCACTCCCAGTTGGTCTTGACGTTCGAGCCGTGGCTGACCATCGCCCCCTTGGGGTAGCCGGTGGTGCCGGAGGTGAACAGGATGTCGGCGATCGACTCCGGGGTGAGGGCGGCGATCCGCTCGTCGATCACCGAGGCGTCGACCGAGGCGCCGCGGGCGATGAAGTCGTCCCAGTCGGTGGCGATGTCGTCACCGGTGCTGCCGATGTCGACGATGGTGCTCAGGTAGGGAACCCCGGGCAGCAGTTGCGGCTCGACGTCGGCGCCCCAGTCGTCGCCGGTGGGGGCGGCGGTCTCGCGCAGCATCGTCAGGTAGGACTTGTCCAGGAATCCCTCTTCGGTGACCAACATCACCGCGCGTGCGCGGTTCAGCGCGAACTGGGCCTCCGCGCCGAGGTAACGGGTGTTGATCGGGGTGAGGACGCCGCCGGCGGCCATGATGCCCAGGGCGGCGATGCACCACCGGGCCGAGTTCGGGGCCCAGACCGCGGCCCGATCGCCGGGCTCCAGGCCACTGGCCACCGCTGAGCGGGCGAAGGCGGTGACCTCGGCGTCCAGTTGTGCGAAAGTGAGCCGCAGATCGCCGTCGACGATTGCTTCCAGATCGGGATCCTCGGCGGCAGCCAAGCGCAGGCTTTCCGGGATTGACGCGACGGTGTCGGGCGTAGCGGTCACGGGCCACCTCCGGTGCGTTGGTCGGTTTCATCCGGAGACTATCGCCCCGGCGGGACGAGCGTAGCTGCCCGACCAAGCGCTTGGTACGGTTCATCCCATTGGCCGCAAACATCATTGACGGCCGACCAACCCCGCCCAAGGAGCACGAACATGAACGAGGCCTACATCGTTGAGGCCGTCCGTACCCCGGTCACCAAGCGTGGCAAGGATTTCGCCGAAGTGCACCCGGCCGACCTGGGCGCGCACACCCTGCGCGCCGTGGTCGAGCGTGCCAATGTCGACCCCGGCGCCGTCGAGGACGTCGTCTACGGCTGTGTCGACACCATCGGCCCGCAGGCCGGTGATATCGGACGTACCGCCTGGCTGGCCGCCGGGCTGCCCGACCATGTGCCCGGGGTGACCGTCGACCGACAGTGCGGCTCCTCGCAGCAGGCGGTGCACTTCGCCGCGCAGGCGATCATGAGCGGCACCTCCGACCTGGTGGTCGCCGGTGGGGTGCAGAACATGTCGGCGATTCCGATCTCGGCGGCGATGTGGGCCGGCCAGCAGTACGGCTTCGACGACCCGTTCAGCGGGTCCAAGGGCTGGCAGGAGCGGTACGGCGACCAGGAGGTCTCGCAGTTCCGCTCGGCCCAGATGATCGCCGACAAGTGGGAACTGAGCCGCGAGGAGATGGAGAAGTACGCCCTCGAATCGCACACCCGGGCGCTGAAGGCGATCGCCGAAGGACGCTTCACCAAGGAGATCGAACCGCTGAACGGGGTCGACACCGACTCCTGCCCGCGCGAATCGACCCTCGAGAAGATGGCCACCCTTGATCCGCTGGAGGAGGGCGGCACGATCACCGCCGCCCTGGCCTCCCAGATCTGTGACGCCTCGGCGGCCCTGCTGCTGGCCTCCGAGCAGGCGGTCAAGGACCACGGCCTGACCCCGCGCGCCCGGATCCATCACCTGTCGGTGCGCGCCGACGACCCGATCTGGATGCTGACCGCCCCGATTCCGGCCACCGAATACGCCCTGAAGAAGGCCGGGTTGAGCATCGGCGACATCGACGTGGTCGAGATCAACGAAGCCTTCGCCTCGGTCGTGATGGCCTGGTTGAAGGAGCACCCGATCGACCCGGCCAAGGTCAATCCCAACGGCGGCGCGATCGCCCTCGGCCACCCGCTGGGCGCCACCGGTGCCCGCCTGATGACCACCATGTTGCACGAACTCGAACGCACCGGTGGCCGCTACGGCCTGCAAACCATGTGCGAGGGTGGCGGGCAGGCCAACGTCACGATCATCGAAAGGCTCTGAGCACCATGCAGTTCGATCTTTCCGACCAGGTCGTCCTGGTAACCGGTGGCGCCCGCGGCATCGGCGCCGCGATCACCCGGGCCTTCCTCGCCGAGGGGTGCACCGTGGTGATCTGTGGACGTACCGAGCCCGACGACGCCGACCTGCCCACGGCGGGTGGGCGCAGCGCGCAGTTCATGTCCTGCGATGTCCGCAACGACTCCCAGGTCGCGGCGCTGATCGAGGCCATCGTGGCCGAGCACGGCCGCCTCGACATGGTGGTGAACAACGCCGGCGGCGCCCCCTCGGTGCTCGCCGCCGACACCCCACCGCGACTGGCCGGCTCGCTGATCAACCTCAACCTGCTGGCCCCGTTCCTGGTGGCCCAGGCCGCCCAGAAGGTGATGGCCGAACAGGAACAGGGTGGGCAGATCATCAACATCGGCTCGGTCTCGTCGATGCGTCCGGCCCCCGGAACCGCGATCTACGCGGCCACCAAGGCGGGTCTGTCGATGCTGACCCGAGCCCTGGCCCTGGAATGGGGTCCGAAGGTGCGGGTGAATCAGGTGCGGGTCGGCCTGGTCGGCACCGAACTGTCCGAGATGCATTACGGCGGCCCCGAGGGCATGGCTGCGGTCAACAAGCTGATTCCGGCCGGCCGGATGGCCGTCCCCGAGGACGTCGGCAAGGCCTGTGTCGCGCTGGCGAACCCCGAGCTGGGCTACATGTCCGGTGCGGAGGTGAACCTCGACGGCGGCGGCGAGGTGCCTGGCTGGTACGACGCGGTACAGCGCAACCTCTGATCAGTTCAACGAAATGGGGCTCGGACGACCGTCCGGGCCCCATTTTCTTTCGCCCTTGGATCGCAGAAACACATGAGCCGCCCGGATGATGACCCGGGCGGCTCAACGGCCAGCGCTATCAGCCGGCGACGGCCTCACGCAGTTTGGCGCGCAGGGTGGAGTTGGACTCACCGAGCCATTGGTTGGCCTTGGCCCGCTTGAAGTACATGTGGCAGTCGTGCTCCCAGGTGAAGCCGATGCCACCGTGCAACTGGATCGCGTCGGCCGCGGTGTCGTAATAGGCGTCGGCGGCGACGGCCTTGGCCATCGTGGTCACCGTGTCCACATCCTCGGCGCCTTCGTCCAGTGCCTTCACCGCGTACTGGGCGGTGGCTGCGGCCCCCTGCACCTCGACCAGCAGATCGGCCACGCGATGCTTCAGGGCCTGGAACTTGCCGATCGGCTGGCCGAACTGCTGGCGCACCTTCAGGTACTCCACGGTGATCTCGAGGATCCGGTCGGCGCCGGCGGCCGAGTCGGTGGCCAGGGCGCTGCGCAGCAACTGGCGCAACCGGTCGGCCACCTCGGCTCCGCCGATCCGTTGGGCGGCGGCATTGGCGAAGGCCACCTCGGCCAGCGGACGGGTCTGGTCCAGCGAGGCGCGTCGGGTGATGGTGACGCCGTCGGTTTCGGTCGGCACCAGCCAGACCGCATCGTCGGCGATCACCAGCAACACCTCGGCCGAACCGGCTCCGATCACGGCTTTGGCCGCGCCGTTCAGCGCCTCACCCTCGGCGGTCACGCCTTCGGTGACCACAGCCATCGGGGTGGCCTCGGCGGCCAGATCGGCCAACTGCGGGGCCCCGGCGAAAGCCAGCGCACCGTGTGCGACCAGGGTGGTCAGCAGGGGAGAGGGCACCAGTCGGCGCCCCAGTTCCTCCAACACGATGGAGGCTTCCTGCCAGCCCATGCCCAGGCCGTCCTGATCTTCGGGCACCAGCAACAAGGTGGCGCCGAGTTCGGTGGCGAGCCGCTCCCAGAGTCGGGCGTCGTATTCGACCTCGGGGTCCTCGGAGGTCTTGCGCACCTTCTCCGAATCGGCGTGCTTGTCCAGAATCGCGATGACCGTCTCGCGGAGGGCTTCCTGCTCGTCGGTTTCGTCCATCAACACGGGAGTGATCATGTTCGGCTCCTCACCGGGGCAGGCCGAGCATGCGCTCAGCGAGAATATTGCGCTGAATCTCGTTCGACCCGCCGTAGATCGTGTCGGAGCGGGTGAACAGGAACAGCGTCTGGGCGTCGGTCAGGTCGTAGGGCCACTCGGCGACCAGGGCATCAACCCCCTGGACGTCGACGGCCAGCTCACCGAGGGCACGGTGCCAGTTCGCCCACTGCAGCTTCGAGATCGAGGCCTCGTGGCCGGACAGCTCCGAACCGGACGACCGCAGCGTGCGCAGCGCGGTGTAGCGCAGCACCCGCAGTTGGGTCCACGCCCGGGCCACCCGGTCGGCGACCAGCGGGTCGTCCAGCGCACCGCGGGCCTTGGCGTCGGCGATCAACGTTTCGAGTTCGCGCTCGAAACCGATCTGCTGACCCAGTGTCGAGACCCCGCGCTCGAAGCCGAGGGTGCCCATCGCCACCTTCCAGCCCTCGCCTTCGGCGCCGACCAGATTCTCCACACCACTGCGGGCCTCGTCGAAGAAGACCTCGTTGAACTCCGAGGTGCCGGTGAGCTGCTGGATCGGACGAACCTCGACCCCGTCCTGATCCATCGGCACCAGGATGTAGCTGAGCCCCTTGTGTCGCGATGAGGACGGGTCGGTGCGGCACACCACGAAACACCAGTCGCTGACATGGGCCAGTGAGGTCCAGACCTTCTGGCCGTTGATGACGTACTCGTCACCCTCGCGGCGGGCCCGGGTCTGCACCCCGGCCAGGTCGGAGCCGGCACCGGGTTCGGAGTAACCCTGGCACCACATGGTCTCGCCGGACAGGATGCCGGGCAGGAAGCGCTCCTGCTGTTCCTTGCTGCCGAAGGCCAACAAGGTCGGCCCGAGGAGTTGCTCGCTCATGTGCATCACCCGGCCCGGGGCGTTGGCGCGGGCGTACTCCTCGTGGAAGATCACCTGCTGGGCCAGGGAGGCATTGCGGCCACCGACCTCGGTCGGCCAGCCGATGCCGATCCAGTTGCCCTCACCCATCCGGCGTTCCCAGGCGAGGCGCTCCTCGAGCATCTCGTCCTCGTGGCCCGGGCCACCGGTGCCCACCAGGTGCTTGAACTCGCCGGACAGATTCTCGGCGAGCCAGTCGCGGATCTCCGCGCGGAACTCTTCGTCGGTCTGCGTCATCGTGTGTGCTTCCTGCTCACTGAGCCCCGTAGACGGGGGCGGGCTTGGGGCCCTCGGCCTCCAGCTTGGCGACCACATCGGTCAGTTCGGCGGCCTCCCAGCGGCGGTCACCGGCCTTGGCCGGGGTGCCGTGCTGCCAGCCGTCGGCCAGCGACACCTCATCGGCCTCGACCTCGAAGACCCGTCCGGTGATCTGGGCCTCGGCCGAGGCCAGCCAGGCCACCAGCGGCGAGACGTTCGCCGGGTCCATCGCGTCGAAGCCGGTTTCGGGGGCGGCCATCCGCTCGGCCATTTCGGGCACCGCGGTGGTCATCGGGGTGCGAGCGCTGGGGGCGATGGCGTTGATCTTGATGCCGTAGCGGGCCCACTCGGCCGCGGCGACCTGGGACAGGGCGACGATGCCGGCCTTGGCGGCGGCGTAGTTGCCCTGACCGATGCTGCCCATCAGCCCGGCGCCCGAAGAGGTGTTGACGATGCGGGCCTCGCGGGTGCGACCGGCCTTGGCCTCGTCGCGCCAGTAGGCGCAGGCGTGCCGCATCGGCACGAAGTGGCCCTTGAGGTTCACCGACATGACCGCGTCCCATTCTTCTTCGGACATATTGGCCAGCATTCGGTCGCGGTTGATGCCGGCGTTGTTGACCAGCGCATCCAGCCCGCCGAAGGTGTCGACGGCCAGCTTGATCAACTGCTCCCCGTAGGCCCAGTCGGCGACATCACCCGAAGAGGCCACGGCCTGGCCACCGGCGGCGCGGATCTCCTCGGCCACGGCGTCGGCCGACTCGCCACTCCAGTCGTTCACCACCACGTTCGCACCGAGGCGGGCGAACTCCAGGGCGTGGGCGCGGCCGAGGCCCTGGCCGGCTCCGGTGATGATGGCGGTGCGGCCGGACAAGAGCGGGGTGTTGGTCATGAGTGCCTCCGGGTTTGGGCGCATTGCAGGTCATCCCAATGAATCACATGGAAAACTGACAAGCAAACGCTTGATTGGTATTCTGGTTTTGACGATGTCGCCGATCGGGCCCCATCGCGTTAACGGATAGAGGGAGTCATCGATGGCGGTGAAGCAAGGCAGGCGTGGCGAGATCCTGGCGGCAGCGGGCATGTTGTTCGCTGAAAAAGGGGTCGTGGCCACGACGGTGCGTGAAATCGCCGACGAGGTCGGGATCTTGTCGGGCAGCCTCTACCATCACTTCGCTTCCAAAGACGAGATTCTGGACGCCATCATCATGGCCTACCTCGACGACATCGCGGCGAAATACTCCCGCGTCGCGGGAGAAGCCGGTAATGCCGAGGAACAATTGCGGTCGTTGATCCGCGCCACCCTGGAGTCGGCCTTCGGTCATCCCGCCGCCTCGGAGATCTACCAGAACAACAACCGCTACCTGCGCAGCAGCGCCCAGTGGCCGGAGATGAACCGGATCGCCGGCCAGATCCGGCAGACCTGGCTGGACACCCTGACCCGGGGCCGGGAGGAAGGTGTCTTCCGCAACGACATCCCGGTGCAGGTGAGCTTCCGGTTGATGCGCGATGGGCTGTGGCTGTCGATGCGCTGGTTCCGTCCGGCCGACGGCTTCGGGCTGGAGGAGTTCATCGAATCGGCCTCGGCGATGTTCCTCGAAGGGCTCACCACCAAGGACTAGGCCGGCTCACCGAACCGGCTTCCGATCAGAGGGGTCAGGGCGCCCCTGCTGCAAACCGCCCGATCTTGCGCCGCCGCGCCCAAATACAGCTTTTCGGCGCGAAATCAGGTCGGTTGCAGCAGCACCCGGCCTTCACCGGAGGTGAAAACGGGCCAAAAGCGCCCGAACGGGGGCTGCCTCAGCCGCGCGGCAACCCCAGCGAGCGCTCGGCGAGCACATTCAGCAGAATCTGGGTGCTGCCGCCGGCGATACTCAGCGCCCGGCTGGACAGGAAACGTGATTCGGCGTGACCGCCGGTGTCGTCGGCCACCGCGCCGCGGGGTCCGAGCACGGTGACCATCGCCTCGCGCACATCCTGGTCGAGGGCCACCCCGATCAGCTTGGTGACCGTGGCCAGCTTGGCGTCGGGCACGATGTCGGCCAGGGCCTGAATCGCCATCCGGCGATCACCGGCGGCCTTCACCCAACTGCGGGCGACCAGCTCACCCACCAGGCCGGTCCACGGGCCCGGGTCATCGCGCAGGCAATCCAGCACCAGATCCATGTCCTCCGACAGGGCCCGGCGCGACCCCATGTCGACCCGCTCCTGGGCCAACGAGCCGGTGGCCAGCCGCCAGCCCTCGCCCTCCTCACCGAGCTGCAGCTCGTCGGGAACGAAGACGTCGTCGAAGAAGACCTCGTTGAACAGGGTTTCGCCATTGCCCTCGCGCAGTGGGCGGATGTCCACCCCGGGCGACTTCATGTCGATCAGGAAGGCGGTGATGCCCTTGTGCTTGGGCACATCGGGGTTGCTGCGGGCCAGGCACATGCCCCAATCGGAGGAGTGGGCGTTGGAGGTCCACACCTTCTGACCGTTGATCTTCCAGCCACCCTCGGTGCGGGTGGCCCGGGTGCGCAGCGAGGCCAGGTCGGAACCGGCCGAGGGTTCGCTGAACAACTGGCACCAGGTGATCTCACCCATCAACGAGGGTTCGATGAAACGCTGCAACTGCTCCTCGGTACCGGCGCGCACGATGGCCGGGACGATCCAGCCGGCGATCACCAGGTCGGGAACCTGAATCCCGGCCTCCTCCAGAGCAGCCGCGATCGCCATGTTCTCGGCGGTCGAGGCCCCGCGACCGTAGGGCTTGGCCCAGGTCGGCCGGATCAGGCCGGCGTCCATCAGCTTGCGGCGGCGTTGTTCGGCCGGGGTGTTCTTGATCTCGTCGATGGCGGCCAACAGGTCGGCATCCAGTTCGACGTCCAGATCGAGCGGGGCCGGGTGGCGTTCGAAACCGCCCAGCACTGCCGAGCCGAGTTGTTCCTGCCAGTGCACCTCGTGGCCGAGCAGCGATTGCCACATCTTGGCCCGGCGCAGGTAGAAGTGCGCGTCGTGTTCCCAGGTGTAGCCGATACCGCCGAGTACCTGGATGCAGTTCTTGGTGACCTCGAGGGCGGCCGGCCAACCGACCGCGGCGGCCGAGGTGGCCGCGAGTTCGGCCTCGGCATCCCAGGCCCCGTCGGTGCCGATCAGGCCGGCGACGTCCCAGGCGGCCGCGGTCAACACCTGGGTGTCGACCTCCATCCGGGCCAGGATGTGCTTGATCGCCTGGAAGCTGCCGATCAGCACCCCGAACTGTTCGCGCACCTTGGCATAGGCCACCGCGGTATCGGTGGCCCAGCGGGCGGCACCGGCCAGTTCGGCCACTGCCATCGCCGCCCCGATCGCGCGGACGGTCGAGGTGGTCACCCCGGGCAGTTCGATCGCCTTGCTGCCGGTGCAGGTCACCGTGCCGATCGAACGGGTCGGGTCATTGCCGGGCTGCAGGTCGATCGAGACCGCGTCGGCTTCGACCAAGTACCAGTGGTCGCCGGCGCCCAGCACGAACAGGTCGGCTTCGGCCGCGCCGAGCACCGGGCCGGTGCTGCCACCGAGACCCCCATCAGCGTTCAGGGTCGGCTCGAAACCGATCGTGCCGCGGGCACCCTCGGCGAACCGGGCCAGCAGCTTCTCCTTGTCGGGGGCCGAGGATGCCGCCACCACCGCGGAGGCGGCGACCGTCGTGGTCACCGGCAATCCGGCGAGAGCCTCACCGAGTTCGGCCACCACCACAGCGGCCTCGGCCAGCGACTCGCCCAGCCCACCGACGCTCTCCGGCAGGTGTGCGCTGAGGGCGCCCAGTTCGACCAACTCGTCCCACTGCTTGCTGCGCGCCCAGGTGTCGGGCGAGGTCGGGTCGCCGTCGGTGCGGGCGCGGGCTTCGGCTCGTGGTTCACGGTCGCCTGCCCACTCCCGCACCAGGTTGCGCAGTTCGAGTTGCAGGGGGGAAAGCGCGATGGACACGAAGCCTCCAGTGACTGGGATTGTGGTGCTAGGGCCGCTACGAAGCTGTACTAGCTTCGCCCCGACGTCAAGACTTATTACCAACCAGTGAGGTGTTCACATGGCCAAGGCCGTGATCGTTGATGCAGCGCGTACCCCGTTCGGACGGCGCAACGGCTGGCTGAGCGGCCACCACCCGACCCACCTGCTCGGTTTCGCCCAGAAGGGCCTGTTGGAGCGCAACGGCCTCGACCCGATGGCGGTCGATCAGTTGATCGGTGGCTGTGTCACCCAGGCCGGCGAGCAGGCCGGCAACGTGACCCGGATGGCCTGGCTGGCCTCGGGCCTGCCCTGGGAGGTCGGCGCCACCACCATCGATGCCCAGTGCAGCTCGGGCCAGCACTCGGTGCACCTGTTGGCCGGCCTGATCGCCGCCGACGCGATCGGTATCGGGATGGCCACCGGCGTGGAGGCGATGAGCCGGATCCCGCTGATGTCGAACTTCCCCGGGCCCACCGGCCGTCCCAAGCCGGACGACTGGGATCTGGACATGCCGAACCAGTTCGTCGGGTCGGACCGGATCGCCCGCGACAAGGGCATCACCCGTCAGGACCTGGACGAGTTCGGGCTGCGCTCCCAGCAACTGGCCAAGCAGGCCTGGGACAACGGTTGGCTCGACCGCCAGATCGTCCCGGTGCCCGGCGCCACCCTCGGTGACGGTGACGTGCCGGCCACCGTCAACCGCGACCAGGGCTTGCGTGACACCTCGCTGGAAGCCCTCGCCGCCCTCAACCCGATTGACCCCGAGCGGGGCCTGCACACCGCCGGCACCTCCTCGCAGATCTCCGACGGCGCCGGTGCGCTGCTGATTATGAGCGAGGAGAAGGCCGCCGAGCACGGCCTCAAGCCCCGGGCCCGGATCGTCGCCCAAGCCCTGGTCGGCGGCCCGCCGAAGTACGTGCTGGACGGCCCGATCCAGGCCACCCAGAAGGTGCTCGATGCCACCGGTATGTCGATCTCGGATCTGGACCTGGTCGAGGTCAACGAGGCCTTCGCCTCGGTGGCGATCTCGCTGGAGCGGCACCACAAGATCGACCGTGACCGGCTCAACGTCAACGGCGGTGCGATCGCGATCGGTCACCCGGTGGGCGCGACCGGCATCCGACTGTTCGCCACCATGATCGACGAGTTGGAGCGCCGTGACGCCACCCGTGGTCTGGTCACCATCTGTGCCGGCGGGTCGATGGCCTCGGCCGCCATCATCGAGCGGATCTGATCGAACACCGAAGCCCCGGGGCCCGCTGAGGCCTCGGGGCTTCGTCATGCCGGTAGCGTGGCCCGGTACCCGCTCAGAAGTGGCGCAGGAAACGTCGCGGGTCGGCCAGGAAGAGTCGCTCGTCGCGCACCAGGTCGAGCTCGTCCCAGGTGGTGTCGTGGAAGCCGTCGGCGTCCAGTTGCAGCACCCGGGCCCCGGGCAGCGCGGCCAGCACCGGCGAGTGGGTGGCCAGCACCACCTGGACGTCCGGTTCCCGGCTCAACTCGACCAGGATCGCCAGCACCCGCAAGCAGGACGTGAAGGACAGCGCCGATTCGACCTCGTCGAACAGATACAAGCCCGGACGGGGCAGACCGTTGGGTCCGTAACAGCGGGTTTCGATCAGTTCCAGGAAGGACTCGCCGTGGCTGCGTTCGTGCAGGCCGCCGAAACCCACCTCGTCGAGGTAGGTGTAGAGCCCGTGCATGGTCTCGGCGCGCAGGAAGTAGCCCTTGCGGCTGGCCCGGGCACCTCGCACCAGCCGCAGATGTCCCGACAGGGGCGACTCGGTGCGGGTGGTGACATGCATCGCCCCGGTCGAACCGCCCTCGGGATTCATCCCGTAGGCCTCGGCGATCGCCTCCACCACGGTGGATTTGCCCGATCCGTTCTCACCGACCAGCACGGTGGCCGGGCCCAGATCGAGTCCCTCGTCCAGGAGCTGCCGTACCGCGGGAATCGTGAAGGGCCAGAGTTTCGGATCCTCCGGGGTCTCGGCGCACTCCACCCGTCGTACGGGGGAGCCCAGCGCCCAGCTCTCGGTACCGGCCACGACCGGGTCAGAGCTGCACCGGATTGCCGGCGCGGATCGACTGGGTGATCTCGAACTGCCCCTCGGCCGCGGCGGGCACCTCGCAGGCCTGATCGGTGCCGAGCACGTGGGCCACCCGACCGAGCCCCATCCAGCCGGCGATGCAGTAGGTGAGTTCGACGATCTCGGGGTCGGAGAACAGGGTCTTCATCCGCGACCAGAGTTCCTCGTCGCCCGACAGGCCCTGAGGATTGGTGCCCATACCGCGGGCGTATTCGATCGCTGCGATTTCGCGTTCGTCCAGGCCGTCGGTGCGCCGGGCCAGCACGGTGTCGTAGAAGGCCTGGTCGGGGGCCGGGCCGTTGGCGGTGACGCCGCCGTCGGGCCCGAGGTTGGTGGAGTCGCGGGCGCTCTGCCAGTTCATGCAGATCATGCAGCCGTTGATCAGCGCGGTTTCGATCCGGGCGGCCTCGAACAGCCGCAGCGGCAGGGAGGTGTGTTGGTAGATCGCGCCGGCGAAGCCGTGGGCCGCGTCGACGATCTCAGGCGCCAGATTGCGCAGCCCTTGCTGGGTTCCGTCGGTGTCGGTGATCCGCATCCGGGGCTCCTTCTGCTCGTGGTGTTCCACTGTTTGGTCGTGGTGTTCCACCGCCTGCTCGTGGCGTCCCACCGTATGCGCCACTGTGGCACACGTCACTGACAATCCCACCGGAAGCGGAGGGGCCCGCCGCGTGTAGCGACGGGCCCCTCCCAGCACCCCCTTGTGCTGTCGTTCTCAGTGCGTCCGGGTCACTTGCCCAGTTCGCCCTTGGCCAGGTTCTCGGCGAAGTCGGGGTGTTCACCCAGCCACTTCTTCACCGCGGCGTCGTGATCGGAGCCGTCGAAGTGCTCGGGGCTCATCATGTAGTCCTCGAGCTCGGCCAGTTCCTCATCGGTCAACACCAGGTTGTTGACGATCTGGGCGGCCTTCGGGCTCTCCTCGGCGAACTTGGTGCTGCCGGCGGCCGAGATCACCTCGACGTCACCCATCGCGCCCTCGGGGTCCTCCAGGTCGCGCATCGGCCAGGAGCTGTAGGCCCAGTGCGGACGCCACAGGGTCACCGCAACGTTCTCGCCACGGCTGGTGGCGCGCTCGACCTGGGCCAGCATGGCCGGGGTCGAGGAGACCACGAAGTCGTACTTGTCGAGCCCGTAGGTCGGGATGGCTTCTTCCTGGGTGACCTTGGTCAGGCCGGCGCCGGCCTCGATGCCGTAGAGCTTGCCGCCGTACTCATCGGCCATGTCGGCCAGATCGGCGATGCTCTTGGCGGGGGAGTCGTCGTTGACCGCGATGGTCAGACGGGCGTTGTCGTACCAGCAGCCGAGGTGCACCAGGTCGTCACCGAACTCCTCGATGTACTGCGGGTGGGTGACCGGCATCCAGACGTCGGTGACCACGTCGATGTCGCCACGGGCCACGCCGGCGAAGGCCGGGGCGGCCTCGAAGGCCTCGACCTTGACGGTGTAGCCCTCGTCCTCGAGGACGGCCTTCAGCAGGTGGGCGGTGGCGAAGGACTCGTCCCAGCCGTTGAAGGCGCCAATGGTGACGTCCTTCTTGCCGTCCTCGTCCATGCCGGAGGCGTCCTTGACCGAATCGGTGGGCTTGCAGTTACCCCAGTCGGCTGCGGTCTTGGGTTGTTCGCCGGTGGTTTCACCACCGTTGTCACCGCCGCCACAGGCGGCGAGGAATAGCGCACCGGCCAATGCCAGTGCTGTCAGTCCGACCTTCTTCATACTGTTCTCCGTTCGGTGTCGTCGGTGGTCACAGGTTGCTCGGATGCGGCACGAGTTTCGTCGGTGCCGTCGTTGTGGCCGTCGTCATCGTCGGCCTGCGTTTCGGCCGCGCTGGCGGCCTTGCTGGTGGAGCGCACCCGTCGGCGCTTGTGGCGTCGCTGGCCGACCGAGGCGCTGGTGCGGTCGAGGAAGATCGCGATGATCACGACGGCCAGACCGGCTTCCACGCCGAGGGGGACGTTCAGGGTGGTCAGCGATCCGACCACGTCACCACCCAGGCCGCCGGCGCCGGCCATACCGGCCAGCACCACCATCGACAGGGCCAGCATGATCACCTGGTTGACGCCGGCCATGATCGTGGGCGTGGCGGCGGGCAACTGAATCTGGCGCAGTACCCGGCCCGGGGTCGAGCCGAAGGCGTAGCCGGCTTCGACGAGTTCTTCGTCCACCTGACGGATGGCCAACTCGGTCAACCGCACACCCGGGGGCATCGCGAAGATCAGGGTGGCAATCGCGCCGGGCGTGGGCCCGATACCGAAGATCGTGATCGCCGGCACCAGGTAGACCATCGCGGGCATCGTCTGCATCAGGTCGAGCACCGGTTTGACGATCTTCGACACGGTGTCCGACCGTGCGGCCCAGATTCCGAGGGGAATCGACAGCAGTAGGGCACACAACACCGCCAGCACCACCAGCGAGATGGTGCTCATCGCGTTCTGCCACTGACCGAAGCCCTGGATGAACCAGAAACCGATCACGGTGAACAGCGCCAGGCGCCAGGACGAGGCAACCCAGGCCAGAGCGGCGAAGATCAGGATGATCACCCAGTACGGCGGCCCGGTGAGCACGGAGAAGAACGCCTCGTAGACGGTCGACAGCACCGAGTGGATGCCGTCGAAGAACCAGTCGGCATTCTTCTGCAGCCAGCGAATGCCCTGCTTCACCCAGTCGCCGAAGGGGATATCCGGGTCGTAGACCCACCGCAAGAAGCGAAGGAACGCGTCCATCAGTGAGCACCTCCGGTGGTTGCCATGGTCGGACGGTCGGAAGCCTCGGGTTCCGGCTGGTCGGGCGGGCTGGACATCGAGTCGAGCAGACGATCCTGCGACAGCAGCCCGAGGAATCGACCGTCCCGGTGGGTGACGACCAGCGGTGCGCTCTGATTGGCGGCCTTGGCGAACAGGTCGGCGATCGGGGTGATGCGAGGCACCGGCGGCTCGGTGATCATCAACTCAGCGGCGGTACGGCTCGGTTCGCCCTCGGCATCGAACAACCGCACCACTCCGCGGGGGTGGTCGTCGGGGCCGATCACGGTGGCCATGGTGTGCCCGGTGCGAACCATCTCGGCGGCAAGTTCGCTGCCGAGGGCCTGCATGTTCTTGGTGGTCGGGGCGGTGGTGTCGACCACCATGCCGGCGGTCAACACCCGGCTGCGGTCGACATCGGCGATGAATCGGGCGACATAGTCATCGGCCGGGGAGGTGATCAGTTCCGGCGCGGTGCCGATCTGGACGATCCGGCCCTGACGCATTACCGCCACCCGGTGGCCCAGGCGCATCGCCTCGTTCAGGTCGTGGGTGATGAAGATGATCGTCTTGCCGAGTTCTTCCTGCAGATCCACCAACTGGGCCTGCAGGTCGGAGCGGATCAGCGGGTCGAGGGCGGAGAACGCCTCGTCCATCAACAAGATGTCGGTGCCGGCCGCCAGTGCCCGCGCCAGGCCGACGCGCTGGCGCATACCGCCGGAGAGTTCGTCGGGGTACTTGTCGCCGGCCTCGCCCAGACCGACCTGTTCCATCCAATGCCGGGCGGTCTCGACGCGCTCGGCCTTGGGGGTGCGCTTGACCTCCAGGCCGAAGGCCACGTTGTCGGCCACGGTGCGGTGCGGCAGCAGGGCGAAGTGCTGGAAAACCATGGAGATCTCTTCGCGGCGGATCGCCCGCAGCCGGTCCTTGGGGGCATTGGTGATGTCGGTGCCGTTGATCTCCACCACGCCGGCAGTCGGCGTGTTCAGCCCGTTCAGCATCCGAATGAGCGTCGACTTGCCGGAACCGGACAGCCCCATCACGACGAAGGTCTCACCCTTGCGCACCGAGAAATCGGCGTCGATGACCGCCGCGGTGCCGCGAACGGAGTCGAAATCGACTTCCTCACCGGCGGTGAGTTTCGCCCCGATCCGGGCTTCGTCCGGACCGAATACCTTGTACAGGTGCCGTGCCCGGACGACGGTTTCGTCGTCGCTCATCCTGCCTCCGGGGGTCAGAGTCGTACCACGCCGAGACACCCGCGGGTCGGCGGCGCTTGTTGGTCTATTGACGGACACTAGTCGAGATGGCTCGTGTCAAGGCCCGCAAATGCAGCGAATTCCGGCAGCCCGAGGCCGCAAGTTTCCCATGATTCCGGGCCTGACAAGGCCAAACGCCCCGATGGGGGGTCGTTACTGGTTTGTTACTACGAGCACAGCGAATTGGGGCTGATGGCTCGGTGTGCGACGGTCACGGCCGAGCACGGGGCGATGTGCCGCAGGCCTCCATCGGGACATCTCCGAACCGGGGCCCACTGGTGGCCGTGGGATGCTGGGGCGATGCGGAAACTACTGAAACTCCCCGCGCTGTTGCCGGCGCTCTTCGCCTTCGCGGCGGTGATGTTTCTGCTGTGGGCCATCGTCGAACCGGATCTGATCAAGCCGGTCGTTGCCGTCGTCTTCGGGTTCCTGGCCGTGCGCACCTTCGCGAACGTCGCTATTCGGTCCCGGCCGGTCGCCGGCGTGGATGAGCACCTGGCCCGTGGTGGAGCCGTCGTTTTCTGGCGGCCGGGCTGCCCCTACTGCGCGGCGCTGATCCGTGCCCTGGGCTCCGAACTGCGCCACGTGCCGTACTGGGTGAACGTCTGGGACGAACCCGAGGCCTCCGAACGGCTGCGCGGCTACAACGACGGCAATGAGACCGTCCCCACCCTGGTGACCTCGGAAGGGCATGTGGTTGCCACCGATACCGCCGCGGCCGCCGAGATCATCCGCGCCGCCACGCCCTCCAGTTGACCCTGGCTACTCCACCTGGTGCCTCGACCTGGCACCTTGGGCTGGCTTCCTGACCCTGCTTCGCCCACCTGGCTCGGCGCTGCGTGGATGAAAACGCACCCCTGAGCCGGCCACGTGCTCCTTTTGTGCCGAATTCGCCCTGTTCGGGTGCGTTTTCATCCATGGGTGTTGCAGGAAGCAGGCGTAGCTGCTGGTTCAGGCGGCGACGGTGTGCATCAGCAGGGTCAACTGCGCGACGACATCGTCGGTCGAGTGCGCCGGTTCGCCGAAGTCGATGCGGGACAGGCGGGCCTGTTTTCCCTGTCGGGTCATCAGGTGCAGTCCGCGTCGGCTCACACCGATGATCAGCGCCGAGTCGCAGGTCGCCCCGGCCAGGGTGGACAGGACGGTGTCGAAGCGGGTCATCAGTTCCTGGGCCACGTCGAAGGCCTGTTCGGCCAGGAGGTCGCGGGGCGCCTCGTCGATCTGTTGGGCATCAATAACACCGCATTCACCGAACCGGCTCACCGCCACGTCGGTGATCTCGATGGTCACCCGGACGGCGCTGACGTGGTTGGTCGCGACCCGCGACACCACGCCGCGCAGATGAACGCTGGCGGTCAGGACCCGCACCTGGGGCAGCGGGGCGTATTCGTCGACGGCCAGTATCACCCGGGTACCGGCCACGGCGGGGTCGCGCAGTTGTGAGCCGGGTGCGGGCAGACAGTCCACGACAACCTGGCCGACGAACCCCCGCTGGTGATCGAGGGTCACCACCACATCCTCCGGGCGGGACGAGCCGTGCACGGACAATGTCGCGATGCCGGCGCCGTCCAAGAGCCGGGCGGCCACGATGGCCAGTTCGGTGGTGTCTTCGCATCCTGCGTGCTGCATCCGGGTCCCCTCAAGCCTCACTGCTTACTTAGGTAAGGCAAACCTAACTTACGGTCAGGTTCGGGGGAAGACCGGTCTCACGACTGGTCGCGCTCAGGCTCCTTCGCCGCGGGTGAGCACCGCGAGCAGGGCATTGCGCAGTTCGCGCGGGTCGACGATGTCGTCCCAGGTGCCCACCGAGGCACCCCGCCACGGCCCGGCCGATTCGTTGGCCGCCAGGGCCTCGCGGGTGGCGTCGTCCTCCTTGGCGGTCTCGCCCCCGACCTTGGCCGGAATACCGCCCAGGGTGGCGGTCGGCAGCGCCAACGACACGCTCTGGTGGTCGAAGGGGTTCGCGGCCATCACCGAGGACCCGAAGCCGAAGGCCTTGCGGATCGTCACCTGCAACTTCGGCGCCCGCAGCCGCCGCTGGGCACCGAACATCCGCGCCGAGGCACGCAGGATGCCGGCACGTTCACTGGCCGACCCGGCCAACACCCCGGGATTGTCGGTCAGAAAAAGCACCGGCAAGCCGAAGGCCCCGCAAAACTCCAGGAACCGGGCGCCCTTCTCGGCGGCCGCCACATCCAGCGACCCGGCCAGCACCCGCGGCTGATTCGCCACCACGGCCACGGTGTGTCCACCGAGCCGGGCCAACGCACACAACAGGGACGGCCCGTAGCCGGGCTGCCAGTCGAAAACCGAACCGGCATCGCAAACCTCGGCGATCACCTCGGCCATGTCATAGGGAGTGCGGGGATCGACCGGAATCAGGTCCAACAGGGCATCGGTACTCCGCGGCCCGAGATCGGAGCCGGTGAACTCCCTGGGCGGGGCCTCCCCGGCCGACGGCGGCAGGTAGCTCAGCCAGCGCCGCACCCGCTGGCCGGCTGCAGCGACATCGGGTGCTTCGGCATGGGCCAGGCCATTGGCCAGGTGCACCTCCGGCCCACCCAGCTCGGCCACACTCACCTGCTCGCCGCTGGCCGCGGCCACCAGGGGCGGCCCGGCGGTGAACAGGACGCCATGGCCCGACACCAGCACGCAGTAATCGCTCAGCGGAGCGGCCAGCGCCCCGTGCCCGGCCGAGGGGCCGATCACGATCGTCGCAATCGGCACCACTTGAGCCAGATCGGCCAGACCCTGCAAATCATTGGGTGCCGGACGATGCGGCTGCAGGGCGTTGGTGGCCCGGTGCCCCGCACCGTCCAGAACCAGGATCAGCGGACGGCGTTCCCGGCCGGCCAACTCGATCAGCCGAGCCCGTTTCGTGGCCCCGGCGGTGCCGATCGAGCCACCGGCGACCGAACCGTCCTCGGCCCCGATGAACACCGGACGGCCGTCGATCGAAGCCCAGCCGGCCACGAAGGCGTCGGCCGGGACGTCCGTGCCGGCCAGCTCACCGAACTCGGTGAAGGTGCCGGGGTCGGCCAGGCGCTCGATGGTGCCGCGGGCGGTGGCCCGGCCCCGTTCGGCGCGTTTGGCGAGTTTCTCCGCCCCGCCCATCGCCCGCGCAGCCTCCCGACGCTCGGCCAATCGGTCGAGCAGGGGCTGCCAGGCGTCGCGGTTCATGACTGCAGTTGCTTGCGCAGAATCTTTCCCGAGGCGGTTCGCGGCAGTGGATCGCTGCCGATCACCCACTTGCTCGGAACCTTGAAGTACGCCAGCCGGGGCTTGAGGTACTCGGTGAACTCCTCGCCGGTGGTCTCGGTGTTGACCACCACGTGGGCGCAGACCTCCTGGCCCAGGTCGGGGTGGGGTACCCCGACCACAACCACCTCGACCACCGCGGGGTGGTTCTCCAGTGCGAACTCGATCTCGGCCGGGTAGACGTTCTCACCGCCGCGCAGGATCAGGTCCGAGCGACGTCCGGTCAGTTCCAGTTCGCCGTCGGTGATCGTGCCCAGGTCGCCGGTGCGCAGCCAGTGGCCGGGGGCGAAGGTCTTCTCGTTGGCGGCCTCGTTGTCCCAGTACCCGGGCATCACCATCGGGCCGCGCACCATCACCAGGCCTTCGGTGCCGTCGGGCTGGGGCACGTCGTTCTCGTCCCAGATCTGCAGTTGGACGGTGGGGTAGGGGGCGCCGGCGGTGTTCGGGTTGCGTTGCAGCATCTCGTTGTTGGCGCCGGTGGCCAGGCCCGCGCATTCGGTGAGGCCGTACCCGAAGGCGAATTCGATCTGCGGGATTTGTTCGCGCAGCGCTTCCTGCATCGCCGGGGTCATCGGGGCGCCGCCGCCGGTGAACCGTTGCAAGGTGGACAGGTCGTAGGCGTCCCGGTTGGCCTGCAGTTCTCGGGCGATTCGCCAGCCGGTGGTGGGCACGATCGAGATCTTGGTGCACTTCTCGGCGTCCACCGCGCGCAGCACCTTGGCCGCGTCGAATTTGCCGGTGAGGAAGATCGAGGTGTCGCCGGCCATCAGTGGCACCAGCAGGGAGCCGTAGAGACCCGAGACGTGGAAGAAGGGGAAGCTCGTGGCCCCGATGTCGCGCGGGGAGTTCGGATCGGCGAGGAACTTGGCCACTCGCGCCATCGACTGCAACATCACCATCGAGATCGCGTTGCGGTGGGTGTTCACCGCGCCCTTCGACCGTCCGGTGGTGCCGGAGGTGTACAGGATCACCACCGGGTCGTCCTCGTCGATGTGGACGTCGGGCATCGCGGCGCCGAGGTTCGGGGTGATCAGTTCCTCGATCATCGAGTCGAGTCGCACCAGGGGCGGGGTCTGATCGGGCAGGTGGTCGCGCATCCGGTCCGAGACCGCGATGATCGTCGGTTCGCAGTCCTCGGCGTAGACGGCGATCTCGTCGGCCGACCACCAGGAGTTGATGCCCACGCTGATACCGCCCAGCACGGTGGTGGCCCAGAAGGTGAGCAGCCACTCGACCATGTTCTCGCCCAGGATCGCGACCCGGGAACCGTGGGTCACCCCGTATTGCTCGTTCAACGCCTTGGCCAGGGCGGCGACCATCCGGCGCACCTCGGCATAGGTCAGCCGATGCTCGTCGATCACCAGGTACTCGACGTCGTCGAAGCGGTCGGTGTGCTCCAGCATTTCGCGCAGGGTGCGCGGCCGGTGCACGAAGACCTCGAGCTGTTCGCCGAGCACGTCCTCGAGGTGGGTCTCGAAGGGTTGGGCAACGGCTTCGGGCCAGGCCATGAAATCTCCGTCATTGTGGGCTGTGGGCGGACGCCACGGACATTAAGAGGCCTCGCTGGGCTCGGCAAGTAACCTCACCTGTGAACGGGACCAGCAACCACCAGGAGCGACATGGCCGATCACACCCCCGACGCCGACCGTTCGGATTCGTCGATGGACCTGCCCGCTCCGGCCGATCGACCCCGCAACCAGCGCAGCGCCGCCCGCGTGGTGGTGATCGCCGGCGACGAGGTGTTGCTGTTCGAGGATTCCGATCCGGGGGTGCCCGTATGCCGCTGGTGGGTGACCCCGGGCGGGGGCATCGACCCGGGCGAGACCGCCGAGGTGGCCGCGGTGCGCGAACTCGAGGAGGAAACCGGCCTGCGGATCGACGCCTCACAGCTGATCGGCCCGGTCGCGCAGCGGATCACCGTGCACGGCTATTCGGATCAGGTCACCGAACAACAGGAGGTTTTCTACCTACTGCGCACCGACCGGTACGAGATCAGCACCGCGGGCCACACCGAGGAGGAACAGCTCAAGTTCCAGTCACACCGCTGGTGGCCGATCGCCGAACTCGCCGACACCGACGCCTGGATCTGGCCGGACAACCTGCTCGAGATCATCGCCGCCGACCCGTCCGCGCCGTTGGACCTGGGTCGCACCGAGAAGGAGTCCACCCTCCCGGTCGACGCGCGCTGAGCCGCTCGGCCCGCCTGTTGGGTCAGGGCCGCGGTCAGATCAGACCCGTGTGTTCGCCGGTGACCAGGTATTGGCCGTACTGGGTCCAGGCGCCCTCGGGCAGGTTCATCGCGTGGTGGTTGCCCGCGTTCAGATCGCGCCAGGCCTTCTGAATCCAGCCGGCGTTGTGAATCGCGCGGGGTCCGGCGATCGCGTAGGCCTCGTTACCGGCCCGCACGGCCGCTTCGACCGCCAGGATGTGGTCGCGTTTGGCGTTGCCGCGCACCCGCATCGACACCTGCTCGTCGGCCTGCACCGCCGCCCAGGCCTCGGACAGGTTCGTCTGCAACACCGTGTAGGCCAGGTCGGCATTCGCATCGGCCGAGGCCAGCCGCACCAGGGTGGCCTGACCGGGCACCTTCGCCGGGTCGGCGGCGGCGCGTTCGGCGAAGATGGAGCGGGTCTCGTCGACGATGCCGCGGGCCATCCCGACCATCGGCATCGAGATCGCATTCACGAACAGCGTGTACCAGGGGATCCGGTACAACGGCCCGGTGTTCACCGCCAGGCCCGGCACCTGCAAGGCATACAACTCGGCGGTGTCCATCGCCCGCTCGTAGGGGATGACCTTCTTCTCCACCACCAGATCGTTGGAGCCCGACCCCGGCAACCCGGAGGCGTGCCAGACGTCCACCACTTCGTACTCGGTGTCGCGTTCGACCAGGTAGTGGCGGTACACCATCCGGCCGTCCTCCTGCGACAGCCCACCGACCAGTGCCCAGCGGCAGTGATCCGAGCCGGACGAGAAGCCCCACCGCCCGGTCAACTCCAGGCCGCCCTCGACCGGCACCGCGCGTCCGGCCGGGCCGTAGGAGGCCGACACCCACACATCGGTGTCGTCGCCCCACACCTGCTGCTGCACCCGATCGGAGAACAGGCCGAGGTTCCATTGATGCACCCCGACCACCCCGAGCACCCAGCCCGCGGCCGGGGCGTACTGGCCGAGCAGGTGGCAGGCCTCGTTGAAGACCCGCGGATCGGCCTCGAAACCGCCGTACCGAGCCGGCTGGATCACCCGCATCACGCCGATCTCGCGGAGCAACTCGACGGTGCGGGCCGACAGTCTGCGCTCCTGATCGGAGTTCTGCTCCTCGGCACGGAGTTCGGCCTCGTTGGCCCGAATGCCCGCCAGTACGGGGTGGTTGCGCCAGTCCTCGTTCGCATCGGTCATGAGCGCACCCTAGCGACGCTCGGCGGAGTTTTGGATATGATATTCAGTGATCGGAAAGCCGTTTCGGCCACACATTGCTTGCACGGTTTCGGGTGCGAGAATGCCCGAATGAGCACCCGTGTGGACGACATCCGGCGCAGGTTCGGTGACTTCGCCGAGGCCTACCCACAGTTGCCGCTCTACAACGCGATCTGCAGTCAGGCGATCACCGATGAGGTGGCCTGCGAGTTGCTCCTGGCGGCTCGTCCGGGTCAGGAGCGGCCCGTCCTGCTGCTCGCGGCGCTGCACGAACTGGTACTGCAACCCGACCCCGGCGTGGCTCAGCGGGAGGCCGGACGATGGTTCGCCTCGGTGGTCGGGCGCGAGCACCTGCCGCCGAAGGCTGAATGGTCGGCACCCGGACCCTGGCCCGATATCCGCCGGCTGATCACCGAGCACCATGAGGAACTGCGGCACACGATCGCCACCCGCACCATGCAGACCAACGAGGTGAACCGCAGCACCTACCTGTTGAGCATGCTGGGTCTGCTCGGTGTCGAGGCGCCGGTGGCCCTGGTCGAATTCGGCACCAGCGCCGGGCTGTTGCTCACCCCCGATCACTACGACGTGCAGATCGAGGGTGCCGAAGGACGGGTGCGCTGGGGTGATCCCGCGTCCGCATGTCGTCCACGCGGCCAACAACGCGACGGCCACGTCCGGTTGGGGGAGTTGCGGCTGCTGCCGATCGTTTCCCGGCTCGGGGCCGACCTGGCCACCATCGACCCCGATGACGAGGGCACGCTGCGCTGGTTGCAGGCCTGCCTGTGGCCCGATGTGCCCGATCGGGTGGAACGTTTCGTGGCTGCCGTGCGGCAACGGCGGGCGATGCCTGTGGACCAGCGTCCGGTTCTGATCGATGCCGACCTGACCGACCCCGTCCGGGTGCAGGCCGTGCTCGATCGGGCGGTGCGTGAGGCGAACGAGCCCGATCCGCATGTGGTGGTGTTCACTTCCTGGACGCTGACCTATGTGGAGCGCTCCCGGCGGGCGGGGTTCGCCTCCGTGCTGGCCGAGTTCGCCGCGTCCACCGGGCTGACGGTCACTTGGTTGTCGGCCGAGCCCGCCGGGGGAGTGCCGGGGCTGCCGTCGGTGCAGGTCGTCACGAACAACGAGGGCACCGCGCAGTTGGGCGCCCAGACCTGGCGGGGTGGTGCGGATCCGGTGGTGCGAAGTTTGGGCACCGCCGACCCGCACGGTCGCTGGCTGGATCTCGGCTGAACCCCGTCAGGGGGTGCCGTCGGGCGAGGGTGCCTGCTCGGGAGTGCCCAATGAGGGGCTCGGTTTCGTGCTCGGTGACACCGTCGGACTCGGGGACGGCGTCGGCGTCGGGGTCGGCGTGGGTGTCGGAGTCGGGGTGGTCGGCTTGATGGTGAGATCTGCCGGGGCGCCGGTGTTGCGGGCGGCGTCGTACGCGCGCACCTCGACGTGGATGTCGGCGGGCGGATTGCCGATCGGCACCTCGACCCGGGTCCCGGTGGTGTACCGCAAGGCGCCGTTGATCCGCACCTCGTACCCGACCACCCCGACTGCGTCGGTCGCGGCCCGCCACTCGACGGTGTAGTGGCTGGACGAGGTCGAGGTCACCCGGAGCCGGCTCACCTCCGAGGGGGGAACGCGGTCGGCCGGGCTCGGGCTCGGGTTCTTGGTCGGTTTCGCGGTGGGCGAAGGGGTGGGTGAGGTGCTGTCACCCACCGGACGGACCAAGGTGCGGGTGGCGGTCGAACGCGGTTCCGGCTGATCGGAGCGCGGGGGAACCGGCACCGTGGTGCTGGTGACCGGTGCGGGCCGTTGTGTGCGCGGGGGTTCCTGCGGCGGCGGCAAGGTCGACGTCGGGGCCGGTGGCGGGGGCTCCGAGGTGGGCGGTGCGGCCGGCTGTGGGGAGTTCGCGGGGTCCTGGTCGGGGGTGTCGAGAGGTTGCGCGACACCGGCACGTTCGAGCTGACTCCAGGCGATCAGCATTCCGGCGAGCAGGCCCAGGCAGGCCAAAGCCACGCCTATCACCCGTAACCGCCAGCGAACCGTCATGGGCTCATTCTCGCGGGTAACGTGTCAGAAAGCATCCCCATTTGTTGACAAATCCATCACCTGGAGTGGTTCCGGGCCTCTTTGGCTGCCGTGAGATGCGCCATGGCTACGGCATACACCAGGGCGAAGGCGTTCACGACCCAGCCCCAATTCGTCGTGGTACCCCACCAATCCGAGCTCAACAGCGACAGCAGGGCAATGAAGATCAGATAGGCGGTGCCGGCGATGATGCCGTTGCGCACCGCTGTCAGCCGGGGATCCAGACGCAGCGACAGGGCCATCGACACCAGCAGCATCACCGGCGCGATCGGGGGGATCAATCCCAGTACCAGGCTCACCACCAGCGGCGGGGTCAAGAGCCGCACCACGGCTTCGGCAGCACCACGCAGCCCCGATGCCGGTGGGCCCGGCGCGGGCCTGAAGTCCGGCACGCCGGGGGCCGGCGGTGCCCCGTACGGGGTGGTGGAAGCAGCTGTGTGGGGCGCAACGGCGGTGCCGGCCGGGCGGGCCGAACCCGGCGGGGGAGCCCAGTTCTGCTCGGCGGGGGCGGCGGTATTGCCGATGTTGATCGGACGCAGCGGATCGCGACCGCCGTCGCGTCTCGATGCCCCGGTGGGCACGGCTGGGGTCCCCTGCGGGGGAGCCCACTGCTCGGCGGCCGGTTCGGCATTGCGCATCGAATGCGCCGCTCCCCAGGCCGAGGTGCCGTCGGTCATCGTGGCCGCGGCCACCGCGAAGGGCTGGGACGGGTTACGGCTGTTCAGGCCCGGTCCGGTGCCGATCTGCGCCAATGGGGCGGCCTGTGGTGCGGCGAACTCACGGGGCGGCTGCACCGGAGCACCCGCCGAGGGGGTGGGACGAACCGGTGCGGTCGACAGCGGCGCGGTTTCGGGGGCAGCAAAGTGCGCCGGGGGTTCATGTGGGGCGTATTCCGGCCCGTCCTCCCAAGTCGCCACGGGGTCAGTCTAGGCGCTTCCGGTCCGGCCTCCAGCCGTCCGATGAGGTCCGGCCCTCCGCCTGATCAGTCATCGGCGGAGGAGACCTCTCGGTGTCCCACCTCGCTCAAGTCGGTTCCCCGGGTCTCCGGCAGGAAGAAGAACACGATCACGGCTGCCAAGAAGTAGAAGCCTGCGGTGATGGTCAGGGCGCCACCGACCCCGAAGGTCTTCGATGCAACGCCGATCACGAAGGGTGAGACCGCGCTCAGGGCACGAGCACCGTTGTAGATGAGGCTTTGGGCGAATGCGCGAATCTCGGTCGGGAACATCTCGGCGAAGGTGGGCCCGAAGCCCGAGTAGAACCCGGTGCCGAAGAGTCCCATCACCACGCCGAAGACCAGCACCGCCGCGGGGGCCTCGAGGGCGATGAACACCGGTACGCAGACCGTGGCCACCAGGAAGTAGATGATGAAGGCCCAGCGACGGCCCACCCAGTCGGCCACGAATCCGAAGCTGACGAAGCCCAGCCAGGCACCCAACTGGATGATGACGATCCACATGGTCGACCCCAACAGGTCCATCCCACGTCCGCCTTCTTCCACCGGAGTTCCCAGGTAGTTCGGAATCCAGGTGAACAGGCCCCAGTATCCGAGCATGGCCGCACCCGTGAAGGCGAAGCCCACCCAGAAGTAGCGTGCATGGTTGGCGAACAGCGCCTTGAGTGCCTGACCCGTCGTCAGGCGCACCTTGACGTCCTTCCAGACCTGGGGTTCATCGGTCCGTCGACGGATCCACCAGGCAAGTGCTGCCGGAACGACTCCGAAGAAGAAGGCCCAGCGCCAGCCGAGAGTTGGCACGAACACGGCGGCAATCAGGGCGGCCAGGATGTAGCCGACAGCAAAGGCGCTCTGCACGAAGGCCATCACCCGCCCCCGCACCCGCGCCGGCCAGGTTTCGGTGACCAGGGCGGCTCCGGCGCCCCACTCGCCACCCACGCCCAGGCCCACCACGATCCGGAAAACGAGCAGCATCCCCATGCTGGTGGACAGGCCACACAGCACGGTTCCCAGCGAGTAACACAGGATGCTGAGCACCATGGATCGGGTGCGTCCGATGCGGTCGGCGATCAGCCCGAAGATGAACCCGCCGGCTGCTGATGCCAACAGCGTGAATGACGCGATGGTTCCGGCGACGGTGCGGTCGGAGTTGAACTCGGCGATCACGTAAGTGATCAGCATCGAGAAGAGCATCAGATCCATCACGTCCAACGCCCAACCCATGAAGGCGGCGAAGAAGGATCGCCATTGGTTCTTCGTTCTGCCCCTCCACCAGGGTCCGCTGGCGGTTGCTGCTTCCTGGTCCATCCTCAGCCTCCGGGTTTCGTTGAGCGAGACGCATATATCAGACACCGTGACAATCTTTCTGAACATAACACCAAATACTGGAAATAGGAACATCTTGTCACTTACATCGATACGTGCGTATCGTTGAGCGAAACAATATCGAGGAGGGGTGAATGACTATCCGGACTCTGCGGCTGTTCGAGGACAGGCTCCTGGCCGGTGCCAAACCGATCTACTTGCCGCGCGGCGACCGTGCGATCTATGTGCGTTCGGGCGAATGTGACTTCGTCACCGATTCACGCAGTCAGTTCGCGCGTGAGGGCCATGCCGTAACCGAGGGTGATCAGGTGACCCTGATCAACGGAACCGTCGACACGGTGTTGTGGCGGTGGGAGCTGGCGGACGGGGACGACTTGCGGGACGAGGATTTCCACCTGCGTTCGGCACCCCAGGCCGAAACCGAACTCAAGATCAAGGCGGACTTCGAGTTCGATGACAGGTACGACTGGTTGATGCGGTGCGACACCGTGACCTTTCCCCCCGGCGGCATCGCCTGGACGCACCTGCACCAGGGTCCGGGAATCCGGATCACGCTCAATGGTGAGATCACGATCGAGACCGAGGGGGAGCGGCACACGCACCCGGCCGGATCGCCATGGGTGGAGAAAGGTGTCCTACCGGTCTTCGCTCCGACCACCGAAGAGGAGTCGACGACCTTCGTCCGTTGCTTCATCCTGCCCAGCCAGTTGAAGGGGGTAAGCTCCATCCGAATCGTCTATCCCCAGGACTGGGATAAGCCGAACATGCAGCAGTACCGCGTGCTCTGCGAACGAATCATGTAGTTGGGGGCCGTCGTGGATGAGCAGGCGAAATCGTCACCATTGCTCAGCCTGCGCATTCTCGAACAGGTCGTCAGTCGCTCCGGTGATTGGGGCGTGTCCGAGATGGCGACCGAACTGAACATCACCAAGGGACGGGCGCACCGGCATCTCACCGGGTTGCGTGATGCCGGATACCTGGCGCAATCCAGTGACACACGTCGCTACAGCGCGGGGTGGCGCCTTCTGATGCTGGCCCAACGGGCCGTCACCCATTCCGACCTGGTCGCCACCGCCCGACCGGTGATGGAGGAACTCCGGGGCCGCGTGCAGCAGACCGTGGTGCTTTCGGAACTCACTGCGATGGCGGTGACGCCGGTGGTGGTCCTGGCAGGCGGCTCGCCCATTGACGTGGTGATGCTGCCCGGTACGAGATTCGGCTACAACTCCTCGGCCCAGGGGAAAGTTGCCCTGGCCTTTGCCAACGAAGAGCAAAAAATGTTGTGGGGGCGGCAGATCAGCGAGCGTCGCACCGACAAGACGATCATGGATCCCGAGGCGTTGTGGCGCGAGGTTGCACAGGTTCGGCAACGGGGGTGGGCCGGAGCCCCCGACGAGACCTTCGACGGCATCAACGCCGTCGCCGCCCCGGTCTTCTCCTTCGACGGCACCATCCGTGCGACGCTCGCGATTGTGGCGGCGACGCACTTTCTGCCGGCCGAACCGCCCCGGGCCTTCGTCGAATCGCTGCTCGAGGCCGCTGATCAGGTCTCGAAGCTGCTCGGCTACCAAGCGGCCACTGCGGAACTTTCCAACGAGATTTAGGAGCAAGCATGCCGATCATCAACGTCACTCTCGTCGAAGGGCGACCTGATGCCCACGTCGAGGCGTTCATCAAGAGGGTTGCCGAGGTCGCGGCCGAAGAACTCCATGCGCCGCTCGAGACCGTGCGGGTGATGGTGAACGAAGTGCCCAAGACCCGGTTCGCCGTTGGCAATGTGTTGAAGAGCGAGCAGTAGTCGCGTCCGTCCGGTTCGGGAGGGGCGGGGTCGTCATCAGCGGAATACACTTCGCCCGCAGGGTGCGATGTCGATAGGATTGGCCGTTGATCCCGCCCTCCACCCGGAGGGTCACATGCCTATTTCACAAGTGAGGTTGACGTGCCGACTGGCAAGGTGCGCTTCTACGACGCCGAGAAGGGTTTCGGCTTCCTGGCCAAGGACGACGGTGGCGATGTCTTCGTCCGCGCCTCCGCGCTGCCTCCCGGGGTGACCTCACTGAAGCCCGGCCAGCGGGTCGAGTTCGGCGTGATCGAAGGACGCAAGGGTGAACAGGCCCTGCACGTACAGTTGATCGACGCACCGCCGTCGTTGTCGAAGGCCCAGCGCAAGAAGCCTGCGGAAATGGCGGTTATCGTGGAGGACCTGATCAAGATGTTGGACGGTCTGGGCAACGGCTACCGCCATGGTCGCCACCCCGATGGTCGACATGCCAAGAAAGTGGCTTCGGTGCTGCGTGCCGTGGCCGACGAACTGGAATTGTAGACGTGACCGAAACCACCGAACAGCCCACCGAAACTGCCGCCCCGCGATCGCGCCGGGCCATTGAACTCGACCCGATCTGCGCCGAGGCGGTCGATCTGGCCCGCGAAGCGGCCGCCGAGGTCGCCCTGGAACCGATCGGGGAGTACTACGGCTGCGTCGCCGAGGACGTTCGGGTGGTCACCCACCGTTTCGCCGCGACCCATCGCGCCTACCGGGGCTGGCAATGGTCGGTGACCGTGACCCGGGCCGCCCGGGCCAAGCACGCCACGGTCAACGAAGTGGTCGTTCTGCCCGGCCCGGACGCCCTGGTCGCCCCCGATTGGGTGCCCTACGCCGACCGGGTCGAGCCCGGCGACATCGCCCCCGGCCTGGTTGCCCCCACCCCTGACAACGACCCGCGGCTGGTGCCCGGCTACACCGGCGGTGCCGATGACGCCGCCGACGCCGACCCGGCCGATGCGAGCATCACCCGCGCCTTGGTGGCCGAACTCGGCCTGGGCCGCAGCCGGCTGCTGTCGGTGGAAGGCCGCGACGAGGCCGCCGAACGATGGTTGGACGGCGACGGCGGCCCGGACAACGAGATGTCACGCCAGGCCCCGGCCGATTGCGTGAGCTGCGGCTATTTCGTCCGGCTGTCCGGTTCGCTGGGACGGTTGTTCGGGGTGTGCGCGAACCACCATTCCCCGTCCGACGGCTCGGTGGTGCACCTGCATCACGGCTGCGGTGGCCACTCCGATGCGGTGGCCGAATCGCGGATCGCCGAACGTCCCCCGGCGGTCTGGGACACGATCGAATTCGACGTCGTCCCCTGGGACTGAACGCCTTCCCGATAGAGCGTCCACACCGACCCCGGGTAACCCGCGGGTAACGATGGTGAGCTCATTTCGGATGCTGCCGCGATCAGCCCTACGATGTCGCCCATGAGCACGGTTGACACCGAGAATTCCGCCACCGGTCGGCTCGACCGCTGGTTCGAGATCACCAAACGTGGGTCCAACACCGGCCGCGAGGTTCGCGGCGGCTTGGTCACCTTCCTCGCGATGGCCTACATCATCGCCCTGAACCCGCTGATCATCGGCACCGCGCCCGACAAGGACGGCAACCTGATCTCGGGTCAGCCGTACCTGGACGCCGCCGGCGAGGTGATCGGGGCCAATGTCGGTGCGTCGATCGCGATGGTGGCCGCCGCCACCGCGTTGATCGCCGGGGTGATGACCATGCTGATGGGTGTGGTCGGTCGCTATCCGCTCGGTATCGCCGCGGGCCTGGGGCTCAATGCTCTGCTCGCCTACGTGATCGCCCCGCAGATGACCTGGCCGCAGGCGATGGGCCTGGTGGTCTGGGAGGGCATCATCATCGCTCTGCTGGTGCTCACCGGCTTCCGCACCGCGGTCTTCCGCGCCGTCCCGGCCACCCTGCGCACCGCGATCGCGGTGGGTATCGGCCTGTTCATCACCTTCGTCGGGCTGATCAACGCCGGCATCGTGCGCAAGCCGCAGGGTGCGGTTCCGGTCGAGTTCGGTATCAACGGCTCGCTGATCGGTTGGCCGATGACGGTCTTCGTGATCGGCCTGCTGCTGGTGACGGTGCTCTATGCCCGCAAGGTCAAGGGCGCCCTGTTGATTTCGGTGATCGTGGCCACCGCCCTCGCGGCGATCATCGAGGCGGTCAGCAAGATCGGCCCGATGGCGCCCGACGGTTCGAACCCCACCGGCTGGTCGCTGAACGTCCCGGCCACCGATTCGGTGATCTCCCTGCCCGACTTCGGCCTGCTCGGTCGGGTCGACATGTTCGGGGCTTTCAGCCAGGAGAACGTCACCACGATCGGCATCGCGATGCTGATCTTCGCCCTGCTGCTGGCCGACTTCTTCGACACCATGGGCACCGTGGTCGCGGTCGGTGCCGAGGGCAACCTGCTGGACGAGAAGGGTCACCCGCCGCACCTGGGCGCGATCCTGATGGTCGACTCGCTGTCGGCGGCCGCCGGTGGTCTGGGGTCGGTGTCGTCCAACACCGCCTACGTGGAGTCGGCCTCCGGTGTCGCCGCCGGTGCCCGTACCGGTATCGCCTCGGTGGTCACCGGGGTGGGCTTCCTGCTCGCGATCTTCTTCTCCCCGCTGATCAACATCGTCCCCTCCGAAGCCGTGGCCCCGGTGCTGGTGTTCGTCGGCTTCCTGATGATGTCGCAGGTCACCTCGATCAACTGGGACGACATGGAGGAGGCGCTGCCGGCCTTCCTGACCATCGTGATGATGCCCTTCGCCTACTCGATCACCGTCGGGATCGGCGCCGGCTTCATCCTGTACGTGGTGCTCAAGGCCGTCCGCGGCAAGGCCGCCAAGGTGCACCCGCTGATGTACGTGGTGGCGCTGCTGTTCATCTTCTACTTCGTCCAGGGCGTGTTCTCACCGCTGCTGTCCTGAACCCGGTTCACATGTCGCGCTCGACCTCGAGGTTGGGCGCGACATGCAATTCCGGGGTGCTTCAGCCCCGTGCCATCGGCGGTGGGGTACCAAAACCCCCAACTCACCCCCGCGAAACAGCCCGCAACCCCCGAAACGGCCGGCTGAGTTGGGGGTTTTGGTACCCCGGCGAACCGTCCGCACCCGTCCGGTGTCTTGGGTGACGTGATAAGCAGGAGGGCGACGCACAGATCGGAGAGCATTGGCCCGCACCTTCGCAGCCCTGAGGGACTACAACTACCGCACCTACTTCACCGGTGCTCTGTTGTCGAACATCGGCACCTGGCTGATGCGGGTCGCCCAGGACTGGCTGGTGCTCGAACTCTCCGACGGCTCGGCGGTGGCGGTCGGTATCACCACCGCCCTGCAGTTCGCCCCGGCGCTGGTGCTGTCGCCCTACGGCGGGGTGCTGGCCGACCGCTTCGACAAACGGGTCGTGCTGCGGCTGACCCAGACCTGGATGGCGCTGTGTGCCCTGGCACTGGGTCTGATCACCCTGCTCGGCCACGCCGAGGTGTGGCACGTCTACCTGCTGGCCCTGATCTTCGGCGTCGGATCGGCCCTGGACATGCCCGCCCGGCAATCATTCGTCTCCGAATTGGTGTCACCGGCGCTGTTGGCCAATGCGGTGGCGCTGAACTCGGTGAGCTTTCACCTGGCCCGGCTGATCGGGCCGGCGATCGCCGGGGTGATCATCCACCGCTGGGGATCGGGCTGGGCGATTTTGCTGAACGCCTTCAGCTATCTGGCTTTCCTGATCGCCCTCGGGGTTCTGGACGCGAGCAAACTGAGGTTGGCCGAACGCGCCCCCCGGATGAAGGGACAGATCCGGGCCGGGGTTCGCTATGTGCGGGAGCGGGCCGACCTGCTGTTGGTGCTCGGCATCGCCTTCAACGTGGGCACCTGGGGGATGAACTTCCAGATGACCAATGCAGTGATGGTGCAGCAGCACTATCTGCGCACCGCAGAGGACTACGGCGTGGCCGGATCGGTGATGGCGATCGGCTCCCTGCTGGGTGCCCTGTGGGCCGCCCGCCGTGGACGGGCCCCGCGGGTGCGGTTCATCGTGGCCACCAGCTTGGCCTTCGGTCTGCTCAACTTCGCGATCGGCCTGATGCCGAACTATTGGGCCTATCTGGTGTTGCTGCCGTTCAGCGGCCTGTTCGCGATCCTGACCCTGACCTCGTCCAACGCCAACGTGCAGTTGCACACCGATCCGGCGATGCGCGGCCGGGTGATGGCGCTGTACTCGATGGTGCTGCTCGGCGGCACCCCGCTCGGATCCCCGGTGATCGGTATTTTCGGTGAACTGCTCGGGCCGCAATGGACGCTACTGTCCAGCGGCGTGTTGACCGTGATCGGGATCCTGCTCACCGTGTTCATCGTGGTGCGCCTGAAACACCTGCGGGTGCGCGCCGGAATGCGTCCGCCGCGGCTGGATGTGCGCAACCTGGGCGTGAAGCCGCCGGACCCCCGCGATCGGCGCTGACGAGCAGGATCCGAACCGGGGCCGACACAGTGTCGGTGACTGCTGGCACAGTGGCATCATCTCGAAGATCGCGGAGATGCTGAAGATCGTGGAGTCCTGATGAGCGTGCTGCAACGCTTCACCGCCCCCACCCGGGAGTGGTTCGACACGAGCTTCAGCGCGCCCACTGCCGCCCAGGCCGGGGCCTGGCAGGCGATCAGCTCCGGGGAGCACACCCTGGTGGTGGCACCCACCGGTTCGGGTAAGACCTTGGCGGCGTTCCTGTGGGCGATCGACCGGCTGGCCGCCGACGAAGAACGCGAGGACGCCGGCTGTCGGGTGCTGTACATCTCCCCGCTGAAGGCCCTGGCGGTGGACGTGGAACGCAACCTGCGTGCACCGCTGGTCGGCATCGGGCACGCCGCGGCCCGACTGGGCGCCACGCCGCCGCAGATCAGCGTCGCGGTGCGTTCCGGTGACACCCCGGCGGCCGAGCGGCGCCGATTCGCCCAACACCCCGATGACGTGCTGATCACCACGCCCGAATCGCTCTACCTGTTGCTGACCTCGCAGGCCCGCGAGGCGCTGCGCACCGTCGAGACGGTGATCGTGGACGAGATTCACGCGGTGGCCGGAACCAAACGCGGGGCACACCTGGCCCTGTCACTGGAACGGCTCGACCACCTGTTGGAGCGGCCGGCCCAACGCATCGGCCTGTCGGCCACCGTGCGTCCGGTCGAGGAGGTGGCGCGGTTCCTGGCCGGCGGCCGTCCGGTCAGTGTGGTGAATCCGGGCAGCACCAAGAGTTGGGACCTCAGCGTCGAGGTGCCGGTCGACGATCTGGCCGCGATCGGGCAGCCCGGGCAACCCGAATCGCTGCTCGGCCCGGCCGCGGGCGAACCGCGGCGCAGCTCGATCTGGCCCCATGTCGAAGAACGCATCGTCGACCTGATCGAACAACACCGCTCCACCCTGGTCTTCGCCAACTCGCGGCGGCTGGCCGAAACCCTCACCACCCGGCTGAACGAGATCGCCGACGAACGCCGCGGAGTGGAGTCGGCCGGCGAGCTTTCCGGAATCGGCGGCGCGCCACATTCGACGAACCTGTCCACCGCCACGGCCTATTCGCGTCCCCATTCGGGCGACCTGGCTCGCGCCCACCACGGGTCGGTCTCGCACGACCAGCGCGCCGTGATCGAAGAAGACCTCAAGGCCGGACGGCTGCCGGCGGTGGTCGCCACCTCGTCACTGGAACTGGGTATCGACATGGGCGCGGTCGACCTGGTCGTGCAGGTCGAGGCGCCGCCGTCGGTGGCCTCGGGGTTGCAACGGGTCGGACGGGCCGGGCACCAGGTCGGCGCGGTTTCGCGTGGGGTGTTCTTCCCGAAGTACCGCGGTGATCTGGTTCCCTGCGCGGTGACCACCGAACGGATGCTGGCCGGGGCGATCGAACACCTCAGCGTCGGCCGCAACCCGCTCGATGTGCTGGCCCAACAGATCGTCGCCGCGGTGGCAATGGACGACTGGACCGTGCCCGAACTCGAGGCCATGGTGCGCCGAGCCGCCCCCTTCACCGGGCTCACCCGTCCGGTATTGGAATCGGTGCTCGACATGCTGTCGGGTCGCTATCCCTCCGAGGCCTTCGCCGAACTGCGGCCACGGCTGACCTGGCATCGCGGCACCGACACCCTGGTCGCCCGTCGGGGCGCGCAACGGCTCGCGGTCACCTCCGGCGGAACGATTCCCGACCGCGGCCTGTTCGGGGTCTTCGTCGCCGGCGACGGGCCAGGACGCCGGGTCGGCGAACTGGACGAGGAGATGGTCTACGAATCCCGGGTCGGTGACGTGATCACCCTGGGCACCTCCACCTGGCGGGTGCTGGAGATCACCCACGACCAGGTGTTGGTCGCCCCGGCCCCGGGCGAACCGGGCCGACTGCCGTTCTGGAAGGGCGACACCATCGGGCGTCCGGCCGAACTGGGGGCCGCGGTCGGCGCCTTCGTCCGCGAAGTGGCCGCCCTCAGCCCCGAGCAGGCCCACGCCCGACTGAACACCCTGGACGAGCGGGCCGTCGACAACCTGGTCGGCTACCTCGCCGAACAACGCGAGGCGATCAGCGCTCTGCCCGACGACCGCACGATCGTGGTGGAGCGCTTCCGCGATGAACTCGGTGACTGGCGGGTGGTGATCCACACTCCCTGGGGTGCGCCGGTACACGCCCCCTGGTCGTTGGCGATCGGTGCCGCGCTGCGCGAACGGTTCGGCGTTGAGGTGTCGGCGATGTACGCCGACGACGGCATCGTGCTGCGGCTGCCCGACACCGGAGACCCCTGGGCCGAGGACGACCCCAAGAGCGCCGCCCCCGATATTGCCGACCTGATCATCTTCGACCCCGAGGAGATCACCAACCTGGTCACCGAGCAGGTCGGCGGCTCGGCCCTGTTCGCCGCCCGGTTCCGCGAATGTGCCGGACGGGCCCTGCTGCTGCCCAACCGACGCCCCGGACAACGCCAAGCCCTGTGGCAACAACGCCAGCGAGCCGGGCAACTGCTCGAGGTCGCCGCGCAGTTTCCCGACTTCCCGATCGTGCTCGAAGCGGTACGCGAATGTCTCCAGGACGTCTTCGACCTGCCCGGCCTGGCCGAGCTGATGGCCCGGGTTCGCAGCCGCGACGTCCACGTTGTTGAGGCCACTACACCCCGGCCTTCCCCGTTCGCCTCGTCGCTGCTGTTCGGCTATGTCGCCCAGTTCATCTACGAGGGCGATGCGCCGCTGGCCGAGAAGCGGGCCGCCGCACTGACCGTCGACCCCGACCTGCTCGGCGAACTGCTCGGCACCGGTGCCGGCCCGAGTCTGCGCGATCTGCTCGACCCCGAAGCGATCGAGCGCACCGAGGCCGAACTGCAACACCTCACCGAGACCCGCAAGGCCCGGGACGCCGACGACCTCACCGACCTGCTGCGCGTGCTCGGCCCGCTGACCGCCGAACAACTGGCCGAACGCTGCCGCGAGCCCGATGCCGTGCCCCGATGGTTGACCGAACTGGTGGACGCTGCCCGGGTTTTCCCGGCCCACCAGGTTGGCGGGCAACGCACCTATGCCGCGATCGAGGACGCCGGACGGCTCCGCGACGGTCTGGGGGTCGCCCTGCCACTGGGAGTGCCGGCGGTCTTCACCGAGCCGGTCGACGACCCGCTGGGGGAGTTGATCGCGCGCTTCGCCCGCACCCACGGCCCGTTCACCGCCACCGAACTGGCCGGCACTTTGGGTCTCGGCGTCGCGGTGGTGAGTGATCACCTGGCCCGGTTGGTGAGCGAAGGCCGGTTGCTCACCGGTGAGTTTCGGCCCGGCGCCAGTGGCACCGAGTTCTGCGACCCCCAGGTGCTGCGCACCATCAGGCGCCGAACGGTGGCCGCGCTACGCGCCGAGATCGAACCGGTACCGCAGGCCGACTATGCCCGTTTTCTCACCGGCTGGCAGGGCCTCGGCCGGGGCCGGGGTGTGGACGGTGTCCTGCAGGCGGTGGAGCAACTGGCCGGTGCGGTGCTCCCGGCCAGCGCCGTCGAATCGGTCGTCCTGCCCGCCCGAGTGCCCGACTATCGTCCCGCGATGTTGGACGAACTGTGCGCCGCCGGTGAAGTCGGCTGGCGCGGTCACGGGGCCCTGGCCGGCAACGACGGCTGGATCTCGCTGTACCCGGCAGCTCTGGCCGGCTTCAGCCACACCGCACCCCACCCGTCCGGGGCCGACAACCCCACCCGGGCCGCACTGTTGGAACTGCTGGCCGATGGCGGTGGCTACTTCTTCAGCACCCTGTCGACGGCCGGGCCCGGTGCGGCCGAGGAACTCTGGCAACTGGTGTGGGACGGGCTGGTCACCAACGACACCCTGGCCCCGCTGCGGCAACGACTCGCCGGCGGCCGCACCACCCACAAGGCCCGGGTGCCGGCGGCCCGAGGGCGCAGCCGACACCGGGCCCGGATCGCGGGCAACCTGCCGACCCCCGGCCCACCGGGACGCTGGTCGCTGACGCCGACGATGGAACTCGACGCCACCCAGGAGGCGTTGCTGACCGCCGACATCCTGCTCGACCGCTACGGGGTACTCACCCGCGGCAGTGTGGTCGCCGAGGACATCCCCGGTGGTTTCGCCCGGGTCTATCAGGTGCTCAGCGCTGCCGAGGCCGCCGGCAAGGTCCGACGTGGCTACTTCGTCGAAGGCCTGGGCGCGGCACAGTTCGCCGACACCGGGGCGATCGACCGGCTGCGCACCGGCACCGACCAACCCGTCCTGATCGTGGCCGCCACCGACCCGGCCAACCCCTATGGCGCAGCCCTCGGCTGGCCCGAAACCCCGGCCCACCGGCCCGCCCGCAAAGCCGGCGCGCTGGTGCTGCTCGCCGACGGAGCCCTGATCGGCTACCTGGAACGCGGCGGCCGCACCATGCTGACCTGGCCCGCCACCGACGACCAGATCACCGAAGCGGCCGCGCAGCTGGTCGCGCTGGTACGCAGCGGACGGATGTCGGGGCTGAGCATCGACCGCATCGACGGCGCCGACATCCACACCGCCGAACACCCCTGGGTGGCCGCCATGTTGGCGGCCGGTTTCCACCACCTGCCGCGCGGCATCCGGATCAGGCGATGAGCCATGCCCGAGGGTGACACCGTCAAACGCACCGCGCTGCGGCTGCATCGGGTCTTCGCCGGCCGGCTACTGACCCGCTGCGAACTGCGCTGGCCCTCGGTGGCCGAGTACGACTTCACCGGTGCCACCACCATCGAGGTGGCCAGTTACGGCAAACACCTGCTGCACCGGCTGACGTTGGACGATCGCGCCTGGACGGTGCACTCCCACCTGCGGATGGAAGGATCCTGGATCATCGACCGTCCCGGGGCGCGCGCCGGTGGTCACAAGGTTCGCGCGCTGCTGGGCACCGACGAGTACCTGGCGATCGGACACAACCTGGGCATGCTGGACGTGGTACCGACCGCCGAGGAGCACACCTTGATCGGTCACCTGGGCCCCGATCTGCTCGGTGAGAACTGGAACGCCGAGGTCGCGGTGCACAATCTGCAGCAGCATCCCGACACGATCGCCGCGGCGCTGCTGGATCAGCGCTGCCTGGCCGGAATCGGCACGATCTGGGCGGCCGAGACCCTGTTCGCCGAGCGCCTCGACCCGTGGACCCCGGCCGCCGATCTCTCCGAGGCCCAACTGCTCAGCCTGGTCAATCGGGCGCAGCGGTTCCTGCAGGCCAGTTGTGCCCACGCGATCCCGTCCAGCACCGGTGATCTGCGTCCCGGACGCAATACCTACGTCCACGGTCGACACCGCAACACCTGCCGGCGCTGCGGCACCCCGATTCGGGTGGAGATGGCCGGCCCACCGACCCGCGAGCGCACGATCTTCTATTGCCCGTCCTGCCAGTCGGTCGGTTCCCGGACGGGCTGAAGCAGCCCGGCCCCGGCGCGAGCGTCCGCAGCATCCGGATTCCGCGCTCCGATCCGATACTCCACCCGGGTGGATGAAGGTCTGATCCGGGCACGGGCCCTAGGCTGGAGTGGTGAGCCCACTTTCCGATGCGAATGACCGGCGCCGTTACACCGACCCGAAGCTGGCCGGGCTGGCCCCCGGCGAGGACACCGTGCACGGCACGGTGGTACCCACCCCGGCCAGGGGCACTCGCCGGTTGTCGCACGTGATGGACGAACTGATCCGGGTGCCGGGCACCAACTTCACCATCGGCGCCGACGCGCTGCTGTCCTTCATCCCGGGCGTGGGAGATGCGGCCGGCACGGTGATGAACGGAGTCGTGCTGATGGACGCGGTGCGCTGCCGGGTGCCGCTGCCGGTACTGCTGCGGATGCTCGGCAATGTGGTGATCGACTGGGCGGTCGGCCTGATCCCCGCGGTGGGGCCCTTCGTCGACATGGCCTTTCGCGGCAACACCCGCAACCTGCGCCTGCTCGACAAGACCATCGCCTCGGGCCACACCAGCAAGCACCGGGGCGTGGGCTACGTGATCGCGGCCATCGCGATGATCCTGCTCGTGGTGCTGGGTCTGGCCATCCTCGGCATCGTCGGCATTGTGGTGCTGTTGAACTTCCTCGACCAGATGCGGACGCGCTGAACCCGGCCCCGGCGGACGTTCGTGAGACCGCCTAGATGCCCGCAAGAACCGTGTACTGTCCGGGGTGATCACGACCAGCCACCGACGTCAGCCGATGGAGGACATGGCCGATGAGCAGAACCCATCACCGGCATGCGCACGAGGCCCACACCGGATCCAGCAGCGCCCTGCTGAACTGGTTGCGGGCCATGGTGCTCGGCGCCAACGACGGCATCGTCTCGGTCTCCAGCCTGCTGATCGGTATCGCCGCCGCGGGCAGTGGACCCGGCACGCTGCTGATCGCCGGACTGGCCGGTGTGTCATCGGGTGCCCTGTCGATGGGGGTCGGGGAGTACGTCTCGGTGTCCACCCAACGTGACACCGAGAAGGCCCTGCTCGACCTGGAGAGGTGGGAGCTCGAGGAGCATCCCGAGGCCGAACTCGCCGAACTCGCCGGGCTCTACCGCGCCAAGGGCCTCAATCCCGATCTCGCCCAGCAGGTTGCCGAGGAACTGACCCGCCACGATGCCCTGGCCGCCCATGCCGAGGTGGAGTTGAACATCGACCCCGATGAGGTCGTCAATCCCTGGCAGGCCGCCTTCGCCTCGATCGTCGCCTTCGTGGTCGGTGCAGCCCTGCCACTGCTGTCCATCCTGCTGTTGCCGGACGCGTACCGGATCGCCGGAACCGTGCTCGCAGCGGGCGTTGCCCTGGCGATCACCGGTTTCGTCAGCGCGCGCCTGGGCAGTGCCCCGCCGGTGCGGGCCCTGCTGCGCAATGTGCTGGGCGGCATGATCGCGATGGCGATCACCTACCTGATCGGCTCCGCCGTCGGGCTGCAACTCGACTGATCCAAGATCGTGTGACTTTTTGCCCGACAGGCGAGCAAAAAGTCACACGATCTTGGTTCCCATCTCGCGCAGCAGTTCCCTCGGCACAGCCATCCCCTGCTGCAACCAGCCTGTTCTCGTCCCGGCATCCACGTATGTGGTTTGACGGCTCGGAATCAGGCCAGTTCCGGCAGCAAGGTTGCGGCAACGCTAGCTGGGAAGCGACCCGAGGCCGATAGGCCAGGGGTCTCGGGCTCCGCCGGCAAGGCCCCGCCGGGCACCGGCCCCCGCTACTGCGGATGGAAGGACATTTGCGCGTCCTCGTCATGCGGCACGACGACGATCTGGACGTCGTCCTCGTAGATCACCCGACCCGGGTCCTCGGCCTCGACCCGCAGACAGGCAACACCGTGTGCGGTGAGGATCTCGAGATAACGCGGCACACGGTCCAGCAGATGGGTGGCACTGGATTTGAACCATGCTGTCGCGCGCGGGTGCAGTGCTTGGTCGTAAACCGACGGGTCGGTGGCGCTGGGGTCCGGGTAGGCGTCGTTGAACCAGTCGTTACCGGCCCGCCAGTCGCGATGTTCCTCGGCGGTGAGTTCACCTGATCGACCGAGCCCATTGGCCAGGCCGAATACCCCGGTGTGCACGCCGCGCTTGCCGGGGTGCGGGGACTGGAAGCGGATGTACACGGCGGTCATCCTGACACGGCCCCGACGATGATTCCCGCCGACGCGTCGGAGGTCTGATCACCGGCCGCGACGCAGCTTGCGCAACAGGCCGACGGCCACGATCGGCGCCACAACATGCGGCAGGGCGAATCCCCAGCTTCCCGGATCCCAGATACCGGGTTCGACCGGTTCGACGGTGCGCACCCGCACCACCGGACGATCACCCAGGGTGCTCTCGGCGACCTGCGCCTCGGTCACCCCGACCGGCGGCAGGCCCAGGGCCAACAAAGTGACCCAACTCGTCCGCAGGATCGCAGTCCGGGCCGACAGTGCCTCGGCCGGGTCGGTGACCGGTTCGGCCACGCCCTCGAACACCCGTCCGGGCAGTTGGACGACCACCCGGGGGTTCGCCAGCAGATTGCGGTACCAGTGACTCTCCTCGCCGAGCCCGGAAACGAAATGGATATGGCCGTCACGCAGGGCGTAACTCAACGGGACGGCACGAGTCCTGCCGCTGCGGCGTCCGGTGGTATTGAGCACCGCGGTGTACCCGATCAGCGGGCTGTGCAGGAACCTGCCCACCGGGGAGCGCAGCGCCGGGATCATCACCGACTGGTTGAAGGCGTGCCACAGGGCGGTCGGACTCTGCATGCCCCCAGCCTAGAGCCGGGGTGAGGGCAGCGGGACGTTTCACTGTCACGAACACCCTCGCCAGCGAATGTGGTGGGGTCATAGAGTTCGGAACATGTTCTCGAAGATGCTGGTCGCCAACCGTGGTGAAATCGCCGTCCGCGCGTTCCGAGCCGGGGTCGAGTTGGGAATGCGCACCGTTGCGGTGTTCCCCTACGAAGACCGCAACGGCGTCCACCGGATCAAGGCCGACGAGTCATACCTGATCGGTGAGCGCGGCCACCCGGTGCGCGCCTACCTCGACATCGAGGAGATGATCCGGGTCGCGAAACTCGCCGAGGTGGACGCGATCTACCCCGGTTACGGCTTCCTCTCGGAGAACCCCGACCTGGCCGAGGCCTGTGCCGCCGAGGGCATCACCTTCGTCGGCCCGCCCGCCGAGGTGCTGGAGTTGGCCGGCAACAAGGTGCGCGCCATCGAGTCGGCCCGCAAGGCCGGACTGCCCACCCTCAAGTCGACCGCCCCGTCCACCGATGTGGAGGAACTGGTCGCCGGTGCCGAGGAGATCGGCTTCCCCGTCTTCGTCAAGGCCGTCGCCGGTGGCGGTGGCCGCGGCATGCGCCGGATCGACACTGCGGACGCACTGCGCGAGAACCTCGACCAGGCGATGCGCGAGGCCGAGGCCGCCTTCGGTGACCCGACGGTCTACGTCGAGCAGGCGGTGGGACGCCCCCGCCACATCGAGGTGCAGATCCTGGCCGACACCCACGGCAATGTGGTGCACCTGTTCGAACGCGACTGCTCGGTGCAGCGCCGGCACCAGAAGGTCGTCGAGATCGCACCGGCACCCAATATCAGCGACGAACTGCGTGAGGCGCTCACCACCGATGCGGTGAAGTTCGCCCAGCAGATCGGCTACTCCTGCGCCGGCACGGTCGAGTTCCTGGTCGAAACCGAGGGGGAGCGTGCCGGGGAGCACGTGTTCATCGAGATGAACCCCCGCATCCAGGTCGAGCACACCGTCACCGAGGAGATCACCGACGTCGACCTGGTGCAGGCCCAGTTGCGGATCGCGGCCGGCGAATCGCTGGACGATCTCGGCATCAGCCAGGAGAACCTGGAGATCCGCGGGGCGGCGCTGCAGTTGCGGATCACCACCGAGGACCCGGCCAACGGCTTCCGTCCCGACACCGGCACGATCACCGCTTACCGCTCCGCCGGTGGTGCGGGCATCCGACTGGACGGTGGTACCGCCAGCACCGGCGCCGAGATCAACGCCCACTTCGACTCGATGCTGGTCAAGCTCACCGCCCGCGGCGCCGACTTCGATCTGGCCGTGGCCCGGGCCCGCCGGGCGATCACCGAGTTCCGGATCCGTGGCGTATCCACCAACATTCCGTTCCTGCAGGCGGTGCTGGCCGAACCGGCCTTCCTCGCCGGTGACCTGTCCACCGCCTTCATCGACGACCACCCGCACCTGCTGGCCTCGCGGGTACCGGCCGACCGCGGCACCAGGCTGCTGCGCTGGGTGGCGGAGAAGACCGTGAACCAGCCGGACGGCCCGGCGCCCACCACGGTGCACCCCTACGAGAAGCTGCCCGAGTTCGACACCAACGCCGAGGTGCCCGCCGGGGCCCGAGACCGACTGCGCGAACTGGGCCCGGAGGGTTTCGCCCGGCAACTGCGCGAGTGCAACGAGGTGGAAATCACCGACACCACGATGCGCGATGCCCACCAATCGCTGCTGGCCACCCGAATGCGCACCATCGACATGCTGGTGCCGGCCCCGGCGATCGCCCGGATGCTGCCGCAGTTGTTCTCGATCGAATGCTGGGGTGGCGCCACCTACGACACCGCCCTGCGGTTCCTCGGTGAGGATCCCTGGGAGCGGTTGGCCAAGTTGCGCGCGGCGCTGCCGCACCAGAACCTGCAGATGCTGCTTCGCGGACGCAATACCGTCGGCTACACCCCGTACCCGACCCGGGTCACCGAGGCCTTCGTCGAGGAGGCGGCCGAGGTTGGCATCGACATCTTCCGGGTCTTCGACGCGCTCAACGACATCGAGCAGATGCGGCCGGCGATCGACGCGGTACGGGCCACCGGCACTGCCGTTGCCGAGGTGGCGCTGTGCTACTCGGGCAACCTGATGGACCCGGACGAGGACCTCTACACCCTCGACTACTACCTGAATCTGGCCGAACAGATCGTCGAGGCCGGAGCCCACATCCTGGCGATCAAGGACATGGCCGGCCTGTTGCGCGCCCCGGCGGCGACCAAGCTGGTCACCGCACTGCGGGACCGCTTCGACCTGCCGGTGCATCTGCACACCCACGACACCTCCGGTGGCCAGGTCGCCACCTTGTTCGCCGCGGTGCAGGCCGGGGTGGACGCGGTGGACGTGGCCAGCGCCTCGATGGCCGGCACCACCAGCCAACCTGCCGCCTCCGCTCTGGTCGCTGCCCTGGCCGGCACCGACCGTCCGACCAAACTCGACCTGCGTGCGGTGATGGACCTCGAGCCCTACTGGGAGGCCGTGCGCCGGGTCTACCAACCCTTCGAATCAGGCATCCCCGGACCCACCGGACGGGTCTACGACCACGAGATCCCCGGCGGCCAGTTGTCGAACCTGCGCCAGCAGGCCACCGCCCTTGGCCTCGGCGACCGCTTCGAGGCGGTCGAGGAGATGTACGCCGCGGCGAACCGGATCCTGGGCCGACCCACCAAGGTGACCCCCTCGTCCAAGGTGGTGGGCGACCTGGCCCTGCATCTGGTCGCGGTGGGTGCCGACCCGGCCGAGTTCGAGGAGAATCCGGCATCCTTCGATGTGCCCGACTCGGTGATCGGCTTCCTCGCCGGTGAACTGGGCGAGCCGGCCGCCGGCTTCCCCGAACCGTTCCGGTCCAAGGCCCTGGAGGGTCGCACCGTGAAGATCCGCGAGGAGGAGATCTCCGCCGAGGACGAGGCCAAGCTCGCCGAAGCCGGACGCGAGCGGCAGGTCACCTTGAACCGGCTGCTGTTCCCCGGCCCGACCAAGGAATTCGAGGCCGGCCGGGAGGACTACGGCGACCTGTCGAATGTGTCGACCCTGGACTACTTCTACGGTCTGCGCCAGGGCGTCGAATCCAGCGCCTACCTGGAAAAGGGTGTCAGCCTGATCCTGGGGCTGGAAGCGATCGGCGATGCCGACGAACGCGGCCTGCGCACCGTGATGACCCAGCTCAACGGCCAGTTGCGTCCGGTGCGGGTGCGCGACGAGTCGATCCAGGTGGACGTGAAGTCGGCCGAACGGGCCGACCCGTCCGACAAGGGCCACGTCGCCGCCCCGTTCTCCGGGGTGGTCAGCGTGACCGTTGCCGAGGGTGACGAGGTCAGTGCCGGACAGCAGGTCGCCACCATCGAGGCGATGAAGATGGAAGCCTCGATCACCACCCAGGTGGCCGGCAAGGTCGAACGGATCGCCCTCGGCGCGGTGCAATCGGTCGAGGGCGGCGACCTGGTCGTCGTCGTTCGTTGAGAGACTCGTACCCAACCCCGGATCACCACGAAAAGGAGCACATCGTGAGCAACACTGCGAAGGTCATCGGCAACGGGCCGATTCGAGTGCTGGCCCTGCACGGCTGGTTCGGTGACGCCAACGGCTGGGGATACCTGCCCGACCTGATCGACCAGGAGAAATACACCTGGGCTTTCGTCAACTACCGCGGCTACGGCGACCGGATGGACGTACCGGGGGAGTTCACCAACGACGAGATCGCCGACGACGCCCTGGCCATCGCCGACGAACTCGGCTGGGACAGCTTCGCGGTGGTCGGTCACTCGATGGGTGGCAAGGCCGCCCAGAAGGTGTGGTTGAAGTCCCCGAACCGGGTCACCACGATCGTCGGGGTTTCCCCGATCGGCGCGGCCGCGCTGGAATGGGACGACGACGGGTTGGCGCTGTTCCAGGGCGCCGCGCACGACACCGAGAAGCGATACACGATTCTGGATTTCACCACCGGCAACCGCAATACCGCCACCTGGCTGAACAAGATGACCGAGTACTCGCTGGCACACTCGACCCCCGAGGCCTACGGCGCATACTTCACCGCCTGGGGCCTGGACGACTTCGCCGAGGAACTCCCGGCCGAAGGACACCCCACGGTGCACGTGATCGTCGGTGAGAACGACCCGGCGTCCGGGCCCGAAGGGGTCAAGGGCACCTGGCTGACCAACTTCCCCGACGCCACCCTGCAGGTGATCGCCAACGCCGGTCATTACCCGATGTACGAGGCCCCGGTGAACTTCGTCACCGCCCTGGAGAAGGCCCTCGGCTGACGTCCCTTTCGTAAACGCATCCGTCCCTCGTTCCTGCGCGACATAGTTCGTGCCGCAGGAACGAGGGACGGTTGCATTCAGGAGTAGAAACCGACCAGGGACGGCTCGGGCCGGCCCAGTTCGGGCGCCAACTCGCCCCAACGGACGAACCCCGACAGCCAGGCGGCGATCTTCTCGACCGCCTCGGCGCGCTCGGGCTCGGAGATCAACTCGACCGCGTCCCGGTAGGCCTCCGCCCGGGCCAGGGCACGCGGGTGATGGCAGAACCCCACGCGTAGCCCCGGCAACGGGGGCAGTCCGGTGCGCAGGTCATCGTCCAGCAGGCTGGCCAGGCTCAGCGAGGTCGGCACGCCCACGCAGGCCATCGAGAAGTCGATGTCGTTGAGCAAGGTGCCGGGCAGTGGCAGCTTCGTCGATGACCACGCGGTGCCGGTGACCAGCACCTCGAGCAGTCGCCAGCGGGCGACCAACCGGTCGGGATCGGGGTGCCGGCCGGCGATCTGGTCCTCCAGATCCGCGGCCCGGGGCTGGTCGGGGTCGACCGGGACGGTGCCGGGGGGACGTTTGAAGATCGGCCCCAGCACCCCGAGCAGACCGCGCTGTTTCGGCGGGGCGGGTGGGGTCAGGTCGGCTGCGGCGATCTCACGCAGTTGGGCGCCACGATGCTCGTCGGCACCGAACATGGCTCGGATTTCGTCGATGCCGATCGCGTACAAGCGCAGCTCGCCCATACCGCAACGCTAGCCCAGCTCCGGCCCGGATGGGGTGGGGGCGCGGGGATTGCGCGTAAGGTGTTGCGGGTGAATCCCCGCACGAGCCGCCTGATCCTGATCGGCGCGATGGTCCTGATGATCGTTGTGGTGATCATCGGGGCGGTGGCCGGGCGATGAGAGAAAAGGATCTGCCGTTGGGTACGCTCGCCTGCGTTGACGGAACCCGTTGAGGCGGAAAGTGGGGGCATGCGAAAGCTGAGGCGTGCGCTGAGCGGGGCGGTAATGCTGCTGGCCCTGGTTCTGTTTGCCGTGCCTGCCGCCGCCGAGGACGACGTCATCTTCGAGGTCACCGACGAACGGGTACAGAAGGCCTCCGGCCTGGCCGCCGACCGCGACCGGCAGATGTACTGGACGGTGAACTCCGGCCCCGACTCCGACCGCGCCATGGCCCTGCGCAGTGACGGTTCGGTCGAAGGCACGGTGCGCTTCGGCCGGACCATGGAAGATCCCCAAGGCGTCTATTACATCGGCTCACGCCTCTACATCGCCGACATCGGCGACAAGGACGGAACCCGCGACTCGATCGCGGTGTACCGCTATGCCAACCCGCAACCGGTGGGTCGCCAGCCCGAGGACGTCCGCACGTTCGAGATGTCGTACTCCGACGGTGAGCGGCGCGATGCCCGCGCGATGCTGGTCGGCGACGACGGTCAATTGTTCGTGATCACCCATGCCGCCAAGGGTGAGGTCTGGGCCACCAACGGGCCACCACGCAGCGGCATCAACAACGAACTGACCAAGGTGGGCGACGCCCCGGCCTGGGTGACCGACGCGGTCTTCCTCGATGACGGACGGATCGCCACCCGCAGTTACACCTCGATCGAGATTCTGGACTCGGGTACCTATCAGGTCGCCGCCCGGGCGCCGGCCCCGTGGCAGCAGCAGGGTGAGGCGCTGGCCCTGTCGCTGGATCGGCAGTCGTTGATTCTGGGCAGCAGCGGGCAGAAGCAGCCCGTGGTGCGGGTCGCGATACCCGACGACCTGAAGGAGGCGCCGGCTCCGGGCCCGACCCCACCGGCGTCGCCGAAGCCGGACCCGAAACCGCAAACTCCCGAACCCACCGAGAACGCCGAGGACGCCCCGCCGGCCGATGACCGCGACGGTGGGGAGCGCACCGGCACCATGGTCGCGGTACTGGCCGCGGGTGTGCTGGCACTGGCCTCGGCCGGGGTGGTCTACTTCATCGGTGCCGGACGCCGAGCCCCTGCCGCGGCGGGGCCGGCCGAGGAGCCGATCGAACCCGCCGAACCGGAACCGATCGAGCCCGTCCACGAATCCCCGTTCCCCGAGCCGGCACCCGCCGCAGCCGAGTCGCCCTTCCCCGAGCCCGAACCCGCCTCGCCCTTCGTCGCGCAGGAACCGGCCGAACCCGCTCGTCCGTTGATCGCCGACCCGGCGCAGGTCGAACAGGCCCGTCCGCTGTTCGCAGATCCCGAACCGGATTACACCCCACCCCCGGTCGAGCAGCTCGATCTGCCGAGCCAACCGGCCGCCGAGAGCCCCTTCCGGGAACCCACGGCTGCGCCCGACCCGTTGCTGCCCGATCCTTCCGCCCCGGGGCCAGCCATGCCCGGGCCGCCGATGCCCGCTGCTCCGATGCCGCGAGCGCCGATGCCCAGTGCCCCGATGCCCGCCGCGCCTGTCCCAGGGCCGCCCGCCTCCGATGCGCCGGTCGGGCCACCGCCCACCCACACTCCTCCGGCGACAGCGGTCCCGCCGGCAGCAGTTCCGCCCACTCAGGTTCCCCCGGCAACGGCAGTTCCTCCGGCCGCGATGGAACCCGAGCCGGTACCGCGGCGCGCGATCCTGCCCGAGGACGATGCCCCGCTGCCCACCGCCGAGCCGCGCCGCAGTTTCACCATCAGCGAGGGGGAGCCGGACGTACCGGTGCGTCCCCGTCCCCGGCGTGCCTCGGTGGTCGAACCCGATCACGCCATAGACAGCGAAGGCACTTGGGTGCGTCCCCGCCGTTCGGCGGAGGAACAAGCGGCCGACCTGAAGTGGCTCAACCGCGGTCGGTGATGAAGGCGCCGACCCCGTCCGGGGCGGTTCAGCCGTTCTCGACCACCCAGTCGATGCAGGCGCACAGCGCCTCCACATCGGCCGGGTCGATGGTCGGGAACATCCCGATCCGCAGTTGGTTACGGCCCAGCTTGCGATAGGGCTCGGTGTCGACCACGCCATTGGCCCGCAGCGTGGCCGCCACGGCCGCCGCGTCCACCTCGGGGGCGAAGTCGATCGTGCCCACCACCGGTGAGCGGTAGGGCTCCTCGACGAAGGGGGAGGCCCAGCTTCGCTCCTCGGCCCACCGGTACACGTAGTCGGAGGAGGTGCGCGAACGTGCCTCGGCGGCCTCGAGTCCACCATCGGCGAGCAGCTGATCGACCCGGTCGGCCAACAGGAACAAGGTGGTCAGGGCCGGGGTGTTCAGGGTCTGATGTGCGGCGGAGTTCTGCACCGCCTGCTGCAGACTCAGGATCGCCGGAATCCAACGATCCCCGGCGGCGATCCGCTCGATCCGCTCCAGCGCGGCCGGCGACAGGAAAGCCACCCACAGTCCACCGTCGGAGGCCAGCCCCTTCTGCGGTGCGAAGTAGTAGGCATCGGTCTGCGACAGGTCGACCTGCACCCCACCGGCGGCCGAGGTGCCGTCGATGAGCACCAAACCATCGGCATCGGGACGCTGCACCGGGGCCAGGGCGCCGGTGGAGGTTTCGTTGTGCGCCCAGGCGTACGCGTCGGCATCCGTGGGCTCGGGCAGCGCCACCGATCCGGGGGCGGCCTCGAACACGGCCGGCTCGTCCAGGTGCGGTGCGGCCGCGACGGCCTGGGCGAACTTGGAGCTGAACTCCCCGAACACCCCATGGGCGCTACGGCGCTCGATCAGTGAACTGACCGCGGCATCCCAGAACAGCGTCGAGCCGCCGTTGCCGAGGGCCACGTGGTATCCATCCGGTGCCCGGTAGAGCTCGGCCAGGCCCCGCTGGATCCGGGCCACCACGTCGCGCACCGGGGCCTGTCGGTGCGAAGTACCCAGCCAGGTGCGTCCGGCTGCGGCGAGCCGGTCGACGGCGTCGCCGGGAATCTTGGCCGGGCCACAGCCGAATCGGCCGTCGGCGGGCAGCAGGTCGGTGGGGATCCGTAACGTACTCACCCGCCCATTCTCGCCGGTATGACAGCCGACGGGAATCGTGGGGGTGGGGACGGTGTGGGTAGGCTGGGCGTCGGTAACTTGGCGTGCGTTGTTGAGGGGGCGATCCGGTGAGCGAATTGATCGACACCACGGAGATGTATCTGCGCACTGTCTGGGAGTTGCGCGAGGAGGGCATCGTCCCGTTGCGGGCCCGGATCGCCGAACGCCTGCACCACAGTGGCCCCACGGTTTCGCAGACCGTGGCCCGGATGGAACGCGACGGACTGCTGCGGGTGGACGACGATCGGCACATCGAACTCACCGAGGAGGGCCTGGCCCTGGCGATGCGGGTGATGCGCAAACACCGGTTGGCCGAACGACTGCTGACCGACGTGATCGGGCTCGACTGGCGGCTGGTGCACGACGAGGCCTGCCGCTGGGAGCACGTGATCTCCGACGAGGTCGAACACCGGCTGGTCGACATCCTGAAGATGCCGGTGGAATCGCCCTACGGCAACCCGATTCCCGGCATGGACGAGTTCGGGGCGCCCGCGGTCGAAGAACTGTTCCGCACCGGTGCCCAGCCGCTGTCCGAGGTGGTCGGCTCGGAGCCGTCCGAGCTGGTCGTGACCCGGCTCAGCGAGCATCTGCAAAGTGACCTCGACCTGCTCGCGGCGCTGGACGAGGCAGGGGTGCGCCCCGGGGTACCGATGACCGCCCGCTCGGGTGGGCTGGGTGTGATTTTGGAAACCGACACCGGTGCCTGTGAAATCAGCAACGAAACCACCACGCACATGTTCGTGGCTCGCGCCTGATCGGATAGCACTTTGTACGCACCCCAACCCGTAGTCGCCGCCTTGCTCAATGGGCACTGGTACGACGCGGTGGCCGCCCTGTTCGCCGCCTCGATCCCGGCCGATGGAGCCCCACCGCACCTGGTCGAGGCCCACAAGCTCGCCACCGCGGCGAAGCGGGTACTCGACCTGGACGCGGAGGACTTCTCCACGATCGCCTATGGCTTCGACACCGGCTGGGCCAGCGATCTGGCTGCGGCCTGCTTCCCGATCCAACCGCGCGACAAGCAGCGCGGGGCGTTGAAGTCGCTGGTGCCGCTGTACGAGCTGATGCTGGAGGTCGTCCAGTTGCGCTCGCAGCGCCACGAACCGCTGCAGGTCGTGGTGACCGCCCACCTGATCGCGGAATACCTGGGCCACCTGGCCTGGGAACCGACCCTGGGTCATGCCGGTGACCCGACGGTGATGAGTCGCACGGTGGACGGACGGTGGGGTACCGACGACCCTGATTGCCCGCACAACTCGGCCCAGCGCGCCACTGCCAAGCGATCGCTGAACGCCTCCGACGGTGACCAGGCGGGGTTCACCGCCTATCTCGACCGGTTCCACTCCCGGCTGGGTGATGCCCTCTCGGTGTGCGCGATGAACCACGAATCCGTGGACGCCGGGGAGCGTCCCGATGTGGGGGAGACCTGCCCCAACCCGTGCCCGTTCGTGATGCGCAACGACTACGCCCACCGCCGCGACCTGGACGCCCGGGTGCGCCTGGCTCGGATTTACGAGGGCTCACCGATCGTGGCCCTGCGCCATCACGCCCCGGTCGGCCACTTCTTCGGAGTGCCCTCGGTGGCCGAGATCTCCGAGGCCTGGCTGCGCACCTGGGAGAAACTCACCACGCCCTGGAACGACGGCCAGAACCCCTTGTTGGCGCCGGATGCACCGCGGGCCGAATCACCCGACGAGGCCCTGCCCGGCCTGTCGGCACTCGTTTCGGCGGTGGCCGGACGCCCGATCGGGCCGGGTGTGGTGATCCGTTCGATCGGCGCCGACGTCGCCCGCATCCTGGGTCATGACCCCAGTGGGCCCATGGAGGACGGATGAGCAAGGCACCACGTGGACCGATCGACTGGTCCGGTTATCTGGCGCAGTTCCACGAATCGCGTCCCGGCATTCTCGAGGACGTGTTCAGCCGGGCAACCAGTGGTGGGGCCACGCCCTACCGGTGGCTGACCCGGGTGGTGTCCGCCCGGGCGAAGGTCGTCCTCGATCTGTCGTGCGGTTCGGGCCGGCTGGGTCGCGAATTGGACGCCGACGACCGCACCATCATCGGGGTCGACCGCTCCATGTCGGAACTGCGGGTGGCCTTCGAGCGAGGTGCCGAGGCCGATGCCGCCGACGGGTTCGCCGAAACCTCGATCGGCCGGCAGGGCTCGTGGGTGTGTGGCTCGCCGCTGAAACTGCCCCTGGCCAGTGAATCGGTGGACGTGGTGGTGTCGGTGATGAGCTTCAGCATCGTCCGTCCGTTGCCGGTGCTGATGTCCGAGGTCTCCCGGGTGTTGCGTCCCGGCGGCATGTTGGCGGTACTGGCGCCGACGAACCGTCCGATGGCGATGCGCGACCTGAAGATGATGGCCCGGATGTACGGCCACCTGCGCGGCAAACCGCGGCTGCCGAAGCGATCCCAGGACACCGACCGGCGCTACAGCCTGACCAAGTTGGTCACCGATGCCGGCCTGCGCAAGCTGGAGAGCAAGCGGGAGTTGTACCGCTACCCGGTGTATGAGCGGCGAGACGCCGAACGGTTCGTTCACTCGTTGTATTTACCGAAGGTCAAATCGCACCGGGTGGAGGCGACCATCGACTGGCTGGACAAGCAGGCCGCGAAGAGTGGTTCGGTGGAACTGCCGATGCCGATGCGGCGGTTTGCAGCGGTCAAATAATGACGAAAGCCGCGCCCCCGTCAGGGAGTGCGGCTGGTAAAAGAGAGGGCGCCGACGACGAAGGGCTCAAACGCCTGTCTACCCACCCCCAGGAGACACACGTCGGCGCCGCTCTCTTGGTAAATACTAGTTGAAGTCACGGTTAACGCAACGGGATTGCCCGCTGCGGTGGACATTTCGCGTCCGAAACGTGACCTTTGATTTGCTGTCGTCGGGTTGACCGAGCCACCGGTGCGACCGGAGTCACATTCGGCATCAACGGGCGAAGGGCATTACCCTTGGATGCTGTCGTGACACGACATGGCCCCATAGCTCAGGGGATAGAGCAGTGGTTTCCTAAACCATGTGTCGCAAGTTCGAATCTTGCTGGGGCCGCCATCGCGAGTGGCTGGGCGTCGGGGTGGTGCGCCCCTGTGGAGAGGATGATCCGGCGTGGGCTTCTTCGATTGGCTCTTCGGGCGGTCACGTCAACCGGAAGCGCCCTGGCCGGCCGGCTCGAAGCCCATCCAGGTTGTCGGAGTGGAGTACTGGGCAGGGCTCCCACGCAAGTCGGGGCGCGTCACCTTTCATCTTGTTCGCGAACCCGGCAACCAGTACGACCGCAACGCGATCGCTGTGTACGTGGACAACCGAAAAGTTGGGTACCTGCCTCGGGAACATGCTGCCCGGTACGCGATCGATATGGACGCCGACAGGCAGCCGACGATCATCGCGCCCGGTCGCATCCACGACAAACGCACCGCGTATGTGTGGTTGCTGCCGTCCCGCCACCGCTGGCCCATCGTCCCGCCGGCGCCGATGACCGTGTACGCCCCGTGGGGTCGCCGACCCGTGCGCATCGAGTTGGACGAGGAACGGGCCTTCGGCGAGGCGATCCGGGAGGTCTTCCGTACCGTCGGTGCCTCCTTGACGTCGTACGGGACCGAACTCGATGAGTTGGGTGGGGTGTTGGTGACCGATACCCGTCAACCTCCCGTTGTGCTGGTGAACGGATTCCCGGTCGGGCGTCTGCCCGAACACACCGTGGCCGATTACGGTTCGGTGCTGACACGGCTCGCCCGCAGCGGCGCCGGACTGGCCGTCCCCGTGCGTCTGTGGGCTCGTGAGGAAGATCGCATCTTCGCCCGTGCCACGATCCGGCTGCCCGCACCCGAGGACGTGTTCCCACCGGCGGGTGTGCCGAACCAACCCCACGTCGTCCTGCCCGGGGGCCGGAAGTACCAGGTCACCGGCGAGGAGAAGCACTTGGAGACCGTGGTGGGCCTACTGGATGGGCAACCCAGCCGGTCCATCGCGGTCACGCTGCACGAGCAGCAGAGCGGGAGCAAAGCTGTCGTCGAAGTGCGGTGCCTGGGGGAGCGGGTCGGCCAGTTGACCTCGGGAACCTCGGAGCAGATGCTGCCCGTCGTCCGAGGTCTGGCCGAGCGAGGCCAACTGGCGGTGTGCCGCGCCCGGGTCGAGGGCAACCAATTGATGGCCAACGTTGTTCTCGACGTTGCCAGAACCAGCGATCTCCCGGCCGAGTGGATTCAGCAGTACCTGGGCACGGGCGCTCCGTGACGGTGAGCACCAGACCTGCCACACCCACTGATCCGGCGTGGCGTTGGATCTGCTCGCACTAGGAGCTGGAATCTGCTTCCAGCACCGCCGCGATGGCCTTGCGATTGCCCGCGATCAACTTGTCCGGTTCGGCCGCGGACAATTCGGCCCGGTTCATCGGACGCACCAGCGCCGCCGACCAGTTGGCGTCCAGTTCCACCGTCGAGACCGGACGCCAGGCGAACGGGGTCAGCGCGGCCCAGAGCCCATCGCCGGTGATCGTTTTCTTCCCCGACTGTGCCTTGGCGGTGGGGTAACAGACCCACACCGCCGGACGTTCGGCCAGAGGCTCGGACTGGGCCAACCAGATGGCATCGAACTCGGCGCGGCTGTTGATGAACAGCACGGCCACGTCCACCTCGGGTGACAGGTCATCGACGAAGATCGCCCCCGAGGGCAACGGCGACAACAGTCGCCGGCCCAGTTCGGGTGCCCATGCGGATACCCACACCCGGTGGTTGGGGCGCACCACCAGTCGTTCGGCCACGGTCTTGTTCACGCAGGTAGCGTAATCCCGCCCGCCAACCCGGGCCCCGGGCGGGGTCGATGGCCGCCAGAAGCGCTCACGTAGGATCGATCCATGAGCAGCTCCGGTCTTCGTCATGCCCAACGCAAGATGTCCGAGGCGGGTGTGGACGCCACGGCGATCGAGGTCTTCTCGCACTACTACCGAGCCCTCGAGGCCGGTGAAACCGGGATGATGCCCGAGGCCGACATCGAGCCGCTGCCCGATCCGGTGCACCTCGACGAGGTCGAGGTCGACGACGCCGACGCCCGCGACGCCCTCTCGCGCACCGTGATGATCAAACTCAACGGCGGACTGGGCACCTCGATGGGCATGACCCGGGCGAAGTCCCTGCTGCCGGTGCGGGAGGGTAAGACCTTCCTCGACCTGATCGCCGAACAGGTCGAAGCCGCCCGGGAACGCCACGACGTGGCACTGCCGCTGGTGCTGATGAACTCCTTCCGCACCCGGGACGATTCGCTGGCCGCGTTGCGCGCCCACCCGGGTCTGGAGGTGTCCGGGCTGCCGCTGGATTTCCTGCAGAGCCAGGAGCCGAAGATCCGCACCGACGACCTCATGCCGGTGTCATGGCCGGCCGATGAATCCCTCGAATGGTGTCCGCCCGGGCACGGCGACCTGTATCCGGCGCTGTTGGCCTCGGGTCTGCTGGACACGTTGTTGGAGCAGGGCTACCGCTACGCCTCGGTGTCGAATGCCGACAACCTCGGCGCCACCCCCGATGCCCGCCTGGCCGGATGGTTCGCCCGTTCCGGGGCGCCCTTCGCGATGGAGGTGTGCCGCCGCACCGTCGCCGACCGCAAGGGCGGCCATCTCGCCGTGCGTCGCAGCGACGGCCAGATCGTGCTGCGCGAGGTCGCCCAGACCCCCGACGAGGACCTGGACACCTTCACCGATCACGACCGGCACCGGTGGTTCAACACCAACAGCCTGTGGTTCGACCTGCGGGCCCTGCACACCATCTTGACCGAACGCAAGGGCGTGCTCGGCCTGCCGTTGATCCGCAACACCAAGCGGGTCGACCCGACCGATCCGGATTCCCCCGAGGTGTTCCAGATCGAAACCGCAATGGGTGCGGCGATCGAGGTGTTCCCCGGGGCAACCGCGATCGCGGTGGATCGACGACGGTTCCGGCCGGTGAAGACCACCGGCGACCTCTTGCTGGCGCGCTCCGACGCTTACGAACTGGTGGAGGACGGGTCGCTGGAGGCGGTTCGTCAGGTCGATCCGGTGGTGAACCTGGACGACCGGTTCTACAAGACGATCGCCGACTTCGATGCCCGGTTCCCCGCCGGAGCACCATCCTTGCGGGCCGCCGACAGCCTCACCGTGCGTGGCGACTGGACCTTCGGGGCCGAGGTGACCTGCGTGGGTGATGCGGTGCTGGACGAGGATCGGGTGCCCGATGCCGAACCGGGGCAGCCGCACAGCCTGCCGGCGGGCACGGTGATCGAGGGCTGATGGGCTGGTACGCCGCCCTCGGGTTGGCCCTGACCGGCCACGAACTCGACGACCCCGGCCCCGACCCGGAGCAGTCACACCCCGGGCCGCCCCCGACCCCACACGAGGTCGGTGCGGCCCTGACCGCGGCGGGTTTCGACCGGCAGCGGTTGGCCCGGTTGGTCGCCGAGCGGCAGGCCGCCGAACTGCCGTGGCCCTTCGGGGTACCGGCCGAGCGACGCCCGGGGATCGGGGCTGCCCAGTTCATCTCGGTGCTGCGACAGGTCACCGACCATCTGGACGTTCATGCCTGGCAGCATGCCGGGCCCGCGCCGGCCCGTCCGCTCACCGCCGAGGAGCGTCGCCTGGCCGCCGATGTGCCACCGCACTGGAGTTGAACCGGCGCGTTCGTCGGGGCCGTTCTGCCGGGTGAATGGAACCGAGGCCCCCACCCCGGTGTGGGGCGAGGGCCTCGGAGGCCTTGACGGGGCTACGACGTCGGAGCCCGGAGAGGTCCGACTCAGACCTGACGGTTCTGCAGCAGGTCGCGGATCTCGGTGAGGAGTTCCTCGGAGGTGGCAGCAGCCGGTTCGTCCTTCTTCTTGAAGCGGTCGCGCATCGCGTTGTAGGGCTTGACGACGAAGAAGTACACCACCGCGGCCGTGATCAGGAAGGTGATCATGGCGTTGATGAAATGGCCGATGTTGACCCCGAGCAGGGTGACGGCGCTGAAGTCGGGCTGGCCGCCGATCTTGCCGATGAAGCCCATCAGCACGGCGGTGAACTGCTCGACGACTGCGGCGAAGACGGTGCCGATGATGACGGCGACGGCCAGTTCGACCAGATTGCCGCGCATCAGGAACTCTTTGAAACCACTCATTGCGTTTCTCCTTCCGGCGCGTGCCCGCCAAGGGCTCCGGTGTGGTTGCGCCATGAGAAAAACTAGCGCAACACCACAGATAGGTTTGATCCGGGCACTCCGGCGAGTCGTGGCGCCTCCGACTCGCTCACTTCCACCAACAGTGGGGAACCGGCCCCGTCCGACTCGAACAATCCACCACCGGCGGAATCCTGGTGCGGCAGGGCCGCCACCCGCGCCGAGGTCGCCACCGTGATCGGGCCCTCTGGCCCGGCCGCCAACAGATCGATCCGATCACCGACCCGCAATACCGACAGCACCGAACGATCGGCCAGCGTGATCGGCACCAAAACTCGTCCGGCTGCACCAGTGTGCGGGGTGATCACACTGGCCTCGGTCAGCGGACTGCCCTTGGTCAGCGGGGCCGCGACCAGCCGTCCGTGCACCGCCGTGGGATCGGTGACCGCCCGATCCGGAACCGTGCCGGCCGGCCACCGCGCCACCGTCAAGTGCTCGTCGCTCACCGTCACGCCACTGGGCAGATCGGCTGCCGCCACGACGACCGGAACCGTCGGGGCCGGCGCCGGACGCACGGCCATGATCGTCGCGCCCACGGCCACCGCGGCCGCAACCGCCGCCAACCGTCGGCGATGCCAACTCACCGCCCGGGTCACCGAGCGCCACCAAGAAGTGTTCATACCCTTCACGGTGGTACGCGCACGACGGGAATTCCCTCGATCGGCCAAGGCTGTGGAAAGTCCACTCACGTCCGGCCCGCAGGGCTGTGGACAAAGACCGTGGGGCGCCGCTGGGGCAGGTAGCGAGTTCAATGCATTGCCCCGCTGCAGGGCAACACCTTCCATCTACCGCCCTTCCCGGACGGAACCTATCGTCGAGTGAAGTCCTACCCGGGGGAGGTGTTCGTGATGGCCGCATTGTCGGAGAGATCGAACGCCATCTTGAGCGACATGTTGCAGTCGTCGGTGCCCATCCACGTCCGCCAGATCGCCGAGCAGTACGCGATCAGTGACCGGATGGCGAAGTACGACATCCAGGCGATCCGCCGCTGGCTGGGTCGGCACGGAACCACGATGATCTCGGTGCCGGGGCAGGGACATGCCATCGAGGTCGACGACTCCACCCGCGCAGACCTGCTGCAGAAGCTGGCGTCGGCCCAGGTATTCCCCTCCCACGAAGCCCGGGTCTACCTCTGCGCGGTGCAGCTCCTGCTGAGCACCGGCCCGATGACCAAGGCCGAACTGCAGGAGTTCTTCGGGGTCAGCCGCAGCACCCTGACCAATGACCTGCGGGCGGTGCAGACCCTGCTGACGCCCTTCGGCATCACCGTCGAACCAGGACGGACCGGGCTGATCGCCGACACCGACATCCGCACCCGCCGCGCCAGCCTGGACCGCATCGTGCGGTCACGGATGACCAACGACGACCTCGCCTGGTGCTCGGCAGCGGTGGCGGGACGCAAGAAGCTCGACCCCTCCGTCCTGTCACCCGAACTGCGACACGTCCTCGAGGCCGGGCCGTATATCGAGGTGACCCTGGAAGCCGTCCATCGGATCACCCACCGCATCATGGCCGACTTCAACGTCCAACTGAGCGACTCGGCCATCGCGGGGTTGGTGCTCAGGCTCGCGATCTGCCGACTGCTCGGCGATGAGGAAAGGTCGGCACAACCACCGAACGTGGCAGCCGCTCCCTTGCGCAGCGCCTTCCTCGACGAGTTGTCCGGTTTGGACCTGACGACCGACGAGTTCGACTTCTTCTTCGTGGAAGCAGCCATCGCGGTGTCGGCGAAGCTGATGCCCCTGGACGTGTCGGATGCCGATGACGTCGAGGTGGCCCCCTTGGCCCGGCGGATCGCCGAACGTGTCGGCACCGAACTGGGCGTCAACCTGCTCAACTACCACGCCCTGTTGCCCGGGCTGATCGCCCACCTCAGCGACCGGATCACCAAATACAAGTACGACATTCTCGAGCCGAATTCACTGCTCGATGAACTCAAGCTGAAGTACCAACCCGTGTACGAGGCGGTCAAGATCGCCTGCGACGACTATCTGCTGCCGCTGGGGGTGTCGTTCAGCGAGCCCGACCTGGCCTTCCTGGTGGTGCATTTCGCCACCGCCTTCGAACACTGCGCCGACGTCGGCCCGGTGCGCGCGTTGGTCGTGTGCGCTACCGGACGAGGCAACTCCCGACTGATCACGATGCTGATCTCCACCGCCGTCCCGGAGATCGACGTGGTGGGAACCTGTTCGACCTTCGATGCGCCACGACGCTCCCAAGACCCCGAGGTCGAACTGGTGATCACCACCTTCCCGCTCAACCTGTGCAAGCCCACCGCGGTGATCAAGCCCGTACCCACCGAACGCGACTACGACATTCTTCGAGAACACGTCAAGGATCTGGGTGTGGCCGCCGCCCCCGGGGCACGCCGCGAGACCCATGCGGTCAACTCGACGGACTTCATCGCCCTGGTCTCGGCCGGAATAGAGTTCGCCAACCGCATCGCCCACCACCATCGCGAACCCCTGTCACCCGAACTCGCCGAGGGGCTGCGGTTGCACTGCATCCTGCTGGCCGAGCGGGTGGCCAGCAACACCCAGTTCGACACAGACCTCGACGCTGCGCACGACACCGCCGCCATCGATGCGGCCGAACACGATCAGGGCTGGGCACTCACCACGGCCGAGAAACAAGCAGCGGCCACCTACCTGAACCAGGAGGCTTCATGACCCGTGGAACGGTTCTGACCAACTGCACCTTTCCCGAAGCCCACCGCGACGAGGTGAGCGGCACCGAGATCGCCTTCGCCGACGGCAAGATCGTGGCGCAGCCGGACGACGACTGGGAACGCATCGATGTCGAAGGGGCGTATGTCACGCCCGGGTTCATCGACCAACACGTCCACGTCTTCCTCCCGGCCAAGACCCTGGGGATTCCGGCCGACCGGATCGGTGTGAACCAAGGCGTCACCACCGTCGTCGACGCCGGTAGCAGCGGTGCGCGTGACTTCGACCGGTTCGAGCACGACGTCATCGACACCCAACGAACGAACGTGCTGGCCTGGCTGAACATCGCCAGCTCGGGTCTGGTGGACGACCGCCACGAGCTCGTCGACCTGGCCAACATCGACCCGGACAAGTCCTTCGAGACCATTCGGGCCCACTCCGACCGGATCATCGGCCTGAAGGTGCGGATGTCGGCATCGGTGCTGGGCAGCAACGGCCTCAAACCCCTGCAGATGGCCCGCGAACTCGCCGACGCCGTCCGGCTGCCGATCATGATTCACACCGGAAACCGGCCGCCGGAGATGGGGGAGTGCCTGGACCTGCTGCGGGCGGGCGATGTGTGCTCCCACGCCTTCCACGGCAAACCGGGTGGCCTGTTCGACGAGACCGGACGGCTGGACCCCCGAGCGGTCGAGGCCAAGGAGCGGGGCGTCCTGTTCGATGTCGGGCACGGCCAGGCCAGCCTCTCGTTCGAGGTGGCGCGGGCGGCCCGTGAAGCAGGGCTGCCGGCCGACACCATCAGCACCGACCTGCACGAGGGCAATGTCGACGGCCCGGTGTATTCCCTGGCCGAAACCATGAGCAAGATGCTCGCCCTCGGCTACCCACTCGAGGACGTGATCGCCGCCGTGACGACACGTCCGGCAGCAGCCATCGGCCGTCCGGACCTGGCGAGCCTGGCCCCCGGGTCGACCGCAGACCTCAGTGTCTTCGAGATCCGACACACCGACCGGGAGTTTCGGGACTCGCAGGGCGCCACCTTGCCGGGCCGAGAAGTGGTGCGGCCGCGCCGGGTGGTGCGGGGAGATGACGTCCATGGCTGCGAATGACGGACGGGTCGAACAGACCATCGCCGCGGTGGCCACCAAGACCGAACTCACCGACACCGAACGGGCCACGCTGCGCAGGGCGGTTCCGAAACTGGACGAACTCACCGACGCCCAGGGCTACCTGCTGGAGCCGGACCGGTTGGAACTGCTGGCACTGCACGTGGTGACGGTGCTGCGCCGGGTGGCCGCAGACCAGCCCCTGGAACCGTTCGACGAAGCCATGTTCGACCAGGTCAGCCCACAGTCCATGGAACTGGCCCACGAACTACTGGCCGCGGTCGAACCCGGCGCAACCCAGCGCGAAGAAGATTTCCTGATCGCGGTTCACCTCGACACCGCGAAACTCCTGGAAAGGAACGAGTTATGAAACCAGTCAAGGTTGTGATCGGTCATCGCCTCGGCAAGGGCCAGCAGGTGGCCGCCGGTGTCGAAGCCGCGGGAGGTACCGCCGTGGTCATTCCCGGGGTCGGTGCCGACATGAAACTCGGCGACGTGATGCACGCCGAGAACGCCGACCTGGGCATCTCCTTCTGCGGCAGCGGGGGAGCCGGCGCGGTTACCGCCAACACCAAGTACGGCTACCCGATGGAGTTCGGACTCCGGTCCGTCGATGCCGGGGTCACCGCCGTCCAGAACGGTGCGGTGGTGGTCGGGTTCGGGTTTCTCGACTCCGAAGACCTCGGCCGGCGTTTGGTCGAAGCCTTCCGCAAGGCACACCCCGAAGGTGATTCCTCATGATGTTGATCGAAGAACGAAAAATATCGGTCTCCGGTCGTGGTGACTCCACGCCGAGAGCATTCCAGGACGCCTTGACGAGCATGCGCAAGAAGGTCATGAACGAGCGTGCCGAGGTGATCCTGCAGATTCAGCCGTCGGATTGCCACATCAAGAAGGCGGTCAAGGAAGTTCGGACCGAAAGGTTCTTCGGAGTCCTGTTTCCCCGTGAGCGGGTGACCTACTCACTGGATCTGGAGTTCACCGTCGAAGTTCGGTCGGTCTCCTTGGACGACATCAACTATCGAACCCAATACGAGAGCCTCTCGCTGGCTCAGCACGCTCTGAAACTCAGATAGGAGGTGTGACGTGAACTGGATTGTGATCATCGAGTCGGTGATTATCGGCGCATTGGCCGGATTCGGTGCCAGTGCCGGTGCGGCACGCATGTTCCACGCCCCGGCAGTACAGGGAATGGGTGCTTTCCGAACCTATGGCGAGATGAATGCCTGTCAGGGTGACGCCGTTGCCCATTACAGCTTCGGTCTCGGCTTCCTGTTCAATGCGTGGGCCTCGGTCGTGGGGGCCGGCGCCCTCACCCAGGACGTCGACCACCGCATCATTCCCAACTGGGCGGCCGGAACCTTGTTGCTGCGCAACAAGAACGTCGCCGAAACCATGCACAACCCGAAGAAGATGGCCATCGCCGGTGCGGCGATCGGCGCGGTCTTGGTGGCGGCACTCAACTCGACCGCGGCAGCCGTCCCCGATTCCTTGCGCCTGGTCGCCGAGGAAGTGCTCGTGCCGGCCGGCGCGTGGCTGATCAACCCGGTGATGCCGGTGATTTTCTGGATTGCCGCCATGGACGCCGGAAAACGCACCGGCATGTGGGGCACGGTGCTCGGTGGTTTCGCGCACCTGGTGCTCGGAAATGCCGTGCCGGGCGTGGTGCTCGGGATTCTGCTCGGCAAGAGCGTGGACGGTGGAGGCTGGAACCGGATTTCGAAGGTTCTGCTCATTGCCATCCTGGTGCTCTTCGCCGCCAGCGCCTTCCTGCGTGGATTCGACATCCAAATGCTGCAGGCGTTCAACATCCCCATCCCGGACTGGCTCATCAGCGTGCACGAAACTCTTGGATATGAGGTGAAGGAATGAGTTCCAACGAATCGTCGGAAACCGCCGACATTGCCATGGATCCGACCCCGCCGAAAGGATTCTGGTACGCGGAGTGGAGCTTCCCACTGTTCGTGGCGGCGCTCGCTTCGGCAGTATTTGCCGGAACCCATTTGTACTTCGTGTACGGGGTGGGGGCGTTCAACGACATCCCGATCGTCGCCCTGCTGAAGGCGGGCGTCGACACCGGGAGCTACGGGGCCGCGGCAGCCTTCGGGGCCAGCTTCCTGTTCGCCCGAGTGCTGGAAGGTCCGCTCGTCGGCATCCTGGACATCGGCGGCTCCATCCAAACCGGTGTGGGTATCGGAATCCCGGCCATGTTGCTGGGGGCCGGCATCACCGCACCACTGGAGTCCTTCCCGCTGGCGCTGCTGGTGGGGGCGGGGATCGGACTGATCATGGGCACGATCATCGTGGTCATCCGCAAGTTCACCGTCGCGTCCGATTCCCAAGCCACCTACGGCACCGAGATCATGATGGGCGCCGGTAATGCCGCCGGACAGTACCTCGGCCCCCTGATCGTCATCGCGGCCGCCACGGCCTCGATCCCGGTGGGTATCGGGTCGATCCTGGGGGCGGCGGTCGCCTACTACTTCAAGAAGCCATTGCCCGGCGGAGCGATTCTGGGTGCCATGCTGTTCGGCTTCTTCTTCCCGATCGCAACCGAATAGGAGGTTTGCGTGAGTTCGTTCGAATCAATCGGATGCCACCCGGTCATCAACGCCAGCGGCAAGATGACCGCCCTGGGAGCCAGCGCGGTCACCGAAACGGTCGCCCGATCGATGGCCACCGCAGCTCAGGACTACGTCAACATCGACCAGCTCCTGCGCCGAGCGGGCACGGTGATCGGTGCGGCCACCGGGGCCGAGGACGGCGTCCCCACCACCGGAGCCGCATCGGCAGTCGTCCTGGCCGTCGCGGCGCTGATCGCCGGCGAGGACCTGACCCGGATCGAAGCCATCCCGGAATCCACCGGGGTACCCAACGAGATCGTGCTGCAGAAGGGTCACGCCATCCACTTCGGTTCGGCGATCACCCAACTGGTGCGACTCGGCGGCGGCGTCCCCATTGAGGTCGGCCAGGTCAACCACACCCTGGAGGCCCACCTTCGGGGCAGCATCAGCGAGCGCACCGCCGGGCTGCTCTTCGTCCAGTCGCACCACACCGTGCAGAAGGGCATGCAATCGCTGGCAGCGACGATCGAGGCGGCTCACGAGGCGGGCCTGCCGGTCATCGTGGATGCGGCCGCCGAAGAGGATCTGCGCAGGTACATCTCGGCCGGTGCAGACCTGGTTGCCTACAGCGGCGGCAAAGCACTGGGCGGGCCGACCAGTGGCTTCCTGTGCGGGCGGGCCGACCTGATCGCGGCCGCCCGGGCGCAGTATGCGGGTGTGGGCCGGCCGATGAAGGTGGGCAAGGAAGCCATCATCGGCCTGTGCACCGCGCTGGAGGAGTACCGGGACGGGCCGCCCGACAGCGGACGCCTCCGGGACGTGGCGCAGTACGTCGTCGATGAACTCCAGGGGGTCCGTGGCATCCGGTCGCGGGTCACCCAGGACGAGGCGGGCCGGGAGATCTGGCGGGCGACGGTCACCGTTGACCCCACGGAAGCCGGTTTCGACGCGGTCGAACTCAGCCGACGACTACGCGAGGGGACACCGGCGATCCACACCCGGGATCACCTGGCCAACACCGGTTCGATCAGCATCGACCCGCGGCCGCTGCGAGAAGGCCAGGAACGCATCATCGTCGAGCGCATCATCGACATCATCGAAGGAGAATCTGGTGACCACAGTTGAACTCAACGTCCTGTCACGCGACCTGGACAATGCCGTGGATATCACCGCCGCCGCGCCGGGACGGGTCTACTGCGGCGTCCTGATGAAGGACCACCCGGACACCGACAGTGGCGCGGCAGCCGTTCGGGAGCACCTGGCGGCCGGGGTGCGGGTGTCGGTGGGCCTGGGTGACGGCGACCCGACGATGTGGCGACGCGTCGCCGAAGTCACCGCCCTCACCTCACCGCCGCACGCGAACCAGGTGTTTCCCGCTGCTGGGTACACCCTGGGCCGGATCGAACAGGTCGGTGCCACGACCCTGGTGAATGCCCTGGTCGGGCCGGGCAGTCGTCCGGGTCTGGTGCGGATCGGCACCGGGCCGGAAAGCAGTGATGCCGAGTGTGAGGTGCCGGCCGAGTTCGCGGCCGTGCTGCTGGCCGAGATCGGGGTGCCGTCGGTGAAGTTCTTCCCGATCAAGGGAACGCAGAAACTCGACCATCTGGAGGCAATGGTGCGTGCCGCAACGGCCAACGGCATCGAGATGTTCGAACCCACCGGCGGAATCGAGCCGGCCCACGTCCCCCAGATCGTGGATGTCTGCCTCAGCAACGGGGCCACCCACGTGGTGCCGCATGTGTACAGCTCGATCGTCGACAAGCAGACCGGCCTGACCGATCCCGGTCAGGTGGCGGCGATCATCGAAGCGATCGGGTAGCCGACTCCGGGCGTGAACTGGCAGCCACCCGGTGCAGCCCCACCCGGCTCAGGACGCGGCTGAACTCTTGGCCGGCGCCGACGACCCGGCCGCAGCAGGTGTGCTCGACGACCCGGTATCGGAGCCGGAGGAACCGGAGGAGGACGAGTCGGAGGAAGACTCCGACTTGCCGGACGAGACCGACTTGGCCTTGCCGTCGTTGCGGCTGTCGGTCTTGTAGAAGCCCGAACCCTTGAACACCACGCCGACCGCGTTGTAGATCTTGCGCAACGCGCCCTCACAGGCGGGGCACTCGGTCAAAGCGGGGTCGGTGAACTTCTGCACGGCTTCGAGTTCATTGCCGCAGCTGGTGCACCGGTACTGGTAAGTGGGCATGGACGTTCCTTGGCAGTTCACGAAAAGACGAGACGATCTGGCACTCGAGTATAGCGACTGCTAATCGGTCGGGCGCCGATCTGCTTACCGGTGGGACACGGCGTCACCGCATCGCGTCCGGTTCCAGGGTGCTGAACAGGTCGCTCGGTGTGGCCACCACGTCCACCCGGCGGTCCCAGGGCTCGATCGGCAGGATGTCGAAGACCTCCGCGTCATCGACCAGGGCCACTGTCACCGCTTCGGCCGCGGCCCGGGTCAGGGCGCGGTCGTACCAGCCGGCACCCATGCCGAGCCGATCACCGAGGCGGGTGACCCCGAGAGCGGGGCAGATGATCACCTCGGCCTCGGCCAGGGCCTGCGGGCCCAAAGCCGGGGTGGCCGGTTCGGTGATGCCGTGGGCGGCATTGCGCAGTTGCTCCGGGCCGGCATAGCGGGCCCAATCCGGCTCCCGCAGGGGGGCTTCGGGTGGGCCCAACACCGGCAACAACACCCGAACACCGCTCGCGTGCAGCGCCGAAATCAACTCCAGGGTGCCGGGTTCATCATCCCGGGAGAGGTAGGCCGCCACCGTCAGGCCGGGGCCGACCCGTCCGGCCAGAAAGCCCAACACCCGAGCCGTTCGCTCGCGGTCGGCGGCCGCGCGGGTTTCGGCATCCTGCAGTGAACGCGCCCGCCGCACCGCCCGGCGCATGGTCTGTTTTGCCTCAGCCAGAGCCGCCAGATCTGCCGAGCTGGTGGGGGTGGCGGGAGTAGGCGAGTCGCACGGGCCGTCCGGGGTGGTCATGGCCGTATGGTAGGCGCCATGGCACTGTTCGGACGCAAGAAGAAGAAGGCGGTCGTCGACGAGGAGCCGGCCCCACCGCCGTCGCTGCCCGACCCGCCCGCGCCCGATGAGCGAGGATTCCGCTCGGTGGAGGACCACCTCGACTACATCCTGTCGCTGGTCGAAGAACTGCCACCGTTCGGCCAGCACATCTCCGACTGCCTGGGGTTGAGCCTGAGCGAGAACATCGTCGCCGACATCGACGTGCCGCAGTTCGACAACTCCGCGATGGACGGATACGCGGTGCGCCATGAGGACATCGCCGAGGCCACCGAGGACAACCCGGTGAGCTTGGCCGTGGTGGGGCACATCCCGGCCGGCCAGGTTGCCGAGGACGAACTGTCACCGGGCACTGCGATGAAGATCATGACCGGCGCGCCGGTTCCGGTCGGCGCCGACACCGTGGTGAAGATCGAGGACACCGACCAGGGTGAGGAGGACGTGCAGGTCTTCGTCCCGCCCAAGCGCGGTGCCAATATTCGCGCCCGTGGTGAGGACATCGCCGACGGCACCCCGGTGTTGTCGATGGGTGATGTGATCGGCCCGCGCACGGTGTCGCTGTTGGCCACCGTCGGCATCGACACGGTGCTGGTGCGGCCCCGTCCGCGGGTGGTGGTGATCTCCACCGGCTCCGAACTGGTCTCGCCCGGGCTGGACCTGACCAAACCCGGCCAGATCTACGACTCGAACTCCTACCTGGTCGCCGCTCTGGCCCAGGAGGCCGGTGCGCAGGTGTACCGGGTCGGTGGGGTGGGTGATGACCCGGACGAGTTGCGGCAGGTGATCACCGATCAGTTGGTGCGCGCCGACCTGATCGTGACCACCGGTGGGGTGTCGATGGGTGACCACGACATCGTCAAGGAGATCGCCCCGTCGCTGGGGGCCACCGACTTCGCCAAGATCAGCATGCAGCCGGGCAAGCCCCAGGGCTTCGGGCTGATCGGCGAGGACGACACCCCGATCCTGATGCTGCCGGGCAACCCGGTGAGCGCGTTCGTGTCCTTCGAGGTGTTCGTGCGGCCGGTGATCCGCAAACTGATGGGGGTACATCCGCTGGTGCGGCCGACGGTTTCGGCGACGCTGACCAAGTCGATGAAACCCGACCCCGTGCGGCGCCGGTACGCCCGCGGCCTGGTCACTACCGACGAGCAGGGACAGCGCACCGTCGAGTTGGTCGGCGGCCACGGGTCGCACCTGGTGCACGAGATGCAGCAGGCCAATGCGTTGGTGATCCTGCCTCCGGGCGATACCGAGCTCGCGGTCGGCGAGAACGTCGACGTGTGGGTGATGGGCGAGGAAGCATGACCAAGTTCACCCACCTGGACGAGATGGGCGCGGCCCGGATGGTCGACGTGTCCGCCAAGGACGTCACCGCACGTTCTGCTACGGCGACCGGACGGGTGTTGCTCAGCGACGAATGTGTGGAGCTGTTGCGCGGCACCGGGGTACCCAAGGGGGACGCGCTCGCGGTGTCGCGGATCGCCGGCATTCAGGCGGCCAAACGCACCTGGGAGCTGATCCCGCTGTGCCACCCGCTGTCGCTGAGCGGGGTGGAGGTGCACCTGGAGGTCGTCGACGAAGGCGTGGAGTTGACCGCCACCGTCCGTACCACCGATCGCACCGGGGTGGAGATGGAGGCGCTCACCGCGGTCAGCGTGGCCGCCTTGACCCTGATCGACATGGTCAAGGCCGTCGACAAGCTGGCCGTGATCGACCAGATCAAGGTGACCGCCAAATCCGGCGGACGCTCCGGTGACTGGACCAGAGACTGAATCGGCTGCGTCAGCACGAAGGAGGCCGCGGTGAGTGAACACACCCAGCAGACCGACGCCCCGCGCACGGCGATCGTGATCACGGTGTCCACCCGGGCCGCCGGCGGGATCTACACCGACCGATCCGGCCCGGTGATCGAAGAACGCCTCCGGGAATGGGGCTTCGACACCGATTCGGTGATCGTCGCCGACGGACCGTCCTATGCCGACGCGATCGCCGAGGTGCTGGCCGGGAGTCCCGATCTGGTGGTCACCACCGGTGGCACCGGTATTGGACCCAAGGACCTCACGCCGGAGATGACCCGTCCGCACCTCGACAAGACCTTGCCCGGCCTGGAAGCCCAACTGGTGGCCCGAGGGGTTGCCAAGGGGGTGCCCACCTCGGTGTTGAGCCGCGGCGCGTGCGGGGTTGCCGGTACCACGCTCGTGGTGAACTTGCCCGGATCGGTCGGTGGGGTGCGCGACGGCCTCGATGTGCTCGCGGAGATCGTCGACCACGCGGTGACCCAGCTTCGCGGCGGGGATCACTGAGCCGGGGTGTTCGGTGGAAGCGGGCGGTACCTGAGATGGGATCGGTGTGGGGCACAACCCGAGGGGTGCACCGCTGGCCGGTGAGCCTGCGCCACGGTGAGGTCGAACTGGTTCCCGTACATCGCCGGTACGGCCGCGAATGGCAGAAGATCCGCGCCCGCAACTGGGAGTGGCTGTCGCCCTGGGAGGCGACCATGCCGCCCGGTGCCGAAGTGGGGCCGCGCAGCTTCGGGCAGTTCGTGGCCATGATGAACCGGCTCGGACGCCAGGGCTCGGCCCTGCCCTGGATGGTGCGCTACGGACCCGAACGCAACACCCGCCTGGTCGGGCAACTGACGGTCAGCGGCATCACCGGCGGATCGGCCGGCTGGGCCCAGGTCGGGTATTGGATCGACCGGGCTTATGCCGGGCGGGGGATCATCCCCCTGGCTGTTGCGATGGCCTGTGATTACTGCTGGCAGGTGATGGGTCTGCACCGGATCGAGATCACGATCCGTCCGGAGAACACCGCCAGTCTTCGGGTGGTTGAGAAGCTCGGATTCCGGCACGAGGGTTTCCGTCCGCGCTACCTGCACATCGACGGTGATTGGCGCGATCACGAGGTGTTCGCCCTCAACGTCGAGGAGGTTCCGGGCGGGCTGGTGGCACGCCTCGAAGGAGGTCCGGAGCAGAATGTCGACCCGGACTGATGACACTCCGGTGAGGCTGCTCGAAAGAATCCCGGCAAGGCCGTACGGTCTGGGATGTGACCGGATTGATATACGCAGCCATTGCCATAGCTTGGCTTGCGTATCTGGTCCCGTGGTTCCTCCGCAAGCGTGCGAACGAGGACGAAAAGACCGGTGTTGACCCGCGCATCCAACTGCGTGGGGTGAAAATCATCCGCGATGTCGAGCCGGACGACGACGAGGAAACCTCGCAGGTCACCGCCGATGTCTCCACCCCGCTGACCCGCCGCGCGATGGTCTACGAACTGCGTCGCTCCGAGGCGGTGGCCGCGGCCCGGCGCCGGCACGTCCTGGTGTTCTTGATGGTGGTCACCACCGCCGTCGCGGTCGGGATCGTGGCCGGCTACCTGTTGTGGTGGTCGATCTTCATTCCGGTCGCCCTGTTGGTGGCCTTCGTGGTCGTCGCCCGGTTCAGCGTCAAAGCCATGCGCAAGAACCTCGACCGTCGCTACGAACAGATCATGAACCGCGGCAACAACGAGTCGACCGTGCTCATCGGCCGCAAGGAGGCCGAGCAGAAGGCCTCCGAGGAGCCCGAGCCGGACGAGCACTCGCTGCCGGTGTCGCCCGACAGCGCCGGCAACGTCTGGGAGCCGCTGCCGGTGACGCGTCCCACCTATGTGTCGCGGCCCCTGGCCCCGCGGACCGTCCGCACCATTGATCTGTCCTCGCCCGAACTGACCGAATCGCTGCGTCGGCCGAACGACCAGTTGCCGGTGACCGCAGAGCCTTTGGGTGAGATCGCCGAGGACTCCTGCCCGATCGATCTGCGCCCCGCTGTGGGCGAATGAGGATTTGTCAGCGCCGCCGTTGGTGGTAACGTATTCTGGTCGAAAGACATGGGGCTATGGCGCAGTTGGTAGCGCGTCTCGTTCGCAATGAGAAGGTCAGGGGTTCGAATCCCCTTAGCTCCACGTTTGTGATGTCTCAGGACATCTGAAACCCCCGAACTTATGGTTTCGGGGGTTTTGTCGTGTTCGGGCGGGCTTGTATTGGCTGGTAGTTGCGGTTGAGGTTGAGGGTGAGTTCGCGGATGAGTTCTGAACCGCCCCGGGTCTGGTGGAGGGTCTGAAATCCCGAAAGGATGATGACCATGCCAGCACCGAAGAAGTATCCCGAGGAGCTTCGGGAACGATCGATCCGTCTGGTCGAGGATTTGCTTGCTGATCCGGAACTGGGGTTGTCGGTCACGGCTGCCTGCCGGCGGGTTGCCGAGCAGCTCGGGGTTCATCGCGACACTTTGCGTGGCTGGGGCAAACAGGCCCGGATCGACTCGAGAGCTAAACCGGGTCAGTCCAGGAGTGATCGTCGGCGGATCATCGAGTTGGAGAAGGAGAACCGTGAGTTGCAGCGGGCCAACGCGATCTTGAAGACGGCTGCGGCTTTCTTCGCGGCGGAGCTCGACCGCCCATCTCCACGCTCGTGATATTCATCGACGAGCATCGCCATGACGTGTTCGAGGGGCGGGTCTTCGGGGTCGAGCCGATCTGCAGAGTGCTGTCCGAGCATGGCTGCCAGATCGCCCCGTCGACCTACTGGGCTGCGGTGAAGCGTCCACCGAGCTCCCGGGCGGTTCGCGATGCGGAGATCCTGGCCCGGATCAGGCGGGTTCATGATTCCAACTTCGGGGTCTATGGGGTCCGGAAGGTGTGGCATCAGCTGCGTCGTGAGGGTTTCGACGTTGCCCGTTGCACGATCGAACGCCTGATGCGCGCCGACGGTCTGGCCGGGGCGGTTCGCGGCGCGTCCAAGACGACGACTCGGGCCGACCCGAAGGTCCCGCGTCCGGAAGATCTGGTCGAGCGGCACTTCGCAGCCGAACGGCCCAACCAGCTCTGGGTCGTGGACTTCACCTATGTCGCGACCTGGGCCGGGTTCGTCTATGTCGCGTTCTGCGTCGACGTGTTTCAGCCGCCGTGTCACCGGTTGGCGGGTCTCTCGGTCGATGAGCACCGACCTGGTCCTGGATGCCCTCGAGATGGGGATCTGGCAGCGATCCCGCGAGGGGCAGTCGATCCAGGGACTCATGCATCACTCCGACGCCGGCAGCCAATACACCTCGATCCGCTACTCCGAACGACTCGCCGAAGCCGGCGCCACTCCCTCGACCGGGTCGGTCGGAGACTCCTACGACAACGCCATGGCCGAGTCCATCATCGGCCTGTCCAAGACCGAGGTCATCCGCAGACGCGGCCCTTGGAAGGGGCAGGACGACGTCGAGATCGCCACCTTGGAGTGGGCCGACTGGTTCAACAACCGTCGTCACGTCGGGTCCCAGCGGGACCCGCACGAATGGGAAGAACAACTCGTCCGGACCGAGCAGATCCAACGGTCGGGATGGGTTGTGTCCTCCTCACGGCTGTTCCGCAGGTAGTCGAGGTTGAACGACCGGAAGAACCGGATGTACAAGGTCGTCAGTCTCAGGTCGCTCCTACCGGCCGACGTGCACGGCCCCGGCGACCGTCTTCTCAGGGTATCGACAGATTCAGACATCGGCGCTGGATCTGAGCCAGCACACGACACCCCTGCCTCCTGCCACGTGGGGCGGCTCGTCTTGCTCGCCGGGTCGTTCGGCTCGCGAGCCTGGTCGACCGTAGACTGAGGCTGCAAGACCGTCAGGGGTCTCTGGAATGATGCCGCCAGGAGGGACGATGGCCGGATTGGGTGAACACATCACCGCCATGGTCCGTAGCCATGCCTCCGGTGATGACTCGGCGTTCTATTCGGTCGCGCTACAGATCGCGGCGCGTGAGGCCCGCCAGGGCCACCATCTGCTGGCTGACGACATCAAGAAGGCCGTCGACGCCTCCCGCAGCGTGGTGCCACGCGACAACGTCACCAAGTTGGCCCAGCCACGTGGTGACCTTGCGGAACTCATCGAGGTCAGCCATCCGGACGTCACCCTGCGGAACCTGGTCGGTCCGAGCGAACTGACGGATCGGCTCAGGCAAGTGATCGCCGAGCAGCGCCAACGCAAGCGACTCTTGGAGCACGGATTCGCACCTACCCATCGCCTGCTGCTGGAGGGGCCGCCGGGAACAGGAAAGACCATGACGGCGGCGGTGTTGGCACGCGAGCTGTCTTTGCCGATGTTTACGGTGCGACTCGACAGTCTGCTGAGCAAGTATATGGGGGAGACCGCAGGAAAGCTGCGACTGGTGTTCGATGCGGTTGCGGAACGCCGCGGTGTCTACCTGTTCGACGAGTTCGATGCCCTTGGTGGCGACCGATCCGGGAACGACATCGGTGAAGCGCGGCGTATCTTGAACTCGTTCCTAGTGTTCTTGGAACAAGCCAGCCCCGAGAGCATCGTCATTGCTGCGACGAATCACCGCGCCATTCTCGACAAAGCGTTGTTCCGCCGGTTTGACATGGTTCTAACCTACGACCTTCCCGACACCATGCAGGCGCGGACCGTCATCAGGGGGCGACTAGGGTCGCTGATCAAGGGCATGCGGTGGGACACGGTCGGCGCACACACTGAAGGTCTCAGCCACGCTGATCTGGTTAAGGCGGCCGAAGCGGCTGCCAAAGCTGTTCTGATGCGCGGCGACACCACGGTTCGAGCTGCCGACTTGGTGTCTGCCTTGGGGGATCGTCGAACGGCGAGCTGTGCCTGACGAACTGAGGCACCTGACCCACTTACACGTCCTCGATCGCGTTCGGAGCGAGGACTTCTCTCGCAAGGGTGGGGGAAACCCGAAGATCAGGCCGGTCGAGTACCGTGCTCATGGGCTCGCGCTGAAGGAGCAACTCCAGGACGTCTTTGCCGGAAGCGATGCCGCGCGCACGGACGCAATCCTGAGCGACGAAGAACTGCGGGCACTCGGGAGTTTCGTGACTCTTGAGGGGGAAGATGCGACCTATCCGTTGAAGATCGAGTCGCTTCAGAAGTTCACCCGGGGGAGCGCCAAGAAACCGCGAGTCCCCCAGTGGTTGTTGCTGTCAGTGCAGCTAGCCACCGACGGTCTGCCTGAGCGGGCGGTGGTGTGGGTCGCCGACACCTACCGCGAGCAGTTCCTGAGGATATTCGAGGAGTACCTGGAAAAGAAGATCACCAGAGGGACCGAAGACAAGTGGGAGACGCCAGAGGGAAACCCCGCCCATCGGGCACTCGTGGCGAACATCTCGCGCATCCGCCAGACCATCCTTGATGACCTGTGGCAATCCGAAGGCGACCCGCCCAAGCGTGGAGTCAACTGGTGGGAACTGTGGCTTGATGCCTCACATGAGGGCGTCGACACCATCGGCAGGTTCGCGGCGGCTTTGAACCTTCAGGTTCTGGAACGCTCGCTGGTGCTCAATGATCGCGTCATCGTGTGGATCAGGGCAACGTGGCAGCAATTGGAGGTGTTGCCCTTCACCAGCGTTCCCATCGCCGAAATCCGCAGGCCGGAGTTCGTCGACACGATCGAGGATCTCCTGCCCGAGGAACAAGACGAGTATGTCGATGATCTGGCCAGCCGGGTGAGCGCCGCTCCCGTGGAAGCGCCAGCGGTTTGCCACCTCGACACCGGAGTAGCCCGTTCCCACCGACTGCTGGTGGACTCACTCGACCCCGCGGACGTGCATACAGCGATCGGAACCTCCGGCGCCGACACCCAAGGCCACGGCACTGCAATGGCGGGCTTGGCGTTGTACGGGCCACTCGATGATCTGCTCACCGGGTCGGGAACCGTTCAGCTGCATCACAGGCTTGAGTCCGTGCGAGTGCTCCCCATCCCCGGTGAGCCAGATACCGATCCCCGCGATTACGGCACGGTCACGGTTGATGCCGTTGCGTTGACCGAGGCGACGGCACAGCGACGCCGAGTGTTCTGCATGCCCATTTCCACCGCACCGGATCGCCCCGGCGTGCCGAGCCTGTGGTCATCGACGGTCGACGCGCTTGCGGCGGGCACCGATATTGTGCGCGATGGCGAACAACTGCAACTGCTGGCAGCACCCGACCCGAAAGCAAGCCGGCTCATCATCGTCGCCGCCGGGAACGTCGACAACTACACCGCCGACCACCGCACCGAGTCAGATCTCTCCGCGGTGGAAGACCCCGCGCAGGCGTGGAACGCGCTGACCGTAGGTGCGTACACCGACCTCACGACTCTGCCGTCCCATCCCGACTTCGCTGGATGGACAGCCATGGCGGCCGAGGGTGAACTCTCACCGCACAGCCGGACCTCACTGCTGTTCGGCACGCGGAAGTGGCCGATCAAACCGGACATCTGTTTTGAGGGCGGCAACGTGCTCACCGACGGTGCCACTGGCTTCAACGACCGCCATCCTATGTTGTCGCTACGAAGCACTGGCCTCAACAACGATTTGGCGCTGACGTCCGCTAACGCCACCAGTGCCGCCACGGCGCAGGCGTCGAGGTTGGCAGCACTCACCATCGCGCACTATCCGGAGTATTGGCCTGAGACGATCCGTGGGCTTTTGGTCCACGCAGCGGAATGGACCCCGGCCATGCGCGCCGAGTTCGATGCCACAGGGAAGAAGAAGGAGCCCAAACTCGATCTGCTGCGCCGCTATGGCTGGGGCGTACCCACCGAGGACGCCGTACTCCGTTCGTCGCGGCAATCGGTCACCCTCGTCGCCCAAGATACTTTCGTTCCCTTCGAGGGAACCGACTACAAGATGCGCAGATTCAGGCTGCATGCTCTCCCGTGGCCCACCGAAGTACTAGAAGCCATCGGGGCCGGCGATGTTACCCTGAAGATCACGCTTTCGTACTTCGTGGAGCCCTCCGCCTCACGACGTGGGTGGCGACAGCGTTACACCTACCCGTCGCATCTTCTCCGTTTCGACTTGAAGTCGCCGACCGATCTGACCGAGGCCGAGTTCATATCGCGGCTGAACCGCGAAGCCGAGAATGACGAAGGGTCCTCGCGTGTTTCTCGTTCGTCGGGGTCGGACGACCGCTGGCTGATCGGCCCGAACCAGCGCAACCTGGGCTCGCTCCACCAAGACATTTGGGAGGGCTCGGGGCAAGATCTCGCCGCTTGCGGTGTGGTCGGCGTCTACCCCGTTGGTGGGTGGTGGAAGCGAAACAGCCGAAAGGATCGGCTTGACTTGCCTGTCCGATACTCGCTGATGGTCTCCCTCAAGACCAGGGAACAGGGCGTTGACCTCTATACGCCTATCGCGACCGATCTCCGTGTGCCGGTCACCGTCGACGCAACATAGCCTTCGCCGCGCTTCGCTCGCAGTCACGGGGAGCCGATGCATCTGACGTGGCAATCCTGCCAGGTGTGCTGAGGCGCGTTGATCACGACAGCAGGTCCTTTGTATGCGTCCACACCGTCACCCGGGGTCGTTAGAAGGTGGGCATGATGCTCCTCAACGGTGTATGTCCGGGAGGTGCGCCGCCCACGTCGTTCGTCAGCTGCCTCATCTAGTGTTGCCAGTGTGAGCGAAGATCCTGCTGCCGAGAAGCATCATCAGACTCTGCGCCTATTCAAGCGGCGTGCCGAGGACATCTTCAGCTGCGAGCTGGCCCAACGGGAGGACGCACTCAATCTCGGTCAGCAGTTCCACATGAACTTCGTGGTGGACAAACGAACAGGCGCATCGGGGTTTCGTGACTTCCGCCGGGTCATCGCGCCCAAGGAACAAGTGGCGTATGCGCTCACGCTGATCCGACCTCTGACGCTGACCAAGAAGGGCGACCCGCTCGCCTGGGTCACGGTGCTCACTGCGCTCGAGTTCTTCTGCCCGAGTGAGCGGACGGATATTCGCCAGAATCTCGATGAGCTCCGAGGATTCTGGACGAGCTACCCGGCGCGTCGGATGCGCATCATGCGGGGCCCAAGCGACCCCGCGGTCGATGGTCCTCGGGTCGATGCGTGGGACAACGAGATCGCCCGAAAGTTCCTCTATGGCGACCTCGTCCACGGCGACGACAATGCCGAGCTGCTCGATGCCCTTGGTGACGACCAGGTCGTGTTCGCCGCGAGCGCGATGGCAGCCGACGGCTTCATGCTCGTCAACAACACATACCAAGTTCTGCATTGGATTCGTCCCGACATTGCCCCAAACGAAGCCCACTTCTCTCGGCGCCTGCAAGAATCTGCAACAGAGTCAGACACGTCGACATAGCGGGAGTGTGGCCGCGGTGAAGGCGGTGGGTTTCGCAGGAAGCTTGGATCACGGCCTGCTCGATCTGCGACACTGCCGCATCCAACTCCTCGACGGTGGGCGCGGTAACGGAGATGAGGCCGGTGACGCGTAGGAGGCGATGGCCGGAGGTGAGGTCGGCTTCTTGCTGGAGCCTCCGTGTATTCGGCGGTCTGGGAGGCGTCTTCGATCTGCCCGATCTTGCGGCGCTGCGCCGCGTCACTCATGTGTTCGACTCTCTTCTTGCGGATGTCGCGCACGGCTTGGTCGGTCCGCAATGGCGTGCGCGGGGAAACCGGCAGCCCGGAACTCGGTCCGGACCTGCCCCAGTCGACCCTCACGCACCACACCAGCCTGCTACGCGAATCCGGGGTGGTGTTCGTGCGGGCGCAGCGCCGTAAGTGCATGATCCAGCTCCGCACCGATGACCTCGAGGTTCGCTTTCCCGGCTTGCTGGACATCGTGCTCACCGCATACGAATCCACCGATGAGGAAGCGGACGAGACGTGATCCGCCGGGTCTGGCCGTTGGTCGTCGCAGCGATCGCACTTGGCATCGACGCCTATGTGCTGGCCGGCGTGCTGCCGCAGATCGCGACCTCCCTCACAACTTCGGTGGCGATGATTGGCTTGGGTGTGACCGCGTTCACCGCTGCCTATGCGGTCGCCGGACCGTTGCTGTCAGGTCGCTTGACGCGCGGTAGCACGGCACGAGCGTTACTGGTCGCGCTCGGTGTGTTCAATCTGGGCAACCTCATCACCACGATCGCCCCCGGTATTGAGGTGTTCCTCGTCTCCCGCGTGGTGGCGGGTGCCGGGGCGGGTATCCTCACCGCAGTCGCCACTGCGACCGCCGCCGCGATGGTGTCGGATCAGCAGTGGGGTCGCGCGATGGCCATGGTGACGTTCGGACTGTCTACCGGCACGGTGGCAGGTGTTCCGGTGGGGATGCTCATTGGCGAGGTGTCGGCTGGCGGTGGACGATGGGCCTGGTCGTTCTCATCGGGGCCCTCAGCATGGTCGGCTTGGCGCTACGCGCACGAACCCTGCGCAACTCGACGCGGCCGGAACCGCTCCTGTGCCTTCTGCCCGGGCTGCTCGCAGCGAGTTTCGCCGTCGCGTGGTTGTCGTCATCGCCATTCGCATGGTTGATCGCTGCGGCAGTGTGGGGAGCAGCGGGATGGGCAAGCGTGCCGACGTTGCAGCAGGCGCTGACGGCCGACAGGCCTGCGCATGCGATGCCGATCATCGCGTTCCAAATGGCTGCCATGTATCTTGGCTCGGCCGTGGGGTCAGCCCTCGGCAGTGGCCTGCTCACCGCTGGGTCCACGGCCCTGGATCTCGCGGCATGGGCGATCATCCCTGCCGTACTCGCTCTGGGCCTCACCGCCGCGATTGCACTCCGGACGGTAAGAACCCGGAATCGGGACGGCGAGGCGGTCTGCTGTACCTGACCGGGGGGCGACGTCAGGGCGCTGTGTGTCCGCCGCTCAGCCGTGGGTGTCGGACAGCCATCCGATCACGTCTGCGGCTCGGCCTGTGGGGGCGTTGCGGTAGCCGGTGCCTGCCCAGAGATGCAGCCGTTCCGTGTCGCCTCTTCGTCCGGCGGCTTGCCGCAGCTCGCGGGTCAGATGATGGACGGCGGGGTAGGCGTTGATCGCCGAGTCGGTGTGTCGGTCGGTGAAACCGTTACGCAGGGCTCGTGCCGGTCGCCCGGTGAACGCCCGGGTGATGACCGTCTCGGTGAATGCCGGATCAGCCAACGCGGATCGATGCGTGGCCGAGGTGCCCGCCTCATCGGTGCGCAACAGCAGAGTGCCGACCGCAACGGCTTCGGCCCCGGCATCGAGCAACTCGCGCACGGCGACCGGCCCGTCAACCCCACCTGCGGCAATCAGCGGCAGAGTGACTACCGATCGAACGTCGCGCACGAGACTGCCGGTCGAGACCTCATCGAGGGGACGTGCCGGGTCGAAGGTGGCACTGTGTCCCCCGGCTGACGGGCCTTGGACGATCAGCCCGTCCACCCCAGCGGTCTGCGCCTCACGGGCCTCCTCAGGTGTGGTGACTGTCGCCAGTACCCGGGAGCCGGCCCTCCGCAGCGCGGTGATCGTCGCCGGGTCGGGCAGGGCGAAGGTCAGGGAGACGACCGGCACTGGTTGCTCGATCAACAGGCGTAGCTTGTCGTCCCAGTGGTCGTCGTCGACAACCGGTTCGGGATCGAGTTCGATGTCGTGGGCGTCGGCTTCGGTTTGGAGCTCTTCGACGTAGCGGTGAAACGCCTGACGGTCGAAATTGCTTGCGCCCGGCGCGAACAGGTTGACCCCGAATCGGTCGGTGCGTCCGCGTACCCGGGCGATGTCGGCAGCCAGGGCATCGGGAGTCCGGTAGCCGCCGGCAAGGAATCCGAACCCGCCCGCCTCGGTGACCGCTGTCACCAGCTCAGGGGTGGTGGGCCCTCCGGCCATCGGAGCGGCCACGATCGGGAGCGGGGCATTCAGCAGGCGCTGGTCGTTCATGGCCTCTCCATTCGTTGCGCCGGTTATAGCAATCTTCCGTCCCTGGGCATGTGGGCACTCAGCCGGCCCGCGACTCGGGTCCGATGAACTCGGCGCCGCGCGGGAGCGAGCGAAACACCTTCTGCGAGTGCCGGTAGGCCGGGTGCCGTGGGGATCACGGGACGCGTGTCCCCGATCGTCTGCGGCAGCTTGTGGGTCAACTCCGGCAGGTGCGCCTGTTCGCGGCCGGCTCTCTGACGGTCTCGCGAGCCACCGTGGCGGCAACAACAAGAATGTCGGAAATGGTGGCAACAGCATGGGGTTGGATGAGCCAGTCCTCAACGCGTACCTCGGTCTCGCGCACCTTCTTCAGGGTACGACCAACCGGTCATCGCGGCTGATGCCACATGCTCGGGCTGAGCGCGCAGGTCACCCCGCGGCTCGGCGGTTTCGCGAGCTGCCGGGTTGGTACGAACGATCAGTACGGGTAGCGGCTCTGCCCATGGTTGACCGAAATCCACTGCTGCGTGGTCAGCTCGTCGATCGTCGCCTGGCCGCTGAGTCGGCCGATACCGGAGTTCTTCTCGCCACCGAAGGGGACGATCGGCTCGTCCGAGATCGTCGAGTCGTTGATGTGCACCATGCCGGTGTCGATGCGACGTGCCAGCCGCACCCCACGCGCGAGATCACGGGTATGGATCGCGCCACTGAGGCCGAAGTCGGTGTCGTTGGCGATCTCGATCGCCTCGTCGTCGGAGTCGAACTCCATCATCACGATGACGGGCCCGAACAACTCTCCTTGGGCGATGTCGTCGCCGGGGGAGACGTTGCCGAGCACGACCGGGCCCAGCACTGTTCCTTCACTGCCGGACCTGACCAACTCGGTCGCTCCGGCAGCGACCGCCGCATCGATACGGGTTTCGAGCCCCCGAACTTCCTTCTCGTTGATCAGCGGGCCGATGATCGTGCCGGGATCGGCCGGATCTCCGACCGGCAACGACGACACCTTCGCAACGAACTTCTCTCGGAACTCCTCGGCAATGCTCGAGTGCACCAACAACCGGTTGGCCGACATGCAGATCTGTCCCTGGTGGGTGAACCGGCTGAACGCCGCGGACTCGACCGCGTAGTCGATGTCGGCGTCCTCCAGAACGATGAAGGCACTGTTGCCGCCGAGTTCGAGAATCGCCTTCTTGAAGTGTCGGGCGCACACCTCGCCGACGTGGCGTCCGACCGGGGCCGACCCGGTGAAAATGTGCGCCCGGGGGATCGGGTGCTCCAGGAAGAAGTCGCCGATCTCGGAGATCTCGGTCACCGTCACGTTGAAGACCCCGGCCGGGAGCCCGGCCTCCTCGAAGATGTCGGCCATCAGCGTGCCGCCGGTGATCGGGGTTTCCTCGTGCGGTTTGAGAACCACCGCGTTTCCGGTCGAAAGGGCAGCGACCACGGGCTTGAGCCCCAGGAAGAAGGGGAAATTGAACGGGCTGATGATGCCCACCACGCCCAGCGCCTTGCGGTACACGAAGTTCTCGGTGTTGGGCACCGGCGACGGGATGATGCTGCCCTGTACCCGGAACCCGGTGGACGCCGCCTCCTTGATCGCGTCGATCGTCAGCCCGATCTCGAAACCCGCCTTCAGGCCCGTCCCGCCGACCTCCTGGATGATCAGGTCGGCGATCTCATCGCGCCTACGCTCCACGATGGCCGCAGCCTTCTCGAAGACGCCGCGCCGCTCGTAGGTCGACATCGCCTCCCAGCCGGGTTGCGCCTTCTTCGCCGCCGCATAGGCGTTGTCGATGTCGGACTCCGTGGCGATCGCGAAACTGCCGATCTCTGCATTCGAGTAAGGGTTTCGGACGGTGAGCCGGGCGCTGCCGCTGCCATCGCACCACTGTCCGTCGATGTACTGCTTGGTGAGCTTGGTGAGATCCATGAGGGAGCGCCTCTCCTGGTCCGGGCGTGCTGGGATCGTTCCAGGCTATGGACAAAGCGCCGGAACAGGCGTTACCCGAACGGGGACTTTCGCCGGTTCGTGAACCGGGCCTGCCGGACAACTCGTGACGTGTCGGGTGCCGACTGCCTGCGCGTCAGGCCCGATAGGGCTGCAGCACTTGGTTGAACCGTGCCTTGAGCGACTCCACCAGGGCGCCGTCGCGATGGATGGCCCAGCTGATCATCGCGCCGTGATAGGTGACCTCGAGCAACTCCGCCAGCGCCACGGGGTCCACGTCCGCCTTGACCTCGCCATTGCTGATGGCTTCGCCCAGCCGCTCGACGATCTTCGTGCGCAGTTCCACAGCTCCTGCCCGGGTGGGTTCGTGAAACTCCTCATCCGCCAACGCGATCTGCAACAGCGAGACCGAGTTGGCCACCTCCTCGGTGGTCGTATCGGTGGCGACGGAGTGGACCATGCCCGCGATCAGGCGATCCAGCGCCGCGCCCTGCGGCGGCACCTCGTCCATGCCGTTCACCCAACGGTCGACGGCCCACCGGTCGGCCTGCAGCAGCAGGGCCCGCTTCGAGCCGAACCGTTGCACCAGCGTCGAGGCGGACAGACCCACCTCCGCGCCGGCAGCGGCCAAGGTGAAGCGCTGCGGCCCGATGCGTTGTACGAGACGCAGCACTCCCTGCAAAACCTGTTCGTCCGCGACGCTTTTGGGCCTCGGCATCAGGACACCGAGTCTTGGTGGGGTGCGGTCGGAAAGCGATACACCGACTGGACGGCACCGTCGACGGTGGTGTGGGAGGAGACGAGCTCTGCAGTCACCGGTTCGGGTACCGGCCCGAACAAAGCAATGCCGTCACCCAGAATCACCGGGACGCGGGTCACGGTGAGTTCAGTGAGCAGTCCGGCCGCCAAGAACGACTGCACCGTCCGGCCACCATCCACATATGCCCGTTCCACCCCGTCCTGCGAGAGCTTGGCACGCAGCGACTGCAGGTCGGGGTGGACGGTGATCGGTGACGAGCCCATGTCGGGGTGCGATCCGGGCGCCAGCGTGGTCGAGAGGACATAAATCGGCATCTGCCGGTAGTAGTCCGGCGCGAGTTCGCGCATCACGTCGTACGTCTCGCGTCCCATGGCCATCGCCTGGACGGATGCGAAGAAGTCGTCGAAGCCGCTGTTGTCGTAAACGGTGAGCCAGTCCAGTTCGCCGTTGGGTCCGGCGATGTAGCCATCGAGGCTGCAGCCGAGGAAGGCGTGGAAGGATGCCATCCCGACAAGATAAACGAATGTACGTTTATCTTCAACGGTTCCAGGCATGCGTCTTGGAGTTGGGGTCCCGCCAGGGCGCCACGTGAGGTTGCTCCATCGAAGGCGCTGACCGGGGCGGCGCGGCCATCATGGTGATGCCGGCCGGTCCGGGAGCGGGAGGCCCGTCGGTATCGGACGGCGGTGCCTTCGGGCTGTCGGCGAGCTTGAGCCAGATGACTCCGGCGATGATCACCGCGAGCCAGAACCCCTTGGTCGGGGTCAACGTTTCGTCGAAGAACACCGGGCCCAGCACGGCTGCGCCGACGGCGCCGATGCCCGCCCACACGGCATAGCCGATGCCGACGTCGATCTTCTTCAGGGCAACGCTGAGAAAGAACAGGGTGGCGAGGAAGAACGCCACGGCGATGGCCGACCAGAGTGGTTGGGTGAAGCCGACGCTGCCGTTGACGCTCAAGGCGTAGCCGACCTCGAAGCCGCCGGCGATGAGCAGGGCGATCCAGGCGCCACTCTTGCGGACGGTGGCCGGAGTCGGGACGGAAGTGGAGGTGGTCATGGGTAGATCCCTTCAGGGGGTGGGGTGGGGGTCAGAGGGTTCCGGCGAGGTTCAGTCCGACGACGCCGCCGATGACGACGGCGATGCCGATCAACTTGCGCCAGGTGAGCTGTTGGGCGAAGAACAATGCGCCGCTGATGACGATCCCGACGCCGGCCAGTGAGGTCCACAGGGCGTAACCCACGCCGACATCGAAGGTCAGCAGGGCCAGGCTCAAGAACAGTGTGGCGATTGCTCCGCTGATCAGGGTGGCGGCCGTCCACCAGCGGTGTTTGAAGCCGTTCGCCTTGCCGGCGGCGAAGGCGACGACGATCTCGAAGACAACGGCAATGCTCAGATGGATCCAGCTCATGGGTGTTCCTTTCGGGTGGCTCAGTCGTGCGGACACGCGACCAGCGGGCTGATCAAAGTGAAAGTGTGTGTACATGCATCTATATGGTCAAGAAAAGAGCCCGCAGGGCACGAGCTGCGGGCGTCAGTGGGCAGTGAGTTCGCTTACCTCCTTCAGTGCCGAGGCGGTGGCAGCGGGGTCCAGGTGCGGAAAATGCTGCGCAGGGTTGCTCAGGAGGTCGGTGAGTCGTTCCTCGTAGGCAGGACGCGCCTGGGTCAGCAGTTCTTCGCCGGCCTTCTCGATGACGGCGTAGACGCCGCGGGCGTCGTCACCGCACACGTCGCGCCGCACCAGTCCCTTGGTCTCCAGTCGGCTCACCAGGCGGGTGGTCGACGTTGAGGTCAACCTGATCCGCTCGGCGAGTACGGCGATGCGCAGTTCCTTGTCAGGGGCGCGGCTGATCGCGGCCAGGGCGCGGTAATCACTCAAGCCGACCCGATGGGTGTCGGTGAGCCATCGGTCGAGGTTCGCGTCCACCGCCGAGACGAAGGTTGCCACACGCGACCAGGTCTCGCCGCAGGCGAGGGTGCCCGGCGATCGATCAGGTAGGTGTGTGTGCATGCACCTATTCTATGGGTGAATCCCCGGAAGTCAAGCGCGGCTTCCGTAACACCCCGCTGCCGTCGGCACGCTACGTCGTGGCCCGAGTCGCGGCGGTCACGTTTTCATACGTCGACGATAGGTGGCCGCTCCTACCATGAGTCCATGCGCGTGTTGGTCGTGGAAGACGAGCCATACATGGCGGAAGCCATTCGTGACGGGCTGCGCCTCGAAGCCATCGCCGCCGACATTGCCGGCGACGGCGATACCGCCTTGGAGATGCTCACCATCAACGACTACGACATCGCTGTTCTGGACCGCGATATTCCGGGTCCCTCCGGCGACGAGGTCGCCCAAAGCATCGTTGCGTCCGGGAGCGGAATCCCGATTCTGATGCTGACCGCGGCCGACCGCCTCGACGACAAGGCGTCCGGCTTTGAACTCGGTGCCGACGATTACCTCACCAAGCCCTTCGAACTGCGCGAACTCGTGCTACGTCTCAGGGCCCTCGATCGGCGTCGAGCCCACACTCGACCGCCGGTGCGTGAGATTGCCGGCCTTCGGGTCGACCCGTTCCGTCGGGAGGTGTACCGCGACGGTCGCTACGTGGCACTGACCCGCAAACAGTTCGCGGTGTTGGAAGTCCTGGTGGGCGCAGAAGGTGGAGTGATCAGAGCCGAAGAACTCCTCGAACGCGCATGGGATGAAAACGCCGACCCATTCACCAATGCTGTCCGCATCACTGTCTCCGCGCTGCGTAAACGCTTGGGCGAGCCGTGGCTGATCATCACTGTGCCCGGTGTCGGTTATCGCATCGCCACGGCCGACACAGATGCTGCGGCCGATGACGCGTAGAAGGCGCGGCCTGAACGTTCGCGTCAAACTGACCCTGAGCTACGTCGGCTTCCTCATGATCGCCGGTGTTCTGCTGCTGACTGCGGTGTGGCTCTTTCTCTTGGGGCAGGATGCCCGAAAGGCCCTGCGACCTCCTAGCCTGGACGATTTCGTCCGGGTGTTCTCCCCGGGCAGTTTCGGTCCGGTGGTGTTCGTCCCCTCGGCGATCATGGTGCTGGGGTTCCTGCTGATCTTCGGCCTGGTCGGTGGGTGGCTCCTGGCAGGACGGATGCTTGCTCCCCTGACACAGATCAATGACGCGACACGTGCGGCAGCACGGGGCTCGCTGTCACATCGCATCGAGATGAGCGGGCGCCGGGACGAGTTTCGCGAACTCGCCGACAGTTTCGACACCATGTTGGCCCGTCTGGAATCCCACGACGCAGAACAGCGACGCTTCGCCGCCAATGCCTCGCACGAACTGCGCACTCCCTTGGCGATCACCCAAACCTTGCTCGATGTCGCCGGTAATGACCCGAACCGCAACGGCGGCGAAATCGATGCGCGGCTCAGGGCCGTCAACTCCCGAGCAATCGAACTGACCGAAGCGCTGCTATTGCTCAGCCGAACCGAGCAGCGATCCTTCGTCCGCGAACCGGTCGACCTGTCCCTGATCGCGGAAGAAGCAGCCGAGAACCTGCTTCCCCTGGCGGAAAAACAGGGCATCACCGTCGAGGTGGCCGGAACCCCGGTGTTCGCCAGTGGCTCGCAGGCACTGCTGCTGCAACTGATCACGAACCTGCTGCACAACGCCATCGCGCACAATCTTGCCGAGCACGGCACAGTGCAGATCACGACTGCAGGTGACATGGAATCGGCCGTGCTCACCATGTCGAACACCGGTGAACGGCTCAGCCCACAGATGGTGGACACCTTCACCGAGCCGTTCCAACGAGGCACCGAACGCGCCCGTGGCGACCATGCGGGCGTCGGCCTCGGTCTGGCGATCGTCAAAGGCATCACCCGAGCCCACAACGGGACGCTCACCCTCAGCCCACGTGTCGAAGGTGGGTTGAACGTCACGGTGCGGCTGCCCCGGGTCGCACCAACGAGGTGAGCGCCGATCACGCCGCCACACTCGACACCGTTGTGATCGGAAAATCGAAGTAGGTGTGCGGGTACGGTTCGTCCATCAGCGTGTAATGCCACCACTCGGGCTCGTAGCTGCTGAATCCGCTGCGTTCCATGATCGTGCGCAACCGCTGACGGTTACGTGCCGCGTCGGACGTGATGCCCTCGGCCGCGTGATGTGAAATCGGATCCATCAAGTCGTGACCTCCACCCATCCGAACGAGCTCCCCGGTGTCCAGGTGGAACAGTGCCAGGTCGACGGTGCTGCCTCGGCTGTGGCCCGAATGCGCGGCGATGTAGCCCTTGGCAAACATCTCGCTGCGGGCGATGTTGGGGTAGTGACGCAGCTTGGTGCGCCCGTCCTCGGGCTCCTGTGACCACTGCTTGAAGCGGTCCACGGCGCGCTGTGGCCGGTAGCCGTCCCACAGCAGCAAACCGAATCCCTGGGACTCGGCGCGTGCTTGGGCGTAACCCAGGGCAGCGCACAGTGCCTTCGTGCCGACGACGCGATTGGCCAGATAACCGTCGACGGGCCGCCCGGTGAAGTTGTCCCAGGTGGCGTACTTGGCGTCCCACCTGATGCCGGGCACGAACTCGTCGATGAACACGAAATCCGGGTTCATCGCTTCGCCTCCTGCCGGGGCATCGACAACAGTCGGTCGAGCAGGTCGGCCATCGAGATCCCGGAAGCAGCCATCATCCGGGGGTAACGGCTGTAGGAAGTCAGCCCCGGCAAGGTGTTGACCTCGTTCAGCACCACCCGACCGTCTTCGGTGAGGAACAGATCGACACGAGCCAGCCCCGTGCAGCCCATGATCCGATAAATCGCTTTGGCACTCTCGTGGACGAGGCGACGGGACGCCTCGGGAATGTCGGCGGGCACGATGAAGCTCGCGTTCTCGGATCCGGTTTCCGGTGCGTCCTCCTGATGAATCCGGAAGAAGCCGTGGGTGAGCGCCACGCGGTCGACCTCACCGGTGAGCAAGTCGTGGCCCTGGCCGAGGACCGCGCAACCCACCTCGGCTCCGGCCACCGCCTGCTCAATCACCACCTTCGTGTCGTAACGCCGAGCTTCGGCCACCGCCTCGGACAGTTCGTCTTCACCAGTCACCATGGTGACGCCGAAGGAGGAACCGGATCGCGCCGGCTTGACGAACACCGGATACCGGAGACGCTGTGCGTCCGGCTGCTGGTCGGCATCGACCACCCAATACGGCGGCGTCTCGATGCCGGCACTCCGCGCGACCGTGTAGGTCAGCGCCTTGTCCATGCAGACCGCCGACGCCTGGACATCACAGCCCACATAGGGAATGCCGGACAACTCCAACAGCCCCTGAATGGTCCCATCCTCACCGAAGGAGCCATGTAGGACGGGAAACACCACGTCGAGGCGGATCAGCTCGTAGCGACCGTCGTCCAACACCATCAAACCGTGGACGTTTCGGTCCGGTGAGATCACCACCGGCCGAGAGCGTGTATTCGCCCAATCACCCTCGGGGGTATCGCAGAGCCGCCAGGCGCCTTCGGTCGTAATTCCGATCCAGTGGGGTCGGTACCTCGTGGTGTCGAGATGTCGAGCGACCTCGCGTGCGGACTTGACCGACACCGGATGCTCCTCGCCCGTCCCGCCAAAAATGATTCCGACGTCCAGTGCGCTCATGCCGATTCCTTTCGCGCGTAGTTCAGGCAATTGATGAGGCTGTTCTCGACCGTGTCGCGCAGTGCGTGGTCGGTGTAGTAGGCGGTGTGCGGGCTGATCAGAACGTTGGGCATCTGTTGGAGCCGCAGCAACGCCTCGTTCTCGACAGATCGGCCGCGACGATCGGTGTAGAAGATGCCGTCCTCTCCTTCGAGGACGTCCAAGGCAGCTCCCGCCAAGTGACCCTGCTCCAACAGGTGGATCAAGGCTTCGGTTTCGACGAGGGCGCCGCGGCCGGTGTTCACCACGTAGCCACCGGGTTTGATCTGGGCCATTCGGTCGTGGTCGAGCAGGTGGTGGGTCTGTGCGGTCAGCGGAGTGTGCACGGTGACCATGTCGCTGCGTTTCAGCACCTCTCCGAGGGGCATCCGGCCCGAACCGACACAACGTCCGTCATGAGCCAGAACCCGGCAGCCGAAGCCCCGCAGTCGACGGATCACGGCGGTCCCGATGCGTCCGGTACCGATGACGCCGACGGTCAGGTCGCGCAGTTCTCGCCCACGCGTGGTGTCCAACCGATAATCGTGGCTGTCGGTGCGGCGGATCAATGGCTTCATCCGGCGCACCGCCATCAACATCAGCATCAACGTGTAGTCGGCGACGCTGTCCGGTGAGTAGTCGACATGACCCACCTCGATGCCGAGGCTCGCCGCGTATCCGGTGGCAATGTGATTGCGCCCAATACTCCTGGTGGAGACGTACTCGACGCCGATTCGGCTCAGCGCATTCAGGGTGTTCTCGGCGACCGGAGTCTTGTGACTCACGCTGACACAGCGGTGTCCCAGGGCCAGATCGGCGTTGACTTCGGTGATCGGGGCGTCGGTGAGTCGTAGCTCCACGTTGAGTCGGTTGGCCAGATCGTCAAATGCTGCTTCCTCGTCCGGGTCGCATCCGAAGGCGGTGAGTGCGCCTGCTCTCCGGCCGAGCGGGATAGGCAGGGTCGGTACTGCATGCAGTTCGTTGAATGTCATGGTTCCAGTCAAGGGAGAACCACGTTGTGAGCCCGTATGGGATTTTCGATATGGGGACGATAAGAGGTGCGCACGCGCCAAGGTGGAGCCGTCGAGGTCGGCTTATCGCCTGTTCTTGGCTTCTCGCCGCCGCAGGTAGAACTGGAAGGCGCGGTACATGGTCGGGCGAAGCGGCAGATCCCACTCCCCGACAGACCTCACCGCGGCACCGCCGGTACCCACCTTGAACTGGGTCAGACCCATGTGTGGATCGTCCGGATCGAGTGTCGAGGTGATGCCGCGGAGGCTGTACCGGTCACAGTCGGCAGCCAGCGCATCGCGGATCATGGCCCACTGGCAGGCGTTCGAACCGCGAACTTCGCGTTTGGCCGTGGCGGATGCGCCGTAGACATACCAAGCGTTGCCACCGACCCGGACGCAGATGCCGGCGGCCACCGGGTCGCCGTCATGACGGGCGAGGTAGAGCTGGATCCGATCGGGCTGTTCGCTTCTCATTGCCGCGAACATGTTCTCGAAGTAGTGCAGTGGTCGGGGCGTGAAGCCGTCCCTCTCGGCAGTATGCACATATAAGGCGTGAAACGCCGCAAGGTCATCGGACACCGTGACCGTGACCCCGGCTGCGGCCGCCTTCTTGATATTGCGTCGCCACAGCTGGTTCATCCCCCCGAGCACGTCTTCGGGCGAGCGGTCTGCCAACGGGACCTCGTAGGTGAACTGTGGTTGACCGCTCCCGAAACCATGTTCGCTGTGCTGAGGGAGCCAGCCGGCGGCCTCGAGTTGATGAGTCACCCAGATCCCCACCGGGTCGCTCCGTGTTGCCGGCAGTTCCGGCAGCGTGGAGATCATCGGGTCGGCGATTCCTCGTTTGACCTCCTCGGCGCTCCAGAGGTGAGTGCGCACCGGTGGATCCAGTCGGACGGCGAAAGCCCCCTGCGCCCGGAGATAGGTGGTCAGGGGAGCGAGCCAACGGCTGACGTCACCGGACCAGTCGATGAGCGGGCCCTGTGGCAGGTAGGCCAGCGTGTAGCGCTTGAGTGCGGGCACCGGCCGGTGCAGGACGAGCGCGGTGCCGACGAGCCGTCCGGCGTCGAACCAGCCGACCAGTTCACTGCGCCACTCGGGTTTCACCTTGGCCCACGCGGGCGTCTGCTGAAAGCTCACATCTCGCCGAGCCCGTGTGAAGGCCATGTGTTCCGGGGTGCCAATGGGCCGAAGGGTCAAAACCACGTCCACCAATCAACGCGGTGCCTTGTTGCGGTGGTGTATCGAATTCTCGATACACGGACGATATGCCGAGGGGTGGCTCACTGTTCGCTGCTGGGGATTTCTCGATACTGCTGGATGTCGTCCCGATCCCGGACGGCGATGCCGAGTGCTCGTAGGTGGTCGCGCGCGTCATCGGCAGCTCCCACCCGGTTGTCAAGCAGGCTCGGTGCCGTGTCCTGAGCAGGTCGTTGATCCGACGATCCAGGCCGTTGCCGCCATCGGTCCACGTGACGTACGCCTTCTCGTGGGGGTCGGAGCGCCCCTGCCACGGGTACCCGCGCACTTCGAAGGCGCGCTGGAGTCGCCCGGCCAGCACCGAGTCGGTCCTGGTGCGCGAGAGTTCGTTCGTCGCCGCATCGGTCACCACGAGGTCTTTGCCGTCGGTGAAGATGCCTCCGATCCGGTCGCGAGCGACGTGCTGCTTGACCTTTCCGGTGGCGATGGTGACGCCGGTGTTCGAGACAGTCACCTCGCCCACGTCCTTGCTCCAGTCATCGGCGAACCACAGCCCCAGGAATGCGCCACCGACGCTGAGGATGGGTGCCACCATCGCTCGCGGAAGGCGGGCTGCGATCTCCAGGGGGCCGGGCGCGCCCCCGACCAGGGAGATCAGCCAGTCCACGACCGGGCCCACGATGAAGGAGGCGCCGAAGCCGGCGGCTGCGCCCGCGAGGCAGAAGGAGATGACCCAGGCCTTTGGGATGGCAACTCGGGTCTCATTGTCAGACATCAGCGGGTTCTCCTGAGCGGTGGGGGCGAGTAAGGTAGCCGAGGGCCGTGCGGCGCAGGTCCTTCACGGGGGAGTGGTCGGGGCGTGCATTCAGGTAGACGGCGTCGACAATCGCCTGCAACCACTTCGCGGCTTCGAACGGATCGAGGCTGGGGTCGATGTCACCCTCCGCGATGCCGCGCGTGATGAGTTCGCTGAGGCCGATCGTGATCACTTCCTCGGTGCGCCTTACCACGTCCAGCAGTTCCGGGTCGTGTTCGATGCGGCGTAGCAGTTCCACGACCAAGCCCGACGCGCTGGGGTCGGCAGCATCCCTGGCGAGTTCGCTGAGCACCTCCAAAATCGCGGGTAGGGCTCGCGGTGCATCGTGGTGCAACGCAATGAGTTGCTGTGCCGCCGGCAGGTCCCGCTCGAAGATCGCCCGAAACACCGCCGGCTTGTCGGTGAAGTAGTAGAAGATCGTCCCCTGGCTGACCCCGACCGCCGCGGCAATGTCGGCCACGCTGGTCGCCTCGAAACCCTTCGTGGCGAAGAGCCGCCCAGCGGTCAGGGCGATTTGTTCCCGTTTCCGTGCGACCCGTTCGGGGTTCACCCGTCCGGCCATCGTGCCCCCTTAGATTAACTGAGTGCTCAGTCAAATAATAGCAGGGGAAGGGTCGGTATCGACGGCCCGCGGCGTCCGGCAGCGAGCACCGTCGTCAGGGACCTATTGGAGGCCGCCCGGGGACCTATCCCGCGCACCCGGCCAGGCAATAGCATTCCGGGCAGCCGGGCAACGATGCCCGGCGAACGACCGAGAGGACAATTCATGCCGAGCCTCCACACCATGGGGCAACAGCAGGATCGCCGCAGTTGGGCCGAGCCTTACAAAATCAAGGCCGTCGAACCGCTGCACATGACCACTCGCACACAACGCGAGACCGCGATCGCCGAAGCCGGTTACAACACCTTCCTACTGCACAGCCGAGATGTGTACATCGACCTGCTCACCGACTCGGGCACCAACGCGATGAGCGACCGCCAGTGGGCGGGCATGATGCTCGGCGACGAGGCCTATGCCGGCAGTGAGAATTTCTACCACCTGGAAGAAACCATCCGCGAGGTCTACGGCTACCGGTACCTCGTCCCGGCCCATCAGGGACGCGGTGCGGAGAACCTGCTGTCGACCACCTTGATCCGCCCGGGCAATCACCTGCCGGGCAATATGTACTTCACCACCACCCGTTACCACCAGGAAGCCAACGGGGCGACCTTCCACGACGTGGTGATCGACGAGGCCCATGACGCCTCGTCCCAGTTCGAGTTCAAGGGCAACGTCGATCTCGACAAGCTGCAGAAGCTGATCGACGAGGTCGGCGCCGACCAGATCCCGTACGTGTGTGTGGCCGCCACGGTCAACATGGCCGGCGGGCAGCCGATCAGCATGACCAACATCAAGGCCGTGCGCGAACTCACCGCCAAGCACAACATCCCGATCTACCTCGACGCGACCCGGGCGGTCGAGAACGCGCTGTTCATCCAGGAGCGCGAGGAGGGCTACGCCGACAAGTCGATCGCCGAGATTCTCAAGGAGTTCTGCTCCTACACCGACGGCGCGACGATGTCGGGCAAGAAGGATCCGCTGGTCAACATCGGTGGTTGGTTGTCGACCAACGACAAGGACGTCTACGACGAGGCCCGCAACCTGGTCGTGGTGTACGAGGGCCTGCACACCTACGGCGGCATGGCCGGACGTGACATGGAAGCGATGGCGATCGGCATCCGCGAATCGATCGACGACGACTACATGAAGTCGCGGGTGGGGCAGGTGCGCTACCTCGGCATGCTGCTGGAGCAGTGGGAGATCCCCTTCGTGAAACCGGTCGGCGGGCACGGCATCTTCCTGGATGCCCGGGCCTTCTACCCGCACCTCGAGCAGGAACAGTTTCCAGCCCAGTCGCTGGCCTGGCAGCTCTACCTCGACTCGGGCATCCGCTCGATGGAGCGTGGCATCGTCTCGGCCGGACGGGATCCCGAAACCGGCGAGCACCGCCGTCCGAAGCTCGAGCTGACCCGCCTGACGATCCCGCGGCGGGTCTACACCCAGGCCCACATGGACGTGGTGGCCGGGGCGGTCAAGCAGTGTTACGACGAGCGGGAGTCGGTGCAGGGTCTGAAGATGGTCTACGAGCCGAAGTATCTGCGGTTCTTCCAAGCCCGCTTCGAACCGCTCCCCTGAACGAAGCGGGCGCGTCGGGACGACCGGCGCGTCCGGCTTCCTCGCATATGCAACCCGAACTCGCTCCTGCGTCACGAACCATGTGACGCAGGAGCGAGTTCGGGTTGCGGGAAGGGGATCGGGTCGCTGGACGCGGAGAGGGCTTCTCTAACCGTAATGAGAACGACTCCCATCTATTAAAGTATTGCGATTTGTTTATATCTATGGTTGACTGGGGTCATGCACAAGGAAGAGGGGCTGGAGCAGGCTGCCGAACTCTTCAAGGTGCTCGGCAACGAGTCACGGCTGTGGCTGGTTCGGATCCTCGAGAGCGAACCGATGACTGTCGGGGCGCTCGCCGAGGCGACCGGAATGTCGCAGCCGCTGGTGTCGCAGCACCTCAAGACACTGCGGCAGGCGGGCCTGGTAACCGCGACCAGGCGCGGTAAGGCAATGATCTACGCCATTGCCGACGAGCACGTCGCCCACGTCGTCGCCGATGCCCTCGTCCATGTGCAGGAACCGATGCCCCATTCCGAGGACTGACCTCAGAAAGCAGGAAGCGCCATGACCGACCACAAGGTGGCAGAACACACCAAGGCCGAGCACGAGCACGGCGAGGGCTGCGGCCACGAGGCCGTCAAGCACGACGACCACGTCGACTACATCCACGACGGCCACCGGCACGCCGAGCACGGAGATCACTACGACGAGTGCCATGCCCCGGCCGAGCACTCCAAGGCCGAGCACGAGCACGGTGAAGGCTGCGGCCACGAGGCCGTCAAGCACGACGACCACGTCGACTACATCCACGACGGCCACCGCCATGCCGAGCACGGAGATCACTACGACGAGCACTGACCGGGCGGGTGCGCGCGAGCGAACCCCTGCTTGACCGACTCGCGAAACAGGGCCGACCCCAGCACGGGGTTCGGCCCTGTCTGTCGTGTGCGGCCGGTACCCATGACATTCGTCATGAGTAGTCGCCGAACCGTAGCGCGGTGGCCCCGACCTCTGTTGTTCTGGTGCCACCAGAGGCAATCGCGAAGGGGTTCACTCATGACCACCGAAAGCCACGAACCACGACCATCCAGCGGACGATCCGCCGGATCCACCGCAATGGCCGGAATCTTCAAGCTCCAGGTGATCGGCGTCAGCGTCGTCGGCGCCATCGCGGTCATCAGCTACATCGTCTCCCACATGGTCTCGGGAGATCTCGCGTCCACCTTGCGCACCGTCGCCTATGTCGCCGCCGCGGTGGCCGCGGTGATCGGTGTGAGCTTCGCCCTGACGGGAGTGATGAAGCGATGAGTCCTTTGCTCTGGGTCATCATGATCGTCGGCGCGCTGGCCGTGCTGAGCTTCTTCGGTTTCGTGATCATCCGCCTGATGCGCGGCCGCCCCGATCCGACCGCCTCCAAGTTGCTGTACACCGCTGCGGTGCTGGGTGTGATCTGTGGCATCTGCGGTGCTCTGCTGGGCTTCGTCGGCTGACAGCCAGGCCTGCAGCAGCCGGAACAGAAAAAGGACGGTGCGGCCGTCCGGGCAATCAACACCCGGACGGCCGCACCGTCTCGTCAGGGGGCCGGCGGTCAGTCGTCGGCACCGTCCGACAGGTCGCGGTACATCTCCTCGGCCTCGCCGGGCTGCAAGCCGTCGTGCACCACGGCGTTGACGGCCTGGATCATCGCCTCGGGACGCGTCCGCTGGAAGATGTTGCGACCCATGTCCACCCCGGCGGCACCCGCATCGATCGCCCGACGAGCCATCGTGAGCGCGTCGCCGATCGGCAGCTTCTTGCCGCCGGCCATGATGATCGGCACCGGGCAGGCCGCGGTGACCTTCTCGAAGTCGTCGCAGTAGTAGGTCTTCACCATCTGGGCGCCGAACTCGGCGATGATCCGGGTGGCCAAACCGAGGTAGCGCGCGTCGCGCACCAAGTCCCGTCCCACCGCGGTCACACCCAGCACCGGAATGCCGTAGTCGAGGCCGGCATCGATCATCTCGTTGAGGTTCTTGATCGACTGCGTCTCGTGCTCCCCGCCGATAAATACCTGCACCGCGACGGCGGCGGCGTCGATCCGGGCGGCATCGCGCATCTCCATCGCGACGCGTTCGTCGGACAGTTCCTTCAGGATCGAGGGCCCGCCGGAAGCCCGCAGCACCAGGGCGTTGTCACACCCGGCCGGAATGACCGAGCGGATGATGCCGCGGGTCGCCATCAGTGCGTCGGCATGAGGGGCCAGGGGGACGATGTTGAGATCCACCCGCTCCAAGCCGCTGGTGGGCCCCTGGAAGTAGCCGTGATCGAAGGCCAACATCACGGTGCGCCCGTCCTCACGGAAGATGCGGGCCAAGCGGTGTCGGATGCCGAAGTCGAGCTGGCCGGCACCCTTGACATGGAAACCGGGAGTTTCCTGTGGTTGTGACGTCGCGAACTGATCTGCGTCGATATTGCCCTCGAGATCCGCCATGGTCAGTCGTCCTTTCGTTGGGTCGGGAGACTGGGCTTGGGCTGCCCGGGCTCCCAGGGGAGGTTGATGGTGTCGCCCGGGCTGGCCGGTGACTTGATGAACAGCAACCGGAAGAGCCGATCGCTGTTGTTGACGAAGTAGTGCATTTCGTTCGGCGGGCATCGGTACAGATCACCGGGCCGCAACTCGTAGGACTCGGCACAGTCGATCCACAGGGTCGCGGTGCCCTCGATGATGAAGAACGATTCGTCGCAGTGCTCGTGGATGTGGTTGGTCATGGCATCGCCCGGACGCAGCACCAGCACGCCTGTGTCACTGGACGGGTCCTGGATCAGGTAGGCGGGGCCCCAGTCGCCGTGACGCAACTCGACCTCGTCGATGTGACCGTGTTTCATGAACGTGTCCCTTCAGATGATTCGGTCGCTGCCACCATCGATCGGCACCTGTGCGCCGGTGGTGCAGTCGAACAGTGGTCCTGCCATTGCCGCCGCGAGCCGTCCGACGTCCATACTGGTGATCTCGGTGCGCAGCAGATTGCGTCGCTTGTATTCCTCGACGCTCATGCCGTAATGACTGGCCCGCGCCTGCAACAACTCGGGTGACCACAGTCCGGTATCGAAAACGGCGTCGGGGTGCAGCAGATTCACCCGCACGCCGGCGGACGCCCACTCCAGGGCCGCCACCCGGCTCAGTTGGGTCAGGGCGGCCTTCGACGCCGAATAGGCTGCAGCCCCCGGGCCGGGTGCCACCACATTCTTGGACGCGATCACCACCACGTGCCCGTGGTCGGCAGCCAGGGCCAACAACCCGGCCGCGTGGGTGAACAGAGCGGTCACCGCATCGACGTTGACCGCCATCACCTTGCGCCAGGTGGCCAGGTCGAGATCACCCAAATCGGCCGCCGAGGGGAAGACCCCGGCCGCCACAACGATGATGTCGAGCCCGCCGAAACGGAGCACCGCTTCGTCCAGAGCGGCGATGACCGCGGCCTCGTCGGTGACATCGACGCGGTGACCGAACCAGCCCGGCTCGTCGAAGGCGTCAACCACGTCCGGGTTGAGATCCCAGCCGATCACCGCGGCACCGTCGTCCAGCAGGGCGCGGGCGCAGGCTCGGCCGATACCACTGGCCGCACCGGTGACCAGGGCGACCCGGCCGGCCTTGCTCGGCAACCGTCGCCGGGCCGCCTTCTGCTGCTGCAGGGTCCAATACTCGAGGTCGAACACATGGTCATCACCGACCGGCAGGTAACCGCCCAGGCCCTGCGCCCGTTCGATGGCGCCCAAGGTGTGGCGGGCGATGTCGCCGGCCGCCCCGGCCTCCGCCGGCGTGCGTCCGAAGGTCACCAGGCCCAGCTCGGGGTCGATCACCACCCGTGGCGCCGGGTCGAGTTCGACGAACTCCCGGGTGCGGCGGCCGCGGTTCGCGTCGACGTAGCCGCGGTACCGCTCCGCAAAGCCCGCGATATCGCGTCCGAGCAACGGCCAAGGTTTGGTCCAGGTGACGTGATCGGGGGTCAGAGGCCCGGCCTGGGTGGCGGCCAGAAGATCTTCGTCCTGCAACCACGCGGCGATCTGGGGGTCGGCCTGGACCTTGGCAATCAAGGGACGTCCGGCCAGCTCGGCCACGTCCCGGCGCAGTTCGGCCAGTGCCCGCGGGTCGGGGTTCAAGGCGGCCGGATGGGTAACGGGGGATTGTTCCGGCAGGTCGCGAGCCAGTGTCTCCAGGATGCTGTTGTGGCGAGCGAGGGCCTCATCGGCGGTGTTCCCGGCGACGAAGATGCCGTGGTTCAACACGATCACCGCATCGGGGTGCTGTTCGGCCAGCACGGTGCTGATCACCGCCACCAGGTCGGGCCCGGGCATCGCGTAGTCGACCACGGCCACGCGTTCGTCCAGAGCGGCGAGCCGTTGCGCTGCCTGAGGAGAATGCGTGATCGACAACAACAGGTCGGGATGCGAATGCAGCACCCAGGGTTCGGGGAACGCAGCGTGCAGCAGTGATTCGATCGAGGGATCGGGGGCATCGGCCTGCAGCAGTGCGCATCGCAACTCGTTGACGAGCAGGTCGTCGGGCACCACGGTCGGCGGCAGTAACTGTCGCAGTCGTTCCAGTCTCAGGGGAGCGAAGCCGGACGCGGTGACGGTGGCCAGGTCGCTGCCGCTGGCCTTCATCCACATCACCTCGATCGACCGACCGTCGATGTCGGTCGTGGTGGTCTTGTGCGAGGTGTTCCCGCCACCGTGCAACACCACGTCGGGATCGTGGCCGAGTTCGCGCGAGACCCGGATCAGATCGGGCGGACAGAGGTGCATCGCAACAGACATGCCTACCCCTCAAGGACGAATAGTTGTTTTACAACTTAGGCTCGAGGGTTGCGGCTAGTCAAGTGTTGATCAGCTGCGTCGCCGGATGGTGAAGGAGTACCGTCCCTCGATGAAGTACGTCCGCGAGTACAGCAGCACCTGATCGTCGGCGTCGTAATGAAGCTGGTTCAACAGGACGAAGAGCCGGTGCGCCGCGGCCTCGGGGCCCCAGCCGATGTGCTCGGAGTGGATGGCGTGCACCTCTGCGGAGGCGTGGCTGGGGTGGATCCCCAAGGTGTTGCGCAGGAAACCGAAGATGGAACCGTCGAGCGTATTGAGGTCCAGATCCGGGGGGAGCAGTCGGGCCGGCAGCAAGTCGTAGGAATAGGCGACGACCACCCCGTCGGCCAGGATCATTCGGCGCAACTCGACCACTTCGGTATCGCCCGGCACCCCCATGTGCGAGGCCTCATCAGGCAGGACGGGGCGCCTGACGCGGTCTGCGTAGAGCATGCCCGGGGTCTTGCCGGTGGCCCGGATGGATTCGGTGATGCTGTCGAGCTTCTCCAGGCCGGCTTCGATCTGGGTGCTGTTGACGAAGGTGCCGGCCCCGTGCCGGGTGGTGACCAGGCCCAGGGCCTCCAGCTCACGGATCGCATTGCGCACGGTGGGTCGCGATACCCCGAACCGTTGGCTGAGTTCGGTCTCGGTCGGTAGTCGGGCGCCGGGTCGGTGCAGCCCGGCAGCCAACTCGCTGCGCAACTCTTCGCTGATCCGGGCCACCAGAGTGGGGCGACGGCTCATGGGCTCACCTCCTTCACCGGAGTTTAAGGGGCGGCCGCTGGTCGGTGTGGTTCATCCCAACAGGGGTATTGACTCCGCCTGAGTTGACAACTTAGCCTAGTCGTCAGTTGTCGGACAAGGTAGTTCGAGGTGGTTGCCATGGTCTTGGCGGTGGAATGGATAGACGAACCACAGCCGTGCATACGGTTACTGGATCAGACCGTGCTGCCCGGCACGGAGCGCTACCTCGACATCGACACCGTCGACGACCTGGTGGCTGCGATCCAATCTCTGGCGGTTCGCGGGGCCCCCGCCCTGGGCGCGGTCGGCGCCCTGGGTGTGGCGATGGCCATGAACCAGGGTGTCCGGGAGTCGTGGAGTGACGAGAAGCTTCAAGAACGGGTGGACGCCATCCGCAATGCCCGTCCGACAGCGGTGAACCTGATGTGGGGGGTCGACGAGGTCAGGCCCCTGATGGCCGAGGGATACGACGCAGTGCTGGCCGCGGGTCACCGCATCGTGGCCGAGGACGAGGCCGCCAACCGGCAGTTGTCGCGCCTGGGGGCCGATTGGATTCTGGAACGCACCGGTGCCGAGAAGGTGCGCGTGCTCACCCACTGCAATACCGGAGCCCTGGCCACGGCCGGCTGGGGAACCGCCTACGGCATCATTCGCGAACTTCATGAACGTGGACGCCTCGGCATGGTTTATGCCGACGAGACGCGTCCCTTGCTGCAGGGTGCCCGACTGACCAGTTGGGAACTCACCAAGGACGGCATCGACCATGTCGTCCAGGCAGATGGTGCGGCGACCTCCACCATTCTGCGCGGCTTGGTCGATGTGGCGGTGATCGGAGCCGACCGAATCACCGCCAATGGCGATACCGCCAACAAGATCGGGTCCGCGGGCGTGGCACTTGCCTGCGCACGGGCCCAGATCCCCTTCGTTGTCGCGGCTCCGAGCTCCACCGTGGACCTGCAGACCGCAGATGGCAACGACATCCCGATTGAGCAGCGCGATGGTGACGAAGTCCTCCGCATCGCTTCGGTGCGCACCGCACCGGAGGCAGCACGAGGCTTCAACCCGGCCTTCGATGTCACGCCGCATGACGTGATCAGCGCCATCGTCACCGAACAGGGAGTGGTGGAGCCGGCCACAGATCCCGACCCCGAGTTGCTTGCGCGCATTGCGAACTGACTCCCCGCGTCAACGAGGACGCAAAGAGAGGAACCCATGAAGATCAAGAAAGCAATGACATTGGGGCTCGTCGCATTCCTGTCCCTGGGGATGGCGGCCTGTACTCAGGACAACGGTGGTGGCAACGAGGCCACCCCCGAGGAGAATGACAAGGGCAAGGTGGGCGAGGCCAGCGGCGAACTGCCCGAGCCCTTCGCCAGCGGCGACGTCAGAATCGCCATCATTCAGAACACCGGTCAGGGTGACTACTTCCAGCAGTACCTGAACGGCACCCGTCAGCAGGCCGAAGCCCTGAAAATGAAGTTGGACGTCTACGACGCGCAGGGTGACAACGCCACCCAGGCCAGCCAGCTCGATCAGGCGATCGCGGCGAAGCCGCACGGCATCATCGTCCGGCACGGCTTCGGTGACACCTTGTGCCCCGGTGTGAACAAGGCACTGGATCAGGGCATCAAGGTCGTGATCTACGACGTGGAAATCCAGCAGTGCGCACCCCGGGCGATCCAGACCCAGCAGTCGGACAAGGTGATGGCCGAACTCGTCCTCGACCAAATGGTCAAGGAGAACGGCAAGGACATCAACGTCGGTTACGTGAACGTCCGCGGTATTGCCCCGCTCGACCGGCGCCATGCGGTGTGGGAGGAGTACAAGAAGGACAACAACTGGACCGAGAAGTTCTTCACCGGCAAGTACACCGCCTCCACCGCCACCGACACCGCGCCGATGGTCGACAACGCGTTGAAGGCCAACCCGGACGTGACCGCGATTTACGCCCCCTATGACGAGCTCACCAAGGCGACGCTGACGGCGCTGACCCAGAACCCGTCACTGAAGGGCAAGGTCAAGGTCTACGGCGCCGACATCTCGACCGCCGATATCGAGTTGATGGTGGCTGAGGACAGCCCGTGGATGGCCACCGGGGCAACCGACCCGAATGCGATCGGTGCCGCAGTGACCCGGACGCTGGCCCTGGATATCGCCGGGGAAATGGAAGAGGGCGACACCGTCGACTTCCCGCCGATCCTGGTGACCCAGGAGGATCTGCGCTCGGAGAACATCAAGAACATGGATGACCTTCGCAAGGCGAAGCCCGAGCTCAACATCTCCGAAGTGTCGTCTGCCGATTGGATCCCCTCGGTCCAGTTCTGACCCGTTGTGTGGGGCGTCGGTCGTTCGGCGTCCCACACCGAGGGGAGCGAAGTATGAGTACCCCGAATGAACCGGTTGTGCTGCTCGATGGCATCGAGATGGCCTTCGGCACGAACCGAGTGTTGCGCGGTGTCACCCTGCCGTTGCACCGCGGCCGAATCACCGCGCTGCTGGGCGCCAACGGTGCGGGCAAGTCGACCCTGATCAAGATCCTGTCGGGGGTCTACACCGCCACCGGTGGCCGCATCGTCGTCGAGGGCGAGCAGGTCTCCATCGATTCGCCGATGGACGCCACCAAGCGCGGCATCCACACGGTGCACCAGCGGGTCGACGAGAACATCGTTCCCGACCTGAGCGTCGCGGAGAACCTGGTGTTCCCCGAGATCGTGGCCGGCATCGCCTCCTTCGTGGGCTCACCCCGCAGTCGTATTCCCCGGGCCCGGGAGATGCTCAGAAAACTGGGCCTCGAGTGGCCCGACCGGGTACTGATGGCCGACGCCTTCCAACTCTCCATCGCCGACCAGCAACTGCTCCTGCTGGCCAGGGCACTCGACAGTGACCCGAAGGTGTTGGTGTTGGACGAACCCACCTCGACGCTGTCGCACAGCGAGGCCGACCGGCTCTTCCACGTAGTACGCAACCTGCGCGGCCAGGGGGTCGCGATTCTCTACGTCTCGCACCATCTCAACGAGATCCGCGATCTGGCCGACGACTTGGTGGTGCTGCGCGACGGCATCATCTCCGATCGTCAGGACGCGCCGCTGCGAATGGACGAAGCCGTCCGTTCGATGCTCGGCAACGAAGGTGCCGTCGCCGCCGACGAGATCGTCGAACAGCGCGGCACCGATGTCGTGCTCGAACTCAGCGGGGTACAGCTCCTGCCCAGATCCGAGCCGATCGAGTTGAACATTCGAGCCGGGGAAGTGACCGGCATTCTCGGCCTGGTCGGCGCGGGTAAATCCGAACTGGCCCGTGGCATCGTCGGAGCCGAAGCCTGGCGTGCCGGCACCATGCGGCTGGACGGCAAACGCTATGCCCCCCGCCATGTCGGCGACGCGGTTCGACGCGGTATCTACCTCGCCCCCGAGAACAGGGCCGAGGAAGCCATGCTTCCCGGTTGGGACATCGCCCGCACCCTCACCCTCCCATTCATGAACAAGGTCGCCCGCCGCGGGCCCATCGACTTCGCCGCCGAACAACGGCTCGGACGGCGGCTGATCGAGAGTTTCCGGGTCGTCGCGACCAGCCCGCGACAGTCGGTCGATGCGCTTTCGGGCGGCAACCAGCAGAAGGTCGTGGTGGGTCGCTGGCTCGATCACGAACCGCGCCTAATGGTGCTGGATGAGCCGTTCCGAGGTGTCGACATCGGTGCGCGGCGCGAGATCAGCCGCAAGGTGCGCGCGATCGCCGGACGGGGTGCAGCCCTGGTCGTCCTGGCCAGTGACGTCGAAGAAATCCGGGAGGTCGCCGACCGCATCGTCGTCCTTGTCGACGGGGAGATCGCCCTCGACCGTTACACCAGCGAAGTAGACGCCGACGCAATCATGCAGAGCATGTCCCAGGAGGAAGCACACTCGTGAGTACTTCAGAATCGAAGCTGAGCGTGGAGGACGCCGGTGAGGAGCGTCCCCTGGCCGCCATCCGCGACGAGGAGGAACTCACCACCGGCATGCGGATCCGCGATGCGGTGGTCAAGTACGGCTTCATCGTGGTGACGATCGGCCTGTTCATCTTCTTCGCCGCCACCCAACCCGCCTTCCGCACCTCCGACACCATGTTCGCGATGCTGAAGTTCGCCTCGGTGACGGCGATCCTCGGCCTGGGCATGACCTTCGCGATGGTCGTCGGCGGGATGGACCTGTCGATCGGTTCGACCGCCGGCCTGGCGGTGCAGTTGGCCGCGATGACGATGGTCTTCTACAACTTCACCGGCGGTGTCGCGGTCGGCGTGGTACTGGTCGGTGGCCTTTTGGTGGGCCTGGCGAACGCCTTCCTGATCGTGATCTGTCGAATACCCGACCTGCTCGCCACACTCGGCATGATGTTCGTGATCCAGGGTGCCAAGCTGATTCCGGTCAACGGCCAGTCGGTGGCCGCCGGCATGGTGTTGAAGGACGGCACCCCCGCCCCCGGACGGTTCACCTCCGGCTTCCTGCTCATCGACCGCGGCATGATCGGCCCGATCCCGGTTCCGGTGATGATCATGCTGGTGCTGGCCGCGATGACCTGGTTCCTGCTGAGCCGCACCAAGTGGGGACGTCTGATGTACGCGGTCGGCGCCAACCCGGAGGCCGCCCGGCTGTCCGGTGTCCGCGTCGGGCTCTACCGCTCGATGGCTTACGTCCTGTGCAGTCTGTTCGCCTCCATCGGTGGTCTGATCCTGGTTTCGCGGGTCGGCCAGGGAGACGTGAACGCGGGCGCGTCCAGCTTGTTGGAAGCCGTCGCGGTGGCACTGGTGGGCACCTCGGTGCTCGGGCTGGGCAAGCCCAACGCCTGGGGCACGCTGCTCGGTGCGGTGCTGGTCGGGATCGTGCTGACCGGCCTGACGATGATGGGCTTCCCGTACTACGTCCAGGATACCGCCAAGGGCATCGTGTTGCTGCTGGCCCTGCTGTTCTCGTTCACCCTGTCGCGCCGCAAGATGCGCTACACCCCAGCCACTTAACAACGAAGTTGAGGAGCTATCCATGTCGGATTACGAGTTTCTGACCGTCGACACCGTCGCGGAGTACCTACGCACCCGGCCGGGTCTGAGCGAACACATCGACCCCGAGAACCTCGTCGATGTGCGCGAGGTGGGTGACGGCAACCTCAACCTGGTCTTCCTCGCCAAGGACGACACCGGACGAGGAATCTGCCTGAAACAGTCACTGCCCTACGTGCGGATGACGGGGGAGGGCTGGCCGATGACCCCCGAACGGGCCCGGCGCGAGGCCAATGCCTTGCGCACCCACGCCGCGCTGACCCCCGACCTGGTGCCCACGCTCTACGACTTCAACCACGACCGCTACGTGATGGCGATGGAGGACCTCTCCGACCACAACGTGTGGCGGGGGCTGCTGAACGAGAGCGAGAGCCACGAAGGCGTCGCCGAGGCGATGGGACGTTATGTCGGTTCCCTGGCCTTCGGCACCTCGGTCTTCGCCTTGCCCCGCGAAGAACTGTCCGAACAGATCGCCGCAACCCAGAACCCGCAGCTGTGTGAGATCACCGAAGACCTGGTGTGCACCGAGCCCGTCCACGACATCGGCCGCAACTCGGTGCTGGCGGCCAATCAACCGGACGCCGACGCCTTCGCCGCCGACCCGGCGGTGCGCGGGGCGCTGGGATGGGCCAAATGGATCTTCATGACCCAGGCCGAGGCCCTGATTCACGGCGACCTGCATACCGGATCGGTGATGGTGCGCCGCGGCGAGGACGGCCGTGTGGACAGCATCAAGGCCTTCGACCCGGAGTTCGCCTTCTACGGACCGGTCGGCTACGACGTGGGCGCGCTGTGGGCCAACTACGTGATCGCCGCCGCCCGAGCCCTCGCTCTGGGGGAGGACGACCGGGCGCATTGGTGTCTGAGCCTGATCGGCCGCACCTGGGACAGCTTCACCGCCGAGTTCATCCGGCTGTGGCCCTCGCGGCGCGACGACCGGATCTGGGACGACACCTTCCGCGACGAGCGGATCGAACAATGGCGCCGCGATGCCTGGCTGTTCGCCGGGGCCAAGATGTCGCGCCGCATCGTCGGCGCGGCCAAGACCACCGACGTCGAAACGCTGGCCGAACCGGTGCGCGAGGGAGCCGCCCGAGGAGTGCTGCGCACCGCCACGGCGATGTTCAACGAGGTCTGGCAGCACCGCCGCGCGCCGGAATGCCCCGCCCTGCTCGACCTCGCCACCCGAGAACTCGTCGACAGCCGTACCAACACCCCCGGGAGCACCGCATGACCGCATCATTGACCCCCGACCTGCGCGCGGAGATAGCCGATCTCGCCGATCGCATCCGCGTCCGAGTCCTCGAACACGTGATCGCCAACAACGGTGGCTACATGTCACAGGCCTGTTCGGCGGCCGAACTCCTCGCCGTGATGTACCGGGGCGGCGCTCGTCTGGAGATGCCGGAGGCGCCGGTACAGCCGGGGGAGTTCACCGGGGTACCCGGCCCGAACACCCCGCGCATGGACGGTGCCGCTGTGCACGGCCCGCGCGGTGGCGATCTCGACTACTTCATCGTGTCCCCGGCCCATTACGCCCTGGTGATCTACACCGCGCTGATCGAATCCGGACGACTCGACCCCGGCGCGCTGGACAACTTCAACCGGGACGGGTCCACCGTCGAGATGATCGGCGCGGAACACTCGCCGGGTTTCGAACTGACCACGGGCTCGCTCAGCCAAGCGCTGTCGGTGGCCGGTGGCCTTGCCCTCGGACGCCGGCTCAAGGGTGAGTCGGGCCGGATCTGGGTGTTCATGAGTGACGGGGAGTTCCAGGAAGGACAGACCTGGGAGGCCTTCCAAGCCCTGGCCTTCCACGGGTTGGACTCGGTGCGGGTGATCGTCGATGTGAACGCTGCCCAATGTGATGGACCGATGGAACAGGTGATGACCATCGAACCTCTGGCCGACCGGCTGCAGGCCTTCGGCGCCTCGGTCGACCGGGTCGACGGACACGACATCGACGCGATCTGGAACGCGGTGCATCGCGACACCGGTAAACCCCACGTCGTGCTGTGCGACACCGATCCCGCCCGGGGTCTGGACGAGCTGAACTCCCGCCGTCCGGTACTGCATTACCTGCGCTTCACCGGCGCCGAAGAACGAGAACGCTATATCGCCGCACACAAGAAGATGGTGAATCGATGATGTCCGAGGTTGTCACGCGGCCCCACGTCCAGAACTTCATCGACTGGAGCGCCGACAAACCCGAGGTGCTCGTCCTCACCGCCGACCTGACCAACTCCTGTGAGGTCGGCCAGTGGCGCGACACCTACCCCGATCGGTACTTCTCCCTGGGCATGGCCGAACAGAACATGGTCGGTTTCGCCGCCGGCCTGGCCCGGGAGGGCTTCGAACCGTGGCTGCACACCTTCGCGGTCTTCCTCTATCGCCGCCCCCTCGATCAGCTGCAGATGTCGGTGGCCTACCCCAACCTGCCGGTACGGCTGGTCGGCTTCCTGCCCGGCCTGATGACCCCCGGTGGGGTGACCCACCAGGCCATCGACGACCTGGCCGTGATGCGTGCCATCCCGAACATGACCATCCTGGAAACCGGTGACGCCACCGAGGTCGAGACCGTGCTCGATGTGGCCCATGCGATCGACGGGCCGGTGTACATCAGAATGCTGCGCGGTGAGGTGCCCAGACTGTTCGACCCGGCCGATGCGATGCGTTTCGGGGTGGCCCGCGACCTGACCCCCGAGGTCACCGGCCCCCGGGTGACGCTGATCAGCTCGGGCATCTGCACCGAGGAAGCACTCCGTGCCGTGCCGGCCCTCACCGCAGCCGGCGTCACCGTCAAGCACCTGCACGTGAACACCATCAAGCCCTTCGACGACCCGCAGGTGCTCGACGCGATCCGCAGCGCCTCCGATGGGGTGATCACGATGGAGAACCATCTCCGCGTCGGTGGGCTCGGCAGCGCGGTGGCGGAGTTGATCGCCGAACACGGCCTGGGTACCCGGCTCGTGCGCATCGGCATCGACGACACCTACTGTCACGGTGCTTCCTTGAGCTACCTGCAGCGCGAGTACGGCATCGACGCGACCGCGTTGTGCCGCGCCGTGGGCGAGCTGTGTCAGGTCAGCGTCGATGAGTCGGCGGTGTTGGACGCCCGGCAGATCCAAGTGCACAGTGCGGCCCGGGCCGAGGCGCTGTGACCGAGTCACGCCTTCGGGTCGGCTACGACTGCTCGGCGGCCTCGGCCGGTGCCGAGGAGATGGCGCGCGCCGTGGCGGTGGAACAAACCATCGAGTTCCCACCCGACTTGGCTCCGGAATGGATCCGTCGCGACCTCGTTGCCACGATCGAGGAGGTCGGTGAGAACAGCTTCGTGCTGAGCTTCGACGCCCGCTTGTTCGGTGACTCGATCACCGAAATGCTGAATGTGTTGTGGGGCAATGTCTCACTGCTGCACGGCGTCCGGGTCACCCGCATCGACCTGCCGGACGACTTCGTCACCGCGATGGACGGCCCACGCTTCGGCATCGCCGGGCTACGAAGGATGTTCGACGCCGAACATCGTCCCTTGTTGGCCACCGCCCTGAAGCCGATCGGACTCGGCGCCGCCGACCTGGCCAGGGACGCGGCCGAACTGGCGGCCGCCGGCATCGACGTGATCAAGGACGACCACAGCCTGGGTAACCAGGTGTGGGCACCCTGGCAAGAGCGTGTCGCCCGGTGTGCCGAGGCGGTGCGGTCATCGGCCGAGCGGGCAGGCACCGGAGCCGTTTACGCCCCGAGCCTCAACGTGGGAGCCCACGATGTGGTGGCCAAGGCCGTCCGGGCTGCCGAACTGGGCTGCGGAGCCCTGATGATGCTGCCCGGAATCTCGGGGTTCGACGCGATCAGGGTGGTGGCACGGGAATCGGGACTGCCGATCATGACCCACCCGGCCATGCTCGGCTCGCTCACGGTGCCGCGCGACCACGGGCTTCCGATCGGTTTCGTCCTCGGCACCCTGCCGCGGCTGGCCGGTGCCGACCTCAGCGTCTTTCCGAACAGCGGTGGCCGGTTCGGCCTCACTGCGGACGAGTGTGCCGAGATCGCCGATGGTTGCCGCAATGGGGAGGAATGGGCGCCCTGCTGGCCCACTCCCGGGGGCGGTATGGTGCTCGATCGGATCGGCGGCATCATGGAGCAGTACGGACCGGATGTCTGCTTGCTGGTGGGCGGTGACCTGCACCGCGGCGACCTGCGGATGCGTGCCGAAGCATTCCGGCAGGCCGTGAGCGACTGACCACGGCCCGAGCCAAGGGGAGGGCCAGATGAGCACGTCGCTGAGCAATCGTACCCGGGACTCGCTGGTCACCCAGGTGCTGTCCGATCTCAAGGCCCGCATTGTGAGCGGGGAGTTCGCCCCGGGTAGTCGGCTGCCCGGCGAGACCTCACTGGCCTCCTATTACGAGGTGCACCGATCCACCGTCCGAGGGGCATTGGGGGTGCTGGCCTCCAGCGGTCTGATCGAGACCAAACACGGCACCGGCTCCTTCGTGCTCGACACCGGGGCGGAGATTCGCGCCGGACTCCAAGAACTCAAGTCGATGAGTGACACGATCCGCGAGATGGGTTTCGAACCCGGCATGACGCCACATCTCAGCGAACGCCGACCGGCCACCCCGGATGAGCAGGAAGCATTGGGCCTGGCCGACGGTGCCCGGGTGCTCGATCTGCGACGCACGATTCTGGCCGACAACGAAGCGGTGGCTTTCTCCTACGACGTGTTTCCCGACGGGCTGTTCCCCGATGACGTTGTTCCCCGCTTGGGCACGGCCAGCGTGTACGCCGAGATGCGCGAACTCGGTTGTGAACCGGTGCGTGCGGTGGCCAGGGTCAATGCGGTGGACGATCCGCTGGTGGGCTGGGGCGATGAGCGCCCGGCCAAGCCGCTGTACCTGCTGCTCGACCAAGTGCATGTCGATAGCACCGGGCGGCGAGTTGTCTGGAGCCGTACCTACTTCGTCGAAGGAGCTTTCCAGTTCGTCCTGTTGCGAACCCGGTAGCCGGGCTTGAACAGCGCACCGGACGGGTCTGCGCAGGATGCATCATCGCCCGGCGGCCACGGGCTGCCGCAGGATCGTGCGCAATTTCTCGGGGGCGACCCGGCGGAAATCGCTGAGGTAGATCTCGTGATGCTTACCGGTCATCGTCAGCCCCTGCTCGGGGATGAACCGGTGGTGCAGCCGGGCCAGGACGTCGGCTTCGGCGTCGAACGGGCCGATGTGCAGGGTCTGCACGCACCGGCCTTCCGACAACCCGGCCAACCGCACATCGGTCAAGCGCTGCGGTGGTACCGACTTCGCGGCACCGGCTTGGCTCACCGCATCCTCGAACAGCGGACGGTCGATCCAGTCGGGCACCATCAGCATCATCGTCCAGTGCCACCGCGACTTGTCCCGGGCCGAGGTGAAGGACGTCATGTCGTCGGCCCACCACAGGCCCTCCAGCGGCGGGACGACGTAGTCGCGTCCGAGTTCCCGCTTGCTGGCGAACTTCAGCTTGTAGGCCACCGGATACAGGGACGCGAGCGCCTCCGAGTAGGCAGGCGAGGTATTCGGATCCCCGTAGCCGTCCATCATCAGATACTGCAGCTCCGGCACGTCCAGGATCCGGAACTCTCCCGGTCGAGCCCGATAACTGTCGAGGGTCTTCTTGAAGTCGATCTTGTCCGCCATGATGCCCTCCGAACGCTCGTGTCAGCAGCGCAGGCGCTGCCCGACCGCGGCCGATAGCGTGGACGACATGGATCTGCTCGACCTCAGCGCCCGCGCCCTCGCCGACGCCCTCCGTGCGGGTCGTGCCACCGTCACCGATCACCTCGACCGCGTCTTCGACCGGATCGCCGCGCTCGACTCCCACTACCTGGCCTTCTCCCAACTGCGCATCGACGAGGCCCGTGCCGACGCCGCGGAGCTCGACGCGCTGTCCGATGCGGAGCGCGACGCGCTGCCACTGTTCGGCGTCCCCGTCGCGATCAAGGAGGAGATCCACGTCGCAGGGCTCGTCACCTCCTTCGGCGCCCCGGCCAACGAGACCCCCTCGACGGTCGACTCCGAGGTCGTCACCCGGCTGAAACGCGCCGGGGCGATCGTCGTCGGCAAAACCCACATGCCCGAGTTCGGCCAGGCTCCCTACACCGACGGTGCCTGGGGCGCCACCCGCAACCCGTGGCATGCCGACCGCAGTCCGGGTGGTTCATCGGGTGGCTCGGGTGTCGCCGTGGCCACCGGCATGGTGCCCCTGGCGCTGGGCGGTGACGGTGGTGGTTCGATCCGGATCCCCGCCGCCTGGACCGGCATCGTCGGCATCAAACCGACCCGCGGACGCGTGCCCGCGGCCCCGGCACCGCACCTGTGGCACAAGCTCGGCACCTTCGGGCTTCTGGCCCGCGACGTCGACGACCTGAGTCTGCTGCTGGACACCATCGCCCCCGCGCCCAACAATCCACCGGTCACCGAGCCACTACGCGTTGGCTGGACCCTGGACTGCTCTGTGCCCGGCGTGACGGCCGACCCGCAGGTGGCCGCCGCCGTTGAACGGGCGGCGCGCACCCTGGCCGCCGAGGGCCACGTGGTGCACCGGGGTACGGCCCGATGGAACAGCAACCCCTTCGCCCTGGTCGTGCAGGACTGGTTCGGCATCGCCGAAGAGATCGACGGGTTGGAGTACCCGCAGAGAGTGGAGCGCCGCTCCCGGCAGACGGCGATGCTGGCCCGGCTGCTGCCCAACGCCGCGCTGCGCTGGGCCCTGCGCCGCACCGACCGGATCGAGGCCGCGATGAAGGCGGTCTTCGAACACATCGATGTGTTGCTGCAGCCGGTCACCCCGCAACTACCACCGCCCACCCCGACCCTGCACCGGCTCGGCACCCTTGCCTCGCAACTGCAGTCAACCTCGGCGGTCACCTACACCGGCTACTGGAATCTCGCCGGCAACCCGGCCGCCAGCGTGCCCGTCGGGCTCAGCCGTGAGGGCTTGCCGCTGGCGGTGCAGGTGATCGGGCCGCACGGCCGTGACGACCTGGTGCTCGAGGTCGCCCGTCGGCTCGCCGTCCCGCTCACTCCGGTCGACCGCACGGACACATGACATATGTCACCATCGGGGCGATGACAGCTTCACGAATACTGGTGATCACAGACACCGGTGCCGGGCCGAAAGAGGGGGGATCGTTGAGTCATGAACACCACAGTCAACGTCAATCGCCCGCCCGCCCAGCCTGCGGTTCAGCCGCCCGTCGTGCCGTCGGTGCCGCCCCCGGTGGTGCGAGCCCCGCTGCCGGCGCACGAATACCACCAGCGCCTCGGGGTTGAGCGGCCGGCGGCTTGGCGCGGCATCGTCGCCCTGCTGCTGTTGATGGGCGGCATGCTCGCCTTCTCGCTGTTCATCGGCGGCGCCGCCTTTCTGATCGAGATGGGCATTCGAGGCGAGATGCCCACCGGTCTCACCCCGCTGACCCTGGCCGGGGCGATGGTCGCTCTGGCCATGCTGACGCCGTGGAGCATGCTGCTGCAGAAGTGGTTCTTCAAGGTGCCGATGGTCTCGCTGCACTCGATCATCAACCGCTTCCGGTGGGACATCTTCGGACGCACCCTGGCGATCGTGGTGCCCCTGTGGGCACTGCTGCAGCTGGTGTACCCGGTGCTGATGCCGCAGCCCAGCATCGAATACGGCCCCGGTGAGGCCCTGGCCTACATCGTGATCGCGCTGACCCTGGTACCGCTGCAGTCGATGGGCGAGGAGTACGCCTTCCGTGGCCTGGCCTTCCGGATCGCCGCCAGTTGGGGACGTGGCCCCCGGGCCGCGTTGGTTCTCGGCATTGCGGTGAGCAGCGTGCTGTTCATGCTGGCCCACTTCGCCCTGGACCCCTGGCTGAACATCTACTACCTCACCTTCGGTGTCGCGCTGGCCCTGATCACCTGGCGCACCGGTGGCCTGGAAGCCGCCGTGGTGCTGCATGCGGTGAACAACGCGCTCGCCTTCACCATCGGTGTCGCCCTGCGTCAGGACCTCGACGCCGGTTTCGACCGCTCGGTCGGTGCGGCCTCGGCGGTGATGCTGATTCCCAGCGCGGTGTTGGTGCTGATCGCCCTGATCGTGTGGTGGCGTACTTCGCGGGCGGCGCGGGCCGAATGAGCACGATGCGCGCCTGGCCGGTGATCAGCGCACGTAGGTTCGAACTCTACGTGCGCTGGACCCTCTACATCCTGATGGTCACCCTGCCCCTCGAAGCCGGCTTGCTGGTCACCGGCGCGGTCGACCGCCGCGCCGCAGTGGCGGTTTTCGCCTGGTCGCTGGTGGTGACCGTCCTCAACGTCCTGGTCGCCCGACGCAGCCTCGATGGGGTGCTGCACCGGCAACCGGCCTGGTCGCCGCTGTTCCTCGTCGGCTGGGCGGTGTCGGTGGCGGTGATGACCGCGGCACTGGCGTGGCTGTTGCAGGACACCCCCAGCGGGGCCGTGGCGGCCACCATGCCGGTGGCCCTGGCCATGGCGGCCATCAGTCCCGTGCTCAGTGCCCGCACCATCACGGTGATCAGCGCGGTGGCGATCATCCTGGTGGCCGGCCTGACGGTCTTCGGGTTCGGCCAGTGGATCCTCGGCCTGATCGTCTTTCTGTTCATGCTGTGGGCGGGTTGGTCCAGCGGCTGGATGCTCGGAGTGCTGGGCCAACTCCAACAGGCCCACGAGACCGAGGCACAACTGGTGCTGGCCGAGGAACGGTTGCGGATTTCCCGCGACCTGCACGATGTGTTCGGCCGCACCCTGGCCACCATCTCGGTGAAATCCGAACTGGCCTCCGAACTGGCCCGTCGCGGACACCACGAGCAGGCCGCCGACGAGATGGCCCAGATCCGCCGGATCTCGAACTCGGCCGGCGCCGAGGTGCGCCGGGTGGTGAGTGGCGAACGCGTCGCAGGCTGGGACGACGAACTCACCGGGGCCCGGGCGCTGTTGACCTCGGCCGGAATCGAATGCGTGATCACCGGGGACGAGATGCCCCGGGCCTGGGCACCGACCCTGGCCTGGGTGATCCGCGAGGGCGTCACCAATATCCTGCGCCATTCCCGCGCCACCCAGGTCACCATCACCACCTCGGTCGCCGACGACGAGGTCGCGCTGACCCTGACCAACGACGGTGCCTCGGCCCCGTCGACGAGTACCTCGACCGGTACCGGGCTGGATTCGATGCGGGCCCGCCTGGCCGAGATCGGTGGCACCTTGGAGGCCGAGCGCGACGGGGACTGGTTCGTGCTCACCGCTTCGATTCCGCTCAACCAGGAGGTTCGCGCATGATTCGCGTGCTGCTCGCCGACGACGAGAACCTGATCCGCGATGCTCTGGCCGGGCTGCTGACCCTGGAGGATGACATCGAAGTGGTGGCCCGGGCGGCCTCCGGTGCCGAGGCCCTCGCCGCAGCGCGCAAACACCAACCCGATGTGGCGTTGCTCGACCTGCAGATGCCCGACCCGGACGGCATCGCGGTCGCCCGCACCCTGGCGGTGGATCTGCCCGACTGCCGCTGCATCATCGTCACCTCGCACGGACGCCCCGGTTACCTCAAGTCGGCCCTGGCCGCCGGGGTGCGCGGCTTCCTGCCCAAGACCGTCTCGGCGGCGACCCTGGCCGAGGTGGTCCGCACCGTCGCCGCGGGTGGACGGCATGTCGACCCGGAACTGGCCGCCGAGGCGATCGGAGCCGGTGATTCACCCCTGTCGCCGCGCGAAGCCGATGTGTTGGCCTATGCCCGCGACGGCGCCCCGGTGGAGGAGATCGCCGAACGGGCCGCGCTGTCGAAGGGAACGGTGCGCAACTACCTCAGCGCCGCGGTGGCCAAGCTGGGTGCGGCCAACCGGCACGAAGCCGTCCGGATTGCTGCCGAGAACGGCTGGATCTGAGCCCCGCAGCAGAAGTCGGTGCGTCCACCGTCCTGCCATGGGCCGAGCAGATAGAATTGGCCGCAACGCCAACGCCCGGACGAGAGGAACCTCATGGCCCGCATTCTTTGGATCGTGCTCGCGGTGATCGTGGCGCTGTGGCTGATCGGATTCATCGCCGACATCGTCGGCGGCCTGATTCACCTGCTGCTGGTCGTGGCCGTGATCATCCTGGTGATCAACCTGATCACCGGCCGCCGCAACGTCTGAGCCCCGAGAAGACCCGGGCCGTCCTCACCGATGGCCCGGGTTTTCCGTTGTCCGCGGACGTCGAGCGAACACCGCCACCAGAATCAGCACCTGGAAGACCAGCACCACCAGACCCATCCAGAAGGTCGACCACTCGAAGGACAGGCCCGCCTGCAGGGTTCCGATGGCCGACGACACCCCCGCTGCCAACGGGAACAACGTCCAGATGTTGCGGGTGAAGGCCATCAGCACGCAATAGGTCAACCCCGAACCGACGAAGGTCGCCAGCACCACCGCCGGCACCGAACCCACGTGGTAGGCGGCAAACCCCAGGGTCGCCAGAATGATCCCGGGCAACCACCCGAAGGCCCTGGTGAACCGCAGTTGCAGGAACCCGGCCACGAACAGCGGCTCCCACAGAATCACCAGGTTGTAGGCCAGATGCTCGACCGGTGCGACGCCGGCCGCGGCCGCCTGCTGGAAGTAGAACGGCAGGCTGCCCAGCCCGAAGAACAAGGTCAGGCCCAGCGCCAGCCACCAGCGGCGTTTGGTGAACCCCAACCCGGCCCAACCCTCGCCGGCGACCCGGGTCACCACCCAAGCCGGCAGCAGGGTGCACACCACCAGGTTGCCCACCACGAACCACAAGCCCAGGGCGAGCAACGACTGCTGGTTGCCGAGCATGGTGTTGCCCCAGTACACCGCCCACATCAACGGAATCGAGAGCCCAGCCCACAGGGTGTCTCGGCCCGGCTGCCAGCGCACGGCCGGAACTCGATGCAAGGGGGAAGGCTCCGCAGCAGTCGTCATGGGGTCAGTATGGCGGCGCCGAGGCCCAACGCGCCCCGACCGCGGATGGTTGGGCGATTGGGGCCCTTGCGCGTCATGCCCGGGACGGATGCCGACTCGTGTTGCCCGACCTCAGCCCGTCCCGGCGTCGACCTGGGCCCGATAGTGCAGCAACAGGCGTTGTACCTCGTCCTGCATTGCCCGGGCGGCCGGCTTGGACCACTTGCGGGAATCCACCACATCGGGGTTCTCCGCCAGGGTGCGGCGGATCTGCTCGGTGTAGATCCGATTCAAGTGCGTGGACACGTTGATCTTGGTCATGCCGGCCCTGATGGCCGCTGCCATGTTCTCATCGCTGACGCCGGAGGAACCGTGCAGCACCAGAGGCACGGGTACCTTGTCGGCCAACTGGGCGATCAACTCCAGGTCCAGGGAGGCATCCCGGGTGGTCATGGCGTGCGAGGACCCGACCGCGACGGCCAACAGATCCACCCCGGTGTCGGCGACGAACTGGTGAGCATCGTCGGGGTCGGTGCGTGCTCCGGGTGCGTGTGCCCCGTCCTTGCCACCCACCTCGCCGAGTTCGGCCTCGATCGTGACCCCGTTGTCGTGACACCAACCGGCAACCAATCGGGTCGTGTTCCGGTTCTCGTCGTCCGGTAGGTGCGATCCGTCGTACATCACCGAACTGAAGCCGAGGCCGATCGCCTGCCGCACCAGATCAAGATCCTTGGCGTGGTCCAGATGAACCGCCACCCGGGCAGGAGTGTTGCGGGCAATCTCCAAGGTCGCCTTGGCCAGCGGGGCGAGCTGCCCGTGGTGGAACTTGACGGCGTTCTCGCTGATCTGCAGCACGATCGGCAGACCGACCTGCTCGGCAGCGTGCACCAAGATCTCGGCGTGCTCCAAGTGGATCACGTTGAAGGCACCCAACCCGCGTCCTGCGGCGCGGGCTTCGAGGGCCAGATTCTTCAGGGGAGCCAACATTGCCTATCGTTCCTTCACTGTCACCGACCGGATGAGTTCGGCAGCCCGATCGAGATCCATCTCGCCGGCCACGGGTGCGAGCACCGCTGCAGCAGACCACGCAACCGCCGACGGCAGTGCGGCCAGGAGGCGATCGGCCACCGGTGCCCGGTCGTCGCTGACCAAGCCCGCGGCCACGGCGGCAACCACGGCGTCCCCGGCCCCGGTGGGATTGCCCGTCAGGGGGCGGTCGAGCCGTGCGCTGTGGGATGCCTCGGCGGTGCCGAGCACCAGGCCATCGGCGCCGCGGGAAACGAGCACGGCCACGGCGCCGTGGTTCAGCAGGGCGGTGATGCCCTGGCCGATGCTGTTGGTCTCGGTGACCTCGGCCAGTTCGTGGTGGTTGGGTTTGAGCACATGCGCCCCGGCCGCTGATGCCGCCAGCAGCGCCGGCCCGGACGTGTCCACGACAATCAGTGCGCCCTTGCCCCGAACCGCCTGCACCAGCTCGGACAGGCGGTCCGGGGAGGACCCCTGGGGGAGGGAACCGCTGACGGTGACGACATCACCCGGTGCGCACGACTGTGCGAGCTGATCAATCAGACCGGCCCAATCCCGGTCGGTCACTGGGTCACCGGGTTCGTTGAACATGGTCGTGTCGTGCGCATCGACGACGGCGATGGTGCGACGGGTCTCGACGTCGGCTTCGGTCCATCGCTGTTCCAGACCGGGCGCGAACTCGTGCAGCAAGGTGGTCAGGCGATGCCCCGAAGTGCCGCCGCAGAAGCCGTGGACGGTCGCCGGGACGTCATGCGCGGCCAGAAGTCTGGCCACATTGACGCCCTTGCCGCCGGGACGCTCCTCCACCGTCGCGACCCGATTCACCGCATGCAGACGCCAGTCGGCCAAGCGATACGTGATGTCGAGGGCCGGGTTGGGTGTCACGCAATGGACCCTCAAGAGGTCTCACCTCCGGCACGGAACATGACCTTCAGCCGATGCGCCTGTGGGTCACGCAAGACCTGGAAGCCCTCGGCTGCCTGATCGAGAGCGAACTCATGCGTGATCAGGGCTTCGGGATCGTGCTCGCTGGTGCGCAACAGGTCGATCGCCTCGGCCCACTCCGGGCCGGGGAATGGGGCGGAGTAGGACATCCACGAACCGTGGATGCTGAGTTCCTTGCGCAGGATCTGTTCGTAGTCGGCCACCGACAACCCCAACTCGGCGGTGGGCGTGCCGACCAGCACGATCTCGCCGGCCCGGCCGGCCAGCCGCAGCGCCTGTTGACGGGTGACCACCGCGCCCGCCGTCTCCACGGTCAAATGTGGTGCGCCGATGCGGGCGCAATGCTCCACCGGATCGACCTCCAAGGAGTTCACCGTGTGGGTGGCGCCGAACTTCTCGGCCATCTGCAGCACCCAGGGGTTGATGTCGACCACCGAGATGGTGCGGGCACCCCGGGCGCGCAGGGTGATCAGGGTCATCAACCCGATCACCCCGCCGCCGAGCACGACCGCGTCCCGTCCGGTGACGTCACGAGCACGATCCACACCATGGATGGCCACCGTCAGTGGCTCGATCAGGGCAGCGCTGCGCAGGCTCAGGTCACCCACCGGCACGACGTTGCGGGCCGGCGCTGCCACATACTCGGCCAGGGCGCCCTGTTGGCGTGACCCGATGAACGAGTAGTGACCACACAGGGACGGGTGTCCGGTGTCGCACTGGGTGCAATCGTGACAGGGCACCAGGGGAGCGACGGCCACCCGATCTCCGGGCCGGACGGTGTTGACGTCGGCCCCGACCGTCTCGACGATCCCGGAGAACTCATGGCCCAGTACTTGCGGGAACTGGTGTACCGCACCATCAAAGTACCGGGGGATGTCCGAGCCGCACACCCCGCAGTAGGCCACCTTCACCAGGACATCGGTCGGACCAACAGCCGGAAGACCGGTTTCCGCGATCGTGAACTGCTCCTTGCCGGTCACCGCGACCGCTGTCATCAGGTTGTCGCTCATGACCTGGCTCACTTCGAGGCCTCGTCAACGCCGACGCCTGCTTCGGCCGGTTCGACGTAGAGCGTGCCGCGCCGGAACTTGATGTAGGTGTACACGAAGCTGAACACGTACAGCGCCAGGATCACGAACCAGCCGATGCTGAGATCGCCGGCCTTGGCGAGCAGGTAGGTGATGGGGCTACCCGCCTGGTCCAGTGAGGAGACCTCCGAGGCGTTGCCGAGCAGCCCGACGTTCTTGGCCAGTTCGGTCTGCAGACCGATCATCTGGTTGGCGATCCAGACGGTGATCACCATGATCACCGAGCCGGAGATCAGGGTGCGGAAGAGGTTGCCCTTGTGCACGCCCACGGCGATCGCGACGAAGAAGCCGATCGTTGCGAGGTCGCCGAAGGGCAGCACCCGGTTGCCGGGAACCAGGGCCGCGATCACGATCGTCAGGGGCACGAAGATCAGGCTGGCCGAGATGACCTGCGGGTGGCCCAGCAGCAGAGCGGGGTCCAGACCGATGCGGTAGTTGCCCGACTTGAAGCGCTTCTGCAGGATGGACCGCGCAGCATCGGCGATCGGCAGCAGGCCCTGCATGATGAGCTTGACCACCATCGGCATCAGCAGCATCACCGCGCCCATCTGGACGCCGAGCTGCAGCGATTCACCGATGGGGTAGCGGGCGAGCAGGCCGATGACGACGCCCAGGACCGTCCCGATGATCAGCGGCTCACCGAAGGGGCCGACCTTCTCTTCCAACTTCTCGGTGTTGACGTCGATCTTGCGGATGCCGGGGATCTTGTCCAGCAGGTCGTTGATCGGGGTCGCGATGATGCCCATGTAGGCCGAGGTGCCGTGCGGAATCGCGACACCTTCCAAACCGAAGAACTTGTCGGTCACCGGGCCCCACATGTCACCGAGTTTGTAGGCGATCACGGCGTGCACGATGACGCCGACGATGCCCCACCAGAAGCTGCCGGTGGCGATCTGCAACAGGGCCCCGGTGAAGGCCATGTGCCAGATGTTCCAGATGTCCACGTTCAGAACGCGGGTTCCGCGAATCAACAACATGATGATGTTGACCGCGATCGCCACCGGAATGGCGATCAGGCCCATCGGGGAGGCCCAGGCCATCGGTGAGGTACCGGGCCACCCGAGGTCCACCACGTTGAGCCCGAGGTTGAAGTTCTCTGCCATGGCCTTCGCGGCGGGGCCGAGGGCATCGGTCAGCAGGCCCACGACCAGTCCGATGCCGACGAAGCCGACACCGATGGTGAGGCCGGCCTTGACCGACTTGCCGATGCCCTGGCGCAGGATCAGTCCGATGATGATGATGACCAGGGGAAGCATGACGCTCGGGCCGAGGTCAACGATGTATTGGATTGCGGACAAGAAGGCGTCCATAATTCATGAATCCTTTCCGAAGGATGAATCGGGTGCCGCTTCCCTGCCCGGAGGCGGCACCCACCCAATTGCTTACTTGAGGGCCTCGAGGATCTGTTCCTCGGTCTTCTCGATGCCCACGCCGGACACGAACGCGATGCCGTGGATGACCGGCACGCCGTAGTCGCGGCTCACCTTGGCGGTGGTGATGATCAGGTCGGCCCGGTCGGCCTGGCTGCCGAGTTCACTGATCCGGCATTGCTGGACATCCGCCGGGATCTTGTGCTCCTTCAGCAGTTCGCGCACACGGTCGGCGGCGATCGTCGAGGTGGCGACCGCGCCGCCACAGGCCACTAGGACTCGCTTCATGGGTGACTCCTTTGTCGGATTCGGGTGTTGGTTGGACGATCAGTCACAAGATGTGATCCGAGAGGATCCGGGTCAGCGTCGCGGCATCGGGTGCTTCGCGGACGGTGTTGACGAATGCTTGGTCCTGCAGGAGCTTGACCAGGCGGGACAGCAGCGTGACGTGCTCGGACGGGTCGCTGAAAACCAGGAGGAATACCGTGTGGGTCTCGACCTCGGAATCCTCGTCCCCACCCATCTCGTGAAATGTGACGGGGTCGACCAGGGTGGCCACGGCGATCGTGTCGCCCTTGGCGTATTCGGCTGATGTGTGTGGGATCGCCACCCCGCCGGAGATGGGAAGTCCGGTGGGGAACTCGGCTTCGCGCTCCTGCAGGCCGGTGACATAGTCATCGCGGGCATAACCCGCATCGATGACGGCTTTCCCCAAGGTCTGGAGCAACTCGTCCCGGCTCGGGGTGGTGAGGTTGGGGAACATCAGGTGTTCATGGAATTCCATCGGTGTCCTCCTGAGCGACCACCACTTCCACGTCGGCGGCGTCCAGGGCGGTGGTCAGGGCCGGGTCGATCTGGGAAGTGGTGATCAACAGGTCGATCTCATCGAGATCGGCCACTTTGTTGACGGCAATGGTGTTGTGCTTGCTGGCGTCGGTCACCACCACCGCTGTCGCGCTGCGCAACAGTGCCTTGCGCGACACGGCGGCTTCGAAAGCATGGGGATTGGTGATGCCGGCTTCCGGGTGGACGCCCGCGCAGCCGAAGAAGCCCTGATCGAAGTGCAGGCGATCGAGGGTGTCGGAGGCTATCGGCCCCCACAGGGAGCGTTCGTTGGTGCGCAGCACCCCGCCCAGCACCACGACCTCGATGTTGTCGTTGGCCGCCAACGTTTGCATGATCGGCATCGAGTTCGTGTAGACGGTCAATGGACGGGTGTACCGCAACAGAGCCTCGGCCAGAGCAAAGGTCGTCGTCCCGTAGTCGAGGAAGATCACCGAGTCCTCGGTGATCTCGGCCAGAGCCGCCGCGGCGACGGCGCGCTTGGCCGCGGTGTTGATGGATCGCCGCCGCTCGTAGGCACTCTCGCGGGCGTTGTTCGGTGCTTGGGCCCCGCCGTGGACTTTGACGATGCGGCCCTGTTGTTCCAGATCGATCAAGTCCTTGCGAATCGTCTCGGCCGAGACTCCGAACATCTTCGCCAGGGTCAGCGCTTTGATCTTCTTGCGCGACCAGACCACTTCGGTGATTTTCGCTTGGCGTTCGTCGATGTCCATGCCAAGCCACCTCCTTTGGTCTTCCCGACACCAATGGAGTCTGACAGAATCCCAAGTAAAACGCAACCATCTGGTTGGGAATAGCTTGCAGTAAGGGTCTTCTTGTTGCATGGGGGTATCTGGGACGTGGGAATTCGTGTGGCGAGGGATCCCACGGCGCGTGTCGCCGGCCCGGTATGCGCCCGGCGTCGATCGTTGCGCTTTTCGATCCGGTTACGGCCCGCGGTTATCACCGCCGGGCCTCTGGTGCTCGGTGCTGAGCGAGTGCTAGCGTCTTGCGCAAGAAAATGTCACAACGTTTGCAAATATGTGCAAACAATACGACTCGAAGGAGAGTCTCGTGAAGCGCATCCTCGTGGTTTGTGGAACCGGTGTCGCAACCTCGACCGTGGTGGTCAGCAAGGTGCGCGAGCACTTGGCCGCCAAGGGTATCGACGCCGACGTCAGCCAGGGCAAGGTGATGGACCTCATCGGCGGCAACGTCGATGCCGACCTGATCGTCGCGACGACCGAAGTGCCCGAATCGGTCACCGTCCCGTCCGTGGCCGCCCTCCCGCTGTTGACCGGGGTCGGTGAAGAAGCGGTATTCGAAGAGATCGACAAGCACCTGAGCTGACCCCAGCGGTGCTCTTCCCCACAGGAGTGACATGGAAAACGTACTTTCCAGCATTTCGTCCTACATCAACACCTTGGGCGCATCGGTGGTTCTGCCGGTGCTCATCACGATCTTCGGGCTCATCCTCGGGCTGAAGTTCGCCAAGGCTTTCCGCGCCGGCATCATGATCGGCATCGGCTTCATCGGCATCAACCTGGTGATCGGCCTGTTGGGCAACGTCGTGTCCCCGGCCGCCAAGGGCATGGCCGAGAACTTCGGGGTGAACCTGTCGGTGGTCGACGTCGGCTGGCCGTCCTCGGCGGCGATCGCCTTCGGATCGACGATCGGCGCGATCATCATCCCGTTCGGCCTGTTGGTCAACGTGGTTCTGCTCGCGATCGGGCTCACCCGAACCTTCGACATCGACCTGTGGAACTACTGGCACTCCGCACTGATCGGCGCCCTGGTCGGTTCGCTGACCGACAACTTCTGGCTCGGTGTGGCCTCGGCCGGATTCCACCTGATGCTGATGCTGGCCCTGGCCGACCTCACCGCCCCGGTGGTGCAGAAGTACTTCAAGCTCCCCGGCATATCCTTCCCGCACGGCACCTCGGTTCCCTACGGTTTGCTCGCGATGCCGCTGAACTGGCTGTTCGACCGGATCCCCGGCCTGCGCAAGCTGGACGCGACGCCGGCGGCCATCCAGAAGCGCTTCGGCATGTTCGGTGAAACCATGATCATGGGTCTGGTGCTCGGTCTGATCATCGGCCTGCTCGGCTACGGGCTGTCGGACTTCCAGACCAACTCGGCCGCGATCCTGACCCTGGCGATGTCGCTGGCCGCCACCATGGTGCTGCTGCCACGGATGGTGTCGCTGCTGATGGAAGGGCTGATGCCGATCTCGGAGGCCGCGCGCTCCTTCGTCCAGAAGCGTTTCCCGGGCCGTTCGTTCTACATCGGTCTGGACTCGGCGATCGCGGTCGGCAACCCCTCGGTGATCGCCACCTCGCTGCTCATGGTGCCGATCACGCTGCTGATCGCGGTGGCCCTGGCCCCGCTCGGCAACCAGGTCGTGCCGCTGGTCGACCTGGCCACCCTGCCGTTCATCGTCGCGATCATGGTGCCGATCTTCCGGGGCAACATCATCCGCTCGATCCTGGGTGCGACGGTGCTGATCGGCGGCGGCCTGTTCATCGCCACCGCCATCGCCCCGACCTTCACCAACGTGGCTCGCAACTCGGGCTTCGACGTCGACGAGGGCGCCACCATTTCGTCCCTGGTCGACGGCGCCAACCCGCTCACCGGCTTGTTCATGGGGGCGGCCGGGCTGGGGCTGTGGGCGATCCTGATCGTCTTCGGCCTGGTGCTGGCCGGAACCATCGGCATCATGATGGTCACCCGGCGTCGGGAACGGGCCCAGCGCGCCGAGGCCGAGGCTGCCGAGGCGGCCAAGGCCGATGAGACCGCCAAGGCCGACGAGACCGCGAAGGTGGACGAGGCACCACCTGCTGACGCCTCCGCGGATGCCCCCGTCGCCGACGAACCCACCAAGGAGTCGTGATGACACTGGCGCCACTGGACGGCCTGTGCCTGGACGGCCTGAAGGCCTCCTCCTGGTCGGAGGTGCTCGACACCCTCGGCCGGGAGGCGGTACGTCTCGGGTACGCCACCGAAGCCTTCCCCAAGGCACTGGCCGATCGGGAAAGCAAGTTCCCCACCGGCCTGCCCACCAAGGTTCCGGTCGCCATTCCGCACGCCGACCCCGAGCACGCCCTGATCACCGGTCTGGGCGTGGCCCGGCTCGCCGAACCGGTCGAGTTCGGTGAAATGGGTGGCTCGGGCAACACCGTCGCCGTCCAATTGGTTGTGATGCTGCTGGTGCAATCGGCCGACGGGCACATGGACGCCCTCACCTCGGTGCTCGCCGCGGTGCAGGACGAGGAGGCGATGAACCGCCTGCTCGAAGCCCACGGTGGTGAGGATCTGCAACGCCGCGCCACCGCGGTGTTCAGCGCCGAGAGCTGACTCCGTTCACGATCACCGCTCGGTCCCCGTCACCGTCCTGGTGCGGGGACCGGGCAATTTGCGGCATGGTTTCCCCCATGGCCGAACACCCACGCGTCGAAGCGGACCCGAACAACCCGGGTGCGTGGATGGTGCGGTTGGGTCACGCCGATCACTCCTACGTCGACCCCGACCGTCCCGACCTGCTGCTGTTCGACTACGTCCAACGCATCGCCGACGCGGTGGACGCCTTCGCTCCCGAGGGGCAACGGATTCGGGTGGTGCACATCGGGGGAGCGGGCATGACCCTGCCGCGCTACGTCGCCACCACCCGGCCCACCTCGGCCCAGATCGTGCTCGAGCCCGATGTGGAACTGATCGAGGAGGTGCGCGCCACCATTCCGCTGCCCAGGCATTCGGGCATCAAGGTGCGCCCGATCGACGGACGGGCCGGGATCGCGGCGATGCCGGACGACTACGCCGATGTGGTGATCGTGGACGCCTTCTCCGGCACCCAGGTACCGGCCGAACTCACCACCGTCGGCTTCTTCGGCGACCTGCGCCGAGTACTGCGTCCGGACGGGATGGCGATCGTGAACCTCACCGATCACCGCGACCTGCGCTACACCCGCCGGGTGCTGGCCGGGGCCCGGATGTTGTGGCGGCACGTACTGCTCAGTGCCGAACCGGGCACTCTGAAAGGCAAACGCTTCGGCAACCTGCTGGTTTTCGCGTCCGCCACCGGGCTGCCGGAACAGACTCTGCAGCGCAAGGCAGCCTCGGCCGCGTTCCCGTACCGGATCGTGGCGGGCAAACACCTCGACCGGTTCGTCGGCCACGCCGCCCCGTTCAGCGACGCGGCCCCCGAGCCGTCCCCCGAACCGCCGAACGGGTCGACCAGTTGGTTCTGAGCCGGGTGTGAGTTGGTGTGGTCCCGGCCGGTCGGTGGTGCATGGCAGACTGGTCGGGTGACCCAGCCGCCACCTCCACACCCCCAAGGTCGCCCGCCGGTCACCCCCACCCCTCGTCCGGTGCCCGGACAGACGCCCGGACGACCCGCACCCGGACGCCCGCCTCAAGGCAGGCCCGCGCAACGCCCCGAGGAACTCCGGGTTCGCGGCCTGCCACCGCAGCGGCCACCGGGGCATCGTCCACCACCGCCACCCGCGTCACGACCCCGTCCGATCGCGATGACGGTGAGCATTCTGATGACGGTCGTGGCCTCGATCGAATGGATCTTCGCGGTGCTGATCGGTTGGCTGTTCATCGCCACCGGCATCGGGGCGCTGGACACCCAGGATCTGGCTGCCGGCGGCCTGTACCGGATCATGTCGGCGGCGAACCACCGGCTCAGTCAGGGCTTGGCGATCCCGCTGTTGTTGCTGCCCACCGCCGCGATCGTGATGGCGGTGCTGATGCTGTACCGCAAGGCCGCGATGCGGGTGATGTACACCGCGCTCGGCGTGGTCACGGTCGGCTTCGCGATCTGGTGGCTGCGCGGCGACTGGTGGTGGTGGGCCTTCGCGGTGCTGCACATCGGCATCTGCCTGGCCCTGGTGTGGGTGCCCAGCTCATCGGCCTGGTACGACGACCCCGTGGACGGCCGGTCAGCGTCCGGTGTCTGAACTACCGCTTCGTCCCTCAACCACTCAGTCGCTGACCTTCAACTGTCCGATCAGATCCTGCGCCGGTTTGATGTACTGCTCGGCGTTCTCCGGAATCGAGGCGAAGTACACCGCGGCCGCGCCCGGTTCGGTCTCCACGATCACCACGATCACGTACTCGCGCTTGGCCTCCACCCCGGGCACGTCGAACCCGAGCCAGGTTTCGATCACCCAGGCATCGTGGCCGTCGACCTTGATGGCTTCGCTGCGCTGGTCGTCGCGGCTGATGTCGGTGTCGCCGTAGAAGCTTCCGGTGATGCACTTCAGCACCACCGCAGCGCCCTGTTCCGGCCCGAAGAAACCGTCCCCGGCCACCAGATCGGCGACGAAGATGCCGGCCACCCAGGTCGGATCCTGCTCGATCACGATGTCCTGGTGAGTCGCGTCGCGACCGAAGGCGATCCGGTTGTCCGGCTTCGGCGCACTCCACGGCGGCCCTTGTTTCGGAAAGGACAATCGTCCGCCGTGGACCCGGCCGTCATTGGGCTGCGGCGTGCGGGACTCGATCGGGGTGTCGTCCTGGGGGCAGACATCCTGGCTGGGGCTGGGTTTGCGGCCACTGGTTCCCGGGCCATCACCGCCACCACCGCGCAGATTGCCGACCACCCACACCACCGAGGCGATCAGGGCCAAGGCCACCACCACACCGAGAATCGGCCACAACAGCTTGCTGCGTCCGCCCGGTGCGCCGGGGCCACCGGCCCCTCCGGACGGGGGCGGGGGAGGGGTGCCGGCCGGGTTGTCGGTGGTGACCTGCGACCAGGTCTTCCCGTCCCAGTACCGGAACCGGCCCGGGGTGCCGGCCGGGTCGGGAAACCATCCTGGTGCGCTCATGGTTCGAGGATAGATAGCCGCGGGCTCGAAAGACCGCCGAACTTCCCGGTGGGCCGATCGGCAGGTGGCTGATCGGCGGCTCGCGGCCGGTGTGCCGAGGGGTAGCATGGTCCGGGTCCCGCAACTGCCGAGAGGTGAGTATGTCCGAGCCAGGTTTGACCGGAGCCGGCGTGCCGGAGGCGTTCGCCCCGATGGGGTTGACCTTCGACGACGTGCTGTTGGTGCCGCAGGAAACCGATGTGATCCCGTCCGAGGTCGATACCGAAACCCGCATCAGCCGCAACATCACGATGAAAGTGCCCCTGGTCAGCTCGGCGATGGACACCGTCACCGAGCACCGGATGGCGGTGGCGATGGCCCGCCAGGGCGGCATCGGCATCCTGCACCGCAATATGTCGATCGAGCAGCAGGCCGGCATGGTCGATCAGGTGAAGCGCTCCGAGGCCGGCATGGTTGCCGCCCCGATCACCATCTCCCCGGACGCGACCCTGCGTGAGGTGGACGAGTTGTGTGGGCACTTCCGGATCTCCGGGGTACCGGTGGTCGACGACGAGATGATGCTGCTCGGCATCATCACCAACCGTGACCTGCGCTTCGAGAACGACCCCGAACGTCCCGTCCACGAGGTGATGACCAAGATGCCGCTGGTCACCGGCCCGGTCGGGATCAGCAGCGAGGACGCGATGGGGCTGCTGGCCAAGCACAAGATCGAGAAGCTGCCCCTGGTCGACGAACAGGGCCGGCTGCAGGGCCTGATCACGCTGAAGGATTACGTCAAGGCCGACGAGTACCCGCTGGCCACCAAGGACGACCAGGGCCGGCTGCGGGTCGGTGCGGCGATCGGGTTCTACGGCGACGCCTGGGATCGCGCGATGGCACTGATCGAACAGGGCGTCGACCTGCTGGTGGTCGACACCGCCCACGGTCACTCCCGCGGTGAAATCGACATGATCCGCCGGCTGAAGGCCGAACCGGCCGCGAAGAACGTCGACATCGTCGGCGGCAACGTCGCCTCCTACGAGGGCGCCAAGGCCCTGGTCGAGGCCGGTGCCGACGCGGTCAAGGTCGGCGTCGGGCCCGGATCGATCTGCACCACCCGGGTGGTGGCCGGGGTCGGGGTGCCGCAGGTGACCGCCATCCACGCCGCGGCAGCGGCCTGCCGTCCGGCCGGGGTGCCGGTGATCGGCGACGGCGGTCTGCAGTACTCCGGTGATATCGCCAAGGCTCTGGTGGCCGGGGCCGACTCGGTGATGCTCGGATCCCTGCTGGCCGGCTGTGAGGAATCGCCCGGGGAGCTGGTGTTCATCAACGGCAAGCAGTACAAGTCGTACCGGGGCATGGGCTCGCTGGGTGCGATGGCCGCCCGCGGCCGCACGTCCTACTCCAAGGACCGTTACTTCCAGGGCGACGTCACCAGTGATGACAAGATCATCGCCGAGGGCATCGAGGGGCAGGTCTCCTACCGGGGGCCGCTGTCGCAGGTCTCCTACCAGCTGATCGGCGGGTTGCGGCAGTCGATGTTCTACACCGGGGCGCGCACGATTCCCGAACTGCACAGCCGTGGCCGGTTCACCCGGATCACCTCGGCGGGGCTGCGCGAATCCCACCCCCACGACATTCAAATGACCGTCGAAGCCCCGAACTACGCGGGCTGAGGAGCTGACACATGATTGACATCGGTAGATCCAAGCGTGCCGAGCGCGCCTTCTCGCTGGACGAGGTGGCGATCGTCCCGGCGCGCCGCACCCGGGGCCCGGAGGAGGTGTCGCTGAATTGGCAGATCGACGCGCAGTCCTTCGAACTCCCGATGGTCGCCGCACCGATGGACTCGATCATGTCCCCGGCCACCGCGATCGAGGTCGGCCGCCTCGGCGGGCTCGGGGTGTTGAACCTCGAGGGCCTGTGGACCCGCTACGAGGACCCCACCCCGCTGCTGGAGGAACTGGCCGGCATCGGTGATCCGGTGGCCGCCACCACCCGGATGCAGGAGCTCTACCTCGAGCCGATCCAGCCCGAGCTGATCACCGAACGGCTGAAGCAGATTCGCGATGCCGATGTGCCGGTGGCTGGTGCGCTGTCGCCGCAGAACACCCAGGAGTTCGCCGACGTGGTGGTGCGTGCCGCACCTGACTTCTTCGTGATTCGCGGCACCACGGTGTCGGCCGAGCACGTCTCCTCGCAGCAGGAGCCGCTCAACCTGAAGAAGTTCATCTACGACATCGAGGTGCCGGTGATGGTCGGTGGCGTGGCCACCTACACCGCCGCCCTGCACCTGATGCGCACCGGTGCCGCCGGGGTGCTGGTCGGGTTCGGTGGTGGGGCTGCCCACACCACCCGCGACGTCCTCGGCATCGAGGTGCCGATGGCGACCGCGATCTCCGATGTCGCCGAGGCCCGCCGGGATTACCTGGACGAATCGGGTGGCCGCTATGTGCACGTGATCGCCGACGGGGCGGTCGGCCGCTCGGGCGATATCGCCAAGGCGATCGCCTGCGGTGCCGATGCGGTGATGGTCGGCTCTCCGCTGGCCCGGGCCACCGAGGCACCCGGCAAGGGTTACCACTGGGGTGCCGAGGCCTGGCACCCGAACCTGCCGCGCGGTGAGCGGGTCAAGTTCGAGGCCCTGGGCACCATCGAAGAAGTGCTGCTGGGCCCCTCGCACGTGCCCGACGGCACGATGAACCTCGCCGGAGCGTTGCGCCGGGCGATGGCCACCACCGGCTACACCGAGGTGAAGGAGTTCCAGCGGGTGCAGGTGGTGTTGCGCAGCTAGTTTCCCGAAGCTGTCCTACGAGGGCGCTGAGCGAGTTACCGCGACGATATTTGCTGTGCCGTTCAGCGCCCTCGTGGGTTCGGGCCGGACTGGTTCCGATGTCGGAACCACACAGTGCGCAGCGCGAACACGATCAAGGCGATCGCCAGGGCCGCCAGGAGTAGATACAGGCCCGTCCCCGCCGGGCCGAGCCCGGCCAGCAGGAAGTCCACGAACGCGGTGACGGCCTCGGCGCCCCGACCCAGGATGGCGCGGCTGCCCGCCACCATCTGTACGGCGGTGATCAGGGCCGATCCGAGCCAGAGCACGAGCAGGTTCAGTACCCAGGCGGTGAGGCGGGACGGAGGTCGCCACCCGCACCAGCCGAGCGCGACGCCAGCGATCAGGGCGGGCAGCCACGGCATCCAGGTGGTCACCTCCACCGGGGCCCCAATCGGTCCGGCGGCCAGCCGGAACCATTCGGTGATCCACTCCGTGATCGGAAACGCTGCCAGGCCGACAGCGATCGCGGTCGAAGCGCGACCGTTGCGCAGAATCAGCCAGATGACCATGTGGGTCAGGGCCATGCCGAAGAGCACAACGGAGGTCATCGCGGAGAGATAAATCTGCGCGCGGGTGTCGGCGGTATTGAGTCCGCCGGCGACCACCATCAGCGATTGCACCGCCGCGACGCCTTGAATCACCAACACGCCGACATGCACGGCCCAACGTGGGGCACGGATCAGGTGACCCGCCAGACCGGCCAGAAGTCCACCGACAGTCAGTAGGGCGACCAGCAACAGCAGGTAGTACTGATTGATGGGCAGCATCGCCCAGGGCATGTCCTCGGGCAGGGTCTGTTCCGCCCACAGATTCTGCAGGGGCAGCCGACGGCCGGAAAACAGCCACGGCCCCAAGCCCAGTACCCCCGCGATGATCCCGCACGCCAGCCCCGTCCACCACGGGCGGGCGGCTGCCGGGTTGGATGAGTTCATCACACGATCAGCGGTAGGCACACCACGAGGAAGATCACCGCGATCACCACGAAGAGTCCGATGGTGACCCAGCCGCGTGCCGACAGGTCATCGGACGCGGTCTCGGCGGGGGAATCGACCTCGGCGTCCTCGCCGACGGTGTCGTCGGGGTCGGTCTCGAGCGGCTCGTTCTTGTGCTGGGTCATGCTCCGTTGACCAATCTGTTGATGTCGGCGACCAGGGCAATGGCGAGTACCGCGAACACGGCCACCATGAACCAGGTGTAGAGCCACTTCTGCTTGTGATCGGCCGTCCAGAATCGGCGCAGGGCGATGATGCCGTTCACCACAGCGACCGCACACAACGCGATGCCGATCGGAGCGGCCACGACTCCGGCCACGTTCACCAGCGGGATCAGGATCGGCACCAGCAGGTAGGTGGCCAGGCAGCGCACCGCGGAGATCACCAGTGAGATGCGAAACGCTCGGTGGGCCGCGGCATCACCGGCTTTCGTAGGCTTCGAGGTACGCAGTACCCGGTGCATGAATCGGTCCGGGGCACTGGACGCCGGGGTCGCCGCAGCAGGCGGTGTGGCGGCGCGTGTGCTCACAGGTACCCACCCTTCCGATGCCAAGGGCCTATCGAGAGGTTGACTGTAGCAAGAGGCCCGATGCACGCGCTGGGCCGAAGTCCGCGATGGACAACCCTTGGGCGCACAGACACCCCGATCACGCGCTCTTGAAAAGCTCTGCGGTGTCGAAGAATTCAGTAGAGAACAGCATTACTGGCTTGCGGAGTTTGCTGGAAATCATCCCGTTGGGCTCATGAGTATGGCAATGACGCGCCACTGGGAATACTTCTTTCCAGCTTTCTGTATCGCTGCTAACTTCCGTTGAGATTTGGTGATCAACGTGGTTCAGAGAAGGGTCCCTTTCGTATGCGCCAGGAAGTCTTTGGAGGGTTGGTGGCGGGCCTGTTGAGCTGATGCGCTCAAGGTCACCTCACCGGATCGACGCTATTTGTTTCGGCGGGAATCCGCCTTCTGTAATGAGGTTGTCGAGGTGCACTCGAGACTCTCTGGGAATTACTTCCTGCACGCTCCGAATATCACCAATACCCCGAATCAACCCATCGAAAGGATCGTTCATGTTCGACGTGGAAAAATATGGACCGTGGGCTGTCATTGCCGGCGGCTCGGAAGGTGTGGGTCCGGAGTTCGCGCTGTTGCTGGCTGACGTGGGGATCAACTCCGTCCTCATCGCCCGCAAGCCCGAACCACTGGCCGCGGCGGCCGAAGCCGTGCGCGCCAAGGGTGTCGAGGTCCGTACCGTCTCGGTCGACCTCACCGACCCGGCATCGATGGACGACATCATCGAGGCCACCAAGGATCTCGACATCGGCTTCTACTTCCACAACCCGGGCGCCAATACCTACGGCCACGAGTTCATCACCGGTGATCTCGAGAAGTTCCAGAAGGTCGTCGACCTGAACATCGGCGCCACCATGCGTCTGATGCAGTACTTCGGCAAGCGTCTTGCCGATCGTGGCCGCGGCGGCATCTTGGTGTCCGGTTCCGGCGCGGGCCTGAGTGGCTCGGCCGAGATCAGCGTCTACGCCGCCGCCAAGGCCTTCAAGAGTGTCTTCACCGAGAGCATGTGGCTGGAATTGCGCAAGTACAACGTCGACGTGATGGAGCTGGTGCTCGGTGTGGTGCGTACCCCGGCCATGGAGCGTGCCGGCCTGAACTTCGATATTCCGGGCATGGTCGTCTCCGACCCGGCGGACGTGGCCCGCGACGCTTTCGAGAACTTCGGCACCAGCCCGGTGAAGTTCTCCGACGGCAACGAGGAAAGCATGAGCGCCCGGCGCAGCCCCGACCGCGCGAAGGTGCTGCAGCAGATCTACGAGCACTCCCTCAAGTTGCTGCCGCCGCGGGACTGAACGAGCCCTACCCGGTCAGGGGCCTCTCCACGCATTGCGCGGGGGAGGCCCCTGACCTTTCGGTCGGCCGACATCCATACCGGCCGGAAGTCACTGTTCGCGGGCGATCGCCTCGTGATGTCGCACCACTTCACGGACGATGAAGTTCAAGAACTTTTCGGCAAACTCCGGGTCCAACTCGGCCTCGGCCGCCAACTGACGCAACCGCTCGATCTGACGACTCTCCCGGGCCGGGTCGGCGGGCGGAAAACCGTGCCGGGCCTTCAACCGGCCAACCTGCTGGGTGGTCTTGAACCGTTCGGCCAGCAGGTGCACCAGGGCTGCGTCCAGATTGTCGATGGTGCCGCGCAACCGCAGCAATTCGGCCCGAGCCGCTTCGGTGGGGTCGCTCATGCCAGGCAGCCTAGGGCATGCTGACCGCTGATCTCGGCGTGCGCAATCAGATGAACCACTCGGGTTCCACCGAGATTTCACTCGGGTCGCGGGGCTTGCCCGGCACGCCGAGCACGGTGTGCCCGGAGTTGACACTGCGCGTCACGACCGCATTCGCCCCGATCTGCGCCCCGGCCCCGACCACCACCGGCCCGAGAATCTTCGCGCCGGCCCCGACCACCACGCCGTCCTCCAAGGTGGGGTGGCGTTTGCCGGGGTTCATCGTGCGACCACCCAGGGTGACCTGGTGGTAGAGCATCACGTCATCGCCGACCTCGGCGGTCTCACCGATCACCACGCCCATCCCGTGATCGATGAAAAAGCGACGACCCAACTGGGCGCCGGGATGAATCTCGATACCGGTCAGGGCCCGGTTCAGATGCGACAGCACCCGGGCGGGCAATCTCAGCAGCGGCGACTTCGTCCACATCGCATGGGCCACCCGGTGCAACCAGATCGCGTGCAGCCCCGGGTAGGCCAGCACCAACTCCATCCGGGTGCGGGCGGCCGGGTCGTGGGCGAAGGCGGTTTCGAGATCCTCGTTGAAACGCGCCCGAGCCCGAGCCACCCAATCGGGCAACTCGGGCTTGGAGCGCTTCTGGTTACGCATCAGACCAGGTCGGCGTAGAGCACCGTCGACAGGTAACGCTCGCCGAAGTCAGGAAGTACCACCACGATGTTCTTGCCCTCGTTCTCGGGACGCTTGGCGACCTCGAGGGCGGCCCACAGGGCAGCACCGCCCGAAATCCCGATCAGCAGTCCGTCCTTGGGGCCGGCGCTGCGGGCGGTGGTGATCGCGTCGTCGAGCTGGACGTCGATCACCTCGTCGATCACCGAACGATCCAGAATCGACGGCAGGAAGTTCGCGCCCAAGCCCTGAATCTTGTGCGGACCGGCCTTGCCCTCGGTCAGCAGCGGGGAATCGGCCGGCTCGACCGCGACAATCTGCACCTCGGGCTTGCGCTCCTTGAGCACCTGGCCGACACCGCTGATGGTGCCGCCGGTGCCGATCCCGCCGACGAAGATGTCGACCGCACCGTCGGTGTCGTTCCAGATCTCCTCGGCGGTGGTGTTGCGGTGGATCTCGACGTTGGCCGGGTTGTCGAACTGCCGGGCCAGAATCGCACCCTCGGTCTGCTCGACGATCTCGTTGGCCTTGGCCACCGCGCCCTTCATGCCCTCCGAGCCGGGGGTGAGCACCAGTTCGGCGCCGAAGGCCTTCAGCACGGCCTTGCGCTCGGCCGACATGGTCTCCGGCATCGCCAGCACCACCCGGTATCCGCGGGCCGCGCCGACCATCGCCAAGGCGATACCGGTGTTGCCCGAGGTTCCCTCGACGATGGTGCCGCCGGGCTTCAACTCGCCGGCCGCCTCGGCGGCGTCGACGATCGAAACCCCGATCCGGTCCTTCACCGAGTGACCGGGGTTCACATACTCGAGCTTGGCGTAGACGTTGGCCGCCGCACCCTCGGCCGAACGGTTGACCTTGACCAGCGGGGTGTTGCCCACGACCTTCGTGACATCTTCGAAAACGCGCATGTGCCCAATGAACCATGAGAACCGGTGCCTCCGGTAACCGATCGGCCGAAATTGTCACCTGTTGAGCACCCTTGATCACGCCGGATCGCGGTGCTAGCCGGGCCTCCGAGCCGCACCGACGAGGTGTGGATCGGCCCCGGGACGGGGGCCGTAGAATGCCGCACATGACAACCGCACAGCACCATCCCGTCCTCGTCATGGACTTCGGGGCACAGTACGCCCAGCTCATCGCCCGCCGCGTCCGTGAGGCGAAGGTCTACTCCGAGGTGGTGCCGCACACGACCTCGGCCGCGGATCTGGCCGCCCGCGAACCCGCCGCGATCGTGCTGTCGGGCGGTCCGTCGTCGGTCTACGCCGACGGTGCCCCGAGCCTGCCCAAGGGCCTGTTCGACCTGGGCATCCCGGTGCTGGGCATCTGTTACGGCTTCCAGGCGATGGCCGCCGCCCTGGACGGGGAAGTCGATCGCACCGGCCTCAGCGAGTTCGGCCGCACCCCGGTGACGGTCGTCTCCGAGGGCGAACTGCTCAAGGGACTCGGTGACGGCTGCAAGGTGTGGATGAGCCACGGTGATGCGGTGCAGCGTGCCCCGGAAGGATTCACCGCCCTGGCGCACACCTCGGGCGCCCCGGTGGCCGCCTTCGAGGCGACCGACGGCCGGATGCTCGCCGGGGTGCAATGGCACCCCGAGGTACTGCACAGCGAACACGGCCAGCAGGTGATCGAGAACTTCCTGACCTGGGCCGGCTGCCGGCGGGACTGGACCCCGGCCAATATCGTCGCCGACACCGTGGCCGCGGTGCGCGAACAGGTGGGCGACAAACGGGTGCTGTGCGGGCTGTCCGGTGGGGTCGATTCGGCGGTGGCCGCGGCCCTGGTGCAGCGTGCGATCGGTGACCAACTCACCTGCGTCTTCGTCGACCACGGCCTGCTGCGTGCCGGGGAGGCCGAACAGGTCGAGAACGATTTCGTCGCCGCAACCGGGGTCGACCTGTTCGTGGCCGACGCGGTCGACCAGTTCCTCGGCCACCTGGCCGGGGTGACCGACCCGGAGACCAAGCGCAAGATCATCGGTCGGGAGTTCATCCGCACCTTCGAGGCCGCGGCCCGCGAGATCAGCAGTGACCACGAGATCGAGTTTCTGGTGCAGGGCACCCTCTACCCCGATGTGGTCGAGTCCGGGGAAGGCAGCGGTGCGGCCACGATCAAGAGCCACCACAACGTCGGCGGCCTGCCCGACGACCTGCAGTTCACCCTGATCGAGCCGCTGCGGCTGCTGTTCAAGGACGAGGTTCGTGCGGTCGGCGAAGAACTGGGCCTGCCGGCCGAGATGGTGTGGCGCCATCCCTTCCCGGGCCCGGGCCTGGGCATCCGGATCATCGGTGAGGTCACCCGGGAACGGCTCGACCTGCTGCGGCGCGCCGACCTCATCGCCCGCGAAGAACTCACCGCCGCCGGCCTGGACCGCGATATCTGGCAGTTCCCGGTGGTGCTGCTCGCCGACGTCCGATCGGTGGGGGTGCAGGGTGACAGCCGCACCTACGGTCACCCGGTGGTGCTGCGTCCGGTGATGAGCGAGGACGCGATGACCGCCGACTGGGCACGCCTGCCCTACGACGTGCTGGAGAAGATCTCCACCCGAATCACCAACGAGGTGCGCGAGATCAACCGGGTGGTGCTGGACGTCACCAGCAAGCCGCCCGGCACGATCGAATGGGAGTGAGCAACGGCCGCCGCAATGGGGTGATCCACCGCGGCGGCCGTTGACTCCGGACTCAGCCGGTGACGGACTCGACAGAGGCCGAGTACGTGGGGGTGCCGAGCTGAGCGATCAGTTGGCGAAGGGCTTGTCGTTGGGGTTGGGCGACTGCTGGTAGCCCGGCCCCTGAGTGCCCGGCTGATCGCCGTAGATGTCATCCAGCGGCGACTTGTCGGCCGCGTCGTCGCGGTAGGCCGGGAAGGCCTGTGGGTTCTGCGACGGATTGATCACCGAACCACCCGAGGCGGTCGGAATCACCAGCCAACCGACCAGGTAGGCCAGAATGCCAACCCCGGTGAACAGCGAGATCACCGCCACACCCAGACGCACCAGGGTGGCGTCGATGTTCATGTACTCGGCGATCCCACCGCAGACGCCGCTGAGCATCCGGTCGGTTTCGCTACGAACGAGCTGCTTGGCAGGAGGGTTCATCATGCTTCCTTTCGAGGGGTGTTGCTCTTCCCCGGGACGAGAAAGAGTCCGGTCAGACCGATTGCGATCAGCCCGAGGGGAACCGCAATAGTCACTATGGAACGTGGGGGGCCCAGAATCAGGCCCAGGCAGGTCATCAGACAGATCAATCCGACGACCACCGCCGAAATGTCCTTCTTCATCGGTGTACCTCCACATCGCCCAGTTCCGAGCTGAGGTCGAGGGTCAGGGTCGGGGCACCTTCCCGGTCGGCGGGGAACTGCCAGGTGACCCGGGCCGGTTCGGTGGTGATCTTCTCCCCGGACTCCCGGTTGATCACCTCGCCCATCCGCGAGTCGGCGTGCACCACAACATTGACGTGACGCGGCAACTGCACCGAGACGTCACCCAGGTTGGCCCGCACCACCAGATGGGCATCCTGGTTCAGTTCCACCCCGGTGAGGTCGACCGTGACGTCGTGGGTCATCGAGGAGATGTCGTCGCCGGGCAGTTCGGTGATCACGATCGGCTCCTCGAAGCGACGGGGATCGTCGAACTGGGCCAGGTACTGCGAGGAGTTGATGCCCACCGCCACCAAGGTGGTGACCAGGGTGATCGCCATCAGCCAGCGCGGACGTCGCCCCAACCATCCCGAGATCACCAGACCAGCGGCCGCGACTGCGGCCGGTACCGCGGCCCACATCACCGGCGCCACCGTGACACCGGCGGCCGTCAGGGCGGCCAGCCCGCCCACTGCCAGCACCATCGTGATCAGAACGATCAGGCGGAGCCGCCGGGCAACCTTCGAACTGCTGCGAGACGGTCGAGCACCGCGGGGCGCATCGTCGTGCGGGGACGGAGCCACGGGCGGTGGAACATAGTGAGCTTCGGGCGGTCGAGAGTACTGAGCGGCGGGAGGCCACGGTTCGCCGACAGGATCTTCGGCCTGTCGGGTCGTGGTTTTCCGATCCATCTCGGCGACGATGTCGGCCAGCGTGCGTTCCTCGGTTGCCGGCGCGGGGGTATCGGCCGGCGCAGCCTCCAGCGGGGCGGGAGTCTGATCTTCGACCCGCTGTTCGACGGTGGCGCGCTCCATCTCCGCGACGATCTCGGCCAGGCTGGGTTCCTCGTCCGGAGTTTGTGGACGCGGAGGTGCGACGGCAGGTTCGACCCCTGCGGCGGGCAGCGGCGGCGGCATGATGTGCGGGTCCGGCCGAGGCGGGCCCGATTGCGGGCCGAACTGCGGCCCGGGCCGGACGGGCACGGTCGGCGCCGTCACTGCGGACGCCGTCATCCCGGGTGCTGGGAGAGCGGCCGGGGTGCTCGCCTGCACCGCGCGCTGCTTGGGCAACTGGTAGCCGAAGTACCACGCAGCGGCGATCACCATTACCGGCATCACCGACAACGGGAAGACGCTGCCACCCATCACCGCGAAGACCGCCGCGACGACCAGCGTGCCGACCAACAGATTGCGCTTCGACCAGGTCCGGACGACCGGAAAGGCCCGTTCCAGGGGAGCTGTGTTCTCTCCCTCGCGGGGCAGCAGCAGACCGGCCGCCACGTACAACACCACGCCGATACCGGCGCTGAGCATGAGAATCACCGTGGCCATCCGTACCACCAGCGGATCCAGCCGCCAGCGTTCGGACAGGGCTGCGCAGACACCGACCACCTTGGCGTCGGTGACCGATCGCTTCAGCCCCCAGATCTGATCCACGATTCCATCCTCTCCCGGGGGAGGCGGTCACACCATCGGGGCACAACCCTGAACCGACCCTGCCTTTGTTCCGGGAAACCCGGGGGAGGTCCCCGCTGGTGTCCCCACGCGCGGCATGATCGACTGGTAAGCACCATGAGCCACTCCGTAGTTCCTCCGGCGCCTCGGCCGGAGCCGCCGCCCGCCTCGGCCGATGGCGGTGCCGCCGCGCGCCTGCCGGCCCGGTTGGTGCGCATCCCCGAGGGCCGCTGGCTGGGTGGAGTGTGCACCGGCTTGGCCGCGCACCTGGGGTGGCCGGTACTCGTGGTGCGGATCATGTTCGTCGCCCTCGGGCTGGAGATGGTCGGCGTGGTGATCTACGCCCTGCTGTGGCTGATGCGCCCGCTGGCCGGCCGCGACCCGGTACCTGCCCAACCCGGTCTGGCCTCGGCCACCCGCTCGGGTCTGCGCACCCCCCAGGACACCCCCGAGCCGGCCCAGCGCCGGGCCGACATGGGCCCGGCGATCGCCCTGATCGTCTTCGCCTTCGGCCTGTTCGCCCTGCTGCAACTGGTGGGGCTGGGCATCTCGGGCAAGATCCTGTGGCCGATCATGTTCGCCGGGGTGGGTGTGGCCCTGATCTGGCGCCAGGCCGACGCCGGCACCCCGCCCGAGGGACGCGCCCGCCTGCACGACCGCTCCTGGCTGGGCCGCCTGGCGGTGCCCGGCCGACTCGCCTCGATCCTGCGACTGATCCTGGGCGTGGGGCTGATCGGCGCATCCTTCGCCCTGGTGTTGGCCAGCCGGATCAGCCTCCAAGCACTCCCCGAAGCACTGCTGATGACCTTCCTCGGCATCGCCGGCATCGGCGTCGTGGCCGCCCCCTGGCTGTTTCGGGTGCGCACCTCACTGCAACAGGCCCGCGAGGAGAAGGTCCGGGCAGATGCGCGCGCCGACATGGCCGCCCACCTGCACGACTCGGTACTGCAGACCCTGGCGCTGATCCAGCGCCGCGCCGACGACCCGAAAACCGTCCAGAGCCTGGCCCGCCGACAGGAGCGCGAACTGCGCACCTGGCTCTACGGCGACATTCCCGACGAGGCGACGCTGAAGGCTGCGCTGACCCGGGCGGCGGCCGAGATCGAGGACGAACGCGGGGTGGAGATCGAGCTCGTGGTGGTCGGTGACCTGGAGATGACCCCCGATCTGACCGCGATGGTGCGTGCCGCCCGGGAGGCGATGATGAACGCGGCGAAACACTCCGGAGCCGAGCTGATCGACGTCTATGCCGAGGTGGGCGACGCGCTGGTGGAGATTTTCGTGCGAGACCGGGGCCGCGGATTCGACCCCGACAGCATCGACCATGATCGAATGGGGGTGCGCCGCAGCATCATCGAACGGATGAAACGCCACGGCGGCACGGCCCGGATTCGCTCGGCGCCCGGGGAGGGCACCGAAGTACGACTGGAGTGGACGAGATGAGTGAGCAGGCACAACAACCCCGGCCGAATCTTCGGGTCGTGGTGGTCGATGATCACGGCATGTTCCGGGCCGGGGTGAAGGCCGAGATCGGCCAACTGGTGAGCGTGGTCGGTGAAGGTGAGGACGTGGCGACCGCGGTCGAGACCATCCTGGCCACCCAACCCGACGTGGTGCTGCTGGACGTCCACCTGCCCGGTGGCGGCGGCACCGAGGTGATCAAGCAGGTACACGCCAAGAACCCCGAGCAGAAGTTCTTGGCCCTCTCGGTCTCCGATGCCGCCGAGGACGTGATCGGGGTGATCCGGGCCGGCGCCCGCGGCTACATCACCAAGTCGATCAAGTCGCGCGAACTGGTCGATGCGATCATCCGGGTCGCCGACGGGGACGCGGTGTTCTCACCGCGACTGGCCGGATTCGTGCTGGATGCCTTCTCCGGGGCGATCGACATCTCCGAGGTGGACGAGGAACTCGACCGGCTGTCGAACCGGGAGCGGGAAGTGCTGCGGCTGATCGCCCGCGGCTACGCCTACAAGGAAATCGCCAAGGAACTGTTCATCTCGGTCAAGACCGTCGAGACCCACGTCTCATCGGTGCTGCGCAAGTTGCAACTGTCGAACCGGCACCAGTTGACCCGCTGGGCCACCGACCGCCGCCTGATCTGAGTACCCGCCCCTGACCGCCCGCGTCCACCGGTGATCACAGTCGGACGTCGGACACATCGGGGCCGAATATGCCGACGCCGGCCACTCGGGGGAGTGACCGGCGTCGGTGTCGTAGGGATGGTTGGGATCAGGCAGCGCGACCCTTGGTTACCTTGCCGTAGATGAAGAGCACGATCAGAGCGCCGATCACCGAGGTGATCAACGAGACGAAGAAGCCGGACTTCAACTCGAAGCTCAGCTCGCCGTTGGCGATCAGGTTGCCGAGCAAACCACCGACGAAGGCACCGATGATGCCGAGGATGATGGTGGCAACGATGCCACCACCTTGCTTACCCGGCATGATCGCCTTGGCGATCGCGCCGGCCAGGAGACCAATGACCAAATAAAAGAGAATCGTCCACATGCCAATGAGCCTAGCGCTGAAATCCCGGCTTCGTGTACCCATGTCGACATTGCAGCCAAATCGTGTCCATTTCTTGCCCTAAGCTTCACCCCATGCAAATCCTGCACGGCATCGTTCTTCTGCTGCACTTCATCGGCTGGGCCGCACTCTTCGGCGGCCTGTTCGTTCAAATCAAAGACCGGCAACCGGTGGTCAACGCGGCCATGCTGCACGGCGCGTTGACCCAGTTGGTCACCGGCCTCGCCCTGGTCGGCATTCTCGAGGCCGCCCTCGACGAAGACCTCAACCACATTAAGATCGGCGTCAAGCTGCTGGTCACCATCGTGATCACCGTGCTGGTGATCGCCAACCGGCGCAAGGAGTTCATCCCCAAGGGGTTGTGGGCCATTCTGCTGGTGCTCACCCTGGCCAACGCCGCCTTGGCAGTGCTCTGGTGATCAACGCGGCACCTTTGCGGTGACCTGCTGATCCCATCCATCCGCTGCGCCCGGGGCGTCCTCACAAGAAGTGACGCAACGGGCGCAGCAACGCTTCGGAGAGCTTCAGCAGCGGACTGCGTTTGTTCCACTCATCGAGAGTGAGCTCCACGCAGTTGCCCAGATCGACCTCGAAGATCTCCTCCAACTTCTCGGCCACCTCCACCGAGGTCATGTCGACGTTGATCTCGTAGTTCACCAACAAGCTCAGGGAATCGATGTTGGCCGTGCCGATCGTCGACCACTGCCCGTCGATCGTCGCGGTCTTGGAGTGCACCATCGCGTTCTGATACAGAAACAGCCGCACCCCCGACTCCAGCAGCGTGCGGTAGTAACTGCGCGAAACCCAGTCGGCCTCGATGTGGTTCGACTCGGCCGGCACGATGATCCGCACATCCACCCCACGTTCGACCGCATCGGCCAAGGTGCGCTGCATGTCGTCGTCCGGAATCAGGTAGGCGTGGGTCAACCAGATGTTGCGGGTCGCCCGATCCATCGCCTCCAAGTACATGCCCCGAATCGGGTACAGGAAGTGCCTGGGGAGGTTGCGGTGCACCCGCATGTTCGCGTGCCAGTGCCGCTTGGCCACGTCCGGCAGGGGCTTGGGACGGCGGGTGGGCACCATGTTCCAGAAGTCGATGAAGGCGTTCTCGAGGTCGGAGACCACCGGGCCGCGGAACTTCGCGTGGGTGTCGCGCCATTCGGTGGCATACAGCGAGCCGATGTTGTAGCCGCCCACCCAGGCCACCTCGGAATCGATCACCAGAACCTTGCGGTGGTCACGTCCGACATTGCCCGGATGCAGAAAGCCGACCCCGCCGCCGACCAGCGGGTGCTTCATCGCGTGCACATTGTCGGGGAACCGGAAGAACCGCTGCGGCACCACCAGGTTGGCGAACTCGTCCCAGATCAGGTGCACCTGCACGCCCCGGTCGGCCGCGGCGATCAGTTCGCGTTTGAAGGCCCGACCGATGGCATCGTCCTTCCAGATGAAGGTCTCGAAGAACACCGTGCGTTTCGCCCGGCGGATCTCGGCGAGCATGTCGTCGTAGAGGTCCTGACCGTAGGTGAAGATCTCGACCTCGGTATCCCCGGCGTCGAAGGGCACCGGTGGCACGGACGGGAAGGTCACCGCCGGCCGGCGACGCTTACGGCGCCAGGCCACCACCTGCAGGGCCGCGATCACGGCCAATTGCAGCGCGGCGACCGCACCGATCACGCGGCGGACGATCGTGCGCGCCGAAACCCTGCGCACCCAACCCCAATCGCGGGTCGCTCGGTTCCCGGTTCTGCGAACCGTGGTGGAGGATTCCTCAGCCGACGCCATGGGTACCACGATAGTGGGCCGATCCGATTAGGCTGGCCCCGTCATGACCGGAACCGAATCCAGCACGCCACCGGCCCTGTTCCCGCTGGCCGACCTGCCCACCGCCGAGCCGTCCGAGGGCCCCTCGCGACGCCGGCCGATCGACCTGCTCGAAGGGCTCAACGAACCCCAGGCCGCAGCGGTCACCCACGCCGGTTCGCCGGTACTGGTGGTCGCCGGAGCCGGGTCGGGCAAGACCCGGGTGCTCACCCATCGGATCGCCCACCTGGTGGCCGAACGCAAGGTGCACCCCGGGTCGATCCTGGCGATCACCTTCACCAACAAGGCGGCCGCCGAGATGCGCTCGCGGGTGGTCGATCTGGTGGGCAATCGGGCCCGGCTGATGTGGGTGTCGACCTTCCACTCGGCCTGTGTGCGCATTCTGCGCGCCGAGATCGGACGGTTCGGGCTGGCCCGCACCTTCTCGATCTACGACGACACCGACGCCAAACGGTTGATGGGGCTGGTGCTGCGCGAAATGGGGGCCGACCCCAAGCGGTTCACCCCGCGCGGGGTGCTGAACTGGGTGTCGAACCACAAGAACGAACTGGTCGACCACGAGACCGCGAGCCAACAGGCCCAGGGCCCGATCGCCGAGACGATGGCCGAGGCCTACCGGATCTACCAGCAGCGGCTGACCGCCGCGAACGCGCTGGATTTCGACGACCTGATCATGACCACGGTGCATCTGTTGCAGGCCTTCGCCGATGTGCGCGAACAGTACCGGCGGCGGTTCCGGCATGTGCTGGTCGATGAGTACCAGGACACCAACCACGCCCAGTACGCGCTGATCCGAGAACTCTGTGGCGAACCCACCGACCCGGTCGAGCACGCCGTGGAGCCCCCGGAGTTGATGGTGGTCGGTGACTCCGACCAGTCGATCTACGCCTTCCGGGGTGCCACGATCCGCAACATCCTCGACTTCGAGGCCGACTTCCCCGGCGCCCGCACGATCGTGCTGGAGCAGAACTACCGCTCCACCCAAACCATCTTGTCGGCGGCCAATGCGGTGATCTCGCACAACCCCGACCGTCCCGCCAAGCGGCTGTGGTCCGATGCCGGTGACGGCGAGTTGATCACCGGCTGGGTGGCCGACACCGACAACGACGAAGCCCAGTTCATCGCCACCGAGCTCGACCGGCTGGTCGACGAGGGCAAAACCACCTACGGGCAGGCCGCGGTGTTCTACCGCACCAATGCCCAGTCCCGGTCCTTCGAAGAAGTGTTCATCCGAGTCGGCATGCCCTACAAGGTCGTCGGCGGGGTGCGGTTCTACGAACGCAAGGAGATCCGCGACGCAATCTCCTACCTGCGCGCGATCGCCAACCGCGACGACGAGGTCTCGATGCGGCGAATCCTGAACGTGCCGAAACGTGGCATCGGTGATCGCTCCGAGGCCGCGGTGGAGGAGTTCGCCTCCCGGCACCGGATCAGCTTCGGCGATGCGCTGCGTCGCGGGGACGAACTGGGCCTGGCCACCCGGTCGACGAAACAGTTGGCCGGCTTCGCCGAACTGATGGACGCCCATGAGGCGATGGTCGCCGAGGGGGTGCCGGCCGACGAGATCCTGACCTCCATCCTGGAGGAGTCCGGCTACCTGGAGGAGTTGCGCACCTCCACCGACCCGCAGGACGAGACCCGGCTGGAGAACCTGGTCGAGCTCATTGCGGTTGCCTCGGAGTTCGTCGCCGCGGCCCATGTCACCGAACTGCCGGACGTACCGGGTGAGGCCGATGACCTGGCCCGGGAGTTGGCCGAACCGGCCGCCGAACCCGACGACTCCCTGGCGGCCTTCCTGGAACGCATCGCCCTGGTGGCCGATTCGGATCAGATTCCCGATGCCGACGCCGAGGGTGGGGGTGTGGTCACCCTGATGACCCTGCACACCGCCAAGGGCCTGGAGTTCGACACCGTGTTTCTGACCGGGATGGAGGACGGGGTGTTCCCGCACCAGCGTTCGCTGGCCGACCCGAAGGAACTCGAGGAAGAACGCAGGCTCGCCTACGTCGGCATCACCCGGGCCCGGCAACGGCTCTACCTCACCCGGGCCCAGACCCGCACCGCCTGGGGATCACCCCAGTACAACCCGCCGAGCAGGTTCCTGTCCGATGTGCCCGACCGGTTCATCGACTGGCGCCGTACCGGGGGAGCGGTGGCCAGTTGGGCATCGCGGGCCGCGTCGCGCAGTTCGGCCTCCTGGTCGGCCGCCGGTGGACGCGGTTCGTCGAGTTGGAACGCCCCGGCCGTGCCCAGCATGCCGGCGGCGCGCAACAAGCCCCGGCCGAACACCTTGTCCTCGGTCGAGGTCGGTGACCGGGTGCTGCACTCGGTTTTCGGAATGGGCACCGTGCTCGCCACCGCCGGGTCGGGGGACAAGACCACCGCCGACGTCGACTTCGGTTCCGCCGGCACCAAGCGGCTGTCCCTGGCCCACGCCCCGCTCGAGAAGCTCTGAGGCTCGGGACGGAACCGAGCCTTCCGGGCCCGGCAACGACGAAGCCCCCGGGAGCAGTGCTCGTCCGGGGGCTTCGGTCGGTCTTGGGGTGCGGTCAGAGGCGAACGCCCTTGGTCAGCATCCAGGAGTACGGATCGCTGGTGGAGTAGGGGTTGCTGGTGCCGCCGGCCGACGGGTAGTACTCGAAGTGCAGGTGCGGGCCGAAGGTACGGCCGGTCATCCCGACGAAGCCGATCACCTGGCCGGCCTTGACGGTCTGGCCCGGGCGGACGGTGGCCTGGTTCAGGTGGGCGTACAGGGTGGCGTCGCCACCGTGCTGGATGACCACGTGCACACCGGCCCAGCCGCCACCGTTGGGCGCCTTCACGGTGCCGTCGGCGGCAGCCATCACCGGGGTGCCGATCGGGGCCGACAGGTCGATGCCGGTGTGGTACCGCGACCACGCACCGACCTGACCCCAACGCGCGGCGATGGTGTAGCGGGCGATCGGCTTGGCGCCACCGGCGCCGGTGGCCTCACCGGAGTAGACCGGGGCGGAGTAGCCCTCGACCGGGGCCGAACTCTTGGTCAGGGTGCCCTGCTTGCGCTCATCGGCCTTGCGGCGGGCTTCCTCTTCCTTGCGGCGCTTCTCTTCTTCCAAGCGCTGCTGCTCGGCCTGAATGGCCTTGCGCTGCTCGGCGATCTGCTCCGAGCGCGACTTCTGCACCGCGGTGCGGGAGGTCTGCGAGACCTGCTCGCCCTTGTCCTCCAGGGAGCTGGTGCGTTCCTTGGCGATCTGCTGGGAGACCCCGCGCTGCAACTCGGCCCGCACCGCATTGGTACGGCTGGTGCCGCCATCGCGGTTGTAACGGTCCAGAGTGCCGTCGGAGCTCTCGCCGTCCTCGGCGTTGTGCGGTGCGTCCTGGGCCTGACGTTCGGCCTGGGTCTCGCGATCGACGTCCTGAGCCTGAGGGAGCGGCTCGGCCCGCTGTGCGGTGCCCGCCATCATGCTGGTCGACTGGGTGCTCACCTCGGTGGCCTGTGCGCTACCGGTGAGCGCAACCCCGCCGGCGACGGCCAGCCCCAAGGCACCGATGGCGACTCCGAGCAGTCCGTGCGACAGGTAGCCGCGGACGGTCTCGTCGATCATGGCCGTGGGCTTCAACCCGTCCAATTCGGCGCCTGCAGCCCGCTTGGCCCGTGCGCGCCGGAATGGTGATTGCATCCAACACTCCCTAGTTGACAACGTTCGACGCACACCCGCGCGAAATGGACGCGGCGAGCAGCGACGTTTCGAAGATAACGGAAGGGTAACTGTCAGGCAAATCGAGTCTGAGGGAATCTTAGAGTGATGTAACGCACACCACCCTCTGGCCCCGAGCCGGCCGAGCGGGATCGCACTCGATCGCACGCCCCCGGTGAGGATTCACGCGCCGGGATTCCCCGTGCGGTCCGAACCCGAGGGTCTCCGCTGACCAACCCTAGTCGAAGCGCGCGCGGAGACATAGTTGCGTCCGGTCCTGTCCCGCTCACCTGGGAATCGCCGGTGTTGATCGAGCTCGGACGAGGGGTCGGGGTCGGCCGAACCAGGCACTGCGGAGATCTCCCCAGGGCGGCCATCGGGCCCGATTTCGATGTGAGGGGAGTCACGTCTCGTGAGTGGACCACTTGTGGCTGTGGTTCGGTAAGCCGGTTAGGCTTCCCCCGGTACGGCAGGGCGGCTCGTCCTGCCTTTGTAATGAACACCCCAGGGGCACATCCAGGCCCCGAGTGAAACAGGACGGAGCCGTCGTGGACCTCTTTGAATACCAGGCGCGCGACATGTTCGAGGCGCATGGCGTGCCGGTGCTTAAAGGCATCACCGCCACCACGCCCGCGGAGGCCAAAGCCGCCGCCGAACAGATCGGATCGCCGGTAGTTGTTGTCAAGGCCCAGGTGAAGACCGGTGGCCGGGGTAAGGCCGGGGGCGTGAAGCTGGCCAAGAGCCCGGACGAAGCCGCCGAGCGCGCCCAGGAAATCCTCGGGATGGACATCAAGGGGCACACCGTGCACACCGTGATGATCGCCGAGGGCGCCGACATCAAGGAGGAGTACTACTTCTCGCTGCTGCTGGACCGCGCCAACCGCACCTACCTTGCGATGTGCAGCAAGGAAGGCGGCATGGAGATCGAGCAGCTCGCCGAGGAGCGTCCCGACGCGCTGGCCCGCATCGAGGTCGACCCGCTGGTGGGTCTGGACCGGGCCAAGGCCGATGAGATCGTCGCCGCCGCCGGTTTCGACGAGGCCGACCGTGAGGCCATCGCCGACGTGCTGGTGAAGCTCGGTGAGGTCTACACCGCCGAGGACGCCACCCTGGTCGAGGTGAACCCGCTGGTGAAGACCGGTGACGGCAAGATCGTCGCCCTCGACGGCAAGGTTTCGCTGGACGACAACGCCCGCTTCCGTCAGGCCGGCCACGAGGCCCTGGAAGACCTTTCGGCCACCGATCCGCTGGAGATCATGGCCCAGGAGCTCGACCTCAACTACGTGAAGCTGGACGGCAACGTCGGCATCATCGGTAACGGTGCCGGCCTGGTGATGAGCACCCTGGACGTCGTCGCCTACGCCGGTGAGGACATCGGCGGCGGTGCCGGCCCGGCCAACTTCCTCGACATCGGTGGCGGCGCGAGCGCCGAGGTGATGTCGAACGGTCTCGGCGTGATCATCGGCGATGCCGGGGTGAAGTCGGTGTTCGTGAACGTCTTCGGTGGCATTACTTCCTGTGATGCGGTCGCCAACGGCATCGTCACCGCGATGAAGATGCTCGGCGACGAGGCGAGCAAGCCGATCGTGGTGCGGATCGACGGCAACAACGTCGACGAGGGCCGTCGCATTCTGGCCGAGTTCAACCACCCGCTGATCAGCATCGAAGAGACCATGGACGGCGCGGCCCGCAAGGCTGCCGAGCTGGCCGCGAACGCGAAGTAAGGAAGACGAAGAGCCATGGCTATTTTTCTTGACAACGACTCCAAGATCATCGTCCAGGGCATGACCGGCTCGGAGGGCATGAAGCACACCCAGCGCATGCTCACCTCCGGCAGCAATGTCGTGGGCGGCGTGAACCCCCGCAAGGCCGGCGAGGTCGTCGAGTTCAACGACGGCGTGAAGGTTCCGGTCTTCGGTTCGGTCGCCGAGGCGATGAAGGAAACCGGCGCCAACGTGTCGGTCATCTTCGTGCCGGCCAAGTTCACCCGCGACGCCGTCTTCGAGGCGATCGACGCCAAGATCCCGCTGGCAGTGGTGATCACCGAGGGTGTCGCGGTGAAGGACACCGCGGAGTTCTTCGCCCACGCCCAGGCCTCGGGCACCACCCGCCTGATCGGCCCGAACTGCCCCGGCATCATCAGCCCGGGCAAGTCGAACGCCGGCATCATCCCGGCCGACATCGCCGGCCCGGGACGGATCGGCCTGGTGTCGAAGTCGGGCACCCTGACCTACCAGATGATGTACGAGCTGCGTGAGTTCGGCTTCTCCACCGCGATCGGTATCGGTGGCGACCCGGTTATCGGCACCACCCACATCGATGCTCTGCAGGCCTTCGAGGCCGACCCGGAGACCGATGCGATCGTGATGATCGGTGAGATCGGTGGCGACGCCGAGGAGCGGGCCGCGGAGTTCATCAAGGCCAACGTCACCAAGCCGGTGGTCGGCTACGTGGCCGGCTTCATGGCGCCCGAGGGCAAGACCATGGGCCACGCCGGAGCCATCGTGACCGGCTCGGCCGGCACCGCCGCCGCCAAGAAGGAGGCGCTGGAGGCCGTCGGTGTGAAGGTTGGCAAGACCCCGTCGGAGACCGCGCAGCTGATGCGCGAGATCATGCAGGGCCTCGCCGGCTGATTTCAGCCACAGGTGCCCCCGCCCCGGATGAACCGGGCGGGGGCACTTTCATGTTCGGCTCCATGTGCGAGCACTCGCCCATTCGGGGGCACTCCACTGCTGTGCCGGTACCAAAATCGCCAACTCAGCCCGGCAATTCGGTGGTTCGGGGTCGAATCGGGTGGGTGAGTTGGGGGTTTTGGTACCGGGTGTCCCGGTGTCGGGCCCAAAGGTCTGGGGGAGGTGCGGTCGCCTCAGCGCACCTGGGAGGCGCGCTCGCCGGCGCGGGAGACGACCTGCTTCCACTGGGCGTCGGAGAAGTCGAACTCGCCTTCGATCGGCAGCACCAGGTAAGCGACGGTGCTGTTGGAGGCCACGATGCCGACCCGGTACTTCACATCGTTCTTACCGGACTTCTGGGTGACGTTGTAGGCATAGCCCGAGACCTCGGCGCCACCGGCACCGTGACCGGTGATCGGTTCGGCCTTGGACACCTTGGCGGTGAGCATTCGGTCGCTGCACTTGTCCATCGACTTCTTGAAGTCGGCGACGAAAGTCTTGGCCGCACCCTGGCTGTTCATCGACAACAGCACCTCGTCCATCCCGAAGGCGGTCGGACTGGCCGGGTCGTCCATCAGCAGGAAGGTGGTCTGCCGGGAGTCGTCGGCGTTCTTCACCGCGCTCCACGACGACACGCCCTCACACTGCGAGCCAATCACGTTCACCTCGGTGGTGGCCGGGTTCGCCGACCAGGATCCCGCACCGGAGGTGATCCGGGGGATGTCCGCGGTGCTCAGGAAGCCGGGGTCACCGCCGTCCGCCGGCGGGGGAGCCTGCGCGATCTTCGGGGTGAGGCTGCACAGCCCGACCGCGGCATTGCACTGGGCGTCGACCACTCCGGCCATCGCCTTGACCACTCCGGACATCGACACCGGCTGCTTGGGCTGGGCGATGTCGATGATGTTGACCGCAGTACCGGTGCGGGTGATCAGAATCGTGTGCCGAATGCCCTTGTCGTCCTGCACCTCGGTGGTGATGCCGGTGGCCTCGTTGCCGACGTCGCTGACCGTGTAGCCACCGGTGATCAGGGTGGGTTCCTTGTCGCAGGCACCCAACTGGGTGGCCCGGCTGGCGAACACCTGGGCGGCCTCTTCGGCAGAGCCATAGGTGTCGACCACATGCAGTGCGGTGGCGCCGTCGTCACCGGTGGTCAGGGTGCGCAACATCGTCGCTCGGGGCACCGGGGCACCGTCCACCGAAAGCCGAACACAGGTCGGCCGCGGGGACTCGTCGGTCAACCCGTCCTGGGTGAGCGAGACCTTCCAGGGCTGATCGCTGATCTGCTTGGCAGCGGTGTCGGTGAGCATCATCCGCTCGGACGGGAAGGGCTCGGGCGGACGGGTGACCCCGGGTGTTTCCGAACCCTGCGGCGGTTCGGTCGCCACGCCAGGATCCCGTCCGCTGATCACCGCATAGCCGATGGCCACCGCGATGATCACCAGCGCGGCGACACCGGCCAGGGACAGCGAGAATCGGGTGCGCTTGTCGAGGCTCGAATCGGTCGGGGCATCCCATTCGACCAGGTGCCCTTCCTTGGCCCGGGTCGGGGTGCCGCGCTTGCCCTTGTTCTTCAGCATCGACGGGGGACGCGGCGGGCCGGCGATCTTCGCGGCCGGCACCGGGCCCACGGACTCGGGGGCGGGTTCCTGCGGTGCCGGGGCGGGCTGATTGGCGTAGGTCGGCGGCTGCAGGGTCGGCATCGGCGGTGGCCGCATCACGGTCGCGTCGTCGGGTGCGGCTGCGGGGGTGGGAGCCGATGCGGGGCCGGCGGCCGAGGCGGGCGTGCCGGGCCGGGCCGGGGTCGCGGGGCTCTGTGCTGGGGAGCTCTGTGCTGTGGGGCCCTGTGCGGTGGGCCCGACATGCTGCGGTTCCTGAGCGCGTGCCTGCTCGGCCGGAGGCTGCCCACCACGCGGCTGCTGGGCGGGCGCCGAACGCAGCACGGTCTGGTCGTCGGGGATCTCCTGCGCCGACTGGTCGCCACCGCGCAGCACCGTCTGATCGGACGGGGCCCCATCGGCCGGGGAGCCGCCGGCCTCGGGGCCGGTCACAGCCGCGGTGGGCGGGACGGCGTAGTGGCCGCGACGGCCCACGGGCGCCGCATCATCGGCATCGTCCCAGCGGTCGGGTTGCAGCCGGGTGCTGTCGTCGGGCTCGGCGGAATCGTCGGCGGTCTGAGCCGGGGTGATCATCACCCGGCGGGCCGGGGCAGAGACCTGTTGGATCGAAGGTTCTGCAGTGGGCTCGGGTTCGGTCCACGCGCGCCGGGATACCGGTGCGGGCTCCTCGTCCTGGTCGGCCTCGGGCCAGACGCCGCGGCGACCTCGCACCTCTTCACGGTCGTTGCCGGAGGAGTCGTCGGTCGAGAACGCCCGCCGGGGGCGCGGTGTCTCGCTGCCTTCGACCACTGCTTCTCCTCTCGACGGCGTGGAAGTCGACCAAGGGACAACTCCCGAGCAGCCTGAGTTGTTCCCCAGTGTGCCTGGTGTGACGACAGAGGGCAAAGGTAATGCCCGCCCAGACCTCTCTTGGATCTCTAGCGCACGGAAGTTTACCGGCATCAGGCGTGTCATTGCGAGTCAGGGTGCCGGCAGGGGTGAGCATGGAGCCGACATGAGTACCGGCTCCAGCCGCCGTCGCGGCCCCCAGATCACGTTGGCGGTCACCACCGCCGACCATGACGACAGCCCCGACGAACCCATCAGCGATCGGGTGATGCCGCCGACTCTCGCCGGCTTCTTCGGCGGTCTGGTGGCCGCCGCCGGAGGCTGGATTCTGGTTGCCGGACTGGTGGTTGCCGCCTGGCTCACCGCGCGGGTGGGCAGCCTCACCGATGCCCTCCAAATCGCCACCGGAGCCTGGGTGGCCGGCCACGGCGGCGGGTTCGAGGCCGGGCCGATGAAGTGGACGGTGATTCCGCTGGGGCTCACCCTGCTCTTCTCGGTGATGGTGCACGCGGTCGCGACCTTCGCCGCCCGCCAGGAGCTGGCCGGCAGCAATGACCCCACCGAACGCGATCGGGCCCGGGCCGCCCGGCGGGCGACCGGGTGGGTGGTTCTCGGCTACGTGATCGGGCCCGCCGTGGCTGCGGTGTGGGTCGGCGGTGGGGAACAGGCCGCCCGGGCCTTCCTGGGGGCTGCGGTACTGGCCGCCATCTTCGGTTGGTTGGGCGCTGCCCGCGGGGCCCGTTACCGCTGGCTGTCGCGACTGCCGCGTCCCTGGCCGGCAGTGGTGCACGGCACGATGGCCTCGGTCGCGACCCTGTTGCTGTTGAGCCTGGCGATTCTGGTCGCGGCGGTGATCATGCACTGGCAACGGGTCGATGAGCTGGCGCAATCCCTGGAGGCCAACACCGCCGGCACCGTCCTGTTGTGGGTCCTCCAGGCACTCTTCCTGCCCAACGCGGTGCTGTGGACCGGCTCCTGGATGCTCGGCGCCGGGTTCACCTTCGGCGTCGAATCGGTCGTCTCCCCGGCGGTGACCGACCTGGGTCTGTTGCCGGCGATTCCGGTGCTGGGCGCCCTGCCGTCCGAAGGGGTCAACTCGGTTCACCCGCTGTGGTGGCTACTGGGCGGGGCCCTCGGTGGTGTGGTGGCCGCGACCTGGACCGTCCGGCAACGCCCCCGGGCACGATTCGACGAGACCGCCCTGATCGGCGGCCTGGCCGGGTTGCTCGCTGCTCTGGTGTTCGTCGCCCTGGCCGCGGTCAGCGGTGGTGACCTGGGCACCGAACACCTGGTCGGGGTCGGCCCCCGGCTACTGGAACTGCTGATCATGTCGCTGGGCGTGCTGGGCATCAGCGGGGTGGTCACCGGCCTGGTGATCGGTCTGCTGCGCCTACGACGCCTGCGCACTGTGGTTGGTGTGGAGAGCGACTCCGAGGAAACCCGGGAATAGGGACCGTCCGGTCTCCGCGGCTTGCGGGGCTCGACTTCGAGCAGCCCCGGACTTACCTCTGCGCGCCCGGCTGCTGGAACTGGCCCGTTTTCGCGTCGCGAAGCTGCATACGGCGATGCTGGGCAACAAACAGGCTGGTTGCAGCAGGAGGGGTACGCACGATGTGGGATGTCGGCGGCGCCGCGTGGGACTGGGACAAGGCGTGGCAGTTCCTGGGCACGCACCGGGACTGCCGGCTCCGCCGTCAGCGATCGAGCGGTGTGGTCGCCAGCACGGTGAGCGAGAGGGTGTACCCCTGGTGCCGCAGCCGGCGGTCCCGGCCACCGGCCCGCTCCAGCCAGCGGTCTCGGACGGCGTTCAGCTCGGCGCGCAGTTGCCGAGCCTCCTGCTCGGTCAGCAGCAGTTGGAAGGATGAGCTGAGCGAGCTGCTCTCATTGCTGCCGTCGAGTGTGGTCCGGTCGTGCGTCACGCTGCGTTGCCCCGGCGGCTGGTGGATCGTGAGGCGGCCCTCGTAGGCCATCTGCGGCACCGACGTCAACAGGCCGTCGAGCAGCCGCTGGTTGGTGCGCTGCAACTGCTGCGCGAGCAAGGTCTCAGGCAGCAGCTCGTGGGTGATCACGAACTCGCGGGCCACACAACGGTATCGGGCGATCGCGCGGCCCTTGCGCGGCACACGTTCGACGATCTCCAAGGCCCCGAGGTCGTGCCACCGGCGGGTCCAGTAATGCACCTTGCCCATCGGCTGGTCGAGGTAGTCACAGGCCTCTCGCACGCTGCGCGCCTGGTCGAAGTACGGCGACAGGAAGTCCGAGCCCACCTGAGCGGTCAGAGCCTTGGCCAGGGCGGGGTCGTCGACGTGCAGCTCGTTCTTCATCTACTCAGACTATGCCACTGGTAGTCGAAGTAGGTGCCTTCCTAGCGTTCTGCGCATGCACTCCTCCTGGCGTCGCGAACGCACCTTCTGGGCCGGCATGTGGGCCGCCTCCCCCGTGCTCACGGCGACCGGCTGGCTGCTCGTGCTGTTCAGCGGTGTCTCGACCTACCTGACAATGTGGGGGACGGCCGAGCTTGTCGGGGCACTCGCCACCGGTGGTACGGCCGACCGAGTGCACCAACTGCTCGCGCTCACGGTGGCGGCGCTCGTCGTCCAGCCGGTGGCGGTCAACCTGCTCATCGCCCTGGCGGCCGCGCACCAGCGTCAGGTCTCCGCCGACCAACATCGGCGAATCGCGTTGCTGGCCAACGCTCCTCACGGCATCGCCCACCTGGAGGATCCCGCCGAGTCCGGCCGGCTCACCGCGCTGCTGGACGACCTGCGCGGGCACTTCGGGCTGTTCTGCATCCCGGAGGTGTGGCGCAGCCTCTACGTCCGCACCACCGGTGTGGCGGCCGTCGTGCTGCTCGCGCGCTGGTCGTGGGTGCCCGTCGTCGCACTGATCGCCGTCCAGGTGCTCTTCGGGCGCGTCTTCACCGGGTACATCTCGACGATCCAGCGCGACCTGCTCGACAACGCCTCGATCGACGGGCGACGCACGCAGTACCTGCACCACCTGCTCACCGAGCGGGCGGCCGGCAAGGAGGTGCGGCTGTTCGGGCTCACCGAGCACCTGGCCGGCCGGCACGCCACGATCTGGTTGACCGCGCAGGCCGGTATGCAGGCCCGCCGCAACCGGGCGCTGCGGCCCGCCCTCGCCGCCGGGTTATTGGTGCTGCTGGTGACCGGTGCAGCGATCGGGCTGCTGGTGCGTCAGGCGTGGCTGGGTGGGGTGTCGACCGCCGTGCTGCTGGCGGCGCTGCAGGCGATGGCCGGGATGCGCTCGTTCGGCCCGCTCGGCGACACCTCAGCTCAGGCTGCGCGGGCGCGCGTATACGCCGTCCGACTGGCAGAGCTCGAGTCCGCCTCTGCAGCAAGTGTTCCCGTGGCCTCCGATCTCCCGGACGACGTGGTCGGACGCGCGGCCGGCATCCGGCTGGACGACGTCTCGTTCACCTACCCCGGTCGGGGGACGCCGGTGTTCCGGGGGCTGTCGCTGACGGTCCCCGCCGGTCAGTCGGTGGCCGTAGTCGGAGTCAATGGTGTCGGCAAGTCCACGCTCATCAAGCTGCTGGCCGGGTTGTACCCGCCGTCATCGGGCACGGTGCGCGTCGACGACGCCGACCCGTTCACCGATGACGTGACCCGACGCCGGGTGGCCGTGATCTTCCAGGACTTCGTGCGCTACCACCTGTCGCTGCGTGAGAACGTGCTGCTCGGGGTGGACGGCGGCACCGACGAGCAGGCGCACTCGGCGCTGCGTTCAGCCGCGGCGACCGACGTCCTGCACCGGGTGGGCTCGCTCGACGTCCCGCTCGACCCGGGGTATGCCGGCGGCACCGACCTCTCCGGCGGTCAGTGGCAACGGATCGCGCTGGCGCGGGCTTTCGCTGCCGTCGAGGCCGGGGCCGGGGTGCTCGTGCTCGACGAGCCGACGGCGGCGCTGGACGTGCGGGTCGAGGCCGAGATCTTCGAGCACTTTCTGGCCACCACCCGTGGCATGACGACGATCCTGGTCAGCCACCGGCTCTCGAGCATGCGGCACGCCGAGCGCATCGTCGTTCTGGGGCCGCACGGCGTGGTCGAGGACGGCCCGCACGAGCAGCTGTTGGCTGCCGGCGGCGAGTACGCGCAGATGTTCACCCTGCAGGCCAGCCGGTTCCGCCACGAGGAGGCCGCCCGATGAGCAGCCGCACGGTCGCCGAGCCGTCGGCCTGGGCGTCGACGCGCTTCGTCATCGCTGCCAGCTGGCGCTCCAGCCCGCTCGCCGTCCTCATCAGCCTGCTCGAGGTGCTCGGCCGGGTGCTGGAATCGCTGACCCCGCTGTTCGTGGGGCTGGTTGTCGCCGGTGTCGTCGAGCAGCGGCTGCCTGCCGTGGCCTGGGGTGCCGGTGGGCTGATCGCCTCGCACGGCCTCGTCTTCTTGGTGACGTTGCTCGGCGTGCACAGCCGGATGATCGTCAACGACCGGATGGGTTTCGAGTTCGACCAGCGCAGTGCCCGACTCAGCGGTGGCACGCCCACGATGGACCACCTCGTCGACCCGGCGCACCGCGACCGCCTGCAGACCCTCACCGAGCGCCGCGGCGCGATGGGTATGGCCTTCCAGTCGTTCGTCAACGTGCTCAACAACCTTGCCACCCCGATCACCGGTTTCGTCGTGGCGTGGGCGGTTGACCCCCGGCTGCTGCTGCTCCTGCTCGTCGTCCTTCCGATCGCGTACTCGGTACGCCTGACCGCCCGGTGGGATGCCCGGGCGGAGACCGACTCGGCGGCCGACGGCCGGTTGAGCAACCACCTGATGGAGTCGCTCACGACGGCGGCGCCGGCGAGTGAACTGCGGGTGATGGGCGCCCGCGACCGGATGGCGGCCCGCGTCGGTCACGCCGTCCTGGCCTGGCGCCGTCCTCAGGCATCCGCCGCCGTGCGCAGCAGCCTGCTCGCCTCGATCTTGAGCACCGTCTACCTGCTTGCCGCCGGTGCCGTGCTTTGGTGGTTGGTGGCCGACGCTCTGGCCGGCCGGGTGTCGGCCGGCACGGTGGCTGCCGCCCTGCTGGTGGTCTCCGCCCTGCGCGAGTCGTCGGGGTCGATGCTGTGGGTGACCCAGCTGGCCGCGCGGATGACGCGCATCGGCCGGCGGGCGCTGTGGCTGGAGCGCTACGCCGAGGAGGTCACGGCGCGCTACACCGGCACGGCGTCACCGCCGGCGAAGCTACGGCATGGCATCCGGCTGCGTGATGTGACCTTCACCTACCCGGGTGCGAGCACGCCGACGTTCCAACGTTTTTCACTGGATCTGCCCGCCGGGTCGACGGTCGCCGTGGTGGGTGAGAATGGGGCCGGCAAGTCGACGCTGGTCAACGTGCTGACCGGCATGTACGACCTCGACGCGGGCGAGATCACGGTCGACGGCACGCCGTTGACCACGCTCGTCCTGGCCGTCTGGCGCGAGCACAGTGCCGGGGCGTTCCAAGACCACGCGCGCTTCGAGCTCACCGCCCGGGAGGCGATCTCCTTGGGCGACCTGCAGCAGGAGCCCACCGATGACGTCGTCCACGGGGCGCTGGAGCGGGCGGCCGCGAGCGACGTTCTGACGGCTCTGCCGAACGGGCTGGAGACCCAGCTCGGCCCGGAGTGGGGCGGTGTCGGGCTGTCGGGTGGTCAGTGGCAGCGTCTGGCGATCGCGCGCGGCATGATGCGCCGTCATCCGCTGCTGCTCGTTCTCGACGAGCCGACCTCGGCGCTCGACCCGGCGACCGAGCACGCCCTGTTCGACGGGTACGCCGAGGCCGCCCGCCGGACCCGCGACAACGGTGGCATCACGGTGCTGGTGACGCACCGCTTCTCGACCGTCTCGGCGGCCGACCTGGTGGTGGTCATGGCCGACGGCGCCGTGGCCGAGGTGGGCACGCACGAGCAACTGCTCGCCGCCGGGGGCACGTACGCCGAGCTGTACGGACTGCAGGCCGCCGGATACCGGTGATCGCTGGGTAGGGCGGCGTCGTGACCCGGGTCCGCGCGTCCGCGCATTCGACCAACCCCACCGTGGGCCGGATAGGCTGACCGGGTGCGCATCGTGGTGCTGGTCTCCGGTTCGGGGACGTTGTTGCAAGCCCTGCTGGACGCCGTGAACCACGGCGGATACCCGGCCGAGGTGGTTGCCGTCGGCTCCGACCGCGCCGACGCCCACGGGCTGGTGCGGGCGACCGAGGCCGGGGTGCCCACCTTCGTCCACCCCTACCGCAAGGGCGAAGACCGCGCCCGCTGGGATGCCGAACTCACCGAACTGGTGGCCGCACACCGTCCCGACCTGGTGGTCTCGGCCGGGTTCATGAAGCTGGTCGGGGAGACCTTCCTGGCTGAGTTCGACGGCCGGATGATCAACACCCACCCCTCCCTGTTGCCGGCCTTCCCCGGTATGCAGGCCCCCGCCGACGCCCTGGCCCACGGGGTGAAGGTCACCGGCGCCACGGTGTTCTATGTCGACGCCGGGGTCGACACCGGCAAGATCATCGCCCAGCAGGCGGTCGAGGTCTGGCCGGGGGACACGGTCGAAAGCCTGCACGAACGCATCAAGATTGTGGAACGAGAACTGCTCGTCGACACGGTGGCCGCATTGGCCGAGGAGAAAAATGACTGAGGACATGATCATTCCGCTGCGCCGCGCCCTGGTGTCGGTCTACGACAAGACCCGCCTCACCGAACTCGGCCGGCTGCTCGCAGACGCCGGGGTGGAGATCGTCTCCACCGGCTCCACCGCCCGCACCCTGGCCGACGCCGGTATCGCGGTCACCGGCATCGAGGAGGTCACCGGCTTCGCCGAATGTCTGGACGGCCGGGTCAAGACCCTGCACCCGCACGTCCACGCCGGCATTCTGGCCGACCGTCGACTGGATGATCACCAGCAGCAACTCTCCGACCTGAACATCACCCCCTTCGACCTGGTGGTGGTCAACCTCTACCCCTTCACCGAAACCGTCGCCTCCGGTGCGGCCCCCGATGAATGCATCGAACAGATCGACATCGGCGGGCCGACCATGGTGCGCGCCGCGGCGAAGAACCACCCCTCGGTGGCGGTGCTGACCTCGGTCGAGCAGTACGACGGGCTCACCGCGGCGCTGGCCGCCGGCGGCTACACCTTGGAGCAGCGCCGCGCCCTGGCCGCCGACGCCTTCGTGCACACCGCCAACTACGACATCGCGGTCGCCTCCTGGATGAAGTCGACCGTGGCCACCGGCGACGACCCGCTGTTCCCCGACTGGCTGGGGGCGTCCTGGACCAAGATCGGCTCCCTGCGGTACGGCGAGAACTCCCATCAGCCGGCCGCGCTGTACAACTACGCGCCCGGCCCCGCGGGCATCGTGCAGGCCGAGTTGCTGCACGGCAAGGAGATGAGCTTCAACAACTACACCGACGGTGAGGCCGCCTACCGCGCCGCCTATGACTTCGACGATCCGGCGGTGGCGATCATCAAGCACGCCAACCCGTGTGGCATCGCGGTCGGCGCAGACATCGCCGAGGCCCACCGCAAGGCGCACGCCTGCGACCCGGTGTCGGCCTTCGGCGGGGTGATCGCGACCAACCGTCCGGTCAGTGTCGAGATGGCCGAAGCGGTCGCCGAGATCTTCACCGAAGTGGTGCTCGCCCCCGGCTACGAGGACGGCGCCCTGGAGATCCTGAGCCGCAAGAAGAACATCCGGCTGCTCACTGTGCCGGCCTACACCCATCGCGACCGCACCCTGCACCCGATCTCCGGCGGTGCGCTGCTGCAGGCCCCCGACCAACTGGACGCCCCCGGTGACGACCCGGCGAGCTGGACCCTGGCCGCCGGGGAAGCCGCCGACGAGGCCACCCTGGCCGACCTGCGATTCGCCTGGCGGGCCTGCCGGGCGGTCAAGTCGAACGCGATCCTGCTCGCCCACGACCGGGCCTCGGTGGGGGTCGGGATGGGCCAGGTGAACCGGGTCGACTCGGCCCGACTCGCGGTGGAACGTGCCGGTGCCGACCGGGCCCGCGGCTCGGTCGCAGCCTCCGATGCCTTCTTCCCGTTCGCCGACGGTCTGCAGATCCTGCTCGACGCCGGTGTGCGCGCGGTCGTCCAGCCCGGTGGTTCGGTGCGCGACGCCGAGGTGATCGAGGCCGTCAAGGCCGCCGGGGTCACCATGTACCTGACCGGCACCCGCCACTTCTTCCACTGATTGGAGCGACGCGATGACCGCGGAGAAACTCGACGGCAAGGCAACCGCCGCACAGATCAAGGACGAACTCGCCGCCCGGGTGGCCACCCTGCGCGAACGCGGGGTGGTGCCGGGCCTGGGCACCGTGCTGGTGGGCGACGACCCCGGTTCGCACTCCTATGTGCGCGGCAAGCACCGCGACTGCGAACAGGTCGGGATCGCCTCGATCAAGGTCGAACTGCCCGCCGACGCCTCCGCGGCCGATGTCGAGGCGCGGATCAACGAGTTGAACGCCGACCCGGCCTGCACCGGCTACATCGTGCAGTTGCCGCTGCCCGGCCATCTGGACGACAACTGGGCGCTCGGCCTGATCGATCCGAACAAGGACGCCGACGGTCTGCACCCGGCCAACCTGGGTCGGCTGGTGCTGGGCGAGCCCGGCCCGCTGCCGTGCACCCCGCGCGGCATCATCGAACTGCTGCGCCGCTACGACGTGGAACTCAACGGGGCCGAGGTCTGCGTGGTGGGTCGCGGCACCACGGTCGGCCGTCCGATGGGACTGTTGCTGACCCGCCGCTCGGAGAACGCCACCGTCACCCTGTGCCACACCGGCACCCGGGATCTGGCCGCCCACACCCGCGCCGCCGACATCGTGATCGCCGCCGCCGGATCACCCGGGCTGATCACCGCCGACATGGTCAAGGACGGGTCGGTGCTGGTCGATGTCGGTATCACCCGTACTGATGATGGCCTGGTCGGTGACCTGCACCCGAGTGTGTGGGAGAAGGCCCGGCTGGTGGCCCCGGTGCCCGGCGGGGTGGGTCCGATGACCCGGGCGATGCTGCTGCGCAATGTTGTTGACGCCGCTGAAGCGAACGATGTTGTCGACGCCGCCGAGGCGAACGGCTGACGATGCCCGAGGAAGCCCGACTGGCCGCGCGAGCCGCCGCCCTGACCCAGAAACAGTGGCCGCTGCTGCTGGTGCTGGCGGTGGTGCTGACCGGTCTGGTGCTGGCCTGGTGGTGGTGGCCGGTCGGGTTGCTGGTCTTTTCCGGCGGCCTGTTGTTGGGCGCCCTGCTGCGCCTGGTGTTACCGCGGCGCGAGGTGGGCCTGTTGGCGGTGCGCGGGCGGATCTTCGATGTGATCTTCCTGCTGGTGTGCGGGGTGGGCCTGCTGGTGCTGGTGCTGGCTCGGCTCTGATCCAACCAGCACCGCCTCGGGCGTCACTGCATCCGGCCCATCTGCATGGTGGTCACCAAGCCACCGCGCCCAGGAAGATGAAGAAGACGAAGAAGAGGCTGATCAGGGTGGTGATCCCACCCAGGACCAGGCCGGCGATCGCCATGCCCTTGCCGCCGTACTTCTCCGGTTCGGCATTGGTCGCGTTCACCGCGTTGATGCCCATCACCATGCCGACCACGCCCAACAGTGGGCACACCATGTAGCTGATCAGGCTGATCACGAACGACGGCACCGCCATCGGGTGGTTGGGCCGCACCGGCGGGTAGGGCGTGTACAGCCCGTACCCCTGGGCCGGGGTCACTGCCGTATAGGGATTGACCTGGGTGTAGGGATTCGTCGCCGGATGCTGGCCGGCATAAGGGTGCGGCGCGGCATAGGGGTCGGCACTGTACGGATTCCACGGCTGCTGATCCAGGTACGGGTCGGCATAGGCCACGTAGGGATCGGCATAGGCCTCGGCCGCGTAGGCCGAATCGGCGGGGTTCGACTGCTGTTGCAGGGAAGCGGCCCAAGCCGTCGCGGCCGCGATCTCGTCCGGCCCCAATTCGCGGTTCTCTTCGCCCAGACCCTGCCCCGGTGCCGCTTCACGGCTGTAGGGATTCGGATTACCCGCATCCGGGTGGGGGGAGGCGTTCGAACTCATGGGCTCCATTGTGGCTCAAGAACCGGTCAGTCCCAACTACGGCCGAATCGGCCCGACGGTGCTGGTGAAGACGATTCAGGTCCCGCCCGCGGGGTGCGGACGGGACCTGGGAATCGATGCTTGCCGGGGTGCTCACCGGCGGTGATGGGTCAGGAAATCAGACCCAACTCACGCACCGCATCGCGCTCCTCGGACAGTTCGGCCACCGAGGCGTCGATCTTGGAGCGGGAGAAGTCGTCGATCTCCAGACCCTGGACGATGCTGTACTTGCCATCGGTCACGGTGCAGGGGAAGGACGAGACGATGCCCTCGGGCACGCCGTAGGAACCGTCGGACGGCACCGCCATCGAGACCCAGTCGCCCTCGGGGGTGCCCAGCACCCAGTCGCGCATGTGCTCGATGGTGGCGTTGGCGGCCGAGGCGGCCGAGGACGAGCCCCGGGCCTCGATGATCGCGGCGCCACGCTTGGCCACGGTCGGGATGAACTCGTTCTCCAGCCATGCCTGGTCGTTCACGACTTCGGCGGCGATCTTGCCGTCGACCTCGGCGTGGAACAGGTCGGGGTACTGGGTGGCGGAGTGGTTGCCCCAGATGGTCATCTTCTTGATCCGGTCGACGGTCGTCCCGGTCTTGGCGGCCAACTGCGAGATCGCCCGGTTGTGGTCCAGGCGGGTCAGCGCGTTGAAGCGCTCGGCCGGGATGTCGGGGGCATTGCTCAGCGCGATCAGCGCGTTGGTGTTGGCCGGGTTACCGGTCACCAGCACCCGCACGTCGTCGGCGGCCACATCGTTGAGGGCCTTGCCCTGGGCGGTGAAGATCGCACCGTTGTCGCGCAGCAGGTCGGAGCGCTCCATACCCGGGCCGCGCGGCTTGGCGCCCACCAGCAGGGCCAGGTTGGTGCCCTCGAAGACCTTCTTCGGGTCGTCGCCGATCTCCACGCCGGCCAGCGTCGAGAAAGCGCAGTCGTCGAGTTCCATCACCACACCCTCGAGGGCCTTCAGGGCGGGGGTGATCTCCAGCAACTGCAACTGCACCGGCTGGTCGGGGCCGAGCAGCGCACCACTGGCGATGCGGAAGAGCAGGCTGTAGCAGATTTGACCGGCCGCACCGGTTACAGCGACTTTGACTGGAGTGTTACTCACGTGGTGTCTCCTTGGTGGGCGAGGGGCGCCGCGGGTTGCGGCCGTCACAATCCGACGCTAGCAGCATCGGATCGGCCTTCCTCGGGGTGCCCGCGGGTCAACGAACCCGTCCCGTCCGGGCGGCTAGTGGAAGACGATCGTGCGCACGCCGTCCAACAGCACCCGGTGTTCGGCGAACAACTTGACCGCCTCGGTCAGCGTCGCCGACTCCTGATCCTGCCCGATCGACATCAACTGGTGCGGGCTGCGGGTGTGGTCGACCCGTACCACGTTCTGCTCGATGATCGGGCCCTCGTCCAGGTCGCTGGTGACGAAGTGGGCGGTGGCACCGATCAGCTTCACGCCACGCTGGTGGGCCTGCCGGTAGGGGTTGGCGCCCTTGAAGCCGGGCAGGAAGGAGTGGTGGATGTTGATCGCCCTACCTGCCAGGGCCTCGCACAACCGCGGCGAGAGAATCTGCATGTACCGGGCCAGCACCACCAGTTCGATGTCGTGCTCGGCAACCAGGTGCAGAATCCGGTCCTCGACATCGTCCTTGGTCTCGGGGGTGACCACATGCGACTCGAAGGGCACCCCGTAGAAACCGGCCAACGGTGCCAGCACGTCGTGATTGCTCAGCACCGTGGGAATGGTGATCGGCAGGTGGCCGGCCCGCTGGCGGAACAGCAGGTCGTTCAGACAGTGCCCGGCCTTGGAGGCCAGCACCAGGGTGCGCACCGGACGTCCGAACTCGTCCAGATGCCAGGAGGCCTCCAGCCCGGCGCAGACCGGTTCCAGTTCGGCGCGCAACTCGTCGTGACCGGCGTCCTCGACCTGGATCCGGGTGAAGAACCGTCCGGTGTCGGCCGAACTGAACTGCTGCAGCTCGGTGATATTGCCGCCGGCGGCCACGATCGCCCCGGTGAGTGCATGCACGATGCCGGGTTGGTCGGGGCAGGTGAGGGACAGCACCCACTGCTGCGGGCGGTCGCTGGGGCTCATGCTCATTTGGCCGAGCCTAGTGCGTCGGCAGCCCTTTCCGGGCAGCGTTCGGTGCGCAGAACCACACCCCCGGACAGTACCGGCGGCACCGCGGACGACTTCGGCCGTGCCGCCGGTCACCGCTAAGCTGGGACGGGCGTGCGCCGCGGCAAGACGCGCGCCTCGACGATCCAACGAGGGAGCTTCGCCACATGGGCAAGATCATTTACACGCACACCGACGAGGCGCCACTGCTCGCCACGTATTCCTTCCTGCCGATCGTGCAGGCGTTTGCGTCCACGGCCGGGGTCGATCTGGAAACTCGGGACATCTCCCTGGCGGGCCGGATCATCGCCCAGTTCCCCGACCGGTTGACCGACGAGCAGCGCATCGGTGACGCGCTGACCGAGTTGGGTGAGTTGGCGAAGACCCCCGAAGCCAACATCATCAAGCTGCCGAACATCTCGGCCTCGGTGCCCCAGCTCAAGGCGGCCATCGCCGAACTGCAGTCGCAGGGCTACGACCTGCCCGACTACCCCGACGAGCCGCGCACCGACGAAGAGCGTGAGATCCAAGCCCGGTACGACAAGGTCAAGGGTTCGGCGGTCAACCCGGTGCTGCGCGAGGGCAACTCCGACCGGCGCGCCCCGGCCGCGGTGAAGAACTTCGCCCGCAACCACCCGCACTCGATGGGTGCCTGGACCGCCGACTCGAAGACCAATGTCGCCACCATGGGCGCAGACGACTTCCGCTCCAACGAGCAGTCGGTGGTGCTGGAGTCCGACGATGTGCTGCGCATCGAGCACGTGGCCGCCGACGGCACCGTCACCGCACTGAAGGACGACCTCAAGGTGCTCGCCGGTGAGGTCGTCGACGGCACCGTGATGCGGGCTGCGGCCCTCGACGCCTTCCTGGCCGAGCAGATCGCCAAGGCCAAGGAACTCGATGTGCTGTTCTCGGTGCACCTGAAGGCCACCATGATGAAGGTCTCCGACCCGATCATCTTCGGCCACGTGATCAAGGCCTTCCTGCCCGAGGTCTTCGACAAGTACGGCGCCGATCTGGCCGCCGCCGGGCTGTCGGCCAACGACGGTCTGGGTGGCATCCTGGCCGGCCTGGACAAGGTCGACAACGGCGCCGAGATCAAGGCCGCGATCGAGCAGGGTCTGGCCGACGGCCCCCGCCTGGCGATGGTGAACTCCGACAAGGGCATCACCAACCTGCACGTGCCCTCCGATGTGATCGTGGACGCCTCGATGCCGGCCATGATCCGCACCTCGGGCCACATGTGGGGCCCCGACGGTGAGGAACACGACACCCTCGCGGTGCTGCCCGACTCCAGCTACGCCGGGGTCTACCAGGTCGTCATCGACGACTGCCGGGCCAACGGTGCCTACGATCCGCGCACCATGGGCTCGGTACCCAATGTCGGGCTGATGGCCCAGAAGGCCGAGGAATACGGCAGCCACGACAAGACCTTCGAGATCACCGCCCCCGGCAAGGTGCAGGTCGTCAACGCCGCCGGTGAGGTGCTGATGTCGCACGAGGTCGAGACCGGTGACATCTGGCGCGCCTGCCAGACCAAGGACGCCCCGATCCGCGACTGGGTGAAGCTGGCCGTGACCCGCGCCCGGGTCTCCGACACCCCGGCGGTGTTCTGGCTGGACGCCGACCGCGCCCACGACGCGAACCTGATCGAGAAGGTCAACGCCTACCTGCCCGAACACGACACCGACGGCCTGGACATCCGGATCATGACCCCGGAGGAGGCCGCCAAGTTCTCGGTCGACCGAATCCGCGAGGGCAAGGACACCATCTCGGTGACCGGCAACGTGCTGCGCGATTACCTCACCGACCTGTTCCCGATTCTGGAACTGGGTACCTCGGCCAAGATGCTGTCGGTGGTGCCGCTGATGAACGGCGGTGGCCTGTTCGAGACCGGTGCCGGCGGTTCGGCACCCAAGCACGTCCAGCAGTTGGTGGCCGAGAACCACCTGCGTTGGGATTCGCTGGGTGAGTTCATGGCCCTGGCCGAGAGCTTCCGCCATCTGGCCGCGAACGAGGACAACGCCCGCGCGACCGTGCTGGCCGACACCCTGGACGCGGCCACCGAGGCGCTGCTGAACGAGAACAAGTCGCCCAGCCGCAAGGCCGGTGAGATCGACAACCGGGGCAGCCACGCCTTCCTGGCCACCGAATGGGCCAAGGCCCTGGCCGCCCAGAGCGACGACGCCGAGTTGGCCGAGGCCTTCGCACCGATCGCGAAGGAACTGACCGACAACGCCGAGGCGATCGATCGCGAACTGATCGAGGTGCAGGGTTCGCCGGCCGATCTGGGCGGTTACTACCGTCCCGATGACGCCAAGACCGCCGCGGTGATGCGTCCCTCGGCCACCTTGAACCGGATCATCGACGAGATCGGCGTCTGACACCCACTCGACGAGGGCCGTTCCCACTGTGGGACGGCCCTCGTTCTGTGTCGGGCTTCGGTGCTGGCGAGGTGCCGGTGCTGCGTTGAGTTGGTCGCGCCGGCTCAGTCCGCGCGCGGACCGAGGCCGTGAGCCCGCTGGATCGCGATCGCCTCGGCCAATTTGGCGGTGTCCTCGAAGACATCGTCCTCGGCCAGCTTGCCCCACCGGATGGTGAGCAACTGTGCGGCCTCGTTGGTGTAGGGCGAGCCATCGGCGAGGGTGGTGCTGATATTGAGGCGCACCACCGCGCGGGTCTTCCACGGCCATCCACTGACCTGAACGTCGGTGAGTTCGAAGTTCAGGTCGGGGAAGTAGCTGTACAGCAGTTCGAACCAGGCGGCGAAGGCCTCCTGGCCGCGCAGTTCCACGCCCAGTGGTGGTGGTGCGATGAACCGGAAGTGCAGACGGTCGGAGGCCTGGGAGATGGCGGCACCGGCTTGGCCGTGACCCATTTCGGCCCAGAGCTTGCGGAGCTTGTTGGCGACGATCGCGTGGTAGACCATGACGGACCCTCCCGAACGTGCGGTCAGAGGTTGTGCCGTTCGTGGGCCGGCTCACGCCAGCCACGAATACCGGCGGCCATCCTTACCGTATCAATCCCGGCCGACACGTCATGGACGCGCAGGATCGACCCGCCGGCGGCCAGGCACCAGGTACCCGCCGCGATCGAGCCCGGAATCCGTTCCTCGCGGGGACGGCCCAGGGTTTCGCCGATCACGTCCTTGTTCGACACCGCCACCAGGGTCGGGAAACCCAGGCAGGTGATCTCGTCGAAGCGCCGGATCAACTCCAGGGTGTGCCGGGTGGTCTTGTTCAGATCGGGGCCCGGGTCGACGATCACCTGCTCCTCGGTCACCCCCAGCGACAGGGCCAACTCGACCCGGTCGCTCAGGAAGGCCCGCACCTCGTCCACCACGTCGTCGTAGCGCGGACGGTGCAGGTGCCGGTGCGGTTCGGCCAGCGAATGGCAGATCACCAGTTGGGCACCGGTGTCGGCGGCCAGCCGGGCCATATCCGGGTCGGCCAGACCGGACGTGTCGTTCAGCACCGCCGCACCCGCGGCGACACAGGCCGCCCCCACCTCCGGGCGCCAGGTGTCGACCGCCACGATGGTCCGCCGGGCGGCCAACAACTCGGTGACCACCGGCAGCACCCGGTCGGTTTCGGCCCGCGCATCGATCAGCGGAGTGTCGGGGGAGAAGGGAATGCCGCCGATGTCCACCCAATCCGCGCCCTGATCGACCGCCCGCACCCCGGCGGCCACCGCGGCTTCCAGGGTGGCGGTGGCTCCGCGGTCGTGGAAGGAATCCGGGCTGCGATTCACGATCGCCATCGCGTGTACTTCGCGGGAAAAGTCGACGACGCGTCCGGCCAGGGTGCGCACCACCCCGCGGGTCGGCGGGTTGCCGATCATCGCACGCCCCTGGGGCTGGTCGGTCGGGTCCCGAATGCGTTGGCCATGCCCGACATGATGGCAGCCGACGTCGGTCCGTGGGCGGATCAGTTCACCGGGGGCTGTTGCGGATACGCCAACTCCATCGGATGCGGATTACGGCTGCGCGGGTCGCCGGCCAGGATCGATGCCTGCCACATGTCCAACCATCGACCGGGAGCCAGCTCGGTGTACCGGCGAACCCCTTCGAAGGTGAAGCCGGCCGCAGCCGCCACCCGCCAGGACTCCTCGTTGCCGATCATCGCCTCCCACCGGATCGCGGCCAGGCCGAGTTCATCGAAGCCATGGCCCACCACCAGCCGCAGGGCCCGCGACATCAAACCGCGTCCGCGGGCTTCCGGATGGATGACGAAACCGACATCGCCGATGACGGGGTCTTCGGTGACCTTCCCGGGGCGCAACATCGCGGTCGAACGCAGGTCGATCTGCCCGCAGGTACGCACCCGGCCGTCCACCTCGGCGGTGATCATCCAGCCGAGGGTGTGTCCGCTGCGCCAGCCCTCGGCGACGATCTCGGTGACGAAGTGGCGGGCGTCGGCGAGCGAGTAGCCACCCTCGGGGTTGGGGATGGTGGTCCACTTGATGCTCTCGGGGTCACGAGCCCATTCGACGATCGCGGGGTAGTCGTCCTCGATCGGGGCTCGCAGGGTCACCACACCGTCGCCGAGCTCCGGCACGAGTTCACGCCAATCGTCCATGCACCGTAGTTTCTCGGGCCGATGTGGTGCCGGCAACCGAGTTTCCGCGCGGGGCCGGTATCGATTTCACCCACCGAGTGCCCAGGGTGGAAGATGAGGCACATGTCCGAAACTACGCTGCAAGCCGTTGACCGGGAATCCTGGTCCGAGGCCGACTGGCCGCTCGGTGCCCTCTGGGACGAGGAATCGCAGAGCACCACCATCGCGGTGCACGCCCCCAACGCCACCCGGGTGTTGCTGGAGGTCTACGAGCAGGCCATCGGTGCCGATGCAGCCGCCGAAGCCGACCTCGTGCTGAGCGAGAACGGTATTTGGCGGGGGCGCTTCGCCGGCATGGGGCCGGGCACCTTGTACGCCTTCCGTTGTTGGGGCGAGAACTGGCCGGTCGACGAGGCCTGGCAGCGCGGCAACTCCGCCGCCGGGTTCATCTCCGATCTCACCGACGAAGGTGACCGGTTCAACCCGAACAAAGCCCTCTTCGACCCCTATGCCCGGGAACTGACCCACAACCTGGAGGCGCACTGCATCGACGAAACCGGCCTGGACGCGGGTGCCTTCGGTACCGGCGGGCAGGACTACCGGGGCCGTCCACGGCGCGAATACGACACCGGCCGGATCGTCCCCAAGGGCATCGTGCTGGACGACGACACCGACACCGGCCGTCGACCGATGCTGCGCTCCCAGGATCAGATGGTCTACGAGGCACACCTGCGCAACCTGACCGCGCACCCCTCGACCATGCGGCTGCACGACCTGATCGGCGAGGTGCCCGGCTTCCAGGACGTGCTGAACGTGCCCGAAGAGCTGCTCGGCACCTATGCCGGGGCCGCGCTGATGGCGCCCTACCTCAAGGCGCTCGGCGTGAACACGATCGAATTCCTGCCGGTGCAGGAAACCAACGACGCCGAACACACCGAACAGACCGGCGGCTCGAACCACTGGGGCTACCAGACACTGGCCTACTTCGCCCCGAACCGCGACTACGCCGCCGACAAGTCCCCGGGCGGCCCCACCCGCGAGTTCAAGGAAATGGTGCGCGCCTTCCACGACGCCGACGTCGAGGTGTGGATCGATGTGGTGTTCAACCACACCGGTGAGGGCGGCAACTGGGGAGATGTCGAAACCGCCGGCTTCGTCAGCCTGGGTGGTTTCGCCGCCGCCGACACCTACGTGATGACCGCCGAACACGGCATCGTCGACGGAGCCACCGGCTCGTCCAACCAGGTCAACTTCTCCCGCGAGTCCACCCGCACCCTGGTGCTGGACTCACTGGCCTACTGGGCCGACGAGATGGGTGTGGACGGGTTCCGCTTCGACCTGGCCACCGTGCTGGGCCGCGAGCCGGACGAGGCCGACCGGGAGGACTGGGAGGCCCAGAAGCGGTTCTTCAACGACCACCCACTGCTGGTGGCGATCCGCGACCTGGCCGACGAGAAACATGTCTCGGTGGTCGCCGAGGCCTGGGACCTGTGGGGTTACGAGGTCGGCAACTTCCCGGCCGGCTGGGGTGAGTGGAACGGTCGCTACCGCGACGCACTGCGCCGCTTCGCCAAGGGCGAGGGCAACACCCACGAGTTCATGGACATGATCAACGGCGACTGGCTGAACTTCAACGACCAGGGTGGCCCGCAGAAGTCGATCAACTTCGTCACCGCCCACGACGGGTTCACCATGATGGACCTGGTCTCGTTCAACACCAAGGACAACCTGCAACCCTTCCCCTTCGGCCCCTCCGACGGCGGTTCGGACGACAACCTGTCCTGGGATTCCGGGGGAGACAAGGGCCTGCGCCGCACCCGCTGGCGCAACTTCTGGACCCTGCTGTTCTTCTCCCGCGGGGTGCCGATGGTGGTCTCCGGGGACGAATACGGCCGCAGTCAGAACGGCAACAACAACCCGTGGTGCCTGGACACCATCGGGTTCTGGAACAACTGGGAGCAGGCCGCGTCCAATGCCCCCGGCAAGGTGCCGGTGGACCCCGAGGGCAAGTACGCCTACTACGACATCCTCGGCACGATGGACGCCCCCGAGGGGATCAACCCGCTGCTCGGCTTCGCCTCCCGGGTGGCCCGGATGCGCCGCGACCACTCGGCCCTGCGGGTGGCCCGCTGGGGTGACGCCGTGCTCGGCAACTCCGATGTCACCTACCTCTTCGCCGGTCTGGACGGGCAGGAGGGCCCGGCCGAGGGGCAACGGGCGGTGGCCTTCCTGGTCGACGGCCAGGGCATGGGTGCCGACAGCTTCCTGGTGCTGGTGAACATGGACGCGGTACCGCACACCTTCAACCTGCCGGTGGCCGGCGTGTGGTGGCGAACCATCGACACCGGCCCGTGGGCCGAGGCCGAGGGCAACTGGTGGCCGGTCGGCACCCACAAGGTCGAGGGCACCTACGAGGTGCACGCCTGGTCGGTCGCGGTGCTGCAGGCCCCGCCGCTGCCGAACGAGAACTACCTCAAGACCGAGGCGACCACCGACACCGAGGACCAGGCGCGCCGCGACGAGGACGCCGAACCGTCGGCCGAGGGCGAAAGCACCGAGGAAACCGGCGGGCAGAACCCCGAAGCCACCGAGGGCAACGAGCCCGAGGACGCGCCGGAGGGGGAGCGTCCCGAAGGTGCCGAAGCGGAGGCCCAGCCGCAGTCGTGACCGCCCGGGCGGGGACGGGAATTGAGTACCCTGTGCTCTGTGACCGACTGCCACAGACGCAGGGGGCTGCGGCCCCCGTCCCCTCCCACCCCATCCGCTGAACCCGGAGCCCGTTGATGGGTGAGGTGATCGGCAATATCGCCCTGATCCTGCTCTTCGTGGTGATCGGGGGAGTCTTCGCCGCGGCCGAAATGGCCCTGGTGTCGTTGCGTGAGAGTCAGGTCAAACAACTCGCCACCCGGGGCAAACGCGGCCGGGCCGTGCAGCGCATCACCGACGACCCGAACCTCTTCCTTTCCGCGGTGCAGATCGGTGTCACCCTGATGGGCTTCCTGTCGGCCGCCTTCGGTGGTGCGACCCTGGCCAACGACGTGGCACCCGGCCTGGAGAAGATCGGGGTGCCCGACACCATCTCCAACGGGGTCGCCCTGGTGCTGGTTACCATCGCGATCTCCTATGTCTCGATCGTGCTCGGTGAACTCAGTGCCAAACGGCTCGCGATGCAGCGGGCCGAGAGCTTCGCGATGGTGCTCGGCCCGATGGTCGACGGGCTGGCCCGGCTGGCCCGTCCGGTGATCTGGTTCCTCGGCATCTCCACCAACCTGGTGGTGCGTCTGCTCGGCGGTGACCCGAATGCCTCGCGCGAAGAGGTCACCGACGAAGAGATCCGCGCCATGTTGAGCGGGTCACGCACCCTCGGCGATGTCGAGCGCCGGATTCTCGACGACGTCTTCGACGCCGGTGAGCGCAGCCTGCGCGAGGTGATGGTGCCGCGCACCGAGGTGGAATTCCTCGCCTCCGACCTGCCCGCCTACAAGGCCGTGCGCCAGGTGCGCGGGGCGCCGCACTCGCGGTACCCGGTCACCGGCGAATCCGCCGACGATGTGATCGGCTTCGTCCACGTCCGCGACCTGTTCGACCCCGAGGTCGCCGACCGGTCGGTGCCGGTGGGTGAACTGGTGCGTCCGGTACTGAACCTGCCGATGACGGTGCGGGTGCTGTTCGCCCTGGCCGAGATGCGGCGGCGCTCGGCCCACCTGGCCATCGTCCGCGACGAATACGGCGGCACCGCCGGCATCGTCACGATGGAAGACCTCTTCGAAGAACTCGTCGGCGACATCACCGACGAATACGACGAACCGACCGTGCCGGTCATCCTGCCCGGCGACGGCACCGCCGAGGTCGACGGGCTGACCAGCCTGGAGGACTTCGCCGACCAGTTCAACCTGGTGCTCGAGGAGGGCCCCTACGACACCGTGGCCGGCTGGTTCATGGCCCTCCAGGGCAAACTGCCCGCCCTCGGCGACGAGGTGGAGGCCACCTTGGCCACCGTCAGCGACCGCGAGGTGCTCAAACGGGTGCACTGGACGGTGATCGAAATGGACGGCCGCCGGGCCGCCCGGTTCCGAATGCAACGCGGTGAGGGTTCTGTGGGCAACGACTGACGGCGTGCTTGAATACCGCCATGTCAGGGCCCTTCTCGACCACCGCCGCGGCGGATCCGGATGGTTCGAAACTGTTGACCTCACCCGGAATCGCGCCGCTACTGACCGCTGCGGTGGAACACGAGGGGGGCCGGTTGCAGTCGTGGGAAATGCAACACGTCGACGCCCACCCCCAGCGCAGCACCACCGCCACCTACTCGGCGGTCGTCGAATGGCCCTACGGCACCCGTGAGGAGCTCTTCGGGGTGAGCGCGCGCCGCTCCGGCCCCGCCGGCAGTGACGGGCAGGCCCGGATCTTCGCCGACGGCAAACGCTCGGTCGCGGTCTGGCTCTATCCGAAGGACCCCGACCTGCCCGGTCTGGCCCGGGCGGCCTACCCCGAACAGATGGCCCGGATCCTCACCGAACACCGGGTGCTCGGCGGACCGGCCGGCCCCGACCAACTCGAAATGCAGATGATCGGCTACCGGCCGCGGCGCCGGGCGGTGCTGCGGGCCACGGTCAACCAGGGTGGTCGCCGCACCACCTTCTACGTCAAGGTGCTGCGCGAACACCTCTTTCCGGTGGTGCTGCAGCGCCACCAACTGCTGCTGCAGGCCGGGGTACCCGCCCCGCCGGTGGCAGCAACCACCAACGACTTCCTGCTGATCCTGGCCGAACTGCCCGGCCGCCCCCTGGCCCGGGCGGTCTTCGACCCCCAGCCGCCGTGCACCGCCGAACAACTCATCGGGGTACTGGACGCGATGCCGTCCAGCATCGCGCAACTGGAACGCCGCCCACCGTGGTCGGATGCGGTCGACCACTACACCACCATGGTGCTGCAGGCGATGCCCAGTTTGGAGAAGCGACTGCGCTGGATGGCCCGACAGATCCGCGAGGGCTTGCACGGCATTCCACTCGGCCACGAACCCACCCACGGTGACTATCACGAGGGTCAGATCCACGTCGGTGGTGGCGGCATCGTCGGGTTGCTGGATGTGGACACCGCCGGCCCCGGACGACGCGCCGACGACCTCGCCTGCCTGGTCGCCCACCTGTCGACGATCCAACGGATGAACCCGCAACAGGCCGCCCGGGTGCAGGACCTGCTGGCCCGGTGGGTGCCGGTCTTCGACACCCGGGTCGACCCCACCGAACTGCGGTTGCGGGCCGCGGCGGTGATCATCTCGCTGGCCACCGGCCCCTACCGGGGGCAGGAGCCGAATTGGGAGAAGGAGACCCTCTACATCGTCGACGCCGCCGAGGCCCTGATCCGGCAGGTGCGTTGACCCCCGCGCAAGCGGCGACGAACCCTGCGCGTAAAGTCGTAGCCCCCGGCAAGTAAGTGTCGGACCCGAACCAGTACCCGCACCTCGGTGCGTACCTCAAGGGAGAGTCAGATGGCTGAAGTAACCGCTACCGTCGCATCCACCTCCGGCCTGCACGCCCGTCCGGCGCAGCTGTTCGTCCAGGCAGCTCAGGAGGCCGGCATCCCGGTGCAGATCTCCAAGGACGGCGGCGACCCGCTCGACGCGACCAGCATTCTCGGCGTGATGGCCCTGGGCGCCAAGCACGGCGACAAGGTCACCCTGACCGCCGAGGGCGACAACGCCGACGAGGTGTTGGCCAAGCTCGCCGAGGTCGTTGAGACGAACCTGGACGCCTGATGGCCGAGACGCTGCATGGCGTGGGGGTCGGCAGCGGGGCAGCTGTCGGCCCGGTGGTTCAGGTGCACCCGGCTCCGAGCACGCCCAAGGATGAACCTGCCCCGTCCGACCCGGAGGCCGCCAAGCAGCAACTCGCCGAGGTGCTCACCGGCATCGCCACCGAGTTCACCGAACGTTCCCAGCAAACCTCCGGCACCCTGTCGGAGGTGCTGTCGGCCACCGCCATGATGGCCTCCGACTCCTCGCTGAAGCAGAAGGCCGAGGCCTCGATCGACTCCGGGATCGGCCCGGCCACCGCCATCGACAAGGCGGCCGAGGAGTTCGCGGCGATGTTCACCGCCGCCGGGGGTTATCTGGCCGAGCGGGTCACCGACCTGATGAGTGTGCGCGACCGGGCCGTGGCTCGGCTGACCGGTCAGGACGAACCCGGTGTCGGCACCCTCACCGAACCCAGTGTGATCGTCGCCCGGGACCTGTCCCCGGCCGACACCTCCGCCCTCGACCTGGACATGGTCGTGGCGATCGTCACCGAGGAGGGCGGCCCGACCTCGCACACCGCGATCATCGCCCGCCAGCTCGGCCTGCCCTGTGTGGTGCGCGCCGAGGGAGCCCTGGGCCTGGCCGAGGGGGTCATCGTCGGTGTCGATGCCGGACACGATGAGGTGGTCGTCGAACCGTCCGAGAAGGTGCAGCAGAGCTACCGGGAACGGGCCGAGCGGCTCGAAGCCCTCGCCGAGGACACCGCCCCCGGTGGTACCGCCGACGGATCCCCGATCCAGTTGCTGGCCAACATCGGCACCGTGGAGGACGCCGAGAAGGCCGCGAAACTGCCCGTCGAAGGGGTCGGGTTGTTCCGCACCGAGGTGCTCTTCCTCTCGGCCAACACCGCCCCCACGGTGGAGGAACAGGCCGAGGCCTACACCGCGGTGCTGAAGGCCTTCGCCGGCCGCAAGGTCGTCGTCCGCACCCTGGACGCCGGTGCCGACAAGCCGCTGAAGTTCGCCAACCAGGACGTCGAGGAAAACCCGGCCCTGGGCATTCGCGGTTACCGGCTGGTGCGCACCATGCCCGACCTGATGGCGACCCAGTTGGAGGCCCTGGCCCGGGCCCAGGAAGCCGCCCCCGATACCGAACTGTGGGTGATGGCCCCGATGATCGCCACCCGCCAGGAGGCGGCGGACTTCGCGATGCAGGCCCGCAAGGCCGGTATCCGCAAGGTCGGGGTGATGGTCGAGGTTCCGGCCGTGTCGTTGAAGGCCGAGGCGATTCTCGCCGAGGTCGACTTCGGTTCGATCGGCACCAACGACCTGGCCCAGTACACGATGGCCACCGACCGGATGCAGGGTGCCCTGTCCGACCTGCTGGACCGCTGGCAACCGGCCGTCCTGCAGTTGGTCGCGGCCACTGCCCAGGCCGGCAAGGCCCTTGCCCGTCCGGTCGGGGTGTGCGGTGAATCGGCAGCCGACCCGGTGATGGCCCTGGTGCTGAAGGGCATGGGCATCACCTCGCTGTCGATGTCCACCGGCGCCACCACCGAGGCCCGCTACGCCCTGCGCAGCCACACCCTGGCCGAGTGCGAGGCGATGGCCCAAGCCGCGATGGCCGCCGACTCGGCCCAGGAGGCCTTCGCCACGGTGCTGAAGATGGTCAAGGCCGACGTGCGCACGGTGCTCAACCTGGACTGAACCCGCGCCACACACAACGGCCTCGTCCCCTTCGGGCGGGGCCGTTGTCATGTGCCACGATGGGGCCATGACCCACCCTGCTGCAGTGTTGTTCGACAACGACGGAACCCTGGCCGACACCGAACCCATGTGGGTCGAGGTGGAACGCGAGGTGTGCCGCGAAATCGGTGGCGAATACACCCCCGAGGTGCGCGACGCCACCCTGGGCAACTCGATGGAGGGCACCGCCGAGATCCTGATCGATGCCGCCGGACGCACCGACCTGGAGGTCGCGGAGGTCAGCGAGCTCCTCACCGTCCGGGCGGTCGAGCGACTGGAATCCGGCGGTTTCGAGTTCATGCCCGGTGCGGTCGAACTGCTCGCCGCCCTGGACGAGGCCGGCATTCCGCTGGCCCTGGTCTCGGCCGCCGACACCCGGGTGCTGGCCGCGGTGACCTCGCGACTGCCGAAGCCCTACTTCTCGGTGATCATCGGCAACGACTCGGTCACCCGCGGCAAACCCGACCCGGAGGGTTACCTGATGGCAGCCGCCGAGCTGGGGGTGAACCCGGCCGATTGCCTGGTGATCGAGGACACCGCCAAGGGAGCCCAGGCCGGCAACGCGTCCGGGGCCCGGGTGATCGTGGTACCGAATGCCGAGGGCATCGTGGTACCCGAGGCGCCCCGCCGTAGCTTCGTCGACACGCTGGCCGGGCTCGGGGTGGCCGACCTGGCCGCGATGATGGAGTCGGCCGATGCCTGAGCCGATCACCGCGGTGCTCTTCGACTTCCACTCCACCCTGGTCGATCAGGGCGAACCGGCCCCCTGGCTGGCCGGTGCCTGGCAGCGGGCCGGCAAGGACGGCACCCCGGCCGAGGGGTTGGGCGAGGAGCACCACCGGCAGATCGTCGCCTTTCTCGATGAACTGTGGACCCACGGCCGCCGGATCGACCCCGAACACACCCGCGACCTCGGCGTCGACCAGCACCGGAAGGTCTTCGGCGAACTGGCCGCGGTCGGCAACCTGCCGGACGACCTGGTCACGCCGTTGTGGGAGACGATGCTCGACCACTGGGTGCCCTACGACGACACCCGTCCGGTGCTCACCGCCCTGCGCTCGGCCGGGATCAAGGTCGGCCTGCTGTCGAATATCGGGCTCGATCTGGCGCCCACCCTGCACCGGCAGGGCCTCGACACGCTGCTCGACGCAGCCACCCAGTCGTGGCAGGTCGGCGCGGTCAAACCCGAACCGGCGATCTTCACCGCCGCCCTGGAACAGTTGGGGGCCGACCCGCGGCAGACCCTGATGGTCGGCGATTCCTGGAGCGAGGACGGCGCCGCGGCCGGGTTGGGCATGCGTACCCTGATCCTGCCCCGCACCCGCGGCCCGGTGCACGGCCTGGACGCGGTACTGCGGCTGGTGGGCGTTTCGTGACACCCGACTGGGCCGCCCTGCGGGCCCGGGCCACCGAGGCCGCCACCCGCGCCTATGCGCCCTACTCGAACTATCCGGTCGGGGCGGCTGCACTGGTCGACGACGGCCGGATCGTGGTCGGTTGCAATGTCGAGAACGCCTCCTACGGGCTCACCCTGTGCGCCGAATGCGGCCTGATCTCGTCGCTGATCGCCGGTGGCGGGGGACGGCTGGTCGCGTTCTGCTGTGTCAACGGCTCCGGTGAGTTGATCACCCCCTGCGGACGGTGCCGACAACTGTTGATGGAACACGGCGGGGCCGACCTGTTGATCGACACCGCGGCCGGCCGGCTGCGGCTGGAAGACCTGTTGCCGCACGGTTTCGGGCCCGACCACCTCGTCGAACGGAGAACCAGATGAGTATGACCGCCGATGCGATCCGCGCCCTGCCCAAGGTGTCGCTGCACGACCACCTGGATGGCGGCCTGCGTCCGGAAACGGTGATCGAACTTGCCGCCGAGGTCGGCCACGAACTGCCCCGTACCGACCCCGAGGAACTGCGGATCTGGTTCGCCGAGGCCGCCGACTCCGGTTCGCTGGAGCGGTACCTGGAGACCTTCGACCACACCGTCGCGGTGATGCAGACCGCCGAGGCGCTGCGCCGGGTGGCCCGCGAGTTCGTCGAGGACAATGCCGCCGACGGGGTGATCGTCGCCGAGGCCCGGTGGGCCCCCGAACAGCACCTGCAACGCGGCCTGAGCCTGGACGAGACCGTCGAGGCGGTTCGCGATGGCCTGGCCGAGGGCATGGCGGCCTGTCACGAGGCCGGCCGGCCGATCGTGGCCACCCAGTTGGTGACCGCGATGCGTCATGCCGACCGGTCGCTCGAGATCGCCGAACTGGCGCTGCGGTGGCGTGACGAATCCGTGGCCGGGTTCGACATCGCCGGCGCCGAGATCGGCTTCCCGCCGACCAACCACCGGGCCGCCTTCGACCTGCTGCGCGAGCACCACATGCGGTTCACCATCCATGCCGGTGAGGCGGTCGGCCCCGAATCGGTGCACCTCGCCCTGGCCGAATGCGGGGCACACCGGATCGGGCACGGGGTGCGGCTGTTGGAAGACCTCAGCTTGGGCGGGCAACCGGCCACCGCCGGCAGCGACCCCTGGTCGGTGCAACTGGGCCGGCTCGCGGCCTATGTGCGCGACGCCGGGATTGCGCTGGAACTGTGCCCCTCGTCCAATGTGCAGACCGGGGCGGTGCCCGCCCTGGCCGAACACCCGATCGAACTGTTCCACCGGCTCGGCTTCACCGTCACGGTGAACACCGACAACCGGTTGATGTCGAACACCACCCTGACGAAGGAATTCGGCCTGCTGGTCGAACTGTTCGACTGGACCGAGGACGACATCCGGCAGGTCACCCGGCACGCCCTGCGCAACGCCTTCCTGCCCCTGCCGCAACGGGTGGAGTTGGCCGAACGCTTCGGGCTGTGAGCAACCTGTGCGCACTGTTCGTCCGCGGCGAAAGTGACCGCCGGACCCTCCGAGTCGGCAGCCGACGATCTGCGGCGATACGCTGATGGGTATGACTTCACGCGTGTTGACCGCAGTCGCCTGGCCCTACGCCAACGGGCCGCGCCACATCGGGCATGTTTCCGGTTTCGGGGTGCCCTCCGACCTGTACTCGCGGTACATGCGAATGGCCGGGCATCAGGTGCTGATGGTCTCCGGCACCGACGAACACGGCACCCCGATCTCGGTGCAGGCCGAGAACGAGGGCCTCACCACCCGTGAGCTGGCCGACAAGTACAACCGGGTGATCGTCGAAGACCTCCAGGGTCTCGGCCTGTCCTACGACCTGTTCACCCGCACCACCACCCTGAACCACCGTCGGGTGGTGCAGGGTATGTTCCGGGCCCTGCACGACAACGGCTACGTGGTCGCCAAGCCGACCAAGGGCGCGATCTCACCGAGCACCGGCCGCACCCTGCCCGACCGCTACATCGAGGGCACCTGCCCGCTGTGTGGGGCCGACGGGGCCCGCGGCGACCAGTGCGACAACTGCGGCAACCAGCTCGACCCGATCGACCTCAAGAACCCGCGTTCGCGGATCAACGGCGAGGTGCCCGAGTTCGTCGAAACCGAGCACTTCTTCCTCGACCTGTCCGCCCTGTCCGGGCAACTGGGGGAGTGGCTCGACACCCGCACCGACTGGCGTCCCAACGTCCTCAACTTCTCCAAGAACCTGCTGGAGGATCTGCGTCCCCGGGCGATCACCCGCGACCTCGACTGGGGTATCCCGATTCCCCTGGACGGATGGCGCGACCAGCCGATGAAGCGGCTCTACGTCTGGTTCGACGCGGTGATCGGCTACCTCTCGGCCTCGGTCGAATGGGCCGCCCGCAGCGGCAACCCGGACGCCTGGCAGCAATGGTGGAACGACCCGTCCGCCCACTCGCGGTACTTCATGGGCAAGGACAACATCGTCTTCCACTCGCTGATCTGGCCGGCGATCCTGCTCGGCCACAACGGTGAGGGCTCCCTCGGCGGGGAGCCCGGCGAGTTCGGCAACCTGAACCTGCCGTCGGAGGTCGTCTCCAGCGAGTTCCTGACCATGAGCGGGTCGAAGTTCTCCACCTCCCGCGGCCGGGTCATCTACGTCACCGACTTCCTGCGCGACTTCGGCCCCGACGCGTTGCGGTACTTCATCGCCGTGGCCGGCCCGGAGAACCAGGACACCGACTTCACCTGGGACGAGTTCGTGCGCCGCACCAACTTCGAGCTCGCCAACGAGTGGGGCAACCTGGTGAACCGCTCGATCGCGATGGCCCACAAGAACGTCGGGGCCGTCCCCGCGCCGGGGGAGCGTACCGACGCCGACGAGCAACTGCTGGCCACCTCGAAGGCCGCCTTCGACACCGTCGGTGAGCTGTTCGCCGCCTGCAAGTTCAAGCAGGCCACCACCGAGGCGATGCGGGTGGTCACCGCCGCCAACCGGTACCTCTCGGACGAGGAACCGTGGAAGCTCAAGGATGACCCGAGTCGCCGCGACACCGTGCTGCACACCGCCCTGCAGGTGGTCGCCGATGCGAACACCCTGCTCACCCCGGTGCTGCCGCACGCCGGCCAGAAGGTCTTCGAGGCGCTCGGCGGTGAAGGGGTCTGGGCGGCCCAGCCCGAGATTCGTGAGGTCGACGAGGCCGGTGGCCCCGACTACCCGGTGCTGATGGGTGAGTACGCCCTGGAACAGGCCCGCTGGGAGTCGACCCCGATCACCCCGGGGGTGCCGCTGGCCAAGCCCACCCCGCTGTTCACCAAGCTGGACGACAAGCTCGGGGAGACCGGGCCGGAGTGGGCCCCGATCGAGAAGTAGGCCGGGCCTGTGCGGCCCGGCGGAATCACGGCTTCTCGGGCAGCGGCTCGTCGGGGATCTTGCCGTCGGCGATCGCCTGCTTGACCAGCGCGCGGACGTTCTCGATCCGTCCGCAGTCGTCGTCGAGCAGCTTCGACCGGGCGATGAGGAAGTCACCGCCGATCTGCTTGCGCGCCGCGGCGCCGATCTCCTCACGGGCCGGGTTCAGCATCGTCAGTTCTTCCTCCACGACGTGGTGGTAGAAGTAGGCGCTCATCTTCTCGGCGGCGTCGTCGTACTTCTGGGTATCGGTGCCCTTGGCCTCCAACAGCTCCAGCAGGCAGGACATGCCCTCGGCGTGTTCTTCCTTGCCGTGTTCGACCTCGTGTGAGCCGACATTGCGGGCGCGCCGCTTCAGCTTCGGGTAGACCACATCCTCCTCGGCCTCGCCGTGGGCCACGAAGAGCGCCGCGAAGGCCTGACGGGCCGCCTCGCGGTCGAGGCTGTCATTGCGCAGGTCACGCATCAGGCTCTCCATCACCTGATGGTCGAGCAGGATCACGTCGACAATGTCACCGGAGGTCGGACGGGGAATCGCGAAAGAAGACATGTCGACAAGTGTAGGGACGGTGGATTCCGTGCTTTCGCCGGGGCCCGGCACGAGTACCGGGGTTCACGTACGGTGTGCGGCGTGACACGACTACGGCACCGGGTGGCCGGTTGGGGGCCGACCCCACCATCGGAGCGCGCCACCACACCGGAGGAGATGCTGCGCGCCCGCCGGCTGGTCACCGATGCGCGCCGGCTGGTGGTGCTCACCGGTGCCGGCATCTCCACCAACTCCGGGGTGCCGGATTACCGCGGCCCCGATGCCCCGCAGGCCACCCCGATGCTCTACGGCGATTTCGTGGCCAACGAGGCCGACCGGCGTCGGTACTGGGCGCGGGCCTATGTCGGCTGGCAGCGGATGGGGATGGCGGTACCGAACTCGGGGCACCGGCTGGTGGCCGACCTCGAGAACAGCCGTCCGCACCGCTTCGGGGGCTTGATCACCCAGAACGTCGACGGTCTGCACGAGGCGGCCGGCAGCCACGGGATGATCGCCCTGCACGGCCGGATCGCCGACGTGATCTGCCTGGACTGTGCTCGGCTGTTCCGGCGGACGAGCGTGCAGCAATGGCTGGCCGAACTCAACCCCGATGTCGATACCGACCGGCAGGTCGGCCACGCCGAACTGCGTCCCGACGGTGATGCGGTGGTGGATGAGTGGCAGAACTTCGTGGTGCCGCCCTGCCCGGCCTGCGGTGGGGTGCTGAAACCCGATGTGGTCTTTTTCGGCGAACCCGTGCCGACCGAGCGGGTGCGCACCGCGATCGACTGGGTCGATCGGGCCGATTGCCTGCTCGTGGTCGGCTCATCGCTGACCGTGATGAGCGGACTGCGGTTCGTCCGGCAAGCGGCCGCGGCCGGCACCGATGTGGTGATCGTGAATCGCGGCAAAACCCGCGGCGACGACCTGGCCACGGTCAAGATCGACGGCGACACCTCCGAAACCCTGCAATTCCTGCTCTGAACCCGGCCTTCATGGGAGCCCGCTGCTGAAGACGGCCTGTTTTCGGGGCGGGAAGCCCGCATGTGGATTTGCTCGTCGAAAACAGGCCGGTTGCAGCAGGGGAGCGGGAAGAGGGGTCGGTAACGGGTCGTCCGGGGGCTCGGACGCCCAGATCCCGACTCGGGTAACCCGGTCAGCCCTAATCGTTCACTTGGGGTTCACCCAAGGACGGATGAGTACGCCTGCACGTTTGCTATGTATGCGGCCATGAGAATGCGCGCGTTGCTGATGGGCCTGCTGGCCCTGGCGATGGTGGTCACGGCGGGGTGCACCACGAAAGATCCGAAGAAGACCCTGCACATCGTCGCCGGCTCCGAACAGCGTGCCGTGCTCGAACAGATCGTCGAGCCCTGGTGCTCCGACAACGGCTACACCTGCACCTGGGAACTCAAGGGGTCGGTCGACCAGGCCCGGCTGCTGCAAACCGGGTCGACCGAGTACGACGCGTACTGGTTCGCCAGCTCGGTGTTCAGCCAACTCGGCAACGAGAAGAACCAACTGTCCGACGTCCAGCCGATGTTCGTCACCCCGATCGTCTTCGCCGGTTGGAAGTCGGAGATGGAACGCCTCGGGTTCGTCGACAAGCCGGTCGGGGTGAAGGAGATCCTCGCCGCGGTGGAGGACAACCGCACCGCGGTGTGGACCACCAACCCGACCCAATCGAACTCCGGCGCCAGCGTCCTGTTCAGCTTCCTGAACCACTTCGCCGGCAACGGCCCGGGCCAGCCGCTGACCATGGAACAACTCGACTCCGAACCGGTCGACAGCGGCATCAAGCGCTTCATCCAGGCGATGGACCGCACCCCACCGTCGACCGGCACGATGATGGAGGAGTGTCTGGAGGCCCCCGACCGGTGCAAAACCATGTTCACCTACGAAGACCTGGTGATCGAGTACAACCAGCACCTGGTCGCCGAGGGCAAGGAGCCCCTGTACGCGGTGTACCCGATCGGCTCGCTGGCGATCAGCGACGCCCCGCTGGGCTTCTACGACCGCGGCGGCGACCTGGGTGCGGCCAAGCGTGAGATCTTCGGTGAACTGCAGAGTTACTTGCTCAACGACCCCGATGCGAAACAGAAGCTCCGCGATCTGGGCCGGCGTCCGGTCGACTCGATCGGCCTCACCCTGGACAACCCCGACCAGAAGGTCTTCAACCCCGACTGGGGCATCAAGACCGACATCAAGGAACAGGCCATCACCTACCCCTCCTCCGAGGTGATCGAGGCAGCGCTGGAGCACTACCACATGCGCTACCGCAAGCCCACCAACACCGTGTACTGCCTGGACGCCTCCGGTTCGATGACCGGTGAGGGCTGGGACGGCGTGCAGGAAGCCGCCGCGCAGTTGTTCGACCCCGAACTGGCCCGCAAGAACCTGCTGCAAACCGCACCCGAGGACAGCACCTCGGTGGGGGTGTTCAACAACGGGCTGGCCGACTTCTGGAGCGTCGACGGCAACAACCCCGACGATCTGCGCGGCCTGCAGCGCTCGGTGCAGAACTGGGAGCCCGGTGGTGGCACCGACATGTACAGCTGCCTGATCAAGGCCGCCGATGTGCTCGAGGACGAGCCCCGCAAGCGGCTGATCGTGCTCATGTCGGACGGCAAGTCGAAGGACGCGTTGAAGCAGCAGGCCCTGGAACGCCTGCGCGGCCTGGACGCCCCGGTGATCGCGATCGCCTTCGCCGACGCCGACCCGGAGCAGTTGGAGGAGATCGCCGAGGCCACCGGCGGTGCCTATGTCGAATCGGCCAACCTGGTGGAGGCCCTGCGGAAGGCGACCGGGTACAAGTGATCCGTCGTTACTCCCTGCCGATTTCACTGGCCGCGGCGGTGGTCGTCTTCGTCGCGTTCTTCTTCGGGCTGGCCGGCGCCGAGGTGCTGCTGCGGCTCGGCCTGCCCGCGCTGCTGGCCGCCGGGGCCGCGGTGGGTGTGTGGGTGATGACCCGCCCGTCCAAACGCGAACTGATCATCGAGGAGTACCGCGACAACGCCCGGGGCAAGGTGCAGGAGGCCCGCGACCTGGTGCGCGCCCTGTCGACGGCGGCGATCAAGGTGCACAACCGGCAGATGCGGGCCGCGATCGACCAGTCGGTGCGCACCGTGCCCGAACTGCTGCGCCGGGTCGAAGCCCAGTCACCCGACACCCTGTACTCCTCGGCCGGCCAGATGGCCCTGCACCTGGAAAGCCTGGTGGGCGTGGTGGAGAAGTACGCCGACATCGAGAAGCACCCCAAGTACTACGCGAACCCGAAGGAACTGATGGCGTCGGGCGAAACGGCCGCCCAACGTTTCGCCGAGTTCACCCTCGACTCGATCCGATTGATCAACCACGGCGACCTGGCCGAATACCAAGCGAACCTGGCGACGGTGACCCCACCGTCATTGCCCGAACTGGAGGACCGACTATGAAGAACAGGGCCGGTTTCATCATCGGGCTGGTGATCGTGCTGGCAGTGCTGGTCGGCGGTGCCTATGCGGTGATCCGCGTGCAGAGCGCGCCCACGATCACCACGATCAAGTGCGTCGGCGGCTCGGAGAAGACCCAGTTGATGGCCGACCCGGACGTGCAACGCATCCTGGCGGAGAAGTACCAACTGGCCGTGGAATGGAAACCCCAGGGTTCCTATGACCAGGTGCTGCAGTCGGCCGACCAGATCCGGGCCCAGGAATACGACTGCCTCTGGCCGTCCAGTGCCTCGGCCCAGAACGTCTTCGAAAGCACCCACCGCGGCGAGTTCGGCGACTACCGGGCGCTGACGGTGTTGCAGTCCCCGGAGGTGATCTACTCCGGGCCGCAGGCCACCGAGGCCCTGACCCGCGCCGGGCTGGTGCGCAAGGAGGGCGACCACTATGTGGCCGACCTGAAGACCCTGTTGTTGGAACACATCGTCACCGGTGACACCTGGCAGAAGCTGCAGGCCGGCAACCTGCGCGGGCCGATCAACATCTCCTCGACCGACCCGGCCCGATCGAACTCCGGGTTCACGATGGCCCAGTTGCAGATCACCATCGTGGCCACCAACGACGTGACCACCCCACCGACCCTGGAACAGGCCCGCAAGGCCCTGCCCGCGATGCGCAAGATCTACGACGCCCAAGGACTGCAGGCGTCCAGCTCGGAGAACGGCTTCCGCCAATGGCTCACCCAGGGTGGTGAATACCAGGCGCCGATGTATGCCGGTTACGAGAGCCAGGTGATCCAACTCGTGGCCGGTGGGCAGACCCCGTCCGCCCTGCAGGACGTGCGGATCATCTACCCCGAACCGACGATCTACTCCGACCACCCGGTACTGGCCCTCAGCCCCGAGGCGTTCAGCTTCGCCGAGGCGATGACCGACCCGGAGATTCAGAAACTGGCCTGGCAGCGGTACGGCTTCCGGTCGGCGGTCGACCCGGCGGCCCACAACAACATCGCCGACTTCCCCGACATCCCGCTGGCCGACACCTTCCGCACCATTCCGGCACCCAGTGGTGAGGTGTCGCTGGCGCTGCTCACCTGCCTGCAGGACCGCAGCGCCTGCACCCCCTGAGTCACGACAGCGGCCCCACCGGGCCGGCAAGGTGAGTCAGGACAGCGGCCCCACCGGGCCGGCCTCGGTCGGGGTCGGCTCCTCCTTCGGCTCGGCCCCGGTCAGGTCACCGATCTGGTTCATCAGGTGGTAGACCACGATCGCGGCGATCGACCCGAGCGCGATGCCGGTGAGGGTGATCGACCCGAAGGTGACGGTGAAGTTGGCGATGCCGACGATCAGCGCGATGCCGGCGGTCATCTGATTCTTCGGACGGGCGAAGTCGACCTTGTTCTCCACCCACATCCGCACGCCGATGATGCCGATCAGGCCGTACAGCGCCACGGTCACACCACCGAGCACACCGGCCGGGACGGTGTTCAGCAGGGCACCGAACTTCGGTGACAGGGACAGTCCCACCGCGACCAGACCGGCCACCCAATAGGCGGCACTGCTGTACACCCGGGTGGCGGCCATCACGCCGATGTTCTCACCGTAGGTGGTGGTCGGGGAGCCACCGCCGATCGCCGACAGGACGGTCGCGGCACCGTCGGCGAACAGCGCCCGACCCATGTACGGGTTCATGTCCTCGCCGGTCATCTGCGCCACCGACTTCACATGCCCGACGTTCTCGGCGATCAACACGAACACCACCGGCAGGAACATCGGGATCAGTCCCCACTCGAAGCTGGGGGTGTGGAAGGGCGGCAACCCGAACCACGAGGCATCCTGCACCGGGGTGAAGTCGATCTCGTTGCGCACCAGCGCGAAGAGGTAGCCGACCACCACGCCGAGCAGAATCGACACCCGGCCCAGCAGGCCACGGAAGAGCACCATGCACAGCACCACCGCAGCCAGGGTGACCAGACCGGTCAGTGGGGAGACGAAGAAGTTGTCCCGGGCGGCCGGGGCCAGGTTGAAACCGATCAACGCCACGATCGCGCCCATCACCACCGGTGGCATCAGCGCGTCGATCCAGCCGGTGCCCGTCCTGGTGACGATCAGGCCGACGATCGCGAGCAGGGCGCCGGTGATCAGCACCCCGCCCAGGGCCGCGTTCATCGACGAGGCGCTGGCCGCGGTGATCGGGGCGATGAAGGCGAAGGACGAACCCAGGTAGCTGGGTACCCGGTTGCGGGTGATCAGCAGGAACAGCATCGTGCCGATACCGCTGAACAGCAGGGTGGTGGTGGGCGGGAAACCGGTCAGCAGCGGCACCAGGAAGGTGGCGCCGAACATCGCGACCACGTGCTGGGCGCCCAGACCGATGGTCACCGGCCAGATCAGCCGTTCCTTGGGCCGGACGATGCCACCCGGGGCCACGGTGCGGCCGTTACCGTGCAGTCGCCAGCGGAAGAATCCCGGATCGTCGTCGTGTTCGGGTCGGTTCGGCTCGGCCATGGTGCTCCCTGCTGTTGCGTTTTTCCGCAGCACAGCATGCCATGAACCTGCTCGCCGGCCGGCGCGGGATCAACCGGCCTTGCGGGCGTGCACCGATTCGAGCATCCCGAAGCCCCGGGCCCGGGTGTCGACGATCGTGACACCACGCTGCCGCAGTATCGCCAGGGGGCGTCGGGTCCAGTACTCCCCGGCCAGCGGGACGGTCACCGCCTCCAGCAGCCGCTGCAGGCCCCGCAACCAGCGGGGCCGGGCCCGGACGTGGTCGGACAACAGCAGGTCACCGCCCGGTTTGAGCACCCGCAGCATCTCGTCGATCGTCCGCTCGGGGCTGCCCACCCCGCACAGCGCGAAGGTGCACACCACCGCATCGAAGCTGCCGTCGGCATGGGGCAGTGCCATCGCATCACCCACGGTCAACTCCAGACCCCGGCCGAGCCGGTCGGCGCGGCGCCGGGCATGCCGGGCCAGGTCGGGGTTCAGTTCCAGACCGGTGAGCGTGACCTCGTCCGCATAGTGCGGCAGGTTCAGCCCGGTACCGATCGCGACCTCCAGGGTGTGGCCGTGGGCTCGGCGGCAGACCCAGCGCCGACCCGAGCGCAGGAAGGGCCGGTCGAGCACCACCATGCCGAGGTCGTACCCACTGATCCGGTCGAGCAGGGTCATGGTTCAGCCCGCGTAACGGTCGAGAAGTTGCTGTACCGCGGTGCGCAGTTCGGCCATCCGGGCGGTTTGCCGGGCCCGGGTGGCGGCCAGATCGTCCCCGGCCGGACAGGCCAACTCCAGGTAGCACTTCAGCTTCGGCTCGGTACCGGACGGCCGCAGCACCACCCGCAGCCCCCGTCCGGCCCACTGCACCGCATCGGTGGCCGGCAGTTCCCCGCCCTCGGCCAGGTCGGTGACGGTGACCACCTCACCGATCAACCCCACCGGGGGCTTGCGTCGGGCCCGGGCCATCAGCCGCTCCAGTTCGTCCTGCTGGTCGACCCGCAGGGCGATCTGATCGGTCAGGTGCAGGCCGTGGGTGCGGGCGATCTCGTCCAGCCTGGTGGCCAGGGATTCACCCCGGGCGGCCAGTTCGCAAACCAGGGTCAGCAACCGCAGGGCGGCGGTCAGCCCGTCCTTGTCGGCGACCGCTTCGGGGTCGGTGCAGTAGCCGATCGCCTCCTCATAGCCGAACACCAACCCCTCGGCCCGCGAAATCCACTTGAAGCCGGTCAGGGTGGTGGCGTGGCGCTCGCCGTGGGCGGCGGCCAGCTTCGCCAACAGGGTGGACGACACCACCGTGGTGGCATAGGTGCCGGACGTGTCGTGGCGCAGCAGGTCGTCGGCCAGCAGCCAGCCCACCTCGTCACCGGTCAACCGGCGCCAGCCGTCGACGGTCGGAATCGCCACCGCACAGCGATCGGCATCGGGGTCGTTGGCAATGATCAGGTGCGCCCCGACCCGGGCGGCGTGGGCGAAGGCCAGGTCCAGGGCGCCGGGTTCCTCGGGGTTCGGAAAGGCCACCGTGGAGAAGGCCGGGTCGGGTTCGGCCTGGGCCGGAACCACGTGCGGGGCGGTGAACCCGGCCCGGGTGGCCAACTCGGTGATGTACCGGGTGCCGACCCCGTGCAGCGGGGTGTAGACCCACCGCAGTTCGTGCTGCGGCGGCCGGGCCACCTGCACCGCACGGTCCAGGTAGGCCTCGATCAGCTCCGGCCCGGCGGTGCGGTAGGAGTCGGCCCGGGGCACCCGATCCAACCCGACCGTCGCAACTTGTGCGATCCGGCGGGCGATCTGCGCATCGGACGGGGGAATGATCTGGATGCCGTCACCGAGGTACACCTTGTAGCCGTTGTCGGCGGCCGGGTTGTGCGAGGCGGTGACCACCACCCCGGCCACCGCGCCGAGGTGTTTGATGCCGAAGGCCACCACCGGGGTGGGTACCGGCTCGTCGATCAGCACCGCGTCGAACCCGATCCCGGCGAGCACTTCGACGGTGTCGCGGGCGAAAACATCGGAGTTGTAGCGGGCGTCGTGGCCGACCAACACCAGCCCACCCTTGGCCCCGATGTCCTGCAGATGGGCGCCCAGACCGGCCGCGGCCCGGGTCACCACCACCCGATTCATCCGGGACGGGCCGGGGCCCAGTGCCGCCCGCAGGCCGGCGGTGCCGAACTCCAACGGCCCGGCGAAACAGGAGGCGAGTTCGTCGATGGCCGCGTCGTCGCCGCGACGGGCCCGGGTGAGCAACTCACCGGCGGCCGCGGCGGTGATCGGATCGGGGTCCTGGTCGATCCAGGCCTCGACCTGTTCGGCCAGCTCGTGCGGTAACCGGCTCATCACAGTCGCTCCACGATCGCGCTCAGCAACTCCGCCAGACGTCCTTCCGCGGCTCGTCCGGCAGCCAACACCTCGGCGTGGGAGAGCGGTTCGTCGCTGACCCCGGCGGCCAGGTTCGTCACCAGCGACAGACCCAGAATCTCCAGGCCCGCCGCCCGGGCCGCGACCGCCTCCAACACCGTCGACATGCCCACCAGGGTCGCGCCGAGCACGCCGGCCATCCGCACCTCGGCGGGGGTTTCGTACTGGGGCCCGGCGAACTGGGCGTAGACCCCTTCGGTGAGGTCGGGGGCGACCTCCCGGGCCAGGGCCCGCAGCCGGGGGGAGTAGACCTGCGACATGTCCACGAACTGCGGCCCGCGCAGCGGGGTGGTGCCGGTCAGGTTGAGGTGGTCGGCGATCAGTACCGGGGTGCCGGGCGGCACCTCGGGGTCGAGACCGCCACAGCCGTTGGTCAGCACCAGGGTGTGTGCTCCGGCCGCGGCGGCGGTGCGCACCCCGTGGGCGACCGCGTCCACCCCGTGCCCCTCGTAGTAGTGCGTCCGGGCGCCGAAGACGCCCACCAGACGTCCCGAGCCGGTGCGGAAGACCCTGATCTCGGAGCGATGTCCGCTGACCACCGGGGCGTGGAAGCCGGGGAGGTCGGCGGCCGCGACCGTCGCCACCGGCTCGCCCAGCCGGTCGGCGGTGGCGCCCCAACCCGAGCCCAGCACCATCGCGATATCGAGCCTGTCGATCCCGGTGCGGGTACGCAGTTCGGTGGCGGCGGCCTCGGCCAGATCAGTCATGGGCTCAGTCTTCCATGGCCTCGCCCTCGGCGATGTACCGCCGACGCAGCCGGCGGTCCTGCCGAGTGGTGTCGATCACCAGCCATCCGAAGAGCAACGCGATGCCGGTCCACCCCAGACCCGGGGTGACCCCATCGGCCGGCCGCCCCCAACCCAGTACCCCGCGTCCGACCAGCAGCAGGATGGCCGTGGCCACCAACAACCCGGCCAGGGCGGCCACGATCCGGAAACTGCGGCGGCGCCAGGCCCGGCGCTCCCAGGCCATCTCGATGATCGCGACCAGGGCCGCGAGCGCGAAGGCCACCTGGGACAGCCCGAGCATCAGCCGTTGGGTCGGGGTGCGTTCCGGCAGGCCGTTGATCGCCAACCACATCCCGACCAGCACCAGGGCACCGGCCAGCACCGCCGCCACGATCACGGCCGGCCGGATGTGACGCATCTGAGAACCTCCGGAATTTTGTCGGCTACCCCAATGATCGCGAGGTGTGGCGATCACCGATCTGGAAAGCTGGATGGGCCTCACGAAAGGACCTGACTGACGATGCTATCCCGTCCCGCTGTTCGGCATCTCGCCCTCGGTGCAGCCCGGGGTGGTGTGCTCGGTGCGTTCACCCTGATCAATCCGCACACCCTCACCGGGGTGCGCAAGCACCTCTACTGGCTGGCCGCCGGCGCCCTGGCCGCGGCCGAAACCCTGTCGGACGAGGACGGTGTCTCCGGTTCGCGCCCGGCCCTGGCCCTCGGGATCACCGGCGCCACCTACGGCGCCAAGGATCTGCTGGCCCGCGGCGACGGCTGGACGATGGATTATCTGTCCCGGCGCGGGGTGGAACACCCGCGCCGACTGATGGCGGCCCTGACCGCGGTCGGGGCGGTGGCCGTGAGTGCGCTCGAGGTCTATTGGTTCCGCGGCCGCTTCGAGGAGGAGGGCATTGAGGCCACCCCCGAGCCGCTGAGCGAGGACATCACCGCGATCGTGTCCGGCATCCTGTCCGGGGTCGTGGGGTGGGGTGCCGAAGAACTGCGTACCCAACTCGCCGGTGCCCGCTGCCGCCGGATCGGTGATGTGATCGAGTTCGAGGTCGACGAACACGCCCCCAGGCCATTGCTCGACCAGTACACCTTCCCCGTCAGTGCCACCTTCGTGCGCGAGGCCCGTACCCATGTGATCACCCTCAACATCGAGGACGGCAAGCTGGGCTGGCTCTCCCAATACGCCGAGGAGGGCTGGGGCGAACACGAGCCGGAGCCCGACTGGTCGTGGCCCGCGGTGGACGAACTCACCTTCGCCCCCGGTTCGGTCTAGCCCGGACGTCGGGTGCCCGGTTGTCGGCCGGGCATGAAAGACTGCCGGTGTGACGCGAGTAGTGATCATCGGTGGTGGGCCAGGCGGCTACGAAGCCGCTCTGGTGGGCTCCCAGTTGGGCGGGGAGGTGGTGTTGATCGACTCGGACGGTATCGGCGGTTCGGCGGTGCTGACCGACTGCGTCCCGTCCAAGACGTTGGTCGCCACGGCCGACGCCAAGACCCGGGTGATGGAGGGTCATGCCCTCGGTCTGCGGTTCGGCCCCGAGGACGACCACGAGGTGGTCGGGGTGGATCTGGCCGCGGTCAACGCCCGGATCAAGGATCTCGCCCTGGCCCAATCGGCCGACATCCGACAGAAGCTGATCGAGGAGGGTGTGACCCTGGTCGACGGCAAGGGTCGCTTCGACGGCGACAGCCGGGTGATCGCGACCACCGCGGACGGTTCGGAGGAAACCTTCGAGGCCGATATCGCCCTGATCGCGACCGGCGCCCGTCCCCGGGTGATGCCCACCGCGGTGCCCGACGGGGAACGGATCCTGGACTGGACGCAGGTGTACGACCTCGACGAACTGCCCGAACGGCTGATCGTGGTCGGCTCCGGTGTCACCGGGGCGGAGTTCGCCGGTGCCTATGACGCCCTCGGGGTGGACGTGGTGCTGGTGTCCTCCCGCGACATGGTGCTGCCCGGTGAGGATCAGGACGCCGCCCGGGTGCTGCAGAACGTCTTCGAACGCCAGGGCATGGAGATCCTGTCCCGCGCCCGCGCCGCCTCGGCGGTGCGCAACGGCGATGAGGTCACCGTCACCTGTGAGGACGGCCGAACCGTCACCGGATCGCATGTGCTGATGGCGGTCGGCTCGATTCCGAACACCGGCGACCTGATGCTGGACGAGGCCGGGATCGCCACCGATGAGCGCGGCTATGTCACCGTCGACAAGGTGTCGCGCACCTCGCGGCGCACCGTGTACGCCGCCGGTGACTGCACCGGGGTGCTGCCGCTGGCCTCGGTGGCGGCCATGCAGGGCCGGATCGCGATGTGGCACGCCCTGGGCGATGCCGTCGCCCCGCTGGACGTGACCTCGGTGGCCGCGAACGTGTTCACCTCACCCCAGATCGCCACCGTGGGTGCCACCCAGGCGAAGGTCGATTCCGGTGAGGTGCGGGCGGTGTCGTACACGATGCCGCTGGAGACCAACGCCCGGGCCAAGATGATCGGGTTGGCCGACGGTTTCGTGAAGATCTTCTGCCTGCCGGCCACCGGCATCATCGTCGGTGGGGTGATCGTCGCCCCGCAGGCCTCGGAGCTGATTCATCCCTTGTCGATCGCGGTGGCCGAGCGGATCACCGTCGATCAACTCAGCCACGACTTCACGGTGTACCCGTCGCTGTCGGGGTCGATCGCCGAGGCCGCCCGTCGGATGCGCGGGCACAAGGAGTTCAAGCTCGAGACCCACTGACCCGGACCTGACCCGTCCGCTCAGGACACCTCATTCGAAGGTGCGGTCCAGGTATTGCAGTCGCCCAGGGTCTTCGCCGACAGACCGACGGTGCCCCAGCGCACCGTGGAGGTCGAGTCCCCGTGCTGTGGTGAGGTGCTCCGTTCGAGGATGGCCTTCCAGACCTGCTGCTTCTCGGCGGTGAAGTCGTAGTCGGGGGCCGAACGCAGGGCCATCGACACCCAGCACTGATCCTGCAACTCCAACCGGCGGCTGCCCTCGTTGAAGTTGCTCTGGTACTCGGCGATCATCGCGTCGATCATGCCGGAGAGCTGCTGTACGTGATGGTGGTACTCGTGGCTGACCACGTAGTAGTAGCTGACGCCCAGGCCGGACTGGTCGAGGGAGGCGTTGATCCTGGCCAGATCATCGGCGCCGAGGTAGATGGTCTCGTCGGACGAGCAGTAGAACGCACCTCCGCTGTCACCGCAGGCGGTGCTCACCGTCCCGCCGGTGAACACCTGGAAGTCGGGAGCCCGGAAACCGCCCTCGACGTCGGCGAGCAACCCCGCCCAGGTGTCGGACAGACACTTGACCCACTGTTCCCCCTGGGTCTTCAACCCGGCCGTGTCGGTCGGGGCGGCGGCCACGTCCCGACAGGTGGTGGCCTCCGGGAGGGGTTGGGGGTAGATCGGGTTGTCGGTCAGGGCTGCGTTCGGATCGCCGCCCTGGCCCGGATCATCACTCGGGGTCGGTTCGGTCGGTTCCGACGATTCGGCCGGGGTCGGTTCGGTCGGCGGGGTACCCGACTCGGGACGAGACAGCAGAAGCAGCAACACCACCAGCGCAACAACCGCCACCACGCTGAGCACCAGCAGGGTGATCAGGGCGGGGTTCGGGCCCTTGCGCGGTGGGGGAGAGTGCTGCTGCCAGTCGGACGGTTGCCATCCGCCGTGGTGCCAGCCCGAGGGGCCGCCGGGTTGCTGTGGCGGCACGTGGTGGCCCGAGCCCGGCTGCTGCCCGGGCCCGGGGTGGGCTGCACCGTGCGGCCGGCCGGGCTGTTGCCACCCGCCCGACTGGTGCCACGGCGCTGGGCCGCCATAGTGGGCCATGCCCGCCTCCCGAGGATCGATGATGGGAGTCAGCCTAGGTACCGGCGGGCGCAAAGCGTCCGGAAAAACACCAAGTGGCCGATACCGGAGCGGTGATCGGCCACCCGAGTGTACGGTCGGTCAACTTTCGTTGATCGTTCAGTCCTCGTCGACGATGTCGCAGAGCACCGCGCCACTGCTGACGGTGGCGCCGACCTCGGCGTTCAGCCCGGTGATCACACCGGAGCGGTGCGCGTTGAGCGGCTGTTCCATCTTCATCGCCTCGATCACCACGATCAGGTCACCCTCGCTGACGGTGGCGCCCTCTTCGACGTTCACCTTCACCACGGTGCCCTGCATCGGAGAGGTCAGCGAGTTGCCGGAGGCCTCCTTGACCTGGGTGGAGGCCGACTTGCGCTTGGCCGGCTTACGGCTCTTCACCGCGGCCTGACCACTCAGCGAACCGAGGCTGGCGGGCAGCTTGACCTCTACCCGTTTGCCGTTCACCTCGACCACGACGCTGTGCTTCTCCTCGGCCTCGGGCGCCTCGCCCGGGGTGCCGCCGTAGGGCTCGATGGTGTTGTCGAACTCGGTTTCGATCCACCGGGTGTGCACGGTGAAGTCACCGTTGTCGGCGGTGAAGGCCGGATCGTTCAGCACGGCCTGGTGGAAGGGGATGACCGTCGGCATACCCTCGATCACCGTCTCGGCCAGCGCCCGGCGCGACCGCGCCAAAGCCTGCTCGCGGGTGGCGCCGGTGACGATGAACTTCGCGACCAGGGAGTCGAAGCTGCCCGGCACGGTGGTGCCGGCCAGGTAGCCCTCGTCCACCCGGACGCCGGGGCCGCCGGGGGCGCGCCACGCGGTCAGGGTGCCGGGGGCCGGCATGAAGTTGCGGCCGGCGTCCTCGGCGTTGATCCGGAACTCGATCGAGTGGCCGGTGATCTCGGGATCGTCGTAGCCGAGCTCTTCGCCGTTGGCGATCCGGAACATCTCGCGCACCAGGTCCAGACCGGTGACCTCTTCGGAGACCGGGTGCTCGACCTGCAGGCGGGTGTTCACCTCGAGGAACGAAATGGTGCCGTCCTGGCCGACCAGGAACTCACAGGTGCCCGCGCCGACGTAACCGGCCTCCTTCAGAATCGCCTTGGACGAGGAGTACAGCCGTTCGAGCTGTTCCTCGCTCAGGAAGGGGGCCGGAGCCTCTTCGACCAGCTTCTGGTGGCGACGCTGCAGCGAGCAGTCGCGGGTGGAGACCACGACCACATTGCCGTGCTTGTCGGCCAGGCACTGGGTCTCGACGTGGCGCGGCTTGTCGAGGTAGCGCTCGACGAAGCACTCACCGCGACCGAAAGCGCCGACGGCCTCGCGGACGGCCGAATCGAACATGTCGGCGACCTCGTCCAACTCGCGGGCCACCTTCAGGCCGCGGCCACCGCCACCGAAGGCAGCCTTGATCGCGATCGGCAGGCCGTGCTCCTTGGCGAAGGCGACCACCTCGTCGGCGTCGGCCACCGGGTCGGGGGTGCCGGGCACCAGCGGGGCGCCCACCTTCTGGGCGATATGACGGGCGGCGACCTTGTCACCGAGTTGTTCGATCGCGTGCGGGGGCGGGCCGATCCAGATCAGGCCGGCTTCCTCCACTGCGCGAGCGAAGTCGGCGTTCTCGGCCAGGAAGCCGTAACCGGGGTGGATCGCGTCGGCGCCACTGCGCTCGGCCACGTCCAGGATCTTGGCGATGTCGAGGTAGCTGTCCGCCGGAGTGGACCCACCCAGGGAGTACGCCTCGTCGGCCAACTGCACGAACAGGGCGTCGGCATCGGGCTCGGCGTATACCGCAACACTGCCCAGGCCGGCATCGGCTGCCGCTCGGATGACTCGGACGGCAATCTCGCCGCGGTTGGCGATGAGCACCTTGCTGATGGCCACGGGGTCCCTCCTGCGTTCGACTCTGAAACACTTTCGCGAGCTCAATGTTGGAGTCTAGACCCCTCAGCGGGTGTCGTGTGCGCGGCACCGGAGCTTGGTCACCCGGGCTCCGGCGGCGTCCGACAGGCGGTCGATCAGAAGGGCAACCGGCGGAAAATCGCCTGCGGCACGTGCCGCAGCACCAGCATCACCAACTGGAACAGCTTCGGCGCCCAGACCACCTGTTTGCCCTGGCGGGCCGCGGCCACGGCCTGTTCGGCCACCTGATCGGCGGTCACCGACAAGGGCGCGGGCTTCATCCCGGCGGTCATTTTGGTCTTCACGAATCCCGGACGCACCACCGTGACACCCACTCCGCTGCCGCGCAGGGCCTCGGCCAGGCCGAAGAAGAAACCGTCCATGCCGGCCTTGGTGGAGCCGTAGACGAAGTTCGAGCGGCGGATCCGGGTACCGGCCACCGACGACAGGGCGATGATCGACCCGTGACCCTGGGCACGCAACAGCCGGGCCACCAGCACGCCCAGGTGCACCGGTGCGGTGTAGTTGACGTCGGCCATCTCCAGGGCGTGGTCGGCGTCGGTCCAGGCTCGTTCGGCCTCCCCGAGCACCCCGAAGGCGAACACGACGACGTCCACATCACCGGCGGCGAAGGCCTCGTCGACGGTGGCGGCGTGGGAGTCTGGGTTGCGGGCCTCCAGATCGAGTTGCTCCACCGTCAGGCCGAGGTCGGCCAGCTCGCGGGCGGCGGTCTCGCGCCGCGGGCCCGGCCGGGCGGCCAGAATCACCCGGCGCAGGTTGCCCTCGGCGCGGTAGCGGCGGGCGATCGCCAGGGCGATGTCGGAGGTGCCGCCGAGCAGCAGCAGGGTCTGGGGGGCGCCGAAGGCGTCGTTCATGAGGTACTCCTACAGGTCGAGGCGGCGGGACTGGTCGGAGACGAACACCCGGTTCGGGTCGACCCGGTCGCGGACGGCGGTGAAGTCGGCCAGCCGCGGGTACATCCGGCGCAGCGCGTCGGGGGAGACCCGGGAATCCTTGGCCAGGTAGGTGCGCCCGCCGGCCGAGAGCACGAGTTCGTCGAGCCGCCGACACAGATCGGCCAGACCCTCGCGAATCGGGAAGTCGACGGTCAGGGTCCAGCCGGGCATCGGGAAGGACAACATGCCGGGGTTGGCCGGGCCGAACCGTTTCAGCACGTTCAGTGCCGAGACATGCCCCGAATGCACGATTGTCTCCACCGCCCGGCGGAAGACCGCATCGGCGTTGAACGGCACCGCGAACTGGTACTGCAGAAATCCGGCCGGTCCGTACACCCGGTTCCAGTCGGCCAGGATGTCGAGCGGATGGAAGAACTGGGTGATGTTCTGGATCTCACCCACCGCATGCTTGGGTGCCTTGCGGAACCAGAACTCGCTGAAGGCCCGGGCGGTGACCCGGTTCAGCAGGCCGTTGGGGAACAGGTCGGGGATGGTGCCGAAGCTGGGGGCCACGAACTTCAATGGGTCGCGGCGCAGCGCGGGCGGAAGTTCGTCCACCGAGGCCTTGTTGCCGCGGGTCAGCACCGCCCGGCCGAGATGTTTGCCGCGGGTGACCGCGTCGAACCAGGCCACCGAGTAGGTGTAGTTGTCGTCCCCGTCGGTCATCCGGGCCATCAGGTCGTCCAGATCGTGGGTGCGGTCGGTGTCGACGGCGAAGAAGGCGGTCTCGACCCGCTGCACCTCGACGGTGGCGCGCACCACCACCCCGGTCAGGCCCATCCCGCCGATCGTGGCCCAGAACAGGTCGGGATCGTTCTCGGGGCCGACGGTGCGCACCTTCCCGTCGGCGGTGACCAGATCCAGCGACCGGACGTGGTTGCCGAAGGAGCCCTGGGTGTGGTGGTTCTTGCCGTGCACATCGGCGCCGATCGCGCCGCCGATCGTCACCTGACGGGTACCGGGCAGCACCGGCACCCACAGCCGGTGGTGCAACAGTTCCTTCATCAACTGATCCAGGCTGACCCCGGCCTCCACGGTGACCGTGGGCGGTTCGGCCTCGGCGTCGATGTGCAGGATCCGGTTCAGCCGGGTCAGGTCGAGCACCAGGCCGCCGGCATTCTGGGCCGGGTCACCGTAGGACCGGCCCAGGCCGCGGGCGATGATCCCGCGCGGGGTGCCGGCGGTGACGTGGGCCAGCACATCATCGACGCTGCTCGGGGTGTGCACCACCGCCGGGGACGGGTTGGTGCGTCCCCAGCCGTGCAGCCTCCTCGGCCCGGTCGCGGGGTTGGTCGTCGTCGCGTTGCTCGTCGGGTTGTTCACAGCATCACCGCCACCACAATCAGAATCAGCCAGATGCCACCCAGCACCTGAAGAACACGATCTCGCATCACGATGTCCTCGGGTTCACCGGCCGCCCCGGTGTCGATGCGCATCGCGTACTGCAGCATCGCCAAGGTGAACGGGGCGATCGAGATCGCGGTCCACTGGATACCGGCCGGGCCGTCGCCGCGGTGCTCGAAGGCCCACAGCGAGTACGACATCACCACGCACACCCCGGCCAGGGTCCAGGCGAAGCGCAGGTAGGAATCGGAGTACCGGGCCAATGATTTGCGGGTACCGGCCTCGGCGCCCAGGGCCACGTACTCGGAGTACCGCTTGCCGGCCACCATGAACAACGACCCGAAGGAGGCCACCAGCAAGAACCACTGGCTCAGTTCCAGTCCGGTGGCCACGCCACCGGCGATCGCGCGCAGCAGGAAACCCGAGGACACGATGGCCAGGTCGATGATCGGCTGATGCTTCAACAGCATCGAGTAGACGATCTGCAACACCAGATAGGCCACCAGGGTCAACGCGAGCAGCGGGCTGATCAGCCACCCCACCGCGATGGCCACCACGGCGGTGAGCACGGCCAGCACCCAGGCGGTCGGAATCGACAGTTCTCCGGCGGCGATCGGACGGAAGCGCTTGCTCGGATGCAGCCGGTCCTCGGCGACATCGTGGATGTCGTTGATCAGGTAGATCGCCGAGGAAATCAGGGCGAACACCACGAAGGCCACCGCGCTGCGCCAGGCGACCCCCGGGTCCAGGATCGCGCCGGCGGCCAGGGGTGCGGAGAAGACCAGAATGTTCTTGGTCCACTGCTTGGGGCGCATCGCGCGCAGCCACGCCGGCAGAAAGGTCCGGGGACGATCGAGCTCGTCAGCGGTCCGTGGCGCGGGGTTGCTCGTCATTGGGACAAGGTTACCGCAGCTACAGTGGGGCGGGTGCGCAGCCGAACCCGTCCCCTGATCGCGCTCGTCGCGACCCTGGCGGTGCTCACCGGCTGCTCGTCGGTACCCGATTACGATCCGCCGCCCACCCCCGCCCCGGTCACCGCCTCGGTGCCCTCGGACGGGATGACCCTGCGCGAGTTGGGGGCCGAGTACGGCCCGGTGGATGCGGTGGTGGTGCCACGGGAACACCGGCTGCAATTGCTGATCTCCCAGATCAACCTGGTGAACGTCGTCTTCGATGCCCCCGACGCCGACGAACTGGCTGCCTGGTTCCGCCGCGAACTGCCCCGGGCCGGCTGGACGATCACCGACGACGCCGGGGGAGCGCTGCTGTTCACCGGCCACGGTTGGGAAGGTGCCTTCACCCCGATGGGCGACGGTTCCCCCGGCGGCGCCTTCAGCCTGCGCAAACAGGGGCAGTAGCTCGACTCAGCCTTGGACGCTGCTGCAACCGGCCTGATTATCGCCCTTCGGCGCTGGATACGGTTTCCCGGCGCGAAATCGGGCATGTTGCAGCAGCGGACCCGGATGACGGGGCAAGCGGTCCAACGCCTCATCGCTCGATGAAGGGCGGCGGAACACCCGGCTCGGCGCCGTCCAGGACGAGCTCGGCCATCCGCGCCTCCAAATACCGGTTGTCCCACCACAACAACTGCAGTTGTTTCGCGCGGCGTGAGTACAACTGGATGTCCATGTCGACGGTGAACCCCATCCCGCCGAAGATCTGGTGGGCCGAGGCCGCGACGTCGCGGAAGACCCGGCCGCAGTGCTGCTTGGCCATCGTCGCGAGCAGGCGGCTGTCACCGTCCTGATCACGGGCCCAGGCGGCCTCACGGGCGAGGGTTTCGGCACCCTCCACCGCCACCAGGTCATCGGCCAGCCGATGGGCGATGGCTTGGAAGGCGCCCAGTGGTTGGCCGAACTGCTCCCGGGTCTTGGCGTACTCGGTCGCCATCTCCAGGGCTCGCCGGGCACCACCGGCGGCATAACAGGCCAGGGCCGCGGCCAGGTCGAGCATCGCTTCGTCCAACGCCGACCAGCCCGCCCCCGGCTCACCCAACCGGCCACGAGCCGGAATCGTGGCGTCGAAGGTCACGGTGTAGAGCAGCTCGCCCGACATCGTCCGATGCGCCCGGGCCTCGACCCCGGGCCCGGCCGCAACGAGATACAGCTCCACCGCGCCGGTCTCGCTGTCACGGGCCGGGACGAGAAACACCGCGGCGTCCTCGGCGTGGGGGACGAAGTGTTTGTCACCGCGCAACCGGATCTCGGCACCGGTGGCTTCGGCACTGACCGTGATCTCGTCGGGGTGGTAGCCGCCGGTCGGCTCCAGCCATGCCATCGTCGCCAGGGCGGTGCCGGCGGCGAGCTGCGGTAGCCATTCGGCGCGCTGCTCGTCATCACCCAACCGGCTGAGCAGTCCGCCGCACAGCACCGAGGAGATCAACGGGGTGAGCGGGGCTGCGGCCCGTCCGAGCTCTTCGGCGACCACCGCCAGATCGGTCAGCCCCGCACCCTCGCCGCCGTACCGGCTCGGGATCGTGATACCGGCCAGACCCGAGGAGGTGAAGTGCTTCCACAGGGACTCGGGGAAGACCCCGGGCCGGTCTTCGAGGGACCGGATCCGGTCGCGGTCGAAGTGCGTGGTGCACATCTCGCGGACGAGTTGGGCGATGGCCTGTTGGTCATCGGTCAAAGACAGATCCATGGCGGTGTCCTTCGGCAGGAGGGGAGGCGGACGGTCAGCCCTTGGGCAGCTGCAACGCACGGCGGGCCAGGATGTTCTTCTGGATCTCCGAGGCGCCGCCACCGATGGTGGTCAGGACCCCGTTCTTGTAGGCCTTCTCCCAGTAGCCGTTGTCGATCGCCCCGGGTTCGCCGGTGGGCAGCAGAGCGGCCGGGCCGATCACGTCCACGATCCAGTAGGACAACCGTTGCTCGAGTTGGGTCAGCACCAGCTTGCAGACCGATGCCTCGGTGGTCGGCACCTCACCCTGCAGCGCCTTGTGCACCACCCGCAGGGTCATCAGCCGGGCGACCTCGAGTTCGGTGGTGAACCTGACCAGGCCCCGGCGCACTTCGGGATCGTCCTTGGGCAGGGTGCCGTTCGGGGTCGGGGTGCGTGACCATGCCACGGCCTTGTTCAACTGCACTTCGAGACGTCCGACGGTGTAGATCGTGAACCGCTCGTAGTCGAGTGCCTCGCAGACATAGGTCCAGCCCTTGTCGACCTCGCCCACGATGTACTCGTCGGCGACGAAGACATCGTCGAAGAACACCTCGTTGGTGCGCTCCCCGGAGATGGTCGGCTGCGGCAGGACGGTCAACCCCGGGTCGGTCAGGTCGACCAGGAACAGGGTGATGCCCTGATGCTTCGGCGCCTCGGGGTTGGTGCGGGCGGCCACCCAGTACCAGTCGGCGAAGTGGGCCGAGGTGCTGAACCGCTTCTGGCCGTTGAGCTTCCAGCCACCCTCGACCCGGGTGGCACGCAGCTTCAGCGAGGCCAGGTCGGAGCCGGCCTCGGGCTCGGAGTAGCCCAGGGCGAAGTCGATCTCACCGGTGAGGATCTGGGGCAGGAACTTCTCCTTGAGAAAGTCGCTGCCGTGCCGGATCAGGGTTTTGCCGATGATGCCGACGCCCTTGCCGATCAGTGGGCACCCTGACTGCGAGAGGCGCTCGTTGAGGATGTACTCGTACAGCCCGACGTGCTCGCGGCCGCCGTACTCTGCCGGCCAGGTCAGGCCCAACCAGCCCTGCTCGGCCAGTCGGCGCATGAAGGCCTTGCGTTCGGGGGTGTCGGCCAGGCCGGTGGAGGTGACCCGATCGCGGCCATGGACCGCATCGGCGTCGGGACGGTTGTTCTCCTCCTCGAGGAAGGCAACCACCCGGGCGTCGAAGGCCTTTTCGTCGGCGGTGAAGGTGAAATCCATCGGGTCTCCTTGCTCGGCGGGGGTGTCGAAGGTGCCCGTCAGGTGCTCGCGGCATAGCGACGCCGCAGCTCGTCCTTGAGGATCTTGCCCGTGGTGTTGTGCGGGAACTCGTCGATGAGTTCCACCTGCTCGGGGAACTTCTGGCTCATCAGACCGGACTCGCGGCAGTGCTCGACGATGTCGGCCAACGACAGATCCGCCCGATCGGTGCGCACCACCGCGCAGACCCGCTCACCCCGCTCCGGGTCGGGCAGGCCGATCACCGCCACCTCGGCGATATCGGGGTGGGTGCCCAGCACCCGCTCGAGTTCGGGGGCGCTGATGTTCTCGCCCTTGCGGATGATGATGTCCTTGCTGCGGCCGGTGATGAACAGGTAGCCCTCTTCGTCGAAGTGGCCGATATCGCCGGTCTTGAACCAGCCCTCCTCGTCCCACGGCTGGGCCGATTCGTCCAGATAGCCCTGACAGACCGACGCTCCCCGGATCCGGATATCGCCGTCGACCCCGGTCGGCACCGGCCCCGATGCGTCGACGATCCGCACCTCGACGCTGGGCAGCGGCTTGCCCACCGAATGGCTCAGCAGTCGGTCGTCATCGCCGGGACGATTCATCGCGACCACGCATGACTCGGTCATGCCGTAACCCTGCAGGCATCCCAGCCCGCCGATCTCGTCGCGGACCTGGGCGTGCAGAGCCGGTGGCATCGGCGCCCCGCCACCGGACATCAACCGCAGTTTCGGCAGAATCGGCACGTCCGGTTGTTTGCGCTGCAGGTCGAGGTAGGCGGCATAGAAGACCGGCCCACCACCGGCCAGGGTGACGTCGTTGCGGCGGAAGATCTCGGCGGTGCGTTCCGGCTGGAACATCTCGTCGATCACCAGGGTGTGCCCGATGGACAGTGCGGCCGCCAGGTTGTGCACCCCACCGATGTGGCTGATCGGGAAGGCGATGCCGTTGCGGTCGTCGCTGCGCACGCCCTGCACCTCGGACGCCGCCGTCGCGGCGGCCATGATCGAACGGTCACTGTGCAACACCCCCTTGGGCTCGGAGGTGGTGCCCGAGGTCGGGAAGATCCAGCGGCTCTCGGTGCCGGACGACGGTGGCGCCGGCAAATCTGCGGGATCGCCGGAGGGCAGGCTGCGGTCGCAGAACTCGACGACGATCCCGGGCACCTGATCGCTCACCTCGCGGGCCAGGGCCCGGTAATCGGTCTTGCGCCACGAACTGGGCAGGCACCAGAAGCCGACCTCGGCCCGCCGGAGCAACGGCACGATCTCGGCCGTGCGCAGCATCGGCATCAGCGCCAGGGAGCGGGCACCGAGTCTGGCCAGGGCAGCCATCAGCACGTAGGTCTCGATCCACGTCGGCAGTTGCCAGGCCACGGTGTCTCGCGCGGTAACCCGGGGGTGCAGGCCCGCGGCGGCCACCTCGGCCGCCTGCCGGAACTGGTCGAAGGTGAGGGTGCGGCCCGATTCGTCGATCAGCATCGGGGCATCGGGAGTGGCGGCGGCGCGGGCCTCGATCAGGGCCCACAACGTGGGTGCTTCCAGCGCGCTCGTCGGCGCATGTCCAGCCGCTTGCGGTTGCATCGCATTCCTCCCGTGGCCACCGGCTCGGTGGCGAGTTCCGGCTCACGACCCGCGTCCTTGCCGGTGTGTCTCCACCGGCTTGTTGCGCAAGTCACATCGGCACTATACGATACACGGCGTAGCGAATCAATATTCGCTCCACTCCTGCTCGGTCCGGAACCGGCAGAAGGGGCCAGGAGTGCGGCCGGACACGGTGCTCGAACCGGGCGAAGGACACGACATGACGACTCTCGATGCAGCGACCGCGGCGCCGATCTACGACCCCTATTGGCCCGAGGCGATGTTCGACCCGCGGGAGTTGTACGCCACGATGCACGAGCAGGGTCCGGTGCATTACCTGCCCGAGTACGACGCCTGGGCGGTGTCGGGCTTCGAGGCCCTTTGGCAGATCGCCCGGGACACCAAGAACTTCCACTTCACCAGCGGGGCGCCACCGAACTGCGGATTGCTCCGCGAACCGGCCGGTGCCAGCTTCGTGCACCTGCCCAATGCCGCTTACCGTCCGCGCCGTCAGGTCTTGGCACCGGCCTACCGCAAGAGCAGCGCCGACGTCGACGAGCCGTACATCAGGCAGGTGGCCGGCTCGGTGCTGGCGTCGGTGCTCGCCCGCGGCGACGGCCGGATGGACGTCTTCGCCGACTACACCAGCCGGGTGACCTCACGCATCGCCGGCTACAAGGTGGGGCTACCGGACGAGGACGCCGAGTACGTCCGGGGCCTGTGCGATGTGAACCTGGCGCGCACCCCCGGGCAGAAGGGCTCGACCCCGCAGAACCTGGCCGGGGTCGGTGAAGCACACCGGTATCTGCACGATCTGGTCACCAGGGCCCGGCGCGATCCCGCACAAGCACGTGGCGACCTGGCCGCACTGCTGGAAGCCCGCATCGACGGGGAACCGTTGACCGACGAGCAGATCGTCGCGGACCTGATCGCGATCATGATCACCGGTTCGGAGACCACCGAAATCGGCGCCGCGGCCACCATCTACTACCTGGCCGAGCATCCGGAGCAACTGGCCGAGGTGCAGGCCGACCACTCGCTGATCCCGGCCGCCTTCCTGGAGACGCTCCGCTACGACCACCCGACCGACCTGCTGCTGCGGGAGGTGCTGCAGGAGGTCGAGGTGGCCGGCGTGACCATGAAGCCCGGCCAGCCGGTGATCATGATGTGGGGCGCGGCGAACCGTGATCCGGCCGAGTTCCCCAACCCGGACGTCTACGACATCCACCGCAGGTACAAGCGACATCTGCTCTTCGGCAGCGGCCAACACAAGTGCCTCGGGGAGTTCCTGGCACTGCGGATGGGGGCGGTCATTCTGGAGGAGTTCTTCACCGCGATCGCCGACTACACCGTCGATGTCGCCAACTGCACCCGCAAGAGCGCCGAGTTCGTCAAGGGCTTCAACTCCGTCCCGATCACCTATGCGCTGACAGCCACGGCCCGCCGGGCCGTCCGAATGTGAAGGAATACATGTCCGAAGCCTTTGTCATCGATGCCGTGCGCAGCCCGCTCGCGCGTCGCAAGGGAGACCTGGCCGACGTCCATGCCGCCGACCTGGCCGCGCATGTCCTGCGTGCCCTGGTGGAGCGGGCCGGGATCGACCCGGCTGCGGTCGATCACGTGATCCTGGGGTGCCTCAACCAACTGGGCTCCCAGTCGGGCAACATCGCCCGCACCTCCTGGCTCGCCGCCGGGCTGCCCGAGGAGGTGCCGGGGGTGACCATCGATCAGCAGTGCGGTTCGGGCCAGCAGGCCGTCCAGTTCGCCGCCCAGGCGGTGATGTCGGGCACCGCTGACCTGATGGTGGCCGGTGGGGTGCAGAAAATGAGCACCGTACCGCTCGGTTCCTCGGGTCGGGTCGGCGTGGAACTGGGCTACGGACACCCCTTCCGCGATTCGGTCGGATTCCGGGACCGATACGGGGACGTCGAACGCACCCAGTTCGCCGCCGCCGACCGGATCGCCGAACGCTGGAAGATCTCCCGCGAAGAGATGGAGGCCTTCGCCCTGGAGAGCCATCGGCGTGCGGTGGCGGCCCGCGACGGTGGCAGATTCGACCGCGAGATCGTCCCGATCGGTGCGGCATCGCGGGACTCCGGCCCCCGGGCCGACACCACTGCGGAGAAGATGGCCGAACTCGACCCGGTGGCCGAAGGTGGCCGGATCACCGCCGCCTTGTCCAGCCAGATCAGTGACGGCTCGGCCGCGGTGCTGATCGCCTCCGAACGGGCGGTCAAGGAACACGGGCTGCGTCCCCGGGCCAGGATCCACCACATCTCCGCCCGCGGCGATGACCCGATGCTGATGCTGACCGCGCCGATCTCGGCTACCCGCAGGGCACTCGGACGGGCCCGGATGTCGCTGGACGACATCGACCTGATCGAGAACAACGAGGCCTTCGCCTCGGTGGTGCTGGCCTGGATCAAGGAACTCGACGCCGACCCGGCCAAGCTCAACGTCAACGGGGGCGCGATCGCGCTGGGTCACCCCACCGGCGCCACCGGGGCCCGCCTGCTCACCACCTTGCTGCACGAACTCGAACGCACCGGGGGCCGGTACGGCTTGCAGACGATGTGCGAGGGCGGCGGCCTGGCCAACGTGACCATCATCGAACGTCTGGGCTGAGGCCCCGTACGGAAAGGCAATCCCATGGGTGAGTTTCTGGAAGGCAAGGTCGTCGCCGTCACCGGTGCCGGTCAGGGCATCGGACGGGCGATCGCTCTGGCCTGTGCCGAACACGGCGCCAAGGTGGTCGTGAACGACTACGGCGTGGAGGTCGACGGCTCCAATCCGACCAGCGAGCGGGCCGAGGCCGTGGTCGAGGAGATCCGGGTCGCCGGTGGCACCGCGGTGGGTGTGGCCGACTCGGTGGCGACGATGTCCGGCGGGGAACGGATCGTGCAGACCGCGGTCGACGAATACGGCGGTATCGACGGGGTGGTCTGTGTCGCCGGGATTCTGCGCGAACGGATGTTGTTCAACCTCACCGAGGAGGACTGGGATGCGGTGCTGGATGTGCACCTGAAGGGCACCTTCACCGTCTTCCGGGCCGCCGCCCGGGTGATGCGTCAGCAACGCCGCGGCCGGCTGATCGGCTTCACCTCCGGGGCGCACACCGGCAGTGTCAGTCAGGCCAACTACAGCGCCGCCAAGGGCGGGATCATCTCGCTGGTGCGCAGTGCGGCGCTGGGCCTGCACAAGTACGGGGTGACTGCCAATGCGATCGCACCGGTGGCCCGCACTCGGATGCTCGCCTCGGTGCCGTTCTCGGTCGGCGATGTGGGGGAGGCCGAGAGCATCGCGCCGATGGCGGTCTACCTGCTGTCGGACCGGGCCGCCGACATCACCGGGCAGGTCTACACCGTGGCCGGCTCGAAGCTCGCCCTGTGGCAGCAGCCCCGCGAGATCCGAGCCGTGTACGCCGACGACGGGTGGACCCCCGATCGGATCGCGGAGACCCTGCCCTCAACCCTGGGTCAGGATCGGATGCCGTCGCTGGACCGGCTGGTGGAGCGGGCCGAGGCCGCGAAGAACCAGGAGCGCCCCAACCAGGGCTGAGCGACTCGCTAACCCCTTCCTGCAACCGGTACTCGTTCCTGCGTCACGTACTGAGCCACGCAGGAACGAGTACCGGTTGCATGTGCGAAGAAACCTCCGAAATCAGGCTGGGTTGGCGGCGCGCAACTCGTGCCAGCCGATGTCCCATCCGGCCAGGATGCGGCGCACCAGGGGCAGGCTGAGGCCGACGACATTGTGGAAGTCGCCCTCGATCCGATCGATGAACGGGCCGCCCAGCCCGTCGACGGTGAAGCCGCCGGCCACCTGCAAGGGCTCGCCGGTGGCGATGTAGGCCTCGATCTCGGCATCGGACAGATCGGCATGCCACACCCGGGTACCGGCCACCTCGGTGACGGCCCGCTGTATCCGGCCGTCCGCGCCCAGCAGCACCAGACGGTGGCCGGTGTGCAGCACACCGTCGCGGCCGCGCATCTGCTCCCAGCGGCTGCGGGCGATCTCGGCGGTGCCGGGTTTACCCATCGGGCGGCCGTCGAACTCCAGTACCGAGTCGGCCCCGATCACCAACAGCCCGGCCTCGGCAATGCGGGCGCCGGAGATCAGCTCGGCCGACACCCGTTGCGCGACCGCATCACCCTTGAGCTCGGCCAACACCCCCGCCAGATCGGCGGGGGAGGGCGCATCGACATCGTCCTCGTCCACCCCGGAGACCAGCACCTCCGAGTGCACCCCGGCCGACCGCAGGGTCGCCAACCGGGCCGGGGAGGCCGAGCCCAGAATCACCCGCACGAGTCAGGTGCGGTAGTGCTGCCAGGCGTCGCGGCCCGGGTACACCGGCTGGCGCAGGGTGCGCCAGTAGGAGCGCCACCCGCCCATGTACGGAACATTGTCCGGGGGCGGCGGCACCGGGGAGGTCACCACGGTGAGCACACTGACCAGCGCGGCCAATTCCTCCGCGGTCGGGTTGCCACCGACCACCTCGAACTTCGCGCCCGGATCGGCTGCGGTTTCGTCGCTCACGTTTCTCCTCCTTGGCCGCCGGAACCGATCACAACGGAATGTTGCCGTGCTTCTTCGGGGGCAGGGCCTCCCGCTTGGTGCGCAGCAACCGCAGTACCCGGATGATCTCCTTGCGGGTCGCGTGCGGGTGAATCACCTGGTCGATGTAGCCACGCTCGGAGGCGACATAGGGGTTCGCCAACTCGTCGTCGTACTGCTGAATCAACTCCGCGCGCAGGGCATCGGGGTCTTCGGCGGCGGCGAGCTGCTTCTTGTACAGAATGTTCACCGCACCCTGGGCACCCATCACCGCGATCTGGGCGGTCGGCCAGGCGAAGTTCACATCGGCACCGAGGTGCTTCGAACCCATCACGTCGTAGGCGCCACCGTAGGCCTTGCGGGTGATCACGGTGACCAGCGGCACGGTCGCCTCGGCGTAGGCGTAAATCAGCTTCGCGCCGCGACGAATGATGCCGTTCCATTCCTGATCGGTGCCGGGCAGGAAGCCGGGGACGTCGACGAAGGTCAGCACCGGAATGTTGAAGCAGTCGCAGGTCCGGACGAAGCGGGCCGCCTTCTCGGAGGCGTCGATGTCCAGGGTGCCGGCGAAGTTGGTCGGCTGGTTCGCGACGATACCGACCGAACGGCCCTCGATCCGGCCGAAGCCGCAGACGATGTTCGGGGCGAACAGTTCATGCACCTCGAGGAAGTCACCGTCGTCGAGCACGTGCTCGAGGATGAACTTCATGTCGTAGGGCTGGTTCGGCGAATCCGGAATCACCGTGTCGAGTTCGCGGTCGAAGTCGGTGATGGTCAGATCGACCTCACCGTCGTCGAACACCGGCGGATCCTCGAGGTTGTTCTGCGGCAGGAAGCTCAGCAGCTCCCGCACATAACCGAGGGCATCCTCCTCGTCGGCGGCCAAGTAGTGGGCGTTGCCCGACTTGGTGTTGTGGGTGCGGCCACCACCCAGTTCTTCCATCGTCACGTCCTCACCGGTGACGGTCTTGATCACGTCAGGGCCGGTGATGAACATCTGGGAGGTCTGGTCGACCATCACGATGAAGTCGGTCAGTGCCGGGGAGTACACGTGCCCGCCGGCCGCGGCACCCATGATCAGCGAGATCTGTGGGATCACGCCGGAGGCCAGGGTGTTGCGGCGGAAGATCTCGCCGTACAGACCCAGGGAGACCACGCCCTCCTGGATTCGGGCGCCGCCGCCCTCGTTGATGCCGATCAGGGGGCATCCGGTCTTGATCGCGAAGTCGATGATCTTGACGATCTTCTCGCCGTAGACCTGGCCCAGGGCACCACCGAAGATGGTCACGTCCTGGCTGAAAACACAGACCGGGCGACCATCGATCGCGCCGACACCGATGATCACACCGTCGCCGTAGGGGCGCTTCGCCTCCATGCCGAAGGCGGTGGAACGGTGCCGGCTGAACTCGTCGAGCTCGGCGAAGGTGCCCTCGTCGAGCAGGGCGTGCACCCGCTCACGAGCCGTCAGCTTGCCCCGGGCATGCTGCTTTTCGACTGCTGCTTTCGAGCCGGCATGGATGGCCTCGTCGATGCGGCGATCCAGGTCGGCAATTTTTCCCGCCGTGGTACGGATGTCGATGTCCATGAACGCACACTATCCCGCGAAGCGCGTGGCTGGTGGCCCGGTCTAAGGTTCGGGCATGCCCCAGCGAGACCCGATTGACCGTGCCGAACTACGCCGTTCGTTGTCCGCCCACGGGTGGCGGGCCGAGCACATCGAGGTGGTCGCCGAGACCGGTTCGACCAACGCGGACCTGATCGCCGCGGCCCGCGACGGCGCCGAGGCCTGGACGGTGCTGATCGCCTCCCACCAAACTGCCGGACGCGGAAGATTCCGGCGCAGTTGGGCCAGCCCGGCCGGGTCGTCGGCCTCGATCTCGGTGCTGCTGCGGCCCGAGCGGTCGATGCAGAACTGGCCCTGGCTCTCCCTGCTCACCGGGGTGGCCCTGGCCGAGGCCTTCGTCGCGGTGGGGGTCGACGCCGCGGTCAAATGGCCCAACGACGTGCTCGCCCCCGGCGGCAAACTGTGCGGGATTCTCGCCGAACGGGTCGAAACACCCGAGGGCCCGGCGGTGGTGGTCGGCTTCGGGATCAACCTGTCGATGACGGCCGAGGAGCTGCCGGTACCCACCGCGACCTCCTTGCTGCTCGAGGGGGTCACCTGTGACCCGACCGAACTGGTGGCCGATGTGCTCGCCCGCTGGCGCGAGCTGGCCCTGGCCTGGGCCGCCGAGGATGATGACGCGCTACATCGCCGATACCTGGCGATCTCGGGCACGATCGGTCGCCGGATCCGGCTGCTGTTGGACGAGACCGGTGACGAGGTGGTGCAGGGCACCGCGGTGGGGGTCGACCGCACCGGACGGATCCTGGTCGACGTGGCCGGGGATGTGCAGGCCTATGCCGCCGGAGACGTGGTGCATCTGCGCTGAGAGCGGGGTGCCGATCCCACCGCTGCCAGGTGCCGCAAGGTTGGTGCAACCGTTATCGAACTGAGCGGGACCAGCCCTTTTGAGTAAAGGTTCTCTGCCCTAGCGTCGCGGTGACTACAGACATGTGCGATCAAGGGAGATCACATGAAGCTCCACAAGCTCAAATGGGCCGCGGCAGCCACCTCGGTGCTGTTGCTGTTCGCCGCCTGCGCCGACGGGGGTAACCGGGCCGGCGAGGGTGGCAACGATGGCGGCGGTGGTGGTGAGAAGCAGGAGATCACCGAAGGCATCATCAACCGCAATGAGGATCCGGGCGACCCGGCCTCCGGGGGCACGGTCACCTTCGCCTCCTACACCGAACCGCGGTTGCTCGACCCGGCGATGACCCAGGCCACCGGGTCGACCGGCGGCACCGAGATGATCGCGATCTACGACACCCTGCTGCGCTACGACTGGGAGAAACAGGAACTCGCACCGCAACTCGCCGAGGGCTTCGAGGTCAACGACGACAGCACCGAGTTCACCCTGACCCTGCGCGAAGGGGTGACCTTCAGCGACGGTGAGAAGCTGGACGCCGCCGCAGTGAAGGCGAGCATGGAGCGCTATGCCAAGAGTCAGCGAGCTCCCGACGGTCGGCTCTGGAATGCCAACGTCGCCTCGGTCGAGGCCCCCGATGAGCGCACCGTGGTGATCAAGCTCCGGGAGCCCTACGCGACCTTCGGCAATCTGCTGGCCAGCGGCCCGGGCATGATCGTCTCGCCCAAGGCCGGCGACGGGGAGAATTTCCGTCCGATCGGGGCGGGCCCCTTCATCGTCGAAACCCTGAAGCCCCGCGAGGCCACCGAGATGAAGGCCAACCCCGACTACTGGGACGGCAAGCCGAACCTCGACAAGCTGCGATTCGCCTACCTGGGCACCCCGCAGGCCGGGGTGGACGCACTGTTGTCCGGTGACGTGGACGCCGCCCTGTTGCGCGAGCCGAATCGGGTCGACGCCGCCCTCAAGGACAAGCGTGAGGCCTACATCAACTACGTCTCGGCATCGAACGTGCTGATGTTCAGCACCGTCGAGGGACGCCCCGGACAGGACCCGCGGGTGCGCAAGGCGATCGCCCTGGCCGTGGACGAGAAGGTCGCCTACCAGCGGGCCTTCGAGGGTGAGTACTTGTCCTCCAAGGTGCTGTTCACCGAGGACTCGCGCTGGCACAGCGACGCCAGCGTCGGCCACGAGACGGACGCGGAGAAGGCCAAGGAACTGCTCGAGCAGGCCAAGGCCGACGGCTTCGACGGCAAGATCCGGTTCCTCGGCACCACCGAGCCGATCGCCATGGTCGTCAAGGCGCAGTTGGAGTCCATCGGGTTCACCGTGGACGTCACGATTCAGCGCAATGTCACCGACGTGATCACCCTGGTGATGACCGGCGACTACGACATCGCCGCCTGGGCGATCAACATCCGCGAGTTCGACCCGTACCCGAAGCTCGCCTCCACCCTGCACTCCGAGGGGTCGTCGGTCTACGGCATGTACACCGACGAGGAGGGCGACAAGCTGATCGACGAGCTCAAGGGTGCCGACCCCGACCGGGCCAAGGAAGTGATGGCCGAGATCGAGAAGCGCTACTACGAGCAGGTGCCGTTCCTCAGCCTCGGCCCCTACACCGAGGCAACCGCTTGGAACAGCAATGTGCACGGGGTGGAGGGCACCGCCAACTCGATGGTGAGCTTCGCCAAGGCGTGGGTCAAGAACTGAGAAAGGACCGTCCATGGCGTTGAACATCGCCGACCTGATCGAACACGCCATCGACGTGGTACCCGAGCGCACCGCCCTGATCGACGAGCGGCGGTCGCTCGGGTACGCCGAGCTGGAAGCGGAGGCGAATCGGCTCGCGCACTGGTTCGCCGCTCAGGACATCGAGACCGGTGACCACGTGGGCATTCTGTGTGCCAACTCGGTCGACCATGTGGTCGCCCTGGTGGCCCTGCTCAAGATCCGTGCGGTGCCGATCAACCTCAATTACCGCTACACCGCCGGTGAACTGGAGTATGTGGTGCGCGATGCCGAGCTGGTGGGCATCGTCTTCGAGGAACGCCTCGGTTCGCTGGTCGAAGAGGTGGTCACCGACCGGGTTGCGGTACGGCTACGGCTGCCGAACGCCCTGCCCGACGATGCCCCGTCCAAGCCGGTGGGCACCTCCCTGGCCGAGGCTCTCGAGGGGCAGTCGGCCGAGCGGGACTTCGGGGAACGCTCGCCCGATGATCACTACATCATCTTCACCGGCGGCACCACCGGCTACCCGAAGGGCGTCGTGTGGCGGCACGAGGACATCTGGCGCACCCTGGGCGGCGGCATCGATTACCGCACCCACGAGTACCAGGACGAGTACGCCCAGTCGAAGAAGGCCGCGGCCGGCGGCATGGTCGCCTTTCCGCTCAGCCCGATGATGCACGGGGCTGGGGTGTGGTCGACCATGTCGCACCTGTTCGTCGGTGACACCACCGTGCTGCGGGCCCGATTCGACCCCGATCAGACCTGGCGGGCGGTCGCCGAACATGGCGTGCAGGGCTTGTTCGTCACCGGTGATGCGATGGCCCGTCCGCTGATCGAGGTCTACGAGGCCGGCGATTACGACGCGTCCAGCCTGGTGGCGGTGGCCTCGAGTGCGGCCATGTTCAGCCACGCGGTGAAGCAACGCTGGATGGCGGCCTTCCCCAAGGCCTTCTTCAGCGATGCCTTCGGCTCCACCGAATCGGGTCTGCTGGCCAGCGGGGCCCAAACTCCCGAAGGTGCGGGCGGGCCGACCGGACGGCTCGGACCCGAGACGGTGATCTTCGACGAGAGCCTGAACCTGATCGACCCGGACACCTCGGTGGGTGAGATCGGCATCATGGGCCGGCGCTGCCACGTCCCGCTGGGGTATTGGAAGGATCCGGCCAAATCGGCGGGCACCTTCTTCGAACGGGACGGGGAACGTTATGTGGTCGCCGGTGACTACGTGCGGATCGAGGCCGACCGGCACCTGACCTTGTTGGGACGCGGTTCGGGCACGATCAACACCGGCGGCGAGAAGGTCTTTCCCGAGGAGGTCGAGGGAGCCCTCAAGGCCCATCCGGCGATCTGGGACGCCCTGGTCGTGGGCATGCCCGACGAACGCTGGGGCGAGCGGGTGTCGGCCCTGGTGCAGGCCCGCGACGGCGAAACCCCGGAACTGACCGAGGTGCAGGATTTCCTGCGCAGCCGGGTCGCCGACTTCAAACTGCCCCGGATGATGCTGGTGGTCGACAAGCTGCCGCGGCATGAAACCGGCAAGGCGAACTATCCGCAGGCCCGCAAACTGCTCGCCGCCGCCGAGTAACGCGGCCCGCCTGTCCTAGCAAGGCGCTGAGCGGGGTGGCACGACCATCATGGCCGCACCACCCCGCTCAGCGCCCTCGTAGGTTCAACCGCTTCAGCGGTCGTCGCGGAAGTTGGCCTTGCGGCCCTCCTGCCGGGCCAGCGTGGCCTCCTCGAAGTTGTCGGTGAGCAGGCGCAGGTACAACTGACCGATGCCCTCGATCGGCATGTAGCTCTCCAGGGAGCCGGCCGAGATTCCGGCGTGCAGGCTGCGCTTGGTCATCTCGATGCCGGGCTGGGACAGTTCGGCGACCCGTTGCCCGATCGCGATGGCCTCGTCCAGTACCGGGTCGGCGACGCGCGATACCAGGCCGATCCGGCCGGCCTCCTCGGCGGTGACATCGCGTCCGGTGAACATCATGTCGGCGGCATGGCTGGATCCGACCGCCCGGGGCAGCAGGTAGCTCAGCCCCAGTTCGCTGGCGGTCAGCCCGTTGTTGATGCCCGCCGCCCGGAAATAGGCGTCGGAGGAGGCGATCCGGACATCGCAGGCCAGGGTGAGGCACAAGCCGCCACCGATCGCGGCCCCGTTCACCGCGGCGATCACCGGCTGGTGCAACCGGCGCAGGGTGGCGATCACGTCCTCGAGGACTTCCAGCGAGCGCAGCGCATAGGCGGGTCGGGGCAGGCCGTCGGCATGGGGTGGACGACCGGCCGACTTCTGGTCGGCGCCGGAGCTGAAGGCATTACCGGTGCCGGTCAACACGATCGCCCGCACGGTGTTGTCGCGCCCCACCTCTTCGAGGACGTTGCGCACCGGCACCATCACGTCGAAGGCCATCGCGTTCATCCGGTCGGGGCGGTTCAGCCTCACCACCGCCACCCCGGGGGCGGGGCGGTCGAGCAGCACGAAATCGGAGCCGGTCATGATGTTTGCCTTTCCAGGAGTTCTTCGGCGAGCTTCTTGGCCGAGGTGTAATCGGCCTTGCCGGTTTCGTGCCGGGGCACCTGCGCCACGGTCACCACGGTGCGCGGCACCTTGTATCCGGACAACTGACCCCGGACGTGATCACGCAGTTGCTCGTGATCGACCTCGGCCCCGGGACGGGCCTGTACCACCGCGGCCACCTGCTGGCCGAACCGGGGATCGGGCAGCCCGATCACCAGGGTGTCGAAAACGCTGGGGTGCGATTTGATGACCGCCTCGACCTCGTCGGGGTAGACCTTCTCGCCACCGGTGTTGATGCAGGCCGAACCGCGGCCCAGCAGGGTGAGGCGCCGGCCGGGCTCGATCCGCACCACATCGCCGGGTACCGCATACCGCACCCCGTCGATGGTCGGAAAGGTCGCGGCGGTCTTCTCCGGGTCACCGAAGTAGCCGACCGGGATGTGGCCGCTGGTGGCCATCCGTCCGGTGGCTCCGATCTCGGTGTCCAGGTCCATCACCCGGTTGTCGTCGTCCAGCACCAGGGTGCCGGGGCCGGCCGAGACCAGGGTGCCCTGTTCGGTCGGGTCGTCCAGCCGTACCGGCGCGTTTCCGGTCATCCCGGTCTCCGACGAGCCGATCACATCGATCAGCCGCAGCCCGGGGAAGGTGGTCAGCCAGCGTCGCTTCACCTCGGCCGACAGCACCGCCGCGCCGCTGGTGACGGTGGTGAACCCCTCGGCCTTCCAGCCGCCGCGCTCGTATTCCTCGATCAGCGGACGGGCCATCGCGTCCCCGATCAGCGACATGGTGTTCACGCCCTCGCGTTCGACGGTGCGCCAGACCTCCACCGGGTCGAACTTCGGCAGCAGTACCGAGGTGTGGCCGGTGAACAGCCGCAGCAACAGGCCCCACTGGCCGTTGGCGTGCATGATCGGCCCCAGGTGCATGGCCACCTGCGGGGTTTCCACCGCCGCCGCGGCGCGCGACTGGTCGTACTCTCCGAGCAACTCGCGGGTGACGAAATCCCGGCCTCCGCCGAGGGTGCGCCAGACATCGGCCTGCCGCCACATCACCCCCTTGGGGTAGCCGGTGGTGCCGCCGGTGTAGACGATGTAGAGGTCGTCGTCGCTGCGCTCGATCTGCGGGCGCACCGGGTTGCCCCCGGCCAGGACGTCGGCCCAGGTGGTGAACTCCCGGCTGGTCGGCGGGGCGCTGCCGTCCTCGATCACCACCACCTCGTGCAGCCGCGGGTGTCGGGTGAGGATCGGGTCGACGACCGCGGCGAAGCGTCCTTCGAGCACCAGGGCGACGATCTCGGAGTTGCCGAAGAGGTAGTCGAGTTCGGCCTCCAGGTACCGGTAGTTCACGTTGATTGGCACCACTCGGGCCTTGAAACAGCCCAGCATCGCGATCACGTGTTCGGAGGTGTTGGCCGCCATCAGTCCCACGTGTTGGCCGGGTTCGACGCCGACCTTGCGCAGGTGATCGGCGAAGCGGTTCGCCGCAGCGCCGAGTTCGGCGTAGCTGAGCCGGACGTCGCCCACGATCAGGGCGAGGCGGTCGGGCACCACATCGACGGTGTGTTCGAACAGGTCGGCGATAGTCAAGGCCATGGGGAAAAGGATTACTGCCTGCTTCGGTGCCTGTCACGCGCCCGTTTCGTCCAACGGGAGACCGGCCGGCGATTGTCCCCGGGCAAGCGATGCCGAGCGAAAGTCGGTGTCGCGGTGGCCGCTCAGTGGAGCAGACGGATGACGGTTCGACGGCGATACAAGACAATGAGGACTTGGGCCGCCGTGCCCGACAACGCCGTCTACACACTGCCACATGGAGGGCCGGAATGACCGAGATCGACACCACCACGTCCCGGAAGGTTTTCGAGGAGGTACAGCTCGGCCCGGTCACGTTGCGCAACCGCACCGTCAAGGCCGCCACCTCCGAGGGACGCTCCCCGCAGGGCAAGGTCACCGATGAGCTGATCGCCTTCCATCGCGGGTTCATCGACGGCGGGGTCGGGATGACCACGCTCGCCTATGCCACGGTGTCGAAGGAGGGGTACAGCGCCCCGGGTCAGATCCTGATGGCGCGGGAGAACCTCTCCGGGCTCAAGGAGTTCACCGACGCGATGCACGAGGGCGGCGGTGCGGTTTCGGCCCAGCTCGGCCACGCCGGGGTGGTGGCGCACCCGAAGATCACCGGTACGCAGCCGATGGCCCCGTCGAAGTTCACCAACCCGACGCAGTTCACCAAGGCCCGCGAGATGACCCACCAGGACATCAAGACCGTGGTGCGCCAGTTCGCCGATGCCGCCGAGTTGGCCGCCGAGGCCGGCTTCGATGCCGCCGAACTGCACTTCGGGCACCTGTACGTGGTCAGCTCCTTCTTCTCGCCGTGGATCAACAAGCGCACCGACGAGTACGGCGGCAGCATCGAGAACCGCACCCGCTTCGCCCTGGAGATCGTCGACGCGGTGCGCGAGCGGGTCGGCAACGACATCGCCCTGATCGCGAAGCTGTCGATGGACGACGACATCAAGGGTTCGATCTGGCTGGACGAATCGGTGCGCACCGCCGAACTGCTCGACGAGCAGAACAAGCTGGACGCGATCGAGCTGACCCAGGGCTCCAGCGTCTACCACCAGATGTTCCTGTTCCGCGGGGACATCCCCGTCGACGGCATGGCCGCCCAGCAGAAGTTCCCCTTCAACCTGGGCGTGAAGCTGCTCGGCAAGCGGATCCTGGGCGACTACCCGTACTACGACATGTACATGTTCGACTCGGCCCGCCAGTTCGTGCCGAAGGTGCGCAACACCAAGCTGATGTTGCTCGGCGGCATCAACAACCACGACCACATGCAGCGCGGCCTGGACGCCGGCTTCGATTTCGTGGTGATGGGCCGGGCCCTGCTGCGCCAGCCCGACCTGGTGAACCGGATCCAGCAGGACCGGTCGACCGACGGCATCTGCATTCACTGCAACAAGTGCATGTTCACCGTGTTCGGCAAGACCCACTGCGTCTTCGAGCCCAACTACGCCCGCGACACCCCCACCTCGTAAGGGAGATTCCATGACCCACACCGACAACGTGTCCACGTCCACCCCCTCGCCCTTCGAGCCGACCACCCTCGGCCCGGTCACGCTGCGCAACCGCACGATCAAGGCCGCCACCTCCGAGGGACGCTCCCCGCAGGGCAAGGTCACCGACGAGCTGATCGCCTTCCACCGTGGCTTCGTCGACGGTGGCATCGGAATGACCACGATCGCCTACTGCACGATCGCCAAGGAGGGGTACAGCGCCCCGGGTCAGATCCTGATGCACCCGAAGAACCTGGCCGGGCTGAAGGACTTCACCGACGCCATGCACGAGGGCGGGGCCGCGGCCTCGGCCCAGCTCGGCCATGCCGGGGTGGTGGCGCATCCGAAGGTGACCGGGGTGCAGCCGGTGGCCCCGTCGAAGTTCGTCAACCCGACCGCCTTCACCCGGGCCCGCGAGATCGCCCGCGACGAGATCCGGTTGATCGTGCGGCAGTTCGCCGACGCGGCCGAGTTGGCCGCCGAGGCCGGCTTCGACAATGTCGAACTGCACTTCGGGCATCTCTACATCGTCGGGTCCTTCCTCTCGCCGTGGATCAACAAACGCCGTGATGAGTACGGCGGCAGCATCGAGAACCGCACCCGCTTCGCTCTCGAGATCGTCGACGCGGTGCGCGAGCGGGTCGGCAACGACATCGCGGTGACCGCGAAGCTGTCGATGTCGGACGACATCAAGGGCTCGATCTGGTTGGACGAGTCGTTGCGCACCGCCGAACTGCTCGACCAGCAGGGTGGCCTGGATGCGATCGAACTGACCCAGGGCTCATCGGTGTGGCATCAGATGTTCATGTTCCGCGGTGGCATCCCGGTCGACGATCTGGTGCGCAACCAGCGCTTCCCGATCAACATCGGTGGCCGGCTCTTCGGCAAGAAGATCCTGGGCGACTACCCCTACTACGACATGTACATGCTCGACTCGGCCCGCCAGTTCGTGCCGAAGATGCGCAACACCAAGCTGATCTACCTCGGCGGGGTGAACAATGCCGAGCACTTCCACCGGGCGATGGCCGAGGGCTTCGACTTCGTCGCGATGGGACGGGCGCTGCTGCGCGAACCCGATCTGGTCAACAAGGCGCAGGCCAACCCGAAAACCGAAGGCATCTGTATCCACTGCAACAAGTGCATGTACACCGTCTTCGGCAAGACCCACTGCGTCTTCGAACCCGATTACGCCCGGGACGTCTGAGCGACCTCAGCGGGTGACCACGAGCGTGTGGTCGTCGCGGTCGTCGTTGAACAGGACGACCTTGTCGGTGACCAGGAACGGCACCAGGGTTTCGGTCGGCAGCGGCTTCGTCTCGCCGGCGGCGAGGTCATGGGTCGCCGAGTCCTTGCCGTGCTGGGTCTGCAGATAGACCGTGTTGCCGGCCACCGTGGTGAAGGTGAGGTCGTTCGGTGACGCGATCTGGGTGGCCGTACCGGCTTCGACGTCGACCACGGCCACGAAGTCGGTGGCGAATCCCACGGTGGCCAACACCACGTGGCGGCCGTCCGCGGTGGCCATCAGCGGGCCCTGTCCGATGAACTCGGGCGTCCCCCCGCCCAGCCCGGCGAGGTCTGCGGGCTTCGGCGTGGCGTGCTCACCGGTGATGCCGTCGTACCAGGCAACCTGCCACTTTCCCTCCTCGGCAGCAGTCATCAGCAGTACGTGACGCCCCAGGTAACCGGCAACGATCTTCGGGGGTCGGACACTCGGATCGACGGGTGTTTCGGTGAGGTTGGTCCAGGCCAGTGAACCGTCCTGACCCACCGCATAGGCACCGTTCACCAAGGCGAACTTGCCGCCGCCCAGATGCACCCGCTCGGAGGCCACGTGCACCAGGTTGCCCCCGAAGAAGGCCACCCGATCGGGAATCGTCGAGAGGTGCCGGTAAGGCCCGATCTCCCGAGGAGCCAGATTGTCCGGGTCGACCTCGGCCCACTTCCCTGCGGCGATATCCAACACGGCCGAATCGGCCCACACATTCGTGCTGGTCACCATCCGCTCGGAGTCTTCCTCGCCGACCCAGTCGGCTTCGGCCCGGTAGGCGGGGTTGGTGCTGCCCCGCAGGTCGAATCCCAGAGCGAACGGGCGGTAGCCGGCGGCGTTGAGAGCATCGCCACGGGTGTGCTCGTAGCCGGTGATCAGGAACATCGGTGTGCCACCGACCGGGGTCACCTGAACCTGCAGCCCGGTGGCGCTCCCGGGCAGGTCGATCTCGCGGATCGAGCCGGTACCGAGGTCGACGATGTGGGCGTTCTCGGTACTGCCGTCACTGTCGAATCCGATCCCGACGTTGCCCGCGGCCGCGGTCACCCGAGGCACCTGCCAACACTCACCGTCGGTATCGAAGGGAGGTGCGAGTCGTTCGCGGACGTCGTCGGCGCACGCGGGCAGGGAACTGCCCCCGGTTTCGGTCTCGGCTTCCCCCGGTTCGGCCGGGGCCTTGCCCGGCGCGAACGGGGTACCGACACACCCGCTCAGCAACACCAACATCCCGGCCGCCGCAGCCAGCCGCATTCTCTTCCGCATCCCCCACCTCCGTGCCGGGCACAGGCTAGCCATCGAAAGGGACGCCACGGTGAACGACCACAACCGACGGCAGCTCAGCGGGTGACCACCATCGTCTTGTCGTGCAGGTGGACGGCGAACAGAGCGGCCTCGTCGGTGACCAGATCGGGGAGCTTGGTGTCGTCGGAGAGATCTTGTTGTTCCCCCGAGGCCAGATCGACGCTCGACTTCTTACCGTGCTGCGGGCTCAGATAGGCCGTCGTATTGGTCATCGCCGAGACGCTGGTGGTGCTCGGCGTGGTGATCGGGGTGACGGTGCCGGCCTCCACATCGATCACGGCCGTGAGGTTGGTCGGGGTGTCCGGCGTGGCCAGTGCCAGATATCGACCGTCGTCGGTGGCGATGAGTTGCCCGGGGGTGACGAGCCCTGCGGTGCCGCCCCGCAGACCGGCGAGATCGGCCGGCTTCGGGTCGGTCGGCCGACCGGTCTCACCGTCGTACCACGCGATCTGCCACGGGCCGGTGTCCGGTCCGGTCAATTGCAACACGTACGCTCCGAGGTAGCCGGCCACCGCGGTGCGGTCCCCTGAGCCCGGGCCGGTTCGGTCCAGGGTCTGCCACACCACCGCATTGGCGGGGGTCACCGCAAATAGGCCGACCACCTGCACCGTCCGCGACTCGCCGGTGACCAGCGCATCACCCGAGACGGTCAGGACGAGGTTGCCGCCGAACATCGCCACCGGGGTGGTCTGCAGTCTCCGGTAGGGCTCGACAGTGGTGTGGTCGAGTGACCTGTCGGTGCGGGTCCACTTCTTGGCTGCGATGTCGAGCACCCCCTTCTGGTCCCACACGTTGGTGCTGGTCACTCGCATCTCGGGCACGACGGTCGGGGTCGTCCAGTCGGCTTCGGCACGGAGCACCGGTTCGCCACTCGGGTCGAAGCCCAGGGCGAAGGGACGGTAGTCCGCACCGGGTGCCTTGCGGTAGCCGGTGACCAGGAGTACCGGCTGGTCGTCGATCCGGGTGGAGTGAGCCTTCGCAAAGACGGCGTCCTCGGGCATCTCGATCGGGGTGGACGAGCCGGTGGTCAGGTCGACCAGGTATCCGGTCTCGCCGGCCTCGCCGAGGCGATCGAATCCGATCCCCACGTGGCCGATGGCCGCGTCCACCCGCGGCACCAGCCGGCACTCACCCTCGGTGTTGAAGGGCGCCACCAGGGTCTCCCGGAGGTACTCCTCGCAGGCGTCCTCGTCCGCAGGGGACGAGCCGGTGCATCCGCTCAGCAACACCAACAACCCGGCCGTCGCGGCCAGCCACTTCCTCATGCCCTTCGTCCCACCTTCGTCCCGGCTGGCATCAGGCTATTACCCCGCGGGGCGAAGCCGGGCAGACCCGATCAGGACGGACGGTCGGCGCCCACCACCCACATCGAGAAGTACTGCGAGCCGCCACCGTAGGCATGACCGAGGGCCCGGCGGGCCCCGTCGACCTGATGATCACCGGCCCGGCCCATCACCTGCAGGGCGGATTCGGCGAACCGGATCATGCCCGAGGCTCCGATCGGGTTGGACGACAGCACCCCGCCCGACATGTTCACCGGCAGGGCCCCGTCCGGGGCGGTGACCCCGTCCTCGACCAGCCGCCACCCGGTGTACTGCTCGGCGAACCCGAGGTTCTCCAGCCACATCGGCTCGAACCACGAGAAGGGCACGTAGATCTCGGCACAGTCGATCTCGTTGAAGGGGTCGGTGATTCCGGCCCCCTTCCACAGCGCAGCGGCGGCATCGCGCCCGGCTTGGGGGCTGATGTTGTCGCGGCCCGAGAAGGTGGTCGGTTCGGTGCGCATCGCGGTGGCGTGAATCCAGGCGACCTGCTTTCCGTCGGCCCGCACCTGTTCGGCGGCGTCCGCATTGCCGATCACGATGGCGCAGGCACCGTCGGAGGAGGGGCAGGTTTCGGCGAACCGAATCGGATCCCACAACATCTGCGAGGCCTGTACCTCCTCGACGGTGATGTCGGGCTGCTTCAGGTGCGCGTAAGGGTTGATCGCCCCATTGCGGCGGTCCTTGGTGGCCACGACCGCACCGATGTGTTCGGGGGCACCGGACTTGCGGATGTAGGAGCGCACGTGGGGCGCGAAGTAGCCGCCCGCGCCGGCCCCCACCGGCATCGAGAACGGCACCGGAATCGACAGGGCCCACATCGCATTCGATTCGGACTGCTTCTCCCAGGCCACCGCCAGCACCCGGCCGTGCACCCCGGCCTGCACCAGCGAGGCGGCGACGTTCGCGGTCGAGCCGCCCACCGAGCCGGCGGTGTGTACCCGCAACAGTGGTTTGCCGACCGCGCCGATCGCATCGGCCATCGCCAGTTCGGGCATCATCGCACCCTCGAAGAGGTCGGGGGCCTTGCCGATCACCACCGCGTCGATGTCGTCCCAGCTCACCGCGGCGTCGACCATCGCCCGGTCGATCGCTTCGCGCACCAGGCCCGACATCGACACGTCGAGTCGCTTGGAGGTGTAGTGGGTCTGACCGACCCCGAGGACTGCGGCTGGCTGCTTGCTCATCGCTGACTCCCTTCCAGCACGGCCACCAGATTCTGTTGCATCAACGGCCCCTGGGCCGCGTGGGCGAGCACCCGGTCGGCGCCGTCCCAGATCCGCCGGGCGGCCTGGCCGATCCGTTCCAGACCGCCGCTGAACATCGGGTTACCGGTCAGCGGGCCACCGTCGGGGTTGACCGTCACCTCATCGGCCAACCCGATCGCCTCCCGGGCGAGCAGATCCTGATGGGTGTACGGGGCATGCAGGTAGGCCGCGTCGAGTTGCCGGTCACCGGCCAGGGCCTTCTCGGCCGCGCTGCTCAGTGAGGGCATCGCCAACCAGTCGCGTCCGGTCAGGTGGGCCGAATCGATGCGGTGCTCGATCCCGGTGATCCAGGCGGGGCGCTCGCTCAGTTCCCGGGCCCGGTCGCCGGCGGCGAGCACGATCGCCGAGGCGCCGTCGGTGATCGGGGCGCAGTCGTGTTCGCGCAGCGGGTCGCTGATCACCGGACGCGAGAGCAGTTCGTCGGCATCCACGTCCTCGCGGATCTGGGCGTTCGGTCCCGCGGCGCGGCGGGCCCGGGCGGCGACCTCGGCCAGATCCCGTTCGGTCCAGCGGCCCTCGACCAGACCCAGCCGGGCCTGCAGGGCGGCCAGGTTGGACGCGCCCACCCCCAGCGGGGCGACCAGATAGGGGTCGGTCTGCAGGCCGAGCACCCGGTCGAGCCGGCCGGCCGAGGCCTTGCCGAAGCCGTACACCAGGGCGGTGTCGACCTCACCGGTGACCAGCTTCACCCAGGCCTCGTACAGGGCCCAGGCCGCGTCCATCTCGACGTGGGATTCGTTGATCGGCGGTACCGCACCGATCGCGTCGATCGCGGAGATGAACGAGAAGGCCCGTCCGGCCAGGTAGTCCGACGACCCGGAGCACCAGAAGCCGATGTCGGATTTGGTGATGCCCAGGGTCGCGTAGAGCTCGCGGAAACAGGGCACCAGCATCTCGACCCCGTTGGTGGTGCCGTCGGTGGCCGGGGTGTGCGGAGCGTGGGCGAAACCCACCACAGCGATGTCGGTCATGGTCCTCCTCCTCACAGGTGGTGCCGGTAGGTCTCGTAATCGGCGTCGGGTTCGCCGGTGGGACGGAAGTACTCGATATTGCGCAGGGTGTGTCCCCACTCCGACTCGGGCCGCCACTTGGCCTGCACCCGCATTCCCATCCGCACCTCGTCGGCCGGGCATTCCAGGATCAGGTGTTGGATCGCGATATCGGCGCCGTCGAGCAGGATGTAGGCGCTGACATAGGGCGGGGTGATCTGCTGGCCCAGGAAGGGCACGTTCACGATGCAGAAGGTGGTCACCGTGCCGGTGTCGGAGACGTGGACGAAGTCCTCGGTCGGCACCCCGTCGGTGGGGGAGGCTCCCCGGGGTGGGATGTAGACCGGGCTGCCGGGCCCGACCCGGGCACCGATCAGTTCACCGCGGGCCAGGCCGCGCAGGTACTCCGATTCCTGGTGCGAGGCACTGTGTTGGATCGACAGCGCGATCGGGGTGTTGATCATCGACACCGGTTCGTCCGCCTCGGCCGGTGCCGGGTCGGCCGCGGCTCCCTCGGGGACGAAGACCAGGTCGGTGATCCGTCCGGCACGCTCGTCGGCCCAGCGGGCCTGCACCCGCATCCCGACCTCGAGTTCGCTCGCCTCGGCCTGCAGCACGTGCAGCAGGGGAGTGTCGGCCCCGTCCAACTGCACCAGGACCCAGGCGAAGGGGGTCTCGAGCGGGTGCTCGGGCTGCGGTTCGGCCTGCCAGGAGTACGACAGCACGGTGCCGGCCGGGCCGACGTCGACGAAGTCGGTGATCGGGTCACCGGTGGCCGGGTCGTACTCGGGTGGTGGCACGACCACGCGTCGGTCGGCGGTGCGTCCACCGAGCAGGCGACCGTCGCGGACGGCGGTGACGAAGGCGCCGATCGCCGGGCCGGTGGAGCGCTGGTAGTCGAAGAACAGATCCAGCGGGGCGGTCAGAGGTTGGGTCATCGGTTCCTCCACATGTCGATGATGTCGGCCGGTGGCATGTCGGTGGTGGTTCCGGACCCACCCAGGGGCCCGGTGGCCGATCGGGAAAAGCGGGGGGCGCCGCTGCGGCGACCCTCGGCGTCGAGGACACCGCGGGACTGCAGGTGGGCGTCGTCGTTGGCCTCGTCGAGGGTCAGTACCGGGGTGACGCAGGCGTCGGTGCCGGCGAACCGGGCGGCCCAGGTGTCCCGGTCGGCGGTGGCGAAGACCTCGGCGAAACGTTCGCGCAGCACCGGCCAGGTCGTCCGGTCGTGTCGGTCGGGCAGGTCGTCGAGGCCCAGGGTCTCGGTCAGGGTCCGGTAGAAGGGCTCCTCGATCGCCCCGACCGCGACGAACCGTCCGTCGGCGCAGCGATAGGTGCGGTAGTAGGGGGCGCCGCCGTCGATCACATTGGCGGCCCGCTGAGGTTTCCAGACCCCGGCGGCCATTCCGGCGGCGAAGGGGGCCAGCATCGTGGCGGTGCCGTCGACGATGGCCGCGTCGACCACCTGACCCCGTCCGGACCTCGCCCGCTCATGCAGGGCGGCGAGAATGCCGATCACCACCAGCATCGAGCCACCGCCGTAGTCGCCGACCAGGTTGAGCGGGGGGAGGGGTTCCTCCGGTGTACCGATCAGGTCCAGGGCGCCGGTCAGGCCGATGTAGTTGAGGTCGTGGCCGGCCTCGGACGCGCGGGGGCCGGTCTGTCCCCAGCCGGTCATCCGGGCATAGATCAGCCCCGGATTGCGGGCCAGCGCCACGTCCGGGCCCAAGCCGCGGCGTTCCAGGACACCGGGACGGTATCCCTCGATCAACACATCACAGTGCTCGATGAGGTGTTCGATCTCGGCCACCGCCGCGGGGTCGGTGAGGTCGGCGGAGGTGGTGATACCGGCGAACGGGCTCGGGTCGCGGTGCGAATGGGTGTGCGGTCGGCGCACCCGCACCGCCTCGGCGCCCAGGGAGGTGAGCAGGGAAACGGCATGGGGTACCGGGCCGATCGCCTCGAACTCCAGAACCCGCAGCCCGTGCAGGGGCCCGCTCATCGGCCGGTGAAGTTTGGCTTGCGCTTCTCGGCGAAGGCCCGTGGGCCCTCCCGGGAGTCATCGCTGCGGAAGACCTCGACGCCGATCTTGGTCTCCACCTCGAAGGCCTCGAGTTCGTGCAGCCCTTCGGTGTCGCGCATCGACTTCAGGATCGCCTGTACCGCGATCGGGGAGTTGGCGCAGACCATCTCGGCCAACTCCATCGCCCGGGTGAGGGCCTGACCGTCGGGCACCACCTCACCGATCAGCCCCCAGGCCAGGGCCTGTTCGGCGTCGATGTGCCGGCCGGTGAGCAGGATGTCGGCGGCCGCGGTGTAGGGAATCTGGCGGGGCAGCCGGACGCTCGACCCACCCATCGGGAAGAGCCCCCACTTCGGTTCCGAAAGGCCGAAGCGGGCCCCGGCACCGGCCACCCGGATGTCGGTGCCGAGCAGAATCTCGGTGCCCCCGGCGATCGCGTACCCCTCGACCGCGGCGATGATCGGCTTGCTCGGGCGACGGCCCTTCAGCAGGCCGGGCATCCGGGTCAGGTCCATCCCCCCGCCGCCGTCCTCGCCGTGAATCCGGTCGCCGGCCGGGGTGGCGCTCATCGCCTTGAGGTCGGCGCCGGCGCAGAAGGTGCCCTCGGCACCGGTCAATACCGCGACCCGGATCTCCGGGTCGTTGTCCATCCGGTCCCAGGCCTCACCCAGCAACTGCATCATCTCGCCGGTCAGCGCATTGCGGGCCTCCGGGCGGTTCAGTGTGATCTGCAGCACATGGCCGTGCTGTTCGATCAGGCAGTCGGGGGTCTCGGCCGGGTTGGGGGATGCGCCGGGGGTCATCTGTGTCCGTCCTCTCGGGTGAGTGTCACACGTTGGGAAAAGCCTTGCTGACGGCACGCTAACACCACATACTCGGATCCGTGACCTGCAATCTCGCTGACTTGATCGAACACGCAGTCGACGCTGTTCCGCAACGGCCAGCCCTACTCAGTGACCGCGGGAACAGAACATTCGCCGAATTGGAGCAGCGGGCGAACCGACTCGCCCATGCCCTGGCCGCCCGTGGCGTCGGGCCCGGCGACAAAGTCGGCGTGCTGTCGCGCAATACCGTCGAGGCCATTGAGGCGATGGTGGCGGCCTACAAACTGCGGGCGATGATGGTCAACATCAACTTCCGTTACGTCGCCGGCGAGGTGGAGTACCTGGTCAACAACTCCGACATGGTGACCATGGTGTGCGAGCGGCGCTACCTGCCGGTGGTGGCCGAGGCCTTCGACCGGTGCCCGAAACTGACCTCGGTGCTGGTGGTCGAAACCGACCCGGCCGACGGCACCGATCAACCGGAGTGGGCCGAGGCCTACGAGGACGCCCTGGTCGATCAGTCGCCCGAGCGCGACTTCGGCGAGCGCAGCCCCGACGACATCTTCCTGCTCTACACCGGCGGAACCACCGGCCACCCCAAGGGTGTGATGTGGCGCCAGGAGGACGCCTGGCGGGTGTTCGGCGGGGGCATCGACCTGCTCAGCGGGGAGTACCTGGCCGATGAGTTCCAGCAGTCCCGTGCCGGCGCGGCCGGTGATCAGGTGGTGCGCTTCCCGGTTCCGCCGCTGATTCACGGTGCCGCCCAGTGGGCCACCCTGTCGTCACTGTTCAACTGCGGGGCGGCGGTGTTGCTGGCCGACTTCGATGCCCACGCGGTCTGGCAGCGGGTGGAACAGCATCGGGTGAACGTGATGATGATCACCGGGGACGCGATGGCCCGTCCGCTGCTCGAGGCGTTGGCCGAGGGCAAACCGGACGGCGGCGAGTACGACCTGTCGTCGCTGCGCGTGGTCTCGTCCACCGCGGTGTTGTTCTCAGCCACGATGCAGCAGCAGTTCGTCGAGAAGCTGCCGCACTGTTTCATCTCCGATTCGATGGGCGCCAGCGAGGCCGGTTTCAACGGGATGAACGTGATCCGCGCCGGCCACACCACCACCCAGATGTCGATCCGGCTCGACACGTCCACCGCGGTGCTGGACGAGAACGGCCGACCGGTCGAACCCGGCTCGGGTGAGGTCGGCATGTTGGCCCGCAAGGGCCACATCGCGCTCGGTTACTACAACGACGAGAAGAAGACCCGCGAGACCTTCCGCGAATACGACGGGGTGCGCTACGCGATACCCGGCGACCTGGCCCGGGTCGAGGCCGACGGCTCGGTGACCGTGCTGGGTCGGGGCAGTACCTCGATCAACAGCGGTGGGGAGAAGATCTTCCCCGACGAGGTCGAGGCCGCGGTGCGCGCCCACCCCGACGTACAGGACGCCCTGGTGCTCGGCGTCCCCGATGACCACTGGGGCCACCGGGTGGCCGCCATCGTGGTGCGCACGCCCGGCTCGCAGGTCGGCCTGGCCGACCTCAACCGCGTCGCCCGCCAACACATCGCCGGGTACAAGGTGCCCCGCAGCGTGTGGTTCGTCGACGAGATCAAACGCTCCCCGGCAGGCAAGTCCGACCTGCGCTGGGCCCGACAACTGACCACCGAGAAACCTTCCAGCGAAGACCTCCCGGCCACATGAGGAGAACCATGCGAACCGCCCTGACCGAACGCTTCGGCATCCGCTACCCGATCTTCGGGTTCACCCCGTCCGAGCATGTGGCCGCGGCCATCACCCGCGCCGGCGGCATGGGTGTGCTGGGGTGCGTGCGCTTCGACGATCCCGAAGAACTCGACGCCACCTTGACCTGGATGTCGCAGAACACCGACGGTCTGCCCTTCGGCGTGGACGTGGTGATGCCGGCCAAGGCCCCCACCGAGGGTGCCGCCGGTGACCTCAAGGACATGATCCCCCAGGAGCACCGGGACTTCGTCGCCCGCACCCTGGCCGAGCTGAACGTCCCCGAACTCGAGGGGCAGAGCGGCCCGACCGTGCTGGGCTGGTTGCATTCCAACGCCCGCGCCCAGGTGGAGGTCGCGCTGCGACACCGTCCGGCACTGATCGCCAACGCCCTGGGCTCACCGCCGGCCGATGTGATCGCCGCGGCCAAGGACGCCGGGGTGGCGGTTGCCGCCCTGGCCGGCAGCGTGGAACACGCCCGCCGCCATGTCGCCGAAGGGGTCGACATCGTGATCTCGCAGGGCCACGAGGCCGGCGGGCACACCGGCGAGATCACCACCATGGTGCTCACCCCCCAGGTGGTCGACGCGGTCGGCTCCGAGGCCGCGGTACTGGCCGCCGGCGGGATCGGGTCGGGACGGCAGGTGGCCGCCTCGCTGGCCCTGGGTGCCGACGGGGTGTGGCTCGGGTCGCGCTGGCTGACCGCCGCCGAGTACCAACTCGGCCGCGAGGCCGGCGACCGGCCGTCGGTGGTGCAGCAGGCGATCCTGAACGCCGGCTCCGGCGACACCGTGCGGTCGCGGGTGTACAGCGGCAAGCCCGCCCGGCTGCTGCGCACCCGCTGGACCGATGCCTGGCAGGCCGCCGATGCCCCCGAACCGTTGCCGATGCCGCTGCAGAACCTGCTGGTGTCGGAGGCCCATCAGCGGATCTCGGCCGGTGACGACCCGTCGGTGGTGGCGATGCCGGCCGGGCAGATCGTCGGCATGATCGACGAGATCGAGTCGGTGGACACGATCATGGCCGAACTGGTCGACGGCTACCGGGCCGCGGTCGACCGCCTCGGCGAGATCGGTTGATGCCGCGTGCGTATTGAACTGACCGAACAACAACAGCAACTGCGCGAAGAGGTCGCCGGCTATTTCGACCGGCTGATGACCCCCGAACGCAAGGCCGGGCTGGCCTTCGACGGGGGAGAGTTCGCCGACGGGGACGTCTACCTGGAGGTGATCCGCACCCTCGGGGCCGACGGCTGGCTGGGCATGGGCTGGCCGGAGGAGTTCGGCGGCCAGGGCCGATCGATGGTGGAACAACTGATCTTCAGTGACGCCGCCGCGGTCGCCGGGGTGGCCGTGCCCTACCTGACCATCAACACCATCGGCCCGACCCTGATGCGCTACGGCACCCGGGAACAGCAGGAGTACTTCCTGCCCAAGATCCTGCGCGGCGAACTGCACTTCTCGATCGGCTACTCCGAACCCGAGGCCGGCACCGATCTGGCCTCGCTGCGCACCCGCGCCGAACTCGTCGGCACGCCGGAGGACGGCGAGTTCGTGATCAACGGGCAGAAGATGTGGACCTCCCAGGTCAAATACGCCGACTGGATCTGGCTGGCCTGCCGCACCGACCCGTCCGCGTCCAAACACCGTGGCCTGTCGATCATCCTGGTACCCACCGATGCGGCCGGGTTCAGCCACGCCCCGGTGGACACCGTGGCCGGGCTGCGCACCTCCACCACCTACTTCGACGACGTCCGGGTGCCGGCGTCCAACCTGGTCGGGGAGTACCACGGCGGCTGGCGGTTGATGACCGCACAACTGAACCGGGAACGAGTGGCCCTGTTCTCCTCGGCCGCGGTCGCCCAGGCGATCGACCTGGTCACCGACTGGGCCCGGGAGACCACCGGGCCGGGCGGTCGCCGGCTGATCGACCAGGAATGGGTGCGGCTGCTGCTCGGCCGCGCCCGGGCCATGAACGAGGCCCTGACCCTGATGAACTGGGAGATCGCCGCCCAGGTCGAGGACGTCTCCCCGGCCCAGGCCTCGGCCACCAAGGTGCTCGGCTCGGAGAATGCGCTGACCATCTACCGGATGCTGATGGAGATCGTCGGCCCGACCGCCTTGTTGCCCACCAACTCCCCGGCCGCAGTACTTGCCGGACGCCTCGAGCGGGCCCACCGCACGAACCTGATCCTCACCTTCGGTGGCGGCGCCAACGAGGTACAGCGCGACCTGATCTCGCGGGTCGCCCTGGGCCAACCCCACCGCTAGTCACCGGACGGAGCTTTCATGGACTTCACCTTCACCGAAGAACAGGACGCCGCGGCCGACCTGGCCCGACGCAGTTGCCGGGGCCGCACCCCCGGTTATCCGACCGGGTTCGACCGCGAGCTGTGGCAGCAGGCGAACGAGGCGGGCCTGCTGACCCTGCACCTGCCCGAACCGCACGGCACCGGATTGGGCATGATCGCCGCCTGCCGGGCGCTGATCGAGTTCGGCCGGGCCGCGGCAGCCATCCCCGCAGCCGCCCAGGTCGCAGCCACCGCAGTACTGGCCGAATCCACCGCGGCCGAACGGCTCGCCGAAGCACCGATCGTGCTGCCGGCGCTGGCCGAGAACACCGACGCCGCCCCGAACCTGCCTGCCGTCACCGCACGGGCCGCGAACGGCTGGGTGCTGGAGGGACACAAGACCGTGGTGCCCCACGGTGCCGTAGCCGACCTGTGGCTGGTCACCGCCACCGACCCGGACGGACCGGCGGTCTTCCTGGTCACCCCCGACGACGGCGTCCGGGTCACCGAGGACACCGCCACCGGGGGCCTGCCGGTCGCGCACCTGGACCTGACCGGCGTCGAACTGCCCGCCGATCGCCGGCTCGGTGGGGCCGAGGTGGCCCTGCGGTTGCGTCGGGCCCTGACCCTGACCACCGCGGCCGTCCAGTACGGGGTGAGCCAACGCGCCCTGGAACTGACTGCCGACTACACCGCCGAACGGGAACAGTTCGACCAGCCGTTGGGTGCCTTCCAGGCGGTGCGACAACGCCTCGGCGATGCCTACATCGATCTGGGCTGCCAACGGTTGACGCTGTGGCAGGCGGCCTGGCGCTGGGAAGCCGGGGTACCGCTGGGCAGTGCGGTGGAAACCGCCGGGTATTGGGCCGCCGAGGGCGGTAACCTGATCGCCCACAGTGCGGTGCATCTGCACGGTGGGGCCGGGGTCGATCTGGACGGCGCGGCGCACCACTACTTCACCGCCACCAAACAACTGGAGTTCACCGTCGGTGGGGCAACCCGACAGGCTCTGGAGATCGGAGACATCATGGCTGCGGGGTCGATCGCGTGAGCGACCTGAAGATCGGCATCGGCCTGGGGTACTGGCAGCGGGACCCGGTCGATCAGACCGACATGGTGCTGACCGCCGAAGAACTGGGCTTCCACTCGGTGTGGACCGCCGAGGCCTACGGCTCCGACGCCCTGGTGCCGCTGACCTGGTACGCGGCCCGCACCAGCCGAATCATGCTCGGCACCGCGATCGTGCAACTCGACGCCCGCACCCCGGCGGCCACCGCGATGGCCGCGTTGACCCTGGACGCCCTGAGCGGGGGCCGGTTGATCCTGGGCCTGGGGGTGTCGGGGCCGCAGATCATCGAGGGCTGGTACGGCCGGCCCTTCCCCAAACCGTTGGCCCGCACCCGCGATTACCTGGCGATCATGCGCGATATCTGGGAGCGCCGCGGGCCGGTCACCTCCGATTCGCCGCATTACCCGTTGCCCTACCCGGGCGGCACCGGGTTGGGGAAACCGCTCAAGTCGATCACCCAACCCCTGCGCAGCGACATCCCGGTGTACCTGGGGGCACAGGGCCCGAAGAACACCGCCCTGGCCTTCGAGATCGCCGATGGCTGGATCTCGGTGTTCAGCCACATCAACTCCTTCGAACCGATGTACGGCGAGGTCCTGGCCACCGCCCGTCCCGGTTTCGAGGTGACGGCCTGCCTGAACACCTATGTCGACGACGACGTGTCGGCCGCGATGTACCGGGCCAAGCAGTCGATGGCCTGGTATGTCGGCGGGATGGGGGCGTCGGGGCAGAACTTCCACGCCAATGTGCTGCGTCGGGCCGGTTTCGGTGATACGGCCGAGCGGGTTCAGGAACTCTTCCTGGCCGGGCACCGGGAGGCAGCCATCGAGGCGATCGACGACGACCTGATCGACGGCACCGCGCTGATCGGTCCGCCGAAGCGCATCGCCCGGCAACTCGAACTCTGGCGGGATACCCCGCTGGGCACGGTGATTCTGACCGGGCTGCGTTCGGCCGAGGAGATCCGACGGCTGCGACCCGTGCTCTGGTGAACCCCGTGAGCCCGCGGTGAGCTGAGCCTGTTGCCGGTCGCGGTCGGCGCGTACCCTCACGTCCATGACCCCCCAGCAGCACCAGCAGCACGATCACCGGCAGCGGGTGCGGGCCGCGATGTCCGCCACCCCGCGGGAGCAGCATCTCACCGAGGGGCAGCGCCGCCATGCCGGCGAGGATCGCCCGTTGCCACTGTTCGGCGGCCAGACCAACTCCCAACCGTCCACGGTGGCGAACATGTTGGAACTGCTCGAGGTGCCCGAGGGTGCCCGGGTGCTGGACGTCGGTGCCGGCTCGGGGTGGACCACCGCGATCCTGGCCGAACTGACCGGCCCGGACGGATTCGTCCTCGGGGTGGAACTGGTGCCCGACCTGGCCACCTGGGGAGCGCAGAACCTCGCCTGCCACGGACGGGACTGGGCGCGCTTGGAACCGGCCCGTCCGGGAGTGCTGGGGGCCCCGGAGGAAGGACCCTACGACCGGATTCTGGTCTCGGCGATGGCCGAGCGGCTACCGCAGGAATTGATCGACCAACTGGCCCCCGGCGGGGTGCTGGTCGTGCCGGTCGCCGGACGGATGTGCCGGGTGCGACGCACGGCCGACGAACCGCAGGTCGAGTACATCGGCCACTACGCCTTCGTCCCGCTGATCGTGCCGGACTGAGCCCGCTCTCGGTCGAGTGTTGGCCGAGTCGGAGCGGTATCAGTCGATCAGTGGCTTGACGATCGAGACCACCTCATCGATGCCACGCTCGACATCGTTACGGGTGTAGCCCAGGGCTGCGACGTCCTCGGCCGGCGGCTCGTAGCTGAGTACGGTGCCGCGTCCGTGCACGATGCCCACGTCGGGCAGGAAGCGGTGTTCCTCGTCGACGGTGGTGATGGTGCGATCGCCGCCGGCGGCGTCGACGAGCATCTGGAAGTACTGCTGATAGGTCAGGTTCCGGTCACCGACCAGGTAGGCCCGGCCCGGTTCGGCATGGTTGAGGGCACCCCAGATCGCCTCGGCCAGCGAACGCACCGTCATGTAGTTGGTGCCACCCGGCGGGGCGGTGTCGGGAATCTGCGACTCCTTGCCGGCGGCCCAGGAGACCAGCCGACGGAACCGCTTGGCCGGTACCCCCGGGATCACGCCGATGATCGACGGCGGGTTCACCGTCGAGACATTGAACGACTCGTCGGCCAGCGCCCGGGCCCCGTCATCGGCGGCCTTGCGGGCGGCGACGTAGGCGTTCGTCTCGGCCAGATCGGGCAAGACCATGTGGTAGTAGCTGCCGACCTGGACGAACCGACGCACCCCGGCTTGTTTGGCCAGTTCGGCGAAGCGCGGGACGCCCTCGATCTGGGCCGACTTCCAGAACTCGTCGTCATCGACGTCGGCGGGCTTGTGCCGCACATCCTGGCCGGCGGCGAACACGATCGCGTCGAAGGGGGACAGCATCTCGGCGTGGTAGGTGCCGGCCATGTAGTCACCGATCAGTACCGGCAGATCGGCCACCGGTGACTCCTCGGGCAGTGCCGATCGCACCCCGACGGTGACATCGGCCCCCTGATCCTTCAGGTATCGGGCCGTGCTGGCCCCGATCATGCCCGATCCGCCGACTACAAGTACCTTCATGGGCCCATCCTCACCTTGCGAACGTTCGCGTGAGGTTCGGACGATACTTGTTTCGCGCCGGCGATGAGCGCGCGGTTCCGTTCGGTGAAGGTTGTGGCCGCTGTGTCACCATGAGGTATGCCCACCGACCAGGCGCCTGCGCTGAACTCGTCCCCGGGCCGGGTACCGCTCAAGCGCCAACTGACCAGTTTCGTCCTGGTGGGCGCGGTCTCGGCCGTGGTCGACTTCGGGCTGCTGGTGATCCTGATGTCGGCCGGGCTCGGCCACACCCCGGCCAAGGCCCTGAGCTGGGTGGCCGGCACGATCACCGCCTATCTGCTGAACCGGCGCTATACCTTCAGGGCCGCGGGCTCCGCCAAGCGATTCGTCGCGGTGATGGCCCTGTACCTGATCACCTTCGCCGTCCAGGTGGGGCTCTTCGCGGTCGTGTACCCGGTGCTGCTCGATATCAGCAACCGGCTGATCGCCCAGGTGGTCGGTTTCGTGATCGCCCAGGGCGTGGCCACGGTGACCAACTTCGTGGTGCAGCGCGCGATCATCTTCGGCAAGGACTGACCCGACACACCCGGCCGGCGACAGCGGTTCAGCGCATGCAGGTGCAATCGACGCACTGACAATCGGTGCACTCACAGGGTTCACCGTGGTGACAACCACAGATGTGTGCCTCGGTCGCCCCGATCAACTGTCGGCTCAGGTCCGGCCCGGTCAGCGCCGAGGCCTGCAGGTGACAGCTCACCCGGCGCGAATCCTCGTACCAGGCCGCGCAGGCAGGACACTCGAGCAGGTGTCGGTCGAGTTCGGCGTCGGAGAACGCACACGGCTCGCCGTCGAGGCGCGCCGACAGCGCATCGCGCCAGCGTTCCGCATCGGGGCAGCGTTCCGCATCGGGGCAGCGTTCCGCATCAGGGCAGCGTTCCGCATCAGGACAGGGTGCCGTCATGGGCCGATGTTAACCGCTAACCTCGGCCTCATGCCGCCTCGTCACCCATCCGACCGCACGGTCGTCGACGCCCGGGTGACCGCCTATGCGCTGCAGGCCCGGGCGGGGGACCGTCCGGCCCTGGGGGAGTTCATCCGGCTCACCCAGGACGATGTCTGGCGATTCCTGGCCCATCTGGCCGGGCGCGACGCCGCCGACGACCTCACCCAGGAGACCTACCTGCGGGCGATGGACGCCCTGCCCGGCTACCGCGGTGAATCCAGTGCCCGGGCATGGCTGCTGACCATCGCCCGCCGCACCGCGGTGGACCGGTTCCGCCGCGAAGCCTCCCGTCCCCAGCAGGTCTCCCCGGCCGCCGCCGAACGCTTGGCCGTGCCCGATGCCTCCGCCCGGGTCGAGATCGAGCAGATGCTCGACTCCCTCGACCGGGAACGACGCGAAGCCCTGGTGCTGACCCAGGTCTTCGGGCTGAGCTACGCCGAGGCGGCCTCGATCGCCGGGGTGGCGGTCGGCACGATCCGTTCCCGCGTGGCCCGAGCCCGGGCCGAGTTGATCGAACAATGGTCCGACGTGGTCGCCGCGCTGACCGATCGGGAGCGCATCGCCGGCTGAGATGTGGGCAAGGTCACGGGAACTTCCCGGGCACCGGCCACGACTCCTTGGAATGAGTTCATCGATCCAGGAGTTGTTTCCCCATGCGTAACCGTCGTTCCCTGCTGGCCGCTGTCGCGGCACTCGTCGTGCTGCCGCTGGCCGCCTGCGCGGGCCCTGCCGAACCCGCCGAACAACAAGGCGGTGACGACAATGAGGTCATCGTCTTCTCGCCGGGCGCGCTGGCCGGACACACCAAGTCGCTGGCCGCCGCCTACGAGGAGGCCGGGCTGGGCAAGGTCACCTTCGAAGCCGGCCACACCCCGATCCAGCGCGAACAACTCGCCAAGGGTGCGACCCCGGACGTCTGGATCGCGGCCAACCCCCGCGACATGAAGACCGCCGCGGAGGAGAACCTGGTCGACCCCGACGGGGTGCAGCCGCTGGCCAACACCAGCCTGGTCGTGGTGGTGGCCCCGGGCAACCCGGGCAATGTGTCGCAGTACACCGACCTGGCCCGTCCCGGGGTGAAGGTGCTGCTCGCCGACGAGAGCCTGCCGATCTGGATGGCCACCTCGAAGACCCTCGAGAAGATCGAAACCTCCCAGCCGGGTTTCACCGACAAGCTGATGTCCAACACCGTCTCGCGGGAATTGGGCGTGCAGCCGATCGTGCAGAAGGTGCAGCTCGGTGAGGCCGACGCCGGCATCGTCTTCCGCACCGACATCCCGAAGGACTCCGAGGCCACCGCGGTCGATTTCCCCGATGAGGTGAACACCGAACAGTCGCTGATGATCGCCCCGGTCACCGCCGGCAAGAACACCGAAGCCGCGAAGCAGTTCATCGAGTTCATGACCGAGGGCGCCGGTAAGGAGCGGATGGTCGAGGTCGGTTACACCGAGCCGACGTCTTGAGCCTGGTCCGCGCCGGCCGCAGGCCGACCGGGCAGCCCCGGGCGCGAGATGCCTTCTGGTTTCTCCCCCCGGCGGTGCTGCTGGTCGGCCTGCTCGGCGTGCCGATCCTCGGGTTGATCTGGGTCGCGATCGCCGGTGACCTGGGCACATACCTGAGTGATCCGCAGGTGCACGCCGCGGTGCGGTTGTCGTTGGTCACCACTGCCATCGCCATGGTGGTGATCGTGGTGACCGGTTTGCCGCTGGCCTATGTGCTGTCCCGGTGGCAGTTCCCGGGACGCTCGCTGGTCACCCTGCTGATCGACCTGCCGATCGTGTTGCCCCCGATGGTGGCCGGGATCGCCCTGCTGGAGGTCTTCGGCCGCACCGGAGTGGTCGGTGCACCCCTGGCCGAGTTGGGTATCTCGCTGCCCTTCAGCACCACCGCGGTGGTGATCTCGCAGGTCTTCGTCGCCGGGCCGTTCTTCGTCCGCGCCGCCCGGCTGGGCCTGGAGGAGGTCGACCCGCACGTGCGCGAAGCCGCCCGGGTCGACAAGGCTTCCGAGCTCGCCCTGTTCTGGCACATCATGGTGCCGATCGCCCGGCGGGCGATCCTCAGCGGGGTGGTGCTCGCCTGGGCCCGGGCCCTGGGGGAGTTCGGCGCCACGCTTTTCTTCGCCGGCAACCGCGAAGGGGTCACCCAAACCATGCCGCTGGCGATCTTCATCGGCTTCGAATCGAACCTCGCCCTGGCGGTCGGGTTGTCCTTCGTGCTGCTGATGGTCAGCATCGTGGTGCTGCTCGTGGTCGGCCTGCTCGGCGGCCGCCGCGACCTGAACGCCGGTTGACGCCCCGAGGCAAGGTCAGGCGGTGTAGACCATCCCGATCGCTTCCTGCACTTCGGCCAGGGTCTGATCGGCCTTGGCATTGGCCCGCTCATTACCCTCGGCCAGCACCGCGGCCAGGTGGGCCGGGTCGGCGGCGAGCTCGGCCCGGCGCTCCCGAATCGGGCGCAGGTGCTCGTTGATCGCCTCGGTCACCGCATCCTTCAATGCCTTGCCACCGGCATCGCCGATCGCGGCGGCGAAGGCCTCCGGCTCCTGACCACTCATCAAGGCACCGACCATCACCAGGTTCGACACCTCCGGACGGTTGTCCGGGTCGTAGGTGATGTTGCGGTCGGCGTCGGTGACGGCCTTCTTGAGCAGCTTCGCGGTTTCATCGGCCGAGTGCGACAGGGCGATGGTGTTGCCACGGCTCTTCGACATCTTCTTGCCGTCCAGGCCCATCACATAGGGCGCGGCCGACAACAGCGCCTGCGGCTCGGGCAACACCCGGCGCCCATCGGCGTACCGGTCGTTGAACCGGCGCGCCACCACCCGGGTCTGTTCCAGGTGCGGCAACTGATCGCGGCCCACCGGCACCAGGTTGCCGTGGCAGAACAGAATGTCGGCGGCCTGATGCACCGGGTAGGTCAGCAACAGACCGTTCAGCACGTCCAGCTTCGAGTTCGCCAACTCGTCCTTCACCGTCGGGTTGCGCTGCAACTCCGGCAGGCTCACCAGCGACAGGAAGGGCAGCAGCAACTGGTTCAGCGCCGGCACCGAAGAGTGGGTGAAGATCGTGGTGCGAGCCGGGTCGATCCCCACCGCCAGGTAGTCGGCGAGAATGTCGAACACATTGCGCCGCAGATCGCCCGGGTCGGTGCGGTCGGTGATCACCTGGTAATCGGCGACCACCAGCCAGGTCTCGATGCCCTGATTCTGCAACTCGACGCGACCCTTGAGCGTGCCCAGGTAATGGCCGATGTGCAGCGCGCCGGTCGGCCGGTCACCGGTCAACACCCGGTACCCGGACGGGTCGGCCAGTACTCGGTCGAGATCGGCGATCAGGCCCGGGTGGGTGCCGTCGAAGGTGGCGGTATCGGTCTCCGCGGCAGCGGGGTCGTTGGCAGTGGTGGTCTCGCGCTCGGTCACGATCACCATTCCTACCACTTCCGGTACCGGCCGTGCGTGGGGCGTTTACCGACGATCCACCCGGGCCGACCCGATAGGCTGGCTCACCGTGACGGACGTACGCCCCTATGTGGTGGGAATCATCGGCGGCGGGCAATTGGCCCGCATGACCTATGCCGCGGCCATCGGCCTCGGCATCGAGGTGCGAGTGCTGGCCGAGGGCCCGAAAACCTCGGCCGCCCAGGTGGCCCATCGGGTCACCGTCGGCGACTACACCGACCTGGACACGGTGCGGGAATTCGCCCGCGAATGCGATGCCATCACCTTCGACCACGAACATGTTCCGATCGACATCCTGGAGGCCCTCGAAGCCGACGGCATCGCGGTGCGACCCGGCCCGGCGGCGCTGATCCACGCCCAGGACAAGGCCGTGATGCGCGCCCGGCTGTCGAAGCTGGGTGCCCCCTGCCCCGAGCACGAGGTGGTCGCCGATGCGCGCGAACTGGCCGCCTTCGGTGACCGGGTCGGCTGGCCGATCATCGCCAAGACCTCCCGCGGCGGCTACGACGGCAAGGGGGTGTGGAAGCTGGATTCGGCCGAAGAGGCCGATGAACCCTTCGCGGCCCTGGCCGGACGCACCACCGTGGAGGGTGGGGTGATCTCGTCCGAGGGTGTGCGGATCGTGGCCGAGGAGTTCGTCGACTTCACCCGCGAACTGTCCGCGCTGGTGGTGCGCTCCCCATCGGGCCAGGCCGTGGCGTATCCGATCTCGGAGACCGTGCAGGAGAACGGCATCTGCGTCGAATCGACCACCCCGGCCCCCGGGTTGACCGAGGAACAGGCCACCGGCGCGCAACAGTTGGCGTTGAAGATCGCCCACGAACTTGGGACGGTCGGCATCCTGGCCGTCGAGTTGATGCAGCGACGCGACGGCACCGTGGTGGTGAACGAACTGGCGATGCGCCCGCACAACACCGGGCACTGGTCGATCGACGGGGCACACACCTCCCAGTTCGAGAACCATGTGCGGGCGGTGCTCGACCTGCCGTTGGGAGATCCGGCGACCCGGGCCCGGTGGACGGTGATGCGCAACGTGCTGGGCGGGGCGGTGGCCGACCTGCCCGCCGCCCTGTTGCACTGTTTCGCCCGCGACCGGCAACTGCGGGTGCAGTTCTACGGCAAGGACGTGCGCCCGGGACGCAAGGTCGGCCATGTGACGGCCTTCGGTGACGACCTGGCCCAAACCCTGGGCCGGGCCCGGCACGCCGCGGGCTATTTGATGGGTGAGGAGGGCTGGGCCGACCAGCCCCGGACGGACGGAGAGAACCGATGAGCAATGCCGCGCAGCCCCTGGTGGGCATCGTGATGGGGTCGGACTCCGACTGGCCGGTGATGGAGGCCGCCGCCACCGCCCTGGACGAGTTCGGGATCGGCTACGAGGCCGATGTGGTCTCGGCCCACCGGATGCCCGAGGCGATGGTCGACTACGGCCGCAACGCCCACACCCGCGGGCTTCGGGTGATCATCGCCGGCGCCGGTGGTGCCGCGCATCTGCCGGGCATGCTCGCGGCCCTCACCCCGCTGCCGGTGATCGGGGTGCCGGTGCCGTTGAAATATCTGGACGGGCTGGACTCGCTGCTGTCGATCGTCCAGATGCCGGCCGGGGTGCCGGTGGCCACCGTCGCGGTGGGCAATGCCCGCAATGCCGGGTTGCTGGCCGCCCGCATTTTGGCGGTGGCCGACGAAGCCCTGATCACCCGGATGACCGATTTTCAGGAGGACCTGAGAAAACAGGCCGAGGCCAAGGGCGAACGCGTCCGCAATCGCGACTGATCGCTCGCGACTGGGGGGCGACGCCCCGTGGCCCCGGCCCGGTGGGGTGGCTCAGCGGTTCGCCGGCAATCCGCCGATCAACTGACGGCTCATCACGATCCGCTGTACCTGGTTGGTGCCCTCGTAGATCTGGGTGATCTTGGCGTCGCGCATCATCCGCTCGCAGGGGTAGTCCTGGGTGTAGCCGTAGCCACCCAACAACTGCACCGCGTCGGTGGTGACCTGCATCGCCACATCGGAGGCGAAGCACTTGGCCGCCGCACCGAAGTAGGTCAGGTCGGCGTCGGTGCGCTCCGAACGGGCCGCGGCGGCGTAGGTGAGCTGGCGGGCCGCCTCGATCTGCATGCCCATGTCGGCGAGCATGAACTGGATGCCCTGGAAGTCGCTGATCGACTTGCCGAACTGCTTGCGCTCCTGGACGTAACCCAGCGCGTAGTCGAGCGCACCCTGGGCGATACCGAGCGCCTGGGCGGCGATGGTCACACGGGTGTGGTCGAGGGTCTTCATCGCCAGGCCGAAGCCGGTGCCCTCCTCGCCGATCATCCGGGAGGCCGGGATGCGGACATTGTCGAAGTAGACCTCACGGGTGGGCGAGCCCTTGATACCGAGCTTCTTCTCGGGCGCACCGAAGGAAACACCCTCGTCGGCCTTCTCGACCACGAAGGCGGAGATGCCGCGGCTGCGCTTCTCCGGATCGGTGACGGCGAAGACGGTGTAGTAGTCGGACTCGCCGGCGTTGGTGATCCAGCGCTTCACACCGTTGATCACGAACTCGTCGCCGTCGGCCACCGCGCGGGTGGTCATCGAGGCCACATCGGAGCCGGCCTCGGGTTCGGACAGGCAGTACGAGAACATCGACTCACCCGAGGCGACGGGGGTCAGATAGCGCTCGAGGAGTTCATCACTTGCCCCCAGCATCAGCGGCAAAGTGCCCAGCTTGTTCACCGCCGGAATCAGCGACGAGGACGCGCAGGCCCGAGCAATTTCCTCGATCACGATCACCGTGGCCAGCGCATCGGCGCCAACACCGCCGAAGCGTTCCGGGATGTGCGGGGCGTGGAAATCAGTGGCACGCAGGGCGTCGTAACTCGCCTGCGGGAAGGTTGCGGTCGCATCGGCTTCGGCGGCGTGCGGGGCGATCTTCGCCTCCGCCACCTCACGGATCGCTGCCCGGAAGGCCTCGTGTTCCTCAGTCGGACGGTAGACGTCATCGAAATCGCTCATGAGCCACAGGCTACTGATCGGCAACGGCGGCGGGTAGATGTACCACTATTTGGGTTGTGATGGGAAATCTGTCCCACTCATGGTTTGCCGGCGAATTTCTCCAAACCCTCGGTGCTGCCCGAGGCAATCTTGCCGAACATCTCCTTGGCCCCGGCCTCGTCCCACAACACCGCCGAACCGGCATTGGTCGAGTAGTTGGGGTCGGCGATCGGAACGGTCAGGGTCAGGCCGCTGCCGCGGGACACATCGAGGAAGGCCTTCGCCATCCGTCCGGCATCGGTCGCGCCGGTTTTGCGGTCCACCGACAACGAGGACGCACCCGCCTTGGAGAGGTTCCAGTACCGGGTCGGAATGAGCACGTTCATCGGGTTCGCCGACTTCTTCGCGATCTGCGACAACATCTCCCGCTGCCGCTCGACCCGGCCCAGATCGCCGCGCGGATCGGCCTTGCGCATCCGCACGTACCCGAGCGCGGTCGGTCCGTCCATCTGCTGACAACCCGCCGGTAGATCCAGGTGCGAGTCGCGGTCCTGGATCGGTTCGTCCAGGCACATCTCGATGCCGCCCAGGGCGTCGATCACATTGACGAAGCCACCGAAGCCGACCTCGATGTACTTGTCGATGCGCACCCCGGTGCTCTGTTCCACGGTTTGCACCAGTAGTTGCGGGCCACCGAAGGAATAGGCCGCGTTCAACTTGTTCTCGCCCTGCCCCGGGATCGGCACGTAGAGGTCGCGCGGCAGGGAGATCAGTGCGGGCTTTCCGGTGCGCGGCACGAACAGCAACATCATCGTGTCGGTGCGTTGGCCCTCGGTCCGGCCGGTACCCAACCGGCGCTGTTCCTCGGGGGTGAGCCCTTCGCGGGAATCGGAGCCGACCAACAGGTAGGTGGTGCCGGGCTGGTCACCGGGGCGCTCACCGGTGGGCATCGCCTCGATCTTGGTCGCACTGTTCCAGGCGACCATCGGCACCCCGATCAGGTACCCGCCCAGGGCCAGGATCAGCACCAACAGGATCAGGAAGAAACTCCGTACCGGGCGGCGCCGACGACGCTTGCGCGGCCGGGACGGCTCGGGCCGGGTGGGCGGCGGCCCGGGCGGGCGGCCACTGCCACGACCCCCGGGTGCCGCAGTGGGGCGCACCGGACGTTGCGGCTCGGGTTCGGGTTCGGCGACCGGAGGCTGCATCCGGGTCTGTGCAGGATCCTCGAGGTAGGACTGCCGGCGACGCGGGTCCTCGGCCGCCGGTTCTTCGACGAACGACTGACGGCCACGCTGGGGTGGGTTGACCGCCGCCGGGGTGTCGTCGGCCGGCGGCATCTGGCGGGTGGCGTCGTCATCGTTTTCGTCGCGCCGATACAACCAATCGAGGTCGCTGCGGGAAGGGGCCATAAGAGCAACGGTAACCGACAGGCGAAGCCGCCGACGCCATTTGTGACGAGGTTGGCAGGATGGACCCATGACCACCGCACCCGCATCCGCCGACCGCCTCAGCTATCCACCGGTGAGCGTGGTGATGCCGGTGCGCAATGAGGAACGGCACCTGTCGGCGGCGGTGGCGCGGGTGCTCGACCAGGAGTATCCCGGGGAGCTCGAACTCATCGTGTCGATCGGGCCCAGCAAGGACCGGACCCACCGGATCGCCGAGGAACTGGCCGCCGCCGACCCGCGGGTGCGGATCGTGGACAACCCGGACGGCTGGACCCCGGCCGGGTTGAACCGGGCGATCGAGGTGGCCCGCCACGACATCATCGTGCGGGTCGACGGGCACGGCGAGCTCACCCCCGGCTACATCACCACCGCGGTGGAACTGATCGAGGAGACCGGGGCGGCCAATGTCGGCGGCTTCATGGACGCCCAGGGCGACAGCACCTTCGAGCGGGCGGTCGCCACCGCCTACACCAGCCGGCTCGGACTGGGCGGTGGGGCCTTCCATCTGGCCACCAGCCACGAGGGCCCGGCCGACACCGTCTATCTCGGCACCTTCCGCCGCGACGCCCTGGCCAAGGTCGGCGGATTCGACGAAACCATGCACCGCGCCCAGGACTGGGAACTGAACTACCGACTGCGCCGGGCCGGGGAGCAGATCTGGTTCTCACCCGAACTGCGGGTCACCTACCGGCCCCGCTCGACCTGGGTCTCGTTGGCCAAGCAGTTCTACAACACCGGACGCTGGCGCCGCGAGGTGGTGCGCCGCCATCCCGAAACCGCGTCCCTGCGCTACCTGGCCCCGCCGATGACCGTGCTCGGACTGGGGGTCGGCAGCACGGCCGGCCTCGCCGGGCTGATGCGCCGGGCCGCCGGACGACGCGGCTTCTTCTCGGTACTGCTGATGCTGGGTTTCCTGGCCCCGCTGGTCTACGGCACCGTCGTCGTTGCCGGGGCGGCCTCCCTGCGCCGACCGCTGCCACCGAAGGTGCGCGCGCTGCTGCCGGCGGTGCTGGTCGTGATGCACCTGTCATGGGGTCTGGGCTTTCTGGTGGGGTTGAGTCGACGATGAGCTACCACCGCCGTTTCGAGGAGCGGCTGCGCCACGACGCGAGCGCACCGCTGCTGACCTGGTACGACCTGGACACCGGAGCCAGGGTCGAACTGTCGGCCACCACCTTCGGCAACTGGGTCGACAAGACCGGCCACCTCCTGGCCGAGGAGGCCGATATCGAGGACGGTGACCTGGTCGCGATTCCCCTGGCGGCCGAACGTCCCGGGCACTGGATGACCCTGGTACTGGTGGCGGCCTGCTGGCATCTGGGTGCCGCGGTCAGCCACCGTGACGACGACCGGGCCCGACTGGTGATCGGCGGTCCCGCGGTCGAGGCCGATCCGGCCGGCCGGCCGGCCTGGGCGGTATCCCTGCACCCGTTGGGGGTCGGGCTCGGTAACACCGGCCCCGGAGTGCTGGACTGGGCCGACGAGGTGCGCGGCTACCCCGACCTGCATGTGCCCCCGGTGGACGACGAGACGGGGGAGGCCTGGGTCGATCCGCCGGTCACCTTCGCCGAACTGACCTCCGAGTCGGATGAGGCCGCCCGACGGCTGATCAGGGCGGGCGAGCCCTGGCCGACCGTCCGGGCCGGGTTGGTCACCCCGATCCTGACCGGGGGATCGGCGGTGATGGTCGAAGGCACCGCCGCCGACGAACGCCTGAGCGCGATCGCCGCCGACGAACACGCTCGGCTCTGAGCCCGGTTCCGCACCACGGCAGGGATCCGCGGGCTCCGTCCACGGCAGCAATCAGGCACTGGCCTTAAATACACCACACCCCTGAGGGTGAAACGGGGCAACATACGCCAGAAATCCTTTTGAGTACACGGATTCCTCCGATTCTCTGTTTACTTTTAGTTCTGTCTAAGATTGACGGGTGAGCTACCGTGAAGACCTGATCATGGCCGCCGTGCGCGCATTTGCCCGCCGCGGCCCCGAAGGCACCACGGTGAACGACATTGCTGCTGAAGCTGCGGTCAGCCAACCGCGCATCAGTCAGATCTTCGGCAGCAAGGAGCAAGCCTGGCAGGCGGCGTTCACCTGGGCGAGTACCGTCGTGGTTCAGGAGTTGACCGATCGCCTCGAGCATCACCAGCAGCCCGAAACGGCCTGGGACGCGGTCAAGGACCAGCGGCCGGATGAACTGATGGTGCTGCTGCACTGCCTCAGCGCGGCGCGACATTTCCCCGACAAGCGCGAGAACATGCGCGATGCGCTCGGGGCGATGGCCGGGGTGGCCGAACAACGCGGACTCCCCGCCGACGCCTTCGTGCGCGAGGGTCTGCTGACCAGCGTCGAGGTGAGCCTCGGGGTCAGCTCCCTCAACGAGGTCGTCACCCTCAGTTCCTGAGCCTCGGCTCGCGGGGCGGTCCGGGTCGCGAAGTGACGAGCCGGCGGCAGTGGGCTTCGTCCGGCCACTAGGGTCGAAGGCATGCGTTATGCCGTGATTGTCGCAGGCGGGGCCGGTACCCGGCTGTGGCCGTTGTCCCGCAAGGGGACGCCCAAGCAGTTGCTCCCGCTGATCGGTGACCGTTCGCTGTTGCGGATGGCCTTCGATCGCGTGGTCGACGTGGTCGGCGCCGAACGGGTGCTGGTGTGCACCGGCGCGGCCTTCGCCGATCAGGTCGCCGCCGAACTGCCGGAATTGCCGGCCCGGAACATCCTCGGTGAACCCGTCGGCCGCGATTCGCTGAACGCGATGGCCTGGCCGACCGCGGTACTGGCCGCCCAGGACCCCGAAGCCACCGTGGCGATCGTCACCGCCGACCACATCATCGAACCCGAGGAGACTTTCCGGGCCACCCTGCAACGGGCCTTCGAGGTCGCCGAAACTCAGCCGGCACTGGTCACCTTCGGGGTGGTGCCCACCCATCCGCACACCGGCTACGGCTACCTGTGGCAGGGCGAGGTACTGGGGGAATCGGTGCAGCGGGTGCGGGAGTTCCGCGAGAAGCCCGACCGGGAAACCGCCGAGGCCTATCTGGCCTCGGGGGAGTACTGGTGGAACTCCGGCATGTTCGTCTGGCGGGCCGAACACTTCCTGTCCGCCCTGGCCACCCTGCTGCCCCATGCGCACCGGATCGTCACCCAACTCGCCGAGCAGCCGGAACTGCTCGATGAGCTGTTCGCTCAGTTGCCCAAGGTCAGCGTCGACTACGCGGTGATGGAGCCGGTCTCGCACGGCCGCACCGAACTCGACATGGTCGCGGTCGAACTGCCGATCAGTTGGCACGACATCGGCGGCTTCACCTCCCTGGCCGGCCAACTACCCACCGACGAGGCGGGCAATGCGGTGGACGGTGCGGCAGTACTGCTGGACGGCACCGACAACCTGGTGGTGAACCACGTCGGCGACGGCCACCTGGTCGCCGCGGTCGGATTGAGCGGTCACGTGGTGGTGCACACCGACGAAATCACCCTGGTCTGCCCGCTGGATCAGGCCGAACGGATCAAGGAACTCGTCGCCCGGGTCACCGAAACCGCCGGGGACCACTACGCCTGAATCGGGCGGGCTCCGCTCCTCGGGGAGTCGGCCGGGTTCCGTCGACAGGTTTCAGGCGACAGGGATCAGGCCACGCCGTTCAGTCGACAGCCGGGTAGCCGGCCGCGGTCAACACCCGGGCCAGTGCGGCGGCCTCGGTCTCGGGTGCCCACTCGGTGACTCGGCGCACCACCTCGTCGTGGTCGAGCAGCACCAACGAGCCGTACTCCTCGCCGCGTCCGATCGCGTGCAGCACCGCCAACAGCACTGCCTCACGGGTGCCGTGGGCGAACAGATCGCGGGACGGGTCGCGGTACAACCCGCGCACCCCGCCCGGTTCGTCGGTGACCAGATCGGGCCGGCCCCGCACCACCGCCACCGGGCGTCCGGACAACTTGCCCTTCACCAGGTCGGCCGCCGCAGCCAATTCATCGGCCACCGCGATCGCGGTCACCGCCAGCGGATTGCCGTGGGCGTCCACCCGTCCGGCATGGTCGTCGATGTCGAGCACATGCGCCGAGCCGATCGCATGGTCGGTCTGGCCCTCCCGCCAGGCCCGGCCGGCGGTATCGGAGATCACCACGCCCAGCCGGTGGCCGGTGCGCGCGGTCAGTGCGGCATGGATCGCGCGGGCCGAGGCATCGGGATCGGCGGGCAGCAGTAGCACCGTGCCCCCGGCGACATTGGAGCGATCCAGCCCGGCGGCGGCCTGGGTGATCCCCAGCCGGTTGCGCACGATCCGCACCCCCGGCCGATGAGCCACCACCTCGACCGTCTCGTCGGCGAACACCTGCTCGTAGTCGGCCTCGTCGGCCAGCCGGCCCTCGGCCTTGCTGACGATCTTCGAGGTGACCACCACGATGTCGCCGTCGCGCAGGTCGTCGGCCAGCAGATCGGCGAGCAGCGCGCCCAGATCGGTGCCGGGGGTGATCTCCCCGAGCCCCTCTGGGGCCCGGATCTCCAGCCGCATCAGGCCCGCCGGCCCACGAGTTCTTCACCCACGGTCAGGAATCGGGCAGTCTCGGCCGGGTCGTCCATCATCAGCGGGGTGGCGACTGTCGGCAGCCCCTCGGCGGTCAGCGTCTCGGCGGCGTCCCGGTCTGTTTCGTGCACCAACCAGCCGTCCAACAGCCCGCCGCGGGAGCGATGCCCGTAGTGGCGACCCACACCGGCGGCACTGACCTCGACCCCGACCATCGGCAGCAGCCGGTGCGCCATGCCGAGCACGGGGGAGTCGCCGATGATGCCCGACACCCCCAGCACCGGGGCCTTGGCCGCCCGGATCGCCGCCCGGATGCCCGGTACCGCCAGCACCGGCCCGATCGAAACCACCGGGTTGGACGGGGCGAACAACACCAGGTCGGCGGCCGCGATCGACTCGGTCACCCCGGGTGCCGGCGTCGCCTCCTGGATTCCGATCAGCAGGTGTTCGCGGGCCTCGGGCTCGGCCCGGTGCCGCACCCAATACTCCTGGAAGTGCATCGTGCGGCGTCCGGACGCGGACTCCGGGTCGTCGACCACCAGATGCGACTCGACCCGATCCTCGGTCATCGGCAGAATCCGGATCTTCGACTCCGGGCCCAACCAGCGGTGGCACAGGGCCGCGGTGACATCGGCCAGCCGGTAGCCGGCGTTCATCAACTCGGTGCGGATGATGTGGGTGGCGACGTCACGATCGCCGAGGGCGAACCAGGTGGGCTCCACGCCGTAGGTGCGCAGCTCGTCCATGATCCGCCAGCCCTCGTCACTGCGACCCCACTTGCGGTCCGCGTCGATGCCGTCGCCCAGGGCGTACATCATCGTGTCCAGATCGGGACACACCCGCAGCCCGTGCAAGGTGATGTCATCGGCGGTGTTGACGACCACGTCGATGGTGGCTTCGGGGTGGGCATGTCGCACGCCGCGGACGAATCGGGAACCACCGACACCGCCGGCCAAGATCACAATGTGCACCCCACCAGTCTTACCGCACCGGGCTGTTCGGCACGACCCGCCCGAGGTATGTGGTCGATGGAACCCCACCGGGCTAGGGTGACTGCGGAGTGGCCGCCACGGTGGCCGGACGACAACGATGGGATGAGCAGATGCAGTGGCTCGATAAGTTGAAGGGATATCGCGAGGTCGGCGCGTTCGTGATGATGGGAGCCCTTGGGTTGTCCATCCTGGCCGGCCTGGTTCGGGTCATCGGCGCCTCCGAGTACGACCCGGGCGTGGCTGTTCGGGCCTCTTACACCTACGGGAACTTCGTGGCCGCGGTGCCCGCCGTGGTGCTGGTGTTGCTGGTGCTGTCGTTGGCGACCCAGGAGCCGAAGTCGCCGCGAGTCGGCATGATTGCCCTGATCGGCGCGATCTTGACCGCGGTCGGAGCTTTTGCGGCCTTCGTCTTCGGCCTCATCGGTCTGGGCAGTGAGTTCGACGGCGCGGGCAATATGATCTCCTATCTGATCAATTGGCTGATCACGCTGGTCGTTCCGGCGGTGTGCGCCGCGGTGCTGATGCTGACCTACTTCGGCACCAAGCCCGCTCCCAGCTACCAGCACCCGCAGCAGTACGGGTCGGCCGCGGGCCAGGTGGGCTCCGGGTACCCCCAGGGCCAGTCGGGAATGCCGGCCGGTCAGCCGGGCCAGCAGGAGCAGCCCGGTCAGCAGCCCACCTGGGCGCCCGACCAGGCCTCGGGTGGTGCCTGGCAGACCGCCGGCCATGCCGCCAGCGGGGCCTCGGCCACCGAATGGGGTCAGCCCGGTCAGCACCAGGGCTGGGGTACCGGGTCGGCGCCGAGCGCGACCGAGCACACCGGTCCGATCCAGCACGACCCGGCCCAGGGCCAGCAGCCCCAGCAGCCTCAGCAGGACTGGGGATCGGTGCCCAGCGCCACCGAGCACACCGGCCCGATCCAGCAGGATCCCGCCCAGGCCCAGCAAGGTTGGGGTTCGGTGCCCAGTGCGACCGAGCACACCGGCCCGATTCAGCAGGACCCGCAGCAGGGCTACCTGGGTCAGCAGCAGCCGCCGCAGGGTGGGTGGGGTTCGGTGCCGAGCGCGACCGAACACACCGGCCCGATTCCGACCGACCCGGCGCAGCAGCCCGGCCAGTACGGCCAGCAGCCCGGCCAGTACGGCCAGCAGCCCGGCAACCAGTGGTCGAACCAGCCCGAGAATCAGTGGTCGAACCAGCAGCCGGAGAACCAGTGGCAGCCGATCGACCCGAACGATCCGCAGCAGGGCGGTTACCGCTGATCGGAGCCGAACCGGGCAGTGCCTGAACCGAACCCGCCGTCGTTTCACATCTTTCGTGGAGGCGGCGGGTTCGTCGTGTCCAGCGACACCCCGGAGAGTCCGAAACTTCGCAACTGGTAGCTACCACTGGCTCCGTTTGGGTGATTTTGGACGTATATACCTCATTCGAGCTTGACTAACGGGTAACGACAGGCGTGTAATTCCATCAGTGTTATTCAGTTGAATCGTCGGGTCGAGGGGGAAATATGCAGGACATCTGGGAGGTGCTTACCGACGAGGATGAAGGTCTCCTCGCCTGGCAAGAAGAAGCACTCTGCGCGCAGACCGACCCCGAAGCGTTCTTTCCGGAGAAAGGCGGATCGACGCGAGATGCCAAGAAGGTGTGCCAGTCGTGTGATGTTCGCACCCAGTGCCTGGAATATGCACTGGAGCACGACGAGCGCTTCGGCATCTGGGGCGGCCTGAGTGAACGAGAACGGCGCAAGCTGAAGAAGCGGGCCGGTTGATCAAGCTCGGGCAGGCATTCGCCGCCCGGGCTTCATTGTTTCGGGGCGAAAGTTCTCGGGGTGGAAGTGCTACCGGCGATGCGGCAGGTCAGTCGTCGTCATCGTCGTCGGGGTCGGCGCTCGGATCGATCGTGGTGACATCCAGACCGGTCAACGCCGCCAACTGCTCCACGATGGTGCGGTGCACCAGAATGCGCAGGCCCTGGCGGCTGGCCGCCCGCCGCTCCAGCGGACGCCGGAACACCACCACCTGACCCGGATTCTCCTCGTCGGCCTCCACCGCCGCGGCCAGGGGAACCCGATCGGGCCGCCAAGCATCGGTCAACACCGGGACATCCTCGATGCCCACCCGGGTGTTGCGCAGCGCTTCGGGGCAGTGCTCCCGAATTCGGTTCACCGACCCGGCCACCGCCTCGGCGAACCAGTCGCCGTGATTGATCGTCCGGGGCGGACGCACCGGTGTGGCGGTATAGGGGTTGCTCAGGGCCAAGGGGCCCCGCAGGCCCCGGCCGTGCCGGTCGCGTCGCGCAGACATGACCCGCACTGTACCCACTCGCCGTCCGGTCGCAGTTCCGCCTACTCGCACCCCGCCCGACCTGTCATCCGCTGTCGGCCCCGCCGGACCTGCCCCACTGTCGACCCCGCCGGACCTGCCCCCACTCTCACCCCCTTCCGACACCCGAGCTGCTGCAACGAGCCTAGTTTCGGGGAGCAAAGCCGTATATTGCGCCGGCGGGCCAAGAACGGGCCGGTTGCAGCAGGCACCGGGTGGAGCCGACCCGATTCCGAGCGGCGGGTGCCTCCGGAGATGGTCGGCGGCGCGCCTACCACCCAAAGCTGCCCGGGCGGATTAGTTTCTCTCCCGTGGCAATCAGACAGTGCTCCCGGACGGGCTGCTCGGCGCGCGCGGTCGCCACGTTGACCTATGCCTACGCCGATTCGACCGCGATCCTGGGTCCCCTCGCCCAGCGCACCGAACCGGGCACCTACGACATCTGCGAACAGCACTGCAGCACCCTTTCGGCCCCCCGGGGATGGGAGATCATCCGCCTGCCGATGCCCGATCAGGCCCCGGTGGCCGACGGCGACGACCTGCTGGCCCTGGCAAATGCGGTGCGCGAAGTCGGGTTCAGCTATGGCGAACGAGCCGCCCACACCGACCTCGCCCCGGGCAGCGGAGTGGTCGAAGTGGGACGTAAAGCACATCTGAGAGTCCTCACCGACCCGGACGCCTGAGACCCGCTTTCCACCCCTCAGCGGGTACGCTGGCCGATTGTGATCAACCCCGGCATCTTCAAGGCCAACGACATCCGCGGTGTCGTCGGCGACGATTGGGACGCCGACGGCGCCTTCGCGATCGGCGCCGCCTGGGCCGATGTCCTACGTGGCACGGAATCCGGCGACACCATCGTGGTCGGGCGGGACATGCGCACCTCCTCACCGATGCTCGCCGAAGCCGTGATCTCGGGTGCCCGCTCGCGCGGAGCCAACGTCATCGACATCGGTCTGGCCAGCACCGACCAACTGTGGTTCGCCTCCGGACACCTCGACGTCCCCGGCGTGATGCTGACCGCCAGCCACAACCCCGGGCAGTACAACGGCATGAAACTGTGCCTGGCCCAAGCCGCCCCGATCACCCCCGACCTGCTCGCCGAGGTGGCCCGCCGGGCCATGGCCGGGGCCGGTGAAACCGTCGACCGGCCCGGAACCCTGACCGAGACCGATGTGCTGCCCGGCTATGCGAACCGGATGCTGTCGCTGGTGCCGCTGGATCTGCGCCGCCAACTTCGGGTGGTGGTCGATGCCGGCAACGGGATGGCCGGACACACCCTGCCGGCGGTCTTCGGCGGCCTCGATCTCGACCTGATCGAGCTCTACACCGACCTGGACGGCACCTTCCCGAACCACCCACCCAATCCGCTGGATCCGGAGAACCTGCGCGACTGCCGCGAAGCCGTCCGCCGGCACGGCGCCGACATCGGGCTGGTCTTCGACGGTGACGCCGACCGGTGTTTCATCATCGACGAGCAGGGCGAGGCGGTCGACCCGTCCTCGATCACCGCCCTGATCGCGGTGCAGGAACTGCATCGCGAACCCGGCGCGACGATCGTGTGCAACACGATCAGTTCCCGCTCGGTGCACGAGGTGGTCGAGGAGATGGGCGGCCAGATCGTGGTCTCCCGGGTCGGGCACACCTATGTGAAGACCGCGATGGCCGAACACCGGGCGATCTTCGGTGGCGAGCACTCGGCGCACTACTACTTCCGCGACTTCTGGGGTGCCGACACCGGCATGCTCGCGGCCCTGCACGTGATCGCGATGCTGGCCGGGCGCGACGAGCCGTTGTCGCAGTTGTTCTCCCGGTTCCGGCGCTACGAGCCTTCGGGCGAGCTGAACAGCACCGTCGCCGACACCGACGCGGCCATCGAAGAGGTGGCCGAGCGGTGGCGTGACCGCGGCACCATCGACCGCAGCGACGGGCTCACCGTCAACGGCGACGATTGGCGGTTCAACCTGCGGGCGTCCAACACCGAGCCGCTGCTGCGCCTGAATGTGGAGGCCGTGGAGCACAATCGGATGGTGGAGATCCGCGACGAGGTGCTGGCCATCGTCCGCGCGTGATTGGATACGACTGTTGACCAACGGGGGAGTGCCCCCGACCGGGAGGAATCATGGCCGTCGAACTAGCCCCTGACCTGCTGGCCGTACTGGCCTGCCCGAACTGCCACGCCTCCTTCGCGGTCGACCACGAACGCGACGAACTGGTCTGCACCGGTGCCGACTGCGGGCTCGCCTACCCGGTGCGGGACCGGATTCCGGTGCTGCTGATCGACGAAGCCCGCGCCCCCGGCACCGCCGGGCCGGCCCCCGCCGCCGACTCGCCGACCTCCGGGAGCTGACCATGGCCGGGTTGTTCGACGACGCCCGCCTCGAGGACGAGCAGTGGCTGGCGCGCATCGACGCCCCGCTGCGACACCTGGCCGAACTCGGTGCCCGACTGCGCCGGGAGGCCGATGCCGCCGCTGCCCAGCACCTGACCGCCGACGACCGGCCGCGCGCGGTGGTGGCCGCCGGCTCCGAGGCCCGGCTGATCCGTGCCCTGTTGGAACCGACCTGCCCGGTGCCCTTCGTCGCCTGGCCCAGCCACGGCCTGCCCGGCTGGGTGGGCCCATTGGATCTGGTGATCGTGCTGGCCACCGACGGCTCCGACCCGGGCCTGGTCGCCACGGTGCGCGAGGCCGTCCGGCGCGGGGCCCGATTGCTGGTCGCCTGCCCGCCCGGCTCGTTGATCGCCGAACACGCCGCCGCCCGCGGCACGACCATGTTGCCGATGCACACCGGCGACACCCTGGCCGCGGTGCTGCTGGTGCTGTCCTGCCTGCACGACCTCGGCCTGGGGCCGCGGGTCGACATCGCCGAGGTGGCCGACGCCGTGGATCAGGTCGCGATCGCCTGTTCCCCCTCGGCCGACCTGGCCGCCAACCGGGCCAAGGAACTGGCCTGTGCCCTGGCCGACGCCCAGCCCCTGGTGTGGGGTGGTTCGGTGCTGGCCGCCCGGGCCAGCCGACGGATTGCCGAGGCCCTGCGCGCCGAGTCCGGACGTCCGGCCCTGGCCGCCGATGCCCGCGAACTGCTGCCGATCATCAACGCCACCACCGGCCGCGACCTGTTCGCCGACCCCTTCGACGACCCGGCCGGAGACCGCCGTCCGGTGCTGGTGGTCTGCGCCGACGGGCCCGACGACGAGATCGACCGGGCCGCCCGCACCAGCCTGATGGCGGCCGCCGACCGGCGCGATGTGCGGGTGGCGGTGATCGACCATGACGCCCCGTCCGCGGTCGCCCGGTACGCGGCCGTGTTGCAGGAGGGACGCTTCGCCGCCCTGTACCTGGGCCTGGGGCTGGCCGACGAGCAGTGAGGGACGAGGAGGACGCGATGCAGAAGGTACTGGTGTTGAACGGGCCGAATCTGGGCCGGCTCGGCAAACGCGAACCGGAGATCTACGGCAGCACCACCTTCGCCGAACTGGCCGACCATCTGGTCGAGACCGGTACCGGTCTGGGCTTCGAGGTCGAGGTGCGCCAGACCGACAACGAGGCCGAGATGATCGGCTGGCTGCATGAGGCCGCCGACCAGTCGCTGCCGGTGGTGCTCAACCCGGCCGCCTGGACGCACTACTCCTACGCCCTGGCCGATGCGGTCTCGATGCGCACCGCACCCCTGGTGGAGGTGCACATCTCCAATATCCACGCCCGCGAGGAATTCCGGCACCACTCGGTGGTCAGTGGCAGAGCCACCGGGGTGATCGCCGGGCTCGGCCTGGGTGGCTACGACCTCGCCCTGGCCCACCTGGCCTCGGTGCTGAACCGGTCGGCCTGAGCCGGCCCGAACCCCGTCCGTCGGCGCCGGGCGATCGCTGCCCGGTCGCGGGAAAAATGGTCGGTGCGGGCCTGTACGCTCCCTGTCATGGATTACCGCGTGGCTGACCTGTCGCTGGCCGACTTCGGACGAACCGAGATCACCCTCGCCGAGCACGAGATGCCCGGCCTGATGGCGATGAGGGAGCAATACCGGGGGCAGAAGCCGCTGGCCGGGGCCCGCATCGTCGGCTCGTTGCACATGACGGTGCAGACCGCGGTGCTGATCGAAACCCTGGTCGACCTCGGCGCCGAGGTGCGTTGGGCCTCGTGCAATATCTTCTCCACCCAGGACCATGCCGCCGCCGCGATCGTGGTCGGCAAGGGCACCCCGGACGACCCCCGGGGAGTGCCGGTGTTCGCCTGGAAGGGCGAGAGCCTGGCCGAGTACTGGTGGTGCACCGAGCAGATCTTCGACTGGGGAGACGAGTTGCCCACGATGATCCTGGACGACGGCGGTGACGCCACCATGCTGCTGCACGCCGCCGCCGAGGCCGCCAAGACCGGCGAGCTGCCGAAGGCCGGCGACAACGACTCGGAGGAATACCACGTCTTCTGCGACCGGGTCGCCGAGACGATCGGGGCCGGCAAACTCGACTGGCAGGCCATCGGCGCCGCGATCCGCGGGGTCACCGAGGAGACCACCACCGGCGTGCACCGGCTGTACGAGATGCACCAGCGCGGCACCCTGATGTTCCCCGCGATCAACGTCAACGACTCGGTCACCAAGTCGAAGTTCGACAACAAGTACGGCTGCCGCCACTCGCTGATCGACGGCATCAACCGGGCCACCGATGTGCTGATCGGCGGCAAGGTCGCGGTGATCTGCGGCTACGGCGATGTCGGCAAGGGCTCGGCCGAATCCCTGCGCGGGCAGGGCGCTCGGGTGATCGTCACCGAGATCGATCCGATCTGCGCCCTTCAGGCCGCGATGGACGGTTACCAGGTCGCCACCCTCGACGATGTGGTCGGCGAGGCCGACATCGTGATCACCGCCACCGGCAACCGCGATGTGGTCACCGCCGAACACATGTCGAAGATGAAGCACCAGGCGATCGTGGGCAATATCGGCCACTTCGACAACGAGATCGACATGGCCGGGTTGACCGCGATCGAGGGCATCCGCCGCGAGAACGTCAAACCGCAGGTCGACCTGTGGCACTTCCCCGACGGCCATGCGGTGATCGTGCTCAGCGAGGGACGGCTGCTGAACCTGGGCAATGCCACCGGCCACCCCAGCTTCGTGATGAGTAACTCCTTCACCAACCAGGTGCTGGCCCAGTTGGAACTGTGGAATGCCGACTACGAGATCGGCGTCCACCTGTTGCCCAAGCATCTGGACGAACACGTCGCCCGCCTGCACCTGGAATCCCTCGGGGTGAAGCTGACCACCCTGACCCCGGTGCAGTCGGAGTACCTGGGCATTCCGATCGAGGGTCCCTACAAGTCCGATCACTACCGCTACTGAGCAGCGGGCGCGCCGGGCCTCGAGAGCTGGGCTCGACCGCGGGGGTTGGACGTTGGGCTGACGGCTCGGGTTCGACGGTCCGGAAGCAACGGCTCGCGCCCCGGGGAACCGGGGCCGGGCCGGGAGCGTCCCTGGACTACTGTGGAGTACGTGAAGAGCCGTCGAGTGATCGTGATGCGACACTCGAAGTCGTCCTGGAAAGACAACCTGCCCGACCATGAACGTCCGCTGGCAGGCCGCGGACGCCGCGACGGCAAGGCCGCCGGGGAACTGTTCGAACGCCTCGGGCTGCGACCCGACCTGGTGTTGTGCTCCACCTCCACCCGCACCCGGCAGACCCTGGAGCGACTGGTGCTCGGCGGCGCGGAGGCCGAGCCGGTGCATTACAGCGAGGCGATCTACGACGCCGACGGGTCCGACCTGCTGGAGGTCATTCGGGACACCCCGGCCGAGGTGCGCACCCTGCTGCTGATCGGGCACTGGCCCGCAGTACAGGACGTGGTCGGGCTACTCGCCACGCCGGACGCCACCGACGAGAACTGGCGCGCCCTGTGCGAGAAATTCCCCACCAGCGCCCTGGCGGTGGTCGGAGTACCCGGCGGCTGGGACGAGGCCGGCGACGGCAAGGGCCGGCTACTCGGTTTTCACGTACCCCGGGGCTGAGCGGGTCACCCGAAAGGCCACCCCGGGTAAGTGAAGTGGACGGTGGGGCAGTGGACCTACTCGTCGTCCCCCTCGCCCGGCCGCAGCGAAGCCCAGATCTCCTTGCATTCGGGGCAGACCGGAAACTTCTGCGGGTCGCGGCTGGGAACCCACACCTTGCCGCACAGCGCGATCACCGGGGTACCCATCACCATCGCCTCGGTCAACTTGTCCTTCGGCACATAGTGCGAAAAGCGTTCGTGATCACCATCGTCGAGGCGTTCCTCGGTGCGCTCGTCGAGGATCGTTTCCGCGCCGGGGCTCAGTTGGGTCATGCCACAATCGTAACGCTTCGCCCATGACCGGGCAGTACTTCCGCAAAGACAGGACATTTGGCGCATGACCCCCGACATCAGCGTTGAGCTGAGCAACGGCATCCTCACCGTCACCCTCGACCGGCCGGACAAACGCAATGCGATCAGCAACGAGATGTACCGGGTGCTGGCCGATGCGGTGGAGCGTGCCGAAACCGACAGCGCGGTGCGGGTGTTGGTGATCCGGGCCAACGGTGAGATGTTCACCTCCGGCAACGACCTGGGCGACTTCGCCGCGATGTCGCAGGGCAGGTCGATCGAGGAATCCCACGGCGGCCGCTTCATCCGGGCACTGGGCGCCAGTAGCTGCCCGATCGTGGCCGCCGTCCAGGGCCGCGCGGTGGGCATCGGGGTCACCATGTTGCTGCACTGCGACTACGTCCTGCTGGCCGAGGGCGCCTCGCTGACCACCCCCTTCGTCAACCTGGCCCTGGTACCCGAGGCCGGTTCATCGGTGCTGCTCACCGAAGTGCTCGGGCACCGCAAGGCCTTCGAGATGTTCGCCCTGGCCGAACCGTTGGACGCCGCCGACGCGGTGGCCGCCGGGGTCGCCAACCACGTCGTCCCCGCCGAAGAACTGCACGACCGGGCCCAGCAGGTCGCCGAACGACTCGCACAGCAACCCATCGGGGCGCTGCGGGCCACCAAGCGGCTGATGCGCGACACCGAGATGATCGGCCGGGTGATCGAGGAAGAACTGGAGATCTTCGGGCAACGGTTGCGCACCGATGAGGCCCGGGAAGCCTTCGCGGCCTTCGCCGAGAAGCGCCGGCCGGACTTCACCAAGTTCAACTGAGGTGATCTAGCCTGAGCGGCGTGTCCCGAACGAACGCCGGCTCGACGGCCCTGTTGGTGGGCCTGTGCGTGGGCGTGTTGTCCATCGCCTTCGAGGTGTACGCGGTCACCACCGCGATGCCCTTCGTCGTCGGCGAACTCGGATACCGGCAGTGGTATGCCTGGGCCTTCTCGCTGTACATGCTCGGCATGGTCTTCAGTACCGTCGCCGGCGGCCGCAGCAACGACCGGATCGGCCCGCTGCTGCCGGTCGCGATCGGCACCGCGGTCTTCGCGATCGGCCTGACGATGGCCGGCCTGGCCACCGTGATGGGAGTTTTCCTGGTCGGCAGGCTGGTGCAGGGGCTCGGCGCCGGGCTGATGAACGTCTCGGTCTATGTGGTGATCGCCCAGGTCTGGGACGGGCCCGGCCGAGCCCGGGTGATGACCTGGGTATCGGCGATGTGGGTGCTACCGGCCTTCGTCGGCCCACCGGTGGCCGGCTGGGTATCCCGGGTGTTCAGTTGGCACTGGGCCTTCCTCGGGCTGCTGCCGCTGTTGCTGATGACCGTGATCCTCGGCGCACCCCCACTGCGCCGACTCACCCGTGACGGGGTGATCGGCCGCCCCGAAGCCGGCGCCTCGTCCTTGCCCGCGGTGCGTCCGGTGCCGTTGTGGGCCGGACTGGTGCTGGCGGTCGGCGCGATGATGATCCAGCTCGCCGGTCAGCGCCTCGACGCGGTGGCGATCGGGCTCGGTGTCGGCGGGCTGGTGCTGCTGCTGATCGGGCTGCCACCGGCCATGCCCAGGGGATTCCTCACCCTGAGCGCGGGGCTGGCCGCGATCGTCTGGGTGCGGATGGCGGTACCCGGCACCTTCTTCGCCGCCGAATCCTTCCTGCCGCTGATGCTGCTGGAAACCCGCGGCACCCCCGTCGAAGTCGGTGGCCTGGTGTTGGCGATGGGGGCCTTCGGCTGGATGGTCGGCTCCTGGGCCCAGGCCCGTCCGGGATGGTTGCGCCGCGACCGCAAGATCCTGCTCGGGGTGGTGCTGACCGCGCTCGGGGTCGGCTGGGCGGCAGCCATCGCCTTCAACCCGGGATGGTGGTTCGCCCTGACCGCCGGTGCCTGGACGATCGCCGGGGTGGGGATGGGACTGCTGACCGCCAGTTCGGCGGTGGCGGTGATGAACCTGTCGGGTCGAGCCGAGATGGGCCGCAACAGTTCCTCCCTGCAGGTCGGGGAGAACCTCGGAGCCGGCCTGTGTCTGGCGATCGCCGGCACCATCTTTGCCTCCCTCGACGGGCGGGCCGAGACCGCGCCCACCTTCGGGTGGCCGCTCCTGGTGCTCGCCCTGGTCGGTGGGCTCGGGGTACTGCTGGCCCTGCGGATCGGCCCCGTCCCGGACGAGGCCGAGTGAGGCCCGGGCCGTCCGGTTCGGCCCTGTCAGTGACCGCGGCTACTATCGGCGGCGATGTCTGATCAGCCCAACCTGTTCGCCCCCGACGTCCCTGACCTGCAGGCCAAGGGGCTGTCCCCGGCGTACCCCGGCCGAGCCAAGTGGGGCACCGTCCAGACATTGCGGGCCTGGCAGGCCGCGGCCCTGCAGCGATACCGCGATACCGACCCCAAGGACTTCCTCGCGGTGGCCACCCCCGGGGCGGGCAAGACCTCTTTCGCGCTGACCGTGGCCAGTGACCTGCTGAACCGGCGGGTGGTCGACAAGATCATCGTGGTCGCACCCACCGAACACCTCAAAACCCAGTGGGCCGAGGCCGCCGAACGGGTCGGCATCGCGCTGGACCCCGACTACTCCACCCGGAAGGGCCGCGCCTCGGCCGACTTCACCGGGGTGGCGCTGACCTACGCCGGGGTCGCGGTGAACCCGACCGGTCTGCGGCTGCGCACCGAACGCTCCCGCACCCTGGTGATCCTGGACGAGATCCACCACGCCGGGGATGCCCTGTCGTGGGGTGAGGCGGTGCGCGAGGCCTTCGAACCGGCCCGGCGCCGGCTGGCGCTCACCGGCACCCCGTTCCGTTCCGATGCCAATCCGATCCCGTTCGTGAAGTACGAGCCGGACGGTACCGGGGCCCTGCAATCACGGGCCGACTACTCCTACGGCTACGGCCAGGCCCTTGCCGACGGCATCGTCCGTCCGGTGATTTTCATGTCCTATTCGGGTGAGATGAACTGGCGCACCAGTACTGGTGAGGAGATCAGTGCCCGGTTGGGTACCGAGCTCACTCGCGACCTGGCCGGACAGGCCCTGCGCACCGCCCTGGACCCGCACGGTGCCTGGATTCCGACCGTGCTGCGGGCCGCCGACCACCGGCTCACCGAGGTGCGCCGGCACGTCCCCGATGCCGGCGGGTTGGTGATCGCCAACGACCAGGCCCACGCCCGCGAGTACGCGAAGATGCTGGAGGCGATCTCGGCGGAGAAGCCCGTCGTGGTGCTCAGCGACGAACCCGGCTCCAGCGCCCGGATCGCCGAGTTCAGCGCCGGCCAACAGCGCTGGATGGTGGCGGTGCGGATGGTCTCCGAGGGTGTGGACGTGCCGCGGCTGAACGTCGGGGTGTACGCCACCGCCACCGGCACCCCACTGTTCTTCGCCCAGGCGATCGGACGCTTCGTGCGGGCCCGCACCCGTGGTGAAACGGCGTCGGTGTTCCTGCCGAGCCTGCCGCACCTGCTCGAATACGCCGCGACGATGGAACGCGAACGCAACCACGCGCTGCGCATCGATCAGGCCGCCCCCGATGAGGAACAACTCATCGCGGCCGCCCAGCGCACCGAGACCGAAGCCGATGTGCTGCTGGAGGACCAGTGGGCCGCCCTGGGCAGTGAGGCCGACTTCGACCGGGTGGTCTTCGACGGCGGCTCCTTCGGTCAACAGGCCATGCCCGGCAGTGAGGACGAGTTGGAGTACCTGGGTATTCCCGGGCTGCTCGAACCCGAGCAGGTGACCGCCCTGTTGCGTGACCGGCAGGCCCAGCAGGTGCGCCGCACCAGTGCGGCCAGCCCCAGCGGACCCAGCACCCACCAGCGGCTGCGCGATCTGCGCAAGGAACTCAACGGGCTGGTGGCCGCCTGGCACCACCGCACCCAACAACCGCATGCGGTGATCCACTCCGAACTGCGCAAGGCCACCGGCGGCCCGCCCAGCGCCGCGGCCGAGGAAAGCGCACTGCGGGAGCGGATCGACCTGATCCGGCAGTGGGCGGTCAGCGGACGCGACACGAGCTATTAGGAGACGCGCGCCGTTGGGGACTGTCGTCGCCGACGGCGACGGGGTGTCGGTGGCTGGTTACAGCAGCCAGATGGTGATGAACATCGTCGCGATGAACAACAGCACACCACCGGCGATCAGCACCCACAGGGGGAGGCCCTGACGCGCGGCGGCCTGCCCGGTGACCGAACCGGGCGAGGGGGCGTACTCGGCCCGGCTGCCGGGTGAGAGGGCGGGGCCGCCGTCCGGCTGGAGTCCGGTGGGAACCGAGGGCCCGGGCGGTACCGCCAGCCCCGCGGGCATCACCGGGGCCATCGGCTGACCCATCTGCGGCACGGCTCCGGCCTGTGGTGCCCCGGCCTGTGACATCGCCGGTACCGGGGCTCCGGCGGGCTGGGCGGCCCCGATCAGGCTGGTCGGGGTGGGGCCGCTGGGTCGCAGCACGGTGGCATCGGGAGGGACGGCCGGGGTGCTCGGCCGTCCCCCCGGATCGGTGCGATCCGGCCCCGGCATCGTGCGGGCGATGTCGTCCAGGGCATTGGCCATCACCTCGGCCGAGGGCGGCCGGCGGCCCGGTTGCGGCGAGAGGGCGGCCAACAACAGCCCGTCCAGAATCGGTGGGGCACCGACCCGTTCGGCGGTCGGCGCCGGCGGCTGATTCGGGTCGAGGGCCAGCAAATCGGCCAGCGTCCGCACCGGGAAAGGGGGCCGACCGGTCAGCATCGCGTAGGTGACCGCCGCCAGGGAGTAGATGTCGGCGCGATGATCCAGCACCCCGACCCCGGTGGCCTGCTCCCGGGCCATATAGGCGGGGGTTCCGGCGGTCATCGTCTGGCCGACCTGATCGATCATCGACTTGGCCACCCCGAGATCGGCCAGCAGCACCTGCATCTCACCGTCGGCCCGCCGGGTCAGCAGGATATTGCCCGGGGTCACATCCCGGTGGATCACATTGTGCGCATGCAGGACGTGCAGGGCCCGGCCCGCTTCGGCACACAGTTGGATGGCACGTTTCGCCTGGATGCCCTGCTTGCGCAGATCCTCCAGGGAGCCGGAGTCGGCGTAGTCCATCACGAAATAGGGACGCTGGTCGTCCAGGGTGCCGATGTCGTAGACCCGCACGATCCGCTCGTCGCGCACCTGCCGCATCAACCGGGCCTCGGCCAGGAACCGGCCGCGCACATCGTCATTGCCGGCCCAGTTGTCGGCCAGGATCTTCACCGCGACCGGCACGTCCAGATCGTCGTCATGGCCCAACCAGACGGTCGCGAAGGAGCCCGACCCGAGTCGACGGGTGAGCCGATAGCGTCCGATCCTGTCCATGATTCCCTCATTGTCGCCTACCGTGGGGCCGGTCGACCAAAGCTGGCAGACTGGTCGGGTGAACGACATCCCGGTGGGCACCCCTCCAGCCCCGCCCGGCCGGCACGCCGCGCCGAGTGGTTGGTACCCCGACCCGGTCGACCTGTCCCGGGAACGGTACTGGGACGGGTGGCAGTGGTCGAGGGAAGTGCGCGAGGCCAAGAACCGCCGGGGATCGGGAGCCGACAAGCCCGGACGGGGCCCGCGGCGCAAGAAGCGCGGGATCGGCTCACCGGCCGCGACTCACTCCACCCAGGAGCGCCCGCATCAGCGGGGTCCACAGGACCGCCCCGACGACCGACCGGCCACGCCCCCGAGGCCGCCGGCGCAAGGGGCGCCCGGGTCGCACGCGCAGCAGGCGCCGAGTGGCCAGGCGCCCGGACCTCACGCGCAACACGCGCCGGGACAACAGGTGCCGGGACAACACACGCCGCGGCCACCGGCCCCGCCGCAGCACCGCCCCCAACCCGGGCCACCGACTCGTCCCCGCGGCCGGGTCGTCCCGCCGACCCGTGATCCGGTACCCGGCCTGACCACCGACGACGGTGTGCTGCTGGCCGGCTTCTGGTGGCGCTTCCTGGCTGCGGGCATCGACCAGATCCTGCTCGGCTTCGTCGGGTTCATGCTCGCGCTGCCCTTCATGGGGCCGCTGTTCGACGGGCTGGTCACCTTCTGGGGCGAGACCATGGAGGCCACCCGCACCGGCAGCACGCCACCGGTTGCCCCCACCTACGGTGAACTCCTGCCCTTCGGCAACCAGCTCGCGATCGCGCTGGTGCTCGCCGGCCTGCAACTGAGCTACCACATCCTGCTGTGGCATTTCCGGGGTGCGACCCTCGGCCAATTGGCGCTGGGGCTGCGGGTGGTGCCGGTCGGTGAGGGCCGCAGCATCGAGCGGCTCGGCTACTCGGTGGTGGTGCCGCGGGCGGTGATCTGGAGCATTCCCTGGTGTCTCAGTTCGCTGTACTTCATCGGCATGATCAACGCCCTGTGGTCGCTGTGGAATCCGCGCCGGATGGCCGTCCACGATCTGGTGGCCAAGACCCAGGTGATCCGCACCCGCGAGTGATTTCGGTAAGGCTCTGCTAACGACCGGGTAACGCTCGGGTGGGAACCTCCACTACCTCTTGTCGTAACGCTGTAGCGGGTCGATAGGGTTGTTCGAGACCGCGCAAGGAAGTCGAACGACTTTTGCCAGCGGTAACGAAGGGGGAGGCAGCAATGTCTGAACCGAAGAAAATCTTGGCGATCACCGCGTGTCCGACAGGCATTGCCCATACCTACATGGCGGCCGAGAAACTCGAGGAAGCCGCGGCCGAGATGGGTCACTCGATCCATATCGAGACGCACGGCTCGATCGGCGTGGAGAACGCCTTCAGTGAGCAGCAGATCCGGGAAGCCGATGCCCTGGTCATCGCTGCCGACAAGCAGATCGACACCACCCGGTTCAAGGGCATCCCAACCGTGGTGACCGGGGTGGACGAGGGCATCAAACGCCCCACCCAACTCATCGAACGGGCCCTGACCGCGAAGCCCGCGACCGGTCAACGCACCGCCGGAGCCGATGCCGAGGATCACTCCACCCGACGGGAGCGGGAATCGGTCGGTGGCACCATCTACCGGGCCCTGATGAACGGTGTGTCACACATGATCCCGTTCGTGGTCACCGGTGGTCTGATGATCGCGATCGCGCTGGCGATCGGCGGTCAACCCACCGAGGCCGGCCTGACCATCCCCGAGGACAGCTTCTGGAAGACCATCGAGGGTATCGGCGCGCTGGCCTTCGGCCTGATGGTGCCGATCCTGTCGGGCTTCATCGCGATGGCGATCGCCGACCGTCCGGGCCTGGCACCCGGCATGATCACCGGCATGATCGCGGTCACCGGATCGCTGTACGGCTCGGAGGCCAATGCCGGCTTCCTGGGCGGCATCATCACCGGTTTCGCCTCCGGTTACGTGGCCCTGGCGATCAAGAAGATCCCGGTGCACAAGTACATCGCACCGATCATGCCGATCATCATCATTCCGATCTTCACCACCGTGATCGTCGGCCTGGCCTTCGTGTTCCTGCTCGGCAACCCGATCGCCGCGGCCTTCACCGCGCTGACCAACTGGTTGGCCGGGATGACCGGCGCCACCGCGATCGTGCTCGGGTTGATCCTCGGGGCGATGATCGCCTTCGACATGGGCGGGCCGGTCAACAAGACGGCCTTCCTGTTCGCCGGTGGCCTGATCGCCACCAACGCCGCCCCGATGGGCATGGTGGCCGCCGCCATCGCCGTCCCGCCGCTGGGCATGGGGCTCGCCACCTTCATCGGACGCCGACTGTTCAACCGACAACAGCGTGACTCCGGTATCGCCGCGCTGTTCATGGGCTTCTTCGGGATCACCGAGGGTGCGATTCCGTTCGCCGCGGCCCGTCCGCTGCAGGTGATTCCGGCCAACATGATCGGTGGTGCGGTCGCCGGCGCGATCGCGGCCCTGTTCGCGGTCAAGGACAACGTGATGCACGGTGGACCGATCGTGGCCGTGCTCGGTGCGGTCGAGAACGTGCCGATGTACTTCGTGGCGATCATCGCCGGCTCCCTGGTCACCGCCCTGGTGGCCACCGGCCTGCTGTCGATCGGGCACAAGAAGGAAGACGACTCCCCGGCTCCCGGCGAACCGGCTCTGGCCACCGCCGGGGCACCGGCCGTTGCCGCCCGTCGGGGCGTGGAACCGGGTGACTCGGCCGCTGCTGCGACAACGGCCACCGCCACCCGGGCCAAGACCGACACCGACACCACGACAGAGACCGCCGAGGCCAAGACCGAGACCAAGGCCGAGGCACCGAAGATCACCAACTACCTGAGCCCGGAGACGATCGACCTGAATATCTCCGGGGAGTCCCCCGAACAGGTGATCCGTCACCTGGCCGGTCTGGGTGCCGGCACCGGGGCGATCGGTGACATCGACACCGTGGTGGCGGCGGCGATGAAGCGTGAGGAACAGGGTGCCACCGCGGTCGGCGACGGCATCGCCATCCCGCACGCGAAATCGGACGGGGCCACCCGTCCGGTGCTGGCCTTCGGGCGCAGTGCCGGGGTGGACTGGCAGGCTCCCGACGGCAAACCCTCGGACCTGATCTTCCTGATCGCGGTACCCGAGGCCCAGGCCGGCGACGAGCACCTGCGGATTCTGGCCGCCCTGTCGCGGGCCCTGATGCGCACCCCGGTGCGCGATGGGCTGCGCAATGCCGACGATGCCCAGGAAGTGATCCGGGTATTGGACGAGGCCATCTCCGGCTGATCCAACTCCGACGTGGTCGGTTGCTCCCGGTGGGGAACAACCGACCACGTTGCGTTGTGGTGACCCGGCGGCGCCGTTCACCCACTAGAGTCGAATCGTTGCACCCGAGTTGGAGATGAGCCGTGGCCCTCGATCCCGCCCTGCAAGCGCTGGCCGAACACTTCGGTGTCGCCACCGACTACTACGACTGGCATGGTCAACTGCGTGAGGTGCCACACAGCACCCTCACCGCGGTACTGACCGCCCTCGGCAATGACGTCTCCACCCCCGAGGCGGCCGAACGTGCCCGCGACGAGGCCGAACACGCCACCTGGCGGCGGATGCTGCCGCCCTGCGTGGTGACCCGATCGCGGGTTGAGCGCACCTTCCCGGTGCACATCCCCGACGGCAACGAGGTCACCGTCACTGTGGTCACCGAGACCGGCGACGAAGTCACCTGCACCCAACGCGACCACTGGGTGCCGCCGCGTGAAATCGACGGCACCCGGATCGGTGAGGCGACCTTCGCCGTACCGGAAGGGCTGCCCTTCGGCTACCACCGCCTGGTCGCGGTGAGCGGTGAGCACCGGGCCGAAACCCCGTTGATCATCACCCCCGATTGGCTCGGCACCCCCGAGGCGATGGGCGCAGACCCGGTGTGGGGTCTGATCGCTCAGTTGTACTCGGTGCGTTCGGCGCAGTCGTGGGGGATGGGGGATGCCGCCGACCTGCGTGAGCTGGCGGCCTGGTCGGCCACCGAGCACGATGCCGACTTCGTGCTGATCAACCCGATGCATGCCGCCCAACCCTTTCCGCCGGTGGAGCCCTCGCCCTACCTGCCCACCACCCGCCGATTCCTGAACCCGCTCTACATCCGGGTCGAAGAGGTGGCCGAGTACGCCGACCTGGACGAGGAGGACCGCGCCGAAATCGCCGACGCGCGGCATTCGGTGCCGCCCGATGAAGACCGCATCTACCGCGAGATGGTGTGGCAGGCCAAGGAGACCGCACTGCGGGCGGTGTTCGCCCGGCCGCGCAGCCCCGAGCGACAGGCCGACTTCGACGCCTACCGTGATCGGGAAGGTCAAGACCTGGTGGGCTTTTCCACCTGGTGTGCGATCGCGGCCGAACACGGCAGCGACTGGACCACCTGGCCGGACGAGCTGCAGAGCCCCGATTCGCCCGCGGTGGCCGCCTACCTGGCCGACCACGGGGCCGAGGCCGACTACCACGCCTGGCTGCAATGGGTACTGGACGAACAACTGCAGCGCGCCCAGACCGCGGCCACCGAGGCCGGGATGAAGCTCGGGGTGGTGCACGACCTGGCGGTCGGGGTGAATCCCACCGGGGCCGAGGCCTGGGCCCGCGGCGACGTTTTCGCCCGCGGGGTATCGGTCGGCGCACCACCGGATGCCTTCACCCACCGCGGTCAGGACTGGGGCCAGCCGCCGTGGCGTCCCGACCGGTTGGCCGAACTGGCCTACGCCCCCTTCCGGTCGATGGTCGCGGCTCTGCTGCGGCATGCCGGCGGGATTCGGGTCGATCACATCATCGGACTGTTCCGGCTGTGGTGGATTCCGCAGGGCGAACCGCCCTCGGAGGGCACCTACGTGCGCTACGACCACGAAGCCCTGATCGGCATCCTGGCCCTGGAGGCCTGGCGGGCCGGTGCGGTGATCATCGGCGAAGACCTCGGCACCGTCGAACCGTGGGTGCGCGACTACTTGGCCGAGCGCGGCCTGCTCGGCACGTCCATTCTGTGGTGGGAACGCGACCACCACGGCGACGGCCTGCCCCTGGAACCGGAGGAATGGCGCGAATACTGCCTGGCCTCGGTGACCACCCACGACCTGCCCCCGGCGGCCGGCTACCTGGAACATGCCCACGTCGAACTACGCCACACCCTGGGGCTGATCGGCGATGACCTGTCCGAGGAACTCGCCGCCGACAAGGCCGAACAGGCCGACTGGCGGGCCGCCCTGGAACGCCGCGGCTACCTCGACGCCGGCGAGACCGACACCGAGCAGACCGTGCTGGCCCTGCACCGCTACCTGGCCCACACCCGATCACGGATGCGTGGGGTGGCCCTGGTCGATGCGGTGGGGGACCGCAAGATCCAGAACCAGCCCGGCACGATCGACGAGTACCCGAACTGGCGCGTGCCGCTGAGCCGTCCGGACGGGCAGCCGCTGTTGCTGGACGAGGTCTTCCTCTCACCCCGATTCGAGGCGATAGCCAAGGCCGTGCGCGGGCTGGGCTGAGTTACCCCCGGGCGCACCGGGGGCAACTCGGATATCGGGGTTTCAGTTCAGGTACTGGGTCGGAATCGCCGGGTCACCGGCCGACAGTCGGCTGATCGTTCGGGGCATCTCGGCCAACGATGAGGTGTGCCGTTCCCGGGCCGCCGACAGCGGCTCCTCACCGACGATTTCCCCGTTCTCGACCAACGGCACCAACAGCGGACGGTCGTTGTCGTCCCCCTCGGGCGGGGTGCCGACCCCGAGTACCTCGGCGGTGGCCACATTGCGGGAGTTCAACCGGCGCAGCGCGAACTTGCGACCACCCACCGACCCCTTGCCGGCCGACTTCTTCTCCACCGGCTCCATCTCCCCGGACGCCCCGGCCCGGGAAACGATCTTGTAGACCATCTTCGAGGTCGGATGCCCCGACCCGGTCACCAGCGAGGTACCGACCCCGTAGCCGTCCACCGGGGCGGCCTGCAGGGCGGCGATCTGCCATTCGTCCAGATCGCTGGTGACGATGATCCGGGTGTCCTTCGCGCCCAGCTCGTCCAACTGGGCCCGCACCTCACGGGCCACCACGCCCAGGTCGCCGGAGTCCAGCCGCACCGCACCCAACTTGCCGCCGGTCAACTCGACGCCGGCCTTGACCGCCTCGGCGATGTCATAGGTGTCGACCAGCAAAGTGGTGGTCTCGCCCAGCGACTGGATCTGGGCTTCGAAGGCATCGCGTTCGCTGTCGTGCAGCAGAGTGAAGGAGTGGGCCGCGGTGCCCGCGGTCGGGATACCCCAGCGGCGGCCGGCCTCCAGGTTGGAGGTCGACCCGAAACCGGCCACCCAGGCGGCCCGGGCGGCGGCGACCGCGGACTCCTCGTGGGCGCGGCGCGAACCCATCTCGATACAGGGCCGCCCGTCGGCCTTGAGCACCATCCGGGAGGCCGCCGAGGCGATCGCGGAGTCGAAGTTGTAGATGCTCAGCAGCATGGTCTCCAACAGCACCGCTTCGGCGAAGGTGCCCTCCACCACCACGATCGGGGAGTAGGGGAAGTAGAGCTCGCCCTCGGGGTAACCCCAGATGTTGCCGCTGAACCGGTAGTTCGCGAGCCAGTCGGCGGTGTCGTCGTCCACGACCTCGTTCGTGCGCAGGAAATCCAGTTCGGGTTCGCCGAAACGAAACTCGGCCAGAGCCCGCAGCGCCCGTCCGACTCCGGCGACCACCCCGTAACGGCGGCCGTCGGGAAGTTTGCGGGCGAACAGTTCGAACACACTGTGGCGGTCGGCCGCACCCGAGTGTCGGGCGGCCTGCACCATGGTCAGCTCGTAATGGTCGGTGAGCAGTGCGGTGGAGGTCACGAACCCCAGACTAGAACCCCTGTGCTCCCGAATGCGTGCAGGCCGGGAAGTTTGCGACAATGACCCTCATGTCCACCACTCCTGAGGCTCCGGTCGGCGGAACGGCGGTCGTCGAACGTCCCGCCGATGAGTTGTTGACCCAGCCGCCCTGGGTGACGATCGTGTGGGACGACCCGGTGAACCTGATGTCGTATGTCACCCACGTGTTCGTGACCTACTTCAAGTACCCGAAGGCCAAGGCGCACCAGTTGATGATGGAGGTGCACACCGAGGGCAAGGCGGTGGTGGCCTCGGGTAGCCGCGAAGAGATGGAACGGGATGTGAACGCCATGCACGAGTTCGGCCTGTGGGCGACCCTGGACCGGTCGGAGTGAAGGCCTTCAAGAAGCGCCGCGGTGGCGACTACCAGGCGAAGATGGAAGAGACCGAGGTCGCGCTGATCTCGTCGCTGGTGGAACAACTCATCGAACTGCTCGAGGTGCCCGGCGAGGACGAACCCGGTGCCGAGGACGATGACCCGTTCGAGGCCCTGGCCCGGGAACTGGCCGACGACCCCGATCAGCCCGAGGTGTCGGAGGACCCCGCGGTGCGCCGGCTCTTTCCGGACGCCTACCCGCACGACCCGGCCGCGTCCTCGGACTTTCGCCGCTTCACCGAGGCCGACCAGCGCCGGCGCAAGATCGCCGAGGCCAAGGTGGTGCTGCAGGCGCTGAACACCACCTACTCGGGGGTCCGTCCGCTGCGGGTCGAGCCCGATGAGGTGACCGCCTGGTTGCGCACCCTGAACGCGCTGCGGCTGACCGTTGCCACCCGGCTGGGCATCACCGACGAGGAATCGGCCGAGGAGCTGACCGAACTGCCCGACACCGACCCGCGGGCCTTCATGTATTCGGTGTACGAGTTCCTCGGTTGGATGCAGGAATCCCTCTTGCACGTCCTGTGATGAACCTCACTTAGTATGGTTAGGCTTGCCTAAGGGCGTGTAGATTGTCGGCATGCCCGGGTTCAACTTGGTCGACGCGCCGAAGCGTCACCCGCTGATGATCGTCGAAGCTCATCCGACCGCTGCGGTGGCGCGGCGGCTGGCTTCCCTGGGCCTGCGCCGCGGCGCCGAGATCGAGATCCTGCACACCACCGCCGGGGGCGGCCGGGTGGTCGCGGTGGCCGGATCCCGGGTCGCCCTGGGCAAGGACCTGCTCCGAGATTTCCGGGTGGAAACCCATGACTGAACTTCGCGCCCGTTCGGTGGCAACGGTCAGTTGCCATGCCGCGGCGACCTCCGGGGGAGCCGGCCCCGACGCGCCGGTGATCGCCTTCGCGGGCCTGCCGAACGTCGGTAAATCCACCCTGTTCAACGCCGTCACCCGCAGCCGGGTGACCACCGGCAACTGGCCCGGCACCACCGTCGACGTGGCCCGCGGCCGCTGGAAGGTGCTGCTGCCCGGCTGCGAATGCGAACACTTCGACGGCGCCTGTGACTGCCCGGAACGCGACTGTGTCGCCGCCGGGTGCCCCGAACCGCGCAGCACCGCCTGGACGGTGGTCGACCTGCCCGGCGCCTACAGCCTGGACGCCCACTCGCCCGACGAGGCTCTGGCCCGCGACCTGATCGTCACCGAAGCCCCGGACGCGGTCGTGGCGGTGGTCGACTCGGCCAACCTGACCCGCGGCCTGTACCTGGTCAGCGAACTGCGCGAACGCTCCTTGAAAGTCGTGGTCGCCCTCACCATGGGTGATGTGGCCGAACGACGCGGGGTACGGATCAACGCCGAAACCCTGGCCGCCGAACTGGGCTGCCCGGTGGTACCGATCGACCCCCGGCGCCGCACGGGCTTGCTCGAGCTGGCCCAAGTGGTGGGGGAGACCCTGCGCCTGCCCGTCCCGCTGGCCCGGATCCGGGCCCCCTTCGACGCCGAGGACGAACTGGCCGAGGCCGACGAACGCTTCGGCTGGATCGACCAGGTCGTCGAACGCAGCACCGAGGCCGGGGAGGCCCGGCAGAACTGGTCGGACCGGATCGACCGGATCGCCACCGCCCCCCTGTGGGGAGGATTGCTGTTCCTCGCGGTGATGTTCGTCGTCTTCCAGATCACCACCACCGTCGCCGCACCCCTGCAGGACTTCCTGGACGGACTGTTCACCGGCCCGGTCAGCGAGGGGGCGTCCGGCCTGTTGCAATCGGTCGGGCTCGGCGGCACCTGGCTCGAGGGCCTGATCGTCAACGGGCTGATCGCCGGTGTGGGCATGTTGCTCACCTTCGTGCCGCTGATGGCGCTGATGTTCCTGCTGCTCGCCCTGCTGGAGGACTCGGGATACCTGGCCCGGGCCGCGGTGGTCACCGACCGGGTGATGCGCGCCCTCGGCCTGCCCGGACGGGCCTTCCTGCCGCTGATCGTGGGCTTCGGCTGCAATGTGCCGGCGATCAGTGCCACCCGGATCCTGCCCAATGCCCAACACCGGCTGCTGACCGCCCTGCTGGTGCCGCTGACCGCCTGCTCGGCGCGGCTCACCGTCTACGTGATGCTCGGCACGATCTTCTTCGGCAAATGGGCCGGGGTGGTGGTCTTCTCGATGTACCTGACCTCGATCCTGCTGGTGGTCGGTCTGGGCCTGTTGTTGCGCCGCACCCTGTGGCGCACCATGGGCGCCGACCCGCTGGTGATCGACCTGCCCCCGTACCAGCGCCCCACCGCCCGCCTCACCGCGGCGGTCACCTGGCTACGGCTGAAAGGCTTCCTGCAAACCGCGGCCGGCATCATCGTCGCCACGGTGTGCGTGGTGTGGGTGCTGCAATCGATCCCGGTGCGCGGCGATCAGGGCTTCGCCGAGGTACCGGTCGAGGACTCGGCCTATGCGGTGGCCGCCCAGACCGTCGCCCCGGTCTTCACCCCGGCCGGATTCGACACCTGGCAAACCGTCTCGGCCCTGGTCGTCGGCTTCGTGGCCAAGGAGGCCGTGATCTCGTCCTGGGCCCAGACCTACGCGGTGGAGGAGACCGAGGAAGCCGACAGCCCACTGGGTCAGAAGATCATGTCCGCCTTCGAGGAATCCTCCGGCGGGCATCCGTTACCGGCGGTGATGGCCTTCCTGGTCTTCCTGGTCGCCTACACCCCCTGTGTGGCGACCCTGGCCGCCCAATGGCGCGAGATCGGCCCCAAATGGACCCTGTTCGGGATCGCGGTGCAAATGGCGATGGCCTGGGTACTGGCGGTCGCGGTCTTCCAGATCGGCAGGTTGTTCTGGTGAGCGGGCCACTGCATCAAGTACTCGGTGCCCTCAACTCCGGTTGCCGGTCACTGGCCGAGGTCGCCGACCGCACCGGCCTGGCCATCGACACCGTGCGCACCGCCACCGACCACCTGGTGCGGATGGGACGGATCGAAACCCGGGAACTGGCGATGGGCTGTTCCAGCGGCGGATGCTCGTCGTGCCCCTCGTCCTCGGGCTGCGGTGCCGGGCCCACCGGTGGGCCGGTGCTGCTGACCTTGTCGCGTCGCACCTGAGCCCGGTGTCCCACCGGGGCGTCCAACGAGGGGCACGACCGTCATGGCTGCGCCGACCCGCTCAGCGCCTGCCCCGGTCGAGGTCGGAGTACAGTAGCCGCCGTGCCAACCACCCCCGAAGCCCCGATCGGCATTTTCGACTCCGGATTCGGCGGCCTGACCGTGGCCCGGGCAGTGGTCGACCAGTTGCCCGGGGAACATGTGATCTACCTCGGCGACACCGCCCGCGCCCCCTACGGCGACCTGCCGATCGCGGTGGTGCGTGAATACGCCCTGGAATGCCTCGACTACCTGGTCGCCCAGGGCGTCAAGGCCCTGGTGATCGCCTGCAACTCGGCCTCGGCCGCGGTGCTGCGCGACGCCCGCGAACGCTACGACGTCCCGGTGGTGGACGTGATACTGCCCGCGGCCCGCCGCGCGGTCGCCGCCACCCGCACCGGCTCGGTCGGGCTGATCTGCACCCAGGCCACCGCCACCTCGGGGGCCTACGACGATGCCTTCGTCGCGGCCCCGCAGGTGCAGCTCACCACCAAGGCCTGCCCCCGATTCGTGTCCTTCGTCGAAGCCGGGGTCACCGGCGGGGACGAACTGTTGCAGGCGGCCCGCGAATACCTCGCCACCGTGCAGGACGCCGAGGCCGACACCCTGATACTGGGCTGCACCCACTACCCGCTGCTCACCGGCGTGATCTCCTACGTGCTGGGGGAGCGGGTCACCCTGGTCTCCAGCGCCGACGAATGCGCCAAGGCCGTCTACGCCCGGCTCACCCGCGAGGGCCTGCTGCGCGAAAGCACCGAACGAGGCAGCCACAAGTTCCTCACCACCGGCATGCCGGAACAGTTCGCCGGCATCGGGGCCCGATTGATGGGCGGATTCGTCGACAATGTGGAACAGTTCTCGTCATGGAGCTCGTAGTCGTAGGTTCCTCCGGCTCGGCCTCCGGGCCGGATAATCCCGCCTCCTGTTACCTGGTGCGCACCGAGGCCGGCCAGGTGGTGCTCGACCTCGGCCCCGGCGCCTTCGGAGCGCTCTACGGCGTGACCGACCCCGCCACCCCGGACGCGGTGGTGCTGTCCCATCTGCATGCCGACCACTGCCTCGACCTGATCGCCCTCAAGGTGGCTGCCCGCCACGGGCTCAAGGACCACTGGCGGCAACTGCCTCTGGTCACCCCGCAGCACGCTCTGGTCCGACTGGCCCAGGCCGAACTCACCGAACCGGCCACCCCCGAGGCGCTGGCCGAGGGGGTCGACACCTATGCCGAGGTTTTCCGGCACCTGCAGATCACCGACACCGGGTCGGTCGGTCCCTTCGGGATGCGGGTTGCGCGGGTGGCCCACCCGGTCGAGGCCTACGCGATCCGGTTGGAAGCCGAGGGACGCAGCCTGGTCTATTCGGGCGACACCGGGCCCTGCGATGCCCTGGTGGAGCTGGCCACCGGCGCCGATGTGCTGCTGGCCGAGGCCGGCTTCGCCGACCGGGACGATGTGCCGCCGGGGGTACACCTGACCGGACGACAGGCCGGGGAGGCCGCGACCGCCGCCGGAGTCGGCACCCTGGTGTTGACCCACCTGGCGCCCTGGGCCGATGTCGAGGCCACCGTGGCAGCCGCGTCGGAGGCCTATGCCGGGCCGATCGAGGTCGCCCGGCCCGGGATGCGCCTCACGATCTGACCCGTCCCGGCTCGCCGGTAGGGTTGCTGCCATGTCTGCTGCCCCACGTTTCGACGGACGCGCCCCCGATCAGTTGCGTCCGGTCACCATCACCCGCAAATGGCTCGATCACGCCGAAGGGTCGGTGCTGGTCGAGTTCGGCCGCACCCGGGTGCTGATCGCCGCCTCGGTCACCGAGGGAGTGCCGCGCTGGCGCAAGGGCAGCGGCCTGGGCTGGGTCACCGCGGAGTACGCGATGCTGCCGCGCTCGACCCACACCCGCAGCGACCGCGAATCGATCAAGGGCCGAGTGGGCGGCCGCACCCACGAGATCTCCCGGCTGATCGGCCGCGCCCTGCGCTCGGTGATCGATTACAAGGCGCTGGGCGAGAACACCATCGTGATCGACTGCGATGTGCTGCAGGCCGACGGCGGTACCCGCACCGCCGCGATCACCGGGGCCTACGTGGCCCTGGCCGATGCGGTCAGTTGGCTGCGCGAACGCAACCTGCTCGCCGGTGAACCGCTCACCGGCTCGGTGGCCGCGGTGTCGGTCGGCATCGTCAACGGCGTCCCGGTACTCGACCTGCCCTATGAAGAGGACTCCACCGCCGAGGTGGACATGAACATCGTCTGCACCGGCGACGGCAAGTTCGTCGAAGTGCAGGGCACCGCCGAGGGAGACCCCTTCGATCGCGACCAGCTCAACGCGATGCTCGACCTCGGGGTCAGCGGCTGCGCCGAACTCACCCGCCTGCAGAACGAGGCTCTGCAGTGACGGCGAACCGGGTCGTACTGGCGACCCACAACGCCAAGAAACTCGAAGAACTGCGCCGGCTGGTCGCCGATGCCGGTATCGACGTGGTCGGGCTGAGTGAAGTCGCCGACTACCCCGAACCTGCCGAGACCGAGCTGACCTTCGAGGGCAACGCCCTGTTGAAAGCCACGGCCGCCGCACAGGCCACCGGACTGCCCGCCCTGGCCGACGATTCCGGGCTGGAGGTCGATGTGCTGAACCGGATGCCCGGGGTGCGCTCGGCCCGGTGGGCCGGCCCCGAGGGCGACGACCGGGCCAACCTGGAACTGCTGTTGCGCCAACTGCACGACGTCGAAACCCGCCGCCGCACCGCCCGCTTCGTCTGCGTGATGGCCTTCGCCCACCCCGACGGACGCACCGAACTGCAACGCGGTGAGGTCGAGGGTGTGATCATCACCGAACCCCGTGGCTCGAACGGCTTCGGCTACGACCCGATCTTCGTCCCCCAGGGATTCGAGCAGACCACGGCCGAACTGACCGCCGAAGCCAAGGACGAGATCAGCCATCGCGGACGGGCGGTGCGGGCGATGGTGGCCCGGCTGCCCGAACTGCTGGCCGCCGACTCGGGGGAGGAGTAACCCATGCAGGCCTACCTGGACCTACTCGACCGCATCCTGACCGAGGGTGTCGAAAAGGGCGACCGCACCGGCACCGGCACCCTGAGCGTGTTCGGCCACCAGATGCGCTTCAACCTGGCCGACGGGTTCCCGCTCGTCACCACCAAGAAGGTGCACCTGAAGTCGGTGATCGGTGAGCTGCTGTGGTTCATCAGCGGCGGCACCAACGTCGACTACCTGCACCGGCACAACATCACCATCTGGGACGAGTGGGCCGATGAGGATGGTGACCTGGGCCCGATCTACGGCTATCAATGGCGGTCGTGGCCGGATGCGGCCGGCGGGCACATCGACCAGTTGCAGCAGGTGATCGCCCAGATCAAGGCCAATCCGGATTCGCGCCGGCACGTGGTGAGTGCTTGGAACGTCGGCCAGCTCGACGAGATGGCGCTGCAGCCCTGCCACACCTTGTTCCAGTTCTGGGTCGGGGGCGGCAAGCTGTCGTGCCAGCTCTACCAGCGCTCCGGCGACGTCTTCCTGGGCGTGCCGTTCAACATCGCGTCCTACGCCCTGCTGACCCACATGATCGCCCAGATCTGCGGGCTGGAAGTAGGCGACTTCGTGCACACCCTGGGCGATGCGCACCTGTACTCCAACCATCTGGAACAGGCCCGCACCCAGTTGGCCCGCGACCCGAGGCCGTTGCCGACGCTCACCTTGAATCCCGAGGTGACCGATATCGACGGCTTCGACTTCGACGACATCACTGTCACGGGTTACGACCCGCACCCGGGCATCAAAGCCCCGATCGCGATCTGATGAGTGCCGGGGAAGGCGGGCCCGGCCCGTCCGGTTCGCCGACGACCGCCGAGATCGCCGGGATCGTTGCGGTCGCCCGCAACGGCGTGATCGGCGCCGACGGTGACATGCCGTGGCGGCTGAAAGGTGACCTGCCCCGACTGAAGCGCCTCACCATTGGTGATGTGCTGGTGATGGGCCGGCGCACCTGGGATTCGCTGCCCGGTGCCCTGCCGGGCCGGACCTCGATCGTGATCACCCGCTCGCCGGACTGGTCGGCCCCCGGCGCGGCGGTGGCGCACAGCCTGGACGAGGCCCTGGACCTGGCCGGAGAACTCGCCCCGGGCCGCACCATCTGGATCTTCGGCGGCGGGGAGATTTATCGGATGGCCTGGCATCTGATCTCCCGCTGGGAGGTCACCGAGGTACACGCCGAACCCGCCGGCGACACGACTTTCCCCGGGCTTTCGACCGACGAGTGGGTCGAGATCTACCGCGAACCCCAGGACGGTTTCGACTGGGTGGGGTACCGGCGCCGCACAGAGGGCTGAGTCGGCGGCTCGGGGTACCAAAACCTCCAACTCACCTCCGGCTTTTGCCGGATTCGGGCCCGATCCGCGTTCTGAGTTGGAGGTTTTGGTACCCCCGTGCCTGTCCGTGCTGCTGCAACTGGCCTGATTTTGGGTGCTGAAGCTGCCTGGGCGGTGTCAAGTGGTGAGTGCAGTGAGGTACTCGTTGAGTTGTTCGGCTGGGGTGGCCCAGTTGAGGGTTTGTCGGGGTCGGATGTTGAGGAGGTG
>NZ_JBPGNY010000002.1:0-560805 GCF_051133435.1 Pseudenemella bisphenolivorans | reverse complement strand
AACTCGGCCAACACCGCCAACTCGACCACCCGATGCCGTGGCCTACCCGCCCGTTTCCTCATAGCCAAACACCTCCTGCACTCAGCATCTGACTGGGCATATCCGGGTCCCGCGACCCGAAATCAGGCCGGTTGCAGCAGCATGGGCGAGGTCCACACCCCCAGGGACCGCCGCACATCTTCAGTCGGCGCTCGGCAGGCACCCCGGGGACCAAAATCCCCAACTCACCCGCGCGAATCGGCCCGAAACACCCAGAACCGCCGGCTGAGTTGGGGATTTTGGTACCCCGACTTCCCCAGGAGAGCCCGAGAGCCCGGCCCTGAGCGAGCGCACGGGACGGGGGACGGTTCGGGGTCACCCCCGATGTGATTGCCGCGCCGCACCGGGCACGATGGAGCCATGATTGCGCGCTACCTGGCCTCCCTGATCGGGCTCGCCGTCGCCACCTGGTTGCTGCCCGGCATCACGATGGCCGACGGATCCCTCACCCAGAAGGTGCTGATCCTCGCGGTCGTCGCGGTGATCTTCAGCCTGGTCAACGCCCTGGCCAAGCCGGTGCTGAAAGTGCTGAGCCTGCCGCTGGTGCTGCTCACCCTGGGGCTGTTCCTGCTGATCATCAACGCCGCGATGATGCTCCTCACCTCCTGGCTGGCCGGAGCGTTTGGCGTAAGCTGGCATGTCGCTGACCTGCTCAACGCGATTGGAGGATCGGTTGTCGTGTCCCTGGTGTCGATGGTGGCGCTGAAACTGTTCGGTGAGGACGAGAAGAAGAGGGATCGCCGATGACCGCCCCGCTCGAGGTCGTCTTCGTCTGCCTGGGCAATATCTGCCGCTCCCCGATGGCCGAGCGGATCGCCGAACACCACGGCGGCGACCGTCCGGTGCACTGGTCGTCGGTGGGAACCTCCCGTGAGAACCAGGGCCTCGACATGGATTCCCGGGCCGCCCGCCGGCTGGAACGCTCCGGCTACCGCGGCACCGACCACGAAGCCCGTCAGGTCACCCGAAGCGATCTGGACGCCGACCTGCTGATCGCGATGGAGGAACGGCACCTGGCCCACCTGCGCCGGATGGGCGCCGATGAGGCCAAGCTGGCCCTGCTCACCGATTTCGACCCCGGGGCCGAGCCGGGCAGCGGTGTGCCCGACCCCTGGTACGGCGACGAGGACGGTTTCGACGACACCCTGGCATCCCTGGAGGCCGCCATGCCCGGCATTATGGCTCGTGTCGACGAGCTACTCGGGCAACGCGCGAGCGCCGTCGATGACGATGATGCAGCACGGCATTAAGGTTCGATCATGGAGATCCTGGTAGTCGACGACGACAAGGGTGTGCGCGAGTCGTTGGCTCGCTCATTGCAGTACAGCGGCTACGAGGTGGACACCGCCGCCGACGGGGTGGAAGCACTCGCCCGGCTGTCGGCCACCCGTCCCGAGGCCGTCATCATGGACGTGATGATGCCGCGGCTGGACGGGCTGGAAACCACGAAAATGCTGCGCTCCACCGGCAATGACGTGCCGATTCTGATTCTGACCGCCCGCGATGCCGTGGACGACAGGGTCGACGGATTGGACGCCGGGGCCGACGACTACATGGTCAAGCCCTTCTCCCTGGACGAGTTGCTGGCTCGCCTGCGGGCGCTGATCCGGCGCGCCGAACGTCAGGGCGAGACCGACGACCCGACCGCGTCCAGCCTCAAGTTCGCCGACCTGACGCTGAACCCGCACACCCGCGAGGTGTTGCGCGGCAGCCGCCACATCACGCTCACCCGCACCGAGTTCGCCCTGCTGCGGGCCCTGATGGAGCACCCCCGCCGGGTACTGGAACGCAGTTGGCTGCTGAACGAGGTCTGGGGTTTCGACTTCCAGACCACCGCGAACTCCCTGGATGTCTACATCGGCTACCTGCGCCGCAAGACCGAGGCCGAAGGAGAACCCCGGCTGATTTACAACGTACGCGGCGTCGGGTACGTGCTGCGTGACACGCCACCGTGATCAGCCTCCCGGCGCGCGAGAGCCGGCGCACCCGGAGCAACGACGATCGGGCCAACCGCAGCCGGGGTAATCGCATCAGGGCCAACCGCATCAGGGCCAATACAGCTCCGCTGCAACGCCGGGTCTTCCAGCTCACCGCACTCGCGGTGACGGCGGCGGTGGCGATCACCTCCATCGCCGGATATGTCGTCGCCCGGATCGCGATCTACCAGCAACTCGACCGCGAACTGCTTCACGCGGCCAATGAGGCTGCCGTGCCGATCGTGCAGGACTACCGCACGATGGGCGGGCTGCGCAACGACAACCTGCGCAGTATCAACGTGGTGGTGTCGCTGGTGCGCGCCGACGGTTCGGTGGTGCTGTCCTCCGCCGGGCCGGACGGCGAACTGGTGATCACCGCCGATGACGTCGCGATCGCGCGGCTGCAAACCGGGTTGTCCACCCGCACCGGTACCACCGTCACCGGGGCGCGACAACGGATCGCCGCCGTCCCACTGCCCGGCTTGGACGGCCGCTATGCCTTGGTGCTCGGACGTCCGCTGGCCCCCTACGACGCGATCCTGCGAACCCTGTTGGTGGTGTTGTTCACCTTCTGGCTGTTCGGCATCACCGCGGCCAGCGTGATCGGCAACCGGGTCGCCCGCTCCAGCCTGCGCCCACTGAGGCGACTGTCGGCGGCGGTCGCGCGGGTGACCGAGACCGACGACCTGCGTCCGATCACGGTGCGCGACCAGGACGAACTGGGCTCGCTGACCCGCTCGTTCAACACCATGTTGCGTTCCCTGGCCGACTCCCGCGACCGGCAACGCCAGTTGATCGCCGACGCCGGCCACGAACTGCGCACCCCGCTGACCAGCCTGCGCACCAACATCGAACTGCTGGTCGCCGACGAGAAAACCGGCATGCTGCCCGAGGGTGCCCGCGGCCAGATTCTCAAGGACATCGCCGCCCAACTGTCGGAGTTCACCTCGTTGATCGGTGACCTGGTGCTGTTGACCCGCGAGGACGGGATGGCTCCCGAGCCCGAGCCGATCGACCTGGCCGAGGTGGTCGACCAGGCCCTCGAACGGGTGCGGCTGCGTGGGCCGGGGCTGAACTTCGACGTTTCATTGGAGCCCTACGAGTTGATGGGCGAGCCCGATTCGCTGCAGCGGGCGGTGCTGAACCTGCTCGACAATGCGGTGAAGTTCAGCCCCGAGGCCGGCACCATCCGGGTCACGCTGCGCGACGGCCGGTTGGTGGTGTGCGACGAGGGCCCGGGCATTCCCGACAGCGACCTGACCAAGGTGTTCGACCGGTTCTACCGGGCCGAGACCGCGCGCAATACCCCCGGCACCGGGTTGGGCCTGTCCATCGTCGCCCAGACCGTCGCCCGCCACGGCGGCACCGTGACCGCCCGCAACGGCGCCACGGGAGGTGCCGAGTTCACCCTGGAACTGCCCCTTCAGTTCGAGGCGGCGGACGACACGTCCACTCGTCCGGGGTAGTAGCGTGTCTGCAACCACGAAGTCGACCACCGAGGCATAACACCGATGGCTCATTCACATTCACACACTCCCAAGGGCGAGTTGAGCGAGGAAGCAATCGCCCGCCAGCGCAAAGCCCTGCGGGTCATGATGGTGATCCTGATCCCGATCGGGATCTGGACCCTGGTCGGGTTGATCGTGATGTGGCCCGGCAATGTCGAGGAGCACATCAAGCAGGACGCCTCGGCCTACACCGTCGACGGTGTGACCATCGAGAACGGCAAGATCGTCGGGGTCGCCGAGGTCGACTGTTCCGGTGTCGAGGGTGGCGGATCGGGCAATACCGAGGCCCCCTGTGCCGACATGACCGTCGAGGTCACCAGTGGCCCCGAAACCGGTCAGCAGGTGCAGATGCAGTTGACCGCCGCGCACTATCAATCGGGTGCCGAGATCGGCCAGAAGGTGCGGATCTTCCGGATTCCGGTCGAGGGCGGCCCGGCCTCCTACCAGTTCTCGGACTTCTCCCGCTCGATTCCGCTGATCATCTACGGCTTGGCGTTCCTGGTGGCGGTGGTCGCGGTGGCCCGGCTGCGTGGTCTGATCTCGGTGCTCGGTCTGGCGTTCGCCGGATTCATCATGGTGAAGTTCATGTTCCCGGCGCTGATTTCGGGGGCGAACCCGATTCTGGTCGGCCTGATCGGATCTTCGGCGATCATGTTCGTGGTGCTCTATGCCGCGCACGGGTTCAGTACCAGAACCACCACTGCTCTGGTCGGCACCCTCTTCGGTCTGGGGCTGTCGGCCCTGCTCGGCTGGGTGGCGACCTCGTGGGGCCACCTCACCGGTGTCAGCGGTGAGGACGACTTCGTGCTGCTCGCCTCGGCCCCCGACATGCAGCTCACCTCGGTGGTGATCTGCGGCATGATCCTGGCCGGCCTCGGTGCCTTGAACGACGTCACGATCACCCAGGCCTCGGCGGTCTGGGAGCTGGCCGAGACCGACCCCGAGGGCGGCAATATCTTCCGCCGGGCGATGCGCATCGGCCGTGACCACATCGCCTCGTCGGTGTACACCCTGGTCTTCGCCACCGCCGGTGCCAGCCTGTCGGTGCTGCTGCTGATCTCGATCTACAACCGTCCGCTGCTGCAGGTGATCGAGTCGGAGCAGTTCGCCGTCGAGATTCTGCGCACCCTGGTCGGCTCGATCGGTCTGGTGCTGGCGATTCCGCTGACCACCGCGATCGGCGCAGCGGTGGTGGGTGCTTCGAAGAAGACCGAGTCGCTCAAGCCGGTGGTGACCACGAGCACCGATCGCCTGGTCGACCTCGACTGATTCCGCAGATGCAACCGTTACTCGTTCCTGCGTCACCTAGTTCATGACGCAGGAACGAGTTTGAGTTGCATGTGCAAAGGGGACGGGGTTACTCGTAAGTATTACTGGCCGGTACTTACACGCGTGTGATTCATCCACACCTGTGGATAACTCTGTGGAACAAGCTCGTGCCGCCGGCCACTATGGTGGGCCTCATGATCACCGAAGCTGACCTGCCCTACCTCGAACAGGCCGTCGACTTGGCCGAAGAGGCTCTGGCCGCCGGCGACGAACCCTTCGGTTCGGTGCTGGTGTCGGCCGCCGGTGAGGTCTTGTTCACCGACCACAACCGGGTCTCCGGCGGCGACCGCACCCGGCACCCCGAGTTCGAGATCGCCCGGTGGGCCGCCGAGAACGTCTCCCCCGAGGAGCGCGCCCGCGCCGTGGTCTACACCTCCGGCGAGCATTGCCCGATGTGTGCGTCCGCGCACGCCTGGGTGGGGCTGGGACGGATCGTGTACGCCACCTCGTCGGAGCAACTCACCGCCTGGCGTCGCGAAATGGGCGGGCCGGCGTCCCCGGTGGCCCCGCTGCCGATCCACCAGGTTGCCCCGGGCATTGAGGTGGACGGCCCCGAGCCCGGGCTGGCCGACCGGGTGCGCCGCCTGCACGAGCAACGACTGGCCCGCTGAGCCCGGGCCTCCCGGAGCGGCGCGCTGCCCCGGGACCCGGACAGCACACTCAGAGAGTGGCGGTGACCTTGAGCTGTACCGGGTCGGCGATCTTCAACGCACCGAGCATCGCGCTGAAGGGCTTGATCCCGAAGTTCGTCTGCACCACGGTGCCGGTGAGGGCATAACCCTCGGGCCCATGAGTGAGGGCGAGCTCCAGCGGAGCGCTGCGTCCGGCCAGATTCAGGGTGCCGGAGACCTGGGCCGCATCCCAGGTACCGGAGATCGTCTGTGACGTGAACTCGGCGCTCGGGTGACTGCCGGTGTTCAACGACTTCGCCGCGTTCTTGACGATCTCGCGGCGGTCCTTGTCGGACAGCGGTTTGGCGCCGCCGGTGCCGTCCACCACCTGCAGTGAGGTGAGGTCGATGGTGGCGGTCACCGAGCAGTCGGCGACCTCCTCGGCCACGGTGACGGTGGCCGTCCAGGTGCCGACCTCGATGGTGAGGTCGTGGCCGAGCTTGCCGGCCACACCTTCCCGGGAGGTGTTGAGGGTCATCCGGCCGTTGGCCGCGGAGAGCTGATGGGTGCCAGTTTCAGGTTTCACCCCTCCAGTGTGGTTCACCGACCCCAACGACCCGCAACCGGACCCGTTGCGTGGAAGGGCTCTTGCCAATCCGGCGTGGGCAAGCCATCGTCCGACCATGCGCACACCAGCCGAGGTTCAGATCCACAACCTGATTCACCGCTATGCCGACCACATCGACAACGCCCGCTTCGAGCAGGCCGCGGACCTGTTCCGGCGAGCGGTGGTGGTGATGGGTGGCGAGGAAACCGACGCCGACGGGGCTTTGGCCAGATGGCGCTCCGTCGTCACACTGCACGACGGCCTGCCGCGCACCCACCACCTGATGCACAACGTGATCATCGACTTCAACGACGACCACACCGCGGCCGAGGTCGACACCAAGTACACCGTCTTCCAAGGCCTCGACGGGACGATCCGGCCGATCATCACCGGCGGATACCGCGACGCCTTCGCCTGCGAGAACGACGAGTGGTTCTTCACCCGCCGCGAATACCGGATGGGCCTGCTCGGCGACCTGTCGCAACACCTCGAGTCCCGGGCGACCTGACTGCCCCGTCCCGGTCGGCGTATGGTGAGCCGACGTGACCCGTCCGCCCGCCACCCGTCGCCTCGACCGGGAGATTTTCGCCCTCGCCCTGCCGGCCCTGGCCACCTTGATCACCGAACCGTTGCTGGTGGTCGCCGACTCGGCGATCGTCGGGCACCTGGGCACCACCGAACTGGCCGGGCTGTCACTGGCCTCCAATGTGATGGGCGTGCTGCTGGGTCTGTCGGTTTTCCTGGCCTACGGCACCACCGCCGCAGTTGCCCGGCGCCTGGGAGCCGGTGATCGACGCCGCGCGATCGAGGGCGGCATCGACGGGATGGTGCTCGGCCTGATCGTGGCCGCCGGCATCGCCCTGCTGGTGTCGGTGTTCGGACGCACCGTGCTCGGCTGGTACGACGCCCCCGTCGACGTACAGGACGCTGCCTGGAGCTACCTGCGGATCACCGCCTTCGCCTTCCCCGGTTTGTTGGTGAACCTGGCCGCGACCGGGGTGCTGCGGGGGCTGCAGAACACTCGCACCCCACTGGTCGTGGCGATCGCGGTGAACCTGATCAATATCGCCCTGACCCTGACCTTCGTCTATGTCGTCGGGTTGGGCCTGCCCGGCGCTGCCTTCGGCACCACGATCGCGGCCACCGGCGGCGGTATCACCCTCGCCACGGTGTTGCTGCGCGGGGCGGTGCGCGAACGAGCCTCGATCGCGCTGCGTCCGCGCGGGGTGGCCGAGGCCGCCCGGTCGAGCAGTTGGCTGATCCTGCGGGCTCTGGCCCTGCAGATCAACATCACCATCACCACCGCCACCGCGGCCACCACCGGGGCGATCGGGCTGGCCGCGCACCAGGTCGCCAACACGCTGTGGAATGCGATGGCCTTCGTGCTGGACGCCTTCGCGATCGCAGCACAGGCCCTGATCGGGCACCGGCTCGGGGCCGGGGACGCCGACGGTGCCCGGGCGGTCACCCGCCGGGTGATGCTGTGGGGTGCCGGATCGGCGGTACTGGTCGGCGCCCTGCTGATTCTGGTGCGGCAACCGATCGCGGGCTTCTTCACCCCCGACACCGAGGTGCAACGGTTGCTGATGTCGGTGCTGGTGGTGTTGGCCCTGGTGATCCCGATCGGCGGGGTCGTTTTCGTCCTGGACGGGGTGCTGATCGGGGCCGGCGACGCGAAGTACCTGGGCCTGGTCGGGCTGATCGTCACCGCGGTCTACGCCCCGGCCGCCTGGGTGGTGTGGCACTACGAGCTCGGCCTGACCTGGTTGTGGGTGGCCTACGGCATCTCGATCCTGGCCCGGATGATCACCCTCGTGGTGCGCCAACGCGGCACCGCCTGGATGCGGCTGGGCGACTGACGCCCCAATACCCAACAAAACACCTGCGGACCGCCCCGTGGTGGGACGGCCCGCAGGTGCAGGTTCGCGGACGACGAACGTCCGGATTCAGCGGGTCAGGCCTTCGCGGTGACCTCGACCGGGATGTGCGCGGTAACCGCTTCGTGCAGCTTGACGCCGACGATGTGGGTACCGACGGTCTTGATCGGCTTGGCGATCTCGACCGAGCGACGGTCGATGTTCGGGCCACCGGCCTTCTTCACCGCCTGGGCGACGTCGGCGGCGGTCACCGCACCGAAGAGCTTGCCCTCGGCGCCGGCGTTGGCCTCGACCGACACCGACAGGCCCTCGAGCTGGCTGCGCACCTCGTCGGCGTGCTCCTGGTTGCGGATGTCGCGAGCATCGCGGGCACGCTTGATGCCCTCGATCTGCTTCTCCGCACCGCGGGTCCAGCGGATGGCGTAGTTGCGCGGCAGCAGGTAGTTACGGCCGTAGCCGTCCTTGACCTCCACCACGTCTCCGGCGATGCCGAGGTGGTCGACAGCAGCAGTCAGAATGACCTTCATGAACGTGTCGTCCTTTCTCAGCGAGCCGTCGAGGCGTACGGCAGCAGGGCAACCTCGCGGGCGTTCTTGATCGCGATGGCAACCTTGCGCTGCTCCTGGACGGACAGTCCGGTCACCCGGCGGGCGCGGATCTTGCCGCGCTCGGAGATGAACCGGCGCAGGGTGGCGGTGTCCTTGTAATCGATGTGCCCGACCCGGGTCGTCTTGACCGGGCCGGTCTTCTTCTTGATCGGCTTGCGTGAAGCGGCCATTGTGGTGCTCTCCTTTTCGAGCCCGGCGTGAGCCGGAATGTGCCTGGTGGTTCAGTGAGCGATCAGAACGGAGGTTCTTCGCTCTGGGCCGAGGCCCACGGGTCGGCACCGGCGCTGCGGTTGCCGCCCTGATCGGACTGCTGCGACGATCCGCCGCCCCAGTCGCTCTGGTATCCGCCGCTGCGCTGACCGCCGCCGCCCCCGCCGCTGGTCTTGGTGACCTTCGCGGTGGCGTAGCGCAACGCAGGGCCGATTTCGTCGACATCGATCTCGAAGACCGTGCGCTTCTCACCCTCGCGGGTTTCGTAGCTGCGGGCCTTCAGCCGGCCTTGCACGATCACGCGCATGCCCTTGGTCAGGGATTCGGCCACGTTCTCGGCCACCTGGCGCCACACCGAGCAGTTCAGGAACAGCGCTTCGCCGTCCCGCCACTCGTTGGTCTGGCGGTCGAAGGTGCGGGGGGTGGACGCAACGGTGAAGTTGGCCACCGCAGCCCCCGAGGGGGTGAACCGAAGTTCGGGATCGGCAGTCAGGTTGCCGACCACGGTGATGATGGTCTCGCCGGCCATGATGTCTCCTGTCGAAGTCGCTGGTTACAGCCTGCCAGTTGGCTCTGACAAAGCTGCTATGGGCAGCTGATCAGTGCAGGTCGGGGCGGATGACCTTCGTCCGCATGATCTGCTCGTTGATGCCCATCAGCCGGTCCATCTCCTGCACATCGGCAGGGTTGGCGGTGACGTTGAGAACCACGTAAATGGCCTCGGACTTCTTGTCGATCTCGTATGCCAGTCGGCGCCGGCCCCACACATCGACATTGTCGACGGTGCCGCCACCCTTGGTGATCGTCTGGGTGTACTGCTCCACCAGCGGGTTGACCTGACGCTCGTCAAAGCTCGGGTCGATGATCACCATGATCTCGTAATTGCGCATGCGCGTACCCCACCTCCTACGGTCTCTGCGGCCACGGGACGTCCCCGTGACAGGAGGGCGTATGCCGACCCGGAGCATTCGAAGAACCGGGCCAGCGCGCCACTTTACCGCCCCCGCACGCTCGGCGGCAAACGCCGGACGGCCCGGGACGGTCGGTTGAAATCGAGCTCGGTTGCTCAGGCCTCTTCGGCCGGTTGCACCTGCTTGCGCACCTCGTCCATGTCGAGTTCGCGCACCGCGCCGATCACCTGCTCCAGCGAGGCCGCGGGCAGCGCGCCGGCCTGGTTGAACACCAGGATGCCGTCACGGAAAGCCATCAGGGTGGGAATGGAGCGAATCTCCAGGGCAGTGGCGATCTCGTGCTCGGCCTCGGTGTCGACCTTGGCGAAGGTGATGTCGGAATGCTTCTCCGAAACCTCTTCGAAGATCGGCCCGAAGGTACGGCACGGACCGCACCATTCCGCCCAGTAGTCGACCAGCACGATGCCGTCCGCGCTGATGGTTTTGCCGAAGTCGTCCTTGGTGAGGTTGATCGTGGCCATCGGTGAGGGCCCCTTCCACGTTGCTGTCGATTCGAATGAGACGGTATCCCACAGGACATCTCACCCAGCTCCAACACCGATACAGCCCAGGGTATTCCCGGCCCACCCACGGCAGTGTTGTGGCGCCGTGTTGTGGTGCCCCCGCGCAGCGGAAGAATTGCCTTCGCGCAGCGGGAGAATTGCGGCGCAACGGGAGAGCTGTGGCGCTCGTCACACGAAGCTGCTAGGTGTGGAACATGCACCGCCGCATCGCGATCGTGGGCGCCGGCCCGTCCGGACTCTTCGCAGCACAGGCCCTGGTCGCCGCCGAAGCGCCCGGGCTCGAGCTCAGCGTGGACCTCATCGACCGGCTCCCGACCCCTTACGGCCTGCTGCGCTACGGCGTGGCCCCCGACCACACCTCGATCAAATCGGTCGCCAATGCCCTGGCCCGCACCTTCGAATCCGAGCGGGTGCGGTTTCTGGGCACCGTCGATTTCGGCACCGATGTCACCCGCGAGGAGCTGCTGGCGTCCTACGACGCGGTGATCTACGCGGTCGGGGCCAGTGAAGACCTGCGGATGAACATTCCCGGCGAGGACATGGCCGGCAGCATCTCGGCCCGCGAGTTCGTCGCCTGGTACGGCGGACACCCCGATGCCCGGCCACAGATCCTGGACGGAGTGACTTCGGTGGCCACCATCGGGGTCGGCAATGTGGCGGTCGATGTGGCCCGGGTGCTGGTCAAGGATCCGCACGATCTGCACGTCACCGACATGCCCCAGGCCGTCCTCGACACCCTCGCCGAGCACACCGTCACCGAGGTACACGTGGTCGGCCGCCGCGGCCCCCAGCACGCCTCCTTCACCAGTAAAGAACTGCGCGAACTGGTGAATCTGGACGGGGTGCAGGTCGCGATCGACCCGGGCGCCTTCGACGGCATCGACCTCGATGAGCTCGACCGGCGCACCAAAACCAACGTCACCGTGCTGCAGGAGGCCGAGACCCGACAGGTCGACAATCCGCGGGCCCGGCTGGTGTTCCACTTCTGGGCCCGGCCGGTCGAAGTGCTGCACGCCGAGGACGATTCGGTCAACGGCCTCGTATTGGAACGCACCACCCTGGACGACAACGGCCGGGTGGCCGGCACCGGAGCGACCTTCGCGATCGCGGTGCAGCGGGTGCTGCGCGCGATCGGCTACCGCTCGGTGCCCCTGCCCGGGGTGCCCTTCGACGACCGCGCCGGCATCGTGCCCAATATCGAGGGACGGGTGGTCGACGCCGAGGGCACAGTGCAACCGCGCGAGTACGTCGCCGGCTGGATCAAGCGCGGGCCGGTCGGGGTGATCGGGACGAACAAGTCCGATGCCGCCCAGACCGTGGGCCATCTGCTGGCCGATCTGGCCGATCAGCCCGCCACCGAGCGTCCGAGCCTGGACGATGTCTTCGCCGCCCGGGGCTTCCGGGCCTCGACCTTCGCCGACTGGCAGGTGATCGACGCCGCCGAGATCAGCCTCGGTGAGAGCCGTGATCGGGAGCGCACCAAGATCGAGGGCTGGGCCCAGTTGCTCGACCTGATCCGGGCCGAACAGGACGCCAACGCCTGAGCGGATGACCCGAGCAGGCCGACCCGGTTCAGCGCAGCATCGACTTCCAGGGACGGCGCAGTTGGTAGGCCCGTCCGGTGATCTCGGTCGGATCGACCCGGATGAAGATGTCCCGCGGCGGAAGGTCACCGGTGGTGTCCAACCAGGGCCGCACGCGAACCTGAGTGAGTTCGATCTCGTCCTCGGCGGCCACCACCGAACCCCGTCCGCGCACGATCACACTGCGGCCGATCTCACCGTCGATCTCGTCGATCTCGATCACCACATCGTGGCCGGTGAGCACCCCGGCGAGTTTGCTGTCGGGGGCGGTGGCGAACACCAACTCCCCCTCGTGGGTGCCGTAATTGATCGGCATCACATGCACCCGATCGTCCAGGAGGTAACCCAGCCGGGCGAGCTCGTGGCGTTCCAGCATCTCCCAGCATTGCTCGACATCGAGGACTTCCGCCTGTGTCATGAGCCACCGCCTCCTTCGCCTGTGCCGTTCAGCCTATCTGTCCGGTCGCAGCGACGGCAGAGCACCGCCCGCGTTCCCGCCTTGACCGGTGTTAGCAAACGCCAGCTAACGCTCTAGACTGGGCTCCGCCAGCGTCGGCAAAAGAGGTCGGCGGGATTCGAAGGAGTTTCATGTCTGACAGCAAAGTCGTCATTGTCGACGGCGCACGTACCCCGGTGGGATCGTTCGGCGGCGTCCTGAAGGATGTGCCGGCCCACGAACTGGGTGCGACCGCCACCCGCGAGGCCCTCAACCGCGCCGGCGTCACCGGAGCAGACATCGACGAAGTGATCATGGGTTGCATCGGCCAGGTCGGCCCCGATGCCTACAACGCCCGCCGGGTTGCCCTCGCCGCCGGGCTGCCGCAGAACGTGCCCGCCTTCACCGTGAACCGACTGTGTGGTTCGGGTCTGCAGGCGATCTGGTCGGGTCAGATGGAGATTCAGACCGGCGCCGCCGACATCGTCGTGGCCGGTGGGGACGAGTCGATGAGCCGGATGCCGTACCTCGATTTCGGCGCCCGTAACGGTTACAAGCTCGGTAACCGCACCCTCTACGACGGCACCGTCGGGATGGTGACCGACCCCTTCAACGACATCCACATGGGTGTCACGGCCGAGAATGTGGCGGCCAAGTACAACGTCAGCCGCGAGGATCAGGACGCTTTCGCCCTCGAATCGCAGCGCCGGGCCGCCACCGATGCCGCCAAGGCCGCCTTCGCCGAGGAGATCACCCCGGTCGAGGTGGGCGGGCGCAAGCCCTACACCGTCGACACCGACGAACACCCCAAGCCGGACACCACCCTGGAGGCCCTGGCGAAGCTGCGTCCGGCCTTCCAGAAGGACGGCACCGTCACCGCCGGTAACGCCTCGGGCATCAACGACGGCGCCGCCGCGCTGGTGTTGGCCCGCGATTCGGTGGTGGCCGAGCGGGGTCTGACCGGTCTGGTCACCATCGAGAAGGTCGTCGTGGCGGCCAACGAGCCCGAGTTGATGGGCTACGCCCCGACCCTGGCGGTGCGCAAGCTGCAGGAGGTCACCGGCACCACGGTGGCCGACTGGGGCACCGTCGAGCTGAACGAGGCCTTCGCCGCCCAGGCGCTCGCGGTGATCCGCGATGCCGGCCTGGATCCGGAGAAGACCAACCCCTACGGCGGCGCGATCGCCACTGGTCACCCGGTGGGCGCCTCCGCGGCCATCCTGACCCTGCGCGCGGCCAAGGACATGGTGCGCCGCGACCTGGAACTGGGCGTGGTCACCATGTGCATCGGTGGCGGGCAGGCCCTGGCCGCCCTGTTGCGCCGGATCTGAGCCTCCGACGTCCTGCGAGGGCGCTGAACGGGTCGGCGCGGCCATGTCGTGCTGCCTCGCCCAGCGCCCTCGTCGGCTAACGCGCCTGGAAGTCCAGAATCCTGCCGACCGCCTCACGCAACACCGACTCCCCCGCCGCCAACGACAGCCGCACCGCGGTGCCGCCGTGCACGGTGTCGAAGTCGACCCCGGGGGTGACCGCCACCCCGGTGGCCTCCAGCAGCGCGTCGGCCCAGGCCCGGGTATCGGCGAAGCCGCCGAGCACCGGGGTGATGTCGGCGTAGACATAGAACGCGCCGTCGGCCGGGGCGATGTCGGCCCAGCCCAGCTCGCCGGCGGCGTCCAGCACGACCTGCCTGGCGCGGGCGTGGTCGGCGACGGCGGCGAACCCTTCGGCGTAACTGGCCTCGGTGAAGGCCTCGACCGCGGCATGTTGGGCCGGTACCGGGGCGCACAGGGCGTAGTTGCCGGCCAGGGCATCCATCGCGGCGCGCAGGTCGTCGGGCACCAGGGTCCAGCCGAGTCGCCAGCCGGTCATGCCCCAGAACTTGGAGAAGGATTCGATCACCAGCGCCGACCGATCGGTCGCCCAGGCGCAGGCCCCGGGGTCGGACGGGTCGGCGGTGATGCCGTGGTAGATCTCATCGCTGACCAGCCGCACTCCGTTGTCGGCACACCAGGCGGCAATCTCGGCGAGGTCGTCGGCCGACACCATCGTGCCGGTCGGGTTGGCCGGTGAGGCCAGCACGAAACCGGCCAGCGGCGCCTCGGCATGGGCGGCGGCGAGTTGTTCCACCGTGGGTCGGTAGTGCTGCTCGGGGCCGCAGTCGAGTTCGACCACCGTGCAGCCCAGGGAGCTGAGGATGTTGCGGTAGGCCGGGTAGCCGGGACGGGTCAGTGCAACCCGGTCACCGTGGTCGAAGGCGGCCAGGAACCCCACCAGGAAGGCGCCGGAGGCGCCGGTGGTGATCAGGATGTTGGCCGGATCCACGTCCAGGGAGTACCAGCGTCGGTAGTGTCCGGCGATCGCCGCACGCAGTTCGTGCAACCCGAAGGTGGTGGAGTACCCCAAGGGGGTGCCGTCGGTGAGCACCTCGGCGGCCCGGCGGCGCACATCGGCCGGGGCTCCCTGGGCCGGTTCCCCGGCGCACAGCGAGATCACCTCCCGGCCCGCGGCCCGCAACGAGGCGACCTTGTCGAGCACGGTCATCACTTCGAAGGCCGGCACCTGGGAGCGTTGGGAAGCCATGACGGTCAGCGTAATCCCACCGGCTCCGGCCCGGGTTCAGTGCCCGGGCTCGTCCGTCCGGTTTGGATCGGGTTCCACGATCGGTTGGGGCGGAATCTCCGGAAAGGTGAAGCCCGGGACGGGGTGGCCGTGTTTCTGCTCGTACCAGGCGGCGTAGGCGGCGACGGCGGTGGGCAGGGTGGCGTAGAGGTGTTCCCCATTCTCATCGGTGAAACCGGCAGCGGTGAGTTCATCGCGCACCTCTTGTTTCACCCGGGCCATCGCGAAGACGATGCCGCGGGCCTCGAGTTGTTCGCGTAGCTTCTTCAGCGCGTCCACTGCGGTGAGGTCGATGTGGGTGTTGGCTTCGGCGTTGAGCAGGAACCATTCGGTGGGTGTTTCGGCGACGGCCACCGCGATCAGTGCCCGTTCGGTGAAGTCCTCGGCGTTGGCGAAGAACAGCGGGCTGTCGTAGCGGTAGGCGACCAGGCCGGGAATCTGGGTGGTGTGCTCGTGGTCGTCGATGTCGTGCATGCCGGCCATGCCGCGGACGTAACCCAGGATCGCGTCGTGCGGGCTGGTGATCCGGCGGAACAGGTCGAGCAGCGACAGCGCGATCGCGATACCGATGCCGGCCAGCACGTCGAACAGCAGCACCGCGACGGTGGTGCCCAGGGCCAGTACGAGTTCGCTGGTGCGAAAGCGCGCGATCCGTTTCAGTTCGGCGATGTCGACCAACCGGATCGCGGCATAGACCACCACGCCCCCGAGGGCCGCCATCGGAAAGGCGGCGAGCACCGGCCCGGCCAGATACATCGCGGCGATCACCGTCATCAGGGTGACCAGTGAGAACAGTTGGGTGCGCGAGCCCATCGAGTCACCCAGGACGGTGCGCGACCCGCTGCTGCTGACCGGAAAGCCCTGCATCATGCCCGAGGCAACGTTGGCCGCACCGAGGGCCAGAAACTCCTGGTTGCTGTCGATCGTCTCGCCGCGCTTGGACGCAAACGCCCGTCCGGCGAGCACGTTGTCGGAGTAGCCGACCACCGCCACACCCACCGCGGCCGGGATGAGTTGCCACAGGTCGATGCCGTCGAAGGACGGCACTTGGGGCATCGGCAGGCCACGGGGTACCTCGCCGATGACGGTCAGGCCGAAGCGTTCGAGACCGAACAGTGCGACCGCGGCTGCCGACACCAGCATCGCGATCAGGGGGCCCGGCCAGTTCGGTGCCCAGCGTTGGAAGACGAACAGGGTGACCACGACCAGCCCGGCCATCACCACCGTGGGCAGGTGCGCCTGCGGGAGTTGGTTGATCAGGCTCCACAGTTTGGCGGGCAGGTGGGAGCCGTCCAGTTCGAGTTTGGTGATCTCGTCGAGTTGGCTGACGATCATCAGCGCCGCGATGCCGGCCATGTACCCGACCAGCACCGGACGTGACAGCAGTTCGGCGAGGAAGCCGAGCCGGGCGATGTAGCCCAGCAGGCAGATCACCCCGACCGCGATGGCCAGTACCGCGGCCACGGCGGCGTACCGGTCGGGGCCCCCGGCGGCACCGAGCAGGGCGGCCACGGCGGCGGCCGACATCAGCGCGGTACTGGATTCCGGGCCCACCGACAGTTGCCGCGAGGAACCGAGCAGGGCGTAGGCGAGCAGCGGTCCGATCGCGGCCCACAGGCCCACTATCGGTGGCAGGCCAGCCACCTCGGCGTAGGCCATCACCTGAGGAATCAGGTAGGCGGTGACGGTGATTCCGGCCAGCAGATCACCGCGCAGCCACCTGCGGTCGTAGTGCCGCAGCACGTGGACGCCCGGCATGACGCGTCCCCACCACGGCACGTCGTGATTGCGACGTTGGGCGCGGCGCCGTTCCTGGTCCTCCGCGGAGTGCGGCATGGCCCGAATCTATCCGCACCGAGCGTCCATCGGCACCGGGCTCTATCGACAGCCCCGCCCCCTTCTCGCAAATGCAACCCGTACTCGTTCCTGCGTGGCCTACTACGTGACGCAGGAACGAGTACGGGTTGCGCGAGCGTGAATGAGCGCGGTTGCCGGACTGCGCTACTGGACGACCGCCGAGCTGTATTCGAAGGGTCCGCCCAGGAAGGCGCGCGGCCCGACCGGGGTACGGCCGTCGATATCGGTGATACCGAGTTCGGCGCCGACCTCGGCCGAGATCACCACGGTGCCGGAGCGCTCCATCAGGTCGTCGGCACGCCAGAGCCCGTCGATCACCCGTCCGACGAACTCGGGGGTCTCCGAACCGTCGGCGGCACCGGCGTAACGCTCATCGTCGGATTCGAAAATGTGGGCGGTGCGTTCGGTGCGCAGCAGTCCCATCCACACCGACATCGCCGCCACCCCGTGGGGCTTGAAGTCGACGGCCATGTCGTGGGCCATCTTGTCGACCCCGGCCTTGACCATGCCGTACACCGGCCCGTGCATGTACGCGTTGGCACCCGCCGAAGAGGTATTTACCACCAGGCCGCGCTCGGAGTTCACCAGCAGTGGGGCGGCGTACCAGCTCGCCACGTAGCTCGACCGCAGCCCGACGTCCATCATCTGCAGCATGTCCAGCGGCTTCTCCCAGAAGGGGCCGGGCGTGGTCAGGTCGTCGTGGATCATGTACGCGTTGTTGACCAGCAGATCAACGCGGCCGTGCTCGGTGCGGATCTGCTCGAAGAGGGCCTCGACCTGGGAGTCGTCGGCGTGATCGACGTGTACCGCGATACCTCGTCCGCCACGTTCGTTGATCTCCTCGGCGGTGCGGCCGACCGATCCGGGCAGAGGCGCGTCGCCGTCGTTGCGGGTGCGGCCGGTGACATAGACGGTGCTGCCGGGAGTACCCAGGGCCAGGGCGATGCCCTTACCGGCTCCTCGGCTGGCTCCGGTGACGACGACGATGCGTTCGTTGTCCGACATGGGTGTCCTCCTGGGTTCGGGTGCGCCCCACGGTAGAGAAGGATCACTCCGGCGAGGAATGTCGGCTCCCGGGCACCGGGAAAGCGGTTACGTGCGTCGAGATCGGTTCAGTTGAGCGGTACGCGGGGTTCCTGGCCGGGACGGGCCGACCCCCGATAGGTGGTCACGACGAGTTGGTCGTCCATCACCGCGATCCAGAAATCGTCGATCTTGCCGACCTTCTGCTCGAGCGCGTCCCGTGCCGCCATCACCCGGTCACCGGTGATCTTGGTCAGGTCGAACTCCGGATCGAAGTCCCACGAGGACTCGCCGCGGTCACAGGTCGTGAGCAGGTGACCGAGGTCGTTCGAGTTCGGGCCCCCGTACCGGGTGACGCTCGGAGTGCAATTTCCTCGTCGCGGTCCGTAGCCGTGCACGTCGTGGGTCTCGGTGGCTGCCGGGTCGGAGCCGCCCGGGCCGGTGAACATCACCTTCACCGCCTTGTCGCCGACCGAACCGCGGATGATGCCCAGGGCTTCGTCGATCGCTTCGGGCGACCAGTCGTCGACCGGGCCGAGTTCTTTGCCGTCGAACTCGGTGGTCCAGGTGCCGAACTCCGATCCCTGTGCGCAGGTGCTGCGCACCACCATGCCGCCACCGAGCAGCGAGTCACTGTGCACCACCGGCACCCAACCGTCCTCGCAGTCGAGCTTGTCGCGGATGGCGCCCAACTTCTCGAGATCGAAGTCCGCCAGTGGACGGCGACGCTGTTCGTAACGCTGCTCGACCCGGGTGACCTCGCCCTTCTCGGCCCCGATCTCGGCGCCGGCTTCACGGTCGAGGCTGCGGATCGTCAACCGGGTGTCGATCAACGTCACGCTGGTCACCTGATCGTCGCCCAGCTCCTCGGCCAGCATCTCGGCGGTGTCGGCCATGTCCTTGCCCGGCGCACCACACCCGGCCAGTAACACAGCAGTAGCCATGGCCAAGGTGATCGCACGGCGTTTCATGCGCTCACTGTAATCATCGAGCGTCTCAGTGCCGCTTCCTCCGACAGCCCTGCTGCAACCTGCCCGTTTTCGGGCGAGCAAGCCATATCCGGGGTCGGTGCCCGATTCTCAGGCTGTTTGCAGCAGCACTGTTGGTTCCCAGCACCTAGACTTGGCCCATGGCGTGGACGCAGAAGCACCCGATCACCCGCTGGGCGGTACCTGCTGCTGCCGTGGCCGCGATCGCGGCGATGACCGTGATCCCGATGGCCGGGGCGGACCCGAAGCTGCCCCCGAAGAGCCCCGAGCAACTCCTGGTCGACATCCACAACTCGAATGTCGACGAGTTCCACGGCACCGTCGAGACCAGCGCCGACCTCGGTCTGCCCGCCCTGCCGGGCGATTCGGACTACACCGCACTGCTGTCGGGCACCCACACCGTGCGGGTCTGGCAGGACGGTGCGGACAAATCCCGGGCCTCGCTGATGGGTGAGGACAGTGAAACCACCGTGGTGCGCAATGGCGACGACGTGTGGCAGTGGTCGAGCAAGGACAAGACCGCCAAGCACGCCACCGTGCCCGAGCACGAAGGCGAATCGGGCAAACACGCCGGCGACACGACACCCCAGCAGGCCGCCAAGGAGATCCTGGCCGCGGTCGAACCCAGCACCGAGGTGACGGTGACCGATTCGGAACGGGTCGCCGGACGCCCGGCCTATGTGCTGGTGCTGGAACCGAAGTCCGACCAGACCCTGGTCGAGCGGGCGACCATCGCGGTCGACAGCGAAACCAGCACTCCGCTGCGGGTGCAGGTATTCGCCTCCGGCACCGAGCGGCCGGCGATCAGCGTCGGCTACCGGTCGGTGGACTTCACCGCACCCGACCCGTCGGTCTTCGACTTCACCCCGCCGTCGGGGGCGACGGTCGAGGAAGTCACTCCCGAGAAGCACCCCGACAAGAAGCACGAGAAGTCGCAGCCGGAACCGACCACGGTCGGTGAGGGCTGGAACCGGGTGACGGTGATGACCATGCCGCCGATGCCGCCCCCCTCCGAGCCGTGTGCCAAGCCGACCGATCTGGAACAGTGGCTCGACCAGTTGCCCGAGGTCTCCGGCTCCTGGGGCAAGGGCAAAGTGGTGAAGACCAACCTGGCCACCGCGGTGCTGACCGATGACGGCCGGCTGGCGTTCGGCCTGGTACCGGTCGACACCGTGGTCGACGCCATTTCGTGAACGAACCGGAATCGGCCGTCCTGACCTCGGGGCTGACCAAGAACTTCGGCGCCCAACGCGTGGTCGACAACATCGACCTGCAGGTTCCGCGCGGTTCGGTGTACGGCTTCCTGGGCCCCAACGGTTCGGGCAAGACCACCACGATCCGGATGCTGCTCGGGCTGATCCGCCCCAGCTCCGGCACCGCCACCGTGCTCGGTGAACCGGTCGGTCGCGGCGACGCCCGGGTGCTCGGCCGGGTCGGTGCCCTGGTCGAAGGGCCCGGCTTCCACCCCTACCTGTCCGGACGGGAGAACCTCACCCGGCTCGATGCCGCTGACCTCAACGCCGACCCCGCAACCTGCCGCACCCGGGTTGATCAGGCCCTCGACCGGGTCGGCCTGGCCGCGGCCGCCACCAAGCGCTACCGCGCCTATTCACTGGGCATGCGCCAGCGCCTCGGCATCGCCGCCGCCCTGCTACAACCCCGCGACCTGCTGATTCTGGACGAGCCCACCAATGGTCTCGACCCGCAGGGCACCCGCGAGGTGCGTTCCCTGCTGGCCGATCTGAATGCCGACGGGCTGAGCGTGCTGGTCTCCAGTCACCTGCTCGGTGAGGTCGAACAGATCTGCTCCCACGTCGGCATGATGCGCACCGGCGTGCTGGTCAGCCAGGGCCCCCTGGCCGAGGTGCGTTCCAGCGCCCAGCCGCGGGTGAATCTGCGCACCCCCGATCAGGAAACCGCCGCCCGGGTGCTGACCGGCCTGGGCGTCGTCGATGTAGAACCGGTCGAGGACGGGGTCACCGGCTTCATCGATGCGGACGAACCCGCCGAGAAACTCGTCGTCGCCCTGGTCGACGCGGGAGTGGCGGTACAGGGTTTCGAGGTGGCCCGGCCGAGCCTGGAAGACCTGTTCATCGCCCTGACCGGGGAGGGTTTCGATGTCAGCGGGTAGGGCTCTGCGGCTGTTCCGGTCCGAACTGCGCCTGATCGCCGGACGGCGCCGCAACCAGGTGGGCCTGGCCGTGTTGGCCGCGGTGCCGGTGGTGATGGCGCTCGCGATCCGGGTGTCCCGTCCGACCGGACGCGGCCACGGCCCGGATTTCATCACCGACATCAGCGAGAACGGCTTCTTCGTCGCACTCAGCGCACTGAGCGTGATGATCACCTTCTTCCTGCCCCTGGCCGTATCCGCCCTGTGCGGTGACGCGATCTCGGGGGAGGCGAACCAGGGCACCCTGCGCTACCTGCTGACCGTCCCGGTGCACCGCACCCGGCTGCTGATCACCAAGTACGCGGCCCTGGTGGTGGGAGCGGTGATCGCCCCACTGGCGGTCGCGGTGGCCGGGCTGCTGGCCGGCTGGTTGTTGTTCGGGCTGAAACCGGTGCGGCTGTTGTCGGGCAACGAGATCCCACTGGTGGAGGGCTTGGGCCGACTGGCGCTGCTGGTCGGTTACCTGGCCATCTGCCTGGCCGCGCTGGCCGCGGTCGGGTTGTTCATCTCGACCCTCACCGAGCAGCCGGTGGCCGCCACCCTCGCAACCGCCGGGGTGGTGATGGTGCTGTGGATCCTGCATGCGGTGCCCCAGTTGGACTGGCTGCACCCGTGGTTGCTCGTGCACCACTGGACCGACGGGGTCGATCTGTTTCGCGAACCGATCTTCACCGACAACCTGACCCGCGGAATGCTGCTGGCGGCCGGTTACATCGTGGTCTTCGGCAGTGCCGCCTGGGCCCGGTTCGCCGGTAAGGACATCACCAGTTGATTCGGCAACGGCTCAGTCGCGGCCCAGCACCGCGACCAGGAACCCCGATTCGTCGGTGAACGGACGCAGATCCCAGGTCGACAGCAGATGCTGCGCAGCGAGCCCCACCGACCGCGCATCGGAGAGGAACTGGGCGAAGTCGTAACCACGTCCGGCCCCGAAACCGACCACCGCTCGTCCCCCCTCGGCCAGATGCCGGGCGAAGCCGTCCAGCACATTCACCTGGGTGTCGGGCGCGAGGAAGGTCATCACGTTGCCGGCGCAGACGATCAGGTCGAAAGGGTCCGGCACGCCACGGGCGGGCAGGTCGAGTTCGGCCAGGTCCGCCACCAGATAGGTCGGCCCGGGGTGGTCGACCTCGGCGGCGGCGATCAGCTCGGGGTCCACATCGACTCCCACCACCGTGTGCCCCTGCCGGTGCAGGTGGCCGGCGATCCGGCCCGGCCCGCAGCCGGCATCCAGAATCCGCGAATCCCGGTCGGCCATCGCATCGATCAGCCGCGCCTCACCGGCCAGGTCCTGACCGTCGGCCGCCATCGCCCGGAACCGTTCGATGTACCACTTCGAGTGCTCGGGGTTCTCGGCGGTGATCTTCTCCCACTGACTGGGGTTCTGCTTGCTCACGGTGCTCCTGGACGACGGGGACGGGTGACTCGAGCCTAGGCGACCGCACCGTGAAAGAACGGCTACCGGCTTGGTCGTCGAGCACGGGCGGGTACCGTTTCAACCATGAGAGCCGACCCCGTCGATCTGCTGGCCGAGGCGGAGAGGATCACCGTGCTGAGCGGCGCGGGGATTTCCACCGAATCGGGTATTCAGGACTTCCGCGGCCCACAGGGCCTGTGGACGCAGAACCCGAAGGCCGAACTCATCTCCCATCTGGATTCCTACCTGGGCGACCCCGAGGTGCGCCGGGCCGCCTGGCAGTACCGTGCCGCGTCCCCCGTCTGGCAGGCCCGTCCGAACCCGGCCCACGAGGCCCTGGTCGAACTGGAGAAGCAGGGCCGCTTGCAGGCGATCATCACCCAGAACACCGACGGCCTGCACCAGGTGGCCGGCAATGCCGACGACAAGGTGCTGGAAGTCCACGGCTCGGTGCGCGAATGGCAGTGCGATTCCTGCCCCGCCACGGGCCCGATGATCGATCAGATCGAACGGGTGCGCGCCGGCGACCCCGACCCGGATTGCCCACGCTGTGGCGGCATCACCCGGGCGACCACGATCCTGTTCGGCGAAATGCTGGTTCCCGAGGTACTGGACGCGGCGTTCGCGGCCGCCACCGACTGTGATGTGTTGCTGACCGTGGGCACCAGCCTGACCGTCCAGCCGGTGGCCGGCCTGGTGCCGACCGCCCTGAGTGAGGGCGCCCGGGCGGTCATCGTCAACGCCGAGGAGACCCCCTTCGACGATTGGGTGCACGCGGTGGTGCGCGGCCGGCTGGGTGAGGTGCTGCCGCGGCTGTTGGGTGTGGCGGCGTGATTGCCATGCTGACCGTGGATTGGCCCGAAACCGCGATCGTCATCGCGGTCACCCTGCTGGTGGCGATCCTCGGCCGCTGGGTGGTGGTGCGGGCGATCCGCCGGGTGGTGGCCAACTCCATCGCCCGGGCGGACAAGCGCGCGGCGGAACGCCCCGGGGTGCTCGCCCGGGCCGCCGGGTTGACCCACGAGCGCCACAAACAGCGCACCGCGACGATGGGGTCACTGCTGACCAATGTGGCCACCATCGTGATCGTGGTGCTCGCCCTGTTGACGATCATGTCGGCGGTCGGGCTGCCACTGGGGCCGCTGCTGGCCTCGGCCGGTATCGGCGGCGTGGCACTCGGTTTCGGCGCGCAATCGCTGGTCAAGGACTACCTGTCGGGGTTGTTCATGCTGTCGGAGGACCAGTACGGCGTCGGTGATCTGGTCGACACCGGGGAGTGCAAGGGCACCGTCGAGGAGGTGACCCTGCGGATCACCCGCCTGCGCGATGCCGAAGGAGTGATCTGGTACGTCCGCAACGGTGAAATCACCCGGATCGCGAACCACTCCCAGGGCTGGTCCACCGCGATCATCGACCTGCCCGTCGCCAACGACGAGGCCCCCGCGAAGGCGATCGCGGCACTGCGGGACGCGATGACCGAACTGACCGAGGGCGGCACTCTGGCGGACAAACTGCTCGATGCCCCGACCGTCCTCGGGGTGGAATCGCTCAGCGGCAACACCATGACGCTGCGGATCATGGCCCGGTGCGAGCCGAACCAGCAATGGGGGGTGCAGCGGGTGATCCGGGAGAAGGGCCAGGAGGCCCTGGCGGCTGCCGGGGTGCGCGCCCCGAGGTACCCGGGTCTGCCACCCACCCCCTGAACGCGTCCGTCCTCAACGTTGCGGTGGCCCGGGGGCCGTCCAGGGCGGTTGGATGCCGGGTACCGGTCCGCTCGGTTGCGGGGTCCACACCTGACCGGTCTGCTGGTGCACCGCGACCTCGACCTCGAGGGCCTCGTCCTCGCGGGTCTCGACTCTCCGCGCGTCCCCGCCGGTGATGATCTGCAGCACCAACAGCACCAGCACCGCCGCCAACAGCGGTGTGCCGAACATGTGGTCGCCGGTGTTGGCGTAGGCGGCCGGGTCGATCACCGAGGCCGTCCGGCGGGTCAGGGCCACCCAGGCCATCACCGCGGCGGTCAGCACGATGTTGGCGGTGAACAGCAGCACCCGCGCGGGAGCAGGTGCGACGCGGCTGGACCTACGGGTGAATCCGGCCCCGGACAGCAGTTGCCAGGTGACCCCGAAGATCACCAGAGCGCCGCCGGCCTGACCGGCGATGCCGTCGATCGGTTCCCCGACCAGGTGCCGGAAGGGGTACGCCACGGTGAGGGCCAGCAGGCCCACGAGTCCGATCAACGTCCGCTGGTCGATCTTGCGGCGCACGGCCCGGACGATGAAGGTCACCCCACCGACCAGCACCGCGATCTGGATCAACGCCTCCCCGGTGAACGTGTAGCGCCATCCGGTCGCGGTACCCACCGCACCCGTTGCGATCACCGCCGCTGCCGCGATTGCAGCCAGGGGGCCACCCATCCGGCCCCTCCGGGCGAACAGCCAAGCAGCCACCACGAATCCGATCGAGAGCAGAATTCGCCAGATCGCTCGGGCCATGGGGGTCTGGGTGAACGAGGGCAACTCGATCAGCTTGTTGGCCATGTCGGGCCCGAACAGGATTCCAGCCACCGGAGCGATTTGGGTGAGCATGAAGACCGGCAGATTCTGGGCCACCAGGCCCAGGGCGATCGGGTACAGCCATGGGCCGAACCCCTCGTCCACCTCTGCCACCGGCGGTAGACCCGCACCTCGGGCCCGCACCCACAGCGGCAGAGCCAGCACCACCAGGACGATCAGCAAAACCGCCGAGGTCAGCATCGCATCGAAGGTCCACAGCTCATTGCCCTGCCACCAATGCCAGCCGATCAGCGCCAGTGCCGGTACTGCCAGCACCGCGGCCACCACGGCCAGCGCCCGGCCGTCCAGGGAGGGGCCGAGATCTGTGGCCAGGCGAGTGGTGACCTGCGCCATCGCATAGCCGGTCACCAGCAGCAGCGGCATCGCGAACAGCACGAAGCTGATCAACGTTCCCTCGATGTACAGCGGCCGATGGTCGAAACCGTAGGTGGATGAGCCGGTGGCCCGCACCAGTGGTGCCAGCGTGCCGAGTGACACCGCGATCGAGGCGAACAGAAACTCCACCGGGTGGAACGACTTGCGCCACCTCACCACGATCAGCACGAGCAACGACAGGCTGCCGGCGGCCAGCAGTCCGAAGGCCACCACGGGTTCGTTCGCCAGCGGCGGCAGGAAGGTGACCATCAGGAAGGTCAACGCCAGCCAGCCGAAGAGGCGCAGCACCGGGTGCAGGTGCAGGATCGCGGTCGCCGCCAGGCTCATCGCCACGACCAGAATCCACAGCACCAAGGGGGCCGACCACGAGGGCAGCACCAAATGCTGGGCTCCGACCGCCAGTTCGGTCTCGGCCCGCAATGGTGTTGACAGAAGGGTCAACGCGGCCGCGAGCAGGAACGCCAGCGCGCCCACCGCGGTCACCGCGCGTAGTCCATGGGACCACTGCCTCGGCTGGGGCACGCCGCTGCGCACGGCGTCGATCACCGCCAGGTTCACCCAGCGCCGCAGGATCGTCCACAGTTGTTTCATGGACGGGCCTCGCTGATCCGTCCGACCCCATCGATACAGGCCACCCCGTCGGGCAGGGCGCCGCAGTAGAAATCACTGGTCGCGTACTCGACCGGCAGCGCCCATTGGTGCATCACCTCGCCGCCTCGCAATACGGTCAGGTGCGATTGGGCGTACACCACCAAGTACTCCCCATCGGTGACCAGTTGCCGGGCGTCGAGGTCGTAGCGCCACACCACCTGGCCGGTCTCGCGATCCATCCCGACCACCTGATCGGAGTCGCCGTAGACCACCTCCCGGTCGGTGACCACGATGTGGGCGGTGATTTGGGTTCCGTCGGTCTGGGTGGACCATCTGGCCGTGCCATCGGTGCCGAAGGCGAACATTCGGCCCGAGTCACCGACCGCCACCAGCAGATCACCTGCGCCACCGACGGCCACCGGGTTATCGGGCAGTTCGACCGTGCCCAGGGTCTTGCCATCGGCCTGATCCAACGCCGTGATCTGCTGTCGGCCGCTGACCACGAAGACGCGGCCGTCCCGCACCGTGACGGCGAAATCGGCCGCGCCGGGGTAGTTGCGCTGCCACACGACCGCTCCGTCGTCGAGGGCATGCAGGGACACCCGGCCGTTGGAATTGACGCTGACGAAGTGGTCGGGGCCGGCCGGGATCAGTTGCACGATCACGTCCGGCACCTCGATCTGCCATCGCCGCCACAAGGTGTCGGTGACCGCGGTGATCGTGCGTTCGGAGGTCGCGATCAGGCTCAATTCCTGAACCTGGGTGGCGGCAACGACCTTGCCCCCGGGACGATTCACCCCCCGGTAGATCCAGTTGTCATCGAAGGCCAGCACGTCCTGGGTGGTGTACGGCGCCGCGGAACGTCCGGTGGTGCCCAGCGGTTGCGAGATCGGATTGATCCGGAGTTCATTGCCCTCGAGCTGCTGCGATACCGGTTGCTGGTATTTCCAGTTCTGCGGATTCCACTTCTGCTCGACGTATTCGCGCTGCGGCCGGTCGATTTCGGTGACTGCCAGGTCACCGTCGGCAACCACGCCGCGGCCCGGGCACCACACCAGGTTCTGCTCGATCTCACCGATGCCTTCGACCTCATCGGTATGCCGAATCCGGACACACTCGGCACCGAATTCCTCGGCCTCGGAGGCATCGGCCCTGGACGTGTAGGCGTAGCTCTTGCCTTCGTACACATGCATCCGGCCCTCGAAATCCCACTCGTCCCCCGGCGCGACATCGGCGGGCACGTCCAGCCGGCCGGGCACGTAGGCGATGACCAGCTTGTCGGTCATCGTCAGATGCAGGTGCAGCCCGGTCTTGTCGAGGGAATAGAGCACATGGGCCTGGGACCCATCGGCGAGCGTGGTCGTGTGTCGAATCCATTGGGTGCGCAGGGCCTCGTCCAGGGTCATCCCACCCTCGTCCTGGAGTGTCGGCAGGTAGAAGAACTCGTACGGGCCGTTGAAGGCCTCGAAGCCGTACAGATGCGCCCATTCGCGTTGCTCCGCCTGCTCCCCCTGCGGGCCGGCCAAGACCTGGGAGTGTCCATCGGCACCGATCAGTTCGGCCGCCCGGCCTCCCTCGAGCCGGCCCGACGGGGCCGCAGCCACCAGCGATGCCGCGAGCATTCCGATCGCGACCAGGGCCACCATGACCACCGTCCAGCCCCGTCGGGCGGCCGCGCGGGATCTGACCGGACGTCCGGTGGGTGGGGCCCACTGCGGATGGGGGGACGACCACTCCTGCTGCTGGGGCGCGGGTGCCGCGGGTGAATGGTGCGGCGGGGGACCCCAGGACGGCTGCGGTGGGGTGGCGGAAGGTTGCGGGTTCCACTGTGGGTGCGGGGCCGGCCAACCCGACCCGGGAGGCCCGTCCGGCGGACCGGGTCGTGGGTCGGGACGAGGGCGCGGCGGCTCGGGCGGTGGATACACCTCAACACACCTCCACGAACCGGCCCGGGTGGCCGACAGGCCATATCCTGCCCCGTTCCGCGGTCAGATTGGCTGAGAATCAGGTCACGATCGGCAACTATCACCTTTCGTTGACGTTGCTGTTTCCCGTTCGCAACCGAGCGTGCGCCATTCGGGCAGTGGCGTGGGCCCGGTACCGGCTCAGAAGAAGTCGAAGTCGCAGCCGTCGCAACCATCGCCGAGGTCGGGCAGCAGATCGGCCGAACCGACGAAGTCACCCACCCCCTCGGCGAATCCGGCCAGACCGTCGGTGGCCCCGGCGACCATTCCGCCGAAGTCGACCGCGGAGACCAAGTCGATCATGTCGCCACCGAAGAGCGAGGTGTACCACAGCACATCGGTCGCGGCATCGAGCACGAACCAACTGAGGTCGAGGGCAGTCACATCGACGCCCGCCATCCGGGCCCGGGCGGCCACTTCACCGAAGACCTTGGCCCAGTGCTCGGCCACACCGAAGACGATCGCGTAGGGCAGATAGCGGCTGAAGATGTCGGCGGCTTCCTCGAACTTGATCTGATCGGCCTCGGCGGTTTCCAGGTATTGCTTGAATCCCAGGGCCTGAATCCGCACCGCGGTGCCCTCGGCGGTACGCGGCACCCGACCCCGTCCGAAGCGCCACAGCAGAATGAACGCGGCCAGGATCATCGCACCGCAGAGCGCGCCCCAGATTCCGGGCAAGCCGGCACCGGCGAACATCAGGAAGGCGAGGATGCCGACCACCACGCCGAGCCGGCCCAGGCATGAGGGCCCGGATTGGCGGGGGTGTTTCGGATACCACCCGCGGGTGACGACCTCGTGGTAGAGATTCTGTTGGGCCTCGCGCATCGCCATGCCGAACCGGCTGGTGAGTTGCGACATCATCACCCGCGGCCCGTGGGCGAACATCTGGCTGAGCAGACGCTTCTCGATCGGCGACAGCAGGTTGGGGTTGATGTCGGTGCGCTGGGTGATCAACCAGTCGCGCCGGCGCTTGTCCTTGCCCTGCATTTCTTCGGGGCGGTCGACCTTGGTGCCGTCGGCATTCACCGTTTCGATCGTGCAGTAGCCGCGCACGGCCAGGTCGACGATGGTGGCGGTGACATCGTGCATGTGGGCGACACCGTCCACCACGGTGCCGACCAATCCGGGGCTGAGGCCGGGCGGAGGGGTGAACTGCACCGCCACCGGGCCGGAGTACTCCTGGCCGCCTTTGACCCGGGTCCGGGGGGCATCCTGCCCGGGCATCGGGAACTGTCCGGGGGTGATTCCGGTGAAGATCTGGTCGCGACGGAACAGTCGCAACACCCACACGATCAACAACGCCAACAGCAGCGCGAAGACACCAATGATCAGGAATCCGAGATCGGTATTGCTCACGCACTCACCCCACAAGTCATATCCACGACATTACCGGCTGGTTCGAAGCCACCCGTTGCGACGGCGAGCACCCCGTACCGGCTCCCGAAACCATCCCAGTCGCCCGCTGCCGGCACTCCCCTGCTGCAAAGTGCACAATCTCGGCACGGAAAACCGCATGCGGGTTCGGAGGGCCGAAATCGGGCAGGTTGCAGCAGCGACCACGTCAAGCCGGTAGCCACTTGGGTGGCACTGACCCCACCAGCCCCGCGCGGTGCCGTGGGTGGCGCGGGTTCCCGGGCGCAACGGCGCAGTGCCCCACCGGCGCGTCACAATGGGATCCATGACCGACATCAGCCGTGCCCGCGTTCGTCTTCCCCGGATCAGCTCCCGAGCCTGGGAACACCCCGCCGATCGGGGAGCATTGACGGCCCTGCGCAAGCTCAAGGGCTTCGATGTGGTGGTGCGCAAGCTGTCCGGGGTGATCCCGGAGCGGATGGTGCGGATGAACTACCTCGGCTCGGCGGTGCGGGTCGGTGACCGGCAGTACCCGCGCATCTACCAGCTCTATGCCGAGGCCGGGGTGGTGTTGGACATCGCCGATCTGCCCGAGCTGTACGTGGTGGCCGACCCCACCCTCAATGCCATGTGCATCGGCATGGACAAGCCGATCATCGTGTTGAACTCGGCCCTGGTCGATCTGATGGACGACGACGAACTGCGTTTCGTGCTGGGCCACGAACTCGGGCACGCGGTCAGCGGGCATGCCCTGTACCGCACCCTGTTGTTGCTGATCATGGGCATGACCAGATCGTTCGGCTCGATTCCCTTCTCGGGCATCGCCTTCCGGGTGATCACCGCGGGTTTGATGGAGTGGCAGCGCAAGTCCGAACTCTCCGCCGACCGGGCCGGGCTGTTGGCCACCCAGGACAAGGGGGCCGCGATCCGCAGCATGCTGAAACTGGCCAGCGGCGGGCACCTGGAACAGCTCGACACCGCCACCTTCCTGGAGCAGGCCCGCGAATACGCGGCCACCGAAGACCTGCGCGACTCGGTACTCAAGTGGGTGATGCTGGAGACCGCCTCGCATCCCTTCGCGGTGATCCGCGCCGGTGAGTTGCAGAAGTGGGCCACCTCCGGGGAGTACATCAAGATCATCGGCGGCGAGTACCCCAAGCGTGACGACGATGACAACGCCACCATCAGCGAAGAGGCCCAGGCGGCCGCCGAGAGCTACTCCGAAGCCTTCGCCAAGTCGGAGGACGCCGTCACCAAATTGCTGCGCGATGTCGGCGACACGGTCGGCAACCTGCGCGACTGGGTGATCGGCCGCAAGAAGGACTGACTCCCTCGTCGCTAGCATGCGGATATGGATTCGACCCATGACGACGGCCTTCGGGTCAGCAATCTGCAACGGGAGAACGCGGCGGCACAGTTGCGCGACGCGGCCGGCGACGGGCGCATCGGCTTCGACGAGCTGACGCCGCGATTGGACCGGGCCTTCGGGGCGGTCACCCGAGCGGACCTGATCGATGTGCTGAAGGACCTGGTCGAGGCCGACAAATTGCACGAGGTGATCACCGACGAACGGGTGGCCGGCGACGGACCCGGCTACCGCTGGGACACCCCGCTGGTGCTGGACACCAAGGAGTCGCTGACCAAGATCGGCGAATGGGAAGTGCCGCCGTTCCTGGAGGTGGTCACCGGCTGGTCGACGGTACGGCTGAACTTCATGCAGGCCCGTCCGGCGACGAAGCTGATCGACCTGGTGTTGATCAGCGGGGGCGGGACGATGATTCTGGTGGTACCCGAGGGTTGGGGTGTGGACACCGAGCGCCTGCAGGTCAGCGGCGCGAGCTCCGAGGCGAAGTCCCGGGTCAGTACCCGTCCGACCGGTGACAATCCCCGGCTGATCGTGCGCGGCCGCTGCGCCGGTCGGCTCACGGTGCGCCATCCGCAGGGATTCGACCGGTGGCAACTGCGCCGTCACGAGAAGAAGCTCGGGCACAGCGATAGGGCCGCGATCGAGTCCTGAGCGCGGACGAGCGCCGCTCCCCTCGCGCCGAGGTCAACTTGACCAGACGCCGGTGAAGAACAGCCGGGCCCACCACAACATGGCGGCCACCCCCAGGCACAGCAGCACTGCGACCACCACGTCATGAGCACCCCGGGCCACCCGGTTGCTCGGGCGCCAGGTGATCAGGGCGGCGAGCATCATCCAGGTGGGAAACCACAACAGGACGGCCCGGTTCACCGAGATCCACCACACCGAGGTCGAGAAGGCGAGCACTTGCACCGCCACCCAGGCGGCCTCGGCCCACAGCCGCCGACCCAGACACCAGCCGACGGTGATCAGGCCGACCGCCATCGACACCACCTCGGCCCGCATCACCGCACCCCAACCCATCTGGTCGGCATAACCACCGGGCACGACCGACTCCAGGGTGCGCAGCGCCGACTCCCAGGGCCAGGTCATGGTGCGATGCCAGCCGTCGGCCTGGGCGGTGTACCAAGCGGTCCAGGACCCGGTCTGCAGGTACAGGAAGAGGGCGTAGCCGAACAGCGCCGCGAGCGGAATCAATAACCAGACCCCGCGCCGCGACCAGGCCCGCAACCGACCGCCGAGCCCACGCCCACGGCCGTGCCGGGTGAGCACCATCACCGCCAGGGCACCGAGCAGGAACAGCCCCGACACCCGGACGGTGCAGGCAGCCCCGGCCAACACCCCGGCCGCCCACCAGTTGTCCCGCCGGGCCCACACCCAGGCCCAGAAGGCCAGTGCGCAGAACAGGGCCTCGGTGTAGGGCACCACGGTGAAGACCGCGACCGGGGCGAACAGCCAACCGACACTGGCCCACGGCCCACCGAGGCGCACCAGGGCCATCGCCGCGATCAGCGAGCAGACCGTGGACACCACCACCCCGGTGAATGCCGGCGGCAGGCCCAGCAGGTTGCCCCCTGCCAGCACCATCGGGAATCCCGGGAAGAAGGCGACATCCTCGGTGCCCGGCGGATAGCCGCGATCGGCGATCGCGAAGAAATGCTGGGCATCCCAGTTGCCGACCAGATCGACGAAGGTGCGCTCGGTGGTGAGAGCCAGCACCAGACCCACCAACAGCAACAGACCGCGGCTGCCCAGCCAGGCCTGCAGCATGGTGCGCCAGTCGCTGTCGATCGGCCGGTACAGGCCCGAGGCGGCCGACCAGCGTCCGGTGGGTTGTTTCATGCGCTGCGGCTCGTGGGCAGCCGGGTGAACCAGCCGGCATCGGGGGCGTGATCGAGTACCCCACCGACCTGGTCGTCCTCACCGGGGCCGCGCAGCACGTCCAGTCGGGGGTCGAGAATGTCGCGCACCACGATCGCCGACAGGGCCAGTTGCACGATCACCCGGATCGCGATGGCCAGGATGTACAGCGATGGGGTGCCGTCACCGGGTTGGAGTTGCCCGGCCAGGTGCAGCCAGATGGCGCCGAAGTAGATCATCTCGGCGACGGTGAACACCACCCATTCGCCCCAGCGCGGCCGGGCCAGCACCAGCAGCGGCAGCAGCCACAACACGTACTGCGGGGAATACACCTGGCCGGTCACCACGAAGACGATCACCACCAGGAAGGCCACCTGACCCAACCGGGGACGCCTCGGCGCGAGCATGATCAACAATCCGATCAGGCCGCATCCGATCAGCAGCAGCACCAGCGACCAGCGGCTGATGTGGGGCACGTCCACCCCGGCCAGGGAGAGGGCGTACCAGATCGACCCGAGGTCGGCGCCGCGGTCGGAGTGGAAGGACCAGAAGGCCATCCAGGCGTCGCGGGCGAAGAGGAACACCGGGGCGTTGACCAACACCCAACTGAGCACCGCGGCACCGAGGGTTTTGGCATAGGCACCCATCCGGTTCGCGCGCAGACACAACAACAGGAGTGGTCCGAGCAGCAGCACCGGGTACAGCTTGGCGGCGGTGGCCAGTCCGATCAGCACTCCGGCCAATACCGGACGCTGTCGCGCCCAGGCCCAGATCGCCAGCGAGGTGAGGGCCACCGCGGGCATGTCCCAGTTGATCAGACCGGTGAGCATCACCACCGGTGCCGCCGCCACCATCAGCACATCGGCGGGACGTTGCCGGCTGATCCGCAGATGGGCGAGCACCAACAGCAGGAAGAACCCGAACATGACCACCGCGTTGACGTCGAAGAACGCCCTGGTCGACAGCGCCTGCTCGGTGCCGTTCAGGCCGGGCCCCTGGGGGGCGATGATCGAGGTGATCAGCCGTTCGATCTCCAACAACAGGCCGGTGAGTACCGGATACTCCAACACCGTGTAGTCACCGGAGTCGAAGTAGGGGGTGTTGCCCGCCATCAGACCCCGGCCCGAGTACAGCGGCTGGACGTCGGAATAACACATCAGCGCGAAGACATCCGGTCCGGGCCCGGCCAGCGGCGTCCGGCAGGGCAACTGACGCAGGATCAGCACGATCCAGGTGCCCACCGCGGCCGCCACGACGAGACTCGGCCAGGTCAACCACTGCCGGACGGCGCGCCGGGTGGCGGCCTGGTGCTTGCGCGCCCGGGAGGGAAGAGTCGTCGTCACGGGGGCAAGTATGACCGCAGCGGTCGAACCAACCAACTCATCGCGCCCGAATCACCCGGGCGGGCCGGGGGTCAGCCGGCAGGCTCGGAAGCCCCTTGCCGCTGACCCTGTTGGGTGGCCTTCGGTGGCTGGCTCGGCTGTTGGGTGGGTTTCTGCGTCGGTTGCTGGGTGGGTTTCTGGGTCGGTTGTTGCGTCGTCGGCTGCTGAGTCGGCTGTTGCGTCGGCTGCTCGGTCGGCTTTTCGGTGGGTTGCTGGGTGGGTTTCTCGGTCGGCTGTTGCGAGGTCGGTTGCTCGGTCGGCGACTCGCTCGGTGCGTTGGTCGGCGACTCGGTCGGCTCGGTGGTTTCGGTCGGCTCGGCAGACCTCGTGGTCGGTTCCGGCTCCCGGGTACGCGGACGGGTGGTCTCCTGCTGCCGGCCCTTGGGACGCTCGCGGTTCACCCAGGCCGGCCCGTCGAATTCCTCGATCGGCATGCCCTTGGTGGCGGTTTCCATGAAGTCCAACCAGGCCATCGCCGGGTAGGTGCCGCCGAAGAAGGTTCCGTCGCCGGGGCGTCGGTACTGGTGCAGGTCACCGTTGCCGTCGTCACCGGCGATGAACAGCACCGAGGTGGAGACCTGCTTGGTGTAGGCGACGAACCAGGCGGTGCGAATCTCGTCCTCGACACCGGCGGTACCGGTCTTACCGGCGATCGGACGCCCCAGAGCCGCCACCCGGGCACCGGTACCGCTCTGGACCACCGAGGTCAGGGCGTGGGTGACATCGCGGGAGATGTCCTCGTCGACCTTCTGTTCCCCCTCGGTGTCGGCGGTGTAGAGCACCTTGCCGTTGGCGTCGCGCACCTCGCGGACGATGTGCGGGGTGTGGTGGCGTCCGTTGTCGGCGTAGGTGGCGTAGGCCGACGCCATCGCCAGGGGGCTGGCCTCGGCGGTACCCAGACCGATCCGGTTGTTCTTGTCCCAGCCCGGCCCGGTGGGCACGCCGGCATCATTGGCCGCCTTGATCACCTGCTCGGGCCCGTTGGTCATCTGGACGGTGAGGTCGACGAAGGCGGTGTTGATCGAGTCGGCGGTCGCCTTCAGCAGCGACACCTGGCCGTACTGGTGGCCGAACTCGTTGCGCACCGGCACCCCGTCGCCGGGCGGGGTGAAGGTGTTGCCGCGCAGCATGCTGCGCAGGGTGAACCCGTCCTCCAGGCCGGCGGCCAGGTTGAAGGTCTTGAAGGTGGACGCCGCCATCCGCGGCGTGGTCGCCCAGTTCCGGGAGTTCTTGATGTAGTCGGCGCCACCGTAGAGGGCCCGGATCTCGCCGGTCGCAACATCGACCGAGGCGATCGAGGCATGGATACCACTGACCGGCTTGTCAGCGGCCTCGGCGGCCTCCTTCTCGTACTTCTGTGCGGTCTTGACCGCGGCGTCCTGGCTGGGCTTGTCGATGGTGGTGACGATGGTCAGGCCACCACCCTGTACCTGACTCTCGTCGAAACCCTTCGCGGCCAACTCCGACTGCACCATGTTCAGCAGGAAACCGTTCGGGCCGCCGTAGCGCTCGTTGATCGGGATCTCGGGGAACTCCGGCAACTGCTTGGCGTATTCGTTGCGCTGGGCCTGGGTGATGCTGCCCATCTCGACCATCCCGTCCAGCACATAGCGGTACCGCTCGAGCAGCCGGGCCCGGGCCTCCTCGCCGCCGCTGGGGTCGTACATGCCGGGGTTGTTCAGCACGCTGGCCAGCACTGCGGCCTGCGGGACGGTGAGGTCCTTGGCGTCGACGTTGAAGAAGGACTTGCTGGCGGCCTGGATGCCGTAGGCACCGCGGCCGAAGTAGATCGTGTTGAGATAGCCCTCGAGGATGTCCTGCTTGGGTACCTCACGGTTCATCTTCACCGCGAGGAAAAGCTCGCGGATCTTGCGGGTCATCGTCCGCTCGGAGTCGAGGTACATGATCTTGATGTACTGCTGGGTGATCGTCGACCCGCCCTGCATTTCCCCGCCGGTGGCGATCGCCCAGGCCGCCCGGATCATGCCGAGCACCGAGATGCCGGGGTCGGTCCAGAACGAACGGTTCTCCGCCGCGACCACCGCGTCCTTCATGGTCTGCGGCATCTGGTCGTAGGGGATGGATTGCCGGTTCTGCACCGCGAAGGAGCCCATCGGTGAGCCGTCGCGGTACTGGACGAAGGTGGTGTTGGTCTGGAAGTCGGCGTTCGGGTCGGGGATGTCGGTGGTGTTGTAGCCGATCACCACCGCGGCGGTGCCGAGCACCGTGACGGCCAGGAAGGCGATCAGTGCGGTGAGACCGATTCGCCGCATCACGCGGGCGATCCGGGAACGTGGCTTTCTGCGGCGCTTTCCGGATGTGCCACCCGAGGTGGCTCGTGAACCACGTGAACCGTTCTTGCCGCGGCGAGCCTCAGCCATAAATATCCTCAACCGTTCGTTGACGACGCGGGGGACGACGCTTGACCCCGTCCCCGAGCAGATAACTGTGGATCATGTGATTCCAGCCGCAATCGGGGCAGACCTCGACCACACAAACCTTGAACTCACCGAATTCGCTCTGCATTGAATCGAGTTCGGCCGATGACTTGATTCGGCCCGAGTACTGGCCGAGTTGATCACCGAAGACATAGCGCAGCAGCACCATGTGCGAGGAGGCGCACACCGGGCACTGCGTGTCGGTGGCTTCACCGTGATGCAGGGCAGCCCGCACCAACATCGGATCGGCATCGCAGACATCCGCGTGCGAGAGCGTGCGAATGCTGCGCCGCAGTGCCTCCAGGGTGTGGCGGCGTTGCAGCGCATAGTCGACGACCTCGCGCATGGACCACATGACAACCAGCGTACGAAATCGCACAAGAGTCTCGAAAACTCGCATACTCCCGGGGCTGTCGGCCTCACGGCTGTTACCGTCCAATCATGTACCGGGTTTTGCGATTGCTGGCGCTGGTGGGGCTGGTTCTCGGTACCGTCCTGATGACTCCCGGAACCGCCCACGCCGCCAATGACGAGATCCGCCGTCTCGACGTCCGGTTCGACGTACAGCCCGACGGCAGCATGCTGGCGCGTTTCGAGTTGGAATGGCGGTTCGCCGAGAAGGGCCGACATGGCATCAAATTCGGCATCGTCACCAGGGAATCCTGGGAGCCCGAACCCGACAAGGACGTCGTCTACGAGATCGACCAGATCGAGGTGTCCAGCCCGTCCGGAGCCCCGGCCATGTTCACCCAGGAGTCCCAGGGTTGGGGCTCCAACGAAGAGATCAACCTGCAGATCGGCGACCCGGACACCGCATTGAAGACCCGTGATGCGACCTATGTGATCAGTTATCGGGTGCGGGGTGCGATGCGCACCTTCGACGGCGTCCCGGAACTGCAATGGGACGTGATCAGCGACAACTACCCCACCATCAAGGAGCTGAACGTCCGGGTCAGTGGCCCGGACGGGGTGACGCGTGGCCGCTGCGACACCGGGCCGATGCACGGCGCATGCGGCAACGAGGTTCGCGATGGGGTGGCGCAGTTCCACGGCAAGAACATCGAGCGGGCGACCACGGTCTACGTCCAATTTCCGCCGGGTTCGATCGACAACGCCGAGCCGACTCTGGAGAAGCGCAGGATCTCTTCGGCCGAGGTGGCCAGCGCGAAAACTGACGTCGAGGTGAGCCCTGACGGTTCGGCCCGGGTGCGGTACACGATGGGTTATCTGCTGCCCACCGAGGACGAGTCCGAGACCCTGCGGTTGCAACTCGCGACCCGGCTGCCCTGGGACGAGAGCCGGGATCAGACGATCGACATCTCGGATCTCTCCATCACCGACGGCGACGGCAATGCTCTCGAGTGGGAGGACACCGGCCAACGCGACGCCAACAGCTTGCAGGAACGGCAGTTGAGCGTGTACGTGCCGATCGACCGGGCCGACCCCACCATCGACGTGATCGTCCAATACAAGGCCACCGGTGCGGTCGCAGTGGACGGCGACCTGGCGGCCGTCCGGGTACCCATGCTGGCCTCAACGTCCCTGGCCTCGGCCGACATCCCGCGCTCGGCGCGCTTCGAGGTGCCGGGGCCGGTGCAATCGGCGCGGTGTCTACGATCCAGGTACAAGGAAGTCGGGGTGGAGGACTGCTTTTCCTCGTCGGAGCTGAAGACCGACGGCAATACGGCAACCGGGGCCTGGGACGACTACCACGGCCCCACGAGTTCGGCGGAGATCCTTTCGGTGGCGTTTCCGGCATCGAGTTTGACCGGGTCGGTGCCGCCACTGGCCAAGAGCCTGGACGCAGAGCATCGGCGCAACACCCGTCTGGGCCTGGTCACCAACATCGGCGGTGGTCTGGCATTGGCCGCCCTCGGATTGGCCCTCGGTCGGGTGCAGTTCGTACGTGATTTCCGGTATGCCCAGGTAGCGCCCGGGGTGGTCGACTCCCGCGGGCCGGTGCGTCCGGCGCGGCGTCGCGATGAGATTCCGGTGGCCTTCAACCCGCCGGAGATTCCGCTGCACATTGCCGGTTTGCTGCAGGACCGCAAGTTCCAACCGAGCCACATGGCGGCGGTGCTGGTGGATCTGGCGGTCAAGGGTGCGGTGACTTTGCGCTCCGACCCGATCGGCGTGGCGCGGGCCGAGGAAGTCGAAGGGCTGACCCAGAGCGAACAGCAGATCGTGCGGTGGGCCACCGACAAACCCGGCCGGGTCCTGCCGATCACCAGCGCCCGGAAGATGCGCACCACGCTGGAGCACGACCAGTTGAACTACCTCAAGGACCGGGCCTGGTTCCAGGAGCAACGCACCTGGGTGCGTTGGCTGGTACCGGCGCTGGTGCTCGGGGTGCTGCTCGCGGCCGGACTGTGGTTCGTAAGCACGCTGGGAACCGATCACGACATTCCGCCGTGGATCGGACTGGTGATCGGCGCCGGCGTCGGCTTCATCCTGTCGGCCAAACCGGCCGAACAGGGCCTGCAGGCCCGTGGCCGCGCGGCCCTGGATCAGGTGGAGGGATTCCGCACCTACCTGGCAACCGCGGAGGCAGAACAGTTGGCCTTCGAGGCCGACCAGGACATCTTCCGGCGCTACCTGCCCTGGGCGGTGCTGTTCGACCTGACCGATCGATGGACGCGAGTCTGCCGCGAACTGGCCCGGGACAGCGGGATCGACGCGCCCGATGTTTCGTTCATCTCCGGTGCCACGCTCTCGTCATTGAACAACGACATGCGCTCGTTCGCCTCCGAGATGCGGACTGCCTCGGCTCCGCCCTCGACCAGCAGCAGCAGTTCGGGTGGTTCCGGCGGCGGTTCGTCCGGCTTCAGCAGTGGCGGTGGCGGCGGTGGCGGCGGAGGCGGCGGCACCAGCGCGAGTAGTTGGTAGCAACGCGAATCGGTTTGGGTGCCGGTGGCTCGCCGGAGATGGGCGCCGGAATACGTTCCGCTTTGGGGAACATCGGAATTCGTACGGCGAAGGAAAGTGGAGCATAGGGGACTCGAACCCCTGACTTCCAGCTTGCAAAGCTAGCACTCTACCAACTGAGTTAATGCCCCGCGGATCTGCCGATCCGAGGGCCAATGGTACGACGCAAGCCGGAACGAATGCCAGTCGACCGTACGACCGCACTGCCGCGGAAAGGAACCACAGCCATGGCCCAGCCCACCCGGCTCACGATTCTTCCCGACGACCTGACCATCACGGTTCAGCCCGGGGAGACCCTCTTGGACGCCATGCGGGCCGCGGGTCTGGGCTGCCGGTTCGCCTGCCGGCGAGGCGGTTGCGCCTTCTGCAAGGTCGATATTCATGAGGGCGAGGTCGACTACGAGTACGACATTGCCAGCAGCGTGATGTCGGACGAGGAGTACGCCAACGGCACCTGCCTGGCCTGCCGGGCCGTCCCCAAGGGCGATGTCTCGATCGAACTGCGCGACGAGCGGCTGCTGGTGAAGTCCAGCATGCTGTTGAAGATGCGTCAGGTTGCCAAAGCGGAGGCCGAGGACGCCACCGACGCCTGAGGTTTCCCGTTCAGGCGATTATCGTGTGACTTTTTGTTCGCCTGTCGCACAAGATGTCACACGTTCTTGCGCTGAACAGGTGCCGACAGTGTCGGTGTGTGCGGGTCACAACCAACCGGACCCGAACCCCGTGCGCTCTCCCTGAATTCACCGCTGCTACTGCTGCCGCGCAGCATGCCTTGCCGGGCTCCGTGGATACCCCAACGCGCCGGCTTCGGCTCCCGCTGCTGCTCATATGGCCCTTGCCCGCCCATGTCGGGTCTGACGTGCTCCAAGAACCCATCGTCTAAAAAACCTGAAGGAATCTGCCCGATTCTGCCCGTTTCTGTGGATTTGGTGTAATGTGCCTCACACAAGGAGGTGTCATGCTCCCTGAAGAGCGGCGGCTACGGATCATCGATGGGTTGCAGGCTTCGAGTAGCTTGCGAACTGAGCAGCTTGCGAGTTCCTTGGGCGTGTCCATCGAAACAATTCGACGAGACTTCCGCGCCCTGGAGAAGAAGGGCCTCCTGAGGAGAGTTCACGGCGGCGCCGTCTCTCTGGATGGCCACCAGATGGAGGCGCCCTACCCCGACCGGGCACTGGAGCAGAACGAAGAGAAGTCGGAGATCGCGACAGCGGTTGTTGACTTGTTTCCCTCCGGGGGCACGGTGTTCCTTGATCTGGGCACAACCGTGGCGGCAGTGGTCACCGCTCTCCCACGCGACTATCAGGGCACGATCGTGACTACTTCCGTGTATGTCGCAATGCTCTTGGCCCACCATGACCACCTCACGGTTCTGGTTGCGGGGGGACGCATGCGCCGGGGCGATCTCAGCCTGTCCGGCGGTGCAACATTGCGGTTCCTCGATGGCGTCTACCCCGACATGGCGATCATCTCCACCGGAGCGGTAGACCCCCGCGCCGGGATCACCGACTACAACCCGGACGAACTCGAAACGAAACGCGTCATGCTGCGAAATGCCAAGAGATCTCTCGCCGTCGCGGATTCCACGAAGTTCGGTCGGGTCGCACCGTTCCAGATATGTCCTATCGATGAGCCGGACCTGATCGTGACGGACTCAGGTCTAACCAACGACCAGCGCATGGCCACTGCCGCCGCTGGAGGAAAGCTCCTCGTTCCATAACACCCTCCCCTTTTCAGGGGGTTCTCCACACGCCAGCAATGCCGCTGGCCCGGTACAGGAAGCAGGAAGACAATGGCGATCCTTGCTCTAGACCAAGGCACCTCCGGTTCGAAGGCTGTTGTCGTGGATGACGATGGCGTCCACGCAGTCGCGGAGAATTCGATCAACCCCGACTACCTACCCGGTGGTGCGGTCGAACAGGACCCCGAAGAGCTTTACAACTCGCTGATCGAAGCGGGGAAAGAAGCGATTGAAAAAGCCGGAAAGCCCATCGAGGGCGTCGCATTGGCCAACCAAGGTGAAACGATCCTCGCCTGGGACCCCAACACGGGAGAGCCCCTGAGTCGATGCATCGTTTGGCAAGACCGTCGAGCTGAGACCGTCGTCGAGAGATTGCGCGAGCACGCTGATCTGATCCACGAACGCACCGCCCTCGTGCTGGACTCGTACTTCACCGCACCGAAGATGACCTGGCTTCGCGAGAACGTCACCAAGGAAGGTGTGGTTACGACCACTGATACGTGGATCGCCTATCGGCTGACCGGCGAATTCGTCACAGACACCTCGACAGCCTCGCGTTCGCTGCTCTTCAACATCGATCAGGTCGACTGGGACTCCGAACTCATCGAGATCTTCGGCCTGCAGAATGAGAAGTTCCCCCGACTTGTGGCTTCCGACGAGATCGTCGGACAGACCTCTGTATTTGGCGAAGAGATCCCGCTCGGCGGCCTCATCGTGGACCAGCAGGCTGCGCTCTTTGCCGAGAATTGCCTCGAGCGTGGCGAAGGTAAGTGCACCTACGGTACCGGTGCATTCATTCTGGTCAATCTGGGAAAGACAGCACCCAGGTTCACCAATGGATTGACGACATCCGTAGCTTGGACACTGAGGGGCGAGACCGACTACTGCTCGGATGGTCAGGTCTACACGGCGGCATCAGCCGTGCGGTGGATGCGGGAACTGGGCATCATCCCCTCGGCCGAAGCCATGGACTCACTCGCTCCTGAGTCCTCGGACGGCATTATTTGCGGTCCGTCATTTGCCGGGCTGGCCGCCCCTTGGTGGAAACCCGAGACGGGTGCCTTCATCACAGGGATGAAGCTCGCGACCGGGAAGCCCCAGATCCTCCGTGCGGTCATGGAAGGGATCTGCGCTCAGATTGCCCACTTGGCCGGCCTGGTCAGTGATGAACTCGGGGGCGAGCTACAAGCACTTCGTGTCGACGGAGGACTCACGAACTCCAAGGTCCTGATGCAGATCCAGTCCGATCTTTTACAGGCCCCCGTCGAAACGTATCCATCTGCACACGCGACAGCACTGGGGGCTGCAGCCGCCATGCGCCTTGCTCTCAACCCGGACCTGCCTGTCTCCGAGGGCCCCTTCGATTGGTCTCCAGAAGCCCGGTACGAACCCGGAATCAGCAGTGAAGAGGCCGAGAGATTCATCGACCGATGGGTCGCCGCGGTCGAAGCGAACATGGGGCTGTAACCATGGGTATCAACGAGATCATCATCGTCGCGATCGCAATCTTTGCTCTCGTGGGAGCACTTGATCGCGCAATAGGTGACAAGTTTGGCTTGGGCAAAGAGTTTGAAGAAGGACTCGTCACATTCGCCCCACTGGCCCTCTCGATGGTCGGCATGATCTCACTCGCGCCGATCCTCGCGAAGGTTCTGAATCCCGTCGTCGTCCCCGTCTACACCTTGTTGGGGGCCGATCCCTCGATGTTTGCCGGGACGTTACTGGCGAACGACATGGGAGGTTTCCACCTCGCCCAGGAAATGGCTCTCAACGAGCAAGCTGGGCTGCTGGCCGGTGCGATCCTCGCAGCCATGCTGGGTTGTACCGTCGTGTTCACCATCCCCGTGGGGCTTGGCATCGTCGAAGTCGAAGACCGGCCGGAATTCGCACTGGGCGTCCTCGTGGGCGTTGTCACGATCCCGCTCGGTGTACTCGTCGGTGGCCTTGTGGCCGGCTTTCCCCCGGCATTGGTGCTGTCGAACCTCGTTCCAATCATCATCGCGTCAGTTCTCATCGCACTGGGCCTGTGGCGGATTCCGAACGCGATGACCAAGGGCTTCTTGGTTTTCGGCAAGATCCTGGTGGCGATCATCTCCATTGCACTCGGCATCGGAGCCTTCGAGTTCCTGACGGGCTGGCAAATCATGCCGTCCGGTTGGGAACTGGTCCCGGTGACGGAAGGTATGCAAATCGTTGCCGAGATCTGCTTGTTCCTCATGGGCGCGTTCCCGTTGATGTACATCATCGTGAAGTTGGGCAAGAAGCCCCTGTCGGCCGCTGGCCGGCTCCTGGGTATCAATGAAGTGGCGTCCGGCGGTCTCATTATCTCCTTGGCCAATGCCATCCCGACCTTCCAGATCATGAAGGACATGGACAAGCGCGGAGTGTTCATCAATACCGCGTGGGCGGTCTCAGCCATGGCTGTACTCGGCGATCACCTGGGATTCACTGCCGGTGTCGCCCCTGACATGATCGTGCCGATGATGGTCGGCAAGTTCGTCGCCGCAATCCTTGCGGTCGTAGTGGCAATGATCATCGCACGGAAGCGTTACCCCCGGACCGCAACTGCCGAGTCTGCCCAGATGGCCGGCACGACAACGGCGGATCCGGAGAACCCGAACGAGGAACCGGAAACGGAGGCCTGATGCCGGAGCTATCACGCGCTCGAGGCAGGAAGACAATGGAAACCGGGAGCTTTGATGTTGTAGTCATCGGGGCTGGGGTGGTGGGTGCCGCCATCGCCCGCGCCCTGTCCGCTCGCTACGGCAGCGTCGCTCTGATCGATGCGGCTGCCGACGTGTGCGCGGGGACATCAAAGGCCAATACCGCAATTCTCCACACCGGTTACGATGCGAAACCCGGGACACTGGAGGCCAAACTGGTCAGGCGCGGCTTCGATCTAACGCTCCACTACTGCGCTGACACCGGCATATCCGTCGACACGACCGGGGCGATTCTGGTCGCGTGGGATCAGGAGCAAGCAAGCTCGCTGCCGTCGTTGCTGGCCAAGGCAGAAGAGAACGGTTATGACCGGGCATACCTGATGAGCCCGGAGGAGGTTTACGAGGAACTACCCCACCTCGGGACCGGAGCGGCAGGCGGCTTGGCTGTCCCCGATGAGTCCATCATCGATCCGTGGTCAGTCGCACTCGGCTTCGCGTCCGACGCGGTCAACCGCGGCTGCGAACTCGTCCTGGAATGTCGAGTCATCGGAGTGGACATCGGTGAAGACCGGACGGTGCTACAAACAACATCCGGCGAAATCAAGACCGATTGGGTGGTTAACGCGGCAGGCTTGGGCGCAGACCACATCGATCACATGTTCGGCTTCGAGCGCTTGGAGGTGACTCCTCGCCGCGGTGAGTTGCTGGTGTATGACAAGCTCGCCGCCCCCATGGTGCCGAAGATCGTTCTGGCCGCGCCCTCAAAAGTTGGTAAAGGCGTACTCATCAGCCCAACGATCTTCGGCAACGTAATGCTGGGACCGACGGCGGACGATCTTGAAGACCGTACTGACACGGCCACCAGTGAAGAGGGCTTCGATTTCCTCCTGGCAAAGGGCGAGAAGATCATGCCGGCCCTCCTTGACCAAGAAGTAACCTCCGCCTACGCCGGACTTCGAGCGGCCAACAACCAATCGGACTACCTCATCGAAGTGGACGTTGAGCGGCGCTACGTAATTGCGGCAGCGATTCGATCAACAGGCTTGACCTCTGCCATAGCGGTGGCGGAGTACATCGAAGGGCTCCTGCAAGACAAGGGCGTCCTCCCACCGGAGCGGCCGAGCATTCCCCCTCCGGTGAAGCTGCCCTCGCTCGGCGAGACGAGCCGACGTCCCTATCAGGATGCTGAGCTCGTCAAGACGAACGGCGATTACGGGGAGATCGTCTGCTTCTGCGAGCGTGTCACTCTCGGGGAGCTTCGCGACATGATGACCTCGCCGATCCCACCACCAATTCTTGAAGGTGTCCGTCGGAGAACGCGAGCCATGAATGGCCGCTGCCAAGGATTCTTTTGCGGATCACGAGTAAGACAGATCTTCGAAGACCGCGGAACGGAGCACCATCGTGGCTAGGAATACTGAACGGTTGAAGCCCACCGTTGCGATCGTCGGTGGCGGGCCCGCTGGTCTCAGCGCCGCTGCAGAGTTGGCACCGCATTGCAGTGGCGAGGTACTCGTCATCGAAAGAGAATCGGAGGCTGGTGGCATCCCGCGCCATTCCGACCACTTGGGATACGGAATCCGCGACCGTAAATCCTTCATGACCGGGCCCAAATACGCAAAGAAGCTCCTGCGGGAAGCACAAGCAGCCGGAGCGCGTATCTGGACTCAGGCTCAGGTGACCGGTTGGGCGGAAACAGGCGCTCTTCAAGTCACATCACGAGACGGGCTCTTCGAGGTGGACGCTGAGGCCGTGCTCCTGGCCACCGGCGCACGGGAACGTCCTCGGGCAGCGCGCATGGTTTGGGGAGACCGCCCCGAAGGCGTCTACACGACAGGACAACTGCAGAACGCCGTCCATGTTCATCACCAAACCATTGGTAAAGAAGCCATCGTCGTAGGAGCAGAACTTGTGTCCTGGTCTGCAGTCCTGACGCTCAAAGAGGCGGGCTGCGCCACAAGGGCCTTGATATCGGAACACCCGCGGGCCGAGTCATATGCGCTCTTCAATCACCTCGGAAAAGCGTTCTTCCGAACCAAGGTGGTCCAGAACTCCAGAGTCATCGCGATCAAGGGAAAGCACCGAGTCGAAGCAGTCGAAATCGAGGATGCCATCACAAAGGAGCGACAACACCTCGCGTGCGACACCGTGGTATTCACGGGAAACTGGGTGCCTGACTACGAACTCGCTTGGTCTGCTGGTTTGGAGATCGACCACGCAAGCGGAGCCCCTGTGGTCGACAACAGTATGCAAACCTCCAAGCCCGGAGTCTTCGCGGCGGGCAACCTCAACCATCCGGTCGAAACAGCGGATGTGGTCTCTCTGGAGGGACAGTTTGTAGCCGAACGCATCCTTGAGTACCTCACCACTGCCAGTGGCTCGGGGCCATCGGTAAGGCTCACGACTGAGGGATCGCTGAAGTGGGTGTCACCATCACGTTACGCACCCACTGGTCCGGCCCCAGCGCGCGAAAAACTCGTGTGCTGGGTCGACAAGTTAACGATGGTGCCCACGATCGAGGTGCATCAAGCCGGGATACGCCTAGCAAGAATCAGATCACCCTGGCCGGCTTCCCCTGGTCGGGCTTTCAGGATTCCGTCATCTGTGCTGAAGCATGTTCGGAGTGACATGGGCGATGTGACGATCTCAGTCTCTTGATCGGTCGCAGGATCGTGTGACATTTTGTTCGCCTGTCGCACAAGATGTCACACGATCTTTGTGACCCCGGCCTGGTCGATCACCTGCATCGCCCATCGGGACACCTCGAGGCGTTCGTGGTGCACGTCGCCGGCTCGTACCAGGGCGGCGAATCCGGCGACAGCGTGCTCGAACTTGTGATCGGGGCCGGTCGATTCCTCGGCCAGGACGATCTCGCTGCGGCCGTCGCGGTATTCGATGGACACCGAGGTCGGCGAGATCATCGAGTCGATCAGCATCGAGGCGTCCTCACCCTCGATCACGCTGGGGCGCACGCTGCTGGAGATCTTCGAGTAGCTCAGTTCGACGTAATGCTGGGCGTAGTCGAGCAGAATCGCGCCGGCTCCGTCGAAACCGTTGGCCAACCGCACCGAACTGGTTTGCACGCGCTGCGGTTCGCCGAAGAGCTTCAGCGCCGGGTGCAGGCAGTAGACCCCGATGTCCAACAGCGCGGCATTGGCCAATTCGGGGTTGAAGGCATTGAGCACTTCACCGCGACGGAAGTCGTCGTAGCGTGAGGAGTATTGGCACAGCTCGAAGGCCGCCCGGCGAATCGTGCCCAACGCGGATAAGCGCTCGGCGATCCGGTCCCAGGCCGGGTCGAACATCGGACGGACCTCTTCGACCACGACCCGGTCGTTGCGTTCGGCCGCCGCCACGATGGCTTCGAACTCGGCGAGGTTCACCCCGAGGGTCTTCTCGCACAACACATGCTTGCCGGCTTCCAGGGCTGCGATGGTTTGTTCGGCGTGCAGTTTCATCGGGCTGGCGATGTAGACCGCATCCAGATCGTGGGCCAGGAACTCGTCCCGGTCGGTGAAGACCCGCTCGATGTCGTGCTCGCGGGCGAACTCCGCACCGGTCTCGGCCGACCGGGAGTGGACCGCCACCGGGTCGACCTCGCCGAGGCGCCGACAGGCGTTCACCGTCCAGCCGCTGACGAAGTTCGTGCCGATGATTCCGATCCGCATACCGCCACCTTTCACCGGTTGTCTATAGGTCTCAGGCTAACCCGACGGCGATGGAAGGCCCCGTTCCGGGCCGAGGCGCTGCGGTACGATGAAGCCTGATCTAGACAAGTGGTGGGGGAAGGGGCGGGGAGCATGAGCGAAACCCAAAAGCGCCCCCGCAACGAATCCCAGTACAAGGTGATCGAGGCCTGGCTCGAAGAACAGTGCCGCCTGCTCGGCCCGGGCAGCCCACTGCCCTCGGAAAAGCAGCTGTCCGAGAAGTTCCGGGTCAGCCGGATGACGGTCCGCCATGCCATGCAGGGCCTCACCAGCAGCGGGCGGATCGAACGTCGCCAGGGCCGTGGAACCTTCGTCGGTTCCCCCGATGTGCACCGGCAGGAGTCGGTGCTCTGCTCGTTCTCCCAGGAAATGGCCCAACGCGGCATCCGGGTCACTTCGCGGGTGCTGGCCACCGACGTGGGTGTGTGCCCGACGGTCGCGGCGATCATGGGGCTGCCCACCGACGCCTGGGTGGTGACCGTCGACCGGGTACGCCTTGCCGACGGGGTACCGCTGGCCCGCGAGCAGGTGTTTCTGCCGAGGAAATATCAGGACGTGTTGGAGCGGGATCTGGCCAACGGTTCCCTGCACGAAGCACTGCTCGACCTGGGCGTGGCCTTCGCCGGCGCGACCGCCGCCGTCACCGCCCGGCTCGCCACCGACGAAGAGCTCGGCCTGCTGAACATAGCCGGCCCAGCCGCGGTACTGGTCGAATCCCGGCTCACCACCGATGTCGATGCCGAGGTCGTCGCCCATGCCGAAACGACGTATGTGGGCAGCCGCTGGGCCATCGGCACCAGCACCACGGCGTCTCCCGGCACTCCTCAGGCGACGAGTCTGGTGGGGCTGACCACCACCGGTTGAGCCCCTACCGCCCGGGTGCCCCGGTCGAGCACCTTCATCGGCCGGCCTCCCCCGCCGCCACGGTGAAGCCGGCGGTCAACTTCACCTGGACGCTGATGAACGAGATCACCTGCGACCAGGTGGCGATCTGGGCGCGCGTCCAGCCGGCGGCAGCCAGAGTGGCGAGCACTTTGGGACGCGCCTCGCGCGGATGCAGCACCAAGAAGTGGGCGTGTTCCACCACTGCGGCCAACGGTACGCCGAGGTGCTCGCGTTCGTCCTCGGGTACCTGCCACCACTGGCCGGGTTGACCGGCCAGAGCCAGTTTGGCGTCCCGGTGGGTGCCCCAGGGCTCCATCTGGGCGGCCGATTCGAGCAACCTGTCAACCAACTGCGGGTCGCCGGCCCGGGCCCGGTGCCACTCGGCCACGGCCGATCCGGGTTCGGTCAGCCCGGCGACGAACCCGGCCACCAGGTGCCGGTCGGCGAGCGCGATGCCCTGGGTGGCCATGCCGAACAACGCCCGATAGGCGGCCCGGATGTTTTCGCGGGTTTTCGGACGGGGCCGGCGGGTGGTGTCGCGCCGGTCTCCGGGAACGATCCCGATCGCCCGACCGGCCACATCGACCGCCGGGGCGTAGCGGGGCTCGGCAATCGGTGCGGCGCTCATGCGGCACTCCGTTCCGGATGGGTGCCCAGCCCGAGGGCGGGGGCCACGTGCTCGCCGATCAGTTCAACCGACCGCAGGATCTGGGCATGGGGCGGGTCGATCGAATGCACCTGCACCGACAACTCGGTCGCCTCCTGCAGGGTCGCGTCGGCCGCCAAGGCCTCGGCCACCTGGGCGGGCGATCCGACGAAGGAGTCGGTCAGCCGAATCAGATCGTCAACCTCGGCGTCGGCCGAAACCCGCTTGCCGAAGGTTCCGGACGTGGCGACCGCGCGGCGCAGACCCGCTTCTGCCCAGCGGTAGGCCTGCTGGGTGGTGTCGGCAACGAAAACCGTGCGCGAGGTGAGCACCCGGGGCCGAACCCCAACGGGCAACGCCGCCCGGTAGGACTCGATGATCGGCAACTGCAGGTCGGCCAGCGTCGCGTCGAACCGACCCTCGGGACGGGGTTGGGTGCGCGACAGCATCAGGCCGTCCCCGGCCCGTCCGGCCCGTTCGCCCCCGGAAGCCGAGAAGGTCGCCTGCCAGACCCGCTCGGGCAGGGTTCCGGCGGACGGATACAGCCGGTTGGCGGTGCCGTTGATCGGTTCACCCCGCCACGCGGCCAGCAAGGTGGCGAGCTTGGTCGCCGACAGTTCGTAACGGTCGGCGAAGTCGACCCCGAAGGCGCCGAAAGAACTCGGCGTACCGCCGGTGGAGATACCGACCTCGAGGCGTCCGCCCGACAGCAGGTCGGCCACCGCCACGTCCTCGGCGGTGCGCACGGCGTCTTCCATCGGCAGGCAGATCACCCCGGTGCCGAGCCGGATCGTCGAGGTCTGCGCGGCCACGTGACCGAGGAACACCAGCGGTGAGGGCAGCCCGCCCTCGGCGCCGTGAAAGTGGTGCTGCGCCACCCAGGCGGTGGCATACCCGTGGCTTTCGGCGTGCCGGATCTGCTCGCTCGCATAGCGGTAGCGCTGCGCGGGCGGCACATCGTCGAGCAGTCGGGTGAAGAATCCGAGGGTGGTCATCATGCTCCTTGTGGTGCGGGTGTGCGGCCGGGGATGGCGGCCAGGAGTTCGCGGGTGTAGTCGGTGGACGGGTGACCGAAGACCTCGTGGGTCCAGCCGGATTCGATGACCCGGCCGCGGCGCAGCACCGAGACCGTGTCGCTGATCCGTCCCACCACGCCCAGGTCGTGGGAGATGAACAGGTAGGTCAGGCCGAGTTCGTGCTGCAGGTCGGTGAGCAGCCGCAGAATCTGGGCCTGGACGGTGACGTCGAGGGCCGAGACCGGCTCGTCCAGCACCACCACCTGGGGTTGGACGATCAGGGCGCGGGCGATCGCGACCCGTTGCCGCTGCCCGCCGGAAAGCTCCCGGGGCAACTTGTCGCCCACATCGCCCGGCAGCGCGACCCGGTCGAGGTACTCGGCCACCAGTCGGCGTCGTCCGGCCCGGTCGGCGAGCCGGAAGTTGATCAGCGGCTCGGCGATGATGTCGGCGATCCGCTGCCGGGGGTCCAGGGACGAATACGGGTTCTGCAGCACCAGTTGGGCCCGGCGCCGAAGTTCGCGGATCTGATTGCGGCCCTTCAGCGCACCGACGTCCAGGCCGGCGACCTTCACCAGCCCGGAGGTGGGGCGGTGGAACCCCAGCAGAGCACGCACGGTGCTGGTCTTGCCCGAGCCCGACTCCCCCACGATCGCGTGGGTGGTGCCGGCCGCGACCGTCAGCGACACCTGGTCGACCGCCCGGAACGGGCCCCGTCCGGTGTCGAACTCCTGCACCAGGCAGCTCACCCGGATCGGTGGTTCGGCACTCGGGTCGGGTACCGGACGTGGCGGGGGCACGTCGGCGGCCACCGCGGCCGCCTCTTCGAGCAGGGTGGCGGTGTACTCGTCGCGGGGGCGGGCAATGATCTGGCACGTCGGGCCCTGTTCGACCACCCGGCCGTGCCGCATCACCACGATCCGGTCGGCCCGCTCGCGGGCCACGCCGAGGTCGTGGGTGACCAGCAGCACCGCCGAGTTGTGCTCGGCGCGCAGCCCGTCGATCAGGTCCAGAATCCGCCGCTGCACGGTCACATCCAGGGCCGAGGTGGGTTCGTCGGCGATGATCAGTTCCGGGTCCAACGCGATCGCCGAGGCGATCAGCACCCGCTGCTTCATCCCGCCGGACAGTTCGTGCGGGTACTGCCCGGCCCGCAGTTCGGGGTCGTCCAGGCCGACGTGCTCGAGCAGTTCGAGCACCCGTTGCCGGATCGCGGGTTTCGACCCCCAGCGGTGCACCCGCAAGACCTCGGCCAACGATTCACCGATGGTCTTGACCGGGTTGAGTGAGTTGTTCGGGTCCTGCGGCACCAGGCCGACGCGCCGGCCGCGGATCTCGCGCAGCATCGCCTCGCCGGCACCGGTCAGGTCGGTGTCGCCCAGGGTGATCGTGCCGCCGTCGCGGCGTCCGTTGTCGGCGAGCAGGCCGATCACCGCTTGGGCGGTGGTGGTTTTGCCCGAGCCGGATTCACCGACCAGGGCCACCACTTCACCGGGACGGATGGTGAACGAGACCCCGTGCACGACCTCGGTGCGGCGCTGCCGGGAGGTGTAGGACACGGTGAGGTCGCGGACGTCCAGGACCGCCTCCCGGGTCCGCTCGGAGGCTGCGGGGGTGTGGGTGATGGTCATCGGTTCGCTCCTCGGGAGATTTCGCGGCTGATCCGGTTGGTCGAGAGCACCACCGCGACCACAACGAGGCCGGGCAGGGTGGTCAGCCACCAGGCGGTGCCGACGTAGGTGCGGCCCTCGGCGATCAGCAGGCCCCATTCGGGGGTGGGCGGAGGTGCGCCGTAGCCGAGGAAGCCGAGCGTCGAGATCGCCAGGATCGCGGTGCCGAATTGCAGGGCGGCCAGGGCGATCACCGCGTTCAGGGAGTTCGGCAGGATGTGCCGGCGCAGCACCGTCCAGAAGGTGCCGCCGGAGCCGAAGGCGGCCTCGACGTAGTCGGTGCGCCGCACCCGCAGCACTTCGGCCCGCGATACCCGGGCGAAGACCGCCACCGAGGTGATGCCTACCGCGATCGCGGCATTGGTGGTGCCGAAACCGAGCAGGATGATCACGCTCAGCGCCAACAACAGCGCCGGGACGGCCAGCAGCACGTCCACCAGCCGCATCAGCACCGAGTCGGCCGGGCCACCGAGTGATCCGGCGAGCAGGCCGATCGCAGTGCCGGCGATCAGGCCGACGCCGACCGCGATCGCGGCCGCACCGAGGGAGTGCACCGATCCGTGCACGACCCGGCTGAACAGGTCGCGTCCGGTGGCGTCGGTGCCGAACCAGTGCGCGGCGCTGGGTGCTTGGAGGGCTTCGCGGGCGGTGCCGACCAGCGGGTCGTGGGCGGTGAACAGGCCCGGGACGAAGGCGAATCCGAGCACCAGGGTCAACGTCAGCACCGCGAGCACCAACCCCGGACGGGCCAGCAGGCGGCGCAGCAGCAAACCCGCGGTACGCAATCGCGCACCGGTGATGGGCCGCGCGGCTTCGAGTTCGATGGTGGTCATACCGGCTGCACCTTCTTCAATCGGGGGTCGATCACCGGTGAGATCAGGTCGACCAGCAGGTTGGCGAGGACGAACACCACCGCGGCGAGCACCACGATTGCCTGTAGTACTGCGACGTCCTGGTGGGCGACGGCCTGCTCGGTGAGCCGGCCGATGCCGGCGCGTCCGAAGACGGTTTCGGTGACCACCGCCCCGGCGATCAGCTCACCGAGCAGCACCCCGGCGATGGTCAGGGTCGGTACCAGCGCATTGCGGGCCACATTGCGGGTCAGCACCCACCAGCGCGAGGCACCCTTGGCGCGCACCACCGCCACGAAGGGCTGACGCTGCACGTCCTCGATGGAGCGCACCAGGATCTGGGCCAGCGGGGCACTGATCGGCACCGCGAGGGTGAGTACCGGCAGCACCAGCGACTCGATCGGGCCGGCGCCGATCACCTTGACCAGGCCGAGTTGGAAGGAGAACACCTGGATCAGCACCATCGCCAACCAGAACACCGGCACCGAGATGAACACCGACGGCAGCGCCGCCAACAGATTGCGCAACCACGGACGTCCGGACCAGGTCGCGGCGAACGCGATCAGCACCGCCAGGGTGACCGCGGTGGCGAAACCCAGTGCGGCCAGGGTCACGGTTTGCGGCAGCACCTCGGCGATCAGCGCGCCCACCGGCGTCCCGTTCTGGATCGAGTACCCGAAGTCACCGACCAGGAAGCCGGCGAGCGTGTGCAGGTAGGCCTGCCACAGTGGCACGTCAGCTCCGTAGGAGGCGCGGATCTGGTCGATCTCGGCCCTCGACAGGCCCAGGTCGGGGTTCTCGAACTTGATCAGCATCGCGTCGCCGGGCAGGGCCTGCAGCAGCACGAAGGCCGCGGTGAAGGCCAACGCGATCACGATCAGGGCCTGGCCGATGCGGCTCAGGACGGCCCGGCCGGTCATCGGGTCACCCAGGTGTTGTAGAAGGACGGACGCCCGATCGCCTCGGTGTCGAAGCCGTGCACGACCTGGGGGTTGACCGCGAAGACCTGCGGTTCCTCGAACAGCGGGATCACGTAGTACTGCTCCAGGAGGTACCGCTGGACGGCCCGGCTCGCGGCGACCCGGTCGTCCGGATCGGCCGTCGAGGCGACGGTTTCGAGCAGCTTCTCGAGCTCGGCGTCACCCGTGTCGTCGGCACCTCTGTCGCCGACACTGTTCAACAGCACATTGCGGTTGTCGGAGTGGTACTGCGACTTGATCACGTCCGGATCGGCGCGGCCCACCATGGCGTGGAAGACCTGCACCTGGTTCGGGTCCTTGATCGCCTTGGTGTAGGTGCCGGCGTCGGCGCGCAGTACTTGGAGATCGACCCCGAGTTCGGTCTTCCACTGTTGGGCGATCAGGGTGACCACGTCGAACGATCGCGGCTGCGGCTTTGCCTCATTCACCACCAGGGTGAACTTCTTGCCGTCCTTGGCGCGGATGCCGTCGTCGCCCGTCCGCCAGCCGGCCTCGTCCAGCAGTGCGCGGGCTCGGGCGGGGTCGTGCTCGAGCTTGCCGGACAGGTCTTCGTAACCGAGCGCGGTCGAGCCGAGTACCGAGGTGGCGAGCGGGTAGTTGTCGGTGAACAGGGTGTCGACGATCTGTTGCCGGTTAGTGCCCAGGCTGAGGGCCTTGCGCACCCGGATGTCGCTGAGGAACTCATGGCGGAACCGCAGGTTGAGGCCGTTGTTCACCCCTCGGGTTTGTGGGGCCAGCAGGTCGGCCCCGGCGCCGGTGATCGCGGGTTCGTCGGTGGCCGCGATCTGTCGGGCGACATCACCTTGGCCCGAGGTCAGCGCGCCGACCCGGACGCCGGATTCGGGGGTCACCACATAGGTAATCCGGTCGAGGTAGGGGCGACCCTGGTTGGCCGATGATTTCGGCGCCCAGGCGTAGTCCTCGCGGGCGGTGAGCACCACCTGGGCGCCGACCTGTTCGGACTCGACCACGAACGGGCCCGAGCCGATCACCTTGGTGCCGTTGCCGGCGCCGAAGTCCTCGAATCCGCCGTCGAGGGTCTTCGGGGAGAGCAGCCCGGAGTTGATCGTGGAGGTGGCCTGCAGGAAGCCCGGGGCCGGTGCGGAGAAATGGAAGGTGACGTGGGTGGCGTCGTTAACCTCGGAGCGTTCGTAGTTGTTGATCGCCTCGCTGACCTGCAGGCCGCGCTTCGGGTCGCCACGGCCGTAGAGGTCGAAGTTCTTGGCCACCGCGGCGGCGTCCAGTTTCGTGCCATCGGAGAAGGTGACGTCGTCGCGGATCGTGAAGGTGTACTCGGTGGCGTCATCGTTGACGGTCCATTCGGTGGCGATCCACGGTTCGAACTCCAACGTGTCGGGGTTCTGGTACACCAACCGGTCGGTGATCTGGTTGATCAGGCCGCCGTTGGGGTAGAGGCCGCCGGCGGGCGGGTAGAGCGAGTCGTGCGGGACCGCCTCGAGGTAGGTCAGTTCGCCGCCGGTGACGGGGTCGCCGGTCGGAGGGTTCGCGCCGTCTGCTGCCCCGCCGCAGGCGGTCAGGGTGAACAGGGCGAGGGCGCCGAGGGCTGCGACCGCAGCGGATTTCCAACGAGGACGGGACATGGTGGTGCCTTTCGGGAAGAGCAAAGAGACGTATCGAGCACGGGTGCGGGTACGTCAAGGAGTCGGGGAGAACCCGGGAAGTGTGGAGGGTGCCGTTGCCGGCGGGACGGTCTCGCGACCGGCCGAGCATGTGGAACGGTTCGGTTCGGGTGCGTGAGCCGGGGTCGAAAGATGCCCTGGTTGGCTCACACCGGAACCGGATTGGGTGGTGTGACCCCGTCTGCGCACGACACGGCCCTCACGGGCCTGTGGGGTGCGGCAACAGCGCGGAAAACCCGCGGGCTGGAATCAGCTCAGGTCGTCACCGACAGCAGCGACAACACATCTGCGCACAGCGACCGAAGTCAATGTGGCGGCGAAGGGTCGCGAACTGATGCATGGGTGACAACCTGCCACACGAGAAATCGCGAGAACCCGGATATCCCACATGATGAGATTGAAAATTCAACCGATCTCGGGGCGGGGTCGGTCGTCCGCCCGTCGCGCGCTGCTGCAACCGGCCTGATTTCGTGGCGCGAAACCATATTCGGGTTCGGAGGCCCGAAAACGGACCGGTTGCAGCAGAAGGGCAAAGAGCCCGAGCTCGCGTAGGTAACCCTCACCCGGGCATACCCCAACCTCATCTCCCCTGCTCGCGTACCAAAACCCCCAACTCACCTCGCGGATTCCGGCCGAATCCGCGAGGTGAGTTGCCTGTTTTGGTACCCACCGCGCCCCATACCCGCCCGGGCCTGGCAGCTACGGGGCGCCGAGCGGGCAATGCGGGCAGATACCTAGGCCCGTGACCCCGGTTCCGGGCGGAGCACCGCGAACGGGTCGGTGATCTCGAGTTCGTGGCGGGTGAAGCGGAAGAGCTTGGCGGGCCGGCCGCCTTTGACCCCCGGCGAGGTGGTCTGCCCGGTCGGGGCCAACTGCTCGCGGCGGGTCAGAATCCGCTGCAGATTGGTGACCGAGATCTTGTGCCCGAGCGCTGCTTCATAGGCATCGCGCAGTTGCGCCATGGTGAACTCCGGCGGGGCCAGAGCGAAACCGATGTTGGTGTAGGAGAGTTTCGCCTGCATCCTGCCCACCCCCTTGTGCACCAGCCGGTGGTGGTCGAAGGCCATCTCGGGCAGTTCGGCGACCGGCAACCACGCCGCCCCGGCGGGCAGTTTCGGATCATTGGTCCAGGGCACCAGACCGAGATAGGCAGTGCCGATGGTGCGCTCGAAAGGGTCGCGGTCGGGCGCGCTGACGGTGAGCAGTTGCTCCAGGTGGGCGACCTCCGACAGCTCCACCCGGGTGGCCAGGTGGCGGCGCACCGAGGTGCCGATTCGCTCGTCCACCTCCACCGGACCCGACGGCAGGGCCCACATTCCGGCATAGGGCTCCCGGGGTCGCTGCCAGGCCAGCACCGAGAGCACGAACCCCGTTGTCAGCGGGCGTACTTGCAGCACCACGGCCAGGGCCTCGTGGCGGTATTTCGCCACCCCGCTGTCGTCGCGCAGCGGCGCCCGGCGGTCTCGATCAGGTGTCCCCACGATTGTGCATGCTACTGTTGAATCAGTTTTCGCCCGTGAGTCGAAAACCGAAGGAGACGAAAACATGAACAACACCGCGGTTGCCACCGACTGGCAGACCTGGACCGAGAGCGAATGGACCCGCTGGCGCTCCGAGGTGCGCGAGCTCGCCCGGGCCCAGAACGCCGTCCTGCTGGCGCACAACTACCAGCTCCCCCAGATTCAGGACATCGCCGACCGGGTCGGTGACTCGCTGGCCCTCTCCCGACTCGCGGCCACCGCCGAGCAGGACACCATCGTGTTCTGCGGGGTGCACTTCATGGCCGAGACGGCCAAGATCCTCTCCCCCGACAAGCGGGTGCTGATTCCGGACGCGAATGCCGGCTGCTCGCTGGCCGACACCATCAACGCCGACCAGTTGCGGGCCTGGAAGGCCGAACACCCCGGCGCGGTGGTGGTCTCCTATGTCAACACCACCGCCGAGGTGAAGGCCGAGACCGATATCTGCTGCACCTCGTCCAATGCCGTCGAGGTCGTCGAATCGATCCCGCCCGACCGCGAGATCCTCTTCCTGCCCGACCAATTCCTCGGCGCCCACGTGCGCCGCATCACCGGACGCGACAACATCCACGTCTGGCTGGGCGAATGCCACGTGCACGCCGACATCTCCCCGTCCGACCTGCTCGACCGGGTCGGCGAGAACCCCGAGGCCGAGCTTTACGTACACCCCGAATGCGGCTGCACCACCAGCGCCCTGTGGTTGAACAGCCGCGGTGAACTACCGGCCGACCGCACCCACATCCTGTCCACCGGTGGCATGCTGGACGCGGCCCGCACCAGCACCGCCGGCACCGTGCTGGTTGCCACCGAGATCGGCATGTTGCACCAGCTTCGCAAGGCGAAACCGCACACCACCTTCGAGCCGGTCAACCCGCGAGCGGCCTGCCCGTACATGCAGATGATCACCCCCGACAAGCTGCTGCGCTGCCTGCGCGAGGGCACCGACGAGGTACACGTCGACCCGGCCATCGCGGCCCGGGCCCGGCGATCGGTGGAACGGATGGTCGACATCGGCAAGGCGGGCTCCGGTGAATGACCGGCTGCTCAGCACGGCCGCACCCGCCTGGCAGCAGCACACCTCGGTGGTGATCGTCGGCTCGGGAGCCGCCGGGTTGGCCGCCGCGATCCACCTGGCCTCCGCACGGGTGCCGACCGTACTGATCACCCGCGCCGGAATCCGCGATTCGGCCACCGACCGGGCCCAGGGTGGGCTGGCGGCGATGTGGGCCGCGGACGATTCGGCCGCACTCCACATCGCCGACACCCTCACCGCCGGGGCCGGGCTGTGCGAGCCGGACACGGTGCGCGACCTGGTTGCCGCGGCGCCGGAGGCATTGCGGCGGCTGATCGAGCTCGGCGCAGAGTTCGATCGGGATGCCAGCGACAATGACCAGCACGACTATGACCTCCACCTGGAGGGCGGGCATCAGCGTCGCCGAATCCTGCACGCCGGGGATTCCTCCGGTGCCGAGGTGATGCGCACCCTGATCGGTGCGCTCGCCCGGGCCCGCTCGGTACCCGATGCGACCGTGACGGTGCGCGAGGACGTCCGGGCCCTGGACGTGTTGACCGACTCGGACGGGGCAACCCGCGGGGTGCGGGTGTTGGCCGACGACGGCAGCATCGGTGACCTCGTTGCCCCCGCAGTCGTCCTGGCCACCGGCGGTGCCGGGCAGCTCTGGCGTGGCACGTCCAACCCGGCGGTCGCCACCGGGGACGGACTGGCGATGGCTTGGCGGGCCGGGGCGGTGCTGCGCGATCTGGAGTTCGTGCAGTTCCATCCGACCGTGCTCGCGGTTCCCGGCGAACGCGGGGTGCTGATCTCGGAGGCGGTGCGCGGTGAGGGGGCGGTGCTGATCGACCGCACCGGTGCCCCGGTGATGGCCGGGCTGCATCCGCTGGCCGATCTGGCGCCGCGCGATGTGGTCGCGGCCGCGATGCATGCGCACCTGCAGCGCACCGGCGCACCGCACCTGTTTCTGGACGGCACCGCGCTGGGTGCCGAGGAGTGGCGGGAGAGGTTCCCGGCGATTCTTGAGATGTGCCGTGCGCGCGGTATCAACCCGGCGACCGAACCGATTCCGGTGCAACCCGGGGCGCACTACCTGTGTGGCGGGGTGGCCGCCGATCTGAGCGGACGCACCTCGGTGCCGGGCCTGTACGCCGTCGGGGAGGTCGCCGCGACCGGGCTGCACGGCGCGAACCGGTTGGCCTCCAACTCCCTGCCCGAGGCCCTGGTCGCCGGTGACCGGGTGGGGGAACTGCTCGCCGCCGAACCGGCCCTCAGCGCCCTGCCCCCGGAACCACGTCCGGACAGCTCCGCGGAAGCGGGCGCGACAACCCTGATCGACCCGTCCGCGATCGAGCGGATCCGGGACGTGATGACCTCCGCCGCCTCGGTGGCCCGCGACGCCGACGGATTGGGAGACGCCGCCCGCACCCTGACGACCATGTGCGACGCCGACACCAACCTGACCCAGGACAGCATCACCGCGACGAACCTGCATACTGTGGCCACGCTGGTGGTGGCCGCCGCCCGGGCCCGCACCGAATCACGCGGGGCCCACCGACGCACCGACCATCCGCACACCGATCCGAGCTGGGCCCGGCATCTGACCTGGCAGCGCACTGCCGACGGCGTCATCGCCGGCACCAGCCCCGTGAACACCAAGCCCGTGAACGCCAACCGCAACGAAACGGAAGCAGCATGAATACCTGGCCCTGGCCGTCCGACCTGACCGCCGCTCTCGAAGCCGTCGGGCTCGACCCGCAGCACGTTCACGATGTCGCCGACCGCGCCCTGAGCGAGGACCTGTCCTGGGGTCCGGACGTCACCACCGAGGCCACCCTGGACGCCGACGCCCGGGGCATCGCCGATGTGGTGGCCCGGCAACCCGGGTGCCTGGCCGGGGTACCGGTCGCCGCGGCGGTGCTGCACACCCTGGCCTCCCGGCAGCAGACCGAGATCACCGTGGAGTTGCACGCCCGCGACGGTGACCGGGTGGCCCCCGGTGACCCGGTGCTGTCGGCCACCGGCCCGCTGCGCACCTTGTTGACCGCCGAACGGTCGATGCTGAACCTGTTGGGGCAACTCTCCGGAGTGGCCACCGGCACCGCTGCCTGGGCCGACGCCCTGGCCGGCACCGGGGCCCGGGTGCGCGACACCCGGAAAACCGTCCCGGGGCTACGGGTGCTGCAGAAGTACGCGGTGCGCTGCGGCGGGGGGCTGAACCATCGTCTGGGCCTGGGCGATGCGGCGCTGATCAAGGACAACCACGTGGCCGGGGCCGGCTCGGTGACCGCCGCCTTCACCAAGGTCAAACAGCACGCCCCTGACATTCCGGTCGAGGTTGAGTGCGACACCCTCGACCAGGTGCGCGAAGCCGTCCAGGCCGGCGCCGATCTGATTCTGCTCGACAACATGAGCCCCGACGTGCTGTGCGAGGCCGTGGCGATCACGCGTCCGCGTGGGGTGCGCACCGAGGCCAGTGGCGGGCTGGTGCTCGCCGATGCGGCCGCGGTGGGCGCCACCGGCGTCGACTACATCTCGGTCGGGGCGCTCACCCATTCATCGGTGGTGCTCGACCTCGGGTTCGACCTGCGCGCCTGAGCCGGGCTTACCGAGCGGAACTCCCCCGACTCAACTCTGTGAGTCGGTGTCCGGGCGCTGCTGAATGGTCAGCAAAGTCGGCTTGGAGACCTCGGCGAAGAAGTCATTGCCCTTGTCGTCGACGACGATGAAGGCCGGGAAATCCTCGACCTCGATCCGCCAGACCGCCTCCATGCCCAGCTCGGGGTATTCGAGCACCTCGACCTTCTTGATGCAGTCCTGGGCCAGCCGGGCGGCCGGGCCACCGATCGAGCCGAGATAGAAACCGCCGTACTTGCCGCAGGCATCGGTGACCTGCCGGGAGCGGTTGCCCTTGGCCAGCATCACCATCGAGCCACCGGCGGCCTGGAACTGGTCGACATAGGAATCCATCCGGCCGGCGGTGGTCGGCCCGAAGGAACCCGACGCCATCCCCTCGGGGGTCTTCGCCGGGCCGGCGTAGTACACCGGGTGATCCTTGAGGTACTGCGGCATCTCCTCACCGGCGTCCAGACGCTCGCGGATCTTGGCGTGGGCGATGTCGCGGGCCACCACCAGGGTGCCGGTCAGCGACAGCCGGGTCTTCACCGGGTGCTTCGACAGTTCGGCGCGGATCTCGTCCATCGGCCGACCCAGATCGATCTTCACCACCGCGTCCGGGTCGTCGTCCACACCCAGGTCGGCGTCGGTGACCTCGGGCAGGTACTGGGCCGGGTCGAACTCGAGCTGTTCGATGAACACGCCTTCGGGGGTGATCTTGCCCAGGCACTGGCGGTCGGCCGAGCAGGACACCGCGATGGCCACCGGCAGCGAGGCCCCGTGGCGCGGCAACCGAACCACCCGCACGTCGTGGCAGAAATACTTGCCGCCGAACTGGGCGCCGATACCCATCTGCTGGGTCAGCTCATGGACCCGCTGCTCCATCTCCAGGTCGCGGAAACCCCGTCCGGTGGCGGCGTTGCCGTCGGTGGGCAGCGAATCGAGGTACTTGGCCGAGGCGTACTTGGCGGTCTTCAGGGCGAACTCCGCCGAGGTGCCACCGACCACGATGGCCAAGTGATAGGGCGGGCAGGCCGCGGTGCCCAGCGCGCGAATCTTCTCGTCCAGGAACTTCATGATCGCGTCGGGATTCAGGATCGCCTTGGTCTCCTGGAACAGGTACGACTTGTTCGCCGAACCGCCGCCCTTGGCCATGAACAGGAACTTGTACTGGTTCTCGTGGCCGGGGATGGTGTCGGCGTAGAGCTCGATCTGAGCCGGCAGGTTGGAGCCGGTGTTCTTCTCCTCGAAGAAGCTGACCGGGGCGTTCTGCGAGTACCGCAGGTTGAGCTTGGTGTAGGCGTCGTAAACCCCGCGCGAGATCGGCTCCTCGTCGGTGCCGGCGGTGAGCACCTGCTGGCCGCGCTTGCCCATCACGATTGCGGTGCCGGTGTCCTGGCACATCGGCAGCACGCCGCCGGAGGCGATCTGGGCGTTCTTCAGCAGGTCGAGGGCCACGAACTTGTCATTGGCCGAGGCGTCCGGGTCGTCCATGATCTTCTGCAACTGCGCCAGGTGGGCGGGCCGCAGGAAGTGGGCGATGTCGTGCATCGCGGTTTCGGTGAGCAACCGCAGCGCCTCGGGATCGACCTCGAGGAAGGTGCGACCACCGGGCCCCTCCACGGTGCGTACCCCTTCGGTGGTCAACAACCGGTACGGGGTCTCGTCTTCTCCCAGCGGCAACAGGTCTTCATAGGCGAACTCGGCCATGGCTCACTCCTCGCGTTCGGTCTGCCTTCCATCCTGTCACCGCGGGTTCGGTTCGCGCTGCCCGGGTCGTCGACTGAAACAACGTGTGACTTCTTGTCCGACAGGTCGACAACATGTCACACGATCTCGCCCGTGCGGTGCGCAAGACTGGACCCATGACCGAAATCTGGGGACACCGTGGGGCCAGCTCCGAGGCACCGGAGAACACCCTGCTGGCTTTTGCCCGGGCGGCGAAGGCCGGGGCGGCGGGAATCGAGTTGGACGTGCACCTGCTGGCCGATGGCACACCGGTGGTGATTCATGACGAGACCTTCGAGCGCACCACCACCGGCACCGGGGCGGTGCACGAGGCGACTCTGGAGCAGATCGCCGGCTGGCAGGCCCTGGGTGATCCGCCGCAACCGATCCCGACCCTGGCCGAGGTGCTGGAGTTGTTGGGTCCGGGTGATCTGACGATCAACATCGAGTTGAAGACCGATGCGGTCGGTCAGCCCGGCCTGGCCGAGGCCTGCCTGCGGTTGGTCGAGGAGCGGGAGCTGGCCGAGCGGGTGTGGTGGTCGTCGTTCAACCGGTACACCCTGCGCGAGCTGCGCTCCTTGTCGCGGCAGGCCCGGATCGGGCTGCTCACCCACGGCCCGGTCGACTGGGAGTGGGCGCAGGAGTTCGAGCTACAGGCGATTCACCCCGAGCACAGCCTGGTCACCCCGGTCCTGGTCGACCGGGCCCGGCATCACCGGATGCGGCTGCATGCCTGGACGGTCAACGATCCCGGCCGCGTCCGGCAATTGGCCGAGCTCGGGGTGGAGGCGATCATCACCGACATCCCACGCGAGGCGGTGCAGGCGCTGGCCGGCTGATTCAGCCGTCGATGGCGTCGGTGGCGTCGGCCCACAGTTCGGCCTCGGCCTGCACCCGACGGCTCTGCCGACGCACCAGCAGGGAGGCGCCGAGCAGCATCACCAACAGCGTCAGTTTGATTTTCACCCCGCCACCTTATCCCGAAATAGGCCGGCAGTTGACCGCCCGAGAAGCCCGGACTATTCGCCGCCGCGGCGCAACTGGTGCATGTCGACCAGGAAGGCCGCGGTGAGTGAGTTGCTCGCCTGACGCAGCTTGTCGACATCGACCCCGACATAGCGTTCGGCAACGGTGGGTTCGACCGTGGTGAGCACCTTGTCGCGGTCGAGTTCGGTGGCCAGTTCGGCGATCGCATCGCGCACCGGATCGTCCAGGACGCCACCGGGACGAGCGGCACGCTCGGCGATCTCGATCGCGAATTTCTCCGCGCTCTCGACCATCTTGGCGTCCTCGCTGGTGAGCATCGTGGCGGTGCGGCGCATCAACTGGACGCCGCGTTCGAAGTCGCCGTCGCCGAGGTCGGTGATCGCCTGGGTGAGCAGGGGTCGGTCGCTGCGCCGGGCCTGGTCGACCAACAGGTCGTACTGCAGGCCGAGGACGCGTTCGCTGGTGCGGGCCCGCTTGATGTTGCGACCGAGTGGCACCCGGGGCATGTCGGCCGAGCTCTGCCCCATCTGGTCGAGGTATTCCTGTCGGGCCTCATCGACACTGTGCACCGTTTCGCGCAGCGGCAGTTCCTTGATGAAGAAGCTCAGCGCCAGCACCGACAACCCCATCGGGATGCCCCACCAGAAGGATCCGGTGAGCGCATCGGTGACCCCGTTGCGCACCGCCGCGACCACCTCGGGGGGCAGGCCGGCCAGCGAACCCGGATCGAGCACCGAACCGGCATCGAGCTTGCTCAGATCGACCCGGTCGGCGGCACCGGGGGGCAGATGCCGCGCGATGCCGGTGGGAATGCCGGCCGACATGATCGCGCCGAACAATGCCACGCCCACCGTGTTGCCGACGGTACGGACGAACTGGGTGGTGGCGGTGGCCACACCGAGGTCGCGGCGCATCGCGGCGTTCTGCACGATCAGCAGGTAGATCTGCATGCACGAGCCCAGCCCCAGGCCGAACAGGCCGAGTACCGCAGCGAGCTGCCAGAAGGGGCTGTGCATGTGAATCTGGGTGAGCAACCAGAACGACAGCGTCATGATGCTCACGCCCACCAACATGAAGGGCTTGTAGCGGCCGGTGCGGGTGATCAGCAGGCCGATCACGATGCCGGTGCCGATCATCACGATGTTCAGCGGCATCAGGATCACACCCGACTGGGTGGCGTTGGCGCCCAAACCTCCCTGGGCGAACACCGGGGCGTACATGATCGCGCCGAACATCATCATCGCGACCCCGAAGCCGGAGAGGTTCGACAGGGTGAACACCGAGTTGCGCCACAGCCGCAACGGAATCACCGGCTCCTCGGCGCGGCGTTCGATGAACACGAAGACCACCAGCGCCACCAGGCCCACCCCGTACAGGGTGAGAATCTGCCAGGAGAGCCACGGCCAGGTCGTCCCACCGGTGGAGGTGGCGATCAGCATCGTGGTGATCGCCAGCGACAGCACCACGATGCCGGGCACGTCGACCTTGGCGGTGGACGGGGTGTGGTCCATCTGCAGGAAGCGGAGCACCGCGAAGAAGGCCACGATGCCGAAGGGCAGGGTGGCGAAGAAGAGCACCCGCCAGCCGAAGGTGTCGGTGAGCGCGCCGCCGACCAGCGGGCCGGCCACCGAGGCCAGCCCGAACACCGCACCCAGGTAGCCCTGGTATTTGCCGCGGAACCGGGGCGGCACGATGTCACCCAGGATGGTCTGCGACAGCGGCATCAGGGTGCCCATGCCGATGCCCTGGATGCCGCGGGCGAAGACCAGGAACCAGAAGTTCGGCGACAACCCGGACAACAGGGTGCCGCTCATGAAGACGATGAGCCCGGCCAGGAAGAAGATCCGTCGGCCGTACATATCGGACAACTTGCCGACGATCGGGACGGTGATCGCCGACATCAGCATCGCGATGGACGGCACCCAGGAGTAGTGGTCCATGCCGCCGAGTTCGGAGACGATCCGTGGCATCGCCGGGCCGACGATGGTTTGCGAGACCGCCGCCACGGCCATGCCCAGCACCAAGCCGATGAAGACCCGGCGCTCGTCAGGGCCCATCACGTACTTGGGGGTCTCCGCGGCGGTGGCAGTGGACACAGACTTCCTCACAGGTGGAACGAAGGGGGTTTGGAAGCCGAACTCCACGACGAGCCGGCGGCGAGCCCGATCTTAGACAAAACCTGCAGTGACTGCAAGAATCCTGGATCGTGACTGAGATGGGTATTCGGGAGCAGAAGAAGAAGCAGACCTGGCTGGCCCTGCACCGGGCGGCTCTGGACCTGGCCTGCGCCCACGGCGTGAACGAGGTGACCACCGAGCAGATCGCCGCTGCGGCCGGGGTATCGGCGCGCACCTTCTTCAACTACTTCTCCACCAAGGAGGCCGCCCTGGTGGGGCTGCGGGACGAGGCGATCTCACCGATGGCCGAAGCGTTGCAGGACGTGCCCGACGACACCGCGCCGCTGGATGCCCTCTATGTCGCCTGCTGCGCGTTGCTCACCGATTTCATCGAGGATCCCGACCTGTGGCGGCGACGCCGCGAGCTGTTGTCGGCCAATGCCGGGCTGTTGCGGTTGGCCAGCGCCCGCAATCACAACACCGAACACCAATTGGCGATGATCATCGCCGAACGGCTCGGGTGCGCCGAGGACGAGGACCCCTACCCCAGCCTGGTGGTGGGCGCGGCGATGGCGGCATTACGGGCCACGATCAGGTTTCACGGGCCGCATCCCGAAACCGATCCCTTCGAAACCTTGCGGGGTGCTTTCGACCTGCTGACGGCCGGGCTGCCGGTTCCGGAACGCTTCGGGGAATAATGGCAGCCGCGGGCGGCGTTGACCCGATCGCCCTCCGGGGCCAAGCACCACCAGACACAAGGACGCACATGAGCATCGAGTCAGACATCCGTGACGTGATCATCGTCGGCAGCGGGCCGGCCGGTTGGGCCGCCGCGATCTACACCGCCCGCGCAGCCCTGAAGCCGCTGGTGATCGAGGGGGCAATCGAGGCCGGCGGAGCGCTGATGAACACCACCGATGTGGAGAACTACCCGGGCTTCGCCGAGGGCATCATGGGCCCCGACCTGATGATGCAGATGCGTGGTCAGGCCGAGCGGTTCGGCGCCGAGATCATCACCGACGACGCCACCGAGGTGTCGCTGACCGAAGAGATCAAGACCGTCACCATCGGTTCGGGTGAGACCTACCGCGCCCGCGCGGTGATTCTGGCCACCGGGTCGGGCTACCGCCGACTGGGCCTGCCCGATGAGGACCGACTCTCGGGCAAGGGAGTCTCCTGGTGCGCCACCTGTGACGGCTTCTTCTTCCGCAACAAGCAGATCGCGGTGGTCGGCGGCGGTGACTCGGCCGCCGAGGAGGCCACCTTCCTGAGCCGCTTCGGTGAGAAGGTCACCCTGATCCACCGCCGCGACGAGTTGCGCGCCTCCAAGATCATGGCCGACCGGGTGGCGAACGACCCGAAGATCGAGATGGCCTGGAACTCCGAGGTGGTCGGCATCGGTGGTGAGAACACCGTCGAGTCGCTCACCCTGCGCGATACCCAAACCGGTGAGACCCGCGAGATCCCGATGGACGGGCTGTTCATCGCGATCGGTCACGACCCGCGCTCGGAGCTGTTCGCCGATCAGGTGGAAACCGCCGACGGCTACGTGGTGGTGGACGAGCCCTCCACCCGCACCAACCTGCCCGGGGTCTTCGCCTGTGGCGACCTGGTGGACAACCACTACCGCCAGGCGGTGACCGCGGCCGGTACCGGCTGCAAGGCGGCCCTGGACGCCGAGGCCTACCTCGCCGCGCTGGCCGACTGAGGTTCGTTTCCGATGCGACTGTCGGACGCATCGGGCACAGTGGAAACCGACACACCCAACCAACCCCGGGAGAGAACATGGCCGAAGTCATCGATGTCACCGACGCAACCTTCGCCGAGGTGGTGCTGCAGTCGTCCAAGCCGGTACTGGTGGATTACTGGGCCGACTGGTGCGCCCCGTGCAAGCAGATTGCGCCGATCATCGCCGAGCTCGCCGCCGAACACGGCGACAAGATGACCTTCGCGAAGATGGACGTGAACGCCAACCAGCAGATTCCCACCCAGTACCAGGTGCTGAACCTGCCGACCCTGCACATCTTCCGCGGCGGTGAGGTGGTCGACCAGATCGCCGGTGCCCGCTCGAAGATGGCGCTGAAGAAGGCGATCGACCCCTACCTCTGAGCCCGTCACCGAGGGCCGAGCCGGGGCCGGTGCGGCCCGGCCGGTGAATCACGGGGGTGCGAACCACCCCCGTGAGAGCATGCGCTCGGACGACCTCACGAAAGGTACCCAGATGACAGGCGGTTACTCTCCCCCACCGGGCTTCGGCGGTTCGGGCCATCCTCCGCAAGGAGGCTTTGGTGGCGCCCCCGGGCCGGGTGGCGCGTTTCCTCCGCCCTCGTCGGGGTACCCGCCACAGCAGGGCCCGGGTCAGATGGGACCGGGCCAGATGGGGCCCGGTGGGCCGGGTCAGATGGGCCCCGGTGGACCGAGTCAGATGGGGCCCGGTGGACCGGGGCACTTCGGCGGTGGCGATCACGGCTTCCCGCCCCAGGGTGGATTCGGTGGGCCGCCCCAACCGCCCAAGAAGTCGAACTCCTGGGTGCTGCCGCTGGTGATCGGACTGGTCGTGCTGCTCATGGCCGGAGGCGGCTTTGCGCTGTACTGGTTCGTGCTGCGCGACACCCCGACCGAGGAATCGAGTGGCTCGTCGCCGCAGACCACCCAGGGCCCGCAGGAGACCGAACCACAGGAAACCGAGCCCGGGGACCCCGATCCCCGGGACCCCGCGGGGCAGGATCCGGAACCGGGTGACACCCCCCAGCAGCCGGCCGGTGAGGGCAAGCTGGATTGGCCGGAATCCTTCGGTGACTGGAAGTTGGCACCGGGCAGCGAGGAAATGGACTCGGTGGCCGTTTACGTCAGCACCTCCGGCGCCGGCCAGTTGGTAACGATGTACGGCGAAGAGATGACGGTCGAACAGTTGTATGCCAGCGAGGAGACGGTGCAGGTCGACGGCATCACCTGCATCAGCGAGGCCGTGGTGGGCAGCTACCAATGTGCTGCCGACCACAACGGTGGTGTGGTGGTCGGCAGCAGCTCCACCGAGAAGCGCGATGAGTTGGCGGCCAGCATGAAAGAATTGTTGGCAGCCCTGTGAGGGTTTAGGCTCCTGCACACCATGGTTGACGAGACAGACGACTGGCGCGGCGACGACTCCGTCCACCCCGACGACGAGCCACCGCGCGGCAAAGCTCCGGTGGTGATCGCGATCGCCTCGGTGGTTGCCGTGCTGGTCGTGGTGGGCCTGGTGGGTTTCCTGGTCTCCCGGGCCGGGCCCTCGGGCAAGCCGACCTCGGAGATGACCCCCACCCAGGCCCCGTTGAAACTCGAACTGCCGGTCACCGTCGGCGATCTCGCCCGTGACCCGAACGTCGACTCCTCCACCAAGCTCGGTGAGGGCGAGGAGCAGGTCGAGGCCCGGTCGGCCACTTTCGTGCGCGACCGCACCGACAGCCTGTATGTGGTGATCGCCCGTCCGATGACCGATGCCCAGGAGATGCTGGCCCTGCTCGACGCCCGGGCGATCCGGGAGGTCGGTGACGGCTACTGCGGACGCGACAGTTCCGACCTGGATGTGTGCGCGGTGATCCGCGAGGACATCGGCATTCTCGCCGCGGGCCTGGAGGGTCAGACCCCCGAAGCGATCGTCGAGGACGCCACCGAGATCGGTGCCGCCATCGAACGCGAGTAAGGCCCCCGGTCCCGGCCGGTGAGCCGACTCCCGGCTCGACGGCTCAGTGGCCCAGGATCTGTTCGTGCTGCCGCTCGGGTGTCCACCGGGGCCACGTCCGGCTCGGTGCCCCGGTGCGGGCGAAGGCTCCCCACAGTCGGCGGAGTTCGCGGCCGAGCACTTCCACCTCCTGCCACGGGGTGCCACCCAACATCGGCGCGCTGCGCCAGGCTTGCTCGGTGCCGAGCAGAAACGGCAGCTCCAAACAGTGCACCGCCCCGAACGCTCGGGGCGGAGCCCAGGCGAAGTGGTAGAGGTAGGCGTTCCCCTGTGCCGCAGTGTGCTCGCGGGCCTGTTCGCGGGCGGGCTCGATCGCGAACTCCCGGCTGGCCTCGCGCGTGGTGTCCAGAACATCTGCGGCGTGAATGTCGGGGGCGAAGGCGACGCACTCGTCGGTGGTGTAGCCGATCATCAGGTCGGGCATCGGGTGGCTGCGGCGAATCCGGTGATCCTCGGCCGGCGTCGTGCTCAGGGGTGCGCCCTGGGTGGGCCGGAAGGGCAGGGCGCTCGGTGCGGGATCTCGCTCCATCGACCACCGGAACGCCGCCACTTGGGCGGCCAGCAGCTCGTCCACCTCGGCGTCCAGCGGATGTCGGGACAATTGGCTGACCACGAACTCACCGAGTTCGCCGGCCTCGTCCATCGGACGCAGGGTGCTGATCGCCGGGGAGCTTTGCACGATCAGGCGCGAGATCACGGGGCGCGTTTCGGGCAGGGCGGTCAGGGCGAGGGCCGACAGCCCGCCGGCGGATTGACCGAAGACGGTGATCCGGTCGGGGTCACCGCCGAAGGCCGCGATGTTGTCCCGCACCCACTGCAGCGCCGCGGCCTGGTCGAGAAGCCCGAGGTTTCCGGGCGAGATACCGGGTGCGTACAGGAAGCCGAAGACGCCGAGCCGGTAGTTGGCCGACACGACCACCACGTCTTCGTCGGCGGCCAACCTGCTCCCGTCATAAGCGGGCGAGGTACCCCCGCCGGTGACGAACGCTCCCCCGTGCAGGAACACCATCACCGGGCGGCTGCCGTCCGAACCCGGGGTGCTGATCGCCAGATGGAGACAATCCTCGCTCTGCTCGATGCCTTCGACGACATCGCCGATCAAGGGCGCCAGCCGCGAGAGCACCTGCGGACACACCGCGCCGGGTGCGCCGTCCGGTGTTTCGTCACCGAGCGGCAGCAGCGTGGGCGGTTCGAAGCGGCCCGCCCGGGCATAACGCACGGCGGGATACCGCAGTACCCGATTCTCCGATGTCATTCCTCGCCCCCGACGATCGCAATGGCCTCGATCTCCACCAACAGCCCCGGCTGTGCGAGTTCGACGCCGTAGGCCGATCGGGTCGGCTTGGGATCGGGGAAGTGCCGACCATAGACCTCGTTCATCGCAGCCCAGTCGGAGGCGGCATTGGCCAGCAGGACGGTGGTCTTCACCACGTCGGCCATCGTGGCTCCCTGTCGCTGCAGTTCGGCTGCCAGAAGACCCAGTACGACCTCGGTCTGTTCCTCGACCGTGCTGCCCCGCACCTGGCCGGTGGCTGGATCGATCGGCACCATCCCCGATACGAAGACAAGATTCCCCCGACGTAGGGACGTCGACAACGGTGGCCACTCGGGGGCGGCGGGTTCAGTGGTCATCGATCGCTCCATATCTTCCGGTTGTAGCAGTATTCCGCGATTTCAGGAACAAGTCGGTATGCCGATCCATCGTCCACCGCCGACCGGAAGTGCATGGATTTATACACATTGCTGCCCCCGTGGTTGCTTATGATGGGGCGTCCTGTTGTGAGCAGCCCGAGGAGCGTGTGTGTCCCACCACCCCTACAGCCAACCCTCGGCCCCCGGCGGCCCCGCCGACTACGGCCAATCCGACTACGGCCGGAACAACCCCGGTGCACCCGGTTACCCCCCGGCCAGTCAGTCCTCGGCACCGGGGTACGCACAACCACACCGCGCCTACCCCGAGCCGCAGCACAACTCCGATCCGTCCGGGGGTTATCAAGGTCACCCGGGGCACCAGCCGTCGGCTCAGCAACCCGCGCATAATCAGCCGTCCGGGCACCAGCCCCAGCAGCCGGCCCAGTTCTCCGGCCCCAGCGCCCCGCGGCCCACGATCAGCAACGAGGAGTTGGCCGCGGCCTCCCGCACCGTGCAGGTGATCCGGGAAGGGTTCGCGACAAAGGTGGTCGGCCAGCATGATCTGAGCCGGGCCCTGCTGGTCACCCTGATCAGCCGGGGTCACATCCTGCTGGAATCGGTGCCCGGTCTGGCCAAGACCCTGGCCGCGTCCACGCTGGCCAGCACGGTGCAGGCGACCTTCCACCGCATCCAGTGCACGCCCGACCTGCTGCCCTCCGACATCATCGGCACCCAGGTCTTCGATTCGCGCACCGCCGACTTCATCACCCAACTCGGCCCGGTACACGCCAACTTCGTGCTGCTGGACGAGATCAACCGCTCCAGCGCCAAGACCCAGTCGGCGATGCTCGAGGCGATGCAGGAGCGCCAGACCACGATCGGCGGGGAAACCCACACCCTGCCCGAACCGTTCATGGTGTTGGCCACCCAGAACCCGATCGAGGAAGAGGGCACCTACGTTCTGCCCCAGGCCCAGATGGACCGCTTCCTGCTCAAGGAGATCGTCCACTACCCCACGATGGAAGAGGAGTTCGAGGTACTGAACCGGATCGAGACCGGCGAACTCGACTCGCGCTCCATCGATGCCGTGGTCAGCCCGCAGGACGTGGAGAATCTGCAGGATCTGGCCACCCGGGTCTATGTCGATGCGGCCATCAAGCGGTACATCGTGGCGCTGATCAACGCCACCCGGCACCCGGCCCAGTACATGGGCGAAGAGGTCGCCCGCTACGTCGAATACGGCGCCTCCCCGCGTGGCGCGATCGCGATGTTGACCACCGCGCGGGCGATGGCGCTGATCAACGGCCGTGGGCATGTGATTCCCGAGGACGTCCACGCCCTGCGGCATTCGATCCTGCGGCACCGCCTGGTGCTGACCTTCGAAGCCCTGGCCGACCGCGTCCAGCCGGAGATGGTGATCGACGCGATCTTCCAGGCCGTGCCGACGCCGTAATCCCATGGCGCTGCTGACCAAGGTCAAGACCCGGATGGCGATCCACGCGCACCGCAAGGTGCGCGGATTGCTGGACGGCGAATACCAGTCCTTCCACAGCGGCCGGTCGATGGACTTCCAGGACCTGCGCGAATACGTCATCGGCGACGATGTGAAGGACCTCGACTGGAAGGCCTCGGCCCGCAAGGGCGAGCTGCTGGTGAAGCGGTACCACGCCGAGCGCAAGCACACGATTCTGCTGGTGGTGGGCTGTGGCCGGTCGATGTCGGGCATGTGCCCCGACCGCACCCCGAAGAACGAGATCGCGATCTTCGCCGCCGGGGTGATGGGTTACCTGGCCACCAAACACTCCGACTACGTCGGGATGGTCTACGGCGACGCCGACGAGGTGCACTCGGTGCGGCCGGCCACCACCGAACTCGCCCTGGAACGGATGCTGACCAATCTGGTCGAGCCGACCTCGGCGGCGTCCGATCTGACCGGCTGTCTGGATTACGTCACCCGGGCGGTGCGGCGGCGCACCATCATGGTGGTGATCACCGACGACGTCGACCTGTCGGAAGAGGACGAGCGGTTGCTGCGGCTGTTGCGGGTGCAGCACGAGATCCTGTTCCTGACTCTGGCCGATCTCGATCCGACCGACCCGCAGGTGGCCGATGCCCCGGTGATCGACGCCGACACCTGGGACGCCATCCCGAGCTTCCTGCGCCATGACCACCAACTGCGCGCCGAGATCGCCGCGGCCGACGAAGAACGCCATGCCCGCCGGCGCCGCACCCTGGAACGGCTCGGTATCGCCGGAGAACACATCACCGGCGAGGATCAGGTGATCGTGACGCTCTTCCGGCTGCTGGAAAGGCACCGTCATGGCAACGATTGAGCCGCTGGAGATCTTCGGACCACAGGCCTACTCGTCGCTGTGGTTGATCGCCGGCATCCTCGCCGTGCTGGCCTTCTTCGCGATCCCACCGGTGATCGTGTGGCTGACCCGGGTACGTCCGCCGAAACCGCCACCCCCGCCCCCGCCACCGGACCCGAACCAATTCCGGGCCGAATGTCTGGCCCGGATCAACGCGATCCGGCAGCGTCATGCCGCCGGGCAACTCGGCGAACGCGAAGCCCACCAGGAACTCAGCCAGACGGTGCGCGCCTTTGTCTCCGACGCCACGGGCCGCCCCGTCGACCGGATGACCCTGAGCGATGTGCAGGCCGTGCTGGCCGATGACCCGCGGTTCGCCCATCTCGCCGACTGGATCGAGATGCTGTACCCGCCGCAGTTCGCCCCCTCGGTGCCACGTTCGGTGGCCGACTCGGCGAGTGAGGCCGAACGGTTGGTGGGCTCATGGAACTGACCAACTGGTGGATGTCCATCCCGATCGTGCTCGCCGTGGTCGCCCTGTCGGCGCTGTTTCTGCTGCGCGACCGGCCGGCCGACCCGGCATCGGGGCTGCGGGCGGCCAATACCGAACGGATGCGCCGCACCCCCCGCTTCGCGCAGTTGGCCCGGCAACACCGGCTGTGGATGCTGGTGCAGGTGATCGCCATCGCCCTGGTGGTGCTCGGTGCGTCCTTGTTCTCGACCCGACTGTCCGATGCCGCCGGCAGCGACTCCGAACAGCACAACCGCGACATCGTGTTGTGTCTGGACGTGTCGGGTTCGATGCGCGATATCGACGCCGGCCTGATGGAGTCCTTCGCCGAGTTGGCCGATGATTTGCGCGGGGAACGGATCGGGCTGGTGATCTGGGACTCGAGTGCGGTGATGAAGTTTCCGCTCACCAACGACTACAAGTTCATCGAGAAGCAACTCGCCGACGGTGTCACCGCGATGGAGAAGTTCTCCTACGAATGGAGCCGGGGCACCTTCGAGGGCAACGGGTCGTCGCTGATCGGTGACGGTCTGGCCTCGTGTGTGCTGCGCTTCGACCGTCCGGACGAACCGCGCGCCCGCACGATCATTCTGGCCACCGACAACATGGTCAACGGGGACGCGATCTACACCCTGCCCCAGGCCGTCCAAATGGCCCAGGACAAGGAGATCGTGGTGCACGCGATCGCCCCGCGGATGTACGACGAGGTGCGTGAGATGCGCAAGCTGGTCGCCAAGACCGGGGGCATCACCTACCTGATGGACGACAAGTCCGGCGCCGAACAGATCGTCTCCTCGATCGAGACGATGGACCGGCAACGATTGCGCGGGCTGCCGACCGCCACCGCCAGCGACCGGCGCGCCCCCGGGCTGGTGCTGGTCGGGCTGGGACTGCTCGCCCTGTTGGCCGCGGCATGGAGGTTGCGACAGTGACATTCCATCCCGATTGGATCGCGCTGATGGTGGGCCTGGTCGCCCTGGCGGCCGCGGTCGTGCTGCTGTTGCGCTCGAAGGATCGGATCACCTGGCTGCGCAGGGTGGGCATCGCGCTCGCCTTCGTGCTGATCACGGTTCGTCCGGTGGTCGGTGCCTCCGCCTCGACCGGACAGGCCAGTGATCTGGACGTGATTCTGGTGGTCGACCGCACCACCTCGATGGCCGCCGAGGACTATGACGGCAACAACACCCGGCTCACCGGGGTGCACCACGACGTCCGCGAGATCGCGACCCAGTTCACCGGGGCCCGGTTCGTGCTGATCAGCTTCGACAACGATGCCCGGGTGGAGTTGCCGCCCAGCACCGACACCACCGCGGTGGCCTCGATCGCCGAATCCCTGGGTTACATGGATGCCTATTACGGAGCCGGGTCGACGATTTCGGTGGCGATCCCGGTGATCGCCGAAGAGTTGGACCGGATGGCCGAGGAGGAGCCGGGCCGCAAGCGAATGTTGATCTACCTGGGCGACGGGGAGAACACCTCCGACCAGAGCCCCGAATCCTTCGCCGACCTGGCCGGCAAGATCGACGCCGCCGCGGTGCTCGGCTACGGCACCACCTCGGGTGGACGGATGAAACACAGCCCGGACCGTGACCGCTACGTCTACGACTACGAGAACAGCGGTGATGCGATCTCGCGGATCGATGAGGAGGCGCTGCGCAAGATCGCCTCGGAACTGGACGGGGAGTACCTGCACCGCACCGCCCCCGACGACCTCGAACTGAAACGCCCCGACCAGGGCTTCGCCGCCCTGTCCGGCGGTGAGGTGACCAGCGGGGTGGATCTGAGCTGGATTTTCGGCACCGTGCTGGTGGGCCTGGCGCTGTGGGAGGCCTGGCTGGTGGCGGTGCGCTTTCGCCAAGTGCGACGGGAGCTGCGATGAGTACCGATCGACGTACCGGGCGGGGCTTCCAGCGTCCCGCGTGGCTGAGCGAACGAGGCCTGACCTGGCTGCTGCGGGCGGCCCCGGTGATGCTGTTGCTGATGATCTTCGCGATCAAATCCCTGTCGATGGTCGGGGTGAACTCCGCCGGGATGCGCGCCTACGAGAAGGCCAACTTCGGGTCGAGCCGCACCAGTTTTGCCCAGCTCGGCTTTCTGAACATCCTCGAACCGTGGATCGCGACGTACAACCGCGGCACCGCCGAATACCAACTGCGCGATTACGATGCGGCCCGCGAAAGCTTCACCAAGGCTCTGGACCAGGCGCCGAAGAAGTACGACTGTCGGGTGCGTCTGAACCTGGCGGCCAGTATCGAGGGTCAGGCCGATGTGTTGGCCGGGCAGCAGCAGCATGCCAAGGCGGCCGAACGCTACGAGGAAGGCGTGCGGATCCAGTCCGAGGGTGAATGCGGCGAGCCCCCCGAGGGTGAGCCCTCCCCCGATCCGTCCGCTTCGGAGGAACCCTCCGAGAGCCCTTCGGGCGAGCCGTCCGAAAGCCCGTCGGGTGAACCGACCCCGTCCGATGGCCCCTCGGGGGAACCGTCCGATGACCCCTCCGGGGAGCCGACCGATGGCCCCTCCGGAGAACCGACCGACGGGCCCTCGGGGGAACCGACCGACGGCCCCTCCGGAGAACCGACCGAGGGGCCCGGCGAGCAAGGGGGCGAGGAAGGCCAGGACGGCAAGCAGTCCGAGGAGGAGCGCCACCGGGAGGAGGCGAAGCGCAAGCAGGAGCAACAGGAGCGGATGGAGAAGAAGGCCGAGGAGCAACGCACCCAGGCCGAACGCACCGATGAAGGCTCCGACGAGGGCGAGGACGATCCCGAACCTCCCCCGGACGAGGCCGGTCCCGAGGGTGGCGAGCAGCGCCAGAAGCAGTTGGAGGAGCGGTCGAAGAAGGCCCAGGGAGAGCAACAGAAGGGCCGCGACCGGGAGGGTGCTCCCGACCAGCGCAGCGATAAGCCCTGGTGAACTTCCCGCGGCCTGCCCCTGAGCGGAGATAAACTACAGCGATATTTGTAAAGGGGATGTGGCCTGATGCAACGTTGGAATCCGCCGCCGAATTGGCCCGCACCACCACCGGGTTGGGAGCCGCCCGCCGGCTGGCAACCCGATCCGTCCTGGGGGCCGCCCCCGCCGGGGTGGCAGTTGTGGGTGGACGAACCCATGCCGGGAGGACCTGCTGAGCAGGGTGGTGGTTACCCGAGCGGACCCGAGCACCCGGCCGGCGCCGAGATGGGTCAACCGAGCGCTCCCGGCCACCAGCCCAGCGCTCCCGGCCATCAGCCGAGCGCTCCGGGTTTTCAGCACAGCGCTCCCGGGTATCAACCCAGTGCCCCGGAGCACCAGCCCAGCGCCACTGATCACCCCGGCGGAGCGGACCACCAAGGTGCCGGACCGGATTTCCAGGGGGGCGCCGACTACGGCCCGGAACACCAGAGCAGTGCCGACTACGGCCCCGGAAACCAGGGCGGCGCGGACTACGGCCCGCAATTCCAAGGCGGGGCCGACTACGGACCCCAGAACCAGAGCGGTCTCGGCCAGGGCCTTCAGGGCGATCACGGACCCTCCTTCCAGGATCCGTACCAGGGCGGTCAGACCGGGCAGTACTCCGGCCCGTACTCCGGCAGCACGTACAGCGGCCCCTACAGCGGCGGGCCCTATGCCCACGGCCAACCGGAGCCCGGCGGTTTCGGCGCCGGACAACCCCCCGGCGCTCAGGGCCCCGGCCCGGCGTCCGGTTCCTACGGTCCGAGCTACCCCGGCGGGGACCACGGCCCGGGGCCGACCCGAAGCAGCAAGAAGCCGATGATCGCGATCATTTCGGCGATCGTCGCCGTGGTGCTGATCGGCGGCATCGTCGCCGCGGTGTTCCTGACCGGCAAGAAGTCCGAGCCCACCACCGAGCCGCCCGCGACGCCTCCTGCCACATCGGAACCCACCGATGAGCCCTCCGAGGAGCCGACCGACGAACCGAGCCAGGATCCGAGTGAGGACCCGGCGAAGGATCCGAGCCAATCACCGGGCAAGCCCCCCGCTGACCCGCCCAAGGGTTCGGGCACGTTCGGTGAAGGCACCCACAAGGTCGGCACCGACGTGAAACCCGGTACGTACCGATCGAGCCCCGATGTCGAGAACTGCAATTGGGCCCGACTGGCCAACCTCAATGACGATGACGATTCGATCATCGCTTCGAGCAGCCATTCACCGGCGATCGTGACGATCAAGGAAACCGATGTGGCCATCGAGGTCAGCGGCTGCGGCGAGTTCGTGCCCGTGGAGCAGACCTACCCCGACAAGCCCGCCACCAGCTTCGGCCCGGGCGTCTACGTGGTCGGCAAGCACATCGAGCCCGGCACCTACACCGCCCAGGACCCCGAGGAAACGTGCTACTGGGGTCGGCTGTCCGGATTCGGCGGCTCGGTCGAGGAGGACATGATCGAGAATGATTTCGGTGGCCAGTCGACGGTGACCATTCAGGAGAGCGACCGGGGATTCCTGAACCGACGCTGCGGAACCTGGGTCAAGAAATAGCCGGACCGTAACGAAACCCCCGCCCGTTTCACCGGGCGGGGGTTTCGCCGTCCTGCTGCAACCGACCCGATTCCGGCCCGTCGGCACCGCATACAGCTTCCCGGCCCGAAATCAGGCACATTGCAGCAGCCGGGCTCGGGAACCAACAGTAATCACCCGCGCGATGCCTGGTGGGAGACACAAACACCGAGGGCGGGCAACTGTCGTTGCCCGCCCTCGGTGGCGTTCAGCGGTGCGAACTCAGCGCTTGATCAGCGGTGAACCCACTCCGGCTGCCTTGTCACCTTCGTTGAAGAAGTCTTCGTGGAAGATGTCGCGGGGGAACAGTCGCCGGCTCATCAGCGACTTCAGGGTTCCCTCGACCATCGCCGGCGACCCACAGATGTAGGCCTGGTAGCCGCCGAGCCGTTCGAAGTCCTCCTCCATCACCGACGAGACGTAACCGGTGCGGTAACCGTCCCCCTCGCCGGTATCGATGCAGGCGTGGAAGGTGAACTGGTCGGGGTACTCCTCCTCCAGTTCGCGGAACAGGTCCACGTCGTAGAGGTACTCCGGTGCGCGCGCCCCGGCGTAGAGGGTGATGTGCCCCTCGTACTCCTCGTTGATCAGCGCGTGCTTGACCATCGCCGCCAGCGGGGCCAACCCGGTGCCACCACCGAGCATGACCACCGGCTTCTCCTCCCAGGTGCGCAGCACGAACCGGCCGTAGGGCCCGGCCAGCTTGATCCGGTCACCCTCCTTGGCGTCGGCGAACAACCAACCCTCGGTGCCGATCCCACCCGGAACCAGTGCCACATGGAACTCCAGTTCGTCGGTCTGGGTCGGCGGTGAGGCGATCGACCAGGTGCGGTCGATCCCCTCGTGACCCGGGATCTGGAAGCGCATGTACTGCCCGGCGTTGAAGCCGATCTCCGAATCGAGTTTGACCACCAGTCGCTTGATGTCGGTGGCGATGTCCTCCAGGGTGACGATCGTCCCCTCGAAGTCCTTCACCGGGAACATCTCCAGCTCGTCGTCGACCTCGATGTCGGCCTCGATCACCACGTCGGTTTGCGGCGTGGCGCAGCAGGTGAGGGTTTTGCCCTCGTCGCGTTCGAAGTCCATCAGGGCGAAGCTGGAGGCAGCACCGTGGTCGACATCGCCGTCGAGCACGTCCACCTTGCAGGTGGCGCAGGTGCCGTGGGTGCAGGAGTGCGGCAACCACACTCCCGCACGCAGGCAGGCGTCCAGGATGGGCTGGTCATCGGCGCACTGGACCTCGCGGCCCAACGGTTCGACGGTGACCGTGTAGGTCTCAGCCATCAGGTCACGCCCCGATCAGCGAGATCGTGTTCTTGTGCCGGACTCCGTTCTCGTCCAGGGACTTGTCCGGGTCCGGAGTGAAGTCCTCTTCGACGAGCTGCCAGGTGATCTCCTTGGAGGAGTCGAAGTCCGGGTCGGCGGTGACGTACGGCATCACCATGTTCTCGACGAACTCCGACCACTTCATCGCCTTCGGCGCGCGGAACATCGCGGCGGAGCAGAAGAACATGCTGTCGCGACGCAGCACGCTGACCAGAATGTCGTCACCGTACAGTTCCTGGCGGGAACGGGACGGGAACTCGTAGGTACCCAGCGACTTGATCATCGTGCGCCCTCCTTTGCGCCGGCAGCCATCGCCGCCTCCATCTCATCGTGGCCGCCGACCGAGTCGTCGACCTGGTTGTGCCACTTCTGCCAGTTGCGATGATCGACGTTGCCCATCATCTCGCCCGAGTCACCCTCGGTGTAGCCGTACCAGTCCAGGACGTCCGGGATGGTCGGTCCACCACAGTTGCCCTGGTAGATCTGGTGCACCGGCAGCCAGGCCTGGACGTACTTCTCCGGCTCACGGTCGAAGATCCACTTGCAGTGGTCGGAGCAGAAGTTGTAGTGCTCACCCTTGTAATCGCTGGAGCGCTGGCAGATCTTGTCGCCCTGGCCGTGCTCGACGAAGGCCATCGGAATCTGGCAGGTCTGGCAGAGCTGCGGCAGGCCCGGGAAGAAGAACCGGTTGCCATCGGCGGCCATCTTCTCCAGCTTGTCCCACTTCGGACGGTAGATCTCGTCGTAGCTGTCCGGGTAGGCGGCCGACAGCCACTCCTGGTGCTGCTTGGTCGGGATGCTGGTGGTCAGGTTCGCGGCGTGGCTGAACTGGTAGAACACGTTGTAGGCCAGGTGCGAAACGTGGTCCTTCTCCCAGATCGCCTGCTCGACTCCGGCCGGCGGACGGATGCCGTAGTAGGCCAGGTCGGGGAACAGACCGTTGAGCATCTGCTGCTCGAAGTACAGCTCGAAGGCTTCCTTCCAGCTCATCACCGGACGGGGCAGCATGTAGTCGAGCATCATCGCGATGATCGCGGTGACGCGGTAACCACGCCAGAACCACTTGTCGACCCACTCCTGGACGATCGGGACGTTGTCCTCGTCCTGCTCGAGCAGGAACTTGATCGCTTCCAGACCCAGGGTCATGTGGCGCGACTCGTCCGACTGGGCCGAGAAGCCGAAGGTCATCGTCGGCAGGTCGCCGTTGAACGAGGCACCCGACATGAAGGGCACGAACAGCAGGTTGGTCAGCAGGTATTCGAAGCTGAAGCCGATGGCGATCAGGAACTCGAAGGGGCCGGCCGACAGGGCGTCGTCGAAGTACGACTTCGGCACCGACAGGTACCAGACGCGGTCATGCATCTTCACGAAGTTGTGCATGCCGGAGTAGTACTTGTTGTAGTTGCTCAGGGTGTGGATCTCGGTCTGCGCGTGACGCAGCTCGTCCACCGACTGGCAGAGCGCGGCGAACCGCGGGCCGGGGCCGTTGAAGTGACGCGACAGGTAGGCGAAGTGCCGGTTGGCCTGGTACTCCAGCGGGGTCACACCACCGAGGAAGATCTTCATCGCGTTCAGGTAGGCCGGGTCGGACAGGGTCAGGTGGCCCTGGCCCTGGGCGAACCCGTCGAGGACGGCGTAGAGCCGCTTGTCCTTCTCGGCCTGGTAGCGGTAGTAGGCGTCCACGGTCAGGCGGAACGGGTCGTCCCACTTGCTCCAGTCGTGGATCTTGATGCCCTCATAGGTGGTGTGCGGGTACATCTCCTCGGCGGAGACGTAGCTCGGCTCCCAGTCGATGTCGCGGGTCAGCGCCGAGTAGCGCTGCTGCATGGACAACTTCTTGGCAGGCTTCTTCGTCATGGCTCAGTCCTCTTCCTCGTCACGCTTCTTACGACCCCACGACAGGACGATGCGGTCCTCGTCCCACTCGCTGATGTTGCCGGCGAGGGTCACGATGGCCATCTGGAATTCGTGGGTTTCCCAGGGGCGGCCGAGGCGATCCTCGACCGACTCGCGGTTGATCACCAGGCGTCCGGGGGCCTGCAGCTTCACCAGACCCGGAAAGTGGTTGATCACAAGTTCTTCGTTGTCGGCCTCGATGGCCTCGATCAGAGCGCGGTTCTCCTCGGTCTCCTGAAGATCAACGCTCACGGGGCGGGTATCACGGGCTTCAGCGGTCATGATCACTCCTTCTCGATGGTCAGGCCGAGGGCCTCGTATTCGGCGGCGATTTCCTCGGCGCGGGCCTGAACGCCTTCGGCCGCCTTGGTGTCGACGATCCCGTCGGCGTGTTCGGCGATGGCGCGCACGGCGTCGACCGCCTTCGGCAACCAGGTGTTCACGATCTTGCTTAACACTTCCTTGTTCGCCTCGCCCAGTTCCTCGTCGGCCAGCCAGGCCTTGTAGAGGCCGTCCAGCCACTTGCGGTGGTCCTTGTACCAGGTGCCCACGTGCTGGGCCAGCAGGCTGTAGGCGCCGGCGCCGCTGATCAGGGCCTCCTCGTCGAGGTGGCGGTAGATCAGGGTGTCGAGGAGCTTGTCGATCAGGTCGGAGGCGATCACACCCACCGCCCAGTCCTTCTCGACCAGCGCTTCCTCGGTGTAACGGCGCAGCGGCTGCCAGGCCTCGCTCTCCATCCACAGGCTCTTGGCCGACGCCAGCACCGAGGAGGTCTGCTCACCGAGGGTGATGCCCACGCGGCTGATCAGCTGGGCGTTGCCCACCCGGTCGAAGCCCTCGTAGACGCAGCACTGCGAGATGGTCGCGCCGTAGCTGAACCGGGCCGCACCCGAGTAGACCATCTGACAGCCCGACTCGTAGTGACGCAGCGGAATCACGATCTCACCGATCAGGCGCTTCCAGTCCTCGGGAGTGCGATCGAAGAGGTTGTGCGAGCTGACGTAGTCGAGAGTCTTGCCGAAGGCATCGTGCATCTGCGCGCGGTTGGTCACGTACGGGGTGTAGAAGTACTGCCGCGGGTCGGTGAACGAGTACGGATCGGTGAGCTTCAGCGCCGAGTAGTCGGGATCGTAGAGCTCGTGTTCCGGATCCCAGGTGGGCCGGTAGTGGAAGTTCTCGGTCGCCTGCAGATCGATGGTGCCCTCTTGGTACCGGGTGGCGGGTTTGTCGCCGTAGCGGGCGGCCACGTGATCGAACGTGTGACGCACAGGTTCGATGATCTGCGTCTTCAGTTCATACTGCATGCTGGCTCCTCTCGGGGATTGGGTGGTGTGGCGGTGATGGTTCAGACAAGACGTGCGGACTCGGTGTTGCGGAGTCCGGCAACCAGGCAGAGGCGGATGATCAGATCCGCGATGGCATCTGCATCGGTGAGTTCATAGGGCCGTTCGTGCGGCAGATCTTCACTGAGGATCTGTCCGGTGGCGGTGTCCCCGGAGAATCGGGTGGCGACCCGCGCCCCATGCCCACCGCAGGTGATGGTGAAAACGAGTTCGTCGGTACCGACCTCGTCGACCAGGTGCAGGTGGGAGCTGGTGTCCTGAATCACTGCATTCGCTTCGCAGATCAACTGCTCAGCCAGCGAACGCAGAGCGACGTAGCGATCGCCGCCCTCATTGACGGGCGTTGGCGTGCTCGGTCGCATCGCCGGCATCGGCGGTTCACCCGGGGTTTCGGCCCCGAGCTCCTTGGCCAGTCGTTGCATGAAGAACGTCATTGTTCGCTCTCTTCGTCGAGAAATGCTGTGCTCATTAGAAGGTAAGCGGCGCGGCCCGGGCCCGGGAATACGTAGAACTACGTGAATCGACATACCCGTGAAATCGGGGCGGCAATGCTTTACTAATAGCTTCATACCGGAGCCGGATCGCCAACGGGGAACACGTTTCTCAGAGAGGAACACCCTTTGGTGAGCCACGTCACACAGCGTAGAATCTGACCGCGCAAACTTTTCCGTCGAGCGCGTTGGGACGGGCGAGGAGAAACGTTGGCCGCGACGCCATCAGGGGGCCCCACCGGGCCCGCAACCCAGTTCGTGGGACGGCACGAACTCCTGGGTAGCGTCGCTGATCGCGTACGCCGCGAACGGCTCACCACCCTGGTCGGTCCGGGCGGGATCGGCAAGACCCGGCTGTCGCTGGAGGTCGAGCGCCTCACCGCAGAGCACTTCGCCGATGGATCGCGGGTGGTCACCCTCGATTCGGTGGTCGATCCCGATGACGTCGCCTGGCGGGCCGCCTCGCAGTTGAGCGCCTCCGACCAATCGCGGCGTACCGCGACCGAACATGTGGTGCGGCACCTGGCCGATCAGGAACTGCTGCTGATCGTCGACAACTGTGAACACGTCCTGGACGCCGCCGCCGATCTGGTGCTGGCCATCCTGCAGCGCTGCCCGAAGGTGCACGTGTTGACCACCTCGCTGGGCCCGCTCGGCCTGTCCAGCGAGTACGTGATTCCGGTACCGCCGCTGGGCGTACCCGATGCCGATGCCGGCACCGAATCCGTCGCCGACAGTGAGGCGGTGCGGCTGCTGCTGCAGCGCGCGGCCCAGACCGGGGTGAACATCGAGGTCACCGACGAGAACGCCGCGGCGGTGACCGAACTCTGCAAGCATCTGGACGGGATGCCGCTGGCGATCGAGCTGGCCGCGGTACGGCTGCGGTCGTTGTCGGTGCCCGACCTGTTGCGTCGCATCGACGAGCGCTTCTCGTTGTTGCGCGGCACCCGCGACGCCCTGCCCCGCCACCAAACCTTGTCGGCTCTGGTCGATTGGAGTTTCGACCTGTGCACGCCCTTGGAGCGGCTGATGTGGACCCGGCTGGCGGTCTTCCTGGACGGCTGCGACCTGCACGCCGCCGAAACCGTCTGCGCCTACGGCGACCTGGAAGCACCCCTGGTGGCCGACCTGCTCGACAACCTGGTGTCGAAATCGATCGTCAGTGCCCAACCGACCGCTGATGGGATGCGCTACCGGATGCTGGTCACGATTCGCGAGTACGGCCTGCGCCAGGCCAAGGAAGCCGGCGAATGGGACGAGATCCGGCTGCGACACCGCGACCATTACCTGGAGCGGGCCCGTGACATGGTGCGGCACTGGTCGGGTCCACTGCAGGCCCACAGCATGTGCTCGATGCGTACCGAGCGGGCCAACATCATTGCCGCCCTGGAGTGGTCGCTGTCGGTGCCCGAGGAACGTCCGCGGGCTGCGGAACTGGCGTCCTCACTGCGCTATCAGTGGGTCAGCGGACGGTACCTGTCGGACGGGCGGTACCGGATCGACCGGATTCTGGCCACCGAGGAGGTCACCGGCCGGATTCGCGGTGAGGCCCTATGGGTGGCCGCCTGGGTGTCGCTGATTCAGGGCGATCATTCCCAGGGCGATGTCTATCTGGGTGAGCTGGAGGTGCTCGCCGACGAACTGGACGACGCCATGTTACGCGCCCACTCCGACCACTGGACGGGGTTGTCCCTGCTGTTCCACGGCTGGCCGGCCGAGGGTGCCGACCGGTACCGGGCCGCGATCGAGACCTTCCGGCAGGCCGGGGACGAGGCGGCCTGGCAGACCGCACTGTTCCAGTACGGGTTGTGCCAGATGTACTCCGGCGATGTGCAGGGGGCGCTCGATTCCCAGGCCGAGTTGATCGCGCTCAGCGAGGCCAACGGCGAACAGTGGTGCCGGGCCTACGGGTACTGGGTGCGCGGGATGGCGCTGGCGCGGATGGGTGATCTGGCCGGTGCGCTGGCCTCGGCCGACAACTCCTTGGCCCTGCAGTCCCAATTCGAGGACGCGATCTGCATCGCGCACACCCTGTTGTTGTTGTCACAGGTGTCGGTGGCCAGTGGTGATTTTGCCCGGGCAGCCCGATTCCACAGCACCGCCGATGCGATGTGGCGCTCGATGGGTACCCAGATCTCGTCCTTCGGCCCCGGCCTGGCCGGCGACGCCGGGGCGGCCCGGATGGCGATCCAACGGGCCCTCGGCGAGGAGGAATGGCACCGGATGCACCAGGACGAGGCCAACAGCCGTGATCTGGCCGAGGTCGCGGACTGGGCCCGCGCCGAGCTGGCCGGCCTGGTGGTGCCGACGCAAACACCCGGCACCGATCTGCCGCCCGGGGTGCGGCTGACCAAACGGGAGGCCGAGGTCGCGGCCCTGCTCGCCCGGGGCCTGTCCAACAAGGAGATCGCCTCGGAGCTGACGATCTCGATTCGTACCGCCGAGGGCCATGTCGAGCAGGTGCTGAAGAAGCTCGGCGCGCAGAGCCGGGCGCAGGCCGCGGCGATGTTGTTGCGCGCGGACTGACGCCCCGGTGTGAGCCGGCTCGATCACCGGCCCACCTCATTGCGTGTAGTAGTAGATGACAGCCGCGATCGTGATCACGATCAGCGCCAGGATCACCAGCAGGGCGATCTTGATCGCGCTCCACGGCCGGTAGCCCTGCACCTCACCGGTCACGCCGTTGATGAAGACCTGGTAGGGCTTCTCCTTGTAGGTCACCGTCAGCAACCACACCGGCAGCAGCACATGGGCGTAGGTGAGCGCGTTGTAGCGCACGTCCATCGACGTGACCCGCTGTTCGTCGCCTCCGATGTCGCGTCGGCAGGTGGTTTCGATGTGGCTGCGCATCCGTGGTTCGACGATCTCGGCGTGCACCTGGGCGGCGTCGCGGTCGTAGGTGCGCGACAGGTGCCCGGCAACGAACTCCGGGTTGAACGGCACCAGTTGTTCCATCGGCCAGGGTTCGAGGGCGTGCACCTTCTTGTTGTCCAGGCCCTGGGTGCTGGCCACCCCTTCGACATCGCGGAAGGTGTTGTGGACGATGCCGCTGGCCGGATACCAGCGGGTGCGCCGTTCTGTGCGTCGGTTGTCGCCGCTGCCAACAGTCACGTAGTAGTGCTCACCGCGTTGCCCGCGATAGTGGGTGGTGGTGTCGGCGTCGTAGTTGAAGTAGGGCAGATAGACGCTGCTGAACGAGCCCAGGGTGCGGTACTTCTTGAACTCGTTCGGGGCCAGCCGACGGGAGTTGATCCATTTCTCGATCAGGTCGCGGCCGGTCTTGTGTCCCACCCGCAGCGGCAGCACCCCGTCCAGCGGTAGCCGGGCCGGGGAATCCTTGACGTCGTCGCGCTGGATCGGGGTATTGCAGTAGGGGCAGCGCATCGCGGTGAGCGTGCCGGTGAACTGGGTGTGGCCGCCGCAGCTTTGGCAGACGATCTCCTTGTCGGCGGTCGGCCGGCTCTCCAACTCGGCCAGCCGCATCCGCAGGGCGGTCATGGCACCCGCCAGGTCACGTTTGACGATCTTGCCCAGCTCGCGCGAGGCGGTCATCGGGGCTTCGGTGCCGCAGTGCTGACACTGCAGGCGATCCCGCTCGGGTTCGAAGGCGAGCATGCCGCCACAGGCCGGACACGGATAGGTGCGGGTCTGTTCGGTCGCGTGCAGCACCCCCGGGTCGGGCATCGCGCCCGGATCGGGCAGCCGGGGTTCCTCCGGCAACCGGGGCGGGGACGGCATCCGGCCCCCGTCACCGTACGGCGCTGTTCCGTACGGGGCAGCTTCATACGGAGACTGCTGCGACGTCGGCGGTTCGGCGTACGGGCGCTGCCGGCCGGGGCCGGCCGGCGGTTGCTGGTGCTGCGGCTGCGGCGGCGGGCCACCCGGGTATTGCTGCGGCGGCAACGGTGGCGGTGGCCCACCCGACGATCCCGGACCTCGTCCCGGCAGTGGCGGAGGGGCCGGCGGATTGTTCATCTCAGCCTGCCGGAGGCGGAGTCGGGCTGTCCGGCACCGGCTTGGGCAGCGGCGGCGGGGCCTGCAGCATCGGCGCCAGGTCGGGAACCTGGCTGGCGGCGGCCCAGTTGGCCATCCCGGCCGTCCACACCAGGGTGGTCGGGCCGACCCGTCCGGCGGCGATCTCACCCTGCAACTGGGCGACCGTGAACGGGCCGGCGGCCTGGCCGTTGATCTCGGCGTGGTAGGTCACCTGCGGGGGCAGCGGCGGGGGCGCGCCGGCCGGCTGCTGTTGCTGTTGCTGCGGCTGGAAGGCCCCACCCATCTGCTGGGCCATCTGGGCGCCCATCGCCATGCCCATGCCGGCGCCCATCATGTCGCCCATCCCGCCACCGGCCGGGTTGCCGGCCGCGGTGGTCATCGCGTCGGCGGCCTTGGCCTGCTGGTAGCGGCCCATGTCGCCGATGTTGTGTGCCCAGGAGCCCTCTTCGACACCGCGGGCCACGCCGCGGGTCATCGCCTGGGTGATCTCCTCGGGCAAGGAGATGTTCAGCGTGATGTCCTCGATCGCCAGGCCGTACTCGTCGTCCACCCGCTCGGCGACGAAGTCGCGCAGCTTGGCCGACAGTTCCACCTGGCGTCCCTGCAGGTCGATCACGCCCAGGCCGGTCTCCATCACCATGTCGGAGAAGGCGAGGGTGATCACCCGGCGCAGCAGCTCGGAGATCTCGTCGATGTCGACGACCGAATCGGTGGCCACCACCTGACGCAGGAAGGTGGGAGCGTCCTCCACTCGCACCACGCACAGACCGTTGGCGCGCACCTGCACCATCTTGAAGTCGGGGTCGCGCACGGTGACCGGGTTGGCGGTGCCCCAGCGCAGATCGGTGATCGGGCGCTTGTTGATGAAGTAGACCTCGGAGCGGAAGGGGCTGTTGAACCCGTGCTTCCACCCCTGCAGGGTGCTCAGAATCGGCAGGTTCTGGGTGGTCAGCTCGTAGTGACCGGGGCCGAAGTGATCGGCGAGTTGGCCGCCGCTGACGAAAACCGCTTCCTGGCCCTCGCGAACAATGAGTTGGGCCCCGTTTTTGATTTCGTTCTGATAGCGCGGAAATCGCCACGCCAACGTGGAGCGGGAATCGTCGATCCACTCAATGATGTCGACAATTTCTCCGCGCAGTTTATTGATGAAACTCATCGCCGGAAACCCTCCTGGAAAAGACGCTGGATCCAGCGTATCCGCCGCGGGGACCGGCCCACAGGCTGCCAGGGGGGTGAGCTCGGGCACTCTTGATCAGACCAAGGTCTTATCCGACGTGACGAACCAATTCCTTGCCATCCATCACGTAAGCCGCAGGTGATACCGGACGCTGCGCTTTGGCATATCGCACCGCGGCCCATTGCTGGGCGACGGCCAAATCCTCGGCGGCCGATTCGGGCACCACACAACAGATTTCGGGGTCGGGAATGAAGACCACCGATCGCTCGTCGACCCCGGTCGCCGATTTGAGCAAGGTGGGAAACAGTGCCCAGGCATTGGCCGAGCCGGCGGGCTGCTCGAGCATGATCAGTTCGCGTCCCTCGGTCTCGCGACGGATCGGGGTGAACTCGCGAGCGGCCAGCTCGCGGCGCGCGGCGGTGATGATCTCCTCGGGTTGGGCACCCCAACTGGCGGCTTCGGCCACGCCGACCGGTTCACCATCCCGCAGTACCCCGATCACCAGGCCCACCCCGATCGGCGCGGTGAAGGCATCCTCGGGGGCGCCCCGTTCGGCCCAGATCACCGGCAACAGCCCCTCCGGCACCAGGCCCGAGGCCGGGCTGAGCATGGTGTCGACCCAGCGGCGCACCCGGTCGGGGTCGGCATCGGCATCGAACCCGGCGATGTCGAGCAGATGGAACCCGCCCCCGGCATAGGTCACCCGGATCGTGTGGTCATCCACCGGCGCGGCCTGACCACGCTCCCGCACCACCGCGCGGGCATGGGACAGGACAAGCTCCATCAGGTCGTTCATGGGCCACAGCCTAGTTCTGTCGACGTGGCGGCGCCTCTCAAGATTGTGTGACTTTTTGTTCGACGGGCGAGCAAGATGTCACACAATCTTGAAGGGTCGGTGCGGCGATGGACGAAGAAGAGCCCCGCCACCGCGAAGGTGACGGGGCTGCTTCGGGCGGGTTTCAACCCGGGGCATCGAGCGGGTGATCGCCGCGACGGTCGGGCCGCCGCACCACCGATAGGCGACCGAAAACTCAGGCGATCGAGGCCCGGTAGATCGTGTCGACCGAATCGGCCAGGGTGGCGTTGAACTCCTCATCGCTCTGCTGGTCCGACAGACCCTCGCTGAGCGCCCGCGAGAAGCTGGCGATCAGACCCGGGTTGCGGGCCAGCCGCTCGTTGGCATCCTCACGGGTGTAGCCACCGGACAGAGCCACCACGCGCATCACCCGCGGGTGGTTGATCAGCGGGGCGTAGAGGTTGTCCTGGGTCGGGATGGTGAGCTTCAACATCACCTGCTGATCCTCCGGCACCGAATCGAGGCCGGCCAGCAGGCGAGCCATCAGCTCGTTCTCGATGCCTTCCTTGTCGTCGGCGTTGATGTTCACCTCGGGCTCGAGGATCGGCACCAGGCCCTTGGCCAGAATCTGGTGGCCGATCTCGAACTGCTGATCGACGTTGGCCGCGATGCCCGAGTTCGAGAACTTCGAGATCACCGAACGCATCTTGGTGCCGAAGATCCCCTTGTCCACCGCCCGGTCGAGCAGGGCATCGAGGTCGGGCATCGGCTTCATCACCTGCACCCCGTCCGACTCGTCGGCCAGGCCCTTGTCGACCTTGAGGAAGGGCACCACGCGCTTGCGCTCCCACAGGTACTGGGGGGTGTCGACACCCTCGATCTGACGATCCATGGTCTGCTCGAACAGGATCGCAGCGAGGATCTTGTCGCCGGTGAAAGAGGGGCTGGTGATGATGCGGCTGCGCATCTTGTGGATGAGGTCGAACATCTCATCCTCGCCCTGGTACTGGTCTTCGTTGATGCCGTACAGCTTCAGGGCCTTGGGGGTGCTACCGCCGGACTGGTCCAAGGCGGCCACAAAGCCCTGATCATTCCGCATCCGTTCCGCTTGTTCCGCGCTCATCTCGATCGCTCCTCACATTGCAAAAGGGGGTCATGGCCCAGCCTACGGTCCCGGATTCCGCCAGGACAGGTGGGGCATGCCCGGCCGACATTCGCACCGATCACGCAGACCGGCGTTCGAGTCACCGCGCAGGGAGGGATCGACACCCCGAATCGGTGTAACGGCGACGGTTAGACTGACCGCATGTCTCGTCCGTTGTCGCCGGCCCGTAAGCGCCGGGTGCGTCGCATCGTCCGGTTGCTGTTCGGATTGGCCGCGCTGGCAGTGGGAGCGACATTCCTCGGTTTCTTCCTGGGCCTGGCCCGACCGCGCAAGGACGTACACGGGCGGCCCCTGGACCGGTACGCCTGATGGGCCAGCGGCTGCACCGGGTGCACAGCACCGACTTGCACCGGCTCCCCCGCCCGGACGGGGAAGCCCCCTGGGCAGCGGCCGCCGACAACCACTGGGGCTTTTGCGGCGTGGTCGTCACCGTCGACCGTTCGCTGCGTGGCTACGGCCTGATCAGCCCGGCGGTCAACGTCCCCCGCGACCATCCCCAGGCCGGCGGCCCGATCACCGAGGGTGCCGCGGTGCTGATGGAGTTGCACACGGCGGACATTCCCGTGGCCCCGCGCAACCCGATCGCCCGCCATCTATTGCGGGGCCTGGCCGCACACCTGGTGCGCCAGCGCGTCGAGTGCCTGGAGGCCTTCGGCACCCGTGGCCCGGTGTCCCCCACCCTGCCGCCGGTCGATTGGCTGGAGCACGAGGGTTTCCGGATAGTGCGCGACTCCCCCACCCGTCCCCGGCTCTGCCTCGAACTCGGCCACACCCTGCGACTGCCCGATCTGGTCGGCTGGTGGCAGCGACTCTGGGTGCCCCTGACAGGCCCGACCAATCCCGAACCCGCCGGACGAGTCAGCGAGCCCGCCGGGGTGGCGCGGCCCTAAACTGAAGGAACCCCGGGACGACCATGAAGCGGCGCTGTTTCTTGGATGAAGGGCTGTGTCTTTCATGAGGGGGTTTCATGAGGGCTGAGGGGGTTTCCGGGGAGGCTCGGTTGCCGAACTCGTTGCACCGTGGATTGCAGGTTCTCGATCTGATTTCGAGGCACCGCACCGGTATTACCGTGCAACAGCTTGCCCAGGCTTTGGATTACTCCGAGGCCGACACCCACGAACTGGTGCACGAACTGTGCGGGTTCGGGATGGTCGCGCTCGAGAAGGGTCGGGTTCGGCTCGGTGGGCATGTCGTCACCCTCGCGGCCCGCTTCGCCCCGCAACTCAACCACGGCGTATCGGAGGGCGTGCTGTCCGAACTGGCCGATTTCAGTGGCGCCACGTGCTTCGTGGCCGTTGCCGATGGCGACCAGTGTGTGGTGGTCAACACCGCCGAGCCGGACGATCTGGTGATTCGGGTCGGCTACCGGGTCGGCAGCCGGCACAGCCTGAACACCGGTGCCGCCGGCATCGCGATCCTGGCCGCGCGCGCGCCGTCCGATGACGATTCCGAGGACGTACGCTTGGCCCGCGAACGTGGTTACGCGATCACCCGGGGCCACCTGGAGCCCGGGGCGGTCGGTATGGCGGTGGGGTTTCACTCCGATCAGGGCCCGGACATGATGCTGGAATGCTCGGTCGGACTGGTCGCGCTGGACGGGCTGGACGAGGAACCGGTGATCATGCGGGTGCGCCAGGCTGCTGCCCGATTGGCGGAGGTCTGAGCCGTCCCGGACGGCGGGATTAGACTGAGCGGCGTGGATACTCCCGAACCCGTCCGGCACGACACGCGACTTGATCACTACGTGGATCGATATGCGGCCAGGACGCACGGGATGCACGCCTCGGCCGTCCGAGCTCTTTTTGCGGTCGCCAACCGGCCCGAGGTCGTTTCCCTGGCCGGTGGGATGCCGAACATCACCGACCTGCCGCTGGCCGAGGTCGCAACCCAACTCCACGACCTGATCGTCGAGCAGGGTGCCCGGGCGATGCAGTACGGCTCGGGACAGGGCGAACCGTTTCTGCGCGAGAAGATCACCGAGGTGATGAAGCTCGAAAGCATCAACGGCCACCCCGACGATGTGATCATCACCGTCGGCTCCCAACAGGGGCTGGACCTGATCACCAAGATCTTCTGCGACCCGGGCGATGTGGTGCTGGCCGAGGCGCCGAGCTATGTCGGAGCGCTGGGTACCTTCGCGTCCTACCAAACCGATGTGGTGCACGTCGCCATCGACGACCAGGGTCTGCAACCCGATGCCCTGCGCGAGGCGGTCGCCACCCTGCGCTCCCAGGGCCGAACCCCGAAGTTTCTCTACACCGTGCCGAACTTCAACAATCCGGCCGGTGTGCTGATGAGCATGGAGCGTCGCCGGCAGGTGGTCGAGGCGGCGCGCGAGTGCGACATCCTGATCGTGGAGGACAACCCCTACGGTCTGCTCAACCTGGATTCCGACCCGGTGCCGGCGCTGCGCTCCCTGGACGCCGACAACGTGCTGTACCTGGGTTCGTTCTCCAAGACCTTCGCCCCGGGTTTTCGGGTCGGCTGGGTGCTCGCCCCGCACGCGGTGCGCGAGAAACTGGTGTTGGCTCAGGAGTCGTCCACCCTGTGTCCCCCGGTGTTCAGCCAGTACGCCATCGCGCAGTACCTCGACAACCATGACTGGCAGGGTCAGATCACGTCCTTCAAGAACATGTACCGCGAGCGTCGCGACGCGATGTTGGCGATGCTGCCCGACCACATGCCCGCCGGTACCACCTGGACGGATCCGGCCGGTGGATTCTTCGTCTGGCTGACCCTGCCCGAGGGCTTCGACTCCCAGGCGATGCTCCCCCGGGCCGTGACCGCCCGGGTCGCCTACACCCCCGGTACGGCCTTCTATGCCGACGGGCTCGGCAGCCGCAACATCCGGCTCTCGTTCTGTTATCCGCCACCGGAGGCGATCAGGGAAGGGGTACGTAGGCTGGGTGATGTGCTGATGCGCGAAGCGGTGGTCAACGAGACCTTCGGGGTTCGCACCTCCGGTTTGCGCACCCGCACCATCGGCCCCGGCCCCGACCAGCTCTAAGGAAGTACTGCCATGTCTCCCACCGTGATCGTGCTCGCCGGCGGCCTCTCGCACGAACGCGATGTCTCGTTGCGTTCGGGACGCCGGGTGGCCACCGCCCTGCGCAACGAGGGCTATGACGTCATCGAGTCGGACCTGAACTCCGACCTGTTGAACACCATCGCCTCGGTCGACGACCCGGTGATCTTTCCCCTGCTGCACGGCGAAACCGGCGAGGACGGCTCGCTGCGCGAGGTGCTGGGCCTGCTCGGTGTGCCCTTCGTCGGCGCCGGCGGAGCAAGCAGCCGGGTGTCCTTCGACAAGTCGATCGCGCTGCCGATTCTGGCCCACCAGGGCTTCACTGTGCCGGCCCAGGTCGCGCTGCCCCACGAGATCTTCCGCGAACTCGGTGCCCGGGCCCTGATCGAGGCGATGGCCGAACGCATCGGCTTTCCGATGATGGTCAAGCCCGCCCGCTCCGGATCAGCCCTGGGCTGCAGCAAGGTGAACACCATCGACGAGGTGCCCGCTGCGATGGTCGGGGCTTACGCCTATGGCCAGGTGGCGGTGATCGAGGAGTACATCGACGGTACCGAGGTGGCGATCGCGGTGCTCGACCGCGGAGACGGCCCCGAAGCCCTGCCCGCGGTGGAGATCCGGCCCGATTCGGGCGTCTACGACTATGCCGCGCGCTACACCGCCGGTTCGACGCGCTTCCTGGTGCCGGCCGAACTCGACCCGGACGTCGCCCGGGCGGCCGCGGAGGTGGCGGTGGCGGGCCATGAGCACTTCGGCCTGGTTCAACTGAGCCGCGCCGACATGATCATTCGGGACGGGGTGCCCCACCTGCTCGAGATCAACGTGGCCCCCGGGATGACCGAAACCTCCCTGGTGCCACTGGCACTGGAGGCCGCCGGCCTCGATCTGGGTCAGGTCTGCTCCGATCTGGTGCAGCACGCCCGCCGGCATCAGCCGGGCAGCGAATCCACCGAGAATTCCGATTCGCCTGAAAGCACCACATGACCCGACTGTGGCAGGTTCTGCTGGTGTCCGCCGGCGCCATTATTGCTTCAGTAATGGTTTTCTTGGGTCTGTGGCAGATGGAGGTCTTCCAGAGCCAAGGTGATTCCGGCGCTCGGGCCCGGATGGCCGAACCGGCCGTACCACTGGCCGATGTCGCTCCGGTGGGCGAGGAAGTGCGCGACGGCTACGGCCGCACCGTGACGTTCGTGGGCGAGTATCTGCCCGAGCAACAGTTGTTGATTCCGATTGCGGAGAAGAAGGGCACGTACCGGGTGCTGACCGCTCTGGAGAGACCGGACGGTTCCGTGGTCCCGGTGGTGCGAGGCGTCACCGAAAACGATCGGGCACCTGCTCCCCCGTCCGGGGAACAACGGGGCTCGGGGGTACTGCTGGCCTCGGAGTTGCACGTGCCCGGGGACTATCCACCCGGTCAGGCCGGCTCGGTGCGACTCCCCCACCTGGCAACGGTCTGGGATCAACCGATCGTGCCCGGGTACGTGACCCTGCCGCCGGAGATTTCGGCCGAGCAGGGTCTGGCCGAGGCGCCCCTCGATCTGCCGTCGTCCGGTGGTAGTGCCCGCAACAGCGGGTACGCGGTGCAATGGTGGGTGTTTGCCGCCTTCGCCCTGGGGTTCTCGATCTACGTGGCTCGTGACCTCGGTGTGAAAGAGCGGCGGCGCCAGCTGATCGAATCCGGTTTGGTGGAGGCGCCTGCCGATGATGATGACGATTTCGAAGATGACGAGGCTCGGGACACTCCCGAGTCGACGAGGAGCTGAACGTGGATATCCCGGCAACCAAGAAGGCCCTGCTCTTTTACCGCATCATGGCGTGGGTGGTGGGCGTTCTGCTGGCCGTGCTGGTATTGGTCGGTATGCCGTTGAAGTACGGCTTGGGTGACGGCCGTGTCGTGACCTGGACCGGTGTCCCGCACGGTTGGCTCTACGTGCTTTTGCTGATCGCCGCGTTCAACCTGAAGTACAAGGCCAAGTGGGACTGGGGCTGGTTCATCAAGATCGCCCTGGCCGGTACGGTGCCCTTCCTGTCCTTCGTTGCCGAACATTTCGCCACCAAGGATGTTCGACGCCGCATTGCTGCCGCCGAAACCAAGCAGGCTCGACGCAAGAGCGCCCAGGTCGGTTCCACCGACTCGGATGCCATCGAGCAGGCTTCAGGAGAATAGTGAGTGAGTTCTATTACTGCTGGGGTCGCATGATGTTCAGGATGCGTTCCAGGTCGTCCTCGTTCGCGAACTCGATGGTGATCTTGCCGCGGTTCTTGCGGCCGATGTCCACCTTGGCCTTGGTTTCGAAGTAGTCGGACAGGGAGTCCGACAGTTCGATCGCCCGCTCCGATCGCTCTCGGCGTGGGCGTGGTACCCGCGGAGTGTCGAGCGAATCGTTGAGGGTCACCAGTTCTTCTGTTGCCCGCACCGAGAGTCCCTCTGCCACGATGCGCTGGGCCAGTTGCTCCTGGGCCACGCTGTTGGTGAGCCCCAGCAGGGCTCGGGCGTGACCGGCGCTCAACACTCCTGCCGCGACCCGGCGTTGCACCGTGGGTGGCAGCTTCAGCAGACGAATCGTGTTGGCGATCTGTGACCGGGATCGTTTGATGCGATCGGCCAACTCCTCCTGAGTGCAGGCGAAGTCTTCGAGGAGCTGCTGGTAAGCAGCCGCTTCTTCCAGAGGGTTGAGCTGCACTCGGTGGAGATTCTCCAAGAGGGCGTCGCGGAGCATGTCATGCTCTTCGGTCGGCCGGATGATCGCCGGGATCGTCTCCAGGCCGGCCTGCTGGGTGGCACGCCAGCGCCGTTCCCCCATCACCAGTTCGTAGCCGTCACCAGTCCGGCGGACGATGATCGGCTGCAACAGGCCGACCTCGGTGATGGACGCGGCGAGCTCGTCGAGTTGTTCTTCATCGAACACCTGGCGAGGCTGAGCCGGATTCGGTGCGATCGCCGATACCGGAATCTCGGAGAACTCGGCACCCGACGGCATTTCCGTCAACGGCTCGGGTGGCGTATCGGTTGAAGCACGTCGCGTGGAAGCAGGGTGTGTTGAAGCAGCGTGGGGTGACTTCTTGGCGCCGGCCTTCTTCTTGAGCGTGAATGTTTCACGTGAAACATCGACCATCTTCGGGGCTTCTTCGTCTGTTTCACGTGAAACATTCTTACTCGCCCGAACGGTCTCAGGGTCTGTCGGCTGGAAGAGCTCTCCCAAACCGCGACCAAGTCCGCTGCGCTTCTGTCCTGCCACTCATCGCTCCTGAACTCAGTTTCGAGCGATTCTCGCTCGCTACTGCATTGTGCCATGGGTGACCGTGCGTTGCGTCAGCGCCACAGCGGGCCGGAAGCCACTGACCCACCGTCAATGTTTCACGTGAAACACGGGCGCATGAAACTGGAGCAATCCCAGTGTGGTCAGGTTGCTCGGTGCGCAATCTCCTCCGCGGCCTTCAGATACGCCACGGCGCCGGCCGAGTTCGGCTGATAGGTGAGCACGCTTTGCCCGAAACTTGGGGCTTCGGCAACCCGAACAGACCTGGGAACCATCGTCTCCAGAGTCTGGGTGGGAAAGTACTGTCGAACGTTCTCGGCCACCTCACTGGACAGCCTGGTGCGGCCATCATGCATGGTCAACAGGATCGTCGACAATGACAGGCCCGGGTTCAGCACCGACACCACGCTTTCGATCGTCCGCTGCAGATGCTGGACGCCTTCAAGGGCGTAGTACTCACACTGAATCGGAATCAGGATTTCGTCCGCAGCGACCAGGGCGTTCAGAGTCAGCAACCCCAACGAAGGCGGGCAGTCCATCAGCACGTAGTCGAACTCGGCCTCGGCGAGATATCCGGACAGCGCCCGCTTCAAACGTGTTTCACGTGAAACAGCGCTCACCAGTTCCAACTCAGCGGCGGCCAAATCGATCGTCGCCGGAACCAGCCACAGGTTCGGGGCCTCGGGGGACTTCTGCACCACCTCCGAGATCGGAGTCTGTTCCACCAGAACCTCGTAGGTGCCCATCACGCCGCTGCCGTGATCGATGCCCAGCGCGGTCGAGGCGTTCCCCTGGGGGTCGACGTCGAGCACCAGCACCCGTAGCCCGGCCATCCCCAGAGCAGCGGCCAGGTTCACCGCGGTGGTGGTCTTACCGACTCCGCCCTTCTGATTCACCACTGCGAAGACCCGGGTTCGGGACGGGCGGGGGAGTACCGCTTCCGGTTCCTCCACCAGCCGAGGGTCAAGGTCGTCCGGATCTTCTTCCTCCGGCTCATCGGGCATCGCATAGGCGGCCCGACGTGGCCCAGCCGGCACGGCAATCGATGACTCGGAAGCGCTGGATGCCTTGGGAGAACTGGATTCCTCAGGTGCGGCGGTGCGATCGGCGTCCACGACCTTGTCGGCCTCGTCAGCTTCGGCTTCTCGCATCCCGTGTCTTCCCCTTTGTCGACTTTTCTCAACCATTGTCTTATCTGGTGATAATCGATCACTCAGTCGGCACTGCTGTCGGACCCGTGCCATGCTGCCAATCGTTCCCGACGTTCCTCGAGGGCTTCGGCAATACTCTTCGCCGTTCGGTCCACCGAATCAACCCAACTGGCTCGAGCGGTCTCGTCGGCCGGGTCACTGACACACTTCAACATGATCACCGGGATGTCCAACGAACGGGCGGCGTAGGCGACCGCGTAGCCCTCCATGTCGCATACCTGGGCTTGCTGTGCGAGCCGGCTGCGCATGCCCGAGTCCGCCACGAAAACATCGCCGGTGGCACAGCTCACCACTTCGGCCTCGCCCGGCAGGGTGGCCAGATCGATCGGCAGCCCGCATCCCTGACCCGTCAGGCGACGGATGGCTTCGCTGTCCAGGTCGTGTTGCAGTACCTGTAAGACCGCGAATGTTCCCGACAGTCCGTCGACAAGTGCTCCGGCGGTGCCGACATTCACCAGCACCGAGGGTCGCACCTCGCACAGGGCTCCCCGCACAGCCGTGGCTGCTGCGACCTTGCCCACTCCGGTGATCAGGATGGGCCAGTCGCGCTCGAGGTATTGCACTTCGCTGCGCAGGGCCGCCACCACCAGGGGACGGCGGGGCCGGATGTCGCCGATCAGTTCCACGGGTGGGAGCCTACCGACCCGGCACCGATCAGGCTCGCCGCACTCGCACCACGGTCGTCGCTTCGGCCTGGGCGTGGGCCCGTACCGACAGCACCTCGGCACCGAGCTTCAACGATCGCAGGGCCTTCGCGGCCTTGGTCACCTCGTTGGCCGCACTCGCACCTTTGATCGCCAGCACCTCTCCACCGGAGGCCACCAGGGGCCAGCACCATTGCAGCAGCCGGGGGAGTGGAGCCACCGCGCGGTTCGTCACCACGTCAGCCGGCTCTCCACCCTCGGCGAGGTAGTCCTCGGCCCGTCCCCGATGTACCCGCACCCGATCGTCCAACTGGAGTCGCTCGATCACCAATTCCAAGAACTCCACCCGGCGTTGCAGTGGTTCCAGCAGGGTGATCCTCAGATCCGGACGGGTCAGCGCCAGGGGAATGCCCGGCAGGCCGGCACCCGAGCCCACATCGAGCACCGAGCACCCTTCGGCGATCAGCGATTCGATCGCGCAACTGTTCAGCACATGCCGCTGCCAGAGCCGCTCGGCCTCCCGGGGGCCGATCAGTCCCCAGGTGATGCCCTCATCGGCCAGCAGTGCCACGTACCGTTCGGCCAGATCCCTCCGGGCACCGAAAACGTCGGTCAGGACGGCCGCACTCGGTCTCGAAGCAGCGCGCCGGCCCTCGACCTGCGGTTCGTTCATCAGGCGGGAATGACCACCACGCGTCGGTTGGGCTCCTCGCCCTCCGACTCACTGGTCAACCCGGCCTCGGCGACGGCATCGTGGACGACCTTGCGCTCGAACGGGTTCATCGCGGTCAGTCGCACCGGTTCGCCGCTGTCGCGGGCCTCGTCCGCGGCGTCCTGGGCCAGGGCGCGCAGGTCACGCTTGCGCTGTTCGCGGTAGCCGGCGACATCGAGCAGCATCCGGCTGCGTCGTCCGGTGGCGGTCATCACCGCGAGCCGGCACAGCTCCTCGAGGGCCTCGAGCACCTCACCGTTGGCCCCCACCAGGGTGTCGTCGCCGTCGGTGACGATCGACACGTGTGCCCGTCCGGCCTGAATGTAGGTGTCGATGTCACCGTCCATGTCGGCGATATCGAGCAGCTCTTCGACGTAGTCGGCGGCGATTTCGCTTTCCTGCTCCAGCGGGGTGATCGGACGATCGTCCTCGTCGTCGAGATCGTCGTCATTGTCCTCGTCGCTGTCGGAATCGGTTGCGTCCTCGGCAACCTCGTCCGCATCGGCCAGGTCCACTTGGTCTTCGGCCGCGACGTCGTCGCTCACCGGTTCCTCCGCATTTGCGGTGATCTCGGAATCCGTCACGGGTTCCTCCTCCAAAACGTAGGTGCAGTATCGGGTACTGCGGGCCGGGACGCGGCTCGTCCCGTAGGTCTGGTGCCCGGCTAGCGCCGGGTCTTCTTCTTCGATTGCGGCTGTCGACCGGAGCGCGACTTGCGTTGCGGCTGAGTACGCACCGCGGCCCCCTTGGTCTGACGGGCGGCCCGCGGTTTGTGCTGGGGCTGCACCCGATCGGGAGTCACGTCCACCGACTCGGTGGTCTCTTCCTCAGTCGCGGTCGTGGTGGCGGCGGCACCCTTGCGCTGCTTGCGGGCCTTGGCGGCGCGCTCGGCAGCCATCTTCTCCGGGTCACGCCCGTGTCGACGCTGGCGCTCCTCCCAGGCCTCGTAGGCCGGCGTTCCGGGAGCCGGGTTCTTGCGAATGATGTAGAACTGCTGGCCCATGGTCCACAGGTTCGAGGTCAGCCAGTAGATCAGCACACCGATCGGGAAGTTCACGCCACCGACGGCGAAGATGATCGGGAAGAGGTACAGCATCATCTTCTGCTGCTGTGCCATCGGCCCGGTGAGGGCTTCCGGCGGCATGTTCTTGCGCATCAGCTGCAGCTGGGTGATGAACAGGGTCACCGTCATACCGATGATCAAAATCACCGTGACGATATGGACGTGGGTCAGCGGCCACTCGAAGGGCAGGAAGCGGTCGGAGATCTTCGCGCCGAAGAAGGTCGCCTCGCTCAGCGAGCGGGCCAGGTCGGGGGTGCGTTCGATCCAGTAACCACGCGGGTTGTTGTTGGCCGCCCCGACCAGTACCTGGAACAGCGACAGGAAGATCGGCATCTGCAGCAACAGCGGCAGACACGAGGCCATCGGGTTGATGCCCTCTTCGCGGTACAGCTTCATCGTCTCCTGGCCGAGACGTTCCCGGTCGTGGCTGTACTTCTTCTGCAGTTCGCGCAGTTTGGGTTGGACCAACTGCATATTGCGCGAGCTGCGGATCTGCTTGACGAAGATCGGGATCAGCAGCACCCGGATGAACACCGTCAGCGAGATGATCGACAGGCTCCAGGTGATGCCGGAGTCGGAGCCGAAGACGAAGGCCCACACCCAGTGGAAGAAAACCAGCAGCCCGGACACGGCCCAGTACAGCGGGTACATGATCGACCCGCCGAAGCTCATGATGCTGTCCCAGACGCCCATCGGCACCAGCGTGGTGAGCAACACGTCCATCAGTTAGTTCCTCGGGTTTCTGCTTGATAGGTCGCTTCGGCCTTCGCCACGGCGGCGTCGCGCTCTGCTTGTTCGGCTGCCCAGGCTTCGGCAGCTTCGGTACCAGGTACCGGATCGTAGCCGCCGGCGGCCCAAGGGTGACAACTGGCGATCCGGCGGACGGTCAGCCATGAGCCCCGCAGAGCGCCATGTACCTGCACCGATTCCAGGCCGTAGGCCGAGCAACTGGGGTAGTAGCGGCACACCTCGCCGTACAGCGGGCTGATGAACTTGCGCCAGAACCGGATGAACCAGATCAGGATCCATTTCATCGCTGCTCACGTCCTGCTCGGCGTACCGCGCCGTGCCAGGCACCGGCGAGTTCCTCGCGCAGAGTTGCCCAGGTCGCATTTGCGGCCGACGGCAGTGCCCGCACCACCACGTGGGTATCGGACGGGGTGCTCGGTAGGTGTTCGGCCACGGCATGGCGCAGACGACGCTTCACCCGATTGCGGACGACCGCGCCCCCGACGGACTTGGACACCACAAACCCGACGCGGATGTTCGCGTCGGGTCGTTGGTTGGTCTGCTGGTTCGGCGACTGATCTGTCGGCGGGACGCTGCGTGCGTGCACCACCACACACGGTCGTCCGGATCGCGCACCACGAGCCGTGGCGCGGAAGTCGTCGGACGACCGCATCCGCACCGCCGCCGGCAGCATGGAATCCGATCAGGCGGACAGCACGGCGCGTCCCTTGCGGCGCCGCGCCGAGATAATGGCGCGACCGGCACGGGTGCGCATCTTGGCACGGAAACCGTGCACCCGGCTGCGACGCCGGTTGCTGGGCTGGTAAGTACGCTTGCTCACGGGTTCGGCTCCCCAAGGTTGATGGACGCAGGCACCCGTTGCAGGGCGCACGAAGGACACACCGCCGTTGGCGGCGACCTTCATACGGTACGTGGCCCGACCTTTCGGGTCAAACCGCCGGGGGACAGCAGACCTCGAACCAAGGGGGTGTCCAGCAGACACGCCGAGGATATCCGGATCTTCATGGCGAACGCTTGCGGATTCCTCAGCACATTGTTAGCGTCGTTAGTCCCACCCGGCAGTCCGGCAGGCACACCACAAGTGCGCTCCGACAGGACGGCCGGGCTGTTTGTGCACACCCTGTGGACAACCTTGTGGATCGTGTACAGTGACCGCCAGTACGCGGGCCGGTGGAACCGGTCCCTCAGAACGATTTTCTCCGGAGCGCCGAGTGACCGAAGCGGACGACTTCTTAGCCGAAGCGTGGAATAAGGTCTCCGAACAAATCGATCGCTCCAACCAGCACTGGATTCGTTCCTCGCGTCCGATGACGCAATACGACGACACCCTGGTGCTCGCCGTCCCGAACAACTTCACCCGGGACCGGATCGAAGATCGACTGCGTCCGGACATCGAACAGATCCTCGGCGGTATCTACCTGCGCCCGATCCGCATCGCGGTGACCATCGACCCCGACCTCACCGTCAGCAACGAGGATCCGGTCGATGCCGACCTGGACGCGACCCCGGACGTATTCGCCCAGCCGGTGGTGAACTCCACCCCCTCGGCCAGTTCGATCGCGCACGAGTTCGACTCCCGCCTGAACCCGAAGTACTCCTTCGAGAACTTCGTGATCGGCGAATCGAACCGCTTCGCCCATGCCGCCACGGTGGCGGTCGCCGAAGCGCCCGGCAAGGCCTACAACCCGCTGATGATCTACGGGCAATCGGGGTTGGGCAAGACTCACCTGTTGCACGCGGTGGGCCATTACGTCCGCAACTACTACGACCGGGTGCGGGTGCGGTACGTCTCCACCGAGGAACTCACCAACGACTTCATCAACTCGGTGCAGGACAACCGGATGCAGAAATTCCGGGAACGCTACCGCGATGTCGATGTGCTGTTGATCGACGACATCCAGTTCCTGGAGCGCACGGTGCAGATGCAGGAGGAGTTCTTCCACACCTTCAACACCCTGCACAACGCCCAGAAACAGATCGTGATGACCTCCGATCGTCCGCCGAAGTTGTTGCAGGCGCTGGAACCGCGGTTGCGCAGCCGCTTCGAGTGGGGGCTGATCACCGACGTCCAGCCGCCCGACCTGGAGACCCGGCAGGCGATTCTGCGCAAGAAGGCCGCCCAGGACCGACTCGCGGTCGGCTCGGAGGTGCTGGAGTTCATCGCCTCACGGATTCGCACCAACATTCGTGAACTCGAAGGTGCCCTGATCCGGGTCACCGCATATGCCAGCCTGAATCAGCAGCCGGTCGACCTGGCCCTGGCCGAGGCGGTGCTGAAGGACCTCATCTCCGACAGTGCCGACACCGAGATCACCTCGCAGTTGATCATGGCCGAGTCGGCGAACTACTTCGACGTCACCCTGGACGATCTGTGCGGCCCGAGCCGTACCCAGACCTTGTCCAATGCCCGCCAGGTCGCGATGTACCTGTGCCGGGAGTTGACCGACCTGTCGCTGCCCAAGATCGGGCAACAGTTCGGCGGACGCGACCACACCACGGTGATGTACGCCGAACGCAAGATTCGCAAGCTGCTCGGTGAGCGGCGCAGTCTCTACAACCAGATCAGCGAGCTCACCAACCGGATCAAGCAACGCGCAGCCGGCCAGAACTGAGCAGCCCGCCACCCCTGCCAACCCGACCCCACAGGGTCGGGTTTTTTGGTGCCCACACGAGGCCACATCGTTGTGCACGAGCTTGTGAACAGCGACGTGAGCAAGTGGGCTCGGGCTGGGGAAGGACATGCCTGTAATTCATTCTGTCCGCATCTTTCACCCGTGTGATTTCGACTTGCACCCATCCACGTACACATCACCGATCGCCGATCGACTACGGTGAACAGCGGTTATCCCCAGAATTCACAGCAGCTATGACTACGTAGAGAATTGGAATTGATCGATCGAGCTTCAAAGCAGGTCGGCCGAAAACCGTGGATAACTCCCGTCCGGGCCCATCGTCAGCACTGCTTGTCGCTTCCGTGCCCGGCCCCACACAGCCCTCCACCTGTTCCGATATCATCGGCTCACCCCCGCCCGGGGGACGACGCACCGCATCACCATCGAATCAACCCCGGCACCGACCGAGGGCAGGAGACACATCGTGAAGATCCGCTTGGAGCGAGATGTACTGGCCGAAGCTGTCCAGTGGGCGGCCCGAACGCTTCCGACTCGTCCTGCGGCTCCGATCCTGGCCGGCCTGCTGATGCGGGCCGACAGCAATGGGGTGGTCTGGTCGAGCTTCGACTACGAAACCTCGGCCCGGATCACCGTGCCCGCCCAGGTCAGCGACGAGGGTCAGGCCCTGGTGTCGGGACGGTTGCTCGCCGATATCTCGCGGTCGCTGCCGAACAAGCCGGTGGAGATCTCCACCGACGACACCAGGATGGAACTGATCTGCGGGCCGGCGCGGTTCACCCTCCAACTGCTGCCGGTGGAGGAGTACCCGGCCCTGCCGGCGATGCCGGAGGCCTCGGGTTCGGTGCCGAGCCAGGATTTCGCCGAAGCGGTCTCCCAGGTCGTCGTTGCCGCCGGACGCGACGAGTTGTTGCCGGTGTTCACCGGCGTGCGGGTCGAGATCGACGGCGAAACGGTGTCGTTGCTGGCCACCGACCGCTACCGGATGGCCCTGAAGGAACTCACCTGGCAGCCGACCGACACCCAGGCCACCGGGGCCGCCCTGGTGCCGGCCAAGGTGCTGGCCGAGACCTCGAAGTCGATGACCTCGGGTGAGAAGGTGACCGTCAGCCTGTCCCAGGCCGGGGTGGGCGAGGGTCTGATCGGTTTCGAGGGCGACGGGCCCGGTGGCGAACGTCAAATCACCACCCGGCTGCTGGACGGGGAGTTCCCCAAGGTGCGCCACCTGATGTCGATCCAGCCCTTGTTGTCGGTGCGTGGCAATACCCACGACATCATCGATGCCGCCAAGCGCGTGGCCCTGGTGGCCGACCGCAACACCCCGCTGCGAATGCTGATGGGGGAGCAGACCATCACCCTGGAGGCCGCGACCGGCGACCAGGCCCAGGCCTCGGAATCCCTCGAGGCCGTGGTCGACCTGCACGGCAACAGCGAACCCGTCCTGGACGCGGCCGGCTTCAACCCCACCTACCTGCTCGACGCCCTGGGCGCGTTGAGCACCCCGTACGTCCATTTCTCCTTCACCGCGGCCGGCAAACCCTGCCTGCTGACCGGTCTGACCTCGCTGGACGCCGATCCGTTGACCGACTACCGGCACGTGATCATGTTGATGCGTCTGCCGAGTTGAGCGAACGGGGTGATCACTGAGTGTTCGTCGACCATCTGACGCTGGCCGACTTCCGCTCCTACCCCGAAGCCGAACTCGAGCTCACCCCGGGGGTGTGCACCTTCGTCGGTGCCAACGGCCAGGGCAAGACCAACCTGGTCGAAGCGGTGGAATACCTGTCCACCGGCGCCTCCCACCGGGTCAGCAGTGATGAACCCCTGGTGCGGGCCGGTGCCGAACGCGCCGTGGTGCGGGCCCGGGTGCGCGCCGGCCGCGACGACGACCGTGCGCTGGTGCTCGAACTGGAGATCTGGCCGGGCAAATCGAACCGCGCGAAACTCAACCGTGCGCCGCTGCCGCGGGCGCGGGAACTGGTCGGAGTTCTGCGCAGCGTGGTGTTCTCACCCGAAGACCTGGCCATCATCAAGGGCGACCCGGGCCAACGCCGACGCTTTCTCGACCACGTGGTCACCACACGCTGGCCGCGGATGGCCGGAGTTCGCGCCGACTACGACAAGGTGCTGAAACAGCGCACCGCCCTGCTGAAGGTGATCGGCGGCAAGGGCAACCGGGCACCTGATCCGCACGCCCTGCCGACCCTGGAGGTCTGGGACGAACAACTCGCCGCCCTGGGCGCGGAGTTGTTGTCGGCCCGGCTCGACACCCTGGCCGATATGTGGCCGCATGTGCAGCAGGCCTATGCCGACATCGCCCCGACCAACAATGTCGCCACCGGTCACTACCGGGCCTCGGCACCGCTGGGGGAGTCCCACGACCGCGAAGCCTTCACCGAGGTGTTGTTGGCCGAGATGCAGCAACGCCGTTCCGAGGAGATCGCCCGCGGGGTGAGTCTGGTCGGGCCGCATCGCGACGATGTCGAGCTGATGCTGGGGGAGTTGCCGGCCAAGGGCTATGCCAGCCACGGCGAATCGTGGTCGTATGCGCTGGCTTTGCGGCTGGCGGCTTTCGCCCTGTTGCAGGACGATGGTGTGGAGCCGGTGCTGGTGCTGGACGACGTTTTCGCCGAGCTGGACACCACCCGGCGCTCGCGCCTGGCCGGCAAAGCGGTGCAGGCCGAACAAGTCCTGATCACCGCAGCGGTGGCGGCCGACATTCCCGCCGAACTCGACGGCAACCGCTGGCAGGTCACGATGGGGGAGGTGACCCGTGTCTGACCCCGAGGCCGCACCCGGCCCGGACACGCACGGCGTGCCGGAACAGAGCCCCGAAACCCCGGACACCGCGTCCGACCCGGCCCAGGACCACGACCCCACCGGTCTGGAGCTGGCGATGCGGGTGGCCGCCGCGGTCGGCAAGGGCAACGCCCCGCGCGCCCGACGTCCCAAACCCGCGGCGTCCCGGCCGGCGGCCCCGCGCAGTCGCGATCGTGACCCGAAACTGCTCGGCCCCGCGTTGGAGCATCTGATCAGTGACCGGGGATGGTCGACCGAGATCAATGTGCACACTCTGCTCGGCCGGTGGCCCTCCCTGGTGGGTGAGGTCAATGCCGAACACAGCCGGCCCGAGTCCTACAGCGACGGGGTGTTGGTGGTGCGTACCGATTCGACCGTGTGGGCCACCTCGCTGCGCACCATCGCCCACCAACTCGTCGCCCGGTTGAACGACGAACTCGGCCAGGGCACGGTGACGCGGGTGCGGGTGCTCGGACCGGCGGCACCCAGTTGGAAACACGGACGCCGCTCGGTTCGCGGCCGTGGCCCGCGGGATACCTACGGCTGAGCACTTACGGCTGAGCCGAATATCGCTACGCTGGGCCGCGTGACAGCGCCCGCCCGTTTCTGGGACGAATGCCGCGTCCTGGTGGGGACCACCGTGAGGACGTGGCGATCGCTGTTGCCGTTGATGCTGTTGCTGCAGGTGATCTCCTGGTTCTGTCTGCAGAGCACGATGGCCGTGGCCGCGGTGATCACGATGGATCATCCGTGGCTCGCGCTCGGCATCTTCTCGGTCGGTTTCGTGCTCTCCCTGGTCGTCGCGGTGGTGATGCTGAGGGTGGTCGGCGACACCCTGGGCACCCCGGCGATGGTTCCCGACGCCGAGGGCGAACCCGAGGGACGGGTCGGTTTGACCCGGATGCTGGGGTTGACGATGTTGCCGCTGCTGGCGATGTATGCGGCCTTCGGTCATGTCGCCGAGGCGGTGCGCCAACTCACCCTGATCACCTTCGCCATGTTCGGTTCCATCGGTGACAACCTGCTGATCGTGCTCAGCCCGAACCGGGCCGGGGTCTTCACGGTGCTGGCGGTGCTGATCGGCGCCTATGTGCTGCGCCGGGTGCTCGACAAGGTGCACGAGCGCACCGGATGGCGTTGGATGGGTCTGCTGGTGACCATCACCGAAGCCTTCTTCGTGATGGGTGTGGTGCTGGCGGCCTCCCGATGGATCTCGAACCTGACGTTCTGGTTGCGCCACCGCGAGCTGATGGCCTGGTGGGATGCCACCGTCGCCGGCCTGGCCACCGCCCTGCACCTGGTCAACATCGACCTGCCGGCGGTGCTGGCCTGGATCGGCCCGGTGTGGCAGGACGAAGTGGCCCCGTCACTGATCAAGGCCCTCACCGAACCCCTGCTCTGGCTGGCCGTCGCCGCCCTGGTCTTCGGTAGCCGGGTGGTCTCGGTCGCCGATATGTGGCGCAAGGGACAACCCCTGTCCAGCCAGGTGCCCGGGGCCCGGCGGCTCACCCTGTTCCGCAAGATGGCCGCCACCGCAGAGGCCAAACGGCAACATCCCCCGGGCCTGGGACGGCGCTTCGGGATGTGGCTGCAGGAGACCTTCCTGGGCGATATCGACGACAAATACCTGCCCACCCTGCACGCGATCCGGCTGGTGCTGAAAGCCGGCCTGCCGTTCCTGACCGCCTTCGTGTTGCTGCACAACCTGGTGTCGATCGGCAAGGGCCTGCTCACCACCGCCCTGGCGGATGCGATCGGCGGACACTCCACCATCCTGTGGACCGGCATGTTGCCCGGGGTGGAACTGGTGGTCGGCCTGCTTCTCGAAACCGTACGGTTGGTGCTCATCGCGGCGGCCTTTCACCGGTGCCTGCAACTCTTCCGGGCCCGCGCCCATGCCTCGGACAACCCGGTCCCCGCGCCGCGTCCGGGCAAGGCGTCGGCAACGGTGGCCGTCACCTGGCGCAGGTTGCGCGGTGCGTTGGCGATGCTGCTGGTCGCGATCGTGGTCAGCGCGACCGGATGGGTGATCGCGGATCGAACCGGCAAGGAGCACTTCGACTATCGGGACGGAGAGGTCGGCGAGCCCGTGGCCTTCGCCGGTATGGATGTCACCGTCCGGGATGTGCAATACGGCCAACTCGTGCCGGGCCTGAGAGACCTGGCGTTGACGAAATCGCGCTGGGTGGTGGTCTCGACCCGCCTCAGTGCCCCCGGCAAGTCCCGCGCGGTATCGATCAAACTGGTCGGCCCGGGCGGAAAGCTCTATCGCAGCCCCGGTGGCAACCTCACCGTCGGTGACGGTCAGTGGACCGACGAGGACCTGTTCTTCGAGGTGGATGTCGACGACATCGGCGAGTTGAAGATGTTGGTGCAACCGGTCACCGAGATCGTCGTCCGTGAGGACGCCGCCCGGATCGACCTCGGCCCAGAACCCGCTGACGTGCCCCGGGTGATCGATGAGTCGCAGTGGCAGTCGGTGCCGGTCCGCAGGCTGCCGGAGCATGGGGGCAACTGATGAGGACGCCGTGGTGGTTCATCAGTCGCTGGCAGGCCTTCGTGGCGGTACTGCTGGTGGGCCTGTCCTTCCTCACCGTGTGGATCGGCATGACCTACAGCTACACGCTGACCAACTACACCGTGCACGAGCCGGGTGAGGTCGTGTCGAAGGACGGCATCACCTACAAGTACCTGGGCATGGTGCGCTCCCAGGTCGGTACCGGCGGCGGACGAGTGCAATATGCCGCACCGGGAATGACCTACGTCGCCGTGGTCGTCGAGGTCACCATCGATGAGGGCGCCGATGCCTATTGCCCGCTTTCCTTGATCGATGCCGAGCAGACCATGTCCTGGTTCATCGAGCAGTCCCATGTGCTCAACGAGAGTTTCCGGTCCTCCTGTATGGACGCCACCCCCGGTGAACCCACCCAGGTGGTGACGGTGTTCGAGGTACCCAGCTCGCAGGCCGAGAACGTCGGCGGCGTGATGCTGGGCACGACCACCTGGCGGGCCCTGTCGGAGGTGATCCGATGAGGGCCGGGGTATGGCTGGACGACCATCCGCTCGACGAACAGTGGTCGCAACCGGTACGTCCGTTCCGACTGCCGGGCTGGGTGTGGTTGGTGAGCATCGTGCTGGTGTTGGCCGCGATCGCCGGCACCGTCTTCGCCGCCGGTGGTTTCGAGGAGCGCCGAGACCTGATCGATCTGCGCAAGCCCGGTGCGGTGCTGGAGGTCGGCCCCTACGAGATCGTGTTGGACCGGGTGGAGGTGCAGCACGTCCAGGATTACGACGATTCCTGGCACTGGGAGTACCGGGTGATCGGCACGATCACCAACACCTGGCACGAGACGGTCTACTTCGAGACCGGTGACCACGGCTGGATCGCGGTCCGTAATCCGCGCGGCGGCGAGGCCTTGTCGGTGACCAAGGTTGAGGTCGATCAACACGGCAGCGCCTGGGTGCCACCCACCGGAACCCCGCAGTCGGCGGTGTGGACTGTGGAAATGGACACCGAACCGACCGCCTACCTGGCGGTGGGCCTGGTCGACCTGGAGTACACCGACAACACGCTGATCGCCCTGGGGGAACGGGTCTGGAACCCGGCCGACCGGGCCTATCTGACCTATGTCCCGGTGATTCGACTGCCGGATGCGTCCCAATAATGACGTGTCCCCCCACAGCGGTGGGGGTCGCGAGCGTTCTGCGGGCCTTTGAGGGCCGCTAACGGGCATATCGATACAATTTTGTCGTCCGCGGGGGCCGTGAAAGCAGGTTATTCCGCGCTGAGGCAGTAGACTCGATGTGTTTGGGTGATAAGCCATGAGTAACGACAGGAGACGACCCGGTGAGTGAAGAGACCACGGGCCCGTTGAACCCACTGGGAGACATCTCCGGTGAGTTGACCGAGGCCGAGTTGGCCACCATTTCGGGGAGCGTGTCGCACGCGGTCGCCGAGGGTCAGTACGACGCGAGTTCGATCTCGGTACTGGAAGGCCTCGAGGCGGTACGCAAGCGGCCCGGCATGTACATCGGTTCGACCGGTGAGCGCGGTTTGCACCACCTGGTCTACGAGGTGGTCGACAACTCCGTCGACGAAGCCCTGGCCGGCTACTGCGACAAGATCACCGTCACCATCCTGCCCGAGGGCGGCATCCGGGTGGTCGACAACGGACGCGGTATTCCGGTCGGCCTGCACCCGGTGGAGAAGATCCCCGCGGTCACCGTGGCGCTGACCGTCCTGCACGCCGGCGGCAAGTTCGGCGACGGCGGCTACAAGGTCTCCGGTGGTCTGCACGGGGTGGGTGTGTCGGTGGTGAACGCCCTGGCGTCGCGGCTGACCGTCGACGTGTGGCGCGACGGCTACCACTGGCAGCAGTCCTTCTCCCTCGGTGAACCGGACGGGCCCCTGGAGCGGCTCGAGGAATCCGACGCGAACGGCACCACGGTCACCTTCTGGGCCTCCGACGAGATCTTCGAGACCACCGACTACTCCTACGACACCCTGCTGAACCGGTTCCGTGAGATGGCCTTCCTGAACAAGGGACTGACCATCGAGCTGGTGGACGAGCGTCCCGAGCATGCCGACCCCGAAACCGGCGAGGCACCGGGGGAGACCTTCCGCTACGACAACGGCCTGATCGACTACGTCGCACACCTCACCGCGACCAAGGAAACGATCCACCCCACCGTGATCGCGGTGGATGCCCACCAGCCCGACCAGGGCATGGGCCTGGAGGTGGCGATGCAGTGGAACACCTCGTTCAACGAATCGGTGCACACCTTCGCCAACACGATCAACACCCACGAGGGCGGCACCCACGAGGAGGGCTTCCGCTCCGCGCTGACCAACACGGTCAACAAGTGGGGTGAGGCCTGGGGGCTGATCCGCAAGCGCGAGGACCGGGTTTCCGGTGACGACATCCGTGAAGGTCTGACCGCGATCGTGTCGATCAAGCTCTCCGAACCGCAGTTCGAGGGCCAGACCAAGACCAAACTCGGCAACACCGAGGCGCGGTCCTTCGTCCAGCGGGTGGTCAACGACAAGCTCGGCGACTGGATGGAACAGAACCCGGCCGAGGGCAAGGAGATCGTCCGCAAGTCGCAGGCCGCCGCCCAGGCCCGGCTCGCCGCCCGCAAGGCCCGGGATCTGGCCCGCAGCCGCAAGGGTCTGCTGGCCGGTGGCGGGCTGCCCGGCAAACTGTCCGACTGCTCCTCGACCAACCCCGAGGAGTGCGAGGTCTTCATCGTCGAGGGTGACTCCGCCGGCGGTTCGGCCAAGGGTGGCCGCGACCCGCGCACCCAGGCGATCCTGCCCCTGCGCGGCAAGATCCTCAACGTCGAGAAGGCCCGGATCGACAAGATCCTGCAGAACCGCGAGGTCGAGGCGATCATCAACGCGCTCGGCACCGGCATCCAGGACGATTTCGACATCGACAAGCTGCGCTACCACAAGGTTGTGCTGATGGCCGACGCCGACGTCGACGGCGCCCACATCCGCACGCTGCTGCTGACCCTGCTGTTCCGGTACATGAAGCCGCTGATCGATGCCGGGCACGTGTACCTGGCCCAGCCGCCGCTGTTCCGGCTGCGGTGGACCAACGCCCCGCACGAGTTGGCCTACACCGATTCCGAACGCGATGCGCTGCGTGAGGCCGGGCTGGCCGCCGGCAAGAAGCTGCCGAACGTCAACCCGATCCAGCGGTACAAGGGCCTCGGTGAGATGGACGCCGGCGACCTGTGGGACACCACGATGGATCCGGACAAGCGGATCCTGCTGCAGGTGACCCTGGACGACGCGGCCCGGGCCGACGAGATGTTCTCGATCCTGATGGGCGAGGACGTCGAGATGCGCCGCAGCTTCATCCAACAGAACGCCAAGGACGTCCGCTTCCTCGACATCTGACGCGGTGCGGCCGTTGCCCATCGCAGAGCTAAGGACTTTGCATGACTGACATTCCCCAAGACCCGACCTCGGCCGAGGACCAGGCACCCGACGAGCAGGTGCAGGCCGACGGACAGGGCCTGGACATGGGTGAGCGCCTGCAGCGCACCCAGGAGATCGCCCTCACCGACGAGATCCAGAGCGCCTACCTCGACTACGCGATGAGCGTGATTGTCGGACGCGCCCTGCCCGACGTCCGCGACGGTTTGAAGCCGGTGCACCGCCGGGTGCTGTACGCGATGTTCGACGGTGGTTACCGTCCCGACCGGGGCTGGAACAAGTGCTCCCGCGTGGTCGGTGAGGTGATGGGTCTGTACCACCCCCACGGTGACTCGGCGATCTACGACACCCTGGTGCGGCTCGCCCAGCCGTGGGTGATGAAGGCCCCGCTGGTGTTGGGGCAGGGCAACTTCGGTTCGCCCGGTAACGACCCGGCCGCCGCGATGCGGTACACCGAGTGCAAGATGGCGCCGCTGGCCATGGAGATGGTGCGCGACATCGAAGAGGACACCGTCGACTTCAAGCCCAACTACGACAACCGCGACACCGAACCGGTCGTGCTGCCGGCACGGTTCCCGAACCTGTTGGTGAACGGATCCACCGGTATCGCGGTCGGCATGGCCACCAACATCCCCACCCACAACATGCGTGAGGTGGCCGACGCGGTGCTGTGGTCGCTGGCCCACCCGGAGGCGACCGAGGAGGAGCTGCTCGAGGCGGCGATGGAACGGGTCAAGGGCCCCGACTTCCCGCTCGGCGCGTTGATCGTCGGCCGCAAGGGCATCGAGGAGGCCTACCGCACCGGCCGCGGATCGGTGACGATGCGCGCGGTGGTCGACATCGAGGAGGACAAGAACGGCCGCACCTCCCTGGTGGTCACCGAGTTGCCGTACATGTGCAACCCCGACAACCTGGCCGCCAAGATCGCCGAGTTGGTCAACTCCGGCCGGATCGGCGGCATCGCCGACATCCGCGACGACAGCTCGGCGCGTACCGGTCAGCGTCTGGTGATCGTGTTGAAGCGCGACGCCCAGCCGCGGGTGGTGCTGAACAACCTCTACAAGCACACCCAGTTGCAGGACACCTTCGGCTGCAACATGCTCGCGCTGGTCGACGACGTGCCGCGCACCCTGCGCCTCGACCAGTTCATCACCCACTGGGTGACCCACCAGATCGAGGTCATCCAGCGCCGCACCCGGTTCCGGCTGGCCAAGGCCGAGGAGCAGGCCCACCTGTTCCGCGGTTACGTCAAGGCCCTGGACGCCCTGGACGAGGTGATCGCGCTGATCCGCGGATCGCGCACCACCGAGGAGGCCCGGGAAGGGTTGAAGGCCCTGCTGGACATCGACGATGTCCAGGCCACCGCGATCCTGGACATGCAGTTGCGCCGGTTGGCCGCGCTGGAACGCCAGAAGATCATGGACACCCTGGCCGAGATCGAACAGCGAATCGCCGACCTGCAGGCGATCCTGGCCGACGAGAGCCGGCAGCGGCAGATCATCGCCGATGAACTGACCGAGATCGTCGACAAGTACGGGTCGGAGCGCAAGACCCGGATCATCGCCGCCGACGGCGACATGTCCGAGGAAGATCTCATCCCCGACTTCGACATGGTGGTCACGATCACCCACGGCGGGTACGCCAAGCGCACCCGTTCCGACTCCTACCGGGTGCAGAAGCGCGGCGGCAAGGGGGTGCGGGGGGCGTCCCTGCGCACCGACGACACCGTCGAGCACCTGTTCACCACCAGCAACCACGACTGGGTGCTGTTCTTCACCAACCAGGGACGGGTCTACCGCACCAAGGTGTGGCAACTGCCCGAGGCCGGACGCGATGCCCGCGGTGGACACGTCGCCGGGTTGTTGAGCTTCCAGCCCGATGAGCACATCGCCCAGGTGTTGACCCTGCGCACCTATCAGGATGCGCCCTACCTGCTGCTCGCCACCCGTCAGGGCAAGGTCAAGAAGACCGACCTGACGTTGTACGACTCGCCGCGCCAGGCCGGGGTGATTGCGATCAACCTGGCCGATGGCGACGAGGTGATCGGTGCCGGCCTGTGTGGACCGGACAGCGATGCATTGTTGGTCTCGCGCAAGGGTCAGGCGATCCGGTTCCAGCTCGATGATGCCCAGGTCCGTCCGATGGGACGGGCCACCGCCGGGGTCAAGGGGATGGAATTCCGCGCCGGCGACGAGTTGCTGTCGATGGCGGTGGTCGACCACAGCGATGATGCCGACGACGTGGAACGGTTCGTGTTCACCGTCACTGACGGTGGCTACGCCAAGCGCACCCGGGTCAGTGATTACCGCGAACAGCGCCGCGGCGGCCTGGGCATCAAGGCGATGAAGCTCAACGAAGACCGTGGCTCCTTGGTCGGTGGGCTGATCGTCGTCGAGAGCGACGAGGTGTTGGCGATTCGGCTTTCGGGTCAGGTGACCCGCAGTGCGGTGTCGGAGGTTCCGGTACAGGGCCGCGACACCATGGGGGTCAAGTTCGTCGGCGTCCAGGGCAAGGATGCGGTGAGTTTGATCGCGGTGAATCCGGAGGCCCAGGAGCCCGAGCACGAGGATCAGAACGGTGAATCGGATGCCGAATCCGAGGCCGAAGATGCATCTGAAGCCGGAACCAAGCAGAATGAACCGGTCGAGGAAGGTAGCGTGACTGTTACCGACCCAGGCGCCGAGGATGTGCACGGCGAGGAGGAGCTCAGTGACTGATCACTCGAATAGCGGTGGGGACGACGACACGATCGTCCAACCTGCGGTCACCGGTGACAAGCCGGTGCGTCAGGTGGCCCCGCCGTCCCAGGCACCGGTGATGGCGACTCCGCCTGCTCAGGTCCGTCCCGCGGCCGCACCCAAGACCGAGTCCGGTCCGGTGCCCAGCCCCGCCCGTCCGAGCGATACCGGCGCCGGCCCGGCCAAGGCGCCCACCGCCGCCTCCGGGAATACCCCCGGCGCGCCGGTGAAGGCGCCCGGAACCCAGCCGTCCCCGGTGCCGGCACCGGCCGAGGCCAAGAACGCGGCCACGCCGGCTCCGGCCAAGCCGGGACAGCCGCAACCGGCACAATCCCAATCGGCACAGGCCAAACCGACAAAGCCTGCGCAGCCGCAGTCGGCTCAGCCGAAGCCGAACCAGCCCGGGAAGCCGGCCCAAACGCCGCCGGCTGCGAGTGCCGGCGCGAAGCCCCCGGCTTCGTCCGGTACCCCGGCCGCGACCCCGGCGCAGCCGACAAAGAGTACGGCGCAGCCGGCAGCGACCACGGCTCAGCCGACAAAGAGCACGGCTCAGCCGGGGGCAACCAAGCCCACCGAACCGGCGAAGCCGGCCCCGACGGCGAAGTCCGCTGAACCGGCCAAGCCCGCCGAGCCGGACGCTGCCAAGCCGGACGCGGCCAAGGAGAATCAGCCCGGGAAGCCGGCTCAGCCGGTGCGGCGAGGCCCGCGCAGCAAGGCGAGCGCCCGAGCCGCAGCCGCTGCCGGTGGTGCCGCCCTGGGTGGTGCCGCAGTCGGTGCCGCCGCCGGAGGTGCTGCTGGTTCCGGTGCCGTCGGGTCGAAGCCCGATGCACCCGGCGCCACGCCGGCGATGGGTGTGAACCGGGGTGGCGCGCCGCAGCGCAGCACCGCCCAGGTACTGGGGGAGGACAAGAAGACCGACGATCTGGCTGCCCGGGATGCCGCCGGCGGTGACGTGGCCACCCCCGATGCGGACGCGAAGACCGAGGTGTTGGCCTCCGATGCCTCCGCGACCCGCACCAAGGATGGCGACGACAAGACCTCGGGGGCGAAGGCGACCGCCGCGAGCGTGGCCGCCTCGGTGAAGCGTGCGATCGGTAACCCAACCACCCACCGCACCCGCAAAGCTCGGCTGCGGTTGGCGAAGTTCGACCCCTGGTCGGTGATGAAGACCACCTTCCTGTTCTCGATCGCCTTCATGATCGCGAGCCTGGCCGCGGTGATGTTGCTGTACAGCGTGATCAGCTCGTCCGGCGTGTTCGACGCGATCAACGACATCGTCGGTCAGGTGCTGGCCGCCCCCGGTGACACCACCCCGTTCAAGATCGAGGACTACCTCACCCCGCAGCGGGTGGCCGGGTTCACCCTGGTGGTCGGCGTGCTCAACGTGGTGCTGATGACCGCGATCGGAACCTTGGCGGCCTTCCTGTACAACCTCGCCTCCTCCCTGCTGGGTGGTCTCGAGGTGACCCTCGCCGAGGACTGATCGAAAATTTGGAGCGGGCAACGGCGATGCAGTACAGTGACTCGTCGTTGCACCTCCGGGAGCACCCCGGGCCTATAGCTCAGACGGTTAGAGCGCTGCCCTGATAAGGCAGAGGTCACTGGTTCAAGTCCAGTTAGGCCCACCACCATCCAGAACCGGGAAAACCCGCCCCACGAGGGCGGGTTTTTGTTTCCCGGGGGCGGGTGTGTTCGGTCGGTTCGAGCTGCGCGTCAGTTCGAGTTCGGTCAGTTCGAGAGCCGCGTGCGGCGCTGCGGGGCGATCTTCTTCTCCCCGATCGGGTTCGCACCGAAGGATCCCAGTGCAGTACGCGCCGCGGCAGCCGCCGATTCGGCGTCCATCTCGGCCTTGCTGGCGCCGCTGCGACGACGGGCCACCTCGGCATCGAGGGTGGCGTCCAGCCGTGCGGCGACGTCCGGGGGCATCGTCTCGGCCGGGACGTCCGACAGCAACGAGCCGGCCTCGGTGAACACAGCGACAATCTCGGTGCAGCGGGCGCACGATGCGACATGTGCGCGCGCCACCCGATCAACAGCGAGATCGGCAGCCACGTCGGCCAACACATCACGCGAAGGATGAGTCATCTCGGGCTCCAGACGGCGGTTGGAAACGAGGGGTACAGGCTGGGACGAGCTCGATCTCGGATCGGTTCCGGCTCGCGGGTGGTGATCTTTTTCATACCCGGCTCCGGAGTTGTTCCAGCAGCGGCAACAGCTTGGCCCGTCCGCGGGAACACCGGCTCTTGATCGTCCCGGTGGCACATCCCAGGATACGTGCGGCTTCCTCCACCGAATAGCCCTCCATGTCGACCAGCACCAGGGCGGCGCGTTGGTCGGCGTTGAGTTCACCCAGGGCGGCCCGCACCACCTCGCGGGTCTCACCGGCCTCGACGGCGTGCTCGGCATTGGACGGGGCGGCCATGATCTCGTTGCGGTCGATGTCCTCGGGCAGGGCATCGGCCCGGCGCACCTTGTTGCGGCGAATCCGGTCCAGGCAGGCGTTCACCACGATCCGGTGCAGCCAGGTGGTGACCTGGGAATCGCCCCGGAAGGTGTGCGCGCGGCGGAAGGCCGAGATGTAGGCGTCCTGCAGGGCGTCGGCGGCTTCCTCACCGTTGCGCATGGTGCGCAGCGCCACGGCCCACAAGCGGTCGCGGTGCCGGTTCACCAGCACGGCGAAGGCATCGTCATCACCGTCGACATGGGCGGCGAGCAGTTGCACATCGGTGCGCTCGTCGGAGTGGAGCATCTAGCGTTGCACCTCGATCTCGAAGATCCCCCCACGATAGTTGCCGTCCTCGGGGGGCAGCGAGGTCAGATAGACCAACACCCACCGGGTGGGTTCCGGGCCCTCCTCGAGGTTCAGGGTCACCTCACCCTCGGCATCGGCTTGGGTGGCCACCGTGCGCCATTGGGTCTGGCTGTTCATCGGGGCCTCGTTGCCCTCGGCATTCTCACCCGGGACGCGCACCTCCACGTCGGTGCCGTCGCCCGACAGCCACAGTTTCACCGCGGTGACGTCGGTGGGCTCGCCCAGATCGACCACCAGACCCACGCCGGGTTTCAGTCCGCCGAGCTTCGGGTTGCCGCGGTACGACAGGGTGCGCCAACGGGTGTCGGGGTCACCGTCGTGGGCCAGGGCGGTCTCGTCGGGGTTCTCCTCGTCGTTGCCACCGTCGGCGGACGGGTCGAAGTCGAGGGCCTCGGCAATCTCCACCGGACCGTCATTGCCCCGATCGGATTCGGAGGTCGGATGGGGTTGGGCCGGGCCGGTGGTGCCGAGCTGACGCTGCACGAACACCCCGATCAGCGACAGAATGAACACCAGCAGCACGAAGCCGATCAGCAGCGACAGCCAGCGCCGGTTCGGTTCCTCGTCGATGATTGGCCCGGTCGATTCGGCCGGGTCGTCCACTGCGGGGGGTGCGCTGTGTTGGGCGTGGTAGGCGTCCTCGGGCGATTCGGTGCCGACATCGCGCCGGCCGACCACCGGCACCGGGTATCGGATCCGGGCCTCCAGTTCCTGGGAGGCATCGGTGGTGCCCAGGATCGCGCTGAGCGCACCGACCACCTCCTGGGCGGTACTCAGCGGCGGCAGGCCGTGCCGCAACGGATCGCCCAGAATCTGCTCGCACAACCGATCCAGGGCCGGGGAGACCCCGGCGCGCACCTGACGCGGCGACAACAACCTCGAACCGCTCTGCGGGGCGGCGGGCAGCCCGTGGGCGGGGCCGCCGGGCCACCGCGACACCACGGTGGCGTACAGCATCCGGCCCAGGTCACGTACGTCGGTGTGCTCGGGATCGTCCGAGGTCTCGTCGGGGTGCAGGGCGCTGGAGATCAGGAAGCCGGCGATCTTGATATTGCCGGTGGGGGTGATGATCACCGTCTCGGGGCTGATCCGCTCGTGGTAGAGGCCCTGGGCGTGCATCACGCTCAACGCGTCGGCGATCTCGCGCACCAGCCAGGCCGATTCCCGGGCGCTCAACGGCCCGGTGGACAGCAGCAGTTGCAGGCTGCGGCCCGGGGCGAACTCGGAGACCACATAGGGCCCGGTCTCGTCGTCGACCACGTCCAAGACCCGCAGGAATCGCGCATCGGTGGCCACCGCCGAGCGTCGGGCGGCGTCCAACACCGCCCGGGTGCGCGAGTCGTCGGCTTCCAGCAGGTGCACCAATACCGAACGTGACAGCACCGAATCGAAGGCCCGCCAGGTCACGATGTCGTCCCCGCGGCCGGCAATCTCCTCCAACTCGTACCGATCCCCGAGTACCTGGCCGGCGGTGGCCTGCCAGGTGCCGCCGTCGACGAGGGGACGGATCGTGGTCTCCTCGTCCGACTCGTCGCCGACCGGGGCCATCGTGCTGGTCGGCATATCGTCCTCACCCAGGCTGAGCCGGGCGTGGGCGGGGGTGTCGACGAGTTCCTCGGCCGGCTCGTCGGTGACTGCCGCGGAATCCCGGACCGCGGTGTCCTCGTCCTCGTCGGCGTCCTGGATGCAGTCGTCCTCGGGGGACGGGGCGGCCGGTGGGTGCAGGGTCGCGTCCGGGTCGGTCGGCGGGTTGGACTCGGTGGTGAGTTGTTCGACGGTTTCGGCATCCACCGCGGCCTGCGGGCCGGTGTCATCGGACTCCGGGTTGCCGCCGCGGCGCCGCAGCACCCCGAGAATGTCGCGGACCTCCTGCAGGTTCAGCAACCGGGAGCCGAGCAGGAAGCCGGCGATGGCCGCCAACCCGGCCACCAGCAGGGTGAGGGCCAGCGGACCGAAACTGGTCGACCAGTACTTCTCACCCAGCCACACCACCAACAGTGCCGCCCCGGCACCGGGCAACACGGCCAGGAACAGCCGCACCAGGTGTCGTCCGATCTCCCGCAGCGACAGCTCGGGAAGCTTGCGCTGCAGGATCCGCAGCACCATGTACAGGCCCACCAGGTAGGCCAGCGAATAGGCCAGGCCCAGACCCGCCGCGACCAGCGACGGCCGGTGGAAGGGCACCACCAGGGCCATCGCGAAACCGACATTGGCGATCGCGATCACAATCTGGACCAGGAAGGCCGACCGGGTGTCCTCCAGGGCGTACAGGGCACGCAGGCAGATGTAGTGCAGGGTGAACGGCACCAGTCCGACCGCCAGGGTCATCAACGTCCAGCCGATGTAGCGGGCGTCCTCCGCACCGGCACCGTTGCCGAACAACAACTGCACGATCGGCCCGGCCAGGGCGATGAACCCGACGCTGACCGGCAGCAGCACGGTGACTGCGAGTTTCATCGTCCGCAGCGTCTCGTTGCGCACCCCGGCCAGATCACCGGCCTCGGCCAGTCGCGAGGCCGAGGGCAACATCGCGGTGGCCAGCGACACCGTGATCAGCGAGTGCGGCATGATCCACAACAGGTAGGCGTTGTTGTAGGCCGTCAGACCGGCACCCTCACCGGCGGCGGTCGCCGAGGTGGCCAGCTTGTTGATCACCACCAGGGCCAACTGGGTGACCGCGACGAAGCCGAGCGTCCACTTCGCCAGTGAGAAGGTGTGGCCCAGGCCGACCCCGCGCCAGTCGAAACGGGGCCGGTAGCGGAACCCGGCCAGCCGCAGGTAGGGCACCAGGATCGCCGCCTGGACGAGGATGCCGAAGGTCGAGCCGAGGCCGAGCAACATCTCCTGTCGGGCGGTGAAGGCCCCCGAGCCGTCCCCGCCGCTGCCCCAGGTGAACAGGTACAGCGACAGCACTCCGATCGAGACCACGTTGTTCGCGATCGGGGCCCACATCATCGGGCCGAACCGTTCCCGGGCGTTCAACACCTGCCCGGCCAGGAAGAAGGCACCGTAGAAGAAGATCTGCGGCAGACAGAAATAGGCCAGGGTGACCATCGACTCGTACTGGGCCGCCAGTGCCGGGGCCTTCCACGCGTCGGAGGTGTACAGCCACACGAATCCCGGCGCCCCGATCGTGATCAGCACCGTGACGACCAGGATGATCGTCAGGAAGGCGGTCATGATCCGGTTGGTGTAGGCGTCGCCGCCGTCGGGGTCCTTCTTCACCGCCCGGACGATCTGGGGCACCAGGACGGTGTTCAGCGCACCGCCGGCGAGCAGGATGTACAGGCTGTTCGGGATCGTGTTGGCCAGGGTGAACATGTCCACCTGGCGGGTGCCGTTGCCCAGCACGAAGGCGATCATCGCGGTACGGATGAAACCGAAGACCCGTGACAACAAGGTGCCCGAGGCCATCACCGCACTGGCCGACAGCAGCCGTTTGGTGGCTGCCGTGCCGGTGGCTGCCGTGCCGGTGGGGGCCGGCTGGTCGTCGGAGTCGGTCTCGTCGTCGATGGGGTCCGGGTCGTCCCGGCCGGTCAAATCGTCGTGGACGGTGGCGTCCTCGTCATCGAAGGGCACGAACGGTGCGGTCGAATCGGGGTCGGTCACCTCGGCCCACCGGGAGTCGTTGACCCAGTCGGGCGGGTCGAGGGATTCGTCGGTCTGCCGTTCGCGGGGCGTCACCGGTCACCTCCCTGCACCTGGCGGGCGCGTACCTGGCGGATCCGCAAGGTGGTGGTGCCGACCAATACCGCGCCGGAGATCAACACGATCACCCAGGCGGCCCACCCCAGGTCGGAAACCTCCACCACGACATTCACCTTGTCGCTGACCTGGTGGCCCGACGGGGTGGTGAGCCGCCCCGACACGTCCACCAGGCCGTTCACCTCGGCGACCGGGTTGATGTTGACCGTCACCGATTCGCCCGGCGCGATCACCACCACCGGTTGTTCCGGGAAGCGGATTCGTTGGCCCTGCACCGATTCGAAAACCGGCCGTACCTGGATCTCGCGGGAGTAGTTGTTGCTGATCGTGGCCGGAAAGGTGGTGCCCTCACGCATGCTCAGGGTGACCCGGCTGGGGGCGCGCAGGCTGATGGTGTCGCCATCGGTCACCCCTTCCATTTCGGCGCGGGCGGGGGCCAGAAAGGCTTCCTGCTCCTTCGCGGCGCCACGCCACCAACTCGACACTCCCCGGGCGATCACCGGGTAGGAGGTGGTCTGGCGGTCGGTCGGGTCGACCAGCAGGTCGTTGAACAGGGCCTGGGTCTCGACGAGTTCGGTGACCAGGGCGAGTTGTTCCGGTTGCAACTGGGCCTGATCCATCGACGTGGTCCACTCCGGGTCGCCGGTCCACGACGACGGGCTCTGCTTGAGCAGTTCCGACAGCGGGCGTCGGCGGGTGCCGGCGGGGGTGGCCTCGTCCAGGGCGGCTGCCTGGGGGGTGTCGATGATCCGCACCGGCACGGGCTGCCCGTCCAGGGCTTGGACGAGCGCCTCGGCGTGCATCCGCTGCCGGATCCGGATCCGGTCGCCGACCGGGTCGGGGCCGGGCCCGCCGTCGAAGATGGTCGGGTCGGTGCGTACCAGCGGGGTCTTGTGCACCGGCTGCAGTAGTACGCCCTGGGCGTCGGTGTTGTTCAGCACCACCGCCGAGGCCTCGAAACGATCGGCCAACAACAGCCCGTCGGGGTTCCACTCGTTGGAGGAGTTCAGCACCAGCACCGGGGCGTAGGCCAGGGCGGGTACTTGCTGACCGGCCTTGTCGGCATAGGAGATGAGTTCGGCACCCATGTTGTCGGGCATGGCCGCCAGGGCGGTCAGGTCGGGCATCGCATAGGGCAACCGGTAGCGGTCGCCGGAGAGCTTCTCGAAGGCCACCAGCCAGTCGTCGGCCACCGAGGCCCCTTCGCCGGGGCGCAGTTTCCCGTCGGCGCCGGTCACCTGGTATCCGTCGCTCATCATGATCACCTCGTCCAGCAGGGACGGGTCGATGGCGTGGCTGACCTTCTCGCGGGCGGCCGATTCCAGCAGGGTGTGCAGCCGTCCGCCCGGGGCGAGTTCGGTGGCCAGATGGTCGTCTACGAAGACGTCGTCGCGCACCATCGAGGGCCGGCTCGACAACACCACCACCGAGGTGACCATCGGGGCCGGGGTGCTGTCGGTGGTGCGCAGGGCGAAGGTGCGGGCCCGCGACAGGGTCCAGGGGGCCGACCCGTCGGTGCTGCCGCGCAGGTGCAGGCCGATCAGGTACACCCCTTCGCGGTCGGGCAGCTCGAGATCGTCCATGGTCAGGGTGATGCGGAACTTGACCTCCTGGCCGGCCTCGAGCGGTTTGTCGGGGGTGGTCAGATCCTGGAAGGTGCCGATCTCGCAACACACCCGCCGGCCGAGCGGCTGGGTGGGTTCGGATTGCAGCACCGAATCGAGGGCCTCGGGGGTGGTGATCGGGGTGCTGTCGCGCCACACCATCGCCTGCAGGTTGTACAGCGGGCCGCTGGTGGTGTTCGCGATGGTGCCGGCCACCACCACCTGGCCGTCACCGGTGCTCGGCACGGTCACTTCGGAGAAGGTGATTCGGGCCGGTTGCTCCTCGTCGGCGGCGGCCGAGGGGGAGGGGCCGAGGAGTCCGACGACCGCGAGCACCAGCAGGCTGATCAGCCCTGCCGCCCATCGTCGATTCAGATTCCTCACGTCGCCATCGTAAGCGGCCTTCCGGAGTGCCGGGGCCACACGCGCCGGGCGGTAGACCGGTGCGACTGGGGGTAAAGTGTCGCCCCGTGTCGAACCTGAGCAAGGCCCAGTCGAACGCGGTGGCGGAATTGGTGCGCATCGCGCCGGTCGTCGATGCCCTGGGACAGGCCTTCGAGGCGGCCGGTCACGAGTTGTACCTGGTCGGTGGTTCGGTACGTGATGCGCTGCTCGGTGAGTTGGGCAACGACCTCGATTTCACCACCTCGGCCCGTCCCGATCAGATCGAAGAACTGTTGCGCACGGTCTCGTCCAGTGTCTGGACGGTCGGCAAGGCCTTCGGGACGATCGGCTGCAAGGTGGCCTCCGGCGGCATCGAGTGGCTGATCGAGGTGACCACCTACCGCGCCGATGTGTACCGGCACGACTCGCGCAAACCCGAGGTCAGTTTCGGTGATCGGCTCGATGACGACCTGGTGCGCCGCGATTTCACGGTGAACTCGATGGCGATCCGGGTGCCGCAGACCAAATTCATCGACCCCTTCGGCGGGTTGGCCGACCTGGCCGAGGGCATTCTGCGCACCCCCGGCAAGCCGGAGGATTCGTTCAGCGACGACCCGCTGCGGATGATGCGCGCTGCCCGATTCACCAGTCAGTTGGGCTTCCGGGTGGCCCCGGAGGTGATCGAGGCGATGACCTCGATGAGTGAACGGTTGACGATCGTCTCGGCCGAACGCAACCGCGACGAGCTCAGCCGACTGCTGCTCACCGACCGTCCGCGGGCCGGGCTCGATCTGTTGGTGCGAACCAGCCTGGCCAGGCAGGTGCTGCCCGAGCTGCCGGCACTGAAGCTGGAGGTCGACGAGCATCATCGCCACAAGGACGTCTACGAACACTCGCTGACCGTGCTCGACCAGTCGATCGCGCTGGAGAAGGCCCGCGGCCACGGCCCCGACCTGATCGGCCGGATGGCCGCGCTGCTGCACGACATCGGCAAACCCGCGACCCGCAAGTTCGAGCCCGGCGGCAAGGTGTCGTTCCACCATCACGATGTGGTGGGGGCGAAGATGACCCGCAAGCGCTTGCAGAAGCTGCATTTCAGCAATGACGAGATCAAGTCGATCGCGAAACTGGTGGAGCTGCATCTGCGGTTCCACGGTTACGGTGAGGGCAACTGGACCGATTCGGCCGTGCGCCGCTACGTCCGCGATGCCGGGGACGAGTTGGAACGCCTGCACATCCTGACCCGGGCCGACTGCACCACCCGCAACAAGCGCAAGGCCGTCCGGTTGCGCACCGCCTACGACGATCTGGAGCATCGGATCGACGAACTGGCCGCCCAGGAAGAACTGAACGCGATGCGGCCCGACCTCAACGGTGACCAGATCATCGACATCCTGGGCATCAGCCCCGGGCCGACGGTCGGCAAGGCCTACCGGCACCTGCTGGAGTTGCGCATCGAGCGCGGCCCGCTGGGTGAGGAGGCGGCCACCGAGGAACTGCGCCGCTGGTGGGACGAACAGGCCTGAGATCAGGCCGGTATCCGGCTGCGCCGGGTGCCCTTGTTGAAATCGTGGTTGCCGATCGGGTGGCTGAGCGTGCCGAAGCCGACCGCGATCAGACCGAAGGCCGCCGCTGCACCGAGGAAGACCGGTAGTGAGGCGCCGTCGGTGGGCAGCACCAGGGCGCCGATCACCGCGCCGAGCACCATCGCGGCGTTGAAGACCATGTCGAAGATGGTGAACACCCGGCCCTTCATGCCGTCGGCGATGTGGGCCTGGGCGAGGGTGTCGACGCAGTTCTTCAGCGACTGGATGCAGATGCCGAGGACGAAGCTGGCGACCACCAGGGCCGGGTGGGCGAACCAACTGCCCGGGAAGGCCTGCACCAACGCCGAGACCACGGTCAGCACGATGATCCAGGTGCGGACCCCGAAGCCGTTGGTGCCGGCCGGGGTGACCACCGCGGCGAGCAGGTAACCGGCCCCGGTGGCGCCGGCCCAGATGCCGAGTTGCACCAGGGCGGTGTTGAGTTGCTCGGGGGTGTTGAGGTGGTTGCGGTGCACCAGGATCGCGCCGGTCATCACCAGGCCGTAGACGACCCGGTGGGCGCCGAGGGTGGCGATGCCGAGCAGGGCCGGACGGCGCTGGTAGAGGTGTGCGGCGGCCTCACGCAGCCCGTCCAGTACTTCGGAGACCTTGACCTGGGTGCGCACGTCGGGGCCGAGGGCGTCGGGTTCGAAGCGGGTGGCGACCAGGGCCGAGAGGGCGAAGCCGATGGCGGCGGCGATGAAGATGAAGGCGTCGGCCTGATAGGAGGGCAGGATGCCGTCCAGACCCAGGCGCAGGGCGGCGGCAACCGCAGCCCCGATCACCACCCCGAGCGGCCCCACCGGTGAGATCACCGAGTTGGCCAGGAGGTATTCGTCGTCGTCGACGGTATGGGCCAGGGAGGCGCCGAGGCCGGCCATCAGGAAGCGGTTCAGGCTCATCGCGAGCAACACGATGGAGAAGAAGACGATGGACGAGAAGGTGGTGCGCAGCCCCGTGGCCACCATGCCGGCCAGCATCACCGCGGCGAAGACCCGGATCGCGTCGGTGACATAGATGACGCTGCGCCGGTTCCACCGGTCGAGCACCACCCCGACCAGGGGGCCGACGATCGAGAACGGCAGCAGGGTCACCGCCAGGGCGAGGGCGATCGACCAGGCGTCCGGGGCGTGGGTGGGGGAGAAGAGGATGTAGGAGGCCATGCCGACCTGGAGGCATCCGTCGGCGGCCTGGGTGACCAGCCGCACCGCGAAGAGTCGTCGGAACAACGAGTGGCGCCACAGACGCCGCATCGAAGAGACCAGCTGCACGTGCGGATTCCTTCCCGAAGGTGGCCACATCGTAACGACAGCAGAGAAAAATGTCGGTGTGTTGCCCGCGGGTGGAAGGCCAGGGACGTGGGAAATGTCCCGGAATTGCACCGGGGACCGCTGGTTACATTTCCAAGCGGCCCCCAGGCGATTTGTTATCCCTTGTGAGGATGCCCTAAGTCTACGCCGGTTACCAGCAACCAGGAAGGGTTTTGTGAGGTAAGTCTCCCAAATTCTTAGGGAAACCCTCAGAAAAGGTCGCTCTTTGTCGACTAGTATTGATCGGCTGTTCCGCAAGGCGGAACGCGGCGCTGTTTTCGGGGTGAATCGGAGCGTCCGGAAGGTATGTGGCAACAGGTTCGGGCCTTCGGACAACACTGATTTCGGTCGGGACAACACCGGGCACAACATCGCGTCACGAGGATGGGTTCACCCCCGGTACCCATCCCCAGGAGCGATCATGAGTACAGCGCTTTCCTTGTCCACCGACATCGTCGGCTTGAGCTGGAACGGCCGATTGTGGCCCGAGCCCGACGACACCGAACTCACCATCAGGCGGTGGGCCCGCGACAATCCGGATCTTCGCGGGTGTCGCACCGTGCCCGAGGTGTTGCGTGCCATCGCCGGCAATGCCGATGGGCTGTTGTTGTTTCTGATCGCCTGGTCGCAGGTCGGCTGCCGGGTCGCCGACCATCTGATCGCCCGCACCATGGCCCCGAAACTGCGGCAGATGGCCGGACGCGATCACATCGCCGAGTTCGACGACTACCTCGCCCAGTTGTGGTTGCAGGTGCAGGGCTACCCGTTGCAACGACGGCGTCGGAGGGTGGCGGCCAACCTCGCCCTGGACACCCTGAAAGCGGTGCTCGCCGAACGCGACTGTGGCCGTGAGGCACCGATGGTGCCCGACCTGCTCGAAATCCGACTCGGGCCGGTTCCCGAAACGCCGCTCAGCCGGCGACTGATCGATGCCGGCCAGGCCCTGGGTCTGTTCGACGAGCACACCGCGCGAGTTCTGGTGAGCGTCTACGTCCTGGGTCTGTCCGGTGATCAGGCGGCGGTGGCCCACGGCATCACCGCCGACATGGTCAGGTACCGGTGCAGCAAGTACGTCCGCCGCATGTCACAGCACCGGCGCGAGTTGCTGCAGCACCTGACCCGGCCGGAGATTCGCGAAGCCCTCCATGCAGCTTGAGGTCGCTCGGCAGCGACACCCGATGTTACTGGATCGTGACCTTCGACCCGGGTGGGGACGAACCCGGGGCTGGCTACGTTGCGATCAATCGAGAAAGGCCTGCGATGCCACCGACAACGGCGCCGAAACAGTCTCCCGAGCATGCTTCCGACTGGGGAGCCGATGCGCCGACCGCGGGCTCGGGTTTGCGCAGCCGTCGTCGACCGATCTGGGTGGCGGCCGGAATCCTGTGCCTGGTGCTGGGTGCCCTCGGTGGCGTCGGACTCTACGGGCAGGCGACGACCTCACACACGGTGGTTCAGGTGTTGCGTCCGGTCTCGCGCGGTGAGGTGATCGAACCCGGTGACCTGGGTGTGGTCACCGTCGGTTCGGTGCCCGGTGTGTCGGTGGTCCCCGGTGACCGGGTGGCCGATCTGGTCGGCGCCACCGCTCGACGAGACCTGTCGGAACGCTCCCTACTGGCCGAAGGCGCGGTCGGGGAACCCGATGTCGCCGACGGTCAGGTGCACATCGGCCTGAAGCTCGCTCCCGGACGGCTGCCGCTGGCCGAACTGACCCCCGGCACCGAGGTGCTGTTGGTACCGGTGGCCGGCCCCAACGGAGCCGAACCCAGCCACGATCGCTCCATCGACGCGGTCGTCGCCAGTAGCGCGATCGCCTCACCCGACGGCACCGCCATGGTGCTGGACGTCTCGGTGAACCGGGAGCAGGCCGAACTGGTCGCCCGGCTCGCCGCCACCGACAACCTCGCCCTGGTACGGACCGGTTGAGATGGCGGTCGTGTGCTTGGCCTCGGCCACCGGCGCACCGGGGGTGACCACCACCTCGGTCGGGCTGGCGATGTTCTGGCCCCGTGACGTGGTGCTCGTCGACGTCGACCGCGACGCCGGACAGCCGATCCTGGCCGGATTCCTGCAGGGCCAGGACGGCGGTGGCCGCGGGATGGGTGCGCATGCGGCCGCCCACCGGGAGGGCCGCCGGCTCGAACCGCTGACCCAGGTCTTCCACCTGATCGAGGACGCCACCGTGAAGCGCCTCTTCCACCCCGGTTTCGCCCACCCGGCCGCCGCGGCCCTGTTCGCCCCGGTCTGGACGGACTTCACTGCTGCACTGGGGGAGTTGCGTGGTGGCTTCGACATCGTCCTGGACGCGGGACGGGTCGGCCCCGGCCTGCCCGAACCACTCTTGGCCCTCGCCGACCTGCTGGTGCTGGTGGTGCGCAGCGACCTGCGCTCCCTGGCCGGTCTGGGTGGGGTGATCGAGTCGGTCACCGAACGCGCCTCGCTGGCCGACACCCGGGTGGTGCTGGCGGTGATCGGCCCGCAGCGGCCCTACTCGGCCCGCGACATCACCGCCCAGTTCGGCCATCCGGTGCTGGTGACACTGCCGTGGGATCCGGCCGCCGCCGAGGTGCTCTCGGACGGGGCCACCTCCACCCGCCGGTTCATGCGGTCGTCGCTGGCCCGGTCACTGCAGGACGCGGCGCTGACCCTGTTGCGCGCCACCGAGGTGGAGCAGATGCCATGACCGAGCCGACGAAGCTGTCCGAGGTGCCGCTGCTCACCGCCATCCCCGCCGAACTGCGCGCCCCCGAGCCGGTGCAGCAGGTGGTCAACATCTGGCCCGATGACGACATCGAGGACTGGACGCCACCGGCCGCCCGACGCTCGGCCGCACCGCCTACGACGAACGTGGACTCCCCGGACCCGGGTCCGTCCGAGCCGCGCCCACCGGAGCCACAGCCGCCGCAGCCGGACCCACACGTGTTGGAACCACAGCGTTTGGAACCACAGCGTTTGGAACCACAGCCGTTGGAACCGCAGCGGGTGCCGCCGCAGCCCGCGCCGCCGGCCCGGGGCACCCCGGTCACCTCGGCCAGCCGCGCCGACGTCAGTGCCTGGCTGGGGCACCGGACGTCCCCGACAGCGGCCCCCGCGAAGGGCTCGATCGAGTGGCCGCTGGTGGTGGTGTTGCGTCGCCGAGCCGCGGAGCTGATCTCGGCCGAAACCGAGAAACTCGAACGACGCGGCACCCCGGTGACCGAGGCGGATCGGCGATTGTTGGGCCGGTCGATGATCAGCCGGGTCGTGCACGGCCATGCCGAAGAACTTCAGGCCTCGGGGCGGGAACTGTGGGATCTCGGCACCGAACAGGCCTATGCCGCCGCCGTCGAGGACGCGGTCTTCGGATACGGCCGCTGGCAGCCGCTGTTCGAGATCCCCGAGGCCGAGAACATCGAAATCACCGGCTGGGATTCGGTGCAGATCCAGTACGGCGATGGCACCCGCCGGGCGCATCCGCCGGTGGCCGACAGCGACGAGGAGCTGATCGAGGCGGTCCGCTACCTCGGCGAGTCGAATCGTCCCAGCCGGCCCTTCGATGCCGCCCACCCGACGATCACACTGGCCCTGGGGGACCGTTTCCGACTGCATGCCATCGGATTCGGGCTGTCCCATCGCCCCTCGATCACGATCCGCCAGCACACCATGACCGAGGTGACACTGAGCGACCTGGTACACGGCGAGATGCTGCCCCAACCGCTCGCCGACTTCCTGGCCGCCGCGGTGCGAGCCCGCAAATCCATCGTGATCAGCGGCGACCAGGGGGCGGGCAAAACCACCCTGCTGCGAGCCCTGATCGCCGAAATCCCGCACCAGGAACGTTTCGGCACCCTGGAAACCGACTACGAACTGCTCACCCACCTGCAACCGGGCCGCAACAACATCCTGGCCCTCCAAGCCCGCACCGGCATGGGCGAACTCCACGACGGACGACGGATCGGCGAAGTCACCGTCGCCGACCTGATGCCGGAGGCGTTACGGCAGAACCTCTCCCGGTTGATCGTCGGCGAGGTGCGCGGCGCCGAGGCCGGGGCCATGTTCGAGGCCGCCCAATCCGGGTCCGGCCTGATGGCCACCACCCATGCCCACTCGGCCTCGTCCACGGTCGACCGGCTGGCCTCGCGGGTGGCTCAGGCCGGAGTGGTCACCGTGGCCGAGGCCCACCATCAGATCGCCCATCACCTGCACCTGCTGGTGCACGTCCGGCTGATCGACGACACCTGGCGCGGTGGAACCCGCACCCGGATGGTCAGCGAGGTGCAATCACTCAACGGCTCGGTCGAAGGAGGCCGACCCGTGTTGCATCAGGTGTTCCGGCACGAGGCGGGTGGCCGTCCGGTCTTCCAGCCCGATGCGGCGATGGCCGCCGAACTGGCCCGATATCACCGGGCGGCCGATGGGAGGGTGACCCGATGATCGCGCTGTGGGCGGCCGCCGGCGCCGCGGTCGTGCTCGGAGTGTGGCTGATCATCGCCGGCCTGCAATCCACCACTCGTCCAGCGACATCCCGTTTTGCGACCAAGAAGCTGCGCATCCCGATGCCGAGTTGGCGGGTCGGCCTTGCCGCCCTGGGTGGGGTGATCCTGGTCGCGTTGACCGGGTGGGTGGTGTGGTTGCCGATCGTGGTGGTCGCGGTCGTCCTCGGCCCGCGTCTGCTCTCGGCCCCGCCCAACCGGGACATCGAGGTGATGCAGGCACTTGATCGGTGGGTGCGCACCCTGGCCGCGACCATGGCCACCGGACGTTCGGTGGTCGACGCGATCCGGGCCGGACGTCGCTCCGCGCCGGCTCAGATCGCCGAGCCGGTGAATCGCCTGGTGGCCCGGCTGAACGATCGTTGGACACCGCGGGATGCCCTGGCCGCCTTCGCCGACGACCTGGACAGCCCCGATGCCGATGCGATTGCGGCCGCCCTGATCCTGGCCGCACAGCGTGGTCAGACCGGTGCCGCGACCACCCTGATCGAACTGTCCGACTCGGTGCAGCACCGGCTGCGGGCCTGGCGGGACATCGAGGCCGAACGGGCCAAACCCCGGTTCGTGGTGCGGCAGGTGTCGGTGGTGATGGCCGTGGTGCTGGGCGCCTCGATCCTGATCGGTGGCGACTTCTTCAGCCCCTACCGAACCGCCACCGGTCAGGTGATTCTGCTGACCCTGGTGCTCGGTTACCTGGGATCGCTGCTGATGCTGCGCCGCATGACCATGCCACCACGGCGCGATCGCGTCCTCACCGTGCAAGCCCTACCGGGGGAGGGGACGCCGTGAACACCACCTGGGCGATGGTCGTGGCCACCGGGCTGCTGCTCGGGGCCGGGGCCTTCCTGATCATCGGCGGCCTGATTCCGGGCCGTCCCTCCCTCGCCGCGGCGCTGGCCCGGCTCGAGGGGCGCACCGCGGCCGCATCCCCGGAGCCGACCGGCACCCGCTCGCAGCGCCTCGGCGCCTGGCTGGCCCGCCATTCGCCCATCCCCGTCGGACGACGACAACAGCAGCGACTGCGTTTGCAGGGCATCACCCTGGCCGAGTTCCATGCCCGCAAACTGCTGCACGCGGTGCTGGGCGCCCTGGTGCCGGGAGTCATCGGCGGGTTCACCGCCCTGTTGGGGGTCAACGTCGGCCTGATCCCCGGCGGTGCGGCGCTGCTCGGTGCGGTCGTCGGCTGGTTCCTCCCCGATCTGACCCTGCGCCGCGAGGGCAACCGCAAGAGCCACGACGCGGCCGAGGCCTTGTTCACCTTCTTCGACCTGGTCACCCTGGAACGCCTCGCCAATGCCTCGGCGATCCAGGCCTTGACCAACTCGGCCCAGGTGTCCGACACCCCGGTCTTCCGGCAGATCCGCGCGGCTCTGGAACGGGCTCGGATGGAACAACGCCCGCCCTACGACGACTTGGTCATCCTGTCCGAACGCATCGGACTGCCCGCCCTGGCCGACCTGGCCGAAGTGATGCGTACCGACCAACACGGCGCCGCCCTGGCCGACAACCTGCGCAGCCGAGTGCGCGAGTTGCGCGATGAGCACCTGACCGCCACCAAGATCGCCGCCACCGAGGTGTCGGAGAACATGACCCTGCCGATGACCATCCCGGCCCTGTTGTTCGGGCTGCTCTTTCTCACCCCGCCGGTACTGCGTCTGCTGTCCGGCTGACACATCCCCAGGAGATGAACCCATGAATCGAAACCTGAGCCGCCTGTCGGCCGTGCTGGTGGGCATCGTGCTCACCGTGACCCGGCCGGTGCCCCGCGATGAACGCGGGCTCTCCCAGAGCACCGAGAACGCGATCCTGCTCGCCGGTGCGGTCACCGTGGCCGGCATCGTGGTCGCGGCGATCAGCGTCTACGTCCAGTCGCGGTTGCCGAAGTAGGCGCGCGATGCCAACCCCGAGCCGCGATGAACGCGGTCTGAACGAATCACTCCAGTGGGCCCTCGTACTGCCCCTGGTGCTGCTCGTCGTGCTCGGGGTGCTGCAAACCGCGCTGTGGTTGCACGCCCGGCAGGCCGCCCAGGATGCCGCCGCCGCGGCAGCCGAGGCCGAGGCGGTACTGCACCCACCACCCGAAGCCGGCGAACATGCCGCCCTGGAGATCACCCGGATCGCCGGCCTTCGTGATGTCGACGTGCACGTCGACCGCGGTGCGGAGCTGATCACGGTGACCGTCACCGGCCGCCCCCAACTCATCCTCGACCTCGGGCCGGGCAGCGTGCGTGAACAGGCCGTGATCAGTCCCGAGCGGGTGACCCGGCCATGACTCGGGACGAACGTGGCGCGGCCTCGGTGGAGGCGGTCGTGGTGATCCCGGCGGTCACCCTGCTGCTCGGGTTGCTGATGGTCGGGGCGCGGCTGTGGTACGTCACCAGCGCGGTAGAGGACGCGGCCTGGCTGGCCGCCCGCAGCGCATCGCTGGAACGCCACGGTGCGGCGGCCCGGGAGGTCGCGCACCGGGTGGGTACCGAACAACTGCGCTCGGCCGGCACCGACTGTGCGGATCTGCGGGTACACGCCGACGTGTCCGGGCTGCAGCGCCGGGTCGGTGAACCGGCAGCGGTCTCGGTGCGGGTGCGCTGCACCGTGCCACTGGCCGACCTGCTCGTGCCCGGCACCCCGGGCTCGATCCAGGTGTCGGCGAACGGTTCTTCGATCGTCGACCAACACCGGGGGAGTCCGTGATGCGAATCCTGCGAGCCGTGGGCGCCTGGCTGTTGCTGCTGGTGGTGCTGGTCGGGGTGCCGGCGGTGTTGCTCGGCCTCGGGACGATTCCCGCCCCGGCGGTGTGGCTTGACGCGCTGCGCAACCCCGACGACGGCAGCGTGCTCATGGGTGTGCTCACCATCGCCGGCTGGTTGGCCTGGCTGGTCGTGGCCCTCGCAGTTCTGGTCGAGACCACTTCGGTGGTGACCCGCGGCCGTTTGCGGATCCGCCTGCCGGGCTTGCGATGGGTACAAGCGATCGCAGCGGTACTGGTGCTGACCGCCCTCGGCGGGGTGATGCCGGGGACGGTGGCGCAGGCTGCACCGGAGGTTGCCGGCGTGACCGGCCCGGCACCCGGGGTCGGTGGTTCGACTACCGGCACCACTTCGGGAGGTCCGGTCAGCCTGGAGGCATCCGTCCTCGAGCCGACCGTCCACGACCGGACGGGCCTCAATCCGATGCAGACTCCGCCGGAGGGCGAAAGCGCCGATCCGCACCGAGGTCCCGGGGTTCGCCACCGGGTGCAATCGGGTGACGATCTGTGGAGCCTGGCCGAGCACTACTACCGCGACGGTTCCCGGTGGCGACAGATCGCCGCCGCCAACCCCGAGGTGCTGACCGGTGGGCCGGATGTGTTGGAAGCCGGCTGGGAGCTGTTCATTCCGAGTGCCGAGGACACGCGATCTGCCGAGGACACGCGATCCGGGCCTTCCATCAGGGTCGCCGAAGGCGACACACTTACCGGCCTGGCCCGAGCCCATCTGGGAGACCCGGACCGGTGGCCCGAGTTGTGGTCCCTCAATCGGGCAGTGCTCCACCACCCCGACCAACTGTCGGTCGGGATGATGCTGCGCCTGCCCGAGACCGCAGCCACCACGTCCCCGGTCTCCCGGGACGCGGCCGAAGAACCGGCCGGCCCGGCCGAATCCCCGCAGCAGAACGACAGTGGGCCCCGGACGTCCGAACCGACGCCGGAGCCCGCCGAACCCCGGCGGGAGAAGCAAGCGGGGGAGCAGGAAGCAGAACAGGCACCCGAGCAGCCCGGCGAACCAGCCGCGGAACAGCCACCGGAGTTCGACTCGACGGACGTGCCCGCTGTTGATGGTGGGGTGGATCTAGGCGCCGCCCTGGGCGGGATCGGTGCCCTGCTGGCGGCCGGGCTGGTGGGCAACTTCGCGATCCGCCGTCTGACCCAGATGCACGAACGTCCGGTGGGTCGCCGTATTGCCCAACCGGGCCAGGCAGCGCAACGGCTGGCCGCAGCCCTGCACACCGTCCGTTCCCCGGGCGGCAGCGAAGGACTGACCCTGGCCCGCGAGCTCATCGCCCGGCACTGCCTGCGGGTCGGCGGCAGTCCGCCGGCACTGCACCAGGCACTGGTCACCCCGGATCGGGTGGAACTGGTCGTGTCAGACGCCGGCAGCCCACCCGAGGGATTCCGCATCGAGGGGAACCGCTGGATCCTCGACGCGGCCCGGCGCACCGATATCGGTGAGGCCGTCGGCAACCCCTGGCCCGCACTGGTCACCATCGGTCGGCACATCGACGGTGAGGTGTTGATCGATCTGGAACGCGTCGGTGACCTCGGCATCGACCTGGACGATCCCGAGGACACCCGGGCCCTGGTTCGAGGCATCGTCCTCGATCTGCTCGCCAATCCCGATGCCGCCGAAGTGGTGGTGCTCGGCTGCGAGGAACCGTTGATCGACGCCGCCGAAGCCGGCCACGTCCGCAGTAGCGCCGACCCCGACGAACTGCTGGCCGAACTCGAACAGCGCGCAGAACAACAGCGAGCCTGCGAGCCTGCCGACCCGCCGGTTCCGGCCCAGCTCAGGTTGGACATCGACCACGCCGAGGCCTGGCAACCGACCATCGTGGTGCTCGGAACACCCCTTACCGTCCAGCAGCGGCGCCGGCTCACCGCGCTGCTGGATGATCCGCGAACCCCGCTGGCCGTGGTGCGTGTTGCGACCCCGGCCGCAGTTACCCTCACCGGCGATGCCCGTCGAGCCCACATCGACGGAATCACCGACGGCTTCACCCCCCATCTGGTCACCGAACCGGCCCGAGACCACGTCGTTGAACTGTTCCGGGTGACCGGGTCCACCACGACTGCCGCGGCACCGTGGTGGTCACCGGCCCCGGTGCCCGATATCTCCGGCTTCGACCCGCCCCGAGTGCCCGCCCCGGGTGCCCGACAGGAGTTGCCCGTGCCCACCGACACCCGTCCCCCCGACCGACCGATGGCGCCATTGGTGCGGTTGCTCGGCCCGATCGACCTGCAGGACGCGCGCGGTACCGCGCCTCCGAGAGCCCACAAACAGTGCATCGAATACTGCGCCTGGCTCCTGGAGAACCCGGGCCGATCATCCCGGGAAATGGCCGCGCAACTCTTCGTCGCCGAAGCCACCCGACGCTCGAACATGAGCCGGCTGCGCACCTGGTTGGGGCACGACCCCGAGGGCCGCCCCTACCTACCGGAGGCCTACTCGGGTCGGATCACCCTGCATGACGCGGTGACCTCCGACTGGCAACTGCTGCAGGAGATGCTGCCCGGCGACATCCGCACCGCCCGCGACAGCACCCTGCACGCCGCCCTGGAGCTGGTGCGGGGTGCCCCGTTGGCTGATGCCGCCCCCCAACAATGGGGCTGGGCCGAGGAATCCCGCTTGGACATGGTCTCGATGATTCGCGATATCGCCTGGGTGCTTGCCGACCGCGCCCGTCGTGCGGGAGACCTCAACGTGGTGCGTTGGGCCACCTCCCGCGGCCTGACCGCCGCCCCCGACGACGAACTGCTGATGAGTCTGCGGCTGCGCGCCGAACACGAAGCCGGCAACACCGCCGAGGCCGAACGCCTGTCGCGCCGGATCATCGTCCGCTCCCGCACCCTCGGCCTGGACCTGCTGGACGAGACCGTCGACCTGCTGCAGCAGATCGCCGAAGGCCACGTGCGAGCCCGCCGGGCACTGTGACTTCACCAGACGCGACACCGAGAGCGAGTTGAAGGGCTGACCCGCACCCCGACTTGCGGAGCAACTACGACGCGTTGTAGAGTGCCTGTCAGGTTCGATGAGAACCGACAGGATTGTTACTCGCAAGAGGCAAGACCTGAGGAAGCACTGTTGTGCGCCTCAGGTCTTTTTTTGTTTTCCGGGCCAAACGGCCACGAACAGAGGGGATCGAGATGGTCAAGGTTGACTATCAGTCGCTGGCAGGCGAAATCCTGCGCGAGGTGGGCGGCGAGGAGAACATCGCCCAGGCCACCCACTGCGCCACCCGGCTGCGACTGAGGTTGCGCGACGAGAGCAAAGCTGACAAGGCCGCGGTGGAGAAGCTGCCCGGCGTCATCACCGTGATGCCGGCCGGTGGCCAGTTCCAGGTCGTGATCGGCAACAACGTGCCGCAGACCTACCAAGAGCTGATGCGCATCACCAAGCTCGGCGAAGCTGACGACACCGAAGCCGAAACCGGGCCCAAGGGCAACCTGCTCAGCCAGTTCATCGACCTGATCACCGCGATTCTGCACCCGATTCTGTGGACGCTGGCCGGCGCAGGCCTGCTCAAGGCCTTCCTCGCCCTGGCCACCACCTTCGGCTGGCTCAGCCCCGAGGGCACCACCTACGCGATCTGGAACGCCGCCTCCGACGGCCTGTTCTACTTCCTGCCGATGCTGCTCGCGGTCGGTGCGTCCAAGAAGTTCCACGCCAATACCGCGACCTCCCTGGCGATCGCCGGCGCGATGGTCTACCCGGCCATCGTCGCCATGGTCGGTAACCCGGACGTCACCTTCTTCGGCATTCCGGTGATCGCTGCCAACTACACGTCGTCCTTGATCCCGATCATCGTCGCGGTCTGGTTGCAGGGGCACCTCGAACGACTGCTCAACAAGGTGCTTCCCGCCACCATCCGCAACTTCACCACCCCGCTGCTGGTGCTGACCCTGCTGGTGCCCTTCGTGCTGATGACCGTCGGTCCGCTGACCACCTACCTGGCCAACGGCATTTCCGGTGGCGTGCAGTGGCTGTTCGAGGTTGCTCCCTGGGCCGGTGGCGCGATCATGGGCGCGGCCTGGCAGATCTTCGTGATCTTCGGTCTGCACTGGGCCTTCGTCCCGATCATGCTGAACGACCTGAGCACCGTCGGACACACCCTGCTCGGTGGCCCGGTTCTGCCCGCCGTGCTCGCCCAAGCCGCCGCGATGCTGGCCGTGATGGTCCGCACCAAGAGCAAGTCGCTGCGTCAGATCGCCGGCCCCGCGGCCCTGTCCGGCTTCCTCGCCGGTGTCACTGAACCCGGTATCTACGGTGTGAACCTGCCCAAGAAGCGTCCCTTCATCTACGGCTGCATCGGCGGTGCGGTCGGCGGTGTCATCGTCGCCCTGGCCGGCGGTGCCAACGACGCCTTCGTCTTCCCGTCCCTGATCGGAATCCCGGCCTACATGAACGTCGGCAACTTCGCAATGACCATGGTTGGTGTCGCCGTCGCGGTGGTCATCGCCTTCACCCTGACCCTGGTGCTCGGCTTCCCCGACGCCCCCGACGAAGAGGTTGCCGCCGACATCACCAACCCCGCCCTGACCGCCCCGGTGTCCACTCCGGTCGATGCCGGCGCCCCGGTCACCGGTACCGGAACCACCCTGCTGGCCACCGACAGCCTCGACGTGCGTGCCCCGGTACCGGGCAAGGCCGTCGCCCTGACCGAGGTCAACGACAAGGTCTTCGCCTCCGGCGCGATGGGTGCCGGCATGGGCATCGTCCCCACCAGCGGTGACTTGGTCGCCCCGATCTCCGGTGAGGTTCGGGCCGCGATGCCGCACGCCTACGGCATCAAGTCCGACAACGGCGTCGAGGTACTGGTGCACATCGGCATCGACACCGTGCAACTGGACGGCCAGGGCTTCACCTCCCACGTCACCCAGGGGCAGCGCGTCGAGGCCGGCGACAAGCTCGCCACCGTCGACCTGACCACGATCACCGAAGCCGGTTACGACCCGACCACGGTCGTCATCGTCACCAACTCCGCCCAACTGACCGAGGTCGTCCCGGTCACCGACGGTGATCTGGACGCCGACGACCTCGCCCTGGCCATCAAGCTCTGAGAAAGGAACACCCCCATGACCGAACTCACTTTCCCCGAAGGCTTCCTGTGGGGCGGCGCCACCGCCGCCAACCAGTTCGAGGGCGGCTACACCGCCGATGGCAAGGGCCTGTCCATCCAGGACGTGATGCCCCAGGGCATCGTCGCCCCACCCACCGAGGAACCGACCGCCGACAACCTCAAACACGAGGGCATCGACTTCTACCACCGCTATGCCGAGGACATCGCGCTCTTCGCCGAGATGGGCTTCAAGGTCTTCCGCTTCTCGATCGCCTGGAGCCGGATCTTCCCCAACGGTGACGAGGAAACCCCCAATGAGGAGGGCCTGGCCTTCTACGACCGGGTCCTCGACGAGTGCGAGAAGCACGGCATCGAGCCGCTGGTCACGATCAGCCACTACGAAACCCCGCTGCATCTGGCCAAGACCTACGACGGCTGGGTCAACCGCAAGATGATCGGCTTCTTCGACCGTTACTGCCGGGTGCTGTTCGAGCGCTACGGCAAGCGGGTCAAGTACTGGCTGACCTTCAACGAGATCAACGCGGTGCTGCACGCCCCGCTGATGTCCGGCGGCATCTGGACGCCCAAGGACCAACTCACCGATCAAGACCTGTACCAGGCCATCCACCACGAGCTGGTCGCCTCGGCCCGGGCCACCAAACTGGCCCACGAGCTGATGCCGGAGTCGAAGGTCGGCTGCATGATCATCGCGATGCCCGCCTACCCGCTGACCCCCGACCCCGCCGATGTCTGGGCGGCCCGACAGATCGAGCACGACAACTTCGCCTTCGGTGACGTGCATTGCTTCGGCGAGTACCCGGGCTACTTCAAGCGCAAGCTGCGCGAGCTCGGGGTGGAGTTGGAGATCACCGACCAGGACCGCGAAGACCTCAAGCACACGGTCGACTTCGTCTCCTTCAGTTACTACGTCAGCATCTGCGCCACCGCCGACCCCAACGCCGAGAAGGGCGCCGGCAACATCTTCGCCGGCGTGCCCAACCCGCACTTGGAAGCGTCCGAATGGGGTTGGCAGATCGACCCGGTCGGCTTGCGGATCGTCCTCAACGACTACTGGGAACGCTGGCGCAAGCCACTGTTCATCGTCGAGAACGGTCTCGGGGCCAAGGACGAACTGGTCGAGGTGGACGGTGAACTCACCGTGATCGACGACTACCGGATCTCGTACCTGAACGATCACCTGGTGCAGGTGCGTGAGGCGATCGCCGACGGTGTCGAGCTGCTCGGCTACACCACCTGGGGGTGCATCGACCTGGTCAGTGCCTCCACCGCCCAGCTCAGCAAGCGCTACGGATTCATCTACGTCGACCGCAACGACGACGGCAGCGGCAGCCTGGCGCGCTACCGCAAGAAGTCCTTCGGCTGGTACCGCGACCTGATCAACAGCAACGGAGCCACCCTGAAGTGAGAGCCGACCGCTGCCCGGGGCCCACGACGCCAGGGGACCGGGCAGCGGTTTCACTCATCGGCCGGGCCGACCGGGATCGGTCACCGATGGGCGAGGCGTTGGTAGCGTGAGGCGCACCTCGAAAGGGTTGAGCATGGAGATCTTGCGCGTTTTCAACAACAACGTGGTGTTGGCGCGCTCGGCCGACCGTGGGGACGTGGTGCTCAGCGGCCGGGGCCTGGGTTTTCAGGCCAAACCCGGGATGAAGGTCGACATGTCCAAGGTCGTCCGGGTGTTCATCGCCGACGACGGCCGCGATATCGACAACTTCGCGATGCAACTGTCGGCGATTCCGCCCGAGCACCTGCAGTGGGCCGACGAGGCACTGGAAGTCGCCCGAGAACGCCTGCCCGGTGACCTGCCGGCCACCACCGTCATCGCGGTGGCCGACCACCTCAGCTTCGCCCTGAAACGGGTGCGGATGGGGGTGGAGCTCGAATATCCGCTGCGGGCCGAGATCGCCCACCTGTATGCCGATGAACTGGCCGTCGCCGAAGAGGTACTGGCCCACGTCAACCGGCGCACCCCCGTCCCGCTGCCCGAGGGTGAGGCCGTCGCGATTGCCCTGCACCTGGTGAATGCGGGATTCACCACCGGGGATCTGTCGCAGACCTACCTGATGACCGGCGTTTTCACCCAGATCTTCGATGTGCTCGAACAGGTACTCGGCACCAGCTTCGACCGGGACTCCCTCACCGCCGCCCGGTTCATCACCCACCTGCGCTACTTCTTCGTCCGAGCCAACCAGGGCCAGCAATTCCGGGAACAGGTCGCCGACTCCTTCGCCGGGGCGATTCGGGAGGCCTACCCCGAGGCCTACGGGGCGGCGGTCAACCTACGCCAGGTACTCGAACTGCGCCTGGGCCAACCGATCACCGACGACGAGGTCAGCTACCTCACCATCCACATCGCCCGGCTCGCCAAAGACCTGTAGCTCCTCCGGACAAGAGTTAAGTGAGCAGCTTCGACCGGAACCTGCAACTTTAAGCGTTAAAGTTGCAGCTCCCCGCAGGCCCGAAAACCCGGTGACCCACCGGATGCGCGTGCGAGCATGAAGCATGGGCAAGTTCTACGACAGCATCGAACCTCAGTTGGTGGAGTTCATCGAGAGCCAGCAGATGTTCTTCGTGGGCACTGCGGCCGCCGACGGTCGGGTGAACGTTTCACCGAAGGGTCTGGACACCTTCCGGGTGCTCGGGCCGAATCGGGTGGCCTGGCTGAACGGCACCGGGTCGGGCAATGAGACTGCGGGGCATCTGGTGCAGAACCCCCGGATGACGATCATGTTCTGCAGCTTCGAGGGCAAGCCGTGGATCCTGCGGCTGTACGGCACCGCCCGCATCATCCAACCCGGCGACCCCGACTTCGACGAGATGGTCGCCCTGTTCCCACCCTTGGAGGGATCCCGGCAGGTCTACGACGTCACGGTGGGGGAGTGCCAGACCTCCTGTGGTTTCGGGGTGCCGCTGTACGACTACGTCGGTCAGCGCGACCTGATGGCCTCCTGGGCCGACAAGAAGGGCGCCGAGGGCATCGCGAAGTACCAGCGCGAGAAGAATGCCCGCACCATCGACGGCTTCGACACCCGATTGCCCGCCTCGGTGCTCGGGAGTGACCGAGCCCCCTGACCACAAACGCACCCCACAGCCGGGTATGTGACGCGAAAGCACCGGATGACCGGCTCCGGGGTGCGTTTGTATCCAAGGTCCCGCCTGCAAGGAGGGGGACTAGGCTGGTGCGGCGAGCGAAAGGTGGATATGACGGCGTACGAACAACCCCTGCTGCAGGCGAGTTCTGCCCGATTGCCCCAGATGCTCCGCGACCTGGAACGGGTGATCACCCGGGAAACCCCGTCGGAGGACCTCGAGGCGGTTGCCGACGGTGCGGCCGCAATCGCCGCGCTGCTGCACCGCCGGCTGGGGGCCGAACCCGAGATCGTGGTCCTGCAGGGGGTCACCCATTTGCGGCTGCGGTTCGGCGAGGGTGACCCCAAGGTGGTGATCGTTACCCACCAGGACACGGTCTGGCCGATCGGCACCCTGGAACGCCTGCCGTTCAGCATCCGCGACGGCATCCTGCGCGGCCCGGGTTGTTTCGACATGCTCAGCGGCCTGGTGATGGGCATTCACGCCCTGGCGCTGATCCGCGAACTCCACGGTGACGAGGCCCTGAACGGGGTGAGCCTGCTGGTCACCGGAGACGAAGAGGTCGGGTCGCTCACCTCGGCCACTTTCATCCAGGCCGAAGCCACCAACGCGATTGCCGCCCTGGTGCTGGAACCCTCCGGTGACGGCGGTGCGATCAAGGTCGGCCGCAAGGGCGTTTCCCGTTATCAACTGCAGGTTCGGGGACGTGCCGCGCACGCCGGCCTGGAACCGGAGAAGGGCATCAACGCCGGGGTCGAACTGGCCCATCAGATTCACCGGCTCACCCAACTGGCCGACCCGGTCGAGGGCACCACGGTCACCCCCACCCGGTTGCAGGGCGGTACCACGGTGAACACGGTGCCCGCCGAAGCCTGGGTCGATGTGGATGTGCGGGCCTGGACGCTGACCGAACAGCGCCGGGTCGACGAGGCGATGAAGTCCCTCACCGCCCTGGCGCCGCAGGCCCAGGTGGTGGTCTCCGGCGGCATCAACCGACCACCCCTGGAACAGGAGCGGGCCCAAGATCTGTACCGGGCCTATGCCCGGGTCAACGAGAACCTCGGCCTGCCGGTGCCCCCGCCGATCCGGGTCGGCGGCGGGTCGGACGGCAACTACACCGCCGCCATCGGGGTACCCACCCTGGACGGCCTCGGCGGTGTCGGCGACGGCTCACACGCCGACCACGAACACGTCATCATCGCCGAACTGGCACCCCGCACCGCGGCCCTGGCCGGGTTGATCCTCGACCGACTCGGCATCGACACCGCCGGCTGAAGCCGGGTCGGGTCACTCCTCGACGATGCTCAGGGCCATTTCGGGGCAGCCCTCGACCCCGTCGGCGGCGGCGTCGGCCAACTCGGGCGGAATGACGTCCAGCTTGACCACCACCAGGCCGTCCTCGTCGTGGTCGTAAACATCCGGCGCAGCCATCGAGCACAGGCCGTGCCCCTGGCACATGTTCAGATCCGCGATCACCTTCATGACTTCTCCATCCCGGTCGTGCAGGTACCTTGAGGCCATTACCTCACATCGTCATCGAGACCCCGCGGAGGCTCCCCATGGGTGGAATCGTGATAGCCGGCGGCGGCCTCTCGGCGGTGCGCACCGCATCGTCCCTGCGACGCAAGGGATACGACGGCGACCTGACCATGCTCGCCGAGGAGGCCGTCGCACCCTATGACCGGCCGCCCCTGTCGAAAGACGTATTGCTCGGCACACGCGACAGCACCACCCTGCCCTTCGACACCGACAAACTGGCGATCGACCTGCGCCTCGGCACCCGGGCCATGGTCCTGGACCCGGCCGCGAAACAGGTGCGGGTCGAGGGCTCCGACGGCCCCGGACGGGTCGACTACGACCGCCTGCTGATCGCCACCGGAGCCACCCCGATCCGAATGCCGGGGGACGGACACCAACACCTGCTGCGCACCGCCGACGACGCCCTGGCGCTGCGCGAGAAACTGGCGCCCGGCGTGCGGGTGGTGTTGATCGGTGGCAGTTGGATCGGGGCCGAAGTCGCCACCAGCGCACTCGCCCGCGGCTGCGAGGTGATCTGCATCGAAGCCACCGATATGCCGCTGGCTGCGGTACTCGGCCCGCAGGTGGCCCGGCACCTCAAGCACTGGTGGGAAGCCGTGCAGGTCTACACCGGCTGCCCGGTGTCCCGGGTCGACGAGGGCCGGGTTCTGCTGGCCGACGGGATCGAGATCGAGGCCGATGTGGTGGTCACCGGGGTGGGGGTGCGGCCCAATATCGGCTGGCTCGCCGACTCCGGCCTGGAGCTGAATCGCGGGGTGATCGTGGACGAGCACCTGCGCACGTCCGCGCCCGATGTGGTGGCGGTCGGCGATGTCACCGAACGCTGGTCACCGCGGGCCGGCGCCCACTTGGTCGGACAGCACTGGGACGATGCCTCCTCCGGGGGTGCGGTGGCCGCGGCGACCCTGCTGGGTGACATCTCTGCCGGGTACGACCCAGTGCCCTACTTCTGGTCCGATCAGTTCGGGCACAAACTCCAGTACGTCGGTGCGCACGGCCCCGACGACCGGGCCGTCCCCGAGTTCATCGACGATCTGCTGTCCGCGGTGTCGTGGGTGGACCCGGCCGGTAATCTCACCGCCTGGCTCGGTATCGACCGACCCCGCGATGTGATGAAGGCCCGGACGGCGGTCGGCGGCCCGTACCAGCCCTGACCGGGTCGCCACACGGCCGCCAAACAACCTCAGGAATACCGGAGCATCAACTGCGAGGCGCTGACCGTCCGCGACCGCACCACCGCCAGCACACTGGCCGAGGCCGCCACGATCAACCACCCCAGAAGCATCGTCAGGTTGCCGCCGATGCCCGATCCACCGACCATCATCGCCTGCACCGCATCCAGCGCCGGGGTCAACGGCAACAGCGGCCGCACCCCGAGAAAGAAGCCCGGTAGGGCGGTGGTGATCGCCCCCGACACCGACAGCACCACCAGGGTCACCGAGACCACCCGTCCGAAACCACCCAGCCAGGCCACCAGGGCGTGGTTCAGCACCACGAACATGGCACCGGCCAGCAGCAGAATGCCGAGCACTCCCATCGCCCGGGCGAAGGACAATCCGACCACCACCTGGCCGACCGCGGTCAACGCCACGGCCTGGACGGCGGCGATCGCCACCCCCGGCCAGATCGACCGCCAGGCCAACTGCCAGGACGGTTTGCTCGAGGTCAGGGTGCGCACCGACACCGCCTGCACCAGCAGGTAGGTCGCCAGGGCACCCAGCCACAGGGCCATCACCATCAGCAACGAGGTGGCCGACACCAGCGGCAGCAGTTCACCGTCGGCGGCCAGGTCGGTGGTGACCGGCATGGCCACCACCCCCTTCAGGTTGGCCCGGTCGGCATCGCTGTAGTGCGGCAATTTGTCGCGTCCCTCGGCGACACCCTCGGCCAGCTCGGTGGTGCCCTCGGCCAGTTTCGCCGCACCGGCGGCGAGTTGCCCCATTCCGGAGGCCAGTTCATCGGCACCCCCGGCCGCGGCGGTGACGCCGGCGCTGAACTGTTGAATACCCCAGGCCAACTCACCGGTACCGGTCGACAGTTGGGACGCCCCGGCGGCGGTTTGCGCGATGCCGTCGACCAGTTGCTGCAGACCACCCGGGAGTTGTTCGGCACCTGCCGCGAGCTGCTCGGCGCCACCGGCCAGTTGCTGCACGCCACCGGCGTACTGTTCGACCCCGCCGGCGTACTGGGACGCCCCCGAGCTGAGCTGCTGCGCCCCGCCGGCCAACTCGGCCGCGCCCCGGGAGAGTTCGTCCCCGCCGGCGATGATCTTGTCGGAGGCGATCCCGAGCTGGGTCAGACCGTTGGTGAACTGTCGGATTCCCTCCGAGGGGGTGAGGCCGGTAGTGCCCATGGCCTGCATCGACTTCACCAACTCGACCACCGAATCGAGGCCGGCGAGCCCGGCCTCCACCTCCGCGGCGGCGTTCACCAGGGTCGGGCCGGCATCGGCCAGGCTCAGCCCGGTGTTCGGATCGGGAGTGCTGTAGCCCTGCCAGATGGTTTGGCCGATCTGTTGGGTGCCGTTCTGCCAACCGGCGGCGAAGCCCTGCCGGAAGGCTTCACAGGCCCCGGGCACCCCTTCGAGTTCGGGCGGGCACGGCACGTCCGGAGCCGGGGTGCCCTGCTCGGCCAAAGTTTTGAGTTGGGTGGTCAACTCGTTGAACCCACCACCGATCTGCCGCAATCCGTCGGGTAGGTCGGCCAGCCCGGCCAGAGCGGCCTCGATCTCGTCTGCGGACGGCATCTGGGTGCCCTCCAGGGCGTCGGCGAGCTGATTCAGCGGCCCGATCAACGGCTCGGCCCCATCGGTGAGTTGCTTCACCCCGGTGGCGTACTCGCGCACCCCGGCGGTGTACTGCCGGGTGCCGGCGGCGAACTGTTCGACACCCTGGCCGTACTGCTGCACCCCGGTGCTGAGTTCCTTGGCCCCGGACGAGAGCTGGTCGGCCCCGGTCGCCAGCCGGTCGGCACCCGAGGACAGTTCCCCGGCACCGTCGGCCAGTTTCCGGGCCTGACCGGGCAGCTCGCGGGTCTCGTCCCGCATCCGACCCAACCCGGAGGCCAACTCCTCGGCACCGGCATCGAGCTTTCGAGCACCCTCGGACAGCTCCTGCCCACCGGCACTCAGTTGGCCCATCCCGGCCGCCAACTCGGCGGTTCCCGTGGCGGCCTCCCGCACGCCACCGGAGAGTTCGTTGGCCCCTTCGGCCAGTTGCTGCGTGCCGTCGGCGAGCTCGCCGAACTGTTCGCCCATCTGGTTGAAGCCCAGATAGATGTTGTCCAGGTAGGTCTCGGTCAGGCTGGTGCTCATCATGCGGGCGGCGGTTTCGATGATCACCTTGGCGACCTGTGGATCGGTCACGCCCCCGATCTCGGAGGTCTGGATCTGCAGCACGGCCTTCTCGGCATCCTGCGGTTTGCCCCCGAAGGAGGTCGCTGCGGCCGAGAAATCTTTTGGAATGGTGACCACCGCGGCGTAGCGTCCCGAAGCCATGCCGGCGGCGGCGTCCTCGGGGTCGGACAGCACCCAGTTGATGTTCAGATCGGGATTCTGCTCATCGCCGGTGACCAGACCGGCGGCCAATTGGCGGCCCATCGGCACGATCTGGCCGTCGATCTTCACCGGCTCGTCGAGGTTGACGATGGCGGCATCGATGCGGTCCAGGCGGGTATCGGATTTCCAGATGGCCCAGGTGAAACTGGCGGCGATGATCACCGGCACCAGCACCAGGCCGATCAGGCCCAGCCAGCCGACCGGACGATTCAGGTGAGCACGTTCGAGCATCAGCAACCTCATCGGGTGGAAAGAAGTTCGGGGGTGGTCAACGCCAGGGAGTAGTAGCCGTGCGGCAACAGGTCGGTGACCAGTTCGGTATCGGCGACTCCCAGCAGTACCGCCCGGCCCTGGTCGTGGGCTCGGGCCAGGGCGGCGGCGAGGGCTTCGCGGTCGGCGTGACGGTGCAGTGCATCGGCGCCCTCGACCACCAGCAGCGGTAGTTTCGCCCGCTGCAGGTCGCGCACCAGATGCGGATCCTCCGCGGTCACCACGTCGCTGTGGGCGCGTACCCGGGAGGCCTGTTCGGGCAACAGGTGACCGGCGACCTTGGCCTGCCCGCCGGTGGGCCGGATCCGTCCGGACAGGGCGAGCAGCAGGGCATTGCGCGGGGCCGGGTCGCCCTCGATCACCAGCACCTCACCGGGCAGCAGCCGCACGTTGACCGGGTCGAACAGCCGCATCTCGCCCTCGCGCAGTTCCAGCCCCTCGGCGTAGACCAGATGCGGGTCGTCGGCCGAGGGCCAATCGGCCATCTCGAGCTCGTGGTGCAGTGATTCACCCTCCACATCGAAGGACGGCAACCGCCGATCGAGCCACTTCGGCAACCACCAGGCCTTCTCGCCGAGCATCGCCATCACCGCCGGCACCAGGGTCATCCGCACCACGAAGGCGTCCAGGGCCACCCCCATCGCCAGGGCGAAGGCGATCGGCTTCAGGGTGCCGCGCGGGCTTTCGGGTACGAAGAAGGCGAACACCGCGAACATGATCAACGCGGCCGCCACCACCACCGTGGCCGATCCGATGAACCCGGTGCGCACCGCGGCCCTGGCGTCGCCGGAATGCACGTAGTCCTCGCGCATGCGCGAGACCAGGAAGACCTCGTAATCCATCGCCAGGCCGAACAGGATGCCCATCAACACGATCGGCAGGAAACTGATGATCGGGCCGAGGTCGGTCAGGTTGATCAGCGCCGCGCCGAAACCGTGTTCGAACACCAGGGCGGTGGCGCCGAAGGCCGCGAGCACGCTCAGCAGGTAACCGAGGGTGGCCTTGATCGGCACCGCGATCGAGCGGAAGACCATCGTCAACAGCACCAGCGACAGGCCGACCACGAAGATGCCGAAGGGCAACAGGGCGGCACCGAGCCGGTCGGAGACGTCGATCGCGACCGCGGTGTAACCGGTGACGGCGGTGTCGACCCCATAGCGTTCGCGCCATTCGTCGGCCCGATCGCGCAGGGCCTGGACGAGATCCTGGGTGGCCGGGTCGTCCGGGCCGGTACTGGGCACGACCTGGACGATGCCGGTGTCGGCGGTGCGGTTCGGGGTGGCCAGCGGCACCATCTCGACCCCGGGCATCGCCTCGATGTCGCGCTTCAGCCCGTCCATCACTCCCAGCGGATCATTGGATCCGATGATCTCGGCGGTGACCAGCAGCGGGCCGTTGAAACCCTCGCCGAAGTTGTCGGTGATCAGGTCGTAGGCCACCCGCGACGGACTGTCCTCGGGGTTCGAACCGGCATTCGGCAGCGCCAATCGCAGATCCTTGGCCGGGATCGCCAGCGCACCCAGGCCGATCACCACGATCAGCACCGTCACGGTCGGCACCTTGGTGATCACCCGCACCCACCAGCCGGACGGCCCGCCGCCCCGGGTGCCGTCACCGTTGGGGGCGGCCGCGTGTGTCTCCTCGTCCTCGTCCTTGTCCTCGGGCTCGTCCGATGCGGCCCGCCTGCGCTTCCTGGGCTTGGGCCGCATCTTCTCGCCGGCGAACCCGGCCAGCGCCGGCAACAGGGTGAGCGCGATCAACACCGCGATTGCCACCCCGATCGCGGCGGCGAGGCCCATCACGGTGAGGAAGGGAATCCGCGCCACGGCCAGGCCGATCAGGGCGATCACCACGGTCAGCCCGGCGAAAACCACCGCCGATCCCGAGGTGGCCACCGAGCGTGACATCGATTCCTCGGCTGCCAGACCGCCGCGCATCAGTTCGCGATGGCGCGACAGGATGAACAGGGCGTAGTCGATGCCGACCGCCAGGCCGAGCATCAGCGCCAGCATCGGGGTGGTGGAGTTGATCGTGGTCAGTCCGGTTGCGGTGACGATCAGCAACATGGTCACCCCGACGCCGACGATCGCGGTGATCAGCGGCATCGACGCGGCCCGGATCGACCCCAGGGTGAGCAGCAGCACGATCATCGCGACCCCGACCCCGATCAGTTCGACCGGGGTGACGGTGGGGACGTCGGCGTTGTACAACTCCCCGCCCATCGACACCTGCGAGCCGGGCAGTTCACCCGCGACGCGATCGGCCATCGTGCTGAACTCGGCCTTGTCGTCCTCGCTGTACTCGGTCATCTCCCCTTCGAGCTGCAACTGGACGATCGCGGCCCGGCGATCCTTCGAGACCAGCCCGTCGATCATGTCGCTGTAGGGGGATTGGGCCATCACCACCCGGTCGGTGTGGTTGAAGCGTTCGACCGCGCGGTCGATCACCTGCTTGACCGCGGGATCGTCCACCGTGCTGCCATCGGGGGCGACGATGATCATCGTGGCCGAGGCGCCGGCGATCTCGGGGAAGGTCAGCCCGAGCTGGTCGAGGGCGGCCTGGGATTGGGTGCCGGGCAGGGTGAAGCTGTCCTCGAACTTCTTGCCGATCAGGCCCGCCAAGGCGCCGCTGATGACCAGCGCCACCAGCCAGATGACCAGCACCCGCACCCGGTGTTGCCAGCACTGGCGCCCCAGGCGGTAGAGGAAGGAGGACATGCACGAGCTCCCAAGTTCGATACAGAGGTGTATTCAATACAGAACTGTATCCGATGCGCTAGGGTGTTCGGTAATCAATGAGAATGTGACGCTGATGACCCAACTCACCGCTCGCCGCGAACGCACCCGAGAGCGCCTGCTCGAGGCTGCGCGCAGCGTGTTCGCCGAGAAGGGGGTGCAGGCCGCCTCGGTGGAGGAGATCTGTGAACGGGCCGGATTCACCCGCGGGGCTTTCTACTCCAACTTCGAATCGAAGAACGACCTGACCCTGGCCTACATGGTTCGCGTCGGCGATTCCGTGGTGGCCGGGGCCCGTGAGGCGGTCGAGGGAGTGCTGCCGCGGCTGTCGGACGTCACCGACATGGATGCCCTGATCGACGAGGGCATCCGGCTCTTTCTGCGCACCCAGGACGCCAACCTCGAGGGCATCCAGGCCGGCCTGGAGTTACGCCTGCACGCCTCGCGTGTGCCCGAGATGCGCGATGCCTACCTCGAACTGGTCGAGCGGAGTCACAATGCCATCGCCGAGATCATCACCGAGGCGCTCGAAGTGTTCGGCTGGGAGTGGGCCCTGGATCCGTCCGTCGGGATGCGGCTGCTGCACGGCGTCTACGAACAAAGCGCGCTGGAGACGATCATCAGCGGTGGCGAGGCCGATGCGGTCACCCCGTTGCTCGGTGAGATGATGCTGGCGATGGTGCGGCCCAAGGGAGCCTGAGCGCTCTCGTGGGACACGGTTCGTCCGGTACCGTCGTCCCCCATGGCCCGTTTGCCCCGCACCTACGCCGATCTGCAGCAGATCATCGGATCCACCACGCTCACCCGCTGGGCGATGAACTTCTGGCCGCCGTTCCTGGCGTCCTCGATCCGGATTCAGGAGATTTCGCCGGACTGGCGGCGGGTGCGGGTGCGGCTGCTGCGGCACCGGGTCACCGCGAATTACGTCGGCACCCTCTACGGCGGATCGCTGTACTCGATGACCGATCCGTTCTGGATGATGATGGTGCGTCACAACATGCCCCGCGGCTGGACGGTGTGGGACAAGGCCGGCGAGATCGACTACGTCAAACCCGGACGCGCCTCGGTGCAAACCATCTTCGAGGTCACCGACGAGGATCTGGCCGAGATCCATCGCCAGATCGAACAGGCCGGCAAGGCCCTGCACTGGTTCACCAATGACATCGTCACCGCCGACGGCACCCTGATCGCCCGGGTACGCAAACAGATCTACGTCCGCCCACCGCGCGACTGAACGCGTCTGGATTCGCGCAAGCGTCATTGCGAGGTGGGACGAGGGCAATGCGCATTGGTGGCTCGTGCAGTCGCTACTGATCAAGCGAGGCGGCCCATCGATAGTAGAAGCCACGACCTCTGCCTGCTGGAGATGAGGGCGTGAGTACACCGTCTTCGGCAAGAGCTTTGAGAATACTGCCGACGTTGGTGGCGCTTGCGTTCACCAGTGAACCAAGTTCTGTGCTGCTGATTCGACCTCGGACTTTCGCATAGGACACTGCGATCTCCGGACGCGTAGGCAGTGGACGGTCGTGACCTGCTGCCCGATCGAGAGCGTGCAAGGTCTTGAGCGCGTTGGCTTCAAGTCGCCAGGCTGGTGGCGCACCAACCGGCGTCCCATCGATTGCGGTCAGCAGTGAACGGTTCCCCATCTTGGCCCGTGACAGTTTGCGTATGGCCTCCCGCGCTTCCTCGACCGGTAGCTGGATGAGCGGGACGGCCTGATGCTCGTCAATCCATCCTTTGGTCAAAAGATGTCGAAGGAGGAGCAGGGAAGAAACGTCCGCCGCCTCTTCGGCGGGCTCGATAGTTCCGAGCCATCCGATCCACGGCTCGTCCAATGCATCGCCTACTAGGGATGCCCGGACAAATGGGCCGGGGATCTCCCTGATCGTCGGTGGTTTATGTCCTATCCGGACCATCTCCCGCACCATGCGGTCCACCCCGATGCCCTCACGTTCAGCGACTCGGAGGTCTGCCAAAAGCTGTGTGAGCGCGGCGTTGCGCGACTGAGATGGGTGAGTGATGATGTTCGATTCGTTCACGCCGCCGAAGAAGCCACCCGGGCTCAACACTCTTAGAGTTCGGCCGATGTGCTCGATCACCGTGGGTTGGGCGAGTCCCCATTCACGGTGAGCCACACCATTGACGACGGCTTCTCGAGCCGCCAGTACGGGGATATCGTGAACCTGCCGAACCACTAGTCCGGCCTGCACATGTCTGGTTGCGTTGTACACTTCCAGTGTGGCGAACACTTCCGCCAACTCCTCAAGGAGTGAACGATTCGACCGTCGAACGCGAGCTGTGCTGTCGCCCCCGGCGTAGTCACGGTGGATGTAGTCCAGACACGGAACTGACCGTCCGACGAAGGCCAGCACGCCGGCATTGGTCAGCATGCCGTCATGCGTGACGACGTTCAGACGCCTCAGAAGCTGGGCGTCGGACACCTTGGCCAGTTCCTCAGCGAGGGTCTCTCCGCTGGAATCCAGAAATCCTCTGGCGATTGCCAAAGCCTGTGGGCGGGCAGCAGACGCCGGAGTCGATGATTCCTCCGCGGACCAGTCGTAGTTGAGTGCTTGCATTCGACGGGCGTGCCACGTGGCGGCATCCACTTCAACGCAGGTGTCGTGGACGCGCCAGTAGATGCGATCGTTGAACCGGACGGGCTCGACAGCGTTAGGCGAGATGATCACTAGTAGACGGGTGCCGCGAATTGTTGCTTCCGACAGATCAACTGTTAGTAGACGTCGCGTCAGCTCGTAGATGCGATGTCGAAGCCATTCCCCGTCGAGGTTGGTGCCGACCAGTGTTCCGTCGTCCGCAATACCAACGATCAGGGCGCCCCCACCAGGAGTATTCGACATGCAAGCTGCTTCGCGAGCCAACTGCTTGGCAGCTGACTCGTTATGGGTATTGCCAGGGATGATGTTGCCGGAGCGGTCTCTCCGATTGGCCTCCTCTTTGAGGTCGACATGTTTCCGCTCGTGGTTCCTATCGACTGCTTGCCCGGCTTCCATTCGTGCCAGCAGATCCGCGACCTCCGCACGGACGGCATCATCACCAAAACTTATGCTCACGCACCCATTCTGCCACGGATCATAATTAATCGGCGAAGTTAATTATGGCTCTAGGCGTCGCGCGTCGCCGCCCATAACTTTGTCCGGCGGTCACGGCGTGACCGGGGTCAACCGCAGGGCCGGATCGCCGAGCTCGAAGGTGCGTACCGGGCCCGGCCCGGTTTCGGCGGTTTCGAAGCGGACGGTGACCCGACCGAGGCCCGATCCCCAGACCCAGCCCGGGCCGTACTCGTCATGGGTGACATCGGCACCCGGGATCCACGACGGTGGACGGCGGGTGCCGACCGGAGTGACGGTCACCGCATCCGGGCCGGTGGCCGCGGTGGGTTCGAGGTCGAACAACTGCTCCTGGGCGACCTCGGTGAAACCCGAAACCCCCACCCCGAGCAGCCGCACCCCGTAGGACACATCCAGAGCCGCGAGAATCGTTTCGGCCACCGAGGTGATCACGTCGAGCCGGTCGGTGGCCCCCTCCAGAGTGCGCGAGCGGGTGTTGGTGGTGAAATCGCCGAGCCGCAGTTTCACCGTGATCGTGCGGGCGAACATCCCCGACTTCTGCAGCCGCTCGGTGACCAACCGGGCGCAACGCTGCAGGTAGCCGAGCAGTTCGCGCCGGTCGGCGATATCGGTCTCGAAGGTGTCCTCCACCGAGATCGACTTGGCCTCGCGCTCCGGGTTGACCGGACGCTCGTCGCGTCCCTCGGCCAACGCCTGCAGCGAGGTGGCGGCGGCATGGCCGATCTCGCGTTCCAACTCGTGTTGCGGAATCCGTACCAGATCGGCGACCGTGTCGATACTCAACCGGCGCAATCGTTCGGCGGTCACCGGACCCACCCCGGGGATCACCTTCACCGGCAACGGCGCGATCGTGGCCACCTCGGTACCGGGGGAGATCAACCGCAACCCATCGGGTTTGCCCAACTCGGTGGCCAGCTTGGCGATGAACTTCGACGAGCCCAAACCGATCGAACACCGCACCCCACCGGTCACCCGGTACACCCGCTCCTTCAACGCCGCGGCCACCTCCACCAGCGAGTCATCGTCCAGAGCCCGCTGATCACCGGCGGCCAGATCACAGAAGGCCTCGTCGATCGACAGCGGTTCGACCAACGGCGACAGGGCCAACAACTCCGCCATCACCAGCTTCGAGGTCGCCCGGTAGGCACCGAACCGTCCGGCCAGAAAGGCCGCGTGCGGGCAGCGGCGCCGGGCCTCGGCCATCGGCATCGCCGAGTGCACCCCGAACGGACGGGCCTCATAGGACGCGGTCGACACCACCCCGCGCATCCCGAGCCCGCCGACGATCACCGGTTTGCCCCGCAGGGACGGCTTGTCACGTTGCTCGACGGAGGCGAAGAAGGCGTCCAGATCGAGGTGCAACACGCTCGCGGTGGGTCTCATCGACCTCCAGCCTAGGGCGTTCGCGCCCCGTTCACGTGCTGTCCGCCCGAGCTATACCGGGCTGCGTAAGGTGGCTGCGTGACTGTGAACTGGATTGAACTGGACGGCTTGGTGAACCTGCGCGATGTCGGGGGCACCCCGACCGTCGACGGTGGGCAGATCCGCTCCGGACGGTTGCTGCGCTCGGACAACCTGCAGGATCTCTCGTCGGCCGATATCGAACGCCTGCTGCAGATCGGGCTGACCGATGTGGTTGATCTGCGGTCGACCTTCGAGGTGACCAGCGAGGGCCCGGGGCCGCTGCACGCCCATGACGGCCGGGTGAACTTCCACCACTACTCGTTCCTGGTCGAGGAGGACTCCGACACCGCCGACGACATCATCGACCGGGCCATGCCGACCCATGATGTGGACGAGTTGCGCAGCAAGATCGACGACCACTTCGCCGCCTCCTACGTCGGCTTCCTGCACAAGCGTCCCGAATCGGTACTCGGCGCGCTGCGTGCGATCGCCCATGCCGACGGTGCCGCCCTGGTGCACTGTGCCGCGGGTAAGGACCGCACCGGCATCACCGTCGCGATGGCGCTGATGTTGGCCGGGGCCGACCGGCAGGCCGTCGTGGACGACTACGCCGCCAGCCGCGAGCGGATGGAGCAGATCGTGGCCCGGCTGCGCTCCACCGAGACCTACGCCCACCTGCACCATGAACCGGTGTCATCGCACATGACCCACCCCGAATCGATGGACGCCTTCCTCGGTTTCCTGGAAGATGCCCACGGCGGGGTCGAGCCGGCACTGTCGGCCATCGGCTGGACCCCGGCCGACACCGAGGCGATGCGCCGGCACCTGCGCGACTGAGCCTGAGTCAGCCGCCGCGACCGAGGCCGTTCAGTCGACCTTGAGCTCGCCCATCTCGTCCCAGCCCTCACCGTCGACCGAGCGCGAGATGATCTTGGGCGTGGCGACCAGGAACGGACGCATCGCGTCCAGCCCCTGCTGGAAGTGCGGCGCGTTGACGTGGGCCTCGCCGGCCCCGTCCTTGAAGGCCTCGACGAGGACGAACTCGTTCGGGTCCTCGACGCTGCGCGACCACTCGAAGAAGAGGTTGCCCGGCTCGGCGCGGGTCGCCTCGGTGAAGGCGCGGGTGGCGTCGATGAACTCGTCCGCGCGCTCGGGCTTGACCTGGTATTTGACGACGATGAAGATCATGCCGTCAGCGTAGGTGATCGGCCTGCCGCCACCCGTCTCAGCCTAAGACAACCTCGTCGACGGTGACGGTGGTCAGCCGCAGCTCGACCGGCACCTGATCACCCACCCGGGGCGGGGTGGCGTCGGCGGGCAGAAAAACCAGGGACGACTGCATGTGCGGGGGCTCGACGAACCAGCGCTTCGCGCCGTCGATGGTGTACGGCGACATCGCCCGGCCCAAGGTGGCCAGGGCCCCGGTGGTGGCGGTGATCGCCCGTTGCCGCAGGGTGCTCACCGACGAGGGGGCCTCCATCGCCAACCCGTGGGCGGTGCCTCCCGCGAGCACCACCACCCAGCCGTTGCCGGGGGCCTTGCGCTGCCGGTAGCCGATCCGCTCGCCCTTGGGCACCTTGTGCACATCGATCACGGTGGCCAACGGGTGCAGGGTTTCGGGGGCGCCGAGCCACAGTTGGGTGCCCACCCGCAGGCGCAGCTCCGACTCCTCGGCGCCGACCTCCTTGGCGATCGCACCCGCCTCGGCCCAGGGCAGGTGCGAGAACCACAACGGTGCCGGACGCACCTGCCGCACCCGGCGGGTATGGGCCAGGGCCTCGGCATAACGTCCGGTCTCCAGCAGCGGCAGGTGAATCGTCCAGCCCCGGAAATCGACCCGATCCAACAGCGGCGCGATCGCCTCCACCTCTTCGGCCGACAGCCCGTGCCGGGTCATCGAGGTGCGCACCTCGACCAGCACCGGGCCGGCATCGCGTTCGGCGAGCGCGGCCAGATCCTCGGCGCGCGAGACGGTGGTGATCACCCGCGGGTCGGCCAGCAACGCCTCGGCCACCGGATCACCGGGACGCCAGGGTTGCAGCACCACGATGTCGCCGCTGAAAGCCGTCCGCACCTGTTCGACCTCGCGGGCGGTGCCCACCGCGAGGGTGGTCGAGCCCAGTTGTTCGGCTTCGGCGGCCAGCCGGGCCAACCCGAAACCGTAACCATTGCCCTTGGCAACGGGCACCAGCCCGGACGTGGTGTCGGCGACCTGCCGCAGATGGTGGCGCCACGGGGTGGCATCGACGTTCAGCACGAGTCCAGTCACGTGTCACACGGTACTCGGCTCGCGTCCGGTGTCGTGTTGCTCGCCGGTCACCCGGGCGGCCCGCCAGTCATAACCGGCCGCACGATCGTTGATCAACCGGGCCAGGGTTTCCTTGTCGCCGAGCCGGAAGGCCAGATCGCAGGCCACCTCGAAACCGTGCCCGGCATGCAGGGCGGCGAAATCACGCCGGGCAGCGGCGGTATCGCCCCGCAGGGCGGCGGCCCGCAACTCGGCCGCGGCCGCGTCCGCCCGGGTCAGTGCCGCCCGCAGCACCGGCAGGCTGATCCCGTCCACCACCTGATGCCACTGGCCCACGTAGTCGGCCAGCGCCACGTCGATCGAGGCCAACTTCAACGGACGCTCCCGCGCGGCGATGATCTCGCGCGCCTCGGTGGCCTGCGCCAGGGCGGCCCGGTGCAGCCCGGTCGCGGTTTCCGGATCAGTGGTGACCAGAGCCAGATCCTGGGTGGCCGCCGACGACCGGATCAGCGCATCGGCCAACCCGACCGGGTCACCCTCGGCGCGGGCCCGGGCCACGACCCGGTCGAATCGCTGTTTCGCCTCCACCGGGTCACCGTCGACATGTTCGGCATGGGCGTCGGCCTGCCGGGCCTGCTGCCGGTGGATCGGATTGAACTCGGTGCCCTCACCCACCTGGGCGGCGAAGGCACGCATCTCCTCGGCCGCCCCGGGGGAGCGTGAAACCATCGCGATGAAGGCGCGAGCCTGTTGCAGCCCCGCCAGCCCCTCCGGGTTGCCGGCCAACAGGGGTTCGGCCCGATCGAGATTGCCCTCGGCGGCAGCGAGCGCGCCGGATTGCATCTGGGCCTGGGCCAGCCCCAACAACACCACGCCCAACTCCGACGGTTCGGCGGCCCGGAACAACTCGACCGCCTGCTGATAGCCGGCGATCGCCTCGGGAAAGCGCTGCCGGGCCAGGTCGAGGGCGGCCAGGGTGACCAGCGAATGCCGGTGCGACTTGTCGGGATTGACGGTGGCTGGGGCCAACTCCACTGCCGTGCGGGCACTGGCGTGGGCGGCCTCCCAGTCGCCGGTGAGCTGTTCGAGCTGGCACAGGTTGAGGTGCACCGTCCACTCGTGATCGTCCAGACGTTGCTGCTCGTCGCTGCGACCCCGTTGCCGTCCGATCGCGGCCAGAGCCCGGTGCAACCAGGCGCGGGCGCCGTCGAAGTCGCCGGCCAGCAGCCGCTCGTGGTGGGCGACCAGGGCCAGCCGACTGGTCGCGTCATCGGCGGAGTACGGGTCGGTGATCTCGGCGGCCTGTTGTTGGGCCTTGGCCAGCACTTTTCGCCAGCGCGGATCGCCGGCGTTGATCAGGGCGGCCATCTCCTCGACCATCGTGCGCACCCGCCGGGCCTGACGATTCAGCTGTGACACGCCCAAACTGTGACATCGAGCCGCATAGAATGCCAACAGATCCACCCCCGAGGAGATGCCGGTGTCTGTCGATCTGCGTCCCCGCAGCGCGGTAATCGTCGACCTGTGGTCCGATCTGGCCATCGACGCCCCGGCCTTCACCAACAAGGCCGGACGCCCCCTGGCGCGCACCACCAAGTGCCTGCTCGACCCGCTGGTGATCCGCCCCCGGGCTCACCGCAACCTCGCCCAGGCCCTGCTCGGCCCCGCCGATGTCGATGAACTGCGCGGCCTGATGGCCGATTCACAGACCCACATCGAGAACGCCGAACGCTGGTTCGTGTTGCTGCGCGAACACCGCCGCCGGATGCGGATCACCGAGGGCAATCCCCAGGAGCTTTACTTTCCGCGGGCCTTCGAACTCGCGGTGACCACCGGCCCGCCGGGGCCGGATGCCGAGGCCCACTGCGCCGACACCATCGCCGAGATTCACTACCGGGCCCTGCCCGGGCCGGACGATCTGGCCGCCTTCGTGGGCGAGGACGAGACCCGCCAACGGGTCTGCGAGATCTGGACGGAAGGTTGGCGCGCCGATCAGCCCGCCCCCGACGACGATGAGCTCGCCATGCTGGCCGAGATGATCGGTGTCGCCTTGGACGATATGGATTCCGACCGGCTGGCCGACCTGCTCGAAGCCGATCAGGGATACCGCTTCGCGATGGCGATGCGGGTCGCGCCGGGGCTGGTCGATGCCCTGGTGAATCGCGCCGGACTGCCCCGTCCGGGGCTGCGGTTGTCTGTGCACGACCCGCTGCAACCGCCCGCTTACCGGGGCCAGGGGGAGTTGCCGCTGGATCGCTCCTTCGAGCAGCGCACCCGCAGCGCGTTGCGCCGGCACCGGGAGCTGGACGCGGCGATCAGCGCCGACGAGATCGTGGCCGATGAGGCCGAACGCAGCGTGGCACCGTTCGGGTTGTTCGCCGAGGACGGGCAGGCGCTCTTCCTGGTCGGGGTGGTGGCCTCGGCCGGACTGGATCCCTTGAGTGCCCACGTGGTCGAGCCGATCACCCGTCCGCGACTGGTGGCCGACCTGCAGGCCCGGTTGCGCAAGGAGGCCTATGTGATGCACCTGCGCCGCGAACTGGCCGCCGGTGTGCCGATCCACCCCCGGCAGGAGCGGGTGGTCGAAGAACTGACCGACTTCTGGCGTCCCTGGCTGAACCGGTTGTGGGTGCGCCTGCACGGCCGTGATGTCACCGAAACCCCGGTCAGCGACGAGGCCCGCGAACTGCTCACCGGCATCACCCGCTCGGTGATGCTCGATCACCGCCAACAGATTCGCGATGTGCTGGAGAAGGTGGCCGGATGATGTGGCAACGACAGCAGGGCCTGTGGACGCTCGGCGCCGAACTCGATCTGCCCGCGCCATGGCTGCAGGTCCTCGAGGCCCGCGGCGCGATCCTCACCTGGCCGCTGGATGCCCCGGCCGATCAGCCCCCGGTGATCACCGTGACCGATCCGGACGAGGCCGACTGGCTGTGGCAGTTGATCGGCGAACCCGGCCAGGTCGGGTTGCTGCTCGCCACCTCGGGGCAGGACGCCGGCCAGGTCGACATCGACTGGCAGCCCGAGGTGCTGACCGCCCTGCGCAAGGCCGCGCACGGACTGTGGTTGCGCACCTGGTGGCCGACCAGCCCGCAGGACGGGATTGCCGGGTTGGCCCGCGACGAGGTGGATCGGGAACTGGCCGAGGTGCTGGCCGAGGTCGAAGGCATCGTCGACGACGAGGTGCTCCCCGAACTCGTCACCGCCCCGGTGACCACGCGCGCCGATTACGCCCTGGCCGCCTCCGGGCAGCAGACGCCCCGTCCCGAGCAGGTGATCGCCTCCGGTGCGGCGCCGGTGGCCTGGCAGGGGGTGCCGTCCGGGGTGCTCGATGCCACCGAACACCCGGTGCTCTGGTCGGTGGACGCCCGACCCGAGGTGGTCGTGCACGTGTCGGTGCGGATGCTCGGCGGCGGCGCGTCCCTGGTGGCCGGGCTGCCGGTGCTGGTGCAGTTGCCGCCCGCCGAACTTGTTGCCGGGGCCCTGGACGAACTTGGGACGGCGCGGATCGAGTTGCCGATCACCGCGGCCGAGGCCTGGTCGGCCGACTGGACGGGCTTGCGGGTGGTGGTCGGCGCCGAGGTGGCCGAGGACCCGGAGCTGCGGGCCCGGGTCCGGGAGTTCGCTCGCCACCGGCGCACGGTGACCGATGCGATCTCGTACGCGGCCGAGGCCGACGACGACTACTGAGCGCCGGCGAACCACACTGCAACAGCACTGAGCCCCGGCGGGTTCGCCGGGGTGGTGGTGAGGTCCCGGTTCAGAGGGTGGCCGGGTGGGTGGGCCAGCCGGTGTCGGGCTGCCAGAAGGTGCTGTGGTCGAACTCGGCCTCACCGGGGCGCTGCGGGTCGTACAGCACCGTGACCGGGGTTCCCCGCACCGGTACCGACATCTCCGGCACCACCAGATTGCGGGTGGCTTGCTGTGGGCCTTGCGGGGTGTTGAAGGCCACGGTCACCCGAAACTGCGGATCGTCCATGATCTTGACGTGGGTGTAGGTCACCTCCACGATCCGGCCCACCGCCTGGTGACCGGCTCGACGAAGCTGCTCGCGCTTCGCCGCGCGGGCCTTGGCCGCGGAGATCGAGGCCAACGCGCCGATCAGCATGCTCACCCCGGCCAACAGCAGAAGCGTCGGCAACCACACCGGCAACCAGTAGGCGATCAGCTCCAACCAGCCCCAGGCCGGGTCGAACCACTCCGGAGCGGTCCACGCCGACCAGCCGGCGGCGACCCCGATACCGGCGCCCGTCCAGCCGGCTCCGTTGCTGAGCAGGAGGCCGGTGCGGATCGTCCCGCCCAGGCGCATGGCAGCGGTGCCGGCCATGGACCCGAGAGTCACGAACACGCTCATGGCGATCATCGTCCCGGCGCGGAAGTGCTCGACCTCCCAGTCCTCGAACGGCTGGGTGAGCATCTGCCGGAAGATGTCCAGAATCGGCACCAGGGTGAAGGTGAAGAGGGCGAAGAGCATCAGCGTGAGGCCGGTGAGCGCCCAGCCGGTCGGGCTGGGGGAGAGGCGCTGGTGCTGCGATCTCCACAGCAATCCGGTCAGGGACGGGGTGATCGGCAGGTCGGGGGGAATCGCCCCGGGAGTGAATCCGTTCATGGCTCCACGTTCCCAACCGCGCGAGGCTACCGATCACACGTTCGCTCTGCTCCACGCAACCGCCCTCGCCCTCGACCTCGCTCCGCCAGACGTCCCCCTCCCTCGTACATGCAACCGGTACTCGTTCCTGCGCCACGTAGTAGGCCACGCAGGAACGAGTACCGGTTGCATCTGCGAAATCTGTGATCGGTAGCCCGGGGCCGCTTCCTACCTTCGAGTCATCGCACCGACCGGTGCAGTGATTACCAAGGAGAAGACATGAACCGCACCACGATCACCAAGCTGACCTCGCTCGTCACCGCCGGCCTGCTCGGCTTCGGTTTGACTGCGTGCAGCGGCGGCGGGATGGCCGCCGACGACGCCCCGGCCCCGACCGCGGCGCAGGACGAAGTCACCGACAACACCGAGCAGTCCGACAATACCGAGCAGAACGAGCCCACCGAGGAAACCGCGACCGATGAGGGCGCCGCCTGGAGCGTCAAGGTCGACGGACAAGCCATCTCGATCGACGGTGCCGAGGTGGTCTGCCAGGACGCCGGCGGCATGATGAACATCGCGATCGCATCCCCCAACGACCCCGACCAGGCCTTCGCGGTACAGCTCACCAGCGGTGACGAACCGACGGTCAAGGCAGTGGGTCTACTCGACAAGGAAGGCAACGCCCTGGCCTATGCCGAGGGATCCGGGGTGGGCAAGGCCTCGGCCACCAAGGACGGCAACACCTACGAGGTCACCGGCGAGGGCATGGTCACCGACGTGAACAACCCCAGCAGCATGGAGACCAAGCCCTTCGAGGTGAAGGTCGACTGCAGCTGACCCGCAACACAACGACACCGCCGCGACAAGCTCGCGGCGGTGTCGTTGCGTTGTTGGCCGTGGCGATGTGATCACCAACCGATGCTGCAATCCGGTGTCGACGTGCGGATGCCCAAAACGCACCCCAGAACCGGTCATAGGGCGAAAACAGGCCGCATCCGGGCGATCGGGGTGCGTTTTCATCCATCGGAGGTCGGTACCACGTCGGCATCTCCATGACACCGCTCCCACCGGCCACCCGAACACGCCATACTGACGCCCGTGACCGCGACCATGGCGCTGACCTATGCCGAGGCCGAGAACTGCTGGGTGACCTGGCAGTGGACCGACCGGCCCACTCCCGAGGCGGCCCGACTGCACCCCAATGTGCTCACCGCCGTGCCGCAGACGATGTCGGCCACCCTGCCCGATGCGGCACCGCAGGAGTCCATCGCCGAGGCCCTCGAGCGGGCCGGGAACGGACCCTTCGGATCACCCGGGGCCACCACCCACCTGCTCGATCAACTCGCCGACGGGCTGCTGCCCGGTGAGGTCGTCCTGGCGCTGCTCGACCGGGCCCAACGCGACGGCACCACACCCCGGTTGCGGATCCAGCCCTCCCCGGCGCTGGCCCAAGTGCCGTGGCCGCTGCTGCGGGTGCGGCTCAACGCCGACGGTTCCCGACGCAGTTGGCTGGCCGCGATCGCCGACGTCTGCCTGGGCGTACCCCGCGACGTCGCGGCCGACGCCGAACCGCCCGCCACCGGTGAGCAGGTGGTCGCGGTGGTCGATCCCCGAGTGCCCGGATATGCCGCCGACTCCGCCCTCGGTTCGGTACTCGGCCGACCCGACCTCACCGACCCCTTGGCCGCGCTGATCAGCCGGCACGGCCCCCGCCTGAACCCGCAGGTCGCCCAGTACCCCGAGCTGGTGCGTCGTCGCGATCTCGACCGCACCTGGCTGCGCAGCGCGCTGGCCGATGCCGCCCGTTTCCTCTATGTCGGACACGTCAGCGCGGCCGGGGTGGAGCTGGCCACCGGCGAATCCTCGTCGATGCACCTGAACTGTGTGGACCCGACCGGCCGCCATGCCCCGCTGACCGCCGCCGACATCCTGCGCGAACCGGGCTGGCGCTTCCCGTCCCGGGTGGCCCTGCTCGGCTGCGGGTCGGGCACCGACCTGCGCTACCCCGAACCCCTCGGCCTCACCCTGGCCGCGGTGCTGCGCGGTGCCCGGCTGGTGACGTCCTCGATCTGGACCCTGCCCACCGATGCGGCCCTGGCCGGCCAACCCCTGCGCCGACTGATCCTGGCCGTCGATGCCGCCCACGACTCCGATGACCCGTTGGCCGCGCTGGGGGCGTGGCAACTCGAACGGGCCGAGGCCTGGCTCGCCGACGGCGCCGAAGCCGACTCACCCCTGGTCTGGGCGGCGGTGGCGACGCACCTGCTCGGCTGAACCCCGGCCACCCGGAAACACCGAAAGCCGAAAACGCCGGGAAAGGCACGAAGCCCTTCCCGGCGCTGATCCGGATGTCGCCCGGAGGCGTCCTTCACTCGGTGAAGGCGTACTTGTTCGGGTCGGCCGGATCGACCGCCACGTTGTGCTGGGTGCCGGGGGCGTACAGGTGGGCGGTCACCGAGGCCACCAGTTGGTTGTTCTCGGCCAGGTAGGGCGGACGACCGGGCAGCGCGATCTCGGTCTGCACCACCATCCAGTCGAGGCCCGGATCGAGCTTCTCGGCACCCGGCACCGGGGTGAGGCTGCGCACCACGCCGGTGCCGCGCAGGCCCACCGACTGGATGCGCTTCAGTTCCTCACCGTAGGCCTGCAGCTTGGACACATTGCCGGCCGCGGCCATCGGGTTGGCCATCTGGGCGGCCGCCGAGGACATTCCGGCCGACCACCCGGCCTTCATGTTCGAGGCGGTCATCGCTTGCTTGGCCTGCTTGAACTTGTCGAAGAGTCCCATTGTTGTGCTCCTTGTCCTTGTCTTCTTCTCGTTGATCCCAACGCTAGGTTTCGGTCCCGGCTACCGATCACGGATTGCGCGTCTTCGCAGCGGGTGTACCGCCCCCGGCGGCGGCTCGACGGGGTCGGATCGTTGTATGGTCGAAGCCGTGACGATCTCGGTGCGCCCCATATCCAGCAGCGAACATCTGGCCTTCATCAACAGCCAGGCATCGGCGAGCTTCCTGCAGACCCCGGCCTGGGCGAAGGTCAAGAGCGAGTGGCGCAGCGAGTCGCTCGGCTTCTTCGACGGCACCCGGCTGCGCGGCGTCGCCCTGGTGCTGTACCGCCAGTTGCCGAAGATCAAGCGCTACCTGGCCTACGTGCCCGAGGGCCCGGTACTGGACGAATGGTCGGCCGAGACCATCGCCGAGTTCCTCGAACCCTTCCGTGATCACGTGCACCGCAAGGGTGCCTTCGCGCTCCGGATCGGCCCGCCGGTGGTGGTGCGGCGCTGGTATCCCGAAACCATTAAAGCCGGCATCGCCGACCCGAAGGCCACCCGGCTGCGCGATCTGCAACCCGATGAGTTCGTCCCCGAAGCAGTGCGGCTCGGCGCGAAGCTGGCCCGGCTCGGCTGGCTGCCCCCGAAGGCCGGGGACGGGTTCGCCGCCGGACAACCGCAGTACGTCTTCCAACTGCCGCTGGACGGCAAGGACGAGGCGGCCACCCTCAAGGGCATGAACCAGCTCTGGCGGCGCAACATCAAGCGCGCCGACAAGGAAGGGGTCGAGGTCACCCTCGGCACCCGCGACGACCTCGATGCCTTCCACACCCTCTACCTGGAGACCGCCGAACGCGACCGCTTCACCCCCCGGCCGGTGGAGTACTTCCGGGTGATGTGGGACGCGATGGCGGCCGAGGATCCCGACCGACTGCGGCTCTACCTGGCCCATCACGAGGGCGACCTGGTCGCCGCCACCACCTGGGTGCGGGTCGGGGAACACGCCTGGTACTCCTACGGCGCATCGCCGACCCACAAGCGCGAGGTGCGCGGCTCGAACGCCATCCAGTGGCGGATGATCCGGGATGCGATGGAGGCCGGGGCCACGGTCTACGACCTGCGCGGCATCACCGACGGCATCGGCGCCGACGACCCCGAGATCGGGCTGATCCAGTTCAAGGTCGGCACCGGCGGCCAGGCGGTCGAACTGCTCGGCGAATGGGACCTGCCGCTGAACCGGGTGCTGTACAAGGCCTTCGACTGGTACCTCTCCCGTCGCGGTTGAGGATCGTGTGACATTTTGTTCGCCTGTCGATCAAGAAGTCACACGATCTCGGCGGTGGGGCGCATCCCTGCCAGCGGAATCGAGCCGGGGCCCGCAGGAGCCCGCTGGCTAAGGTGGCAGGCGGTCTTGGCGAGTGGTTCGCCAGGGTCCCCGACATCGACCTGAGAGGAGGGGCCGTGAGCGCGACTCCCATCATCGACTGGTTCACCACCGGTGATGAGCCGGCCTTGCTGGGTACGAAGTGTGTTGCCTGTGGCACCGTCTACTTTCCCCGGCAGGACATCTTCTGCAAGAACCCGAGCTGCTCCGGCGAGGAGTTCGAGGAGTACACCTTCTCGCGCACCGGCACCGTGTGGAGCTACACCGACTTCCAGTACCAGCCGCCGGCTCCCTACATCGCCCAGACCGATCCCTATGAGCCCTTCGCGCTCGCCGCGGTCGAACTGCCCGAGGGCATCGTGGTGCTCGGCCAGCTCGCCGAGGGTTACTCGGTCGACGACGTGAAGGTCGGTTCCCCGGTCGAACTGGTCGTCGAGGTGCTGAACACCGACGAGACCGGCGACCGCACGATCTGGCGCTGGAAGCCCTGCGAGGAGGCGGCACGATGAGCGAGAAGGTCACCATTGCCGGTGTCGGCATGCATCCCTGGGGCAAGTGGGGCAAGCCCTTCGTCCAGTACGGCGTGCACGCCGCCCGCGCGGCGCTGTCCGACGCCGGTATCGCCTGGGACGACGTCGACCTGATCGTCGGCGGCGAAACCGTGCGCGGTGGTTACGCCGGTTACGTCGCCGGCTCCACCTTCGCCTCCGCCCTGGGCTGGAACGGTGCCCGGGTGGCCACCTCCTATGCCGCCTGCGCCACCGGCGCCCAGGCCCTCGACGTGGCCCGGACGAAGATCCTGGCCGGCCAGTCCGAGGTCGCCCTGGTGGTCGGCGCCGACACCACCCCGAAGGGCTTCCTGGCCCCCAATGCCGGGGAACGCTGGGACGATCCCGACTGGTTGAGGTTCCGGCTGATGGGCATGACCAACCCCGGCTACTTCGCCCTCTACGCCCGCCGCCGGATGGACCTCTACGGCGCCACCCAGGAGGATTTCGCCCGGGTCAAGGTGAAGAACGCCAAGCACGGGCTGAACAACCCCAATGCCCGCTACCGCAAGGAAGTCAGCGTCCAGGACGTGCTCGACTCGGCGGTGGTCTCCGACCCGTTGCACCTGCTCGACATCTGCGCCACCTCCGACGGTGGGGCCGCGATCGTGCTCACCTCGGCCGAATACGCCAAGAAGCACGGCCTGGCCGACCCGGTGCGGATCGACGCGATCTCGACGGTCACCCCGACCTTCCCGAACACCGTGATCGACATGCCGCTGTTCTCCACCGATTCGGCCGCGGCCGTGCCGGCGGGGGAGCGCACCTTCAAGGAGTCGATCGGGCACGCCGCCTATGAAGAGGCCGGTATCGAGCCCTCTGACGTGTCGGTGGCCGAGGTGTACGACCTGTCCACCGCCCTGGAGTTGGACTGGATGGAAGACCTCGGGCTGTGCGGTAAGGGTGAGGCCGAGCAGTTGTTGCGCGCCGGTGAAACCAGCATCGGTGGCCGGATCCCGGTCAACCCGTCCGGCGGTCTGGCCTGCTTCGGTGAGGCCGTCCCGGCCCAGGCGCTGGCCCAGGTCTGCGAGTTGGTCTGGCAGTTGCGCGGTCAGGCCGAAGACCGTCAGGTCGAGGGTGCGAAGGTCGGTATCACCGCCAACCAGGGCCTCTTCGGCCACGGCTCCTCGGTGATCGTCTCCCGCTGATCCACCCAAACAACGCAAAAGCGCCGGACCCACGATCGGGTCCGGCGCTTTTCACGTCCGGGGGAGTCCGGGAAACTCAGCCCTCCCAGTCGTCCGAAATGATCGCGATACCGGGCTCACCCTCGTGCAGGATCTTGCCCGGGTTCAGGTTGTTGCCCGGGTCGACGCCCTCGAAGAGCTTGCCGGTGATGAAGGTACCGGCGGTGGAGATGTCGGCCTCGATCCACGGGGCGTGCTCCAGACCCACCCCGTGGTGGTGGCTGATCGTGGCCCCGTTGTCGATGAACGACTGCTGCACGGCCCGCTTCACCTCGTCGTACTTGCGCAGGCTGTCGGGCGAATCGTCGGCGATCGCGAAGGTGAAGTAGAGGCAGGCGCCGGCGTGGTAGGAGTGCGACAGGTGGCACATGATGTAGCCGCGCACGCCCATCCGCTCCATCGCCTGTTCGGCGACCTCGATGGTGCCCTCGTAGATCTCCTCCAGCCGTGACCACGGGGCGGCGGTCTCCGACACATCGGCCACCGCACCCCGGTCGAGCAGGAAGTCACGAATGTAGGGGGTGTCGAACTTCTTCTGGTCGTACAGCGCGCCCGGGCCCTTGCCGACCAGGAAGCCGCCGTGCTTGGCAACGATCTCCTTGACCAGCGACTTCTCGTAGGCCACGTGCGACTTCGAACCCTCGTAGCCGATGAACGACATGCAGAGCTGGTTCAGATCCCAGCCGCGCCGCTTCAACACCGTCTGCAGCGCCTTGGTGACGTACTTCGACAAGCCCTTCGACTTGCGCTGGGTGGCCATCGAGAAGGCGGTCTCGCGCGAGTCCGACACCCGGGTCACCGACGGGGCGGCGTCCGACTTGGCGATGTCGTGCATCGCGCGCAGGCCCGAGGCCATATCGGGGAAGAAGTAGGCCAGAATCTGGCGTTCTTCGGGCACCCGGTGAATGTGCACCCACACCTCGGTGATCACACCGAGACGACCCTCCGAACCGATCACCATCTCGCGCACCGACGGGCCGGAGGAGTAGGACGGCAGCGGCCGCAGCTCCAGGATCTGCCCGGGCATCACCATCCGCAGGCCGCGGGTGATGTCGGCGATGTCGCCGTACTTGTCCGACTGCATCCCCGACGAGCGGGTGGCCACCCAGCCACCGAGGGTGGAGTGGGTGAAGGAGTCGGGGAAATGTCCCATCGTCCAGCCGCGGCGGCCGAGCTGTTCCTCGATGGACGGGCCGAGTGCGCCCGCCTGAATCCGGGCCAGCCCGGCTTCGGCGTCGATCTCCAGCACCTTCGACATCCGGCCCAGATCCAGCGAGATCACCGGACGGGTTTCGTTCGCCATCGGCTCCAGCGAACCGACGATGTTCGAGCCACCGCCGAAGGGAATCACCACCGCATCGGCCTCGACCGCGGCGTCCACGATCTTGGCGACCTCGTCCTCGGTGCCGGGGTAGACGACCACATCGGGCACCCGCTTGAAGTCACCGCGCCGCACCCGCACCAGGTCGCGCACCGACTTGCCGAAGGTGTGCACCACCCGGTCCATGTCGTCGGTGAACAGGTAGTCGACGCCGACGATGCCGCGCAGGGTCTCGCGAAGCTCGTCGGGCAACAGCGAGGCGGGCACCTCGAGGTCTTCGAAGGCCGGGGCCGGCGACTTGGCCTTGGTGGAGATGTCGAGTCCCACCTTCTCCAACACGAAGGGCTGCAGCTTCGGCTTGTCATCGGGGTTGAACGCGGTACCTTCCACGCCCCAGCCCCACCACTTCATGTGTTTCACGCCGGTCACGATGACTCCTTGTCGTTGTCGGGTTCGGATTCGTCGGGACCGTCGCCGGCCTCGTCGTCGGCCGCGGTGGCCTTCGCTTCCAACGCCTCGCGCTGGTAGTCGATGATGCGCGGGAAGCCGGTGGCCAGCGCGGTCTGGTCGTGCATGGTGAAGACCTGTTCGCGAATCCGTTCGGCGAACTTCACCGCGGTTTCGCCCTGTTCGGCCCACATCGGTTTGCCGAACACCACGTGCACCTCCGGGCGGCCCGGCACCGGCAACACATTGCCGTGCGGCATGGCCTGGCGGATGCCGACCAGGGCCACCGGCAGGGCCGGGACGTGTCGGCTGATGCACAGTGCAGCCGCCCCGGGTTTGAACGGGGCCATCGTGCCGTTGCGCGAGCGGGTGCCCTCGGGATAGATCAACAGCGGCACACCCTTGGACAGCAGGCCCCCGGCCAGGCCCTTGCGGTTGCGCATGCCGGTGCGTTCGATCGGGAAGGCGTTGAAGAACAACGCGGTCGGCGCGGCCCGCCACCAATGGGTGAAGAAGTAGTCGGCGGCCGCTCCGGTGGCCAGGTACTTCGACAGCCGGTACGGCAGCGAGGAGTGGATCACCGGGGTATCGAGGTGACCGTTGTGGTTCGGCATCACCACATAGGGCCCGTCCAGGGTGCGCAGGTTGCGTTTGCCGTGCACGTGAATCCGCGTCAGAGCGCGGATCACCGGGCGCATCACCAGTCGCTGGGCGACGAAACGCGCAGCGGTGTGTCCCCGCGACGTGTAGCGATCATCCCTTGGCACTGTTACAGACTATTGGGCCGGGAGGAAAAAGTCGCTCGGGCCCCGATATCGGACGCGCCTACTTGCGTCGCGTCGACACGAGGATGCTCGACACCTGCCGGATCACCACGCGCGGCACCAACCGGGCCAGCACGGTGGCAACCTTCCAGCCGATCACCGGCACGCAGACGACCTTGCCGGCCTCGCTCGCGGCCAGACCCTCGCGCACCACGTCCTCGATATCGACCCAGACGATGTTGGGCAGCTTGGACGCGTCGATGCCGGCCCGGTCGTGGAACTCGGTGCGCACCCAGCCGGGGCAGACCGCGGTGACCGCCACGCCGGTGCCGCGCAGCTCCACCGACAGGCCCTCGCTGAGGGTGAGCACGTAGCTCTTGATCGCCGAATAGTGACCCATCGTGATGTAGGCACTGGACGAGGCGACGTTGATGATCCGGCCCCGGCCGCGGGCCACCATCGCCCGGGCGGCGGCATTGGTGAGCACGAACACCGCTCGCATCATCACGTTGATCGCCCGCTCGTGGACGCTGATGTCCTCACCGAGCAGGGTGGAGTGCAGGCCGAAGCCGGCGTTGTTCACCAGCAGGTCGATCGGACGGCTCTGGTCGAGCAGCCGCTCGGCCACCCGCTGGGTGTCGTCATGATCGTCCAGATCGGCCGCCAGGATCTCCACCTCGATACCGAAACGCCCGCGCAGATCCTGTGCGGTGTCGGCGAGACGTTCGGAGTCGCGGGCGACCAACACCAGATCGGTGCCGCGGGATGCGAGTTCGGCGGCGAAGGCTGCCCCGATTCCCGAGGTGCCGCCGGTGACCAATGCAGTGGACATGGGGAACACCCTAGTAGCACCGGGCGACAGGGCCGGTCACAACCAGTTCGCGGGCTCGGCCAACACCCGGTTCAACCCGTACTAGGTCGCGCCGGTGGCCACCGGCGCCGGATCACACCACAGGATGCGCAACGGTGACAGGCGCCACCGGGCGGTCACCACATTGGCGTGCAGTTCGGGTTCGACCACCGGCAGCAGGTGCTCGGCCAGCATCACCAGGTCGCCCCCGATCACCGCAGTGTCGACATCGAAAATGTTGATGGTGTTCGCCAACACCCGTCCCAGCGCCGTGCCGGCCTGTCGTGCCGCGGCCCGGGCGGACGGGTCGCCGTCGTCCAGTCGGGCCAGCAGGTCTTTCGGGGTGGCGGTGATCGGCAGCCCCGCCGCGCGCAGCATCGCATGCCGGCCGGCGTACTGCTCCAGGCAACCCACCGCACCGCAGACACACGACGGTCCCTTCGGGTTGACCATGATGTGGCCGAGCTCACCGCCCCAGCCGTTCGGGCCGGTCAACACCTCTCCGTCGCGCACCAGGGCGCCGCCGATCCCGACCTCGCTGGAGACGTAGATGAAATCCTGCAGTTCCTGGGGGCTTCCGGGCCGGGGGCTGGCCACCATGCCGGCGGACAGATCGGCCTCATTACCCAGTACCGGGGTGATCCCGTCCAGATCGCCGATCAACTCACCGACGCGAACATTGGTCCAGTTCAGGTTCGGTGCCCACAGCACCGATCCGGACGCCTGGTCGACCAACCCCGGCACGCCGATCACCACCGACACCGGACGCATGTTCTGCTCCCGGGCCCGGGCCAGGCAGCGCCGTCCGGCATCGCCCAGCAGGCCCAGCACGGCGCGGGGGTCACGGTCGACGCCGTGCATCGGCAGCCACTCCTCGTCGACCAGGGTGCCGCGCAGGTCCACCACCCGGGCGCACAGGTGCTCGACGTTCACCTCCAGTCCCAGCGCCACCAGGGTTCGGGCGGCCGGACGCAGCGGCACGGCGGGGCGCCCCCGTCCCGCGGCGTGGGGTTCGAGTTCGTCGAGGAAACCACCGGTGATCAGTTCATCGACCAGCCGCGACACCGTGGATCGGGTGAGGCCGGTCTCCTCGGCCACCTGGGCCCGCGAGATCGGCTGGTCGGCGGCGTAGATGGTGGCCACGACCAGTTGCAGATTGGTTTGCCGCAGCAACGATTGGCTGACTCCCACACGTGGAAGGACGTTCCCCCGTCGCACCGACATGAAGTGATCCTAAACCTTCGGAGGTCCCGCCGGGAGGGTTCGAGGTGACCGTCCCGCCGCGCCGAATACGGGGATGAAACGGTTTCCGGATCCTTCGCCGTGGGGCACAATGTCCCGTTTCTTTATCAAACCGGAAGTGTATCCCGGCCCGATGGGGCGCGGTGATCGGCAGAAAACCTGTTGGGCACGAGACGTACGGTTCATTACGCTCAACCAGCTGGCCTCCCACTCGGGTCGACAGCCGACTCCCATGGAAGGAGGCCCGGTGGCGATCATCGAGGCCCATGGCCTGGTCAAGACCTATCGTTCCGGCGCCGTGCGCGCCCTGGACGGTTTGAACCTGACCGTTCCCGAAGGCACGGTAAAGGGACTGCTCGGGCCCAACGGCGCCGGCAAGACCACCACCGTCAAGGTGCTGAACACCCTGATCCGCCCCGACTCCGGTACCGCCACCGTGGACGGGGTCGATGTGCTCACCGATCCCCAGAACGTCCGCCGGATCATCGGCGCCTCCGGCCAGTACGCCGCGGTCGACGAGAATCTGACCGGGCTGGAGAACCTGGAAATGGTCGGTCGGCTGTACCACCTGGGCCGCAATCGGGCCCGGGCGCGGGCGGAGGAACTGATCGAGGCCTTCGATCTGGTGGAGGCCGGTAAGCGCCCGGTGAAGGGATTCTCCGGCGGTATGCGCCGCCGGATCGACCTGGCCTGCGCGATCGTGATCAACCCCCGAATCCTGTTCCTGGACGAGCCGACCACCGGCCTCGACCCGCGCAGCCGGCTCGCGCTGTGGGGCATCATCGCCGACCTGGTGAAACAGGGCACCACCGTCCTGCTCACCACCCAGTACCTGGAGGAGGCCGACCGGTTGGCCGATCACATCTCGGTGATCGACCACGGACGGGTGATCGCCGAGGGCACCGCCGACGAGCTCAAGGCCCAGGTCGGGGGACACCGGGTGGTGTTGACCGTCGTCGACGAGGCCGACGTCCCCGCCGCCCATGAGGTGCTGGCCCGGGCCGGGCACGGCGAGGTGCACCGCGGGGTGAGCAGTAACCGCGAACTCGAGGTGGCCGTCGACACCGGCCCCCGGGCACTGCAGAAGGTGCTCACCGACATGGCCGACGCCGGCATCGAATTGCATGACGCCGGCATGCGTCGTCCGACCCTGGACGACGTCTTCTTGACCCTGACCGGCCGCGCGGCCGAAGAAGTCGCCGATGAGGCGACCGCCGAGGAGAACTCATGACCACCACGATCAGCACCGCGACGACGGCGGGGCCACTGACTCCCGCCTTCAACGGCGGGCTGCGCGGGGCTCTTGCCGATGGCTGGACGATCACCTGGCGCAACCTGCAACGGCTGCGCCGTTCGCCCGACATGATCCTGTTCGCGGTGCTGCAGCCGATCATGTTCGTCCTGCTGTTCAGCCAGGTGTACGGCGGATCGATCCACGTCGCCGGAACCGACTACACCGATTACATGATGGCCGGCATCTTCGGCCAGACCGTGGTTTTCGGATCGACCTTCTCCGGCTCGGCAATGGCCCAGGACCTGAAGGAAGGCATCATCGACCGCTTCCGCACCCTGCCGATGTCACCGGCCGGAGTGCTGATCGGACGTACCAACGCCGACCTGGTGTTGAACTCCATCTCGATGGTGATCATGATGCTGACCGGTTTCCTGGTCGGTTGGCGCTTCCACAACGGAGTGCCCTCGCTGCTGGCCGGGGTCGGACTGCTGCTGATGTTCAGCTATGCCTTCAGTTGGGTGATGTCGCTGCTCGGAATGATGGTGCGCACCCCCGAGACGATCAACAACGCGGCCTTCATGGTGCTGTTCCCGTTGACCTTCATCTCCAATGCCTTCGTCCAGCCGCAGAACATGCCGAAGGTGCTCGAGGTGGTGGCCAACTGGAACCCGGTCTCGGCCCTGGTGCATGCCGCCCGCACCCTGTTCGGCAACATCGGCAGCGCCCCCACCCCCGACACCCTGCCGCTGCAACATTCGATCGTCACCGTGCTGGTGGGGTCGGTGGTGATGCTGGTGATCTTCGTGCCGCTGTGCGTGGCGCGGTTCCAGAACACCTCCTCGCGCTGAGGCGCGGTCGGTTCGGTCAGGAACCCTCGCGTCAGGAAACCCACTCGCGCAGTTGGGCGAGTTCGTCGACGTGGCTGGTGGCCGGCCCGGGCGTCTCCAAGCACAGTGGGGCGCCCGCCAGCCGCACCACCTCGGCCAACCCGGCCGGGTCGACGTGTCCCTGACCGATGGTGGCGTGCCGGTCGGCACCGGAATCGAAGGCATCGCGGGAATCGTTGACGTGCACCAGGTCGATCCGTCCGGTGATCGCCTTGATCCGGTCAACCAGGCCGACGAGTTCCTCACCCCCGGCGTGGGCGTGGCAGGTGTCCAGGCACAGCCCGACGGTGTCCCCGCCCTCGGCCTCCCCGATCGCGTCCCACAGTTGGGCGATCCGGTCGAGTCGACGGGCCATCGCGTTGGCACCGCCGGCGGTGTTCTCGATCAGCACCGGGGTGGTCATGTCCAGCCCATCGATGCACTTGCGCCAGTTGTCGAAGCCCAGCGCGGGGTCGTCCTTGGCGGTAACGTGCCCGCCGTGCACGATCACCCCGGCCGCACCGATCTCGGTGGCCGCATGGACGTGCTGTTGCAGCAGTTTGCGGCTCGGAATCCGGATCCGGTTGTTCGGGCTGGCCACGTTCAGCACATAGGGGGCGTGCACATAGATCTGCACCCCGGCCTCCTCGGCGGCCGCGCGCAGGGCAGCGGCCCCACCGGGGTACTCGACCTTCGGTCCCTTCCACCCCTGCGGGTCACCGAGAAAGATCTGCACCAGGTTCGCCCCGCGGGCCAGGGCCTCGCCGATCGGGTCGAGTTGGTCGACGTGGGCTCCCATCGCAACGCTCATGGCCCCGACTGTAGCCCGCCGCGCGGACGAAAACCGGGCTCGGTACGCCATTATCGTGCCCACCGGGCGGACTGATTGAATGGTGTCGTGCACGACGTACCTCCACATGACCCCCACCGGCGCGGCTTCGCCTCCGACAACTACTCCGGGGTGCATCCCGAGGTGCTGGACGCGATCGTCGCCGCCAATGGCGGGCACCAGTCGTCCTACGGCGCCGACTGGTACACCCACCGGTTGCAGGACGTGATCGGCCGACACTTCGGGGACGGGGCCGTTGCCTGGCCGGTGTTCAACGGCACCGGCGCCAATGTCACCGCGCTGCAGGCGGTACTGCCGCGCTGGGGCGCGGTGATCTGCGCCGAGGGCGCCCACATCAACAACGACGAGAACGTCGCCCCCGAACGGGTCGGCGGGATGAAACTGCTCGCCGTACCGACCCCCGACGGCAAGCTCACCCCCGAACTGGTGCGCTCCCGATCCGCCGGACGCGGCGATGAACATCGGGCCCAACCGGCCGCGGTGTCGATCGCCCAATCGACCGAGGTCGGCACCCTGTACACCCCCGACGAGATCGCCGCCCTGGCCGAGACCACCCACGAACTCGGCATGGTGCTGCACGTCGACGGATCGCGGCTGGCCAATGCCGCGGTCGCTCTCGACCTGCCGCTGCGCGCCTTCACCACCGACGCCGGCGTCGACATCATCAGCCTGGGTGCGACCAAGAACGGCGCGATGGGGGCCGAGGCGATCGTCACCCTGACCCCCGAGGTCGCCGACGGGCTGATCTTCCTGCGCAAGATCAACATGCAGTTGGCCTCCAAGATGCGGTTCCTCTCGGCGCAGTTGATCGCGATGTATGAGGCCGATCTGTGGCGCCGCAACGCCGAACACGCCAATGCGATGGCGCAGCGACTGCGCGCGGCGGTCGAGGACATCCCCGGGGTGTCCTTCGCCTACCCGACCCAGGCCAATGCGGTCTTCGCCCGTTTGCCGCAGGGGGTGGCCGATCGGGTGCGGGAACGATTCTTCTTCTACGACTGGGATCTCGACGCCGGTGAGGTGCGCTGGATGTGTTCCTTCGACACCACCGAGGCCGATGTGGACGAGCTGGCCCGGTTGGTGCGCGCAGCCTGCACGCAGTAGAGCGGTACCGAAACACCCACATCCCCCGTGCACCCACATCCCCGGGTACCAAAACCTCCAACTCACCCCCTCGGAAACCTCGATGACGGCCGAATCCGCGGGGTGAGTTGCCGGTTTTGGTACCCACCGGCCCCGGGCGTGTACCCGCGGGGAGGCATGATGGGGCCCATGAGCTACGTAGCCGCCGAGAACCGTTACGACGCCGGCATGCAGTACCGCTACTGCGGCCGCAGCGGGTTGCAATTGCCCGTGATCTCCCTGGGTTTGTGGCAGAACTTCGGCGATGACAAGCCGATGGAAACCCAGCGCGCGATCGTCCGCCGGGCCTTCGACGCCGGGATCACCCACTTCGACCTGGCCAACAACTACGGGCCGCCGTACGGGCAGGCCGAACTGAACTTCGGTCACCTGCTGGCCACCGACCTGGCCCCGTACCGCGATGAGTTGATCATCTCCACCAAGGCCGGTTACGACATGTGGCCCGGGCCGTACGGTCAGGGCGGCGGGTCGCGCAAGTACGTACTTGCTTCGCTCGATCAGTCCCTGAAGCGGATGGGACTGGATTATGTCGACATTTTCTATTCGCACCGGTTCGACCCGCACACCCCGCTCGAGGAGACGATGGCCGCTCTCGACCATGCGGTGCGCTCGGGACGAGCACTGTATGTGGGTATTTCGTCCTATTCGGCCGATCGCACCCGGGAAGCCGCCCGGATTGCTCGCGAAATGGGTACCCCACTGCTGATTCACCAGCCCTCGTACAACATGCTGAATCGCTGGGTCGAGAACGGTTTATTCGAAGCCGTTGACGATTGCGGAATGGGCATGATTGCATTCACCGCCTTGGCCCAAGGGGTATTAACCAGCCGATACCTGGACGGGGTACCGTCCGATTCCCGGGGTGCCCGGGGCGGCTCGCTGCGGCAGAGCCATCTTCGCGACGAGGTACTGGAACGGGTACGGGCATTGAACGAGATCGCCGCCGAACGGGGCCAATCCCTGGCTCAGATGGCGCTGGCCTGGGTGCTGCGCGACGAGCGGATGACCTCGACGGTGATCGGGGCATCGAGTGTCGCTCAGCTCGACGAGAACCTGGCCGCGCTGGAGAATCTGACTTTTTCGGATGCCGATTTGGCCCGTATTGATGGGCATGCCGTGGACTCGGACATCAATCTTTGGGCAAGGCATGTTGAAATGTGACCCTCGGGTATGCGTAGGGTTTATGGCTGATCTCCAAAGCACGCGAGTGATTGAAGGAGTAAATGAAAATGAAGAAGCACTATTTCGCAACCGCTCTGGCCGTCGGATCCCTGGCACTCGCCGGGTGTGCGGGGGCCGGTGATGACATTTCCGGTACTCCGGAAGACACCACGACGTCAACGAACCAGGAGACCGAGCAGCCGGCGCAGACCCCGGCAACCGACGCTCCCGAGTCGGACGCTCCGCAGAGCGACGCTCCGGAGAGTGAGCCGGCCGATGACTCCGACGGCGGCCAGCCCGCCGGCGACTTCACCAACGACGCCCTGCCCACCGCCGAGGACATGGAATGGCAGAAGCCCGGCGACTGGGAGGTCAAGCAGGGTGGTGAATACGACCCGATGAAGGAGACCGACACCTGTCAGCAGAAGGACTTCACCGAGCTCGTCGAGAACGACGACGATGCCAAGGCCGGGGCCTTCACGCTGAAAACCGGTGATGCGGCGACCGACCGTGCCCGCGCTGTGGTGATGAACTTCTCGGACGAGGAATCTGCCGAGAAGGCCTACGAGGAAATCCGCGGCTGGAGCCGTGACTGCACCGCCGATGCCGAGGGTGTCCCGAACCAGCAGAACGAGGTTGAGGTGTCCGAGGGCGAGGCCGAGTTCAGCGACTGGACTCGACCCGATGAGGGCTTCACCATGGTCGGCGTGACCCATCGCGAGAACCGGGTCGGCTGGGTCGTGATGGAGGTCAACGCTCAGGACAACAACTGGGACTACGAAGAGGGCGGCGAAGTCGGCCAGCTCCATCCGATGTTCCGCACCCTGCCCAAGGTGAACGAGCGCATCGTCAAGTGATAAATCTGGACCATGCGTAAATTCGGGAAGATCCTCTTCTTCGGGGGGCTGATCGCGACCATCGTCGCACTGGCGTTGGGTATCGGTGGCCTGGTGTACGCGCTGAGCGCCGTCACCAGCACCGTCCGCGACAGCCCCTCGGGGATGGGGGAGGTGAGCACCCAGAGTCCATCGGACGCCACCTGGTACGTCTTCGCCGATTCCCCCTCGTTCTCCGAGTGCGTGGCACGGGGGCCCGAGGGCGACGACATCGAAATCCGACGTCCGAATGGCTCGATGACCTTCACCGTCGATGGTCGCCAGGTGCATCGCATCGCCGAGTTCACCGCCGACAAGGCCGGTCAATACCAGGTCGAATGCGACGCGAATTCCGGCACGATCCGGCTGGTCGAGGCCGACAAGGCCACCGGCGGAATCGGGTGGATGATCGCCGCCCCGTTCCTGATCGTGGGAGGCATCTTCCTCGGCTTGCTCACCCTCCTGGGATTGATCCTGTGGTTGGTGGGACGCAGCCGGGAGAAGAGTGCTCCGGTGACTCCGGGGCCCTACAACCAGGGGCCACCCGGTAGCCCGCCCCACAACCAGGGCCCGCCCCGTCAGGGGCCACCGGGTAACCTGCCTTACCAGCAGGGTCCGCCCGCCTGAGTCGGGCGGAGCTCCGACCGGATCAACCGACCACAAGCAAACGGCGCGGATGTACACCATGACATCCGCGCCGTTTGCTTTGCCCTATACCTTCGGCAGCGGCGGAACCACCGCCGGCGTGGGCCCGTCATCGTTGAGCTCGGGCGGGGTACCGCCATGGTCGGCCCAGACATGGCGCGGAATCAGCCGGACGAGTTCGGCCAGGGCCTGTGGTGGCTGCGTCCCCCGTTCGCGCATCACATGGTCTTTCATCCAGACGGTCACCACGCCGCGTTCCAGGGTGAAGTTCGCATCGCGCAGTGGACTGTTCATCAGGGCGTGCATGAACCGGGGATGCACGACCTGATAGGCGAAGCGTTCGTCGGCGCAGCGCACATCGTAGGTGCGGTTGAACTCGGCGGATTCGAAGTTGATGTCCCGGCTGCCGTTCAACAACTCGCCGCGGTAGACCACCAGGGTGGGAAAGTCGGCGTCACCGGCGAACTGGGCGACCGTGGCCGTGATGGTGCGGCTCGACTTACCGACCCCGGTGTGGCGGGTGTAGTGGTACATGGTGAACGGCAGACCGTCCCAGGTACCGCTGATGATGTTGCTCGCGTGCGCCAGGCCACGACCGAAGGGCTGGGCCCTGAGGCCACCGAACACCCCGCGGGACTCGGCCAGGTGATGCCAGCCGCGGGCTTGGGCCCATTTCGCCCACTCCCGTCGCTGTCGGCGGATCTCCGGCATCAGTGCGAGTCCGGACAGGACCCCGATACCGACGACGACGGCTGCGGTGATCGCACCGGCGATGGACATGGGCGGCTCCGTTCGGTCAGCCGTGCTGGGGTGCGGCGATGCTGAAGTGGGGCGACGCCGGGCCGGGGCCCCGTCCGGGGTCGAGCGGCGGTGGCGCCACCCGGGCATCGGCCCACACGTGGGAAGGTACCAGCGCCAGCAGGTGGGTCAGCCGGGCCGCCATCTCGTCCACCTCGTAGGGGCTCAGCCGCTGGCGTTCCCACAGGGTGAACACGCCGTTCTCGATCGAGTAGTGGTATTGCCCGAGGGCGCCGTCGAGCAGGGCGGCCATGAACTGCGGATGCACGATCTTGAACACGAAGCGCTTGTCGAGGCCGCGCACGTCGAAGGCATCGTTGAAGTTGTCCGATTCGAACTGGATGTCCTTGGTCAGCGCCAGCCGCCGACCCGAACGGATCTGCATCATCGGCAGGTGCACCGCGGCGGTCGGAATCTGCAGCACCCGGTGGTGATAGGTCGTGCTCGACTTACCCGAACTCACCGTGTATTGGTACGTGAAGCCGCGAAACGGCACCCCATGATAGGTACCCTCGACGATATCGGTCGCCCGCCGGCTGCTGCCCCGTCCGAAGGGCTCCTGGCGCCACTCCCGGAAGAAGTTCCGGTCCAGATGGATGTACCTCCAGCCGCGTGATGCGGCGAAGGCCTGCCACTCCTTGCGTCGCTTCTGCGCCTGACGCACCGCAACCACGATCACCACCGCCACCGCGATCAGGATCAGCATGTTGAAGATGATCACCACAGACGGGTAGTCGAACACAGGAGCGCCTCCTTCCAAAGGGCCAATTGTGCTTGCCGGCGGGGTCAGCGGCTGTGCAGTGCCGTCCGGGTGCCGGGCAACCTACGGCCACTGTCGGGGCGCACCGAGGCCCGGGAACCGGCCCGGGTGCCGGCGGCCCGGCCGACCTCCGACTGCACCCCGGTGGAAGCACCCCGCCACGACCCGCGGACGTTGAGTCTGGCCCGTGCCGCCTCATGGGCGGCGGCCACCTTCTCGCGCTTGCTCAACAGGGCCAGCTCGGCCCCGGTCGGGTTCTCGGCGTGCTCATCGGCCCAGGCCCGCACCGCCTGTTCGTGGCCCTCGCGCAGGCGGGTCAGCACGCGCATCACGAAGGCCTCGTAGAACGACTTGCGGGCGGTGGAGGCGTGCATCGGCTTGTAACGCTCCCGTCCCCAACGGTCGTACTCCACCACCACTTCCTGCTTGTATTCGCCGGTGGCGATCCAGGCATTCGCCGCCCGCACCATCTGGGCCCGCAGGGATTCGAACAGGGCGTTGGTCATCGCGATGTCGGAGGGAAAACCGGTCGGGTACACCGCGGTGGAGTTGCTGGCGATGAAACACGACACCTCGTTGACCCGGGCGATGCCGGTGTAGAGCACCACGGCGATCCGCAGCCACCGTTGCCCGGGTTTGCCCAGCGGGTAGGTCTGCTCCTCGGGCAGTTCGGGAGTCTCGTCGGCCCGGATCGCCTCGCGGGCCAGAGCCAGGTCGATCGCATGCCGGGTGGCGAGCTCCTGGGCGGCCGCGGCGAAGGTCTCGGCCTCTGCGGCATTCGAGGTCGATTCGGCCTTGGCCAGCAGTTTGCCGATCGTGGCCGTCCAGTCCTTGGCCGGACGGGTCGCTGCGGCATGGGCGAGTTCCAACAGCCGGGCGTTGCTCGGCAACCCCAGGTCGTGCAACACCCGGTAGAAGTGGGTGCGGAAGGCCGGACCGTGCCCGGGCGGATCGCCGGCGGTGTGGGCGAGGTGATGGGCGAGTTCGTGCATCACCACCAGCCCGCGCATCGCCCAGGCACCCCCGATGTCCAGCGGTGGCACCCGAATCTCGCCGTCCACGTACTCGGCCTTGGTCGCACCCCGCCGGGCGCGCACACTCACCGGCGGGACACCGAGTCGAGCGGTGGCTTCGGCACAGAAATGGGCAACCTCGTCGATCGTGGCGAACAACGGGTCGGCTTCCGGAATCCAGGTGGTGCCGTCCAGCCGGACGGGCTCACCGCGGTCGATCCAACCGATCAACCGGTTCTCCGCGTCGTAGAGCGTGACGCGATCGGGGTCGGGGGTGGTCATGGGGCAATCCTGACATCCGGCACCGAAATATCCGGCCTCGGCGACAAACCGCAACCCGGGTGCACGCGTTCGACGACCGTCCCCGATCACGCCGCCCTCACGCCAGGTGCGTGATTGGGCCCGTCCGAGTTGTTCGTTCTGGGCGTAAGTGGGTTAGAAGGGTGACATGCGAATCATCAGCCGGCGGGTCGAGTACCTCGTGGACGCGATGGCGGCCTTCGAGACCTGCTTCGCCGACGGTGACCATCCGTGGTTGCTCGATTCCGCCCTGGCCGGGGCGCAGGCCCGATTCAGCTACCTCGGCTCTGCCGACGGCCCGCTGGCCCGGGTGCTGCGGGTGCACCATGGGCCCGGAGTGGAACTGCGCGAACACGGCGCCACCCGCCGGCTCGACCGCGACCTGCTCGATGTCCTGGTCGATGACCTCGTGGGGGACGTCCCGGTCGACGGCCCGCCGCCACCGCCGGGGTTCCGGCTCGGCTGGGTCGGGTACCTCGGCTACGAGTACGCGATGCGCCTGCTCACCGGCCTCGACGTGCCGGACGAAACTCCTGAGGCCGTGCTGGTCTTCACCGACCGGGCGGTGGTGATCGATGCCGTTGCCGGTGGGGCGTGGATTCTGGCCCTGACCGATGCGGCGCATGAGGCCGAGCAGCAGGCCTGGGTCACCGAGACCGCCGCCGTCCTCGCACATGCAACCCGTAGTCGTTCCTGCGTGGCGAACTGTCCCGCGCAGGAACGAGTTCCGGTTGCAACTGCGGACGTGACGGTGCGACACCCGTACCGGCGCTACCTCGACCTGGTCGAGCAATGCCGAGCACACATCGCCGCCGGCGACAGTTATGAGCTCTGCCTGACCAACCGGATCACCGTCAGCGCCCGCACCGACCCGTGGCAGCTCTACCGGCGGTTGCGGGACTCCTCGCCGCGTCCGTTCGGGGCCTATCTGGCCTTCGATGGGGGACGAGTGCTCTCGGCCTCCCCGGAGCGGTTCCTGTCGATCGGCATCGACGGCACGGTGGAGGCGAAACCGATCAAGGGCACCCGCCCCCGTGGCGTCGACGCCGAGGACGACCGGCGGCTGGCCGAGGAACTGGCCGGTGACGAGAAAGAACTCGCCGAGAACCTGATGATCGTCGACCTGCTGCGCAATGACCTGAATCGGGTCTGCCGGCCGGGCAGCGTGCACGTGCCGAAGCTGTTCGACGTCGAGACCTACCCGGGGGTGCACCAACTGGTCAGCACCGTCCGGGGGCGCCTGCGACCGGGGCTGACCGCTGTCGATGCGGTGCGCGCCGCCCTGCCCGGTGGTTCGATGACCGGTGCCCCGAAACACCGCTCGGTGCAACTGCTGCGCGAACTCGAGGACGGCCCGCGCGGGGTGTACTCGGGCGTGATCGGTTACTTCTCCCTGGACGGCTCGGCCGACTGGTCGATCGCGATCCGCACCGTGGTCTGGCACCCCGACCACCTCAGCTACGGCACCGGCGGAGCGGTCACCGCCGACTCCACACCCCGCGGTGAATGGGACGAAACCGTGGTCAAGGCCCGCACCCTCGGCACCGCCCTCGGGATCGACCTCGACGCCGTCCTGCCCACGGCGCCGGCGACCCAGCCCGCACTATGGCCGGGTAGTTACACCCGCCGCGATCAACGCTGGGTGCCCCTCGATGACCCGGACGGCGAGCTGCTCCTTGCCGATTCCTGGCGCCGAGCCGACGGACATACCCACCGCCTCGACCTGCACCGGGAGCGCTTCCTCACCAGTGCGGCCGAGATCCCCGATGCACCCGAAGATCTGGACGGCTTCTTCGATGCGGCCGCCGGCGCAGTGCCCGCATCCGGTGAGTGGTTCCCCCGAGTGCGTCTGCTGCGAACCCCCGACCGCATCCGAGCGGTCTTCGACCTCCGCCCCGGACCTCCCCGCCAGGACACCGTCGTGGTGGAGGTATTGCCTCCCGGTGACCCGCGCAGCAACCCGTCGGTGAAGGGCCCGGACCTCGACTTGGCCGGGGAACTGATCGCCCGAGCGCGCATCCGGGGAGCCGATGAGATCCTGCTCCGCACCGAGAACGGAACGGTGCTCGAAGCAGGCTGGTCGTCGGTGGTCTGGTGGGACGGCGACACCCTCGTGCTGCCGTCGTCCGACCTACCGGTACTGCCCGGCATCACCCGGCACCGGCTCGTCGACCTGGCCCGCGTCGAAGGCGTTCGCGTCCGCGAAGTCCACGCCGGAATCGAAGAGCTGGACGGCCGGGAGACCTGGCTGCTCAATGCCTACCAGGGGTTGCGGCTCGTCACCGGTTGGCTCGGAGCCGAGATCACCCCCGGCGCGGGGGAGCGGTTTGCCCACTGGCGAGCGCTCCTCAACACCTAGTTGCAGCGGGTTGCACGTGCGAGCTAGGAGGATGCTTGCCGTGCTCGCCATTCGGAGGCGAGCAGCGCGTAGCTGGCACCGTCCACCCAGCCGAGTTCGTGATGCAGGGACTCCTCGATGTAGAGCCCTTCCAAGCGCATCCCGGCCTTCTCCAGCACCCGGCGCGAGGCGGTGTTCATCGCGAAACAGCCGGCTTCGACCCGGCGCAGGCCGAGGTCGTTGAAGGCGATCTCCAGGATCGCTTCCAGGGCCTCGGTGGCGTAGCCACGGTTGGCGTGTGCCGGATCGATCGTGTACCCGACCTCACCCAACGAGCGGGCGGCCTCCTCGTCCGGCACCTGCGCCCAGGCGTCGCTGATCGACAGTTTCGCGTTGCCGACCAACCGGCCGTCGCGTTCGATCGCGATGCCGATGTAGTTCGGGTCGCTCAGCCGCTCGCCCAGGTGTTCCAACACCTCGGTGGGGGATGAATACGTGCGCGAGGTCAGCCCGTACACCTCCGGCAACGACAGGTAGGACGCGATGTCCGGAAAGTCCTGATGGGTGATCGGACGCAGCACGAGTTGAGCGGTGACCTTCGGCCACGTGATGGGCAATTCCGGACGCGTCACCGTGTTGCCTTCCCGAATCATGCTGCCTCCACAGGGGATGGCTGAGTAAGAACGTGCTCGTTCACCAGCAGTGCCGAAACTGCTTGGTGAAAACAGTGCAATCCCAAGCAGCCGTTTTTCAAGACCCTTTATTGTCCGAGACGCCGGTCGGCGCTCACTGGGGCGAAACTGTACCGACCGGCCGAGCGAGCAGATCCGGATGGTGCCGGGCCGCCACGTCGGGGTGGGCGCGGAGCCTGGCCTTGAGCATGTTCTCACCGAAGGTGCCCGAGATCGGGTTGTTCGGGTCGCGGGTCACCCCCGGCGCCAACGCCGCCAGTTCGTCCGGCAACTGCAGCACCGGGACGGTGGAATCGGTGGCCGGGTTGAAGAAGAAGGGAATCGACAGTCGCGACTGGCCGGGCGCCGGCGACAGCACCCGGTGGTTGGTGGCCTTGAGGTAGCCGTTGGTGGCGAACTCCAGCAACTCGCCGATGTTCACCACGAAGGCCCCCGGCACCGGCGGAACGTCCACCCAGTGCCCGTCGCGCTCGACCTGCAGCCCGCCCTTGCCGGGTTCGATCAGCAGCAGGGTCAGCACGCCGGGATCCTTGTGCGGCCCGACCCCCTGCCGGGACGCGACACCCTCGCGTCCGGGGTAGTGCACCAGCTTGATCAGGGTGGACGGCTCGACGAAGGCGTGATCGAAGAAATGCCGGTCGGCCCCCAGCGCTTCGGCCCACTCCTGCATCAGCCGCATCCCGATGGCCGACATCCGCTCACTCCACCCGGTGATGACCTCGCGCAGCTCCGGCAGGGCCGCCGGCCACTGGTTCGGCCCCTCCAACCGCAGGTAATCCGGCACGCCGGGGCCGGACGGGACGACCTCGCGTTCGGCCCCCAGGTCGATCTGTTCCCGCCAATCGACCGCCCCCTGGGTGAGCTCGCCACCGGTGCGGGTGTACCCCCGGAAATGAGGGCTGTGGAGCATCTCGATCGCCAGCTTGTCGGCCTCGGGCAGGTCGAAGAACCGCTGGGCCAACGCGAACAGGTCGCTGATCGTGTCCTCGTCGACGCCGTGACCGGTCAGATGGAAGAAGCCGACCTCGTGGGTGGCCCGGCGAAGTTCGGCACGAAAAGCGGCGGCGGACTCGGGGCCGTCGGCCAACTGCGACATGTCCAGTACCGGCAGGTTCGCCTCGGCCATCGACGCATGCTCCTCACTCGAACTCTTCGGACTCCTCCGCGGTGCGAAACAGCACCAGCTCGTCCGGGTCGAGCACCCCGCTGGTGCTCGCCAGGAGCCGTTCCTCGTTGTGGATCCGGGCTTCGGTGGCGCGGGCGCGCATCCGGCGCAGCTTCTCCAACGCCCCCGAGGTCCGCATCAACTCCTTGCCCTGCTGAAACAGCTCCTCCGATCCGCGAAGGTACTGACATTCGATGAAGATCTTGCTGGCGACCATGTGCTGGAACGTGTCATAGGCCGACTGCTTCTCCAGCGTCGCCATGTTCTTGACGATGTAGTCGATCTCTTCCTTGTGTGCCGGATTGCGCAGCAGTTGGAACTTCTTCTTGTACATCCGGTCGTCCAACTCGCCGGCCAGACCTTCCGGGGCGTCGTCCGACAGCAACACCACCAGATCCAGATCCGACCCGTTCACCAGCACCCCGGTACTGCGTTCGGGACGGGGTACCTCGTGCGACATGCCGTAGGCGATGTCCCCGGCCACCACCACGCAGAAGTGTTCGGCGGTGGCCGGGTCGTCCAGGTAACGGCCGCAGACGTCGTCGACGATCCGTCCGGCGAGCAGCAGTTTGCGGTGGGTGACCTTCGCGATCCGGTCGCGCACCTGTTCGGCACGCTCCTCGACCGCGGCGCGTTGGGTGAAGTGGCCGATCACGGTGTAATCGGCGAACTCCCGCTGAATCGACGGCGACAGTCGCTCATAGCCGGGCAGTTGAATGTCCAACCGGACGTAACGCTGACCGACGATCACCGAATACAACTCCCGGTCGAGCCGGCTCGCCCGCCACAGGTCGAAGGCATCGCGTCCGGTGGCCGACTGCAACTGCGCCCCGGTCATCGGGCCACGTTCGATCAGAAGATCGCCGAGGGTCATGCATGGCATTCTTCACCGGGCCCGGCCCCGTCCGCCGCTGACACACCGGTTACCCAGCGGGACCGTGGTTGTAGAAGCAATCACCTACCTGCTGTAGTTCCCTCAACTGAAGGAGGGGGCATGGAACTGTCGGACAAGGTGGCGATCGTCACCGGCGGGGCCGCCGGTATCGGTGGCGCGATCACCCGCATTCTGGTGCAGCGCGGCGCGAAGGTGGTCTTCGTCGACCTCAGCGCCGAGGACGGGAACAGCCTGGCGGCCGAACTCGGTGCCGAGCGGGCCATCTTCCTGCACGGGGATGTCAGCGACCGCGCGATCGCCGACCGGGCCGTCGCCCTGGCGGTGGAGAAGTTCGGACGGCTCACCTCGCTGGTCAACAACGCCCACGCCTCCCGGCAGAAGCCCTTCATCGAACACACCCGCGAAGACTGGGAGCTGTCCTTCGGCACCGGGTTCGGAGCGACGGTGAACTTCATGCAGGCCGCCTACCCCGAGCTGCGCAAACAAGGCGGCTCGGTGGTGAACTTCGGCTCCGGGGCCGGCATGGAGGGCCAGGCCACCCAGGCGTCCTACGGGGCGGCCAAGGAGGCGATCCGTGGCCTCACCCGCACCGTGGCGATCGAATGGGGTCCGGACGATATCCGGGTGAACGTGGTCTGCCCGCGGGCGCTCACCCCGGGGGTGGAACGCTGGCGGGACAACTACCCCGAGATGTATGAGGCCTCCCTCAAGCCCGTGCCCCTGGGACGCTACGGCGACCCCGACACCGATGTCGCCCCGATCGTGGCCTTCCTGATCAGCGACGACTCCCGGTACATGACCGCGCAGACGGTGATGGCCGACGGCGGCGGACAGAAGCTGCGCTGACGGAGCCGGTCCCGGTTCAGTCGCCGGTGCGCCCGTCCAGGGCCTCGGCGAGGAAGTCGGCGTGCCCGGCGTGCCGGGCATACTCCTCGATCAGGTGCACCAGCACCCAGCGCCGCGAGAATCGTCCCGGAGCCTTGGCCGGCCCGACGGTGGCAGCGGTCAGATCCCGGTCGGCGTCGGCGATCTCGCGGGAGCGCTGCACCGCGGCGAGCCACAGTCCGCGCAGTTCATCGGGGGCATCGTCGGCGGCCGAATGCCAGTCCCAGTCCGGATCGGCCTGCCAGTCGACCTTGTTCCACGGCACCGCGGAGGGCGCACCGGCCCACACCCGGGCGAACCAGAAGTCCTCGACGTAGGCCAGGTGTTTGAGCATCCCGCCGAGGGTCATCTCCGAGGGGGCCAGCGGACGGGCGAGTTCCTCGGCGGTGAAGCCGGCGGATTTGCGCTCGATCACCGCCCGGAAATAGTCCAGGAACCCGGTGAGGGTGTCCCATTCGTCGCCGTGCAGCGGTGGTTCGGTGAGCTCCATCCCGCCACAGTAGGGGCCGGGGCTGCTCCGGGTCATCAGCTTTTTCGGCGATCAGCCGGTCGTGGGCCGATCTTCGTAGGAGCGGACGAACACGGGCCGCTGCGGGGTCGATTCGGCCTCCAGGTAGCGGTAGCCGTCCTCGGCGAAGTCGGTGAGCTGCCCCGGACGGCGCACCCGGTTGCGCACCATCCAGGCGGCCATCGCACCGCGGGCCCGCTTGGCGTAGAACGACACCACCGAACGTTTGCCGCGGGCGCTGGTGTCCTCGAAACGGGGTGCGATCACCTCGAAGGCGTCGGCGTCCACCGCCGAGAAGTACTCGTCGCTGGCCAGGTTCACGATCACCGCCGCCCCGGGGGATTCGGCCAGGTCTTCCTGTAACCGTTCGGTGATCCGCGTCCCCCACCACTGGTAGAGGTTCTTGCCCCGGTCGGTGGCGAGTTTGGTGCCCATCTCCAGCCGGTAGGGCTGCATCAGGTCCAGCGGCCGCAGCACCCCGTACAGGCCGGAGAGAATCCGGACGGTCTTCTGGGCCTCGGTGAAGTCACGTTCGCCGAACTCGGCCGCCGCCATGCCCTGGTACACATCCCCGTCGAAGGCCAGCACCGCCGGACGGGCGTTGTCGGTGGTGAAGGGCAGCTCGAAGTCGTGGTAGCGCTGGGCGTTCAACGCGGCGAGCTCATCGGAGATCCGCATCAGGCCGGCGATCTCGGCGACCGGCTTGTCGCGCAGTACCTCGATCAGTTGCATCGACTCGTCCAGCATCCGGGGTTCGGAGTGCTTGCGGGTGGGCAACTTCGATTCGTAGTCCAACGACTTCGCCGGCGACAACAGCGTCAACATGGCCCCACCGTACCGGCCTCAGACTTGTTCCAGCAGCACCCGCACCCGGCCGTCCCAGGGCTGCACGGCGCGCAACAGGTCGGTCAGGTCGAGGGGGTAGACGGTCTGCCCGCCGGCAATCAACTCCTCCAGTTCGGTGGCGGAGAACCAGCGTGCCTGATCGAGCAAATCCTGTTCGGTTTCGGTCCAGCCCGCGGTCGAGATACCCGGACGCACCCGGTCGGTGCGCCACACGAAGAACTCCTCGTCCTGGCGCACGGTGCGGCGGGCGAACCGGAAGATCGCGCTGCGTTTCGCGACCGGGCCGACCAGTTCGGCCGGATCGACCACGAAGCCGGCCTCCTCGGCCAGTTCCCGCACTGCGCCGGTGCGGGCGTCCTCACCGGTGGCGATACCGCCGCCGATGGTGAACCACCAACGGTGATCGCCGTCGTCGTCATCGTGGCCCTCCAACAGCAGGATGTTGCCCTCGGCGTCCAACACCAGGACGCGGGCGGCGGCCCGCCAGGGGATGCCATCGGGGCCAGGCCGCCATTCTTCGCCGGGGTCGGCGGGAAGGTTCTCGCTCACCCGTCCGAGCCTAATCGCAGCCCAACAGGCCGGCTGCCATCCGGTGCAACTGGGCCAAGGTGTGCTCGCGGTCGGCGTGCCCAGCGTCGACCAGCTCGGCACCCCGCTGCACCGCGGCGTCCAGCAGGGCCAGGGCGGTCGCCCCGTCCGAGCCGGGCCGGTCGAGCAGATCGCGGATCTGCGGCATCAGGGCATCGTGTTCGGCGCGCACCCGCGGGTGGGCGAAGGCTTCGGGGACGGTGCGGGCCGCGGTCATCAGCGCGCCGTGCCGGCCACCGGCGAACAGGTCGAAGGTGCCCTCGATGTAGACCGCGAGCCGGGCGGCCGGATCGTCCCCGGCGGCGGTCAGGCGCTCGATCAGTTCGGCATTCCAGGCCGGAATCAGGTCCAACAGCAGTTGCACCATCAAGTCGGTGCCGTTGTGCACGTACTGGTAGATGCTCGAGCGGGCCAGGCCGACCGCGGCGGCCACCTCCGACAGGGGCGGCACCTGCCCACCGGAGCCGGTGATCAGCTCGGCGGCCGCATCGAGGATCGCCCGGTGCTGAGCGGCACGGTGCTCCACGACCGTGGCTGCGGTGATCCTGGGCATCATCCCCTCCTCGGCCGGATGTCACGCTGCCTTCCAGAGTACTTGGCGGGGTTCACCGCAGCCCGCGTCGAGGCGGGCGAATCCCCGCTGAACCGGACGCGTAGTGTGGTAGGTCACATTCGCCAAGGGAAAGGGAAGATCATGGACGACCACGTCTACCGGGTCATCGACCTGGTCGGTAGTTCCTCCGAGAGCGTCGAGGACGCCATCCGCAACGCCCTGCGCCGGGCTTCATCCACCCTGCGCGAGATCGGCTGGTTCGAGGTGACCCAGACCCGCGGCCACGTCGTGGACGGCGAGATCGGCCACTTCCAGGTGGTGCTGAAGGTCGGTTTCCGCGTCGAGGACGGCGACGCCGCACTCTGAGCTTCAGCGGGTGGACGTGTCCCCGGCGGCGGGATCCGGCAAACTGGTGCAATGTCGTTGCTCGATCACGCCATTTGGTGGCACGTCTACCCCCTGGGTGCGGTGGGCGCACCGATTCACGACCGGCCGGACCATGATCCGGGCCACCGGCTGGGACGGCTCACCGCCTGGCTGGACTATGTCATCGAGTTGGGCTGCTCCGGGCTGCTGCTCGGCCCGGTCTTCGACTCCACCTCGCACGGCTACGACACCCTGAACCATTTCCGGATCGACCCGCGTCTGGGTGACGACGCCGACTGGGACGCCTTCGTGGCCGAGGCCCACTCCCGCGGCCTGTCGATCGTGCTGGACGGGGTGTTCAACCACGTCGGCATCAACCACGCCCTGGTGGCCGAAGGGCCCGAGGGGCCGGTGAAGTTCTCCGGCGAACACGTCCACGGCTGGGAGGGCCACACCGACCTGGCCGAACTCGACCACGCCGACCCCCGGGTCGCCGATCTGGTCACCGAGGTGATGTGCCATTGGCTCGGCCGCGGTGCCGCCGGCTGGCGGTTGGACGTGGCCTACGCCGTCCCGCCGGAGTTCTGGCGCGAGGTACTCGGTCGGGTGCGCGAGCAATACCCCGAGGCGATCTTCATCGGTGAGGTGATCCACGGCGATTACGCGCGGATCGCCGCCGACGGCACCCTCGATTCGGTGACCGCCTACGAACTGTGGAAGGCGATCTGGAGCTCGCTGGTCGACGCGAACATGTGGGAACTCGCCCACGCCCTGGAACGGCACGATCAGTACTCGCGCAGCCTGGTGCTGCAGACCTTCATCGGCAACCACGATGTCACCCGGATCGCCAACCGGGTCGGCGATGCCGGGGTGGTGCCGGCCCTGGCGGTGCTGATGACCGTGCCCGGCATGCCGAGCATCTACTACGGCGACGAACAGGGCTACCGCGGCGAGCGCCTCGACGGGTACCACGCCGACGACCAACTCCGTCCGCCCCTGCCCGACACCCCCGAACAACTCGCCGATGCCGGACGTTGGCTGTACCGGGTGCACCAGCAGTTGATCGGCCTGCGCCGGCGGCACCCGTGGCTGACCCGCGGACGGATCGAGGTGGTCGCCAAGGACAACGCCTGGATCGAGTACGCGGTCACCGGTGAGGACCAACGGCTGGACGTGCGGATCGACCTCGAACCGTCCCCGGCGGTGCGGATCTCCTCCGGCGGGTCGCGGATCTTCGAATGGCGCTACGCCGGCTGAGCCCAGGGTGTTCGGGACGACTCAGGGCTGGCGGCGCGGTTCCTCCGATTCGATCCGCTGACCGCGCAACAGCCGTCCGGTGACCCGTTGGCCGAGCTGTTCCAGGGCGAGCCGGCCGACCAGTTGCTGGTTGGTGGTGGCCCGTTCGGTGCGGCCGTTGCTGATGAAGCTGATCGCCCAGTGCAACAAGGTGGTGACCCGGTTCTTGAACCCGGCGATGTAGAGCAGGTGCAGCGCCAGCCACATCACCCAGGCGATGAAACCGGTCAGTTCCAGCTTGCCGACCTTCACCACCGCGGAGTACTTCGAGATGGTCGCCATCGAGCCGCGGTCGAAGTAGCTGAACGGACGGTCGTCGGTGGGTCGTCCGGCGGCCCGGTCGGCGATCCGGGAGGTGACGTACTTGGCCTGCTGGATTGCCCCCTGGGCCACCCCCGGCACACCCTCACGGAAGGCCAGGTCACCGATCACGGTCACCTCCGGGTGTCCGGGCACAGACATGTCCGGTTCCACCACCACCCGTCCGGCTTTGTCGAGTTCGGCCCCGGATTGTTCGGCCACGGTCCGTCCCAGGTCGTTGCCCTGCACCCCGGCGGCCCACACCTTGCAGGCGGCCGCGACGGTGTGATCGGTGCCGTCCGGGCTGCGGTAGGTGACCGAATCGGCGTCCATGTCGACCACCGGGCTGTTCAGGATCACCTCCACCCCACTGCGTTCCAGGGAACGTTGGGTGGCCCGCCCGAGCTTCGGGCCGAAGGGCGGCAGCACCTGGGGTGCGGCGTCGATCAGCAGCACCCGGGCGCTGCTGGAATCGATCTCGCGGAATTGTCCGCGCAGGGTGGTGTTGGCCAGTTCGGCGATCTGGCCGGCCATTTCCACCCCGGTCGGGCCGGCGCCCACCACCACGAAGGTGAGCATCCTGCGGCGCTCGTCCGGGTCGTCGGTCAACTCGGCACGTTCGAAGGCCCAGAAGATCCGGGCCCGCAACTCCAGCGCGTCGTCGATGGTCTTCATGCCGGGGGCGAAGGTCGCGAACTGGTCGTTGCCGAAGTACGACTGCCCGGCCCCGGCGGCCACGATCAGCGAGTCGTAGCCGGTGACCGATTCGGATTCGTGGAACCGGTGCCGCACCGTGCGATTGTCCAGATCGATATCGGTCACCAAACCGGTCAGCACCGTGACATTGCGCTGGCGCTTCAGCACCTCCCGGGTGGACGGGGCGATCGCGCCCTCGGACAGGATGCCGGTGGCGACCTGGTACAGCAGCGGTTGGAACAGGTGGTGGGTGGTCTTCGCGATCACCGTCACGTCCACGTCGGCGTTCCTGAGGCCTTGCGCGGCGAACAAGCCGCCGAAGCCCGACCCGATGATCACCACATGGTGCTTTTTCATGCTTCATTCTCGCCGAGCCGAAGCTGTGCCAAACAGGCGGGGTATCCGACCGCGGCACACCCGAAATCAGGAACTTGTCGATTTATCACCGGTGGTTGGTGTCAGAATGCTCTGCATGAGCGAAGCCCAAGCGTTCGACTTCCTCGGCGACTGGTCGGGGCAGGTGGTCGCCACCGCGATCCATACCGGCAACCGGGTGCGTCCCGAACTGGCCGAGAAGATGGTGCTGCCCGACGACGTCCGATTCCGTGAGGAGGACCCCTTCACCGATCTGATCGGTGCGCTGATTCCGGCGCGGGTGGTGGTGCACACCTCACGCTTCGAGGTCGACCTGAACCGCCCCCGCGACGGCGCGGTGTACCGCACCCCGGAGGAGGCCTGGGATCTGGACATCTGGCGCGACCCGCCGTTGGATCAGGAATCGGTGGACGGCTCCCTGCAGATCTACGACGCCTTCTTCGACGCCCTGGCACCCCGGTTCGACGAACTGGCCGCCCGCGGGCCGTTCATGGTTTTCGACGTGCATTCCTACAACCATCGTCGCGACGGAGCCGATCAGGTGGCAGCGCCACCGGCGGAGAACCCCGAGGTGAACGTCGGCACCGGATCGCTGAACCGCGACCGGTTCGGGTCGGTGGTGGACACTTTCATCGAGGCCCTCGAGACGCAGGACTGCCCCGGGTTGGACGCCGACACCCCGCACCTCGACGTGCGCGAGAACGTCCGCTTCAAGGGCGCCAATCTGGCCCGCTGGACCCACGAGCGTTACCCCGACACCGCGGTGGTGCTTGCCCTGGAGTTCAAGAAGACCTTCATGGACGAGTGGACCGGTGAACCCGACATGGACCGGATCGACCACTTGGCCAAGGCCTTGGCCGGGACCGTCCCGGCGGTGGAGCAGGCCCTGGGGGCGCTTCGATGACGCCCTACTCGGGTGAGGCCGAGGCGGTGTCGGCCGAGCCGGCGCTGCTGTCGGCGGCCGACCTGGCGGCCGATCACCTGATGGCGGGGTTGGCCGACCAGGTGCGGTTTCTGCTGGAGGTCACCCCGGTCAATGCCGACGAGGTGCGCGCGGAGTTTCTCGCCGACCCGAACACCGAGCCGGTCTTCCACTACCGCGAACTGGACGTGCGCCCCGACGTCCTGTCCTCCCAACTGGACGCGCTGCCGCTGGAGAGCATCGAGGACCCCACCGTCGGCAACCTGCTGCGGGCCCGGCACCGGGAGATGGAACTGCGCGTCGAGATGTTGCGCGCCCGTGACACCCCCGACTTCCTGGCCCTGTCGATCGAACAGTACGGTGCCGTCCTGCCCCGGTTGCGCAAGGTCGCCACCGACCTGTTCGAACGGCTGCCCACCGGCAAACTGGACGACGAGCGGGTGGGGGCCGAGGAGTTCCTGGAGGCCGCCCTGGCCGAACTCGACTACTACCGTGAGATCGACCCCGATGTGGGCATTCATGCCGAGATCCGCGACGACGTCACCGGTGTGCTGGTCGACGGCGACACGTTGATGATCTCGGTGAATGCCACCGTCGCCCAGGGCCGGGTGCACGCCTTGCTGCAGCACGAGGTCGGCACCCATCTGGTGACCCAGGTCAATGGCGCCAACCAGCCGTTGAAGATGCTCGGCTCGGGGTTGGCGCACTACGACGAGACCCAGGAGGGTCTGGCGGTGTTGGCCGAGGTCGGCTGTGGCGGGTTGACCGCGGCCCGGCTGCGACAGTTGGCCGCCCGGGTGGTGGCGGTCGATTCGCTCACCCACGGAGCGAGCTTCATCGATACTTTCCGGCTGCTGACCGAAGCCGGGATGCCCGATGGTGGGGCCTACCTGACCACCATGCGGGTACACCGTGCCGGTGGGTTCACCAAGGACGCGGTCTACCTGCGCGGGCTGCTCGACCTGTTCGAGCACGTCGCCCATGGTGGATCGCTCGACATGTTCTTCCTGGGCAAGTTCTCCCTGGAGGACTTGCCTCTGGTTCAGGACCTGTATCGACGGGGCCTGCTGCAACCGGCCCGCATCCTGCCGCGCTGGCTCAACGACGACGAGGCGCTGAACCGGATCCGGCAGGCCGCCGGCACCGACGACCTGCTCACCCTGGTGAGCCACTGATGGCTCCATCCGAAACGCCGAGAAAGGCTGCACTGTGAAGATCGGTTTTGTGGTCAACGATGTGATGACCGAGAAGGACACCTACACCACCACCCGCCTGGCCCTGGCCGCCAGCCAACGGGATCACGAGGTGTGGCTGATGGGAATCGGGGATTTCGGTTACGAACCGGACGGCACTCTCTCGGCCCGGGCCCGCGCGGCCGACGGGTCGAAGAACTACCGCTCCCTGGAGCGCTACCTGGCCGATGTGCAAAAGCCCGACACCGAGAAGCTGGTGACCCTGTCGGACTTCGACGTGGTGATGCTGCGCTCCGACCCGGCCGATGACGCCACCGAGAACCCGTGGGCGAACACCGCGGCGGTCGCCTTCGGTCACCTGATGGCCGAATCGGGCGTGCTGGTGGTGAACGACCCGGTCAATCTGTCCAGTGCGCTGTCGAAGGCCTACTTCCAGCACTTCCCCGAGGTCGTCCGGCCGCGCACCCTGATCTCGCGCGATGAGGAGCGGATCCGCAACTTCGTGGAGGACCTCGGCGGCCGGGCGGTGCTGAAGCCGCTGCAGGGTTCGGGCGGGTCGGGGGTCTTCCTGGTCAACACCGACGAATCACCGAACCTGTCGCAGATCGTCGAGGCGATCGCCCGTGATGGTTACGTGGTGGCGCAGGAATACCTGCCCGAAGCCCAGGACGGCGACGTCCGGATGTTCGTGATGAACGGTGAACCGCTCAAGGTCGACGGTGCCTACGCCGCCTTCCGGCGCCGCTCGGAAACCAACGACGTGCGGTCCAACATGTCCGCCGGCGGCAAGGCCATCAAGGCCGAGGTGACCCAGGACATGTTGGACATGGTCGAGATCGTCAAGCCGAAGCTGCAGGCCGACGGCATGTTCCTGGTCGGTCTCGACATCGTCGGCGACAAGCTGATGGAGGTGAACGTGTTCACCCCCGGCGGACTCGGTTCGTGCGAGGCCCTCTACGGGGTGAACTTCGCCCCCGCGGTGATCGAGGATCTGGAACGCAAGATGACCGTGCGCGCCCACTACGGCGATGCCCTGTCGAATATCCGGATGGCGACGCTGTAATCGGCTGAGGTGAGAATGCGCCTCATGTTGCCTTGCGGATTCCAGACCGGGTAGGGCATTGGCAATGTACGCCAACCGCATCGTCCTTCGTGGCTGGAACGCCATCATCTCTCCGCCAGCAGACTCACCCCGCAATCGAGACAGGCTTGGCGTAGTCGCTTGTCCCGAGTCCACAGCCGGGCCCCGGGCGTGATGGCCACCGCGCCCAGCAGGTGGACGTCGACCGTGCTCAATCCGCGGCCCCACAAGGTGCGCTGTTCGGTCAGCGTCATGAACTCGTCGTGGCTGAGCATGGGAAATCGGTTGAGGTTGCCCAGTAGTTGCAGCACCGTGGCGCGATCTCTGATGGAGCCGAGCGCCAGTTCCTCGATGACCAGCGCGTGACTGCCCACCTCGTCGGCGCCCAGCGCGTCAACGAGGTGCGGATCCCCGGCGTGGAGGTGGTCGATCCACACCGAAGTGTCGACCAGTATCATGCCGCGCCGGATCGTCGGCGGGGTGCGGCCGTGGCCTGCTGGTCGGTGCCCCCGAGGGCAGCCAGCCGACGGGCGCTCTCGACTCTGACCAGGGTTTCCAAGCCCTCCCTGATCAGGGCCGATCGCTCGGTGACGCCGGCCAGCTCGCTGGCCCGGGCCCACAACTCGTCGTCGATCGTCACGGTCGTACGCATGGCTACCTCACATCGAAGGGGACGACACCCCCGCAGGCATCAGTGGGAGCATCATATGATGCTGATACTGATGATACCTCCGGCACTCTCCCCTGGGAGGGCGAGCCTCAGCGTCCCATGTTGAGGAACCGCGAGTAGTGGCCCTGGAAGAGGGTGACGATGTCGCGGGTGGGGCCGTTACGGTTCTTGGCCACGATGAAGTCGGCCTCACCGGCGCGGGGGCTCTCCTTGTCGTACTCGTCCTCGCGGTGCAGCAGGATCACGATGTCGGCGTCCTGCTCCAGCGAACCGGATTCACGCAGATCCGACATCGCCGGACGCTTGTCGGTGCGCTGGGTGGAACCACGGTTCAACTGCGAGATCGCGACCACCGGAACGTCCAGCTCCTTGGCCAGCAGTTTGATCTGACGGGAGAACTCCGAGACCTCGAGCTGACGGGATTCGACCTTCTTGCCCGAGGACATCAACTGCAGGTAATCGATCACGATCAGCTTCAGGTTGTGTTGCTGCTTCAGCCGGCGCGCCTTGGAACGGATTTCCAGCATGGTCAGGTTCGGCGAGTCGTCGATGAACAGTGGCGCCTCGGAGACCTCGCCCATCTTCTTGACGATCCGGTCCCAGTCGTCATCGTTCATCGGGCCGTTGCGGATGTGGCTGAGTGACACTTGCGCCTCGGCCGACAGCAGCCGCATGGTGATCTCGAGCTGGCTCATTTCCAGGCTGAAGATCACCGAGCACAGGCCGTTGTGAATCGAGGCGGCCCGGGCGAAATCCAGACCCAGGGTCGACTTGCCGATCGCCGGACGGGCCGCGACGATCACCATCTGGCCGCCGTGCAGACCGTTGGTGAGCTCATCGAGCTCGTCGAAACCGGTCGGCACCCCGGCCATTCCGTCGCGGGCGCCGATCGCCTCGATCTCGTCGATGGTGAGTTCCATCAACTCCGACAGCGGCTTGTAGTCATCGCTGCTCTTGTTGCGGGCGACATTCCACACCGCGGCCTGGGCCGAGTCGACGATGTCGGCGACCTCGCCCTCACCGGAGTAGCCCATCTGGGCGATCTGGATCGAGGCATCCACCAGGCGGCGCAAGGTGGCCTTCTCGGCCACGATGTTGGCGTAGAAACCTGCATTGGCTGCGATCGACACACTCGACAACAGATCGTGCAGGTAGATGTGTCCGCCGACCCGGCCGATCTCACCGCGCTTGGTCAGCTCGGCCGAGACGGTGATCGCATCGGCCGGTTCCCCGCGTCCGTACAGGTCGATGATGGCGTTGTAGATCAGCTCGTGGGCCGGACGGTAGAAGTCGATGCCCTTGACGATCTCGACCACCTCGGCGATCGCGTCCTTGGACATCAGCATCGCGCCGAGCACGCTCTGCTCGGCGGCAACGTCTTGGGGCGGGGTGCGGTCGGCCGTGCCGGTGGATGGGAAGGGAGCTTCGGCCAGGCTCACTGGGTCGGCCTCCTCGGGTCGATGGCGATCACGACAAACCTAGAACCCGGCACCGACACTTTCGGCGACCTCGGGCGCGAGGCACGTTAGTACCGATCCGGCACCGGAGCCCAACATTTATCCAGAGGGGGTGTGCACAGTTTCCGGAAAGGTGTGGAGACACGCGCGCACAGTTCCACACAGCTTGTGGAAAGTCTGTGGAGAAAACTCGGCGGACATCCCAGAAAGCTCTCTGGCTACGGGAAACATCATCCACCGGGGGTGGATGAAAATAGTTCGTGTGATGTCGACTACCGCCTCGGCGTGTCGCCGCTCGTCGGGCTGCTAAGCCGTCGCGGGTTCGCTCAGCGGGTCGTCGGCACAGTCCAGCTCGCGCACCGTGATCCGCTCCACGAAGTCGGGATCCGGCTCGAAGGACGTCGTCGGCGAGGCGACCGCCGAGGCACCCCACAGGGCGGCCCGGGCCAGGCTCTCGGCGGGGGACAGGCCCTCGACGGTGGCTGCGGCGAAACCGGCCAGCAACGCATCCCCGGCCCCGACGGTGTTCACCATTGGGATGTCATGACTGCGGGCCAGCAGCGTGGCGTGGTGGCTCACCAGCATCGAGCCGTCCCCGCCCATGCTGGCCAGCACCACCGCGTCCGGGTCGTCCGGCAGCACCGTCCGGGCAGCCTCGGCGACCTCGCCGAAGGTGCTGATGCTGCGTCCGGTCAGCTCGGCCAACTCGTGCACATTGGGCTTGATCAGGGCCGGACCAGCGGCGACCGCGGCGGTGAGCGCCGGGCCGGAGGTGTCCACCCAGACCGGACGCTCCTGGGCCTGCAGGGCCTCGATCAGTAGGGTGACGAAGGTGGTGGGCACCTCGGCCGGCAGGGTTCCGGCCAACACGATCAGCGCGGCATCGCGGCAGGCCTCGACCCCCTTGGCCACCAGCGACACCAGGTGGTCGTGGGCCAGCGGGGTGCCGGGCTCGTTGATCTTGGTGGATGATCCGGGAGCCAGCAGGGTGATGTTGGTGCGCACCTCGCGACCGGTGTCGACCACCACCGGCGTGACGCCGAGCCGTTCGAGTTCGCGCACCAGGAAACGCCCGGTGTCCCCGCCGGCGGGGAAGATCGCCCGCGTCGAGATCCCGGTGCGGCGCACCGCGCGGGAAACGTTGATGCCCTTACCGGCGGCCTCGCGTGAGGACTCGACGATGCGGTTGACCCCGTCCACTTCGAAGGAGTCCACCCGCACGGTCCAATCGACGGCCGGTGCGGGGGTGATGGTGACCACTTCGTGTGGCATGACGTGCTGCGGCATGACGCTGCCCTCCTGGTTGAGGCCAGCTTTTCATGGTCACCGAATGACGCGGAAGAAAGCCTCGCCCAATCGGCCGTGCCCTAGCGCGTGCTTGGCCGCGACCACCTCGCCCCACTTGCGCAGGAAGGCGTCGAGCTGGTCACCGAGGTGCCCGGTTTGGGACTCGTGTGCCCGCAGGGCGGCGACCTTGCGCTCGAAGCGGTCGGTGATGTCGACGGCGTAGTTGGTGGTGGGGTGACCCATCACCCAGAACTCCGGCACCGAGAACCGTTCCAGGCCCTCGTCGTGCAACAGTTCCGGGAAGGCGAACTGGTTCTCCGCGGCCGGGTAGATCGCGCGGATGGTGGCCTCACCGCAGGCCAGGTGGTCGGGGTGTGAGGCATTGATGCGCTGGTAATCGCGCTCCGACGACTGGATCACCATCCGTGAGGGCCGCACCTGGCGGATCACCCGGACGATGTCTTTCTGCAACTCGTGATGGGGTTCCAGCCAGCCGTCGCGGTAGCCCTGCAGGAAACGCACATCGGTGATGCCGAGTTCGGCCGAGGCCGCGCGCTGCTCGCGGTCGCGGATCTCCGGCATCCGTTCGTGCTGTTCGTCGTCGAAACCGCCCTGCTCGCCATGGGTGCAGACCAGCAGGGTCACCTCCCAACCCTCGGCCACCCACCCGGCCAAGGTGCCGGCGGCTCCGAAGTCGGCGTCGTCGGGGTGTGCCACCACTGCCAGGGCGGTCTTCGGTGCGGGTTCCTCGGCCGATTCCGGCTGCGGGCGATGCGGGGCGTCGTCGGCCTGGTGTTTGCTGCTCACTGCTGTCCCTTTCTTCGCTGCCGACCATACTTGCGACTTCAACGCGGTATCCGGACCTGTCCGAAGGGTGCAGTGGGAACTGCGCGCGGTTCACTGTGCCCGACCCTGTGTTTCCCGGCCGGACCCGGGTCAGGCGGTACCAAAACCCCCAACTCACTCGCCGGATTCGGCCCAAACCGGCGGAAGGCAGGGGTGAGTTGGGGTTTTTGGTACCCGGGGTGGGCAGGAACGAGGTCCGGTCACCGAGGCACTGCGACGGGCTGCACCGGCTTCACCGGTTCCACGCCCGCGCGTCGGTTCGGTCCTCGGCCCGAAGGGTGCTGCTGCAAACGGCCTGATTATTGGTGGCAAAGCCGTATAGGTGGATGGCGGGCCGAGAACAGGCATGTTGCAGCAGGGGCCCGATCGGCGAGTCCTCCCGTCACCCACCCGCACCTCCGCCGGGCTGTACCGAACCGGGTGAACACCCCAGTGAGAGCCGGATTGGGCTGCCCATCGAGCTCCGAAATGAACTCACCGGGAACGAGCTCGGTCGGTGTGGAAAGCCGATCCCGCAGACCCGAAGAGGCCCCGGAACCCCCACTTGTGCACACCCGGTGTGGATAACTGTGGAGAAGCTGTGCAGACACGCCGTGGGGCAGTGGAAGGATCTTGGGGAAGACCTTGTCGAAAACCTCAGAAAACGATTGTGACTACGGCAAACAGTGTCAGGTGAGGCCTGGTCCGGTGGTGCTAAATCGATAAGACCAGACCAGTGGGGGTAGTGGATCCACCCCCATAGTGGGTCCACTTGCTCACAGTCAACCCCCAGGATTGTGGAAAGTTGTGGCGATTCCCACACCGCTGGAAATTCCCCGATCCACATCAATCTTTGAAACCATACCCCCGTAGGGTATAGAGTCGGGTAGTGGAGGTGGGGCAATGTCCGAGACGAAACAACCGCAATCGGCCCCGGGGCACGGAACCCACGGGTATGCCGATCACAAGGCCGCACACCTGCAGCGGCTGCGCCGCATCGAGGGCCAGGTGCGTGGGCTGCAGAAGATGATCGAGGAAGACAAGTACTGCATCGACATCCTCACCCAGGTCTCCGCGGTCACCCGGGCCCTCGAATCGACTGCACTCAACCTGCTCGACGAGCACCTGCATCACTGCGTCGCCCACGCCATCCACTCCGGCGGGGCCGAGGCGGATGCGAAGATCAACGAGGCCTCGGCGGCAATCGCCCGCCTGGTCCGTTCCTGACCACCGACGAAACGAGGAAACCCATGGCCATCACCACCGCCTACACCGTGACCGGCATGACCTGTGGCCACTGCGCCGCGGCCATCACCGAAGAGGTCTCCGAACTCAACGGGGTCACCGAGGTCAAGGTTGACCACGAAACCGGCGAGATGAGCATCACCAGCGAGACCAAACCCGACTTCGCCGCGGTCAAGACCGCCGTCGAGGAAGCCGGCGACTACGAGGTCGCGGTCGCCTGACCCAGCCGGCGGCACCAACCCGCCGGCCAGCTGAGCACCACCCCCACCAGCCGGGCCCCGGCGCCCCCACCAAGGCTCCGCCGTGCCCGAAAACACCCGAAGGGAGCGAGATCATGACCATCACCCGCGAAGCACCCGAACAGGTGCACCTGGACATCGGTGGCATGACCTGTGCCTCCTGCGCCACCCGGGTCGAGAAGAAACTGAACAAACTGGACGGGGTCACCGCGACGGTCAACTACGCCACCGAACGCGCCACCGCCCGCTTCGAACCGGGTACCAGCGTCGAAGATCTGATCGCGGTGGTCGAGGGCATCGGCTACTCCGCCACCCTGCCCGATCCGGACGAGGACGAGGCCCGGGCCGACCGCACCACCAAGCTGCGCAACCGGTTCATCGTTTCCGCCGCGCTCTCGATTCCGATCATCGTGCTGGGCATGGTGCCGCCGGCCCAGTTCCCGGGTTGGCAGTGGGTGTCGTGGGTGTTGGCCACCCCGGTCGTGGTGTGGGGGGCCTGGCCCTTCCACCGGGCCGCCTGGCTGAACCTGCGGCACCGGATGACCACGATGGACACCCTGGTGTCGATGGGCGTCAGCGCCGCCTACCTGTGGTCGGTGTGGGCCCTGTTGTGGGGTGGGGCCGGCGAAATCGGGCTGCGGCACGGCTTCGACTTCTCCCTCAGCCGCACCGGCGGCATGGCGAATGTGTACTTCGAGGCCGCGGCCGCGATCGTCACCTTCATCCTGGCCGGACGCTGGTTCGAGGCCCGTTCCAAGCGCGATGCCGGGGCGGCGATCCGAGCCCTGATGGACTTGGGCGCCTCCGAGGTGACCGTGCTGCGCGATGGCACCGAGGAGCGGGTGCCGATCGCCGAACTGCGCACCGACGACGAGTTTTTGGTGCGGCCCGGGGAAGCGATCGCCACCGATGGGGTGGTGCTCAGCGGACGGGGCGCGATCGACGCGTCCATGGTCACCGGCGAGTCGCTGCCGGTCGACGTCGGCCCCGGCGATCAGGTCACCGGCGCCACGGTGAACACCGACGGACGCCTGGTGGTGCGCGCCACCCGGGTCGGCGAGGACACCAAACTCGCCCAGATCGCCCGCCTGGTCGAACAGGCCCAATCCGGCAAGGCCAAGGTGCAGCGCCTGGCCGACCGGATCTCCGGCATCTTCGTCCCGATCGTCATCGTGATCGCGATCGGCACTCTGATCACCTGGCTGCTGCTGGGTGCCGATGTCTCCTTCGCGCTGACCGCTGCGGTCGCGGTGCTGATCATCGCCTGCCCCTGTGCGCTGGGTCTGGCCACCCCGACCGCCCTGATGGTCGGCACCGGCCGCGGCGCCCAACTCGGCATCGTGATCAAGGGCCCCGAGATTCTGGAACAGACCCGCACCATCGACACCATCGTGCTGGACAAGACCGGCACCGTCACCACCGGGCAGATGGCCGTCGCCGAGGTGCTCACCCCCACCGGCGCGGACCCCGACGAGGTGCGCGGGCTGGCCGCGGTCGCCGAATCCGGCTCCGAGCACCCGATCGCCCGGGCCATCGCCGACCACGACAACCCGCCCGATGACGAACTGATCGACTTCCGCAATGTCGCCGGGCAGGGCATCCGTGCCACCGTTCGGACGGCCGGACGCACCCGTGAGGTGCTCGTGGGCCAACCCCGACTGATGACCGAAGCCGCGGTGACCGGCGCCTCCGCCGACCATCTGGACGAGCAGTGGGCCGACACCCTCACCGAGGCCCGCCGCGGCGGACGTACCGCGGTGCTGGTCGCCGTCGACGGTGAACTGTGCGGGGTGATCGCGGTCGCCGACCGGATCAAGGACGAGGCCGCCCGCGCGATCGGCGAGTTCGGCGAACTCGGCCTGCGGACCATGCTGCTCACCGGTGACCACACCGAATCCGCCCGCGAAGTGGCCGAACAGGTCGGCATCACCGACGTCCTGGCCGAGGTGTTGCCCGAGCAGAAGGCCGCCGAGATCGAACGCCTGCAGGCCGAGGGACGCCACGTCGCGATGGTCGGTGACGGGGTGAACGACGCCGCCGCCCTGGCCACCGCCGACCTCGGCATCGCGATGGGCACCGGCACCGATGCCGCGATCGAGGCCAGCGACCTGACCCTGATCCGCGGTGATCTGGTGCTGGCCGCCGACGCGATCCGGCTCTCGCGCCGCACCCTGGGCACGATCAAGACCAACCTGTTCTGGGCCTTCTTCTACAACACCGCGGCCATCCCGCTGGCGGCACTGGGCTTTCTGAACCCGATGTTCGCCGGTGCGGCGATGGCGCTCAGCTCGGTGATGGTGGTCGCCAACAGCCTGCGGCTGCGGGGGTTCACCCCGGTGGCCCGCAGGTCGGGGGAGTAGCGTGGTCTGAGGTACAGGCTGCGCGGTACCACAACGCGTACTGCCGACAGCACGCACTACCGACAAGGACGTGAGGTGGCGAGATGGGTATCAAGAAATCACTGGCCTGGACGACCCCGATGGTGACGGCCGCGGCCGCGATCGGCTCGGTCGCCACCCAGGACGGGATGGAAAGCCGCTGGTACAAATCCCTGAAGAAGCCGGCCATCCAACCGCCGGCGGTGGTCTTTCCGATCGCCTGGACCTCGCTGTATGCCGCGATCGCCGGCTCGGCCGCCACGGTGGACGCCGAACTCGGGGCCCGGCCGACCAAGGAAGCCGCCCGCACCCGCCGCAACTTCCGGATCGCCCTGTTGATCAACATGATCCTCAACGGCGGCTGGTCGTGGGTCTTCTTCCGCTGGCACAAGCTCCCGCAAGCGACGCTGTTCGCCGGCATCCTGGCCCTCAGCAGCGCAGACCTGACCCGCCGGGCCGCCGCGGTGAAATCGGGCGCCGGTGCCGCGATGGCTCCCTATGCGGCCTGGACGGCCTTCGCGACCGTGCTCACCGGCGCGGTGTGGCGGAAGAACCCGAAGAAGTGATCTGCATCCATCACGAACGCTGCGCCTGCATCAAGAGCGATGCGCGTACAGATCGCGCAACAGGGCGATCTCGGCGCCGTGGTGGATCAACTCCCGGTTGATGTGCAGCACCAGGGTCGACATCGGGTACTCCGCCCACGGCCCTTCGGCCGCACCGGACGAAGCCGCCAAAGCGGCCTCGTCCAGTTCTCGGACCCCGTTCGTCCAGGCCGCATAACCGGCATCGAGTTGGGCCAAAGCCTCCTCGGCCGTGCCGGCGTAGTGGTGAATCCGGTAGTCCATCGGCGGACCACCGAAATGGCCGGCGACCCGGGCGCCGAGCACCCCGACGATGATGTGCCCGAGGCGCCACGCGATGGTCGTGATCGGTACCGGATCCGGTTCGGGGAAGGCGAAATCGATCGTGAAATCCCCGGCGCCGGCGGCGATCGGGGCGGTCGACGTGCCACGGGGACGGACATTCCAGCAGTCGGCCACCGGCTCCCAGAAGTACTCCGCATCGCTCAGCCCGTCGAGCCGCGGGCGCAACTGGTTCACCCAGTGCCATTCGATCTGCTCGAGCAGTGTGCCGGTGAGATCCATCGACCCAGCCTAGGCAACCGCACCCCTGCCGGGAAGGTTCAGTCGAGGGCTTCGGCCAACTCGACGGCGTGCCGGGCCACCCGGGCGGCCTGATCGCCAAAGGATTCGGGGGTGCGGTCGGTCGCACCCATCGCGCCGCGCACCATCCGCGAGTAGACGTCCTCGAGAATGCAGGCGACCTTCCACCAGTTGAAGGCGAGGTAGTAGTCGATCGGCGCCGGGCCGAATGCCTCCTCATAGCGGGCGGCCAGTTCGGCCCGGGTACTGAACCCACCCACCGAGGTCGGCGGGGCGAACAGCGCCGTCTCGGCGTCGTCCGGTTCGGTCCAATAGACCAGCAACTGCCCCAGGTCGGCCAACGGGTCACCGATCGTGGCGAGCTCCCAATCCAGCACACCCTCGACCCGTCCGGACGCGTCGAAGACGCAGTTGTCGAGCCGGAAGTCACCGTGCACGATGCCCACCCGGGTCTGCTCGGGCACCCGCGCGGCCAGCAACTCGTGCGCCCGCGGCAGGTCGGCCGACTCCCGGGTACGGACGCGTTCCCAGTTGCCGATCCACCGCTTCAACTGCCGGGGGACGAAATCACGCCGGTCGAGCAGATGCGGCATCTCCAGCACGGCCGGGTCGACCCGGTGCAACTGCACCAGGGCGTCGACCAGCGCCGGACCCATCGCCGCCCGTCGCTCGGGCGCAATGGTCTCGGCCACCTCGGGGGAGGCCACCACCTGCCCGGTGAGTTGGCTCATCACGATGAACGGCGCCCCGGTCACCTCGGTGTCGGTGCACATCGCGAGCACCTCCGGCACCGGCACCTGCTCGTGCAGGGCGGCCATGATCCGGCCCTCCCGCAACACATCGTGCGCGGTGGCGGGGTGATCACCCATGGGCGGGCGCCGCAGCACCGCGGTCCGGCCGTCCTCGGCGGTGATCAGGTAGGTGAGGTTCGACCGTCCGGTGCCGACGCGGGCGAAGGACGCCCCCGACAGGCCCAGTTCGGTGGCCAACCAAGGACGCAGGGTGGCGGACTCAATACCCAGGATGCTCACGCCGGACACGCTAAGGCACCCGCGCCGGGCCCAACACGAACATTGCGGCAGCCGGGACGATCGCGCCGGTCGGGACGATTGCGCCGACCGGGATCAGGCAGCTATGAACGGCTGCATGGACGAGTCCGAGAAGGTGACCTTCAACGTCAGCCCGATGCCGTTCCTGCATCTGCCGCTGGCCACCGAACTGCAACTCGCCGACGACTGGCCCGAGCACACCAGCCAGGGTCTCGCCATCGACAAACTGCGCGACACCGGTTGGGCCGAGTCCGGCCGCCTACTGCACCGCGCCGAGGCCGACATCTCCTACCTGGTCACCGGCACCTTCTGCCCGGTCGATGACGACCTCGGGTGGCAACAGCACCGGCAGATCCTCACCGATGCCGTGCATTGGGCCGGTGACCACAGCGTCCCGATCATCTACTTCACCCCCGGCCCGTCCGGACGGCTGACCCCCGACCAAGCCGTCGACGCCTTCGCCCGTCAGGTCGCACCGCTGGTCGAGTTGGCCGAACGCAACGCCGTCACCTTGGCGGTGGAGAACACCGTGTGGGTGCGCTCCGACCTGGGTTTCACCCATTCGGTGCGCGAAACCGCAGCCCTCGCCGCCAGCGCCGGGCTCGCCCTGTGCGTCGACCTGTTCTGTGCCTGGCAGGAACAACACCTGGCCGACACCCTCACCCAGCACCGCGACCGGATCGTCATCGTGCAGTACTCCGATTACCAACTGGGCACCCACTATCAGCCGGCCCGCCGGGTGCCCGGCGACGGTGACATTCCGCTGCCGTGGCTGGTCGATCTGGTGCCGCAGATCGGCTACACCGGCCTGATCGACCTGGAACTGATCGGCCCGGCGATCGAGGACGAAGGACCCGAGGCCGCAGTGAGCCGGGGATTGGCCTGGCTGGCCGCCCAACGCTGGCACGGATCGTGACCCCCGCCCGGCCAGTGGCACGTTCGGTGTCGGTTCTGTGTGCACGCCGTAGTCTCGCCAGCGAGCACCAACCGTACGGAGGAACCCTGCACTATGAGCGGCACCATGAGCGAATCGACCCCAGCACCCCAGTACCACCCCGCGCTGCGCACCCGCGCGTGTGAACTGTTCGGTGTCGATTACCCCATCGTCCAGACCGGCATGGGCTATGTCTCGGACGCCAAGCTCACCGCCGCCACCGCCAACGCGGGCGGCCTGGGCATCCTGAGTTCCGGCCTGCTCTCCTACGAAGAGCTGGTGGCCGCGATCGACGAGATCAAATCGCTCACCGACAAGCCCTTCGGCGTCAACGTGCGTGCCGACCAGCCCGACGTCGAGAAGCGGATCGCCCTGATGGCCCGCACCGGCGTCAAAGTGGCCTCCTTCGCGCTGGCCCCCAAGCAGCCGCTGATCGAGAAGTGCAAGGAGGGCGGCATGGTCGTCGTCCCCTCGATCGGTGCCCGCCGGCACGCCGAGAAGGTCGCCGGCTGGGGTGCCGACGCGGTCGTCGTCCAGGGTGGTGAGGGTGGTGGCCACACCGGTTCGGTACCCACCAGCCTGTTGCTGCCCCAGGTCGTCGACGCGGTCGACATCGTGGTGGTCGGTGCCGGCGGCTACTTCGACGGCCGTGGCCTGGTCTCCGCGCTGGCCTACGGCGCCGACGCGATGGCGATGGGCACCCGCTTCATGATGACCAGCGACTCCCCGGTGTCGCAGGCGGTCAAGGACGTGTACCTGTCCAAGGGCGTCACCGACACCGTCGTCACCACCGAGGTGGACGGGGTGCCGCAGCGGGTGTTGAACGCCGGCACCGTCGCGAAACTGGAGAAGACCAACTTCATCACCCGACTGCTGCGGGCCGGACGCAATGCGCTGGCCTTCCAGAAGATCTCCGGCATCCCGATCCCGGAGATGATCAAGGAGGGTCTGGCGATGAAGAAGAACCAGGGCCTGACCTGGAGCCAGGTGGTGATGGCCGCGAACGCCCCGATGCTGTATCGGGCCGCCCTGTTGGAGGGCCGCACCGACATGGGTGTGATGGCCACCGGCCAGGTCGTCGGCCTGATCGACGATGTCCCCAGCGTCGACGAACTGATCACCCGCATCATGCGCGAGGCCGACGAAACCCTGAACCGCCTCGTCCCGACCAACTGAGCCGCGCAGCACGCGGACGCGAACTCCGAAAGGCAGAACTATGGGCAGCTTGACCGACAGAGTCGTTGTGGTGACCGGAGCCGGACGAGGGATGGGCCGCGAACACGCCCTGCTCGCCGCGCAGGAAGGCGCGTCGGTGGTGGTGAACGACTCCGGCGTGGACGCCGACGGCACCAACCCCGACGCATCGATCGCCGAGAAGGTGGCCGCCGAGATCACCGCCGCCGGCGGTACGGCGATCGCCGACACCCACGACGTGGCGACCACCGACGGTGCCCAGGCGCTGCTGGAATCCACCCTGGACAAGTTCGGGGCGGTCCACGGTCTGGTCACCAACGCCGGCATCCTGCGCGACAAGATGTTCGTCAACATGTCGGACGACGACTGGGACACCGTGATCACCGGCCAGTTGCGCGCCACCTTCGCCCCGGTGCGGGCCTTCGCCGCGCACTGGCGCGGCCTGTCGAAGTCCGGCACCGACCCGCAGGCCTCGGTGGTGACCGTTTCGTCCACCTCGGGCCTGCTCGGTCAGGTCGGGCAGAGCAACTACGGTGCCGCCAAGGCAGGCGTCGCCGCGATGACGCTGATTCTGGCCGAGGAGTTCTCCCGCTACGGCACCCGGATCAACTCGCTGGTGCCGGTCGCCCGCACCCGGATGACCGAGGACCTGCCCGGCATCGGTGAGATGGTCGCCGCCCCGTCCGACCCGAACGAGTTCGACGTGTACCACCCGGGCAATGTCTCGCCGCTGGTGGCCTGGCTGCTGACCGCCGACTGCCCCAAATCGGGCGCGGTCTACTACGCCAAGGGTGGCGAGATCCGGCGCTTCCGCGGCTGGAGCTACGACTGGACGATCGATCAGGGTCAGCGCTGGACCGTCGCCGAACTCGACGCCGCCCTGCGCGACCGCGACTGATCCACACCGAACGGAAAGCCACGCAGAAAGGGGAGGGCGCATGCTGGCCCATGTCGTGACCGAGTTGGGAACCCCCGACCGTCTGCAGTTCACCGAGGTTGCCGACCCGGTGCCGGGCCCGGGCCAGGTGCTGCTCGCGACGGAAGCGGCCGGGGTGAACTTCCCCGATGGGCTGCTGGTGGCCGGCACCTATCAGACCAAGCCCGAGCTGCCGTTCACCCCGGGCTCCGAGGCCGCCGGGACGATCCTGGCCGTCGGTGACGACGTCGAAGGCCTGTCGGTGGGGCAGCGGGTGGTCGCCTTCTGTCGGATGGGCGGTTATGCCGAACAGGTACTGGCACCGGCCGAGATGGTCTACCCGCTGCCCGATGCGGTGTCGGCGCTGGATGCGGCCGCGATGCCGGTGGCGCACGGCACGTCCTACCACGGCCTGGTCGACCGGGCCCGGCTGCAACCCGGCGAAACCCTGCTGGTGCTCGGTGCCGCCGGTGGGGTCGGGCTGACTGCGGTTGAGATCGGCCACCAACTCGGCGCCCGGGTGATCGCTGCCGCCTCCAGTGACGACAAGCTGGAGCTGGCCCGCAGCTACGGGGCCGACGAGCTGATCCGGTACAGCGACACCGACCTGGGCGATGCGGTCAAGGAACTCACCGGCGGTCGTGGTGCTGACGTGATCTACGACCCGGTCGGCGGTGATCTGGCCGATGCCGCGGTACGGCGGCTGGCCGTCGAGGGTCGCTACCTCAGCATCGGGTATGCGTCCGGGACGATCCCCAAGGTCGGCATGAACCGGCTGCTGATCAAGGAGGGCACCCTCTTCGGCTTCCAGTGGGGAGCCTGGGCGCGCCGCAACCCCGAACTGCAACGCCACAACATGGACGTGATGCTCGGCTGGGTCGCCGAGGGCAAGCTCCGTCCGCACATCGACCGCACTTGGCCGCTGGCCGAGGCTGCCGAAGCCCTGCAGTACGTCCTCGATCGCAAGGCCCGCGGCAAATGCATGCTCACCGCCGGCGAGGAGAACCGATGAATATCGACCAGGCGCACGCCGCCGAGTACGCCGCGCAGGCCAAACACCCGTACCGCACGGTGCACCGCGGCCCGGAGATCTTCGAGGAGATGAACCTCGCCCCCTCGGCCAAGGGCCGCGAGATGCTGGAGCGGGCGATCGACTTCATGGACGAGTTCGTCTACCCGGCCGAACCCGTCCACGCCCGGCAACTGGCCGAACAGGCCGGCACCGACCGCCGCCACGACCTGCCGCCGATCGTCGAGGAACTCAAGGCCGAGGCCCGCAAACGCGGTCTGTGGAATCTCTTTCTGCCCGATATTTCGGGGCTGTCGAACCTCGACTACGCCTACATCGCCGAGGTCACCGGCCGCTCGCCCTACCTGGCCCCGGACGCCTTCAACTGCAACGCCCCGTCCACCGGCAACATGGAAATCCTGCACCTGTTCGGCACCGAGGAGCAGAAGAAGCAGTGGCTCGAACCGCTGCTGGACGGGACGATGCGGTCGGGCTTCTCGATGACCGAACCCGAGGTCGCGTCCTCGGATGCGCGCAATATCTCCACCGCCATCGTCCGCGACGGCGACGAGTACGTGATCAACGGCCGCAAGTGGTGGACCACCGGGGTGGGTGATCCGCGCTGCAAGATCCTGGTGCTGATGGGACGGATCGCCCCCGACGCACCACCGCATCAGCAGCAGTCGTTCATTCTGGTGCCGGTCGACACCCCCGGGGTGACGGTGCACCGCTCGCTGCCGCTGTACGGCTACCACGACCAGCAGGGTCATGGTGAGATCACCTTCGACAACGTCCGGGTGCCGGTCAGCAATCTGATCGGTGAGGAAGGTTCCGGTTTCGCCCTGGCCCAGGCCCGGTTGGGTCCGGGACGGATCCACCACGCGATGCGCTGTATCGGCATGGCAGAACGCGCCCTGGACATGATGGTGCGCCGCTCGATGGAGCGCGAACCTTTCGGGCAGAAGCTGTCCGAGCAGGGGGTGGTGCGCACCTGGATCGCCGAATCCCGGATGGAAATCGAGATGGCCCGGCTGCTGGTCACCAAGGCGGCCTGGATGATCGACCGGGTTGGTGCCAAGGGTGCGGCCACCGAGATCGCCGCGATCAAGGTGATCGGCCCGCGGGTCGCCCGGCAGGTGCTCGACCGCTCGATCCAGGCCCACGGCGGCCTCGGCGTCACCGAGGACGTCCCGCTGGCCCGGATGTGGGCCTCGGCCCGGATTCTCGGCATCGCCGATGGTCCCGACGAAGTGCATCTGCGTACTGTGGCCAGAGTGGAACTGCGCAAGTACCGCTGAGCACCACCCGGGGCGAGGAGAACCATGGACAAGCTGCTGGACGGACGGGCCGTGGTGATCACCGGCTCGGGACGGGGACTCGGCCGGGCCTATGCCCTGGCTGCGGCCGCCGAAGGTGCCGCGGTGGTGGTCAACGACCTCGACCGGGACGCCGCGAACGACACGGTCGCCGAAATCACCAACAGTGGCGGACGAGCGATCGCCGGCGTCCAGGACGTCAGTGACTGGGATGCGGCGGGCGAACTGATCAACCTGTGCGTCGACTCCTTCGGCGCCATCGACGGGCTGGTCAACAACGCCGGGGTGCTGCGGATCAACCGTCCCGAGGAGCAGACCCGCCGCGACACCCTGGACGTGGTGAACTCCTCGGTGATCGGCACGGTCGCCTGCACCACCCATGCCCTGCAGCACATGTGCGCCGCCGGCCGCGGGGTGATCGTCAACGTCACCTCCGGGCAGCAGATGGGCGCCCCGGCGATGGCGGTGTACGGGGCGGCCAAGGCCGCGGTGGCAACCCTGACCTACTCCTGGTCGCACGATCTGGTCGCCGAGGGAGTGCGGGTGAATGCGATCTCACCCAACGCCCACACCCGGATGGCCGACGCCTACGAGGAATTCCTCGGCCCCCGGGCCGCCGGACAGAACGTCGGGATCAGCCCGGAACTCAACGCGCCGCTGGTGGTGTACCTGCTGTCCGAACTCAGCGACGGGGTGTCGGGTCAGGTCTTCCGCTTCGACGGGCAGTCGCTGATGGTTTGTTCCCATCCGGCGGTGATCGATCGGGATGCCTACCTACCCCCGGAATGCACTGCGCGCGACATCGCCTCGGTGGTGGCGAGCGAGTTGACCGGGCTGTTCCAGCCGGTCGGCCTGCGCCGGATCAAGCCGCCCGAGTTCAGCTGACCGGGTTCAGCTGACCGGGGAGTGGCACGGGTCCTTGCGCGATTGAGGACCAAGCCTTAAGACTTGGCGCATGAGCAGCGCCAAGGAAGCGATGATCGACGCCGCCGAGCGGTTGATCGCCGAACGCGGACTGGCGGCGCTGACCCTCAAGGACGTGCAGATCGAGGCGAAGCAGTCGAACAAATCGGCCGCCCAGTACCACTTCGGTTCCAAACGGGGTCTGCTCGCGGCGGTGGTGGAATCCCGGATGGAGCCGGTCAACGACCGACGCCTGAAGATCTTGAACGGTTGGGACGAACAGGGCATCACCCCCTCGCCCCGGCAGACGGTCGAGGCCATGATCGGCCCACTGGCGGCCGAAACCGTCGCCAAACCGGGCAGTTACTACGCCCGTTTCCTGCAGCAGGCGATCACCGATCCGGCCCTGTCCGACCTCTTCGAAGAAAGTCTGCAGGCCGAGAGCCTGCGCCGGATCACCAAGATCATGGCCGTCCATGCCCCTGTCGAAGGCCCGACCGCGAAACTGCGGGTCAGCGCCCTGATGACCCTGATCATGGTCACCCTGGCCCGGCACGAGGGCGAACACAGCTACCCCGCCGACAACGATCGGCTGGTGGCCGACCTGGTCGAGGTCGCCCTGGCGGCATTGACCGCTCCGCAAGCCGAGACCACCACCAACGTCCTGGCCACCCTGGCCGGGCAACCCGAAGGGAATCAGTGATGACCGATACCGCACAGCCTCCTCGCTTCGAAGCTCGGGTTGCCCCGCATCCGGCAGATCCGCTGGCCTCCTACGGCCCGCTGATCGCCGACCGCACCCCGGCCGGATTCCCCGACCGTCCCTATGAGCTGTTCGAGGTGCATCCCCATACCCCCACGATCGGCGCCGAGATTCGGGGCGTCCGGCTGGGCGGCGACCTGCCCGACGATGTGATGGGTGACCTGCACCGGGCCCTGCTGGAGTGGAAGGTGCTGTTCTTCCGCGACCAGGACATCGACCGGGCCGATCATCGCGCCTTCGCCAGCCGGTGGGGCGACCTGGAACACCACCCCTTCTTCCAACACACCTACGGCGGCCAGACCGATGTCGACGTCGCCACCCTGGCCAAGGACAGCGTGGTCAAGGGCGTGGAGAACCAGTGGCACAACGACGTCACCTGGCGCGCCACCCCGTCCCTGCTGGCGGTGCTGCGCGCGGTCGAGGTGCCCCCGGTCGGTGGTGACACCCTCTGGTCCGACACCGCTGCGGCCTACGACCTGCTACCCGACGACATCAAGAACCAGATCGAGTACCTCGAGGCCGAGCACGATTGGGTCAAGTCCTTCGGCCGGGGTCTGGACGATGCCGAGCTCGCCCGGTTGCGGGAGGCCTTCCCGCCGGTCACCCACCCGGTGGTGCGGGTCATTCCCGAAACCGGACGCAAGGTGCTGTTCGTCAACATCAACTTCACCCAGCGCATCCTCGGGATGTCGCAGGACGAGTCGAACGAACTGCTGATGAAGCTCTACCGGCAGGTGCAGCGGCCCGAGTTCCAGGTGCGGCTGCGTTGGCAGAAGAACACCATCGCGATGTGGGACAACCGCACCTGTCAGCACTACGCGGTCAGCGATTACGCCCCGCAGCGGCGGGTGATGGAGCGCATCTCGGTCATCGGTGATGCGCCGATCGGCCCGTCCGCCGGCTGAGGTCGATCGCGAGGTCGCCGACCGGGAAACTCGGCAGATAGTCCACGATCTTGGCGAGCCGCTCGACGGTGCGCCGAATGTCGGCCGGTTCGAAGCGGTCGGCCAGGGTGCTCACCCAGGGGCCCTTCACGTCGATCCGGTCGATGCCCTGATCGTGCAGAAACTGGATCAGCCTCGGGGTGGCCACGGCATGGCCGATGCGCTCATGGCCGGCGGTGATCAGGTAATCGCGGTTGAACTCGTGCCATTCGGTGTCGATGCCGCCGCCGGCCCGCAACCGTGACCGCAGCACCCGGACATGGTCGGGCACCCGGTGGGCGAGCTCGACCAACACCACCGGACGGGCGCCGGCCACCGCGATGAAATCGACCCCGGCGTGGTGTCCGGTGATCATCTCGCCGAGGTAATCCAGCGAGCGGATGCTCCACAGGTAGAACAGCACCGAGGGCAGTGCGGCGATCCGCTGGAAGTCGGTGCCCTGCCAACTGCCCAGGTACTCGGCCGGATCGATCGTCCAGGGGTCGAGCAGGCCCTGTTGCAACTCGGCCTCGAGCAGGTCGGCGACCGCGGCGAGCAGATCGGCGTTGGCGCCCCGGCGCCGTCCGGCCCCGTCGTGGGGAAACCAGAGCAACCACCGGCCGTCGGTGAGCAGGTTCATCGCCGGGCCGGGGCCGCGGTTGTCGAGGAGTTCCCACACCGGGCCGACCAGGGCCGATTCGATCAGTGCGGCATCGCCGTGGGCAGCCCAGACCCGGCCGTCGTAGGGGTCGCGGTCGGCGGGCAGTTGCACATCGGCCCGGGGCAGGTTCAGCAGCCGGGGCAGCACGGAGAAGTAGTCGTCGGTGACCAAGAACCTGGTCAGGCCCCGCGACAGCCGGGTGGCCAGGCCGGTCAGGTGGGTGGCGCGCATGCTCGACTCGGCCAACCGGGTACAGGCGTCGTTCGGGTAGAGCAGTTCGGGCAGGTATTCGAAGGCGTAGACCTCGCGTTCGCCCGCCACCCGGGTGCGGGTGCGGTGGTCGCGCATGTTCGGTTGGGCGAAGAACGGCAGCCCGAAGGTGGTGTGCACCGTGAATCGGTGCCCACGCCCGCGCTGCCAGTACCCGATACCGACCCCCGATGGATGAAAACGCACCCGAAACGACCCGATCCGGCTCATTCGCACCGGATGACCGGCTGTGGGGTGCGTTTTGGGACGGCACCCATTATGAAGGGCACTCACCCGGGGTGCAGTACCTCCAGTTCCAACAGATGTTCGGTGTTGAAGACCACCTCCACCGCTGAGGTGTACTCGCCGGTGTCGCGTTCGCGGATCACCAACTCGACCTGATCACCGTGGGGGGAGTGGTAACGGGCACTCACCCGGTACTTGCCGATCGGGATGCCATTGGTCTCGCCACCGTCGCTGCGCACGATCGTTTCGCCCTGGGAGCCGTCGATCAACGGCGCGGTGGGCTCGAAGGTCACTTCGACCAGCTCCATATCCTCGATACCCGGATGCTCGTTGCCCTGGTCGTAGTCGGATTCCCGGTATCCCTCGTAGATGTAGACCTTGCCGCCATAAAAGGCGTCCTCCGATTCGGGGCGGGGACCTTCGATTCGCCACTCCATATCCCGGATTGCCCCGGTGCTGCCGGCGAAGGCGGTTTTGTCGACGTGGAGGTCCTGTGTGTAGCGGTGACCCTCGTAGTCGACCTCGATCGTGCCGAACATGCGCCAGGTCAGGTTCGGCTCCGCGGACAGGTCGATCCGGTAGTAGCCGTTCTCATCGGTGACCCCGAACAGGTAACTACCGTGGTGGAGGGTGTTGTCGGCTCCGACCTGAACCCCGGGCAGCGGTTCGCCACGGGCGTTGGTCACCCGGCCCTTCACCACATTCGGCTCGATCTCGCCGGCATTGGCGGGTGCTCCCGCTGTCGGGCCGGAGTCGAAGGCGAAGCAGGCGGTCAGCGGCAGAATCAGCACCACCACCAGCGCCACCAAACCAGCATGCGGTCGTGTCATGCGCCGATGCTAGGTCGGTCACCGCGCCCACCGGGAGGCCCGAATGCGCTCAATGGCGGGGGTCAAGACCAAAGAACTCAACCCCATGTGACCTGCGTCGGATCGGGCGCCCCCGGGGCACGACGCCGGTCAATCGTCAGTTCGCCTTCCAGGCTTTGGAGAAGTCGAGCATCTGTTCGTTGACCTGCACGATGTCGTGGACATCCTCCTGCCAGGTGGCGAAGGCCGGGTTGCCACCCAGTGCGATACCGATCACGTCCTCGCGGTAGAGGGCTTCGACCTTGTGCAGCGCATCGCGTCGCGCGTCACCTTCGAGGATCGCGAGTTCCTCGACCAGCTTGTCCATCTCCGGGTTGGCGTAGCCCATGGCGTTCACCCGAGATTCCGAATGGAACTGCTGGGACACCCCCAGATAGGGGTCATCGTCACTGATTCCCTGCCCGATGGCGGCGAACTGGAACTTGCGGTCCACCAGAACCCGCTGGGTGAGGTCAGCCACGGTGCGTGGGCTCTCGAGTTCGACGTGGAACCCCACCGCCTCCAACTGAGCTTTCACGATGAGTGCCTGTTCGCGACCGTTCGGGTCACCCAGCGAGGTGTAGGTGATCGTCCCGTCCCAGCCATCTGCCTTGGCTTCCTCAACAAGTTCCTTGGCCCGCTCGGTGTCGAGGTCGGTGTCGATGTCCGGGTTGTGCCAGTGGGAAGCGGAGGTGAAGATCGTTTTGCCCGCAAGCCCGTAGCCGTCGTACAGACGGTCGAAAATGGCCTGTGGGTCCACCGCGAGAAAGAAGGCTTCGCGCACCCGACGGTCGTTACCGGGATTCCCTTCGGCGTGGTTGACGTAGATCACGCTGCCGAGGTTCGCCAAGGAGACGGCGCCGTAGTGGTCTTGTTCCCGGAGCTTGGCGATCAGTTCGGGGGAGCGAATCACCATCGCATCGACCGAATCGGCCTCCAAGGCATCCAGTTTCGTTTGGTCGGGGCCGAGCCAAACGAACCGCAACGTGTCGAGGTGGGGTTTGCCGTCCCAGAAGTCGGGGTTCGCTTTGAGCACGAGCTCTTCTTGTGGTTTGTACGACTCGAAGGTGAAGGCACCGGCTCCGATGGGCTTGAACTCGGGGCCGGCGATGGCCGCCGGTGCCACGATGAAACCCATCGCCCGACCCAGGATGTTCCGGAAACCGGCCATCCCCTCGGTGAGTTCGAACACCACGGTCAGGTCATCCACCTTGCGAACGCCCTTCCAACGCGGGCCGATGACACTCATGTCCGAACCGCGCTGCTCCACGTAGTAGTTGACCGATCCGACAACGGCGTCGGCATTGAGCGGGGTTCCGTCGGAGAAGGTGACACCGGGACGCAGTGAAACCGTCCACTCGGTGAAGTCCTCGTTCGGCTCGGCCGATTCGGCCAGCCGCGGTTCGAACTCGCCGGTCTCGGGCACGTACCGAATCAGTTGGTCATAGAGCGCGACCAATGTCGAGGCACCGGCAAAAGCCGACGCGAAGGTCTTGCTCGGGTCGGTCGTGCGACTCTCCGCGAAGTCGGCCAACGTCAACGTGCCGCCGCTGACGGGCTCGCCCGGGTCCTGCTGTCGGAAGACGCCGGGAGCCAAGACCGCGTTCTTGTCCGGATTCTCCGTCGGCTCATCCCGGTCTTCACGCGATACCCCGCAGGCCGACAGGGCCAATGCGGCGACAGCGGTGAGCGAAATGAGCTTGGCCAAACGATGTTTCATGGTGCCTCCGGGTATCCGCTGATCAGCAGCCGTATCGACGTTGTACATGCGCCCGGCGTCGAGCGATCTGGGCGGCGCGTTCCTCATCGCTCACCGTGGGGCTGTCGGCCGGCAACTCCTCGGCGAGTTCACCGAGCGTGGTCTTGACCATCCGCGGCGAATGGTCGTCCGGAAGGGGCCCCGATGTTCCGTCCCAGCGCAGCAGGATGTCACCGGTGCGCAGTCCGCACGTGTCGAGCCAGTTCGGATGCCCCGGGTCCTCGGCGCAGATGACGAAGCGGTACAGGCCGTCCTGATCGGCGACCGCTTGATCGGAGGTGAGGCTGCTCTGGCGGTTGGCGTACTCGAGTGAGGAGAACCAGTTGTCGGACAGTTGGATGCCGAAGTAGTGGGCATCCGCCGCGCCGAGCGTGACCACCAGACACTCGTCATCGCGAAGGTCGAAGTTCGCCCGGCACATCCATCGTCCGGGCACTCCACCCAACGACCCGGGATCCATCGGCACACCCATCTCATTCGGCGCTCGCCGCTGGGAGCTCTGCAGGGTACTGGCCGGCCACGCCCGAGCCTGGACGAGCAAGTCCTGGGCGGCCGCATTCAAACGCTCCGCCAGTTCGTCCGCGCTCACCTCGGGTTTCAGCTCGCCGGCAGCCCCGACCCGGTCGATGTGCACTTCGCCCGGATCCCGCATGGTGTCCCAGTCGCTGTAGACCTGCCGCACGAGAATCTTGGTCGAGTCGGTGGGGTTCTGCAGCCAGTTGGCCCTGGCGGGTCCATCGTCAACAAAGACCTCGAAGGTGCCGTCGGGGTTGACTTCCAGGTCCTCGAAGCTGAGGTAGGACGCCATCCGACCGTTCAGATAGGGGTCGCCGGCATACACCTGGAATTCGAGCCGATGCGCGTCCCCGAGACGCCCCCAGACCTTGTAGGCCACCCCGGGCAGCAATTGGCTGATCAGATAGCGCTGATCGGGGTTGTCCCCGCCCTCCCGAACTCGGTGATCGAGCACCCGGAAATAGGGGAATGCGGGATCGAAGATGACGTGTTCCTCGAGCCGGGCAATGAGCATGGAGGTGAGGAACATGTGGCCTCGGGCCCGGTTCTGCTCATCTTCGTAGTACTCATGGCCGCGCATTTCGCCCGTCGCCCGACGGATGCTGTCCAGCAGGCCGTCGAAAGCCTTTTCGAGGTTGTTCGTCATCAGTTCCTCCGGTACCGGTTTGGTCAACTGTGGACGAGGTACCCGCGGCCCGGGGGATCGACTTCCGCTGTTCGGGAGCACCTCGGAGTACGCTGTGGCGGCACGACAATGCCGCGTGGTCACCGGATCCTCCCACCCGTCACCATCAGAAAGAGGGCAGGTGCAACTCACCTCAGCGTTCCCCGAGCTCGCCCAACTCGTCGGCGGGGGCTTCAACCAGGACTACGAGGATGTCTTCGGCACACCCCATGAGGTCATCTCGCAGTTCACCTCGAGCCCGGTGTTCTGCGCCCGGCTGCCGCAGGAGGTGGAGCGGCTCGAGGCCGAACACTCCGACGACATCGACGAGGTGTTGGCGGCGCTCGGCAACGGCTATGACTACGAGGCGGCCGGGCTCAGCGCGAAGGAGTGGCTCGACGAGGTGCTGGCCCAGGTGCGCAGCGAGGCCCCGCCGGTCGATCAGCGGTATTCCGGGCTGCTGGGGCAGCAGGTGCTGGGGGTCAGCAGCGATTCGGTGCCGACGCTCGTCCTGGAGCGCGATGTCGTGGAGTTCCCCCTCGGCGTGAGCTGCGCGGCTCCCGGCGGAGTCGATGAAATCCGCCCGCATGGCGCCCCGGCGCTGCTGCGCGAGCTCGTCGGTGAGCGGGTCGTGTGCGCAGTCGAAACCCGGGGCCGGCTCACCGTGGCGACGCCCCACGTGCGGGTGTACTCCCTGACCGGCGAGGGCGAAGGATTCATCGTCCGCCCGGCGTGAGCGCCGATCGCGCCCCCAACGCCACCCAACCAGCGCGAAGTCGTTTCCTGTGCCGACGCCACGTCGGCCACTGGGGAGGCCCGCAGGATGGGCACAACATCGGTCAATACTCGGTCCGGCTCAGAGCCGGGCGATCACCTCGTCCAGCATCTGCTCGGTGAGCCGGCCGGTGAAGGTGTTCTGCTGCGACACGTGGTAGCTGCCGACCAGCCGCAGCACCGAGCCGTCGGGCCGGGTGAAGGCGGTTTCGGCGCCGTGGCCGAACTTGGCGCGGGGACGGGGTACCTGCCAACCGATCCGGACGGCCGCGGCGTGTGCGGCCTGCCAGGCGATCGTGCCCAGGGCCAGCGCCGACTCCGCACGGTCGGCCAGCACCAGTTCGCGATCCAGCCAGGTGCCGCAGGTGGCGAGTTCTGCGGGGGTGGGCTTGTTGTCCGGTGGGGCGCAGTGCACCGGGGCGACGATCCGTACCTCGCTCAGTTCGGCGACCAGCGCATCGGGGTGGTCGGCATAGCCGGCCCGGTGCAGGGCGCCGATGATCCAGGTGCCGGAGTTGTCCCCGGAGAACATCAACCCGGTGCGATTACCACCATGGGCCGCCGGGGCCAGCCCGATCACCAGAATCCGCGGATCGGCCACCCCGCGGCTGGGCACCGCACGACCCCAGTACGGCTGCTCGGCGAATTGCCTCCGCTTCTCGACCGCCACCTTCTCCCGCCACCGCACCAGCCGCGGACAGGCTCGGCAGACACTGACGTACTCGTCCACTTCGGGCAAGGACTTCGACCGGGCCGCGAACCGGCGCACCCCACCCGCCGACGCCGCGCGCGGAGTTCCGGCATCGGCCGGGTCACCCGGCCAACCGGTACCCGGCGGTGCGGGGGAGTCGAAGGGCTGCCCGGTGACCGGATGCGGAAACTGCATACCGGCCAGTCAAACAGACCGCGCAACCGGGCTCAGAGCCAGGTTTCCCGGGCCAGCGGGCCGTAGGTCTGCTTCGCCTGCTCCAAAGCAGCGACGTACCCGGCCCGTTCGTAGGCCGAGGCATCGGCATCGGCCGGGACGGCAAGCATGCCCCGCGCCTGATCCAGAGAGGTGAACTGGCGACGTTCCAGCCAATCGCGGAACCCGTCCAGCAGCATCCGGGTGTGCCCGGCCCCGTGCCGCACCAGGGCCGAGGTGGTACCGACCACGTCGGCGCCGGCCAGGATGTAGCGGGCCACGTCCTCCCAGGTCTCCACCCCACCGGAGGCACACAGCGAGGTCGTGCCGAGTTTGCCGTGCAGGGCCGCGATCCAGGTGCGCGGCAGCCGTCCGTCGGAGGAGTGCGAGAGCCCGATCCCGGGTTCGACGGTCAACCGTTCCACGTCCACCTCCGGCTGCAGGAAGCGGTTGAACAGCACCAGCCCGTCGGCATCGGCCTGCGACAGGGTCAGCGCGAAGGCACCGAAGGACGAGAAATAGGGGCTCAGCTTCACCGCCACCGGAATGGTCACCGCATCCTTCACCGCGGCCAGGATCTCGCGGTGGGTGTCCTCGACCCAGCGGGCGTCGGTGCTGATCTCGCCGGGCACCTGGTAGATGTTCAACTCCACCGCGGCCGCCCCGGCGTTCTGCAGATCGCGGGCCACCCCGGTCCAGCCACCCATCGTGGAACCGTTGATCGACCCGATCACCGGCACCGACACCGCCTCGGCGGCCTTCTCCACCAGCGACAGGTAGGTCTTGGTCGGGCTGATATTGGACGTCGGCACCTGCGGGAAATAACTCAGCGCCTCACCGTACGACTCGGCCGGCTCCTCGGTGAGCATCGCGTCGTGGAACTCCTCGTGACGCACCTGCTCCTCGAACAGCGAATACATCACCACCGCCGCCGCACCACCGTCGGCCAGTGCCCGCACGCCGTCCACGGTCTGCGACAGGGGCCCGGCCGAGGCGATGATCGGGTGGGCCAGTTCCAGGCCCAGGTAGTTCGTCGTGAGGTCCATCTCAGGAATCCCTTCTTGCGTCGGCGGCGAACTCCTCGGCGCCCCGACTGGCCATTTCCTCGTAGTCCTGCCACCGCTGCAGCACCTGTTCCTGGGCCAACATCACCAACCGGTCGGCCTCGTCGGGGTCGGCATTGCGCAGCATCCGGTACCGCAGCTCCTGGTAGATGTACTCGTGCAACGGCACCCGCGGACGGGGCGAGTCGAGCAGGAACGGGTTGCCGCCGGCACTGCGCAGCACCGGGTTGTACCGCATCAGCGGGAAGTGCCCGGAGTTCACCGCCAGGTATTGCTGCCGGTTGCCCTGCCGCATGTCGATGCCGTGGGCGATGCAGTGCGAGTAGGCGATGATCAGCGACGGCCCGTCATAGGCCTCGGCCTCGCGGAAGGCGTCGATGGTCTGCTGCGGGTCGGCGCCCATCGCCACCCGGGCGACATAGACGTTGCCGTAGGCGATCGCCTGCATCGCCAGGTCTTTCTTGTTGGTGGTCTTGCCGGCCGCGGCGAACTTCGCCACCGCGCCCAGCGGCGTCGACTTCGACGACTGGCCACCGGTGTTGGAGTACACCTCGGTGTCGAGCACCAGAATGTTCACGTCGCGGCCCGAGGCCAGCACATGGTCCAACCCGCCCGAGCCGATGTCGTAGGCCCAACCGTCACCACCGACGATCCACACCGAGCGGCGCAACAGATGGTCCATCACCGAGCGCAGATCCTTCGCCCGGGCCCCGTCGAGCTGGTCGAGCTTCTCGGCAAGCTTCTCGATCCGGGCGTGCTGGGCGGCCAACTCCGATTCGGCAACCTGCGGGGCGTCCAGAATCGAGTCGACCAGGTCGTCGCCGACCTCGGCACGCAACTGCGACAGCCGCTCCCGGGCCATCTCGGTGTGCAGGTCGGCGGCCATTCGCAGCCCCAGCCCGAACTCGGCGTTGTCCTCGAACAACGAGTTCGACCAGGCCGGGCCGCGTCCCAGTTCGTTCTTCGCCCACGGGGTGGTCGGCAGGTTGCCGCCGTAGATGGACGAGCAGCCGGTGGCGTTGGCGATGGTCAGCCGGTCACCGAAGAGCTGGCTGAGCAGCTTCAGGTACGGGGTCTCACCGCATCCGGAGCAGGCCCCCGAGAACTCGAACAGCGGCAGCAGGAACTGGGTGCCGCGCACGGTGCCGAAGTCGACCCGGGTGCGGTCGTTGTTGGGCAACTGATGGAAGAAGTCGACATTGGCCTTCTCCTGTTCCAGCCGCTCGGCGACCGGGGACAGGTTGATCGCCTTCAGATGCGGGCTCAGCGGCGGCGACACCGGGCAGGCCTCCACGCACAGACCACAGCCGGTGCAGTCCTCGGCATAGATCTGCAGGGTGAACCGGGTGTTCGGCACCCCCGCGGCGTTCAACGGGGCGGACGCGAAACCCTCCGGCGCACCGTCCAGAGCCTCGGGGGAGTAGAACTTCGACCGGATCACCGCATGGGGGCACACCAATGAACAGTTGCCGCACTGGATGCAGGTGTCGGGATCCCATTCGGCGACGATCTCGGAGATATTGCGCTTCTCGTACTGGGTGGTCGCCGACGGATACGTCCCGTCGATCGGCAGGGCACTGACCGGCAGGTTGTCGCCGTGGCCCGACATCATCGCCGCGGTGACCGTGCGGACGAACTCGGGGGCGTGGTCGGGTACCGGGGCGCGCAGCCCGTGGTCGGCGGTCACCGACCCGGGCACCTCGACCTGATGCAGCTCGTCGATCGAGGCGTCCACCGCATTCTGGTTGCGGCGCACCACCTCGTCACCCTTGCGGGCGTAGGTCTTGCGGATCGAGTCCTTGACCGCGGCGATCGCCTCATCGCGGGGCAGCACCCCGGAAATCGCGAAGAAGCAGGTCTGCAGGATCGTGTTGGTGCGATTGCCCATGCCGGACGAGCGGGCCACCGCGGTCGCATCGATCACCCACAACTTGATGTCGAGTTCCAGGATCCGTTCCTGCAGCGGTTTCGGCAGGTGCTCCCAAACCTCGTCCGGCCCGTGCGGGGAGTTCAACAACAAGGTGGCGCCGGCACCGGCGAACTCGGTGATGTCGACCTGTTCCAGGATCGACCAGTGGTGGCAGCCGATGAAATCGGCCCGGCCGACCAGATAGGGCGCCTCGATCGGGTTCGGTCCGAACCGCAGGTGCGACACGGTGCGCGAACCGGACTTCTTCGAGTCGTAGACGAAGTAGCCCTGGGCATTGCGGTCGGCGCCGATGATCTTGATGGTGTTCTTGTTCGCCCCGACGGTGCCGTCGGAGCCGAGCCCGTAGAAGACCGCGCTGTGGGTCTGCGGGTCGGTGATGTCGATGCTCGGGTCGTAATCCAGCGACAGGTGGGTGACGTCGTCGGTGATGCCGACGGTGAACCGCGGACGGGGTGAGTCGGTGGCCAGTTCGTCGTAGATCGCGATCGCCATCGCCGGGGTGAACTCCTTCGACGACAGCCCGTAGCGTCCACCGATGATCAGCGGCAGCCGGTCGCGGGTGCCGCGGGCGTAGGCCTCCGACATCGCCGAGGTGATGTCCAGGAACAGCGGTTCACCACCGGCGCCGGGTTCCTTGGTGCGGTCCAACACCGCGACCCGTTCGGCCGTGGTGGGGATCGCCGCGACCAGGTCTTCGACCGGCAGCGGACGGTACAACCGCACCTGCACCATGCCGACTCGCTGCCCCTGGGCGTTGAGGTGGTCGACGGTGGCCCGGACGGTTTCGGCCCCCGAGCCCATCACCACGATCACCCGGTCGGCGTCGGCCGCACCGTGGTAATCGACCAGCCGGTAGCGCCGTCCGGTGAGGTCGGCGAACTGGTCCATCACCTCGGCGACGATGCCGGGGGTGGCGTTGTAGAAGGAGTTCACGGTCTCGCGGGACTGGAAATAGGTGTCGGGGTTCTGCGCGGTACCGCGGATGAACGGGTTGGCCGGCGACAGTGCCCGGGAGCGGTGTTCCAGAATCAGATCGGTCGGAATGAAGGAACGCAGTTCCTCGTCCGACAGTCGGTGCACCACGTTCAGTTCGTGGCTGGTGCGGAAACCGTCGAAGAAGTGGACGAACGGCACCCGGGAACGCAGGGTCGCCAACTGGGCGATCGCGGCGAAGTCGTGGGCCTCCTGTACCGAGGCGCTCGACAGCAGGGCGAAACCGGTTTGGCGTACCGCCATCACGTCCTGATGGTCGCCGAAAATCGACAGCCCCTGGGCGGCCAGCGAGCGGGCCGCGACATGGAAGACCGTCGAGGTCAACTCACCGGCGATCTTGTACATGTTCGGGATCATCAGCAGCAGACCCTGGGAGGCGGTGAAGGTGGTGCTCAGCGCGCCACCTTGCAGGGCGCCGTGCATCGCACCGGCCGCACCACCCTCGGACTGCATCTCGATCACCGTCGGGACGGTGCCCCACACGTTCTGGATCGCATGGGCCGACCACTCGTCGGCCAGTTCGGCCATCGTCGAACTCGGGGTGATCGGGTAGATCGAGCAGAGTTCGTTCAGCCGGTAGGCCACCGACGCCGCGGCGGTGTTGCCGTCGATGATCTGGCGGGTCATTCGTGCTCCTTGATCATTTCGATCGCGTGCACCGGGCATTGCTCGTAGCAGGTACCGCATCCGGTGCATTTGGTGTAGTCGTAGCGGTAGCCACGACCGGGGCCGAGTTTGATGATCGCGTCCTCGGGGCAGGAGCCCAGGCAGCCGTCGCATTCGAAGCAGTTGCCGCACGACAGGCACCGTTGGGCCTCGAAGTTGGCCTGATCGGTGTCGAAGCCGCCGACCACCTCGCCGAAGTCGAGGACCCGTTCGCTGGGCAACAGTTCGGGTTGGTCGCGGCGGGAGTGGTCACCGAAGTACCAGGGGTTGAGCTTGTCGAAGGTTGCCAGCGGGTTCTTCTCCCGATCGACCAGCGGCACCTGGCTGAGGTAGGCGTCGATCGAGCGGGCCGCCTTCTTGCCGTGACCGACGCCGATGGTGACGGTGCGCTCGGAGGGCACCGCGTCGCCGCCGGCGAAGATGCCCGGCACGGCACTCATCAGGGTGCGCGGGTCGACCTGCAGCACGTCGTCGACGAACTCCAACCCCCGGATATTGCGCAGGAACTCGGTTTCGGGTTTCTGACCCACGGCCATGATCACGGTGTCGGCCTCGAGTTTCTCGAACCGTCCGGTGCCGCGGGGTTTGCCGTCCTCGTCCAGTTCCATCACCTCGACGGTCAGCTCGTCGGAGACTTCGGTGATGGTGCGCAGCCAGTTGAGTTTCACGCCCTCGCGTTCGGCGTCGGAGGCCTCGATCTCGTGGGCCGGCATCTGTTCGCGGGTGCGCCGGTACACCACCAGGGCTTCCTCGGCACCCAGCCGACGGGCGGTGCGGGCGGCGTCCATCGCGGTGTTGCCGCCACCGTAGACCGCGACCCGCCGTCCGATCACCGGTTTGTCACCGGAGGCGACATCGCGCAGGAAGTCGACCGCGTCCACGATCTTGGACGCGTCGGAGGCCGGGATGTCGACCTTCTTCGACAGGTGCGCGCCGATCGCGATGAACACCGCATCGAAATTGCCGCGTGCGCGTTCGGCCTGCAGATCCTTGATCGGGTGCTTGCAGTGGATGATCACGTCCAGGTCCTGCAGGCGGTTGATCTCGGCATCGAGCACATCGCGGGGCAGGCGGTACTCGGGGATGCCGTACCGCATCATGCCGCCGGGGGCGTCGGAGGCGTCGAAGATCTCGACGTGATGGCCGTGCCGGGCCAGGTGGTAGGCCGCCGAGAGTCCGGACGGGCCGGCGCCGATGATCATCACCCGGCGTCCCGAAGCACCCCGGGCGGGACGTTCGAAGCGCCAGCCCTGTTTGATCGCCTCGTCGCCGAGCCAGCGTTCGACACCGTGGATGGACACGGCCGAATCGAGCTCGGCCCGGTTACAGACCGACTCGCAGGGGTGATAGCAGACCCGGCCGTGGATCGCCGGGAACGGATTGTCCAAGGTGAGCTGGCGCCAAGCGTCCTCGGCCCGGCCGGCCTTGATCAGCCGCAGCCATTCCTGGATGTTCTCGCCGGCGGGGCAGCCGGCATTGCACGGTGGCAACAGGTTGACGTACACCGGCATTCGAGTTCTGGTGGCACCCGCCCGGCCCAGGCTGCTGGCGAGGTCGGGCAGGGGCGTGACATCACGGCGGGCCATGGAATCTCCTTGCGGGCAGGCGTTGCCATAGATACTACGACTCGTCGTCGGATTCCGCTCGTCGGTGCATCCGGAACATTCGGCGGTGGAACCACATCGGGCCGCAGGTCACCTCGGTGCCCTCGTCCACGAAGCCGTGTTTGCGGTAGAAGGCTTCGGCCCTCGGGTTGTTGCGCAGGATCCACAGATGCGCGTCGCGATCGCCGATCGCGGCTTCGAGCAGGGCGGCCCCCACCCCGGTGCCGTGTACCCCGGGCAGGGCGTAAAGGTGTTGCAGTTGGTAGGGCACGATCGGCGGCGGAAAGCCGAGTTCACGTTCCCAATCGGCAATGCCCGGCCCGGACGCGGCCACCGCGATGATCTCGCCGGCCTGGTCCACCGCCACCCAATGCCGCCGGAAGGGTTCGACCCCGGCGGCTTCGTCGGCCTCGGCCCGGGTGATTGCCTCGGCCAGGGCCGCGGCCCGTTCGTCCACCTCGGCCAGCCGGGCCTCGGCGAACTCCGGCGGCATGATGTGGGTGTAGGTGGCCGCGACCGCCCGGGCATGGGTGAGCGCGGCGGCCGGGGCGTCATCAACCGTGGTGCGGCGGATGGTGAACTCCATGGCGGGAAAGCTACCAAGCTCGACCGCCGGAGTCGTCCGAAAACCAATGGCGTCGCGTGGTTCTGAAGCGCACAGTGGAGGCACTGTTCCCAACAGAAGGGAGACGCCATGACTGACGACACGTTGGGCGCGTCGGAGGACACCAAGCGCAAGATGCGCGAGGCCCTGGAGCGCAAGCAGGCCCACGCCGGGCCGGATGTGTCCGATCACAGCCGGCACGGCAAGGTCGACGGTGCCCAGCGCTCGGAGACCGGCCCCCAGATGTTCCGCCGCAAGAGCGGTTGACCACGGCGACGCATCGAAATCCGCGCCCATGATGAAGGCTCGGCCTCACTGCGGGGTCGGGTCTTCATCTTTTGGGGCATCGCGCCGCGCCGCTCCGGCCCCCGAGGGATGCCGGTGGCGGGTACCCACATCTCAGCTCAGCCGCCCGATGGCCGAAAACGCATCCAGGAGCTCCCGATAGCGCCCGAACGCACCGGATAGGCCCTTCCGGGGTGCGTTTTCATCCATCCCGCGCCGAGACCGGCTCCGCTGAGCACCAGCTTCCCGAGCTGGATACCTGCGTCGGGTGCGGGCCAGCCCTTGGCGAGATCGGACCCGCCTCGCGGGACCCCGGGGCCCGGTGCAGAGCTGGCCGGCACCTTTCAGCTCGGCGGTCAGGTCGGCGAGGAGGACGGGGTCAGCCGAGCATGTTCCATTGGCCGGTGGCCCACTGCAATGCGATCGAGGCCGCGATGATCGCCAGCCACAAAATCCCACCCAGGGCCAGCGGACGCCACCCGGCGTCGCGGATCTGCCGGAAGGAGCTCGACATACCCACTGCGGTCATCGCCACGGTGGTGCCGTAGTGGGCGATGAACTTGATCACCGGGGCGGCCGATTCGGGTATCACCCCGAGCGAGTTGATCGCGGCGGCAATCAGGAACAGCACCAGGAAGGGCGGCACCAGCCGGTACCACTTCGTGTTGGGGTGGGCGTCGGGGTTGCGGCGGCGGGTGAGCCACTGCTCGAACAGTGACAGCGGAATCAGCCCCAGGGTTCGGGTCAGCTTGACCACCACCGCGGTACCGGCGGCGACCCCGCCACCGATGCCCATGTGCAACAGGATCTGGTCGTAGCTGGTCGAGGCGGCAACCACCGAGGAGGTGTCGTTGACCGCGGTACCGGCCCACAGGCCGAAGCTCTCCGGGCTCAGCCCGATCAGATGACCCAGATAGGGAAAGAGGATCGCCGCCGCCACGTTGTAGACCACGATCACCGCGATCGACACCGCCACCGCGGTGGGGGCGGCCCCCATCACCTGGCTCATCGTGGCGATGGCCGAGGCGCCACAGATCGAGGTGCCGTAGGTGACCAGCTTGCCGGTCTCCTCCTCGACCTTCAGCAGGCGGGTGAGCGGCAGCCCGAGTCCGACGACCACGATGATCGTGCCGATCAGCACCGGCAACCCGGCCAGCCCGACCCGGGCGATCACCGGCAGCGACAGGCCGGCGCCGAGCAGCACGATCGAGGCCTGCAGGACGCGCTTGGCACAGAACTTGGTGCCGGTGGCGATGGCTGCGGGCTGACCCAGAAACTGCCCGATGATGAGACCGAGGATGATCCCGACCACCGGCGCACCCAGGGTTGGCGCCACCCGTCCAACCCCGGTGGCGACCAGGCCGATGACGAACGGCGGCAGTAGTCCGAGCCAGAAAGCACGGTCGCGGAGAATTTTCACGTCGGCACACTACGCCTCAATTCCACCGGAGTCCCAATGGAGCCGAGAGAGCGCGGCACCCCGCGTTCTGCGGGGGTTCTCAGCGGGGCGGCGCGGACATGATGGTCGTGCCGTTGCGCTCAGCCCCCGCCCGGGACACGGCCGGCCCGTACAGTGAGCCGCATGTCCCGACTTCGTCTTGGCGCGATCGCCCTCATTGCGGCGTTGATCTCGACCGGGTGCACTTCGACCCCGGAAGACGAACCGGAGAAGTACGGGCCGGTGAAGCTGGCTGTGGCACACACCCCGGACACCTGGCTCAGCGACGACTACGAGCACGGTTTCGGTGAGGTGTGGAAGCTCGATCGCTCGGAGGAAGTCTGCGGTATCCACGACGATGTGGTGTTGCTCGGCCGGGACGGTGACCTGGTGGCGGTGCGGATGGCGGACAAGTCGACCGTGTGGCAGAGCGAGGGCCAGGGGTGCATCTCGAACAGCGTTGTCGATGGGGACGTCTACATCTCCACCAAGACCGGCGCATCCGAACAACGTTGGGAGCGGGTGGAGATCAGCACCGGTGAGCGAACCCCCGTCACCGGTGAGATCCCCGCGGTGGGCAGGTTCCGACCGGTGGCCCATGCCGACGGCAGGTCCTGGGTACTGATGTTGTCGCAAACAGGCGGTATGCAACTGCGGGCCAGTGACGCCGATGGACGGGAGCTCTGGCGGGCCGACACCGATGACCTCAGTTACTGCAAGGTGCTCGACGGCGGCGCTGCCGGCACGCCGAAGCGCTTCGGTTGCTGGTCGCGCACCGACAAGTTCGTGTTGATCGACGCCGAGACCGGCCGGGTGGTCACCGAGCTGGAGGTGGCCCCGCCCACCGCGAAACAGGGTTCGGTGGTGCTCGCGGCCCGAGATGGCTACATCGTGATTCCGCGTGATCCGGAGCCCGGTATCGAAGCGCTCGAACAATTCGATCTGGACGGCGAACCGGCCGGCACGAACACGGTCACCGAGTATCCCCGGGTACCGGATGGGGTGATGTTCACCTTGGCCGACCTGCAGATCGCCACCGACCGCAGGGTGGAGACGGTGTCGGCCGACGGACGGTGGGTCACCCGGCGCGAGGACGGTCGACGCTCGGTGCTGGTCGGCGAGGAGGCCCACCCCGTGGACGGCACCCCCCGGTTCGTCACCGAATCGGGTGGTGCGCTGGTGATCAGCCCCGACGCCAAGGGGCTGCTGTTGCTGAGCACCGAGGACGCCTCACAGCTCGGCAGCATCGATCGGTCGGCCCATGACCTGGAGGTGATGGGCGGGTACCTCGTCCGACCCGACCGGGGCGAGGCCGAAATCCACCTTCCCGGACGGTGACGCGAGCCCGAGGATCAGCCGCCGTTGCGGGGAATCCGTTCCTCCCAGCTGCGCTGGGCGAGCACCTCGGCATCCGACTGACCGTCGGCGCTCAACACCACGGCCTGGACGTGGGCCCGCACCAGGAAGTCGTCGGCATCGCACTGCACCTGTTGTTCGGTGCGCACCTCGACCTGCCATTCGCCGCGGGCCAGTCCGACCCGCCACCTGGAGGTCGCCAACGGTGACAGCGGATCGTCCTCGGTGATCGCGTAGGTCTCGAAGGCTTCCTCGTCGTAGACCAGGCCGTTCGGGTAGGTGCGCGAACCGCCGTAGGCGGGGTCGACCAACAGCGTCCACCGCTTCGCCCCGACATCGTGACGCACCTCGCGTTCGGCCATGTTCAACCCCTGCGGACCCCGCGCCCGGGTCTGGTGAAAGGTGACCGGTTCGAGCTGCAGTGCCTGTTCCGGGTCGGCCCAGGTGGTCTCGTCGGCCGACGGGACGCGGCCGGGGTCGAGCACCGGCAGCTCCACCGAACTCGACGGCAGATGTACCCGCAGGAAGCCGTTGTCGGCCTGCGGCCAGACCCATGGCCAGTAGGTTGACGACAACACCAGCCGCAATGCATGCCCGGGGGCCAGCCGCACCCCCAGGCCGGTCATCCTGATCTCCACCTGCTCGGGTGAACCCGGCACGAAGTCGTCGTTGCGGTCGCGTCCGTGCCTGGTCGACAGGTTCAACACCCCACGCGAGATCAGTCGGGACGAGCCGTCCGGGCCGACATCACACAGCCGGGCGATCACCTGCCCGCGGGGGGTGGAACTGTCCAGCTGTAGCCGTACCTTCGGCCAGCCCACCACGGTGAGCGGTTCCTCGGCGACATGGAGGGTGAACGACACCCCGCGGCCGTCCTCGGCCCGTTGGTCGGGCGGCAGGTCGGTGATATTGCCGTAGGGGAAGAACTTGCCCGAATCCGCACCCAGATGTTGTGGGGTATCGACGATCACCCAGCCGTCGCGCGCCGGCACCGATGCGGCCGGCAGTTCGTACTCCACCTCGGCGACCTCGGGTGCCGGCCAGTCGGTGGCCAGCCACACCCCGGGCACATTGCCCGGTGCGGGTTCGGGTGGACGGGAGTCCTCCAGGAAGACCCGCAGCTTCGGGTCGTCCAGCACCCCGGTCGGCTGGTCCTTCAGCCAGTGATCCCACCAGCGCAGGGTCTCCTGCAGAAAGCCGATCGCCCGTCCCGGACGGTTGGCCCGGTCGGGGTAGTGATGGGCCCAGGGCCCGAGGATGCCGCGCACCGGCCCGGGCAGGTTCTGCACCAGCCGCAGCACCGCATCGTGGTAGGGGTCGGCCCAGCCGCCCACGGCCAGCACGGCCGCCTCGATCGCGGAGTAGTCCTCACACACCGAACCGCGCCGCCAGTACTCGTCGCGGGTCTGGTGCGACAGCCAGTTCAGCAGCGGTGGGGTGAGGTGTTCGATCCGTTCCAGCCACATCTCGCGCCACCGATCCCCGACCTGCAGTGGGTCGGGGGGTCTGGACGAGAAGGCCAGCATGGTCGCGGCCCACGCGGTCATGTCGATGCCGAGCACCGATCCGCCGACGTAGTGCACGTCGTTGTCGAACCGGTCGTCGGTGGAGCACACCGTGACGATCGCCTTCAACGCCGGCGGGCGCAGGGCGGCCAGTTGCAGGGAGTTGAACCCACCCCACGAGATTCCGAACATGCCGACCTTGCCGGTGCACCAGGACTGGTCGGCCAGCCAGGCGATCACCGCCAGCCCGTCTTCGAGTTCCTGTTCGGAGTACTCGTCGTCGAAGACCCCCTCCGAGTCCCCGGTGCCGCGGATGTCGACCCGCACCGAGGCGTAGCCGTGTCCGGCATACCAGGGGTGGCGTTCGGCATCACGCACCGCGGTCCAGTCGGATTTGCGGTAGGGCAGGTACTCCAACAGAGCCGGGACGGGCTGGTGCTCGGCATTCACCGGAAGCCAGATCCGGGCATGCAACTTCACCCCGTCCGGCATCTCGATCCACTCGTGGCGCACCTCGGTGCGATGGTGCAGTTCGTCGGGGTGGACGAGTCTGAGGGTCACTTTCCTCCTTCGGGCGTGTGCCATCCGCGCCAGCGGTGTCCGTCCCCGGCCTCGTGCCAACCGTCACTGTCATCGGTGACCCAGGTGCGTTCCTCGACCACCGAGGTCAAGGGGTCGTCACGGTCTTCACCCTCACCGGGGGCAGCCAGCGTAGCGCCGAGCAATTCCTTGGTGTAGGGGTGTCGGGGGTCGGCGAAGACCGCCTCCACCGGACCTTCCTCGACCACTCGGGCGGCGTGCATCACCATCACCCGGTCGGCCACCCCGTGCACGACGGCCAGATCGTGGCTGATGAACAGGCAGGACAAGTTGTTCTCGCGGCGAATGTCGTCGAGCAGTTGCAGCACCTGGGCCTGCACCGACACGTCCAGGGCGGTGGTGATCTCGTCGGCGATGATGATCGACGGATCACCGGCCAGGGCCCGGGCGATGCCGACCCGCTGCCGCTGCCCACCGGAGAGTTGCCCGGGCAGCCGGCGCAGGAACTCGGCCGGCAGATCGACCTGCTCCATCAGTTCGCGCTGCCGTTCCCCGACGCGCTCGCGCGGCACGGTGCGGAACAACTTCAGCGGACGGGCCAGTGAGGTGGCGATGCTGACCCGCGGGTTGAGCGCGGTGTCGGCGTTCTGGAAGGCCAACTGGATGCGGCGGCGCAGCCCCACGGGGCGTTTGCGCACCGGCTGGGAAAGATCGTGGTCGGTCGGCCGATCGCCGACATCCTCGACATCCGAGCCGGCGGGGGTGTAGGTCAGGGTGCCGTCGCTGATCGGGTTCAACCCGGCCACCGCCCAGGCCAGGGTCGATTTGCCCGACCCCGATTCGCCGACCAGGGCCAGAATCTCCCCGCGCCGCACGGTCAGGTCGACCCCGTTCACCGCCCGGTTCGCGTGTTTGCCGCGACCGTAGGTGACAGATACGTCCTCACCGGTGACGACCACTTCCGGGTCGGACAGGTCGGGCCGGGCCCGGATCGTGCGGGTGCCGTCGTCGTGCACCTCGACGATGCCGTTGTCGTCCAGCCGCGGTGCCGAGGCCAGCAGTTGGCGGGTGTAGCTGTGGCTGGGGGAGCGCAGCACCTGGCGCACCCCGGAGCGTTCCACCACCCGGCCCTGGCGCATCACCGCGACCTCGTCGGCCATTCCGGCGACCACGCCGAGGTCGTGGGAGACCAGCACGGTGGCCGATTGCAGTTCCTCCGACAGGTCGCGCAGCAGCCGCAGCACACTGGCCTGGGTGAGCACGTCCAGGGCGGTGGTGGGCTCGTCGAGCACCAACACCTTGGGTCGGGCGGCCACCGCCATCGCGATCGCGACCCGCTGCTGCTGCCCACCCGACAGTTGGTGCGGGTAAGCACGGACGGCCCGGGCGGGCATGCTCACGTGTTCCAGCAGTTCCCGGATCTGTTCCTCACTGGCGCTGTGCCCGTGCACCTCCAGGGCCTCGGCGATCTGCCGGCCGACCCGCATGGACGGGGTGAGCGCCTGGCCGGCGTTCTGGGCGACCAGGGCGACGGTGCTGCCACGGTGGGCGCGCAGGGCCTCGCCCTTCAGCGAGAACACCTCGGTGTCGCCGACGAACACCTGCCCGGTGCGGATGAACGACCCGCCCCGCAGGTAGGCGAGCAGGGTGCGGGCGACCGTCGATTTGCCCGACCCGGATTCGCCGACGATGGCCAGGGTCTGCCCGGTGTCGACCTCCAAGTCGACGTTGTGGGTGACGTCGATGGCCGGCCGGTCGTGCCCGGTGCGGTACGAGATGGACAGGTCCTCGATCCGGACGAAGGGACCGGTGCCGGTTTCGGGCGCGCCGTTGTCGGGCGTGCCGGTCTCGGGCTTCTCGCTCATCCCGCACCTCGCTGCAACCGGTCGACCCCGAGCCGTCCGGATAGCCCGTCGGCCAGCGACGACATCCCGATCACCAGAGTCGCCAGGGCCACGATCGGGGCGATCGTCGCCAGCGGCACCACGGTCAGCGCGGTGCGTCCCTCCGAGATCATCAGCCCCCAGTCGGGGGTCGGCGGGTTGGCGCCGAAGCCGAGGAAGGACAGCGTCGACACCAGCAGAATCACCCAGGTCGACCGCATCGCATACTCGACCAGAATCACCCCGGGAATCGACGGCAGCACTTCCCGGAAGGCGATCGACGGAGCACCCTCACCACGGGCCCGGGCCGCGGTGACGAAGTCGAGGGTGACGATCGTGGACGCCGCCCCGCGCACCACCCGGGTCACCGCCGGGGTGTAGATGATGGTCACCGCCAGCACGATCACCGGCAGTCCGGTGCCGAAGACGGTCACGATCACCAGCAGCGACAGAATCGTCGGCACCGACAACATCGCGTCCACGATGCGCATCAGCACCAGGTCGAACCAGCCGCGCAGGTAGGCGGTGAGCACGCCGATGATGGTGCCCAGGGCGACCGCGACGGTGGTGGCCAGAAAGGCCACGGTCAACGCATAGCGGCCACCCCAGATGGTTCGGGTGAGCACGTCTCGTCCGTATTGGTCGGTGCCCAGCCAGTGCTCGCCGGTGATGCCGTAGAGCGCCTTGTCGGGTACCGAGACGGTCGGGTCGTATGTGGTGATCAGCGGGGCCAGCAGGGCGATCACGATGTGCAGGCCGACCAGGATCAGGCCCAGGGTGAGGGTGCGCGATTCGCGCAGCGCTCGCCGCAGGCGCACCCAGAACGACTCCCGCTCCCGGGTCACCTCCGGCTCGGTGCCGCCGGCCGGGGGGACGGCTGAGGTCTGACTCATCAGTGGAACCTCCCTGCCCGTTGTCTCGGGTCGAGCCCCATCGCGACGAGGTCGGCGGCCAGGTTGGTCAGGGCGTAGACCGAGGCCGACAGCACCGCGATCGCCTGGATTACCGGCAGGTCGCGGTTGTGCACCGACTCGATCATCAAGGTGCCCATGCCGGGGTAGTTGAACACCGCTTCGACCACCACGACGCCACCGATCAGCCAGGCCACGTTGATCGCGATCACGTTCAGCGTCGGCAGGATCGCGCTGGGCAGGGCGTGGCGCAGCACCACCCGTCCGGGTTTCACACCCTTGAGCTGGGCGGTGGTGACGAACTCCGAGGCCAGCGCGTCGATCACCCCGGCGCGGGTCATCCGGATGATGTAGGCGGCCATCGAAATGGTCAGCACGATCACCGGCAGGATCGTGAACGGCAGCAGGTCGGCGACCCGGGCCTCGGCCCCGTCGATCACCACCGCCGGAAAGATCGGGATCGCGATCGCGAACACCAGCACCAGCACCGTGGCGGTGACGAACTCCGGAATGGACATGCCGACCAGGGCCAGGCCCGAGATCGTCCGGTCGGTGGTGCGGTCGCGGTACAGCCCGGCGAGCAGGCCGAGCACGATCGACAGGGTGATGCCCAGAATGATCGTCGGAATCGCGATCATCAGGGTGTTGCGGGCATGGGTGAGCAGGGTGTCGGCGACCGGTTCGCCCGACACCAGGGAGGTGCCCATGTCACCGGTGACCATCCCGCCCAGCCAGGAGAAATACCGGGAGATGATCGGCTCGTTCAGGCCGAGTTTCTCGCGCAGCGCGGCCACCGCCTCGGGGGTGGCGTCCTGACCGAGGATCTGCTGGGCGACGTCACCGGGCAGAGCCTGCACGGCGATGAACACGAACAGTGAGGCCAACCACACGGTGACCACCGCGGTGCCGAGGCGAAGCAGAATCAGGCGCAGCATGTGATCACCTCAGCCCGATCCGCAGGTAGTCGAACTCGAAGCCGTATTCCTTGTAGTTGAGTACGTCGCGGCTCAGCCCGACCAGCCGGTCGGCGAACATCGGGGTGATGGTGGCGCCGTCGGCGATGATCAGCTCCTGGGCGTCCTGGTAGTGCTTGACCCGGTGGTCGGGGTCGATCTCGGCCCGGGCGGCGTCCAGCACACGATCGAACTTCTCGTTGGCCCAGGCCGATTCGTTGTACGAACTGCCCGAACGGAAGATCTGGTTCAGCAACTGGTCGATCGGACGGCCGGTGTACCAGTAGGTCACCATCGCCGGCTTTACCATCCACACCTGGGTGTAGTACGAGTCGGCCGATTCGTTGCGCACCCGCACCCGGAAGCCCGCCTCCCGCACCGCATTGGCGAACGACACCGCCATCGGGGTGAACACCGGGTCGAGGGTGGAGGTGGACAGTTCGAAGTCGAAACCGTTCGGGTGCCCGGCCTTGGCGAGCAGGGCCCGGGCCTGTTCCGGGTCGCGAATGTGCGCCGATTCCAGGTGGGCCGCGTCGGTGGGCACCACCGGGTTGTCGTTGCCGATCGTCCCGGCCCCCTGCACGGCCACGCTGAGGATGCGCTGGGGGTCGTAGGCGAGTTTCAGGGCCTTGCGCACCCGCACATCGGAGAACTCCTCCGAGGTGGCCAGGGTCGGGATGGTGTACCACTGGCCGTTCTTCACCCGCGCGATGGTGGCCGCCGCCGAGGCCGCAACCACCTGGGCGGTGGCGAAGTCGAGGTTGGTCTGCGAGATCAGGTCGACCTGTTTGGCCATCAACGCGTTGACCCGGGCCTGGGTGTCCTGGATCGAGAAGAAGTCGATCCCGTCCAACACCGGACGGCCGGCGAAGTGGTCGTCGAAGGCCTCGACACTGCCGCGTCCGCCGGGCCGGAAACTGGACAACCGGAACGGCCCGGTGCCGTTGCCGGAGGTCTGGATCTCGGCCATCGTCGAGTCCTCGGGCACCACGTAACACTGGTAGGCCGTCAGCAGCGAGGGCAGATCCGAATGCGGGTTGTCCAGGTTGATCACCAGGGTGGTGGGGTCGGGCGTCGAGATACCGGACGCCGACATCACGGGGGTGAGCACCCCGGCCTGCGGGGAGCCGACATCGGGGTCGAGGATGTGCTTCAGGGTGAAGGCGGCATCGCGGGAGGTGAACCGTTGACCGCCGTGGAAGCGGACGTCGTCACGCATCCGGAAGGTCCAGCGCCGCGCGTCGGACGACACCTCCCAGTCGGCGGCCAGGTCGGGTACCGGCTGCCCGCTCTCGTCCAGGCGCACCAGCCGGTTGTACAGCGCGCCGAGGTATTCGTAGGCCGACAGGGACGCGGCCGAGTCGAGGGTCTCGGCCTTGGAGTTCGCCGGCCGGGCGATCCGCAACCGCCCACCCGCGCTGGGATCACCGGTGGCCGCATCGTCGGGCAGCGACACCGGGCCCTGGGCCTGGGAACATCCGGTCAGGGCGGCGAGCCCACCGAGGCCCAACGCGCCGGCTCCGGCCAACTGCAGAAAGCTCCGTCTGGACACGCCCGACCGGTGGCCCGTGCCTTCGGTCGGAGCCAACGGCGGCAGGGGCTTACCGTGTTCAGGGTCTGCCATGTCCGACCCAACCTAGGCCGTCCGGGCAATAAATGGCCATGACATCCCGACGAATGACCGGAATCCGGAAAAGATCCACCCGGCTTCCAGACCCTGCCGACACGCACAATGGAGCCATGGCAAGGCCCTCCTCGACCACCGCAGAGCTCCCACTGCGGAAGCGGTACCCGGTGCTGACCCGGCTGGCTGCGCTGCCGGGTTTGGCGGTGTGCCTCTGGGGCATCGTCGTGAGCGTCCCGATGGTGTTGCAGTTCGACCCGAAGAACGACTTCAGTGGTTTCGGGCTGATCTTCGGCGCAATCCTGCTCGCCTGGGCGGTACCGGCGGCGATCCCGCTGCTGGTCGGGGTGATCCGTGGCGGCTGGGTGCCCCACCTGTTGGGCTATGCCTGGCTGTTGCTGGGTGTGCTCGCGCTCTTCGCTTTCCGGCTGCTGTCGGGGTCGTGGTGAGGACGCGACTCTTGCGGTTCGAGACCTCATAGTTGGGTGGGGACCCCGAGCCCGGTACCTTGCCCCTTGCCGCGCAACACGTGGGCGGCAGCGTCGGGGGGACAACCGTGGACGAGCAGGATCTGCATGAGAAATACGGGATCATGCCCTCGCCCAGGGTGCCGGTGGCCGGGGCGACTCGCTCGCTGGCCGCGAACCTGGTCACCAAACAGCACGACGCCGAAACCCTCGCCAAGGCCCAGGAACTTATCGAGCAGGCCCGCGACCTGCTCGGCAACAACGGCACCCCACTGCCCTGCGACACCTTGCTGCCCGAGGAGTTCACCGCCCACATCGACTACCTGGAACGGCAGATGGTCGCCGGCCGCGGCAATCCCTTCGCCCCGCCGTCCCCGCTGTTCGAACTCTCCGAGGGACGGGCCCGCGGCAAGGCGAACCTGAGCGCGCTGTACCAGGGCCCGCCGGGCCGGGTGCACGGCGGCTACGTCTCGGTGTTGCTCGACCACATCGTCGGCGCGGCCGTGGCCACCGTGCTCACCCCACCGTTCTTCACCCGGACGTTGCAGGTGGACTTCCTGGACGGGGTGCCGCTGAACACCGACCTGCAGTTGAACGGCTGGGTCGACGAGTTGGACGGACGCAAGGCGTGGATGATCGGCACCGTGCACGACGGTGACCGACTCCTGGCCCGCGGCCGGGCCCTGATGGTGCAGCCGAAGAGGAGCAAGGAATGACCGATCAGCCGACCGAGCGAGCCAGTTGGGAGCCGGTGGCCACCCAGATGAAGGCGCTGACCAACACCGTGCTGTGGGCCGACCTGCCGGCCGAGGACATCCAGCACGTCGCCGACACCCTGGCCGAGGTCAACCGGTACCTCGACGAGCGGGCCGGGCCCGAACCGGCCCTGGCCACCACCTTCACCTCGGGTCGTCCGGTACGTGATCAGGTCGCCCACAACTTCCGTCGCCGCTCGCTGGTGTCCAGCCCCGAGCACCCGTTCTCACCGCCGCTGAACTTCGAGGTGGACGACGAGGGCAATGCCACCGGCCACGTCCGGTTGAGCCGGGCCTTCCAGGGCCCGCCCGGACGTTGCCACGGCGGCTATGTCGCGGTGCTGCTCGACCACATCTTCGGGGCGACCGGGGCCTGGACGATGCCCGGCCCGTTCTTCACCAAGGCCCTCGAGGTGGTCTACGACGCGGGCGTGCCGCTGCTGGTCGACCTGGTGGTGACCAGCCGGGTCGACCGGATCGAGGGACGCAAGGCCTTCGTCACCGGTGAGATCACCGCCGACGGTCAGGTCTGTGCCCGCGGCAACGCGGTGTTGGTGATGCCGAAGGAGTTCGTGTCCTGATGTTCCGCCGCCTGCACCCCACCCCCGGGCACAATGTCGATCCGGCCCGCGAATACGCCGGCACCGAGTACCTGCGCGCCAACATGATCTCCAGCCTGGACGGCGCGGCCACCGTGCGCGGCCGGGTCGGCGGGCTGACCGGCGATACCGACCAGAAGATCCTCACCCTGCTGCGCGAGCTGGCCGATGTGCTGCTGGTCGGCGCCGGCACGATCCGCGGCGAGGGCTACGGCCCGATCCCCGGCCTGCCGATCGCGATCGTCACCGACTCGGTCGAACTCGACCTGTCGGCCTTCGCCGACGTGCCCGAGGACGAACGTCCCTGGGTGATCACCCACCGGCGCGCCCCGGTCGACACGCTGCCCGACTTCGTCCGGGTGATCACCGCCGGTGAGGGGGCGGTGCACCTGCACTCGGCCCTGGGTGAGCTGCGCCGGGCCGGTTACAAGAAGATCCTCACCGAGGGTGGCCCGCAACTGCTCGGGGAACTGATCAACCTGAACCTGGTCACCGAGGTCTGCCTGACCATCACCCCCCAGTTCATCGGCGGGGAGGGCAAGCGGATCATCGATCACCCCCAACTGCTGCGCGAGCAGCGATGGAAACTCGCCGGACTGCTCGAAGCCGACGGCGAACTGTTCTCGCGCTACGTACGGCGCTGATCCGGCCCGTGCGTCAGGCCCGCGCGGTCAGGCCCGCGCGCTCTGGGACGGGGCGTCCTGGCCGAGTTCGGCCAACACCGCCCGCTGGGTGGCGATATCGGACCACAACACCAGATGCTCGAACCAGGCCACGTGCACCGCATCGGCCAACGCCCCGGCCGTCGGCACCAGGTCGGTCAACTCGTTGGGCCGGTCCAGAATCAGGCTCGGGTTGAACTCCACCCCCGGCCGCTCGTCGAACACCGCCAGATAGAAGCACCCCGACTCGACCAGATCCTGGAAGAAGTGTGACCCGTACGACAGTTCGGGCAGGAAACCGCCGGCCGAATAGGTGATCTCGCACAGCACCCCGGCATGGTTCACCTCGGTGAACCGCACCGGAATGCCCAGCGACTGGGTGCTGGTACCCCACCTTCCGGGCCCGACCAACATGAACCGGCCGTCGGGCAGCACCTGGTTCAACTCCCCGATCAGCCGGGCCACCGCATGCCGGTCCTGAGCTCCCATCGCCAGGTAGGCCTCGGGGCGCACCAGCACCACGAACTCCAACGGCAGCCGCACATTGCCACCCATGAAACCGCCGTTGTTGAGTTGGATCACCGGGTTGTGCACCTGGTCGGGTTCGGGCATCGGCACCGCCGGGCCGAGCCCGCGGGTCTGCAGGGGCCGGCACTGCACCAGGTTCAGTCGGGGCTGGCCCGAAGGGGTGAAGTTCAAGGTGAACTCGACATCGACCGGATGGTCGTAGGCCGCCGACAGGGTGGCCAACATCTCGCGCAGCATCGCCGGCACCTCGGTGCGGCGCAGCAGGGTGTCGAAGTCGACCACCCGCGGGTTCTGAGTGCCCGGACGCCGGGAGCCGAGTTCGCGCAGCCGGCGGATCGTTTCGTGGTCGGGGGAGATGAACAGCGACCAGTCGGTGCCGATGTCCAGATCGGCCAGTTCGGCCATCGCCATGGTGTGCAGCGAGTTGGCCGGCAGGCACAGCACATCGGCCTGGTGCTGGGAGAACCTGCCCAGGTCGGCCGGATCGGCCAGCCACCGGCGGGTGGGTTTGTCCAGGGCCACGATCCGGGCGTAGTCGTGCACCGTCCGGTCGACCGCCCGGGTGCCCAGGCCGACGACCAGCCGCACCATCCCGGCCGAGGAGTCGATCTCCGGGTCGTAGACGTACAGGTTGGACGAGTTGCCCACCCCGGCGGCGTGCGGAAAGAACAGGCTGCCGTGGTGGTCGCCGGAGACCCGTTGCACCAGCACCGCCATCTGCTCGTCGCTGTCGGCCAGCCCCCGGTCGCGGCGGTAGGACAGTGCGTCGGGGCTCATCGACGAGGCGTAGACCACCCGCACCGCGTCCTCGAAGGCGGCCAGCCGTTCCTCGGGGGTGCCCTGGTTGGCGCAGAACATCGACTCGTACTTGCCGGCGAAGGCGTTGCCGTAGTTGTCCTCCAGCAGTGAGCTGGAGCGCACGATGATCGGGGATTGGCCGAAGTGTTCCAGCATCTGCCGGAACTGTTCGCGCACCGGTTCGGGGAACCGTCCGGTACCCAGGAGTTCGTACAGTTCGGCACCGGCGCTGAAGTACTGCTCGGGGGTGCGTTGGGCGGTGCGGATCGGCCACCACCCGTTGTTGACGATGTAGGTGTAGAACAGGTCGGCGCCCAGGTAGAACGAGTCGTGGGCTTCCAGGAAGTCGAAGCGGTCGGGTTCGGTGGCCAGAATCGCGCGGGCCACCAGCATGCCGATCGACTTGCCGCCGACCAGACCGGTGCCGATCTCACGGGTGGCGATACCGAGCAGGTCGGCCAGGGTGAGGTAGGTGTTGCACAGGTCGCCCATCCGTTCGTCGGCCCCGACCAGCATCCGCAACAGCAGCCGGCGGGATTCCTCCTGGGCGTCGGAACTGCCGCTGATCAGCGCGTCGTTGGCCTGGTCGACCACCACCCGCCAGTAATCGGGCGGGTTGAGGTTGTGGGCGAGTTTGGCGAACAGCCGGGTGGAGGCCTCGCTGGAGGTGATCGCGACCGCCTCACCGTTGGTGATCCGGTGCGGGAAGTACATCGTGGGGGAGTACCGGTCGAAGACCTTGACCGGGTGGATGTAGTACTCGTCGTCGACCCGGTGCAGGTCGAACAGCACCTGGGTGGTTTCGCGGATCGCGGCGATCGTGGCGAAGGTGTGCCGGTTGCGCAGGATCGCGAAGTAGGCGACCGTGTCGAGGTCGTACAGCAGCGGGCAGGTGACCCGGAAGAAGTTCTGCACGATCAGGTCGGAATACCAGGCCGGTTGCAGGTCGGTGAGCGAGTCGAACACCCAGTAGGCACCGACCCCGGCCTCCTCGATCAAATGATGCAGGGTGGTGGTGAACCCCTCGAAACCGATGTTGGCGTTCAGCTCGTGCACCGTCACCTGCTCGGCCAGGTTCTCCGGCAGCAGGTGGGGGTGGATCCCGAAGCGGGCGTAGTGCACATCGCGGCCGTCCCGCAGGGCCTGTTGCACGAAGGCGGCGGCCACCTGCCGGTAGGCGCCGATCACGTCGACCTGCCAGACCACGTTGTCGCCGGCGCGCAGTTCGTCGACGATGCCGTCCAAACCCGGGATGCCGGTACTAACCCTGGTGAAGGTCGCCATGGGTCGATTGTCCCAACCCCGGTGGGTGGACGAAAGACCCGGCCCGTTCAGCGGCCGAGGTGCACCACCCGATCACAGGCGGCGACCACCAACGGGTCGTGGGTGATCACCAACACCGGCGCCCCGGCGGTGGCCTGCCAGACATCGGCCATCAGCGCCTCGGCGGTTTCGGCATCGAGGTGTTCGGTGGGCTCGTCCAGCACATAGACCTGGAAGTCACCGACCAGCAGCCGGGCCAGCGCCAGGCGGCGTCCCTCACCACCGGAGAGTCGCCCCCCGTGTTCGCCGACCATCCGGCGCGGGTCGAGGTCGAGCCCGGCACGGGTCAGCGCGGTGGTGATCTGGTCGTCGGTGGCGTCCCGGTTACCGATGCGGACGTTCTCGGCCACCGTGGTGTCGAAGACGTGCGCGTCCTGGGCCAGGTAGCCGACCCGGCCGCGGGCCTCGACGGTGCCGGCCATCGGCGGGATCATCCCCAACACGGTGGCGGCCAGGGTGGTCTTGCCGACCCCCGAGCGTCCGGTCACCGCCACCCGTTCGCCCGGGTCGACCCGCAGCGAGATGTCACGCAGAACCGGCGGGTGACCGGGCCAGCCGAGGGTGACCGCCTCGGCGGCCAGCCCGGGGTCCGGCGCCGGGTCGGCCAGTTCGCGGTCGCCCACCCCGACCTGATCGGCCTCCAGGACATCGGAGACCCGGGCCAGGGCGGCACCGGCGCGGGTGGCGGTCTGGGCGGCCTCGGCCAGGGCGGCCAGGGCTTCGTGCAGGGCCAGCGGGGTGAGCACCAGCACCGCCAGCATGGTGCGGTCGAGTTCGCCGGCGACCACGGCCTGGCCACCGACGAGCAGCGCGACGAGAATCGCGAAGGCGGCGGCCAGCACCTGGGCCCCGTCGGCCAGGGCCCGGACGGCGGTGGTGCGTTCCTCGGCCTTGCGCAGTTGGGTGTCGAGCACCATCAGCCGGTCGAGGTGGGCCCCGCCGGCCCCGTAGGCGGTCAGGTCGGTGGCCGCGCGAGCCATCTCGTGGGCTTGTTCGCCGAGTTCACCGCGGGCCGGGGCCAGGGCGGTATCGGCGCGCCGGGAGGCCATCCGGGCCAGCCAGGGCACCACCGCACCGGCGAGCACCGCCGACAGCAGCAGGGCCAGACCACTGATCGGGTTGAACACCGCGATGATGGTGCTGGCCGCGATCGCCACGATGGCGCTGGACACGAACGGCAGCGCGACCCGCACCACCAGGTCCATCACCGCTTCGACGTCGGTGATCACCCGCACCAGCAGGTCGCCGCGGTGTCGGCCCAGCCAACTGGTGCGGCTCAGCCGGTCGTAGCTGCGCAGCCGCAGTGCCGACTGCATCCGCAGGGCCAGGTCGTGGCTGACCAGCCGTTCGACGTAGCGGAAGACCGCCCGGGACACACCGAAGGCGCGCACGCTGGTGATCACCACCAGCAGGTAGAGCACCGGGGGCATCTCTGCCGCCCGCGACAGCAGGTAGGCCGACGAGCCCATCAACCCGACCGAGGCGCCGGTGGCGCAGACCGCGAACAGAATCGACAGCCCGACCCGCATCGGGTACTGCGGAATCGCGCGCAGCAGTTGTTTCAGCAGGTTCATCGCTCACCGCCCGATGCGTCGGCGGCCTCGGACGCTGCCGGTTCGGCAGCCGGGCTGAGCCGGATCACCCGGTCGGCCGCGGCCAAGAGGGCCGGACGGTGGGTGACCACGATCGCCCCGACGCCGGTGGCGCGCAGGGTGTTGATCACCCGGGCCTCGGTGTCGGCATCCATGCCGGCGGTCGGCTCGTCCAGCACCAGCAGCCGGCCACCGTCGTGTTCCAGCCGCACCAGCGCCCGGGCCAGAGCCACCCGGCGTCGTTCACCCGACGACAGCCCGGCCCCGGCCTCACCGACCTCACGGTCCAGGGCCAGATCCTGACCACCGGCCGCGTCCAGGGTGGTGCGCAGAATCTGCTGCGAGACCGCCGGACGGTCGGGCGTCGAGGTTCCCAGCGCGATCGTGTCGGCCACGGTGCCGTCGAGCATGCCGGGGTGTTGGCCGACCCAGGCGATCTGACGGCGCCAGGAGTCGAGGTCCACCTCGTCCAGGCCCACTGCTTCGGCATCGGCGCCGGTGATCGTGATGCGGCCCCGGTCGGGTGGGATGAACCCGAGCAGCACGGCCAGGGCGGTCGACTTGCCGCCACCGGAGGTTCCGGCGATGGCGACCACGTCGCCGGGTGACCACTCGAAGCTGAGCCCGCGCAGGGCGGGGGTGTCGCTGCCGGGCCAGGTGGCGCCGACGTCGTCGAAGCGGATCGTGGCGGCTGCCAGGTCGGGGGCGGGACGGGTGCGTCGGGCGTCCCCGGCGGTGACCGCATCGCCGGCTTCGATCTCGGCGAAGGCCTCCTCGGCGGCGGCGACCCCGTTGGCGGAGTCGTGGAAGTGCACCCCGACCTGCCGCACCGGCAGGTAGGCCTCCGGGGCCAGGATCAGGATGAACAGCGACGAGGTGAGGTCCATGTCGCCGGCCACCACTCGCAGGCCGACGGTCACCGCGACGATCGCCACCGACAGGGTGGACAGCAGCTCCAGGGCCATCGCCGAGAGGAAGGCGACCCGCAGGGTGCCCATCGTTTCGCGGCGGTGCTTCTTCTCGGTGAGTTCCAGGCCCTTGAGCTGTGCCCTGGCCCGGCCGAAGACCTGCAGGGTCGGCAGGCCGGCGACCAGGTCGGCGAAGTGATGCGCCAGCCGGGTCTGCACCCGCCAGCGGCGTTGCACGTACTTCTCGGTGGCCCACCCGATCAGAGCCATGAAGATCGGGATCAGCGGGATGGTGACCGCGATGATCACCGCCGAGAGCAGGTCTTCGGTGAGAATCGCCACTCCCACGATCAGTGGGACGGTGGCGGCCAGCAGCAACTGCGGCAGGTATTTGGAGAAGTAGCCGTCGAGGTTGTCCAGGCCCTGGGTGATCAGGGTGACCAGGGTCGAGGCGGAGGCGCGGGGGTTCACCGGCTGGGCGAGCCGGGCGGCCATGATGTCGCGGCGGAGCTGGGATTTCACCTCGGCGGCGGCCCGCTGGGCGAGCCAGGTGTTGAACCAGGCCAGCAGGGCCCGTCCGCCGAAAATGGCCAGCAGCAGGGGCAGCCAGCGCAGTACCGGGTCGAAGCTACCCGTGTAGAAAACTCCAGAGACCTGACGCGACAACAGCCATGCCTGGCCGATGACCAGGATGGCTGTTGCACATCCGACCGCTGCCCCGGCGACCAGGTAGCGCCTGGTCGCGCGGGCGCGGCGCAGCAGGCCCGGGTGAACCGGACCCGCCATCAGGTGGTGACGGTCTCGTCAACCGGGTCGGGAATGTTCTTCACGCTGATCCGCTTGCGGAACACCCAGTAGGTCCAGGCCGTGTAGGCCAGCACGATCGGGGTGAACACACCGGCGGCCACCGTCATGATCGTCAGCGTGTAGCTGCTGGACGATGCATCCCAGATGCTCAACGACCAGTCGGGGTTGAGCGAGGACGGGATGACGTTGGGCCACATCGCGACGAAGAAGCTGGCCGTCAACGCCAAGGTGGCGACCGCGGAGGAGATGAAGGCCAGGCCCTCGCGGTCCTTGGAGTTGAAGAACAGTGCGGCGACCATCGCGGCGATCGCGAGGATGGCGCACACCCAGCTCAGGATGCCGTTGCCGAAGGAGATGGCGGTCCACACGGTGAACAGGGCCATCGCCACGGCGGCGACGATGCCGACCTTGCCGGCCAGCGCCCGGGCCCGTACCCGGATGTCACCGGTGGTCTTCAGCGAGATGAAGATCGCACCGTGCATCAGGAACAGGGTCAGGGTGAGGATGCCGCCGAGCAGGGCGAAGGGCATGAACAGACCGAAGAAGTTTCCGACGGTCAGGTCCATGATCTTGTTGCCGTCCAGCGGCAGGCCGCGGACGAAGTTCGCGAAGCCCACGCCCCAGACCAGGGCCGGCACGAAGGAACCGAAGATGATGCACCAGTCCCACTTGCGGCGGGTGGCCGCGGTGGAGGCCTTGCTGCGGTATTCGAAGGCGACCCCTCGCACGATCAGTGCGAGCAGGATCAGGAACAACGGAATGTACAGGCCGCTGAACAGGGAGGCGTACCACTCGGGGAAGGCGGCGAAGATCGCACCGCCGGCGGTCAGCAACCAGACCTCGTTGCCGTCCCAGACCGGGCCGATCGTGTTGATCATGACCCGGCGTTCCTTCTCGGATTTGCCCAGGATGGGCAGCAGCATACCGACACCGAAGTCGAAGCCTTCGAGAACGAAGTACCCGATCCACAGCACGGCGATGAGGATGAACCAGACGATTGGCAGGATTTCCATGATCTACTCCTCAGCCCCTCAGTACGCGAACGACAACGGTTCGTCGTCGTCCTCATGTAGTTCGACCGGGGTGGGCTCGGGTAGCCCGATCTTGATGTACTTCAGCAGCAGCTTGACCTCGACCACCGCGAGGATGCCGTAGACGAGCGTGAACAGGATCATCGTCGCCAGCACCACGGCGGCCGGCACGCCCGGGGAGACGCCCATGATGGTGGGCATCAGGGTGTGCACGATCCAGGGCTGACGGCCCATTTCGGTGAAGATCCAGCCGAACGAGTTCGCGAACAGGGGCAGCAGCGGTAGCAGCACCATGGCCGCGGTGAGCAGCGGGGAGGCCTTCGGCAGCTTGTCCTTGCGCAGGGCCGCCAGCATGATGATTCCGCCGACCATCGAGATCAGACCCAGGCCCATCATCAGACGGAACGACCAGTAGGTGATCGGGATGTTCGGGGCGAAGGTGATCCGATCGGCGACCTCGTCACCGTATTCGGAGCGGATCTGCTCGACCAGCTCGCCGTATTCGGCGGCGTACTTCTCCTTCAGCGGGTTGATGCCCTCCACGGTGCCGTTCAGCGAGCCGGTGGCCAGGAAGGCGGTCACGTAGGGCACCCGCAGCGACCAGACCTCTTCGGTGCCGTCCAGGGTGCCGATGGTGAACAGCGAGAAGGACGCGTCCTTGCCGGAGGCGGTCTCGTACTGGGCCTCGGCGGCGGCCATCTTCATCGGCTGGGCGTCGGTCATCACCTTGCCCTGAATGTCGCCGGTGACGACGGTGAGCAGGCCGGCCGCGATCAGCACCCAGGCGCCGAACTTGGCACCCCAGCGGTAGCTGCGCAGGTCGGAGTTCTCATCGGCCAGTGCGGCGCTGAGCTGCTCGTCGCTGTGGCTGGACTTGATCCGGGCCAGGTGCCAGAAGGCGATGGCTGCGACCAGGGCGCCGGCCACCATGTAGGCGGCGGTCAGGGTGTGCGCGATCGTGATCAATGCGACCGGGTTGAACAGCACCGCGGCGAAGTCGACCATCTCGGCGCGGCCACCGACCATTTCGTAGCCGACCGGGTTCTGCATGAACGAGTTCGCGATCAGGATGAAGAACGCGCTGACCATGGTGCCGATGGCTGCGAGCCAGATGCTCAGCAGGTGAATCTTCTTCGGCAGGCGGTCCCACCCGAAGATCCACAGGCCCAGGAAGGTTGATTCGAGGAAGAAGGCCAGCAACGCTTCGAGCGCAAGGGGCGCACCGAAAATGTCACCGACGAAGCGGGAGTACTCCGACCAGTTCATACCGAACTGGAATTCTTGAACAATGCCTGTCACTACACCCATGGCGAAGTTGATCAGGAACAACTTGCCGTAGAATTTGGTGAGTTTGAGATACTTGTCCTTGCGGGTCTTGTACCACGCCGTCTGCATCACCGCCACCATCAACGAAAGAGCGATGGTGATCGGGACAAAGAAGAAGTGGTAGACCGTGGTAATTCCGAATTGCCATCGGGCTATGGTCTCCTGGCTCATGCCAGCAAGGTACTACGGCCGGTCGTAATCCGCGACCTGGTTCCGTACTGGGGAACGTTTCAGAGGTCGATTCGTTAAAAGTAACGACATCACGTAGTAGAAAGGGTAGGGTGTGAGGTATGCCTACTGCCCTCGGTGACCTCGAACTTCGCGTCATGGAAGCGTTGTGGGCGCAGGACGAACCGGTATCGGTTCGCGCGGTGCACGCCGACATCACCACCGAGCGTGATCTTGCTTACACGACCATCCTGACCGTGCTCGACCGGCTGGCCAAGAAGGGCCGGGTCAAGCGCAAGCGTTCGGGACGCGCGTGGCTGTATTACCCCGCCGCCTCCCGGGCGGTGATGGTCGCCGACACCATGATGGAAGAACTGGCCGACGCCGGTGGCGACCGCGCGGTTGCCCTGGCGGAGTTCGCCGACCGGCTCGGCAAGGCCGACCTGCTGGCGCTGGCGCCGGCGATCGACCGGGCGATGCACAGCTCGGCCCCGCGTACCGCCTGAGCCGCTACTACCCGGCCCGCCCCCTGCTCGAACTCAGTCGAGCATCTTGACGATCGCGGCCGCGATCACCTGCACCGCCCGTCGTGTGGCCGGCAGCAACTTGTCGTAGTTCAACACGTCGCCCTCGGCGATGTGCGGGTCGGTCGGAATCTCGAAGACCTGATGGCGGGTACCGAACCACTTGGACGCGGTGCGCCGCGACTCCTTCTGCGCCTCGGCCGGGGCATTGGTCGCCACCACCAAGGTGCGATCGAGCAATTCGGGGTTGATGTCCTGCATCGACTCCAACATCCGGGCGGCCGGAATCAGACTGTCCTTGCGCCACTTGGTGGGCACCACCAGGCAATCGGCCTTGGCGGCCGCGGCCAGCCAGTTGGGGGCGGCCTCGTTGTTGCCGGTGTCGACCACAATCAACTCGAAGAATCGTCCGAGAATCTCGTGTACCGCCTCGAACTCGGTGCGGCTGATCGAGTTGCCCGAGGTTTGGGTCGAGCCCAGGGTGTGGAAGTTGCCGGCCGCCTGATGGTTCAGCAGCTTGGCCACATCGGTGAACCCGGCCCCGGAGGTGCGGAGCTTCTCGGAGTTCGCCAGCAGGTCACGGACGTTGAGGCGATGCTGGGAGACCGAACGGTCGGGCATCGTGCCGCGCAGTTCGTTGTTGTCCCAGGCCACCACCCCGCCACCACGGGCGGTGCCGAAGGTGGCCGCCAGCAGCAGGGACACCGGGGTCTTGCCGACCCCACCCTTGGGGTTGGCCACCATGATCGTGATCGGCCGTTCGAAGGTGCGCCGGAGCCGGGCCTGATCGGCCATCTCGGCCTGTTCCTTCGCCGAAGGGGCCATATTGAACAGGGCCCGCAGACCCCGGGTGGCCTTGGGGGCCGGGGGTTCGTTGAGTTTGTCGACCAGTTCTCCGGCGGCGATCCGATTGCTCGGGTCGATATCGGATCGCGGGGGCCGTACTGGTTCGGGTTCTTCGCCGGCGGCAGGACGGGCATAGGGATTCGCCTCGGCCGGATCGGCGTCCTGCGCGGCGGCATCACTCGGCCGCGGCTCAGCCGCGGTGTCGAGCTCGTCGGCGCGCTTGTCGTCGGCAGGGTGCTTGCCTTCGGGGCGGGGCTTGTCTACGGCACGGGGCTTGTCTTCGAGACGAGGCTTGTCGTCGGCACTGTGCTTGTCGTCCGCCCGGGGCTTGTCGTCCGCCCGGGGCTTGTCATCGTCCGGCTCGGCCGCGTCCCGTTCGTCCGCCTCCCCGGTTTGCTGCAGGCCGGTGGTGGGATCCACCGGGATTCCGCGTCGGGGCGGCTGCATCGTGATGCCCACCGGTTGCGGAGCTTCCACCACCGGACGGGGCACCACGGGGTCGCCGTCGTCGCGTCGAATCGGCTGGTAGCCCTCGTCGCCGGGCGCTTGCTGGGGGGAGCCCGGGGTTTGCGGGCTGGAAGGTGTGCTCATTTCATGCCCACGCTAACACCGGGAGTCGACATTTCTGAGGATTTCTTGGGCAGCGGGAGTATCCGCCGATGATCGTTGCCCTGTCGATACCGGGTCGCGGCGGCCCGGCCGGACGCCTCAGGAGTTCGGCTCCACCCGTACGCCGCCATCGGTGATCACCCAGTTCACCCGGGACAGATCCTCAACCACCAGTTCGGCGGCGAGTTCCTCGCGCGGGGTCGTGGTGAGCACCGCCAGGCACTCGGTCGGCACCGCGTGCGCAGCGGTCACCCCGGCCACCGCGTCCTCGACCACCAGCACCTCGCTGGGCTCCAGGCCGAGCTGCTCGGCGGCCAGCCGGAACGGTTCGGGGTCGGGCTTGCCACGGGTGACATCGTCGGCGGTCACCACCACCTCGGGACGGAAGATGCCCGCCCCGATGATCCGGGCCTCGGCCAGGTCGCGGGTGCACGAGGTGGCGATCGCGATCGGAATGCCGTTGGCGCGCAGTACGTGGAGGGCGTCCTCGGCACCGGGCAGGGTGACCACGGTGTGGGCGTCGGCCACCTCGAGTGCCTTGATCCGTTCCACGCCCTCGTGCACCCGGGAGGCGGGCAGCAGGTGGCTGACCAGATCGGTGGCCGGGCGGCCGTGCCAGTTGCCCTGGAACTGCCCCTCGGTCAGCTCGAACTCCTCGGCCCATTGCCGCCACGAGCGTTGGATCGATTCGGTGGAGTCAACGAGCGTGCCGTCCATGTCGAAGACAACACCGCGGTAGGTGCGCGGCAGGGTCATCGAGAATCACCACCTCCCTGGTGAGGTTCACCGGGCGGGGGACCATAAGGATTGTGCGGCTGCTGCCCGTAGGGGGCCGACGGTTCCTGCCCGTACGGGGGTGCCGACTGCTGCCCGTACGGCTGGCTCGGCTGCTGGCCGTAGGGCTGATGGGGCTGCTGGCCGTAAGGCTCCGACTGGCCGGCCGACTGGAAGGGCCAGCCACCGGGGCCGGGATCCGGCGGTGCCGGCGCCGCGGGCGGTTCGTGGCTCCACGAGGGGGCCGAATCGGAGGAGGCCGGCTGCTGCGGCTCGTCGGAGTGCTCGGTACTCCAGGACGGCGCTTCGGGTGCTTCGGGGGTGGGCTCGGGAGCATCGACCCCGGCCGGGGCGTCATCGGACGGTGCAGTGTCCGAGGCGTCCTCGCCCGGCTGTCCGTCCGCGGGCCGATCGTCGCTCGGCTCGGTATCGGACCCTTCGGACTCCTCGCCGGCGACCGGGAAGATGTCGGTGGCCGGTTCGACGGCGCCGAACCCGCTGCCGGGATCGTCGGAGTGTTCCTGAGCGTGCTCGGTGAGCAATGAGTGACTCGCCGTGGGATCACCGGACGTCTGCTCGGTACCCGACTGCCCGGGTAGATCCACCGACTCGTCGGCGTCGTCGACCATCAACACGTCATGCTCGTCGTCCTCGGAGGTCTTGGCCCGGGCCGGCCGCAGGGTGACCGCGGTGCCGTAGGCGATGATCTCCCACACCGGGCCGGCCTCGGCGGTTTCCAACCGCCAACCGACCACGGCATCGGCGCCGGCCTCGTCGGCCATCCGCACCATCGCCTCCACGGCATCCTGACGGCTGGTGGTGGCCAGGGCGGCATTCGGCGGACCCTTCGGCCGCAACGCCACACCGATCACGTCACCGATGTGCTTGCCGACGGTGGCCCCGGGAATGTCATCGGTGCTGCTGACCGGCAGCAGGTGATCGCGCCGCACCGGGCCGGTGGCCGCCGGGGGCGGTGGCATCGGCGGACGGAAGCCCTCCTGCTGCTGCGGCGCCGACGGGTAGCCCTGAGGTTGCTGGGGCTGTTGGGGCTGCTGCTGGTAAGGAGGCTGCTGGGGGTACTGCCCCGGCCCCGGCCCCTGCGGGGGCTGCGGCGGCTGCCCATAGGGCTGGGGTTGCCCGTAAGGGGCACCGTACGGTTGACCGGGCGGCGGGTTCTGGCCGTAGCTCATGGGTTCACTCTAGGGCCGCGACCCCAATAAATAAGCACCCGGGGGCGCTTCGCCCCGCGACCGGACGCCGGACAGCTCAGCCGAAGGCGAGCATCACCATGCCGCCGACCCCGAGCAGCAGCCCGGTGATCAGCCCGAACACCACGGTCGCCACTGCCAACCGCAGCCAGCTGGAACGCGGTGAGAGGTCATCGGATTCCTCCCAGCTGAACTCCTCGGGCAGGTGTTGGTCGACGTGGCTCATGGGATCCAGTCTTCCACGGGTTCTCGGGGCGTGAGGGTGAAAGAATCCATCAGGCGCGTCGTCGCGCTCGTCCGGGGAGAGGCTCATGGCCCCGGTGCCAGGGCGCGGCGCAGGGTGTCCAGACCGAGCCCGCCGAGCTTCAGGGCCCGGGTGTGGAAGGCCTTGGCGGAGAACCTGCCGGCGCGGGATTCGGCCAGCGCGCGGGCCTCGTCGCGGATCTGTTCCCAGACCCGTTGGCCGACCGAATAGGACGGGGCCTGCCCCGGCCAGCCCAGATAGCGATCCAGCTCGAAGCGCAGCACCGGCTCGTCCATGCTCACCTGGGAGTTCAGGAACTCCCAGGCCTGTTCGGCGTCCCACACCCCGCCGCCGGTCCAGGTGCCGCCGGCGAAGGGTTCGGGCATCGGCTTGCCCAGATGCACCCCGATGTCGAGCACCACCCGGGCCGCTCGCAACCGTTGGGCGTCCAGCATGCCCATCCGGTCGCCGGGGTGATCCAGGAAGCCGAGGTCGGCCATCAGGCGTTCGGCGTACAGTGCCCAGCCCTCACCGTGCCCGGAGGTCCAGCACAGATTGCGCCGCCAATCGTTGAGCTCACCCGATTGGGCGGTGGCGTAACCGACCTGAAGGTGATGACCGGGTACGCCCTCGTGGTAAACCGTGGTGGTCTCCCGCCAGGTGGTGAACTCGGTGCTGCCTGCCGGTACCGCCCACCACATCCGTCCCGGACGGGTGAAGTCGTCGCTGGGGCCGGTGTAGTAGATGCCGCCGGTGCCCGAGGTGGAGATCCGCGCCTCCAGCCGGTGCAGCGGTTCGGGAATGTCGAAGTGGGTACCGTCCAGGGCCGCGATCGCGGCATCGCCGAGTTGCTGCATCCACTGTTGCAGGGCCTCGGTGCCGTGCAGTTTCAGTGCCGGGTCGGCGTCCAGGGCGGCGATGGCGGCGTCGATGTCGGGTGAGCCGGTGATCTCGCGGGCCACCTGTTGTTGTTCGTCGATGATGCCGCGCAGCAGGTCGAGCCCCCATTCGTAGGTCTCGTCCAGGTCGACCGAGGTACCCAGGAAACGTCGGCTGGCGAGCTGGTATTCGTCGCGGCCGCAGGCGTCCTCGGCGCGGGCCCCGTCGAGCACCTCGGTCAGCAGCCGGTCTCCGGCGGCGCCGAATGCCCGTCGGGCGACCGCGGTCTGTTCGGCCAGTCGAGTGGCGAGGGTGTCGGGCAGGCCGGGGTGGTTGCCGGTGATCTCGGTCAGCCGGCGGGCCAGGGCCCCGTCGTCGGAAGCGGCTGCGTGGGCCTGTTCGGCGACCTTGCGCACCTGCCGTTCGGCGGGGCGGCGCCCGATCGCCAGTCCGGCGGCGATGGCCTCGAAGTGTCCCTCGATCGCGGTCGGTACTTCGGCCAGCCGGTTCGCCAGTGACTCGAGATCTCCGATGGTGTCGGTGGGGACGAGTTCGAAGGTGTCGCGGATCTCGGGCAGCGCGGAGGCGATCACGTTGACATCGCCCAGATGCAGGCCCCATTCGTGGCTCTCGACGGCGACCTCGAGGCGTTCGTGCATCGCGTCCATCGTGACGCGGTCGACCTCGTCCACTGCCTCGACGGTGTCGAGTTCACGCAGGGTGTCCACGGCCAGGTCGTTGCGCCTCGCGGCCCCGTCGGGGGAGTGGTCGTCCAGCAAGGGGGCGCCCGGCGGATCGGGGTGCCCCAGCGCGATCCGGACCCCCGGTGACAGGGCGGAGAGTTCGCGCACGTACTGGTTGGCAACGCGGTCGACGGCTGATTCCGGACGGCTCATGGGTTCGATTCTGGCATCGCCGGCACGTGGCCGACAGGGTCGCACCCGGTGACCCACCCAAGACCGGTTATTGAAAGATCAATAGGGTTACCGGATCGTAGCTGAGACGATTCCTCGATAACCCCCACGCGGGGCCGGGAACTAATAAAGTGACAAGTACGTTGGGATGGGCTCGCGATGGGAACGGGCCCGCATTCAAAGGGGAATCGTTATGCGTAAGCCCGCATTCGTGGCACTCTCCGCCCTGCTGGGCGCGACGTGCCTGATGGGGCCCGCCGCGTTCGCAGACGACGGGGCAGGGTCCGACACACCAGAAGACGCCATCGTGGTGACGCAAAACGACGCGTCTGCCGAAGAAGAGGCTGCCAAGAAGGCGGCTGAGGAAGAGGCTGCGAAGAAGGCCGCCGAGGAAGAAGCCGCGAAGAAGGCCGCCGAAGAAGAGACTGCCAAGAAGGCGGCTGAGGAAGAGGCTGCGAAGAAGGCCGCCGAGGAAGAAGCCGCGAAGAAGGCCGCCGAAGAAGAGGCTGCCAAGAAGGCCGCCGAAGAAGAGGCTGCCAAGAAGGCCGCTGCGGGAGAGTCTGCCGAGAAGCGCGCGACAACGGACGCGGCTCCGCTGGCCGAGCCCGACGCCGACCAGACCCAGGATGATGCCGACCAGACCCAGGATGATGGTGGCGCCTCGATCCAGCAGGCCTTGGTGCCGTCCACGATCGACGAGATCACTGTGGACGGATGCGTCATCAACCCTCGGATCACGGCCGGCAATGATGGCGTGAGCTGGCGGGTGATCAAGGACAGTCACGGCGAGATTTCTCGTACTCAGTACAGCTTCGTCGAGGGTGAAACCACATATCCCGACTTCCTGTTGACGGCGGGTCATCGTGCCATCGGTGGTGCCGAGCAAACGATCACCGTCGAGTTGCTGGATGGGGATGGCAGAATCCTCGCCAGCCAAGACCACACGAATGACTTCGCCGCCATCAATGAACGTTGTGGGTTGCTCGCCCCTGAACCGCCGGTCGATACCACGGTCAACACCAGTGTCGAGGGATGCACGGTCACCGCCAATGTCACCCCCGGTACTGATAGGGCGGACGCCGTGGCGTTCTTCGATGAGGGCGGCCAGAAGCATCGCGTTACTGCCGACGAGAATGCGGCGATCGCCGGAGGCGACCCCTTCACCGTGGAATGGGAAATCACTGAGCCGGTCGTCGGTCAGAACGTGGTGGTCAGGGTCCTGTCCGGTTCTGAACAACTTGCCGAAGAGGCGCTGAACAGTGCCGATCTCGCGAACTGCCCCGCTGCCGACGATGAGGGCGGCCTGGGTGGTACCGCTGACATCCAGAGGGACAAGATCACCCGTGATGGCTGCACGGTGACCATTCCGGTGCAGCGTGGCAGCGACGAGAAGTTGACGCTGTGGGTCTTCGATGAAGGCAACTCGATCTATGAGGCTGCGGTGCCGGCCGGTAAGGCGGGTTCGGTGGTGAACGTCACCTGGACGATCAAGGCCGAGATCGGGGCCGACGCTCCGGGTGTGGCCTTCGGTGTTGGCCCCGATGAGGGTGACTTCCAGTCCTTCCTGGACGGGTGGGATTTCCCGGGTTCGGCCGAGGTGTCGGCGGCCTGTGCCGAAACCGACGGCCAGTCCGACCAGCCTCCGCCCTACGACCCGCTGCCGTCGAAGATCTTGGCCGACGAGATCACCCGTGATGGCTGTGAGGTGACGATCTGGGTCGAGCACGGTGATAACCAGCAGAAGACCGTGCAGATCTGGGACGACGGCGAGTTGATCGATGAGGCCTCGGTGCTCGGAAGCGGTGATTCGATCACCTTCGCCAAGTGGACGATCAAGCACGACTTCATGACCGGTGCTCCGGGTGTGGGGATGGTGCTGGTCACCGAGGACGGCATGGTCACCTACGACGAGGTCGGGGTGTGGGACTTCCCCGGCTCGAGCGAGGTCGCCAAGGCCTGTGCGCTGAGCGGTGGCAAGTCCGACAAGCTGCCGCCCAAGCCGGTCAAGCACAAGAAGGTGACCGGATTGCCCGACACGGGTAACTGATCACCCGGCCTTCGGGCCCTGACGAATAGCGGCTCCGCCACCGATGGGTGACGGAGCCGCTTTCGTTCGACCGAATGGATGAAAACGCACCCCACCGTGGCCGATAGGGCCCGAAAGCACCGGATACCCCGCTCCGGGGTGCGTTTTCAGCCATGACACGAAGCTTCATGACACGAAACGGCCCCGCCACCACTCGGTGACGGGGCCGCTATCGGTCTTCAGCCCTGCGGTTTCAACAGCGGGAAGAGAATCGTTTCGCGAATCCCGACATTGGTGAACAGCATCACCAGCCGGTCGACCCCCAACCCGAGTCCACCCATCGGCGGCGCCCCGAGTTCCAGGGCGGCCAGGAAGTCCTCGTCCAACTGCATTGCCTCGGGGTCACCGGCGGCCGCGGCCAACGACTGGGCTGTCAACCGCTCGCGCTGAATCACCGGGTCGATCAGCTCGGAGAAGCCGGTGCCGCGTTCCATGCCACCGATGATCAGGTCCCAGGCCTCGATCAGATTCGGATCCGTTCGGTGCGGCCGGGCCAGCGGCTGGGCGGCCGGCGGGTAGTCGCACACGAAGGTGGGTTGCAGCAGGTGCGGTTCGACCAGTTCGCCGAACAGCTCGATCACCAGCTTCTGATCCGACCAGGCCGGGTCGTACTCCACCTCGTGGCGGTCGGCCAGACGTTGCAGATCGGCCAGCGACGTCTCGGGGGTGATCTCTTCACCGACCACCTCCGACAGGCCCGGGTAGACCCCGAGCCAGCGCCACTCCCCGTCCAGATCGATCACCCCGTCCGGGGTTTCGATCTGCCGGGAGCCGAGCTGATCGGCCACGTCGACGATCAGTCGCTGAATCAACCCCGCGATCGTGCGCTGATCACCCCAGGCCTGGTAGGCCTCGAGCATGGTGAACTCGGCCGAGTGGGTCGAGTCGATGCCCTCATTGCGGAAGATCCGGCCGATCTCGTACACCTTGTCGGCGCCACCGACCATCGTCCGCTTCAAATACAGCTCCAGGGCGATCCGCAGCGTCATGTCGATGTCGAAAGCGTTGAGGTGGGTGTGGAAGGGACGGGCCGCCGCGCCACCATGAATCAACTGCAGGACGGGCGTCTCCACCTCCAGGTAGCCCTCCCGGTGCAGGGTTTCGCGCATCGACCGGGTGATCGCCGCCCGGGTGCGCAGCAGCTCCCGGGCCTCGGGACGGGCGGTCAGGTCGGCATGACGCTGCCGCACCCGCGCCTCCTCCGACAGCTCGTGGTGCAGGGTCGGCAACGGCCGCAGCGCCTTGGAGGCCAACTGCCAGCGGGTCGCCATCACCGACAACTCACCGCGTTTGGAGCAGATCACCCGGCCCTCGACGAACACGTGGTCACCCAGGTCGACATCGGATTTCCACGCCGCCAGCGCTTCCTCACCGACCTCGGCCAGCGAGATCATCACCTGCAACCGCACGCTGTCGCGGTCGGGGGTGAACCCACCCTGCAGGGTCGCGAAACACAGCTTGCCGGTATTGCGCAGGAACACCACCCGGCCGGCCACCCCGACCACCTCGGCGGTTTCCTCGCCGGCCTCCAAATGGCCCCAGGCATCGCGCACCTCGGCCAGCGAATGGGTGCGGTCGACCGAAACCGGGTACGGCTCGGTTCCCTCACTCAGCAGGCGGGCACGCTTCTCGAGGCGAATGCGGAGCTGTTCGGGCAGGTCGGAGGCATCAACGTCGGTCACGGGCTAAAGGGTATCCCGTCGGGCACGATCCGGGCGGGCATCCTGAACGCGCGCAGCCGCAAGCGGTGAGCCGGGCTTCAGGAGGTGGTGCGCGGACGGGCGTACTTCAACTCGGTGCTGCGCTCGAAGGGCGGCATCTCGATCTTGTCCTCGGTCTTCACCGAATAGCCCAAGCCGTAGGCGGCCACGTACTGCTGGTAGATCCGGATCGGTTCGGACGAATCCAGTGCGGCCTGCAACCGCACCGGATCCCCGATCGCGGTGATCCGGTAGGGCGGGGCATAGGGAATGCCGTGCAGCACCACGGTGTTGCCGACACATTTCACCCCGGTGGTCGAGATCACCCGCTGCCCCTGAATCGTCATCGCCTCGGCCCCACCGGACCACAGCGCGTTCACCACCGCCTGGATGTCCTGCTGATGCACCACCAACAGGTCGTCGTCCACCCCGGGTACCTCCACCGAGGAGGGGGCATCGTCCAGGGTGACGGTCAGCCCCGGCCCGCGCATCGCCGACATCTGGGCCCGATCGGCCTCCTCGGTGAGCCCGGGAACCTCACCGGGCTGCTTGGCCCGGCTGAGTTCGTCCACCTCACGTTGCAGGTCGCTGACCCGCCCGGCGAGTTCGTTGTTGCGCGCCGACTCGGCGGCCAGCAACTGGGTCAGGTCGGTATTGCGGTCGGGACGCAGGTCGTCGCCGCGGGAGGTGAGGGCACTGATCGCGACCATCGCCCCGGCCAGCACGAGCACCGCGAAGGTCATCCAGCGCGCGGATATCCTCCGGCGGGACGAATTCTCGGTCACGGTTTCCTCGCGTGCTTGGGAGTTCAATGTGTCAATAGTTAGGCTACCCGGGACGTAACACCCGTTGCGCCGGTGAAAAGGAGTGGGCGTGCCTGAATCGAAGGTCCGCAAGGCTGCTGCAGACAAGAAGAAGCTGAAGCGGCAGAACCAGTTGGTCGAGCGACGCGAGGAGCGCCAGCGCATCTCCCCCGACGCCGGCAGCGGCAAATGGGTCGTACCCGCCTTCGTCACCTGCGGCCTGCTCGGTGTTGCCTGGCTGGTGGTGTACTACCTCGCCGGCCAGTCGGTTCCCGGCATGAGCTCCCTGGGCGACTGGAACATCCTGATCGGCATGGGCATGATGGCCGCCGCCTTCGTGATCGCCACCTTCTGGAAGTAACGACCGCGCACCGCAGTGATGATCACTGCGCCGACATCAGCGGGCTGAGCCCGGCGGCGCGCTCGGGGGCTGCGGCGTCCCCGCAGGCCACCAACCAGTTCGCCAACATCTGATAGCCACCCTCGGTGAGCACCGACTCGGGGTGGAATTGCACCGCCTCGATCGGCAACTCACGGTGCCGCACCCCCATCACCAGGTCCTCACGGGCACCGTCGGCATCGACCACCCATGAGGTCACCACCAACTCGTCCGGTACCTCGACCGCCACCAGGGAGTGATAGCGGGTCGCGGTGAACGGGTTCGCCAACCCGGCGAACACCCCGGCCCCGTCGTGGCCGATCGGTGAGGTCTTGCCGTGGCGCAGTTCGTCGGCCCGATCGACACGTCCGCCGAAGGCCACGCAGATCGCCTGCAGCCCCAGGCAGACCCCGAACACCGGCAGTACACCGGCCATCGACCGGGCCACCTCAATGCACACCCCGGCGTCCTCGGGCGCCCCGGGGCCCGGCGACAGCAGGATGCCGTCGTAACCCTCCTGCCAGCCCGGCTCGGCGAAGCGCGGGTCGTCATTGCGCCACACATCCACCTCGGCGCCGATCTGGGCCAGGTACTGCACCAGGTTGTAAACGAACGAGTCGTAGTTGTCGATCACCAGAATGCGGGTCATCGCGGGTTCAACTCACGGGGTCGGTTCGTCGGTCGGATCGCCGGTCGGGTCCTCGCTCGGCGTCGGGTCCTCCGGCGGCTCCTGTTTCGGAATCGCCAGCACAACCTTCACCGTGCTGCCCTTGTCGACCTGGGCACCGCTTTCGGGCTCGGTGCGGATCACCGTGCCGGCCGGGGCGTCGCTCTCCTCCTCGGCGAACTCCACCTTCAGCCCGAGCTCATTGGCCTGGTTCTGCACCGCATTGCGGGTCTGCCCGATCCAGTTCGGCACCGCGACGGTCTTCGGCTCGACCGCCACCGTTGCCTTGACGCTGCTGCCCTTCGGTACCTGGGTGCCCGCGCCCGGGTCGGTCTTGACCACCGTGCCGGGCGGCTGCTCGCTCTCGGCCTCCTCGAAGGTCACCTCCAACCCGGCCTCGGCGGCCTGCGACTCGACCTCGTCGCGGCTCTTGCCGACCCAGTTCGGTACCTGGGTCATGCCGGTGGCGTAGACCACGGTGAACTCGGTGTCCTTGGTGACCGACCCGCTGGACGGATCGACCGACAGCACCTCGTCCTTCTTGGCCTCGGCGGGCTCACTGGTCGAGGCCTCCTCCTTGATGTTGGTGAACCCGGCCTCGTTGAGGATCTTGCGCACTTCCTCACGTGACTTGCCCACCAAACCGCCCGGAATCTCGAACTTCTCCGGGCCGACGTTGACCGTGATGGTGACGGTGGAGCCCTCCTCGACCTCCTGCTGGGCGGCCGGCTGCTGGTCGATCACCTGACCCACCGAGGAGTCGTCGGCCTCCTGCACCTGTTCGACCTTCACCTTCAGCCCCACCCCCTCGAGGGTGTTGGTGGCCTGCTGTTCGGTCTGCCCGATCACCGCCGGCACCGCGACCATCTTGGCCGGCGGCGGCTCGGCCGGACGGGTGAACATGTAGAGCGCGAACACCAGACCGGCGACCAACAGGACGGCGAGGATGCCCAGCCCGACCCACAGGCCGGTACGGCTCTTGCCCTCTTCCTCCTCGTCCTCGTCGTCGAGGTCTTCGTCGATCTCCTCCTCGTGCACCACCGGGGCGGGCTCGGGGGAGACCACCCGGGTCGGCTGCTCGGGAACCGGCACCGGAACCACCGGGGACGGCGGCAGGGCGGTGGTGACCGCCTCACCGGCCAGCACCCGGGCGATGTCGTCGCGCATCTCGCGGGCGCTCTGGTAGCGCTCGGCAGGATCCTTGGCCAGCGACTTCAGCACCACCGCGTCGATCGACCGGTCGATCACCGGGTCGATCTGGCTCGGCGGCACCGGCTCCTCACGCACATGCTGGTAGGCCACCGACACCGGCGAATCCCCGACGAAGGGGGGCCGTCCGGTGAGCAGTTCGAACAACAGGCAGCCGGCCGAGTACAGGTCGGAACGCGCGTCCACCTTCTCGCCGCGGGCCTGCTCGGGCGACAGGTACTGCGCCGTGCCGATCACCGCCGCGGTCTGGGTCATCGTCGCCGAGGTGTCGGCCACCGCCCGGGCGATACCGAAGTCCATCACCTTGACCTGACCCGAGGGGGTCAGCATCACGTTCGCGGGCTTGATGTCGCGGTGCACGATGCCGGCGCGGTGGGAATAATCCAACGCGTCCAGCACGCCCTGGGCCAGCTCCAAGGCCCGCTCGGGCAGGATCTTGCGGCCCTGGCGCAGGATGTCGCGCAGGGTGTGGCCCTCGACCAACTCCATCACGATGTAGGGCACCGACACCCCGGTGCTCGGGTCGGGCTCCTCGCCGGTGTCGTAGACCGACACGATGTTCGGGTGGTTCAGCCCGGCGGCCGACTGGGCCTCACGGCGGAACCGCGCCTGGAAGGTGGAATCACCGGCCAGGTCGACCCGCAGCCGCTTGACCGCGACCTGGCGGCCCAGGCGGGTGTCCAGGGCACGACGAACCTCCGCCATGCCTCCTCTGCCGAGTTGGTCCCCGACCTCGTAGCGGCCGCCCAACACTGTGGGTTCGGTCATCGGGCTTCCCTCCTCGGAAGTTGCACTGACACTGAATGGTAACGGCGGTTCACTGCAGCAGCTCCTGTATCACGGCGCGGGCGATGGGCGCGGCCAGGCGCCCGCCGGCGATGTCGTTGCGGGGAATGTCGGCCTCTTCCACGAACACCGCCACCGCGACCTTGCGGCCGTCGACCTCACCGAAGGCGACGAACCAGGCGTAGGGCGGACGTTCCGGGGCCGACTGGGCGGTACCGGTCTTGCCACCGACCCGCACCCCGGACAACCGGGCGTTGGTGCCGGTGCCCGACTCGACCACGTTGACCATCATGTCCTGCAGTTTGCGGGCGTTGTCGGTGGTCATCGCCCGCGGCATCTCGCGGGGCTGGTGGGTGTACAGCGGGGTCAGGTTGGGGGCCCGGACGGTGTTCACCACGTACGGCTCCATCACCACCCCGTCGTTGGCGATCCCGGCGGTGACCATCGCCATCTGCAGGGGGCTGGTGGCCACCTCGTACTGGCCGATCGAACTCATCGCCAACTGGGCGCCGTCCATGTCGTCGGGAAAGCGGCTGGCCACCGCGTCCAGGTCGGGCAGCGGTTCTTTGCCGAAGCCGAACTTGATCGCCTGCTCGCGCAGCGCGTCGGCACCCAGGTCGAGGCCGATATTGGCGAAGGCGGTATTGCACGAGGTCTGCAGGGCCTTGTCGATGGTGACCTTCGACCCGCCGCAGTTGGTGGAGTTACCGAGTTGGGTGTTGGTGTTCGGCAGGGTGAGTGAGGCCGGCGATTCGACCTGGGTGTTCGGCTCCATGCCGTTCTCGAGGGCCGCGGCGGCGGTGACCAGTTTGAACACCGAACCCGGCGGGTAGATCTCGCGGGTCGCCCGGTTCGCCATCGGACGTCCCGGATCGTCGGCCAACTTGCGGTAGTTCTCGTCGGCGGTGGCGATGTCGTGGCCGGCGATGGCGTTCGGGTCGTAGCTGGGGTGGGTGACCATCGCCAGCACCGCGCCGGTGTCGGGATCGATCGCGACCACCGCCCCCTTGCGGTTGCCGAGACGTTCGGCGGCGACCCGCTGGGCGCCGGGCACGATCGTGGTCTCCACGCTGGCGCCCTTGGGTTTGCGTCCGGTGACCAGGTCGACCATCCGGCGGACGAACAGCGACGAGGCGGTGCCGGCCAATTCTTCGGTGTAGGCGGCCTCCAGCCCGACCGAGGCGTGGTCGTAGGAGAAGTAGCCGGTCACCGGGGCGTACAGCGGGCCGTTGGGGTAGGTGCGCTGGAAGGCGAAGCGGGAGTCGACCTTCACCGATTCGGCGATCGGCTCGCCGCCGGCGATGATCGGGCCGCGGTCCTGGGCGAACTCGGCGTCGCGGGCCCGGCGGTTCATCGGGTGGGCGTTGAGCCCCGGTGCCTGGAAGACCGAGATCTGGGTGACGTTGATCAGCAACGCCAGGAACATGATCATCGCGACGATCGCGACGCGGCGGATGGGTACGTTCATGAGGCCGCCCTCGACACGATCTGGGTGGTGTCGCCGGCCAGGTCGGCCGACGAGGCGACCGCCACCGGTTTGCGGGCGTGGTGCGAGATCACCATCAGCAGCGCCACGATCACCCAGTTCGCGATCAGCGAGGAGCCGCCCTGGGACATGAACGGGGTGGTCAGACCGGTCAGCGGCAACAGCCGGGTGACCCCGCCGACGATGATGAACACCTGCAGCGCGAAGGTGAACGACAAACCGGCCGCCAGCAGCTTGCCGAAGTCGTCCTTGGACGCCAGCGCGGTGCGCAGGCCGCGGGCCACGATCACCCCGTACAGGACGATCACCGCCATCAGGCCGATGATGCCGAGTTCCTCACCGATCGCCGCGGCGATCATGTCCGACTTGGCGAAGGTGGTCAGGCCCGGCCGTCCCATCCCCAGGCCGGCGCCCAGCAGGCCGCCCCAGGCCAAGCCGAATTGGGCGTTGATCACCTGCCGGTTGCCGTCGAAATCGGAGAACGGGTCGAGCCAGGAACTGAACCGCCGGGTGATGTGGTTGAACTGGTCGACACCGGCCTGGGCCATGAAATACACCGCCAGCGCGCCGCCGATGAACAGCAGCGCACCCAGAATCGCCCAGCCCGGACGTTCGGTGGAGACGTATAGCATCACCACGAACAAGCCGAAGAACAACAGTGAGGTGCCCAGGTCCTTCTGGAACACCAACACCACCAGACTGGCCGCCCACATCAGCAGGATCGGGCCCAGGTCGCGGGCCCGCGGCAGGTCGATGCCGAGGATGCGTTTGCCGGCCAGCGCCAGCACGTCCCGTTTCTCGTTCAGGTAGGCCGCGAAGGCCAGCGTCAGCACGACCTTGGCCACCTCGGCGGGCTGGAAGCTGAACGGGCCGACCTGGATCCAGATGCGGGCGCCGTAGATCTCCGAGCCGATGAACGGCAGCAGCGGCAGCAGCATCAGGCCCATACCGGCCAGGAACAGCAGATAGGTGAACCCCTGCAGGGGACGGTGGTCGCGGATGAACACCAGTACCGCGATGAACAGCGCGACCCCCAGTACCGCCCACAGCAGTTGTTTCTCGGCGTCGTGGGTGGCCGGTTCGTTGATCAGGTCGATCCGGTGGATCATCACCAGCCCGAACCCGTGCAGGGCGATCACCACCGGCAGGAAAACCGGGTCGGCATAGGGCAGGCGCCAACGCACGATGATGTTCAGCACCACCGGCACGGCCAGCCAGATCGCGGCCACCACCGGCAGGTTGTCGGGCACCGCACCGGTGAGGTTCAGGTACAGCACCGTGTAGCAGGCCAATCCCAAAGCGGCAGCCAGAACCATCATCAACAACTCGATGTTGCGACGTTTGCGATACACCACCACCGAATCAGGCATCAGCAGTCGCTCTTGTCCAGATAGGGCGGCGGGCCGCCGGTGGGGGACGGTTCGGGCTTCTGGCTGGGGCCGGCCGAGGGGCTGCCGGACGGCTGTGGGCTCCCGGACGGCTGCGGCGTCGAGGGGGAGGTGGACGCCTGCGGGGTGCCGCTGGGGCTACCGGTCGGGCTGGTGGACGGGCTGCCGGTCGGACTGTTCGTCGGGCTCTTGGTGGGGGTGCTTTCCCGTTCGGCCCGCACCTGGCGGCAGAAATCGGCCGCGCTGCGCAGTTCGTCGACCGTGGCCCGGGCGCCGTCCAGGTTGTCGGCGGCGATCCCGCCGTCCAACTGGTTGCGGAACCGGTTCGGCAGGTCGGCGATGTTGATGTCGTGCGACTCGTGCAGTTCATTCAGCCGGTAGGAGCCGAACTGCTCGTTCAGGCCCCGGTAGATGCCCACCCGCTCCTGGTCGGGGGCGACGAAGTACTGGGTGCGGGCCCAGGCGTAGGTGCCGCCGACGCCACCGCCGATCACCAGCACGATCGCCAGAATCACCAACACCGCCCGGCCCCAGCGCCGACGCCAGGATGGGGCGCGCCGGGGGGCGTAACGCTCCTCCTCGGGGTCGCCGCGGCGCTTCGGGGCGGGTGCGGCCGGTATCGGATTGCCCTGTTCGTCCAGGGTCGGTGGTGCTCCGGGACGGTCGTCGCCGAGATCGACCTTCGGCCGGGCCCCCACGCTGGGAATGTCCCGGTCGATGGCCGCGCCCAACACCACCGGTTCCAGGGCGCCGGCCGGTTCGTCGACCAGGTCGGCGAGGATGATCGTGATGTTGTCGGAGCCACCGGCCAGGTGGGCGTCCTTGACCAGCCGGGTCATCGCCTCGTCCGGATCGGCCTCCAACAGCCGGTCTTCGAGCACCTCGTCGGGGACGAAGCCGCACAACCCGTCCGAACAGATCAGCAGCCGGTCACCCAACTGGGCCTCGTGCAGGCTGAGGTCGGGGTCGTACTGCGGTTGGCCGTTCAGCACCCGCAACAGCAGCGAGCGGTGCGGGTGATAGGTGGCCTCCTCCTCGGTCAGACGGCCTTCGTCGACCAGCGACTGCACCCAGGAATGGTCGTGGGTGAGCCGGTGCAGGGTGCCGTCACGCAACAGGTAGATGCGCGAGTCGCCGATGTGGGCGACCGCGTACTGCCGATCGGTCAGCATCACCGCCGACACCGTGGTGCCCATCCCGTCCAGGGCGTGGTCGTCGGCGATCAGGTCGGCCAGGCTGTCGTTGGCCCGGCTGATCGCCCCGGCCAGCAGCACCAGGGTCTGCTCGGCGGCCGAAGCGTCGCGGTCGGTGGCCCAGGGGTTGGGGCGGTCTTCCTTGCTCTCGCCGTCTTCGTCCTCGTCGGCGTCGGTCAGTTCTGTTTCGGCCTGTGCTGCACCTGTCGGCTCTGCGGAGGCGGTCTCGGTGGTGTCGGACGGTTCGTCCTCGGTATCGAGCGGGTCGTCGGTGGCCTCGGGTTCGTCCGCGGTGCCGGTGGCTTCGCGGGCCGTGATCCGGCGGATCCGGTCGACCGCGGCAGCCGAGGCCAGGTCACCGGCGGCCGCACCGCCCATTCCGTCGGCCACCACCAACAGCGACTCGGTGGCATACCCCGAGTCCTGATTGTTCTTGCGGACCAAGCCGATCTCGGAATGGGCCACGAACTGAAACCGCCACGCCATTTCAGGCCTCGAGTTTCATCGTGGTGCGCCCGATCCGCACCGTGTCGTCCGGGCTGATCAGGGTGGGGACGGTGATGCGCTGGCCGTTGACGTAGGTGCCGTTGGTCGAGCCGAGGTCTTCGATGTACCAGCCGTCGGTGCTGTTGTTGACCCGCGCGTGTCTGGTCGAGACGTAGTCGTCGGCATCGAGTTTGATCTGGCACTCGTTGTTGCGGCCGATCAGAATCGGTGCCGAACTCAGGTCGGCGCGTTGACCGGTGCCGCTGGTGACCACCAGCTCGGTGGCGCGGTTCTTGCGGCCGCGGCGTTTACGGGATCGGCCGGACCCCTTCGGCGCCTCGATCTCGGGTAGGTCGGAGCGCGGCACGGTCCGTCCGAACAAGTCGGTACGGATCACCCCGCCGACCGACAAAATGAATGCCCAGATCAGCGCCAGAAGCAGCACTTTCAGTGCCGTGACGGCCAGCTCGCTCATTAAGCTCCCGCAGGTGCGTGGACCAGCATCCGGGTCGAGCCGATCTCGATGCGCGACCCCTCGCGCAGGTCGACCCGCGTGACCCGCTGACCGTCGACCGTAATGCCGTTGGTGGAGCCCAGGTCGACGATCTCGATCCGCAGGCGTCCGTCGTCCTCACCCACCTCGATGCGGGCGTGCTCGCGCGAAATGCCCGGATCGTTGACCCGCAGGTCGGCCGCCGAACCACGTCCGATGGTGAACCCGGGTGGGGTGAGCGGATGGCGCATGCCGTTGACCTCGAGCACCAGACGGGCGCGCTGGGTGCCGGCTTCGGGTGCACCCGACACCCCGGCGACGGCCTCGGAGGCGACGGTGAATCGCCCGGTGGGCAACTGATCGTCGTACTCGAAGTGGATCATGATCGGGCCGTTGAAGACGTAGCCGTTGCGGTTGGCGTGGGCCCGGAGTTCGGGGATGATCTCGCTGGTCAGCGTCTTGCCGTACGGGGTCAGTCGGTCGTAGTCGGCCGGTGACAGCCCGACGATGAACTCGTTCGGCACCAGTCGGCGATCGCGAGACAGCAAACGGGCCTCTGCGTCCAATTCACGGGTCAATCGGGCGGCGATCTCCACCGGTTCGACCTCACCCTTGAAGGCGCGCGCGAAGACGCCGCTGACGGCCCCCTCGAGGCGTTTTTCGAACTTGTCGAAAACCCCCATAGCCCCTCCTTCCGCAGGTATCCGCATCGAATCTTATGCGCCAAGTGCCGTCCGATGCCCAATCGGCCCCGGTGCGCTGGACATGAAGTCGTCGCGGTGCCATTACACCCGCACGGCCCAAGACCGCCGAGTCAGGCGTGAATCCGGCCCCGTCGGGCTTATGGATTCAACGCCGGGGCGGAGCATGATGGGGTGCATGACGACATGTGGTCCACGACAGGGCAGACTGTGGGGTTGAGGGGGAATCAGGCATGAACGAAGCGGGCCCGCTGCCGTGTCCCAACTGCGGCACACGCACCGAGGCGAACGCCGCTGCCTGCCCGCGCTGCGGACTGCCGCGCAACAACCCCGTCTTCGGCCCCGACAACTCCTATCTGGGCACGACCTTCGCCCCCGTCCGGCAGGCCCGGCCGACGCCGCCGGCTTCTCGGGGTGGGGCTGGTGGGCCCGGGTACGGGGCAGCACCGGCGTATGGGCCGCCCCCGGAGCACACCCCGTCGACGGTGCCCGAGCCGATGTCGACCGGGTCGCTGTCACCGGAGCAACAGTCACGGAAGAGCAGCCAGCGCAGGTTCGCCATCCTGCTGGGCGCGGTGGTGGTGATTCTGCTCGGGGTTGCCGCCGGCCTGATCATCGCCAACCTGCCCTCGGGTGACGACACCGTGGCCGTCCCGGCCAGCCAATCGGCCGTCGAACCGACCGCCGCCCCTTCACGCAGTGACGAGCCCCAGCCGACGGAATCGGAATCGGCCAGTAGTACGCCGACACCGTCGGCTTCGCTCAGCGAGTCTTCCGAGCCCAGCAGTTCTCCGGAGAGTTCGCCGACCAGCACGCCGGTCGAACCGGACCCCACCCCCATCCCGACGTCGGTGCCCGCCCCGAGCACCAAGGCGCCGCCGCCCCCGCGGCGGGACCCGGGAGACAGCGGACCGGTCTCGGGCACCGAGGAGTACGTCGCCCCCGGGTCGGGCGCCCGGTGCATCGGCCCGGCCGGTTGGGACAAGCAGGACTACGAGGGTGGTCTGCAGTGGTACACCGACGATGGTGAGGTGCTCTGCGGTGCGACTGACGGGGGTACCGACCGGGTGCGCGCGATGGTCGAGCAGGAGTGGGCGCAGAACTGGAAGATCACCCTGAGTCGAGGCGACGCCCGTCAGTACCGCGCGAGTGGGTATACCGACGACGGCCGGATCTTCTGGCTCGGCGCCAAGAACCGTCCCGGATCGGCCAAAACAGCGCTGACCTACTGGATCTACCCGAAGAGTGACAAAAAGGCCTACGACTCCTATGTCGAGCAGGCCTGGCAGCGGTTGACCCCGCCCTGAGCGGCGGAATCTCGCGAATGTGAGAGCCCGCGGGCCTTGTGCTAGGGTATCCCGGTTGGTTCACGCGAGTGAGCCCACGCGCGAGTGGCGGAACGGCAGACGCGCTGGCTTCAGGTGCCAGTGTCCCTTGGGACGTGGAGGTTCAAATCCTCTCTCGCGCACTTTGTGATGTCTCAGGACATCTGAAACCCCCGAACTTATGGTTTCGGGGGTTTTGTCGTGTTCGGGCGGGCTTGTAATGGCTGGTAGTTGCGGTTGGGGTTGAGGGTGAGTTCGCGGATGAGTTCGCCGGTTTGGGCGTGGATGACGGTGATGTCCAGGTCGTGGATGAGTAGTAGGACGGGTTGGCCGTTGTGTGCGCGTGGGATGCCGATGTGGTGGAGGCGGCCGGCGTGGCGCAGGGTGACGGCGCCTTCGTTGACTTTGTCGGTGCGGACGCGGTTGTGGGTTCGGTCTGTGGGTTCGGCGGTTGGGGTTGCCTTGGGTCGGGCCTGGTAGGCGGCGGCGGGGGTGCGTCTGTCCAGGGCGCGGTGTGGTCGTTGGTGGTTGTACTCGTGTCGGAACTGGTCGAGTAGGTGTTGTAGGTCGTCGGTGGTGGCGGGTTGGGTGTGTTGTCGGGTCAGCCATTTTTTGAGGGTTTGTTGGAAGCGTTCGACTTTGCCCTGGGTTTGGGGGTGGTTGCCTCGCCCGTTCTTCTGGGTGATGCCGAGGTTGGCCAGGGCGTGTTCGAAGGCGTTGCGTCCGCCGCGGACTCCGATCGAGGAGTGCCGGACGGTGTAGACCATGCCGTTGTCGGTGAGTGTGCTTGCTGGTGGTCCGTATGCGGTGATGGTTGCGTGGAAGGTGTCGAGCACGATGTGGCCGGTGATGCGGGGGTGGGCGCTGATGTGCAGCGCCATGCGGGAGTGGTCATCGAGCCAGGTGATGACCTCGGCCTGGGTGCCGGTGGTGAGGTGGTAGTGGGTGAAGTCGGATTGCCAGCACTCGTTGGGTTGCTCGGCGGCGAAGCGGGTGTAGGAGGCTTTGGGGCGTTTGGCCGGTTCGGGGTAGACCCGGTTGTGGCGGGTCAGGATCCGGGCGATCGTGGCTCGCGATGGTGGGTCGATCCCGGCCCGGGCCAGGTGCCAGGCGATCGTGTCCGGGCCGGCGTCGTGTCCGGCGGTGGTGAGCCGGTCGCGTTGGTCCAGGACCGCGTGAATGATTGGGGGTGGGGTGGTGCGGGGGTTGCTGCGGGGCCGTGTGGAGCGGGGTTCGAACGCCGCGGTGCCCTCGGTCCGGTACCGCGCCATCCAACGCGAGACCGTTGGTTCGGAGACTCCGTAGCGGCGGGCTGCCTCGGCTTGAGAGATACCCATCTGCACGACTGCGGTGATGACCAGCTTCGCCTTCGACACTCCAGCATCCGAACCGATACCGGTCTTTCACATGTCGTGAGACATGCCTTTCACATGTCATGAGACTCAACACTCTCTCGCGCACTTTGTGATGTCTCAGGACATCGGAATAGTCCGGACCTGCGTTGTGCAGGTTCGGACTCTTTGTTTTCCGCAGGTTTGCCGATGGGTCGCCGGTAGCGGGTGGGGTAGATGGCCTGGTCGGCACTGCTGGGCAGGGCCACCGTCAGAGGGTCATCGACACCAAGCTAGATATCAGAGTCGGAATCGGCAGCGTGAAGGAGGTTGCCGCATAGTCACCGGAAAACTGACACGTGTAGTTTCCCGGCCACGAAAAGACCACATATGGTTTGGCGTCCCAATCGTTCGGCCAGTCGAAGTCGTCGTCCGGATCCAGGTGCAGCCCGGCCGCCGCATGGCATACGTCGGTGGGTCGCTTCTGCGTCACGGCTACGAACTGCCAGGCCCAGAAGCCCGCAATGAGGCCGGTGATTACCGCAGCGGTCACCACCCGTTTTCGCCAGATGTTTGCCCGCCCCCACGCCAACGAAGCAACGACGAGAACCAATAGCACCGCACCGTGGGCGAGCACGGGTGGAAGCGCTCGAGCGGTTACCGGGAATACGAAAGCCACGAGTGGTTCCAACGCGAACAGCACCAAGGCGACCAGGGTAACTTTTCGTAGCCGCTCAGGGCCCTTGGGTGAGGTGTCGACGACTTGGTCCTGATCCATGTGTCGTCCAATCTCCACTTGCCTCCGACGAATACCTCGGTCCACACCGGCAGGTATTCGGCGCCATCAACTCTACTCCAGACGTTGGCCGTTGCGCCGATCCTGGCGACTCCGGCTGATTGTTGGCCTGCGTGCCGACCCGCCTCCTGACCTACTCGGTGACGCCCCGATCGGTGGGATCGGGCAAGTCGAGCTTCAGCAGATCCGTACTCCCGGCCCCGTCGACCGCGATCACCTGGCCGGAGATGAACCGGGCCGCGGGAGTGGCCAGGAACAGCACCGCGGCGGCGATGTCGGCACCATGACCGACCATGCCCAGCGGGTTCTTCCGCCGCGGACGTGGGCCCGGCACGGATTCGGCGAAGCGGCGGCCTCCCTCGGTGGCGCCGATCGCACCGGGCGCGACCGCATTCACCCGAATCCCGTACGGGCCCCACTCCACCGCGGCCGTGCGAGTCAAGGAATCCACACCCGCCTTCGCAGCAGCCACATGGGATTGCATCGCCACGCCCTTCAACTCGAAGGGCGCGCTGATGTTCACGATCACCCCGCCGTGCTCGCCGAGCCAGGCATCGAAGCAGGCCTTGGACACGTTGTAGGTGCCCATCAGGTCGATGTCGACCACGGTGCGAAAGCCGTTCGGTGAGATCCCGGTGATGGGGGCCGGAAAGTTGCCGGCTGCGTTGTTGACCACGATGTCGATTCGGCCGAAGCGTTCGACCACCCCGGCCATCACCCGCTGCACGGCCTCGGCATCGCGAACATCACAGACATCGACATGCACCGTGATGCCCTCGGCGCGCAGTTCGGCGGCCGTCGCCTCCAGGACCTCCTGCTTGCGACTGCAGATGGCGATCGACGCCCCGTGCGCGCCGAGCATCCGGCAGATCTCCTTGCCGATTCCGGTGCCGCCGCCGGTGACCACCGCCACCTGTCCGGCCAACACATCGGGACGAAACGGTGAGGCGGGAGGTGTTGCCGGCTCGTTCACGAATGGTCCTTCGCTCAACCGCCGCCCCGGGCCGGGACGACTCCGTCCCGGCAATCTAACCGCCCGACCGAACTCAGCCGTACTCCCGGTTCGTCCAGCGACCCCACCGACACCTGCCACACCTCTGGCAAGGCTTATCCTGCGCTGATGACCGAGCGCCTGTGGACCCCGACCTTCGTGGGGCTGTCGCTGGCCGGGCTGTGCAGTTCGATGATCTTCTACCTGCTCGTGCCGACGATGGCCGGCTACGCCATGGAGCGCTTCGGATCCGGCCCGACCGCCGCCGGTGCGCTGGCCTCGGTGTTCTTCATCGGCGCCCTGCTGGCCCGGCTGGTCTCGGGTTGGCTGGTGGAACGACTCGGCACCCGCCTGATGGCGCTGGTCGCGGTGTCGTTCTACCTGCTCACCACCGCCGGCTACCTGATCACCCCCACCATCGAAACCACGATGGGTCTGCGCCTGCTGAACGGGGTCGGCTTCGGCCTGTTCAGCTCCGCCCTGGCCACCGGCGTGATGATGATCGTGCCCGCCCGGCGCCGGGCCGAGGGGGCCGGCTGGTTCGGGGTGTCGCTCTCCCTGGCGATCGGGCTCGGCCCGTTTCTGGCTCTGCAACTCAAGTCGACCCCGTGGGGCATGCAGGCGGTCTTCGTCGCCGCTCTCGGCTGCGCCCTGGTGGCTTTCGTCCTGATCCTCACCGCCGGAGGGGGCCTGCCCGGCCACACCGCCCCCGAACCCGGCCACGAAAGTGGTGGGTGGCGCAACATGCTGGAAGGTCGCGCCGTGGGCATCGGCGTGGCGATGCTCTTCGGTGGTTTCACCTATGCCGCAATCCTCACCTTCCTGGACGAGGCCACCTCGGGCACGCATCTGGCCGCCGCCGCCGCCTGGTTCTTCCTGGTCTACTCGATCGGGGTGATGGTGGTCCGTCCGGTGGCCGGCCGGTTGCAGGACGCCCGGGGTGAGCGCATCGTGTTGATCCCTGCCTGGATCTTCAACGTGATAGCGGTGGCCATGGTGGCGTTCGCCAACCACGGTGCGGTGCTGCTGGCCGCGGCCGCGATCCTGGCGCTGGGCTGGGGGAGTATCACCACCGGCGCCCAGGCGGCAACGGTGAACCGGGTGCCGCCCGCTCGCACCGGTGCGGCCATCGCCACCTATTACTTCTTGCTCGACCTGGGCACCGGTATCGGCCCGATCGTCCTCGGCACACTGGTCGGCCCCTTCGGTTACCGGGGTGTCTTCATCGCGGCGGTGCTGGCCTGCGTGACCGGCTTCGTGGCCTATCTGGTGCACCTGCGCCGCCGGCCCCCGAGCCCCGGTATCGCTTCGGCATCGAACCCGGGATGACGCCTTCCCGTTCGCGCCGTCCGCTGGCTACCGTGCAGTAATGAAGCGAAAACTGCGCATCGGCGGGCTCGTACTGCTGGGGGTGCTGGTTCTGGCCGTGGTGGGTGGCTTCTGGTACGTGCGTCCGTTGCTGCTGACCGGCACCGGCTACGCCGCGCACAATGCCTGCGCCCTGGCCCACCTGGCCGACCGCGACCACAACAGCGATCTGCCCCCGAACCCGCTGGTGCCGCACCTGCGCGTCTCGTTGTCGCGCGACGGGGCGAGCGCCTCGATCTGGGGCTTCCTGGCCACCCAGAAAGCCTGGTACGAGGAAGGCGCCGGCTGCACGCTCCATTCGGGCAAGCGTGGTTCGCACGGCACGCTGACCCCGGTGACGTCCGGGCCCGGTCTGCCGGACGGGCCGCAAACCCCCGAGATCGACGAGGCCGTCACCCGTGCCTTCGGTGACGACCTGCCGGCCGACGAGCGCGAAACCCTCGGCACCCGCGCGGTGATCGTGGTGCACAAGGGCAAGATCGTGGCCGAACGCTATGCCGACGGTTTCGACGCCGAGACCCCGCAACTGGGCTGGTCGATGGCGAAATCGGTGACCAATCTGTTCGCCGGCATCCTGGTCGAACAGGGCCGGATCTCCCTCGACGACGACCACCTGCGTCCCGAATGGACCGACGAGCGCGCCGAGATCACTGTCGACGACCTGCTGCGAATGACCAGCGGTCTGGAATGGGACGAAACCTACGACCTCGGCACCCCGATCACCCGGATGCTCTACCTCGAACCCGACATGGCCGGATACGTCGCCGGCCTTCCGCCGGCGCACAAGCCCGGCGAATACCAGCAGTACTCCTCGGGCAGCACCAACGTGTTGTGCTCGGTGCTGGCCGAACGCAGCCGCCTCCTCGGGGTCGACATGCCCCGGCAGTTGCTCTTCGCCCCGCTCGGCCTGGGCTCGGCGGTGTTGGAGGCCGACACCACCGGCAACCCGGTGTGCTCGTCCTATCTGTGGGCGACCCCGCGCGATTGGGCGGTGATCGGCCAGTTCGCCCTGCAGGACGGGGTCTGGGAGGGAAAACGGATGCTGCCCGAGAACTGGATGGCCGAATCCGCCACCGCCCATGAGGTCACCGAAACCGAGGACCCCGGCTACGCCTCGGGCTGGTGGGCCAACAAGCTCCCCGACGGTTCGCTGGTCAACCCCGAACTGCCGGACGATGCCTACTGGGCCAGCGGTCACGACGGCCAGCGGATGTACATCGTGCCCTCGTCCGATCTGGTGGTGGTGCGGCTCGGGTTCAGCCCCGAACTCGAGGGCGACCAGATCCGCACCGATGAGTTGCTCGCCGAGGTGGTTGAGGCGGTCAAGTAGGCCGCGGCCACCGTCCGACATAATGCCGATATGACGACTCTCACCGCGGACCTGCTGAACGAGATCCTGGCCGAGGTGCGCGACGATCGGTCGGGCGAACTCGGTGCCCACCTGGCCGACTACGACCACCCGTGCCCGGACGCGTTGGCGATGGCGGTGTGTGACCTTGATGGCAACATCGTCTCCGCCGGTGACGACGACCGCCGCTTCGACCTGCAATCGGCGAGCAAACCCTTCGTCTACGCCCTGGCCCTGGGGATGCAGGGTGTCGCGGAGGTGCGCAAACGGATCGGGGTCGAGCCCTCCGGGGAGGCCTACAACGAGATCTCCCTCGAACCGGGTACCGGACGCCCCGCCAACGCGATGATCAACGCCGGGGCGCTGGTTGCACACTCCCTGGTCGGCGACCCGAAGGGGGACGGGTCGAAACGCTTCGAGAGCATCCGCCGGCTGATCAGTGAACTGGCCGGACGCGAGGTGCAGATCGACGAGGAGATCGCCGGCATCGAATCGCGCCTGGCACATCGCAACCTGGCGATCGCCCACCTGCTCGCCGAGGAGGGGGTGCTGGTCGACGACCCCCACGAAGTGGTCGAGGGCTACGGCAAACAGTGCGCGCTGGCGGTCGATGTGTGCGAACTCGCCACAATGGCCGCCGTGTTGGCGGGCGGTGGCATCCACCCGACCAGCGGGGAACGACTGATCGATCGCCAGGCCGTCCGCTATGCCACCAGCGTGATGTTCACCTGCGGCATGTACGACGATGCGGGTGACTGGGTCTACGAGGTGGGCCTGCCGGCCAAGAGCGGGGTGTCGGGCTGCCTGATGGCGGTTGTGCCCGGACGTTTCGGGGTCGCGGCTTATTCACCACGGCTGGACGAGCACGGCAACAGCGTGCGGGCCTCCCGGGCGATCGGGCAGTTGTCGCAACGGCTGCGCCTGCACGTCCTGGATTCGCGTGGTGACCTGATCGAGGAGCGTTGAGATGGGCCGGCTCAGCGCCTTTCTGAAGCGGATCCCGCAGCGGTTCTGGTTCATTCCCGCGGTCTACATCGCCGGGGCGGTGGTGTTGGCCCAACTGCTGGTGGGCCTGGACCGCAGCAGCCTGCCGGTGCCCGCCCCGGTGAAGGGCTTCCTGACCGATGTCGGTGTGGACGGCGCTCGCGCCCTGCTGTCGTCGGTGGCGACCTTCCTGGGGGTGGCCGGCACCGCCTTCTCGATCACCATCTCGGTGGTCAGTACCGCGTCCACCACATACGGGCCCCGGCTGGTGCGCAACTTCATGCGCGACCGCAAGAACCAGACCGTGCTGGGTGTGTTGGTGGCCACCTTCGTCTACACCCTGTTGGTGTTGCGCACGATCCACTCCGCGACCGACGACGGATCGGCCTTCGTGCCGCACCTGGCGGTGAACTTCGCGATCGTGCTGGGCGTGATCGACGTGATCCTGTTCGTCTGGTTCATTCACCACATCGCCGAATCGGTGCAGGTCGAAACCCTGTCCAGCAACGCCAAATACGACTTCGAACGGGCACTGTCGCAGAACTGGATCGACCCCGACGACGACCGCGCCGACCGCCGCGAACCACCGGTGGACGGCGGTACGCCGCTGACCCTGGGCCGCGCCGGCTACCTGGTGATGATCGACCGCCAGGCCCTGGCCCGCGACCTGGCCGCCTGCGGGGCACAGTTGCGGGTGCTGAAACGTCCCGGCGATCAGGTGATGGCCGAGGAACCGGTGGCTCTGGCCTGGCCCGAATCTGCCGCCGAGGACGCCCAACGCCAGATGCGCGACCACATTCATGTCGCCCAATCGCGCACCACCGATCAAGACCTGCGCTTCGCCGAACAGCAGGTCGTCGAACTCGCGGTGCGGGCCCTGTCCAGCGGCACCAACGACCCCTACACCGCGATCAACGCGATCGAGCAGGTCACCGCCGGCATCCTCACCGCCGTGTCCAGGTCGGAGTCGGCCAATGCGCTGTTGGACGACGACGGTGAGCCCCGGCTGTACCTGCGTCCGATACCGGTGCACGAGATCGTCAGCACGCCCTTCGACCACATCCGGCCCTATGCCACCGGGAACGCCCTGGTGCTCACCGCCCTGGTCGATCTGGCCGCCCGGGTGCGCGCCGCCGCGGTCGACCCGTCGGTGGCCGCGATCGCCGACCGTCAGGTCGACACCCTGCTCGAGGTCGCCGACCTCGACCCCCGCGAACACGAGGCGCTGACCGCACACATCAAGCTCAGCCGCGACCGCTCGATGTACGCGCCCCCGAGCCAACCCTGAGAGGTGGTGGAATGACCACACGCCACCGTCGAGACCACCGAAGGGTGACACCCATGACCACAGCCACCGGAACCTTCACCGTCGAGATGGCCGGGGCGGAGTCGCCCCTGACCGGCGCGATCCGGGCCGACCTGACCAAGACCTGGACGGGAGAGTTGGCCGGAACCAGCACCGGGGTGATGCTCTCGGCCGGGGACGCGAGCACCGGATCGGCAGGTTATGTGGCGATCGAGGTCTTCACCGGTTCGGTGCACGGAGTCGAGGGCGGCTTCGCCTTCCTGCAACTGGCCACGATGGACGGCGGCGTCCCGCAGATGTCGTACGTGATCTCGCCCGGTTCGGGAACCGGCGGCCTGACCGGAATCACCGGCACCCTCGACCTGGATGTGATCGACGGCGAACACCGCGTCAGCCTGGATTACCGGCTGGGCGGATAATGGGCGGATGGCCCGGTTGGACGTGTGGTTGTGGTCGGTGCGGTTGTTCAAGACCCGCACCATGGCCACCGATGCAGTGCGCGGCGGCCACATCCGGGTGAACGGCAAGCCGTCCAAACCGGCCCAGCAACTCAAACCCGGTGACCTGGTGACCGTGCGCCAGCCCGGCTGGGAACGCAAGTTCGAGGTGCGTCAACTGCTCACCAAGCGGGTGGGCGCGAAGATCGCCGAAGAGGCCTACCTCGACCACTCCCCGGAACGGCCCGCCCACCTGTCCACGCCGGTTGCCCGCCGCGACCGGGGTACGGGACGGCCGACCAAGCGCGAACGCCGCGAGATCGACCGGCTGCGCGGACGATCCTCGCGCTGAGGCCGACCCCGAGCGACCATGCGGGGTGACCCCCGGTCACGTCCGGGGTCAGGTCAGTGCCGCCGAAGGGAAACCATCGATAGTCCTGCGAGGCCCCGGCCGATGAGGCTGGAACCATGAACACTCAGCGCACCGCCACTCCCGCTACCGCCGGCACTCCCGCCACCGCCGGCACGCTCGCCGCAGCCACCAAGCTTGCCATCGGCCTCGCCTTCATCATGACAGGCACCCTTTGCGCGCTCTTCTTCGTCACCAACACCGAGGTGCCCACCTGGGTGATCCTGCTCGGACGCTGGATTCCGGCACTCGCCTCCCTGGCCGCCCTACTGATCGTCGGTCACCGCAAGGTCGCCGAGACCTGGCGGCTGCGACCAGTGTCGTTCCGCAACATCGCCACGTCCTACGGTCTCGCCCTGGCAGTGATGCTCGTGGTGCTCGCCGTCCCGGTGCTGGCCTCCTTGGCAGTCGGCGCCGACCCGATCGGGGCAGACCAACTGCTGTTCGCTCTGCCCCTGTTGCTGCTCGGCCCCCTGCTGTTCGGGCTGAGCACCCTGGGGGAGGAGGTGTTGTGGCGCGGACACCTGCTCTCGGCGTGGCGGCACTGGGGGTTCTGGCCGATGTCGTTGGCGATCGCCGGAATCTGGATGGCTTGGCATCTTCCGCTGCACGGTCTGATGTGGCATCAGGGCCTGCTCAGCACCACCGAGGCGCTCACCAGCACGATCGGCATCGCCTTCTGGTCACCCCTGCTGACCGCCCTGGTACTGCGCATGGGCACGGTCTGGCCGGCGGTCTTCGCGCACGCGGTGCCGGCCTCGTCACTGAACCTGATCACCGAAGCCGGAAGGGCCCACCCCCCGGCCTATTGGACGGTGGTGGTCGCCTCCTGGTTGGTGATGTTGCTGGCCACCGTGGCGATTCGCCGGCTGAGCAACCCGGTTCAGAAGCCGCCGCGCGCGGTGGTGAACCCGCCGTCCACCGCGATCGACTGACCGGTCACCCACTCCGATTCCGCAGACAACAGCATCACCGCCATACTCGCGATGTCGTCGGGCCGCCCCAACCGGCCCAGCGGGTAGTCGCGGGCATGAGCCTCGAGGTTCTGCCGGGCCGTGGCCGAGACATCGTCGGCTCCGGCCTTGCGGGCGTGCCGCTCGGCGGCCGAGACCAGCATCGGGGTCGGTACCTCGCCGGGGCAGATCGCATTGACCCGAATCCCGTCCGGCCCGTAATCCACCGCCAACTGACGGGTAAGCGACACCACCCCGCCCTTGGCGGCCGCATAGTGCGGAATCCCCGGCAACCCGACCAGCCCGGCGACGCTGGCGATGTTCACGATCGAGCCGCCGCCGAGTTGCTGCATTCCCTCGATCAAGAACTTCGAGGCCAGCCACACACCCTTGAGGTTGACCGCGATCATCTGGTCCCACTGTTCCTCCGGCATCTGCGCCGACGGGTTCCAACTCGAGATACCGGCCGAGGCCACCACGCCGTGCATCGGGCCGAGGGCCTCGGTGGCCTGCTCCGCGGCCCGGGCCATCTGCGCGAAGTTGGTGACATCGGCCTCCACCGCGAAGGCCTCGGAGCCGAGTTCCTGCACCCGCGCGGCGGTGTGCTCGGCCACCTCGAGGCGCTGGTCGAGGCAGGCCACCTTGGCCCTCTCGCGGGCACCCAGTTCGGCGGTTGCCGCTCCCAGACCGGAGCCCGCCCCGGTGATGAAGATCGCTTGTCCGTCGAGTCGAGCCATGTTTCCTCCCGGTGCTTGTGAGGGCGCACTGCGTCCCGGCACGGCCATTATGGTCACGCCGGTACGCACAGCGACCTCTTCGGCGACCCACCGGGACGGCCGGCTCACCAGGCCCGGCTGCCCACCCCGCCGTCCGGAGCGATCTCGGCGATCCGCTGCAGATCCTCGGCGGTGAGCTGCACCGCTGCCGCCGCGACGTTCTGGGCGACTCGGTCGGGGTTGCGCGAGCCCGGAATCGGGACGATGTCGGGGCGTTGGGCGAGCAGCCAGGCCAGCGCCACCTGGGCCAGGGAAGCGCCCTTCTCGGCGGCGAGACCGGTGAGCCCGGCGACGATCTCGAGGTTGGCGTCGAAGTTCTCCGGGGCCCACCAGCCGATGTGTTGGCGGAAATCATCGGCCCCGTACTCACTGCGCGGACGCACCGCACCCGACAAGAAGCCGCGCGCCAGCGGTGAGTAGGCCACCAGCCCGATGTCGAGCTCGTCCAGCACCCGCCAGAAAGACTCGGTCTCGCGGGCGAAGATCGAATACTCCGCCTGCAGCACCGAGATCGGGTGCACCGCATGGGCCTTGCGGATCTGCTCGGGGCCGGTGTTCGACAGGCCGAGGTGGCGCACCTTGCCCGCGGTGACGAACTCGGCCATCACCCCGACCACCTCTTCGACCGGCACCTGCGGGTCGTGCACGTGCTGGTACAGCAGGTCGATGTGATCGGTGCCGAGGTTGCGCAGGCTCGCCTCGACCACCTCGCGAATGTGCTCGGGCCGCGAATCGGGGGCGAAGGACGGGGTGAAGCCGAACTTGGTCGCGATCGTCACTTCGTCCCGAATCGGCGCCAGAGCCGTGCCGAGCAGTTTCTCGCCCGTGCCCCAGCCGTACATCTCGGCGGTGTCGAAGTGGGTCACACCGAGTTCGTGGGCCTTGCGGATCGCGGCGATCGACTCGCTGTCGTCGGCCGGGCCGTAGCCGACCGCGGTGCCCATCGAGCCGTAGCCGATGGCGCTCACCACGAGTCCTTGGCCGAGGGTGCGCTGTTCCATGATCATCTCCTGAGTCATACCAAACGGTTTGGTTTGACTCTAGTTGTTCCCGGGCCCGGACGGAACCCCCGTATCCTTCGGTCATGGCCACCGAACCCACTCGCGACCGCATCGTCGCCGCAGCGACCGCGGAGTTCGCCGAGCACGGCATCGCCGGTGCCCGGGTGGAACGGATCGCCGACACCGCCCGCACCAGCAAGGAACGGGTGTACGCCTACTTCCGCGGCAAGGGTGAGCTCTACCGCTTCGTCGTCGCCCGGGAACTCGCCGCGATGGGTGAAGCCGTGCCCCTGGACGCCGCCGACCTGCCCGGCTACGCGGTGCGGGTGCACGATCATCTGGTTGCCCATCCCGAGCGGCTGCGATTGATGCGCTGGGGTGAACTCGAACCGACCGCCACCCAGGATCCGGACGACCCCTACCGGGCGTTGATCACCGGCAAGGTCGAACAGATCCGCGCCGCCCAGGAAGCCGGCGTCCTCAACCAGGATTGGGATCCGTGGGATGTGTTGGTCTTCGTCAGCCAGCTCGCGACCGCTTGGGCAGGACAGGCCGGCACCTTCACCGCGAAGAAGCAGCGGGACGCCTTCCTGGCTGCCCGGCGCGCGGCAATCGAGACCGCGGTGCAGAGACTCTTCCCCCGCACGTCCGCCTGAAAAGACCGGATGAGACCCCGGATAAGGACCTCAGACCCAGCCGTTGTCGGTGGCGGTGCGCAGGGCCTCGGCCCGGTTGCGGGCACCGAGTTTGCCGATCGCGGCGCTCAAATAGTTGCGGACGGTGCCCTCCGACAGGTGCACCCGGGCGGCGATCTGCTCGGTGGAGGCCCCACCGGCCGAGGCCGCCAACACCAGCGCCTCGCGCTCCGACAACGGGCTCGACCCGATCGACAGGGAAGCCACCGCCAGTTCCGGATCGACCACGTGCATCCCCGTGGCGACCCCGCGGATGCCTTGGATCAACCGCTCCACCGGAGCGTCCTTGACCAGAAAACCGACCGCCCCGTTCGCCATCGAACGTTGCAGATAGCCGGGACGACCGAAGGTGGTCACCACGATCACCCGCGCTTCGGGGGCGGCCTGCAACAGGGCCGGAATCGCGTCGATCCCGTCCTCGGCGTCGAGACCGCCGTCGGGCATCTGCACGTCCAGCAACACCACATCGGGTTGGGTTTCGGCGCAGACCCGCACCACCTCGGCGCAGGTCGCGGCGCGGCCGACCACCGTCAGGTCGTCCTCCAGGTCCAGCGTCGTGGCCAGCGCCGACCGGATCAGCCCCTGGTCGTCGGCGATCACCACCCGGATCATGCCGTCACCTCCGCCCAACCGGCCTCGACATTGTCGTGCAGCACCGCCCGGATGGTGGTGCCACCCGAACCCGAATCCACCTCAAGGGTGCCACCGGCCTGTTCGATGCGCTCGGTCAGCCCGCGCAATCCCGTGCGGCGTTTGGTCCTTGCGAAGCCGTGTCCGTCATCAATCACCGCCACGCAGTCGTCGGCCACCTCGATGGTGCAGGTCGCGGCGCCGGAGTGCCGCACCACATTGGTCACCCCTTCGCGCACCACATAACCGAAGGCCTCCGAGCGAACGTCGTCCAGCACCGGCAGCGCGGACGGTACCCGGCATTCGATGCCGGCAGCCTGCAGCACCGAGCGGGCCGAGGCGATCTCGCTGGCCAATCGCACCTCGTGCATGCCCGAGGCGGTCGACCGCACGTCCGCCAAGGCCTGCCGGGCGACCTCGGCGACCTGCTCGATCTCGCTGCGGGCGTCCTCGTCGGAGCGACCGACCAGTCGGGAGGCCAGGTCGGCCTTCACCGCGATCGTGGTGAGCGAGTGACCCAGGATGTCGTGCAGATCGCGTCCGATCCGTTCGCGTTCGGCCGCCACCGCCAACACCGCGGTACGTTCCTCGGCCAGGGCCAGGGCCCGTTTCACCCGTTCGGATTCCAGCCCCGAGCCCAACCCCCAGCCCAGTGTGATCGCCATCAGGGCCATCACCACGCCGAACATGTCCATCCGCAGCACCGACAGTCCCACCGTCATCGACGAGGTGGCGATGATCACCATCCGGGCATGCCGCCAGGTGATCAGGTAGGCGGATATCGACGTGACGAAGGGTGCGAAGTAGTAGAACCGCGAGTGCGGGTCGATAAAGCCCATCGACATGATGGTCAAGCACAGTCCGAGCAGCCACAGCCAGCGCCGGGTCTCCGGCCAATGTGCCACCAGGGGTGACCCCAGATAGAACACCAGGATCGCCCCCGCACACAGGAACATCAGCGTCCAGGTGAGCGGGGTGTAGTCCTGGGCGAACAGCATCGGGACGAACACGAACAGCGAACTCGGCAGGATGTAGCCGGCTCCCTGGGCCAGTGCCCGGCGCCACCACGGCAGCCCGACGGCGTCGGGGTTGAAGGCCGGGGCGGTGGTGTCGGTCTGGATCACGATCACGTTCTTCGGCAGCAGGGTCAGCGGCGCGAGGTGCGCACTGCCTGACGGTATCCCAGCGTCGCGATCAACAGCAGCCCCAGCAGCCAGATGCCGATCACGAGCACCCCGCGCCAGGGGAAGTCGCCACCCAGCACCGGCCACAGGCCGATCTGCCCGGCCCAGTGGGTCGGCAACAGCTTGCCGATGAACTGCATCGTGGACGGCATCATGTCCAGCGGGAACCACAGCCCTCCGAGCATCGACAGGGCGAGCATGGTCAAGGTGGTGGCCGCCCCGGCCGCGGCCGGCTTCAGCCACAGGCCGAGCACCAGACCCAGCAACACCATCGGCAACAGGGTGACCACGATCAGCACCAGGGACGACGCCCACACCTGGGCGTCCAGCCGCACCCCGCGCAGGGCACCGGCCAGGTAGACGATGCCGATCGCCGGCACCACCACCCCGACCGCGGTGGTGATCTTGCCGATCAGGAATTGGGTGGGGGTCAGGGAGGTGAGCATCAACTGGCGGAACCAACCACTGCTGCGTTCGACTTGGATCTGGTTGCCCGCGCTCATCGCCGCGCCGAGTCCGCCGTAGGTGGCCATCGTGATCATCATCGCCGCGGCCACGCTGACCCCGCCGGCGGCCTCCTGGTCGCCGTAGATGCCGGAGAAGAACAGGTACATCGTGGTGGGCATCGCCACCACGAAGGCGATGAAGGTCCAATCCCGCAGGGTTTGCAGCAGGCTCTGGACGATGTAGTGCGCGAACGGGTTGGTGCCGCGGCGGGGTGCCTCGGGGCGGGTGATGGCGGTGTCCATGGCAGACATGGGGTGGTCCTTTCGGTGGTCAGGCGACCAGTTCGACGAAAGCGTCTTCGAGGCTGGGGGAGGTGATGTCGACGTCACGGACCTCCGGGTCGGTGAGCAGGGCCCGCAGGGCGGCATCGGAATCGGAGCAGTTCAGCACCCAGCCACCGTTCTCGGCGGCGACCGAGACCACGCCGGGCAGCTCGTCCCAGTTCCGGGCGGGCCCGTGGAAGCGGATGTGGCGGCCACCCACGATCGACTTGATCTCGTCCCCGGTGCCGTCGGCCACCACTCGTCCGGCGTTCATCACCACGATCCGGTCGGCGAAGTCGTCGGCCTCCTCGAGGTAATGGGTGGCGAACATGATGGTGCGGCCGCCGTCGGCGAGATCGTCCATCGTGGCCCAGAACCGGCGGCGGGCGTCGACGTCCATGCCCACGGTCGGCTCGTCGAGGATCAACAGCCGCGGGTCGGACATGATCGCCAGGGCGAAGCGGAGCCGCTGGGCCTGGCCGCCGGACAGCTTGCCCACACCGGAGCGCAGGATCGGCCCCAACTCGGCCCGTTCGATCACCTCGTCCATCGGCAATGGGTGGCGGTGCAAGCCGTGCATCAGGCGCAGCAGATTGCGCACCGAGGTTTCGGCCAGCAGGGTGCCGTTCTGCAACATCGCGCCGGTGTCGCCGCTGCGCACCGCGGCGATCGGCGAACTGCCGAAGACCTCGATCCGGCCGCTCTCAACCCCGGTGAGGCCGATCACCGCTTCGGTGGTGGTCGACTTGCCCGCCCCATTGGGGCCGAGCAGGGCCAGGATCTGGCCCGCCGGGACGTGCAGATCGAGGTCGTCGACGGCCACCAGGTCGCCGAAGCGCTTGGTGAATCCGGTGATGGAAATCGCAGGGGTGTCGTTCATAAGTCCAGTTTCGAACTTCGGCGGTATGCCGCGGTATCCCGCAACGTCACCAATCGGCGCTGACAACTGTCATGACCGCGGCGGCGAACGCTCTAGGCTGTCGGCTCATGACAAGTTCTTCCGCGCGCCCGGTGGCGGTGCTGATGGCCGGCAATGTGCTCGGCGGCATCGGCGTCGCCTCCGGTATCGCGGTCGGTGCCCTGCTGGTCGCCAGCGTCGGCGGCACCGCACTGGCCGGGGTGGGTCAGGCGGTCAGCGTGCTGGGCAGTGCGATCGCCGCGGTACCCCTGGCCCGGGTCGCCGCCACCCACAGCCGCCGCACCGCCCTGACCGGCGGCTACCTGATCGCGGTCATCGGCGCGATCGTGGTGATCTTCTCGGCCCTGGCCCAGGCGTTGATTCCGCTGTTGCTGGGGCTGGTGCTGTTCGGGGTGGCCACCGCCACCGGATTGCAGACCCGTTATGCCGCCGCCGACCTGGCCGAACCCGAAAAGCGCGGACGCACCCTGTCCCTGGTGGTGTGGGGCACCACGATCGGTTCGGTACTCGGCCCGAACCTGTCCACCGTCGGGGCCCGCCTCGGTGACCGCGTCGGGGTGCCGGAGTTGGCCGGACCGTACCTGTTCTCGCTGGTCGCCTTCGGTGCGGCGGCGTTGGTGATTCGCACCCTGCTGCCGCTGCCCCCGGTCGAGGAGCAGCCGACCGCCGACCACCACCACCACGGCCGGGGCGGCCCGTCCCGTCCGGTACCGGCCTGGGCCGCGCTCGGCTGGGCCCTGCGGCACCGGGTGGCCCGCTTCGCGCTGTTGCTGATCGCGATCGCGCATGCGGTGATGGTCGGGGTGATGTCGATGACCCCACTGCACATCGAGCACCACGGCCACGGCCTGAAACTGGTGGGCCTGGTGATCAGCCTGCACATCCTGGGCATGTACGCACTCAGCCCGGTGTTCGGTCTGCTCGCCGACCGCTGGGGTGCGATGCCGGTCGCCTTCGCGGCCCTGGCCACCCTGGCACTGTCCCTGATTCTCGGTGCTGTGGCCGGCCCCACCGGCAACATGACCCTGACCACGATCGCCCTGATCACCCTCGGGCTGGGCTGGTCGATGGCCCTGATCGCGTCGTCGGCATTGTTCGCCGGCGTCGATTCCGGTGAGGTGCGGGTGCCGCTGCAGGGCGCCACCGACGCGCTGATGAGTTACGCCGGCGCTGCCGCGGCGGTGATCGGCGGACCTTTGCTGGCCCTGCTGGGGTATGCCGGGCTGAACCTGGTGGCGATGGTGCTGTTGATACCGGCCACCGTCCTGGGCTTCCTGGCCCTGCGCACCCGTCCGCGAACCCGAAACTGAGACGGCGGGCCGCCGAGCCGGAGGTTTGTCGCAGTGGCGGGCGCGCAAACCAGCCACTCGGGTACCCAAATCCCCAACTCACACCCCGGATTCGGGCTGACAGCCGCAAATTGGCGAGGTGAGTTGGGGGTTTTGGTACCCGGAGTCGGGCTCGGAGCCGGGGGTGAATTCCGGATTCACCCGTGCGGGCCCGCTCGAATCCGTGACCCGGAAATCCTGACCCCGGCTCCTGCTGCCGAACTCTGCTGTGGCCCGGCTGCTGCAACTGGCCCGATTCTTGGCAGCAAAGCTGTATGCGGTGACGGCGGGCCAAGATCAGGCGGTTTGCAGCAGCAGTGGTGGGGTTTTGGTGTGAGGTTGCGCGACGCAGGCCCGGGCCGAGGTGAGCTGGAGGTTTGGGTGCCGCAGGCGCTCGCACCTTGTTTCCGCTCACCGGGAACGATGCTGAACGGCGTTCACTTTGTGGTGAGGCTGTAGAGCATGAGCGAAGCAGCCAACCCTGACCTGCGTCCCACTGTTGCCTACGACTTCACCGGGCGACAGGTGCTGGTGACCGGCGGTAGTAACGGAATCGGACTCGAAATTGCCCGAGCCTTCGCCGATGCCGGCGCCACGGTGACCATCACCGGACGCAAGGCGTCCGCCGACGAATACGACCACGACCTGTCGGCCTTCCGTTATGCGCAGTGCGACATGTCCGACAACGACCAGATCGACGCGCTGGCGGCCGGTCTCGACGCCCTCGACGTGCTGGTCAACAACGCCGGACAGAACCTCGCCCGCGAGAACGAGTGGGAGCCGGAGAACTTCGACCGGATCCTGCAGATCAACCTGTCCAGCGTGTTCCGCCTGACCAACGCGGTACTGCCGCTGCTCAAAGCCAGTGACCTGCCCGGCGGCGGCAATGTGATCAACACCGGCTCGATGACCTCCTACTTCGCGATCAGCGTCACCCCCGCCTACGGGGCGACCAAGGCCGCGATCGTGCAGCTCACCAAGACCATGGCGGTCACCTGGGGTGCCGACGGGGTGCGCGCCAACGCGGTGGCCCCCGGCCTGGTCGAGACCAACATGACCCGCCCGATGATCACCCGGGGGATGAGCGAACCGACCGTGGACCGCACCCCGCTCGGCCGGGTCGGAGCCCCCGACGACCTGAGCGGCGTGGTGCTCTTCCTGGCCAGCTCGGCCGCCAAGTTCGTCACCGGCCAGACGCTGCTGGTCGACGGCGGCTTCAGCGTGCAGGGCTGAGGCGATGAGCAACCGGATTCGCATCGACGACCTGCGCGATCCCGTCCTCACCGAGGAACAGAAGGCCATGGAGGCGCATCTCCAGCAGAAGCCGGTCGAACTCAGCGTGGACGCGGTGCTCGCCGCAGCCCGGGAGCAGACCGGGCTGGACGACTTCGGCCCGATGGACTTCACCGAGCGGCTCGCGGTGATTCTGGCCGGGGTGGACGGCGACCCGAACCGCACCGCGGTCTCCCGCGCCTCACTGTTCGGCAACTGCGTCAACTACGCGGCCAACCGGCTGAAGGTGATGGACCTGCTGAAGCGGCATCCGGAGATTCACGATGTGCAGATCACCGCCCCGGTGATCGTCGTCGGACTGCCGCGCTCGGGCACCACCCACCTGGTGAACCTGCTGGCCGCCGACAGCCGCTTCCGCTCGCTGCAACTGTGGGAATCCCAGGAGCCGGTGCCGGTACCCGGCGAAGAGCCGGTGGACGGGGTCGACCCGCGCTACCTGCGCAGCGCCAAACGCTGGGAGCACCTGCAGGCCCGCAGCCCCCTGGTGGCGGCGATGCACCCGATGAACCCCGACCACATCCACGAAGAACTCGAGCTCACCAGCATCGACTTCGCGAGCTACAACTTCGAGTGGCTGACCAGCCTGCACCCGACCTGGCGCGACTACCAGCTCAGTCACGACCAGCGTCCGCACTACGAGTTCACCAAGCTGATGTTGAAGGTGTTGCAGTGGCAGCGCGGCCCGGAACGCTGGGTGCTCAAATGCCCCCAGCACCTGGAACTGCTCGGCCCGTTGATGGACACCTATCCCGACGCCACGGTGGTGATGACCCACCGTGACCCGGTCTCGGTGGTGCAGTCGGCGGTCACCATGAACGGTTACGGCGCCCGGATGCAGTTCAAGAAGGTCGACATCGACGCCCTCTTCGAATACTGGGCCGACCGGGTCGACCGGCTGCTCACCGCCGGCACCCGCGACCTGACCACGATCCCGCCCGAGAAGCGGATCGACGTCCACTTCGGCGCGTTGATGGACGACGACTGGGGCACCGTCGAGGAGATCTACCGCCGCATCGGTCTGGAGTTCACCGAACAGGCCCAAGCCGAGATCCGGCACTACCTCGACACCCACCCGCGCGGTAAGCACGGCCAGGTCGTCTACGACCTGCGGGGCGACTTCCACGTCGAACCCGCCGACCTGCGGGCCCGCTACCGCCATTACCTCGAAGCCTTCGACGTGCAGGAGGAAGTCACGTGATCACCGAAGCCGACATCCGGGCCGCGATCGATGCCCGCACCAAGGAACTGCTGACCCCCGAGTACCTCGACGAGCCGATCGAGGTCTCCGAGGGCCTGTACATGTCCCCGGGCAACACCGCGGCCTACCTGCTGGCCACCGACAACGGACGGGTGATCATCAACACCGGCCTGGGCTACGAGGCACCCTTCCACAAGCACGTCTTCGACAAGATCTCGGACGCCCCGACCCGCTACATCATCACCACCCAGGGGCACACCGACCACGTCGGTGGGGTCGCGACCTTCCGCGAACCCGGCACCCGATACGTCGCCCACGAGAACAACCCCGCCGCCCAGGACGACGACAAGCGGGTGTTCGGACGGATGCGGCAGTGGGCGCCCACCTGGTTCACCCCCTCGGCCGAGCACATGAAGAAGCTGTCGGCCACCTACGGTGACGAGCCCCCGGTACAGGACCGGCCGACCCCCGACGTGATGTTCCGCGACACGATGACCCTGCGGGTCGGCGGGGTCGAGATGGAACTGCACCACGGCGTGGGGGAGACCACCGACGGGGCGATGGTGTGGTTCCCGCAACGCCGACTGCTGGTGGTGAGCAACCTGCTCGGCCCGCTGTTCGGCCACTTCCCGAACATCAACACCATCCGCGGCCAGAAGCACCGTTTCGTGTTGCCCTACCTGGAGACCATCCGCCGGATCCGCGACCTGCGCCCCGAAACCGTCCTGACCGGACGCGGCGAGCCGATCCACGGTGAGGAACTGATCGACGCGGTCTACCGACGCCAGTACGAGGCGGTCTCGCACATCCATCAGGCGACCCTGGACGGGATCAACGCCGGCAAGGACGTCGAGACCCTGATGCGCGAGGTCACGCTGCCCGAGGAGCTGTACGTCGGGCAGGGCTACGGCCGGGTGTCGTGGGGTGTGAAGACGATCTTCGAGAGCTACCTGGGCTGGTTCCACCAGCGCTCGACCACCTCGCTGTACCCGATCGAGCCCGAAGCCACCCAGGCCGCACTGGTCGAGCTGGCCGGGGCCGAGCAGGTGCTGACCAAGGCCGCCGCCGAGTTCGACGCCGGCCGCGCCGAACAGGCCACTGCCCTGGCCGAAGCCGTCCTGGCCGCCGACCCCGACCATGCCGGGGCGCGGGAACTGTTGCTGAAGACCCACCGGGCGTTGTTGGAAGACCCCATCACCGCCGACAATTTCTGGCACTCTGGGTGGCTGAAGTACCGCATCGGACAGTTGGAGGCGGAGGAGGCCTAGACCCCCGTGACGAGTGCAGCACCCCGCGCCGAAGCCTTCGGCGACCCGGAGGAACGCGCCAAGGCCATTTTGGCGGCGGCCTCGGAACTGCTCGCCGAAGGTGGCTACGAACACCTCACGATGCGTGCGATCGCCCGGCGTTCGGGGATGAGTGCGGGGCTGATCTACCGGTATTTCGCCGACAAGCGGGACGTTTTCGCGACCCTGTTGCACAACAGCCAGATCGAACTCAGCGAGGTGCTGCGCACCACCCATGCCGACAGCGTGGAGGAGTTCCTGGTGACGGTGGCTCCGGCGATTCTCGACCAGTGGGTGTTGATCGGACGGATGGCGGTGCCCTTCGTCGACCGCGACCGTCCGCTCACCTCAGCGCTGGCGGCGCTGCACCAATCCACCCAGGAACAGTTTGCGTGTCTGGAGGAAGGTCTGCGCCGGTCGGCCGAAGCCCAGGGCTGGCAGATCGATTCGTCCCCGATGGCCATCCGGCACGTCTGGGTGAGCCTGATGGGGTTGGCCGAGTCCCTCAGCGTCGGCTGGTCGGAGAAACACGACACCGACGAGCTGGTGCGTTTCACCGCCCGCGCGCTCGCCAAGGGGATTCGGGTCTAGGTCTCCGGGGTGCCCTGGTGGAAGCGCTGCCGCCACCGGCCGCCCTGACGTTGCCAGACCGACGAGCGCAGGGTCTGCCCCGAGGCGGCGACCGCGCGCCACACCAGCACCACGATGTCGTCGCTCAACCAGTGCAGCGACACCGGATCGAGCTGCGGCACATCGTCCAGGGGTGCGATCACCGACAGCATCTCGGCGCGGCTCCACACCCGTCCCGAGGCCCCGATCTCCTGCCAATCGGGATGCAACAGTTCGGCGACCCGGGCCGGGTCGGCGCGTACCTCGTCCGACAACAGATCCTCTTCCAGGCCGATCACCGCATCGCGATCGCCCAGATCGGTCGCCTCGTCCAGCAGTGAGAGCAGGTCGGGTTCGGTCTCGACCGAGCCAGGCAACTCCTGGGGGGCGGGCACTCCGGCCACCCCGCCGGGGAATCCCGGGCCGGGGTTGGGGTCACGGCCGTCTCGGTAGGCCTCCGCGGCAGTACGGGCGCGCAGGTCGGCGGCCTCGTTCATCCGGTGCCCGGCGTGGCCCTTGACCCACTCGAAGGTCACCGCGCGTCCGGCCATCGCCTCGTCCAGGGCCTTGACCAGCTCGACGTTCTGCACCGGCTTACCGTCGGCCTTCTTCCAGCCCTTGCGTTTCCAGCCCGGCGTCCACTTGCTGATCACGTTGATCGCGTACTGCGAATCGCACAGCACCCGCAGCTCCCGCTCGGGCTGATGGGCGGTCTGGCGCAGCAGATCCAGCACCGCCATCAACTCGCCCATGTTGTTGGTGCCGTGCGCCCAGCCCCCGGCGGCCCAGCAGTCGTCGTCGATGTACCACGCCCAACCGGCCGGGCCGGGATTGCCCAACGCCGAGCCGTCCGCGGCCGCCACCAAAGGTCCGGTACTCATGAGAGCCAACCCTAAGGGGTGTTCAGGACGCCGGTGATTCCCTGCCCGTCCAGCCCAGGTTCGCCGCCATCGCCTGCAGCGTGCTCATCGTGGTCTGCCAGTCCTGGTCACTGATGCCGCGGGCGACGCGCTCGCGTTGCCGGTCGACGCTGGCGCGGATCTCGGCGGAGGCGGCCGTGCCGTCCGGGGTCATCGACACCTGCTGTTCGGTCACGCTGATCCAGCCGATGCGCTCCAGATCGTCCAGGAAGGGGGCGCTGGCACCCCGCACCCCCAGGAAGGGGGCCAGGGCGATGTCGGTCTCCTCGACCGTGCGTGAACCGCTGCCGATCAGGTTCAGAATCTGCCAGTGCCGCCGCGACAAACCGGATTCTCCGAGGGTCTCCAGAAAGGCGGCATCCAGCAGGTGATCGACCAGTTTCAACCAATAGCCGATCGGCCGGCCCTGCTCATCCAGCATGATTCCTCCTCGAAATGCGGTGGTCCCAGTGTGACCGACGAAGCGAGTGGGAACCAGACCGGGGGCCCCGACGTCGTTGTGGGTATGACTGCCCAAGACCGTGATCGCGTCACCACTTCGCCCCACGGGGTGGGCGGCCTGCCCTGGTGGGCGACCCTGACGATCGCCTTGGTGGTGCTGGTGCCCTCGACCTTCGTGATGAGCCTGCCGGCTCTGGTGGGCGCCATGTTCTTCGGCGACTCGGTCGTCTACCTGTGGCTGATCATGACGCTCGGTACCTTCGGCACCGTGGTGGGCACCGTGAACTCGGCCCTGTGCAAGGCCTACGGCTGGTGGCCGGTGCCGGTCGCCCTGGTGTTGCAGCTCGCCGTAGCCGGTGTGCTGACTCCTTTCCTGTACGCCTGACCCGCTCGAAGTGGCACCGACTTGGTGCGGTGGGCTTCACTTGATGTCGTGCATTCGGTAGTGCGAGCAGCTCTGGTGGGGCTGGCGGCCGTGACCCTGGTCGCCGGCCCCACTGCTGTGCCCGCAGCCGCCGACACCGGTCTGACCTGGCCCGATCAGCCCGCCCGCAGCGCCGGTGGTGAGTGCGGCGATGTGTTGTTCATCGGGGTGCGCGGCTCGGGCGAGGAGTGGCCCTACGGCCCGACTGTCGAACGCATTCGCCAGGTGCTGGTCGATCGGACCTCCCAGGTCGACGGCGACCGGCCCAGGTCCCGGGTGCGCGAGATTGCGCTGGATTTTCCGGCGGCCTCGCCCTACACCCTGACCGACATCGGGGTGGAGAAGCTGATGTTCAGCGAGGAGATGCCCGACAACGACTACCAGCGTTCGGTCGATGCCGGACGGGCCGAACTGCACCGCGTGCTGGACGATGCGGCCGCCCGGTGCCCGGGCGAACGATGGGTGCTGGCCGGGTTCTCCCAGGGCGCCCAGGTGATCACCGAGACCCTCGCCGAACGCGGGGAGGCACCCCAGTTGGCCGGTGCCCTGCTGTTCGGCAACCCGCTGCACTACCCGTCCCAGCAGGTCACCGAGTTCGGCAACGGGCCCGATACCGCGGTCGGGCTGGTGGCCGCGGTGCACTATCTGCGCGAAACCGCGCAGGTGGCGCGCGATGACGAGGACAAGATCGGGTTGCGGGCGGTGATTCGCACCACCCTGGCGATGAGCGAGGGTGATGTGGCGATGACCCGGATGCACCGGGTGGCGCGGTACCACCGGATGGAGATTCCCGAAGCGCTGAAACACCGGGTGGTGTCGGTGTGCAATGCCGGCGACATCATCTGTGACGCCGGCTCGCCGCTGGCCCGGGTGATGCTCGGTGCGTCCACGATCACCGTCGAAACCGACCGGGCCCGGCCGATTCATCAGGGTTACGACGAGCGGATCATCGCCGAATCCGCCGAGATCCTGATCGGGGACCTGCTGGCCAACCTGCCCGAGAAACCGGACGGGACGACCCGGCCGGAAGCCGATGCGGCCACCCGGATGCCGGTCGAAGCGATCGGCGCGATCGCCGGGGGTGGGTTGTTGTTGGCCGCCGGGGCCGCGTCGGTGCTGCGCCGCCGCCGACACCAACTGGAAGACACCGACTGGCATCTGCTCACCGAGGACGAGGACGACGATCAGCGCCCCGGTCGTAGCGAACTGAGTGCTTGAGAACGGAGTGCCTGAGCTTTGTAGGGTGGACGACATCGTCGTCCAAGGAGAGTGCCGTGTCCCCTGTCGCCCTGGTCACCGGAGCCTCGTCCGGTTTCGGTGAACTCACGTGCCGCCGCCTGAACGCGCTCGGGTGGGAGGTGTACGGCGTCGCCCGGCGCACCGACCGGCTCGCGGAACTGGCCGCCCTCGGCGTGCACACCTTCGCGATGGACGTCACCGATGATGCCTCGATGACCGCCGGGGTGGAACGCATCCTGGCCGAACAGGGCCGCATCGATGCCCTGGTCAACAATGCCGGCTACGGCTCCTACGGGGCGGTCGAGGACGTGCCGCTGGACGAGGCGCGCCGCCAGTACGAGGTGAACGTCTTCGGGGCGGCCCGGCTGATCCAGTTGGTGACCCCGTCGATGCGGCAACAGGGTCGCGGCCGGATCATCAACATCACCTCGATCGCCGCCGAGATCTATCAACCCCTGGCCGGCTGGTACCACTCCACCAAGGCCGGCCTGGAGCTGCTGTCGGACTGCCTGCGGATCGAACTGAAGCCTTTCGGGATCGACGTGGTGATGGTCGAGCCCGGCCCGGTGGAAACCGAATGGACCGAGATCGCGCATGCCTCGCTGATCGAACGCTCCGCCGGCACCGCCTATGCCGAGCAGGCCCGCAGCGTGGAGAAGGTACTGAACGCGATGGTGAAGCCGCCGTTCACCGTCAGCCCCGACACCGTGGCCGCCACCATCGTGAAGTCGCTCACCGCGCCGAAGCCGAAGCCCCGCTACCCGGTGGGGGTTGTCGCCGCGACGGTGATGAACTTCCGCCGGATCGCCCCCGACCGGCTGGTGGATGCGATCACCCGGCTGGCCACCAGCCGCTAGGCCGATGCGTCGGGGAGTGTTCGTCGGGCTGGCGACCTTGGACGTGATTCACCGGGTGAGTCATCGGCCCGGTGCCGACGAGAAGGTCACCGCCTCCTGGCAGGGCTGGGCCGCGGGCGGGCCGGCCACCAATGCCGCGGTCACCCATGCCGCCCTGGGCGGCGAGGCCACCCTGGTCACCGCCCTGGGACGGGGGCACCTGGCCCGACTCGTCGCGGCCGAACTGGCCGACCACGGGGTGCGGGTGGTCGATGCCACCCCCGATCTCGACCTGGATCTGGCCGTCTCGGCGATCACCGTCCAGGAGGGCACCGGGGAGCGGGCCGTGGTCTCCCGGGACGCCGCCGCCCACCGGGCCGCGGTACCCGACGGCTTGGCCGAGCTGCTGGACGGGGCCGACACCCTGCTGCTGGACGGCCACCACCCCGACCTGGCCGTCGGAGCCGCCGAACTCGCCCGCCGCGCCGAAGTGGAGGTGACCATCGACGCCGGACGGTGGAAGCCGGTCTTCGCCAACCTGATGCCACTGGCCGATGTCGCGATCTGCTCCACCGGCTTCCGCTTTCCCGACCACCCCGAGGCCGCCGACACGGCCGCGCACGGGCTGCAACTGGGGCTGCGCATGGTGGCGATCACCCACGGTGCCGGCCCGGTGCGCTGGTGGCGGACGGATGATTCCGGCGAAGTGCCGGTGCCGGAGGTGACCGCGGTCGACACCCTCGGCGCCGGGGATGCCCTGCACGGTGCCTGGTGTTACGCCGAGGGCTCCGACCCCGAACGGCTTGCCTTCGGTGTGGAGGTCGCGGCCAAGCGGGTCACCCGGGTTGGGCCACGGGAGTGGTTGACCCTGCTGGGGTGAGCCGAGGTGCCGGCGGGCTCGTGCCGGAATCGGACAGCACGCCGGGCAAAGAAGGCAAAAGTCGGATAGTTCGGTACGAGGTCGAATCCTAGAGTGAAGTCCCACATTACGAATTCATTCTCCGGAGGAGATTTCTCATGGAACAAGTTCTCGACAAATACATCGGTGTGGAACAACGCCTGGATGAGGTTCGGGATCAATTCGCGCTGGTGGAGGGGCATTACGATTCGTCGGAAGAAACTTCGCCGTGGATTCCGTTCATTCCCAATATCTGGTTGCGCCACCTGACCTTCGACGTCCGCAACGGTGTGTCGGTGCACATCATGCGCGCCGACAAGGGTGGCTCACTCGGCCGACACCGGCACCGCGCCACGGTGACCGGTTTCGTGCTCAAGGGCAGTCTGCGCTACCTGGAATACGACTGGGTCGCCCGCGCGGGCGATTACATTCACGAAAGCCCCGGTCGCACGCACACCCTGCACTCCGACGAGGGTATGGAGACCCTCTTCCATTTGGGTACCCCGATCGAATTCCTCGATGAACAGGATCGCATCGTCGAGATCGTCGATGTCTTCTGGATGATCGACCATTACTTGAGCTATTGCAAAGAGAATAATCTGCCGGTCAACAAATCAATGTTCATCTGAATCAGCCGGAGCCGGTGACACTCGGCAATTCCGCGAACCGGGCCCGGTAATAGGCCGAGAAGCGCCCCAGGTGCGTGAAGCCGTGCTCCAGTGCCACCTCGGTGACGCTGGAGCGCGGCTCGGCCAGCAGACGGCGCCGGGCCGCGTCCAGGCGAAGGTTGCGAACCCAGGTCATGGGTGATTCGCCCAGGTGGCGCCGGCACAGGACGTGCAGTGCGCGCTGGCTGAGCCCGGCGGCCGCGGCCAGATCGGCCAAGGTGATCGACGCGTCCAGATTGCCCAGGACGTGAGCCTGCGCCTGCCGCAACGGGGTCGGCATGGGTCGGGACAGACCACCGAGCTCGATCGGTTCGTCCGGTGGCAGGGGCTCGCCGGTATGGCACAGCAGAAACAGTGCGAGGCCACTCTCGACATGACGCAACCAGGCCGGGTGGGTCGACGGGGCCAGCTCCAGAAGTTGTTGGATCAGGGCCAGCCATTGGGCGGCCTGGCGACCGACCAGCTTGCCGGCAGGAGCGAGCCCGCCGGCGGCGTCCTGCGGGGACAGGCCGTCGAACAGCGCATGCGGCACCTTCACGATGAGTTGTTCACAACCGGTGTGCCACAGCGTGCGCACCTCCCGGCGTGGTGACACGATCGCGACCTCACCCGGGCGGATCAGCATGGTCCGTCCGTCACTGATGAACTCGGCCACGCCCCGCAGGGGCATCTGCACCAGGCTGAACCCCTCGAAGCTCTCGGCGTGAATCTCCACCTCGGCCCCATAGCCCAGCGACATCACACTGACGTGATTGATGGTGCGCCGAAACAACGAGGTGTTGACCGGCCCGCGTCCCCACGTCAGATCGTGACTGGAAATGGTGTGGCGGAGGTCGCGATGGGACGGAACCGGCAGGCGGGAGCGGAGCACCGGGCTGCGATACAGGCCCGACAGGTCCAGTGCAGTGGCAGCCCCCATGCCGCACCCCCGATCCCAAGTGGAGAAGCGGGGGCCAGTGTAGGCACCTCGGCGGGTGTCGTGTAAAGGGTTTCCGCTGGTTCTGGGCCGCTGCGTGGCTCAGCGGAACCGGGGCGTGAACACATGCGCAGGCAAGGAATCGCGCCAGATTCCGTACCGGGCCAGATCGGCGGCGAGCCGTCCGAGTTCGTCGGCGACGGTGACCCCGTGATCGCCCTCGGTGAGCACCACCATCCGCTCCCCGACGTGGCCGACGTAGGGAGTGTTGGCGTGGTTCATGCTCGCCAGGCAGGGCCGGGTGACGGTGGAACGCACCTGCACCCCCGGCAGAAGCTGCTGCAATGCGCCGATCATCGCCGCGGCACCCTCGCCGTCCCCGCCGGCAGCCAACCACTCGGTGGCTTCGTCCTTCGAGGACAGAATCCGCAGCCCACCGGTGCCGGCCAGCTTGAGGTACAGCTTGCCGTCGGGGTAGCGCAGTGGGGGCACGATCAGGCCCGAGTAGGGATGTGCCGAGGTGGTGTCGGTGTACATCAGGGTGGGGAAGGACTCGGTGTCCTCGTCCACCTCGAACAGGGCGATCGTGATGCCGAGCACCGTGGTGTCGAGTGGGCGGGGCAACAGACCGTCCAGGTTGATGTGGGCACCCGCGGCCAGCACCACCTGTTCGGCGCGCACCTCGTCCCCGCCGGCCAACCGCACGCTCACCCCGTCGGCTTCTTCGGTGATCGAGATGGCGTGATCGAGCACCCGACCGGCGCCGGCCCGTTCGGCCAGGGTCTGTTGGGCCTCGACGTAACGCCGCGGGTTGAGTACCAGCCCGTCGGCGTGGAAGAGCCCGAAATGCCCCTCGTTGAAGCGCAGTGCGGGGTACCGCTCGGCGAGGTCGTCGGCCTCGATACGTTCCACCTCGATGCCGATGTCGGCGGCGTTCTGCATCAGGGTGGCGATGTCGAAGTGGGTGTCTATCTCGATGCCCGGGGTGCGTTCCGACCGCGGTGCCCCCGAGACGGTGAGCGAGGGGTTGGCGGTGCTGAACTGCACCCCGGAGCGGGCTTCGAGATCGCCGAACCGGGCCCGGGAGCGCTTGGCCAGGATTGCCGACACCAGCGGTAGATCCACCGCGTGGAACATTCGGCTCTCGTCGCTCCAACCGCTCCAGGGCTGGTTCGGGTCGACGTCGGCCGGGTCACCGGGCCCGATCAGCACCACCGAGGCACCGGCCTCGGCCAGATAACGTGCTGCGGTCGAGCCCAGTGGCCCGGCGCCGACGACGGCGAACTGTGCCGTGGGCATCAGTTCGACAGCCACGCCTTGTCGAAGGCGAGCATCGCGTCGTTGCTCGGCACGATGCCATGGACGTGGTCGTTCCAGGCGACGTAGGCCGGAGCACCGGACAGGATCACGTACGGCATCTGATCCATCAGCCGGGCCTCGATCCGCTGCAACACGTCCTTGCGCTCGTCACCCTCGGTGGTGCGCAACTCGTCGACCAGGGCGTCGAACTCCGGATCGGCGTAGCCCGAGCTGTTCGTGGGCGACTTGGAGTGCATGTTCGCCTGCAGTCGCCAGAACGGGTCGGCCTCTTCCATCGACAGCGCGCTGCGGGCGAAGTCGTAGTTGCGTTCGATGTAGATCTTGTTGGTGATGTCGGCGATGGTGCGCACGAAGTCGTTCTCGACGGTGAAACCGACCGCCTCCAATTGGGCCTGCATGATCATGCTCTGTTCCCGCGAACCCGGATCGGCGCTGGCGGTGAGCACGATCTTGCCGTCGAAGCCCTCGGCCTTGGCCTCCTCGAGCAGCTTCTTGGCCTTCTCCGGGTCGTGTTCCGGTGCCGGGGCGTCCTCGTTGTGCCACTTCGACTCGGGGCCGAAGACGTGCTTGGACGGCTTGCCCAGTCCGTCGAAGGCGCGCTGGTAGAGGTCCTGCTCGTCCAGCGCATGGCCCAGGGCCTGACGCACCTTGAGGTTGGTGCCGGGGCGACCTTCGGCCATGTTGATGTTGATCACGTTGCCCATGCCCTCGAGCTTCACCCAGCCGGACACGTCCGCTTCACGACCCTGCTTCAGCAGCTCGATGCTGCGGATCAGGGCGGTGTCGACCTGCCCGCTGGTCAGGCTCTCGTACTTGGTCTCGTCGGCACCCACCCAGACGAAGCGCAGCTTCTCCAGGTGCGGCTTGCCGTCCCAGTGGTCGGGGTTGGCGGCCAGGACGAGTTCTTCCTGGGGCTTGTAGGACTCGTACTTGAAAGCGCCGGCGCCGATCGGCTGGAAGCCGTCCTTGCCGTCCTTGATCGCGGCGGGGGCGACGATGAAGCCCATGCCCTTGCCCAGGGCGAAGGGGAAGGTGGCCCAGCCCTGACGCAGCGTCACCTTGACGGTCTTCTCGTCGACCGCCTCGGCGCCGCCCCAGAACGGCCCGACGACAGCGGCGTCGTAGCCCTTGTTCTGCAGGTAGTAGTTGAACGATCCGACCACCGCGTCGGCGTTGACCGGGGTGCCGTCGGAGAACTTCACACCGTCACGCAGGGTGATCGTCCACTCGGTGTATTCGTCGTTCGGCTCGACCTTCTCGGCCAGTCGGTACTCCAGGTCCTGCTCGCGCTCGTTCCACCGCACGAGCTGGTCGTAGACCGCCACCAGCGAGGTCCCGCCGGAATACCCGGTCGCGATGGTGGAGGTCGGATCCAGGCTGCGGGTCTCGGCGTAGTCGGCCATGGTCAGGGTGCCGCCGTCGGTGGGTTCACCGGGGGCTTCCTTCTCGAAAATACCGGCCGTGTAGTAATCGCCGGCATCGCCCTTTTGGCCGCCGTTGTTGTCATCATCGGGGTCATCCCCGGAGCGGGCGCAGGCTGTCAGGGCCAATGCGCAGGCCGCTGCAACCGCCGCAAAACGGGACAGTCCGGAACGCTTCACTAGTTACTCCCCAGTCAGTATGAAATTCTTCTGGTCCGGACACAGGCAACACGGCACCGGAAAGAAAAGCACCCGCGTTCCCGTTCAATGGAAGCCGGTTTCCGAACCGTGATCCGGGCGCCTCAGAGGTCGGCGGGTGGCATCGGCCGTTCTTGTTCGATCACCGCTCGGTGCATCCGGCGCCGTCCGGAGTAGTCGGCCACCGCGTAGTGCTGGGTGCAGCGGTTGTCCCACACCGCGATGGCGCCGGGTGACCAGGTGAAGCGCACCTGGTAATCGGGTGAGCGGACGTGGTCGGTGAGCAGGCTCAGGAGGTATTCGTTCTCGCGGTCGGTGACGCCTTCCAGTCGGGTGGTGAAGGTCTTGTTCACGAACAGGGCCTTGCGTCCGGTCACCGGGTGGATTCGCACGACCGGGTGGGACACCGGCGGGTAATCGGCACTGGCGGCCTGACTGCGGTGGCTGACCGAGTTCGCCGCATCGTGGATCGCGGTCATGTCGCCGATCAGGCGCTGCACCTTGTCGGACAGACCCTCGTAGGCGGCGTACATCGACGCCCACAAGGTGTCGCCGCCGACCTCCGGCAGGAGTACCGCACGCAGGGCCGACCCCAGCGGCGGGTGCTCCAGGAAGGTGACGTCGGAGTGCCAGATATCGGCGTTGTAGGTCGGTCGGCGGTTCGAGCCGTCGACGTCCAGGACGTGCACCTCGGGAACTTCCTCGGTGGCCGGCGGCAGGAACCGGAAGAGGTGCAGCGGGCCGAAGATGGACGCGAAATCGCGGTGGGCCGCGTCGTCCAGGTGCTGGTCGCGGAAAAACAGCACCTGGTGGCGGTGGAAGGCGTCCAGGATCTCCGCGGTGGTCTCCCCGCTCAGGGGTTGGCTCAGGTCGACACCCGAGACCTCCGCCCCGATGGCAACTGTGCTGGGTTGAATCGTGATGGGCATGGCGAACCTACTGCGTCTTCAGGTAGCCGTGCGCCAGCCCGACATCGGCGAGGGTGGCGGCGTCGTCGCCCCGCTCGATCGTGATGTGTCGGATGGTGCCGGCATAGGGGAAGCGGGGACGGGGGTAGTCGGTGGTGACCGGGGTGCCCCGGTCGACGCCGACGTTCAGGGTCTGGTCGAGGGAGAAGAAGTACGGGACGGTCTTGTCCACCCGTCCCTCACCGATGAGCTTGTCGTCGGCATGAATTCTCAGCAGGCCACCTTGACCCAAGCCGCCACCGTCGTAGGCGAAGTCCGCGATCAGCTTCCGGGGAAGCTCGGTCAATGGTTCGTCGGCTCGGATGTGCGTCAGGTCCCGGCCCACGTAGTTGTAGGCGAAGACCGGACGCCCGTCCAATAGGTAGAACGACCAACCGGAGAAGCCGCCACCCTGGGCGATCAGCACGCCATCGGCGAGCGAATCCAGCGCCGCGGTGATCCGGAAGGAGGTGTTCTTGAGGTTCGGCACCGCATCCTCACGCAGGAAACCGTCCCGGGGTCCGAGTCGCATCCGGGTGATCGGCACCCGCACCCGACCCGCAAGGTCGGCGTTCATCCGATTGCGGGTGGTGCCGTCGTCGATCGGGAAAACCCGGTTTCGACGGGCCTCGGTCTCGAACAGGGCGCGCAGCTCTTCGAGGATCTCCGGATGCTCGTCGGCGAGGTTCTCGGCCTGCGACCAGTCGGTGGTGGTGTCGTACAGCTCCCAGGTGTCATCGGCCAGCGGGGTGCTGGGGCGCTTGATCAGGTACGGGCTGCGGTGATAGGTCACCGCCGTCCAGCCCTTGTGGTAGATGCCACGGTTGCCGAACATCTCGAAGTACTGGGTGTGATGGGTTTCCGGTGCCTCGGCGTTGTCGAAGGCCTCCCGGAAGGAGACCCCGTCCAAGGGATCCTGGGTCACGCCGTCCACACTCTCGGGGACGGGGATCCCGACCGCGTCGCAGATGGTGGGCAGCACGTCGTTGACGTGGTGCCACTGGTGGCAGGCCCGACCGACCTCGGCGGTTCCGGCGGGCCAATGCACCACCATGCCGTTGCGGGTGCCGCCGTAGTGCGAGGCGACCTGCTTGGTGTGTTGGTAGGGAGTGGCGAGTGCCTGGGCCCAGCCGGTCGGGTAGTGGGGGTAGGTCTTCGGCCCGCCCAGATCGTCCAACTGATCGTGAATGCGCTCGGCGGTGTCCTCGACGTGGTTGAAGCGCATGGTCTCGTTCAAGGTGCCGTTGAAACCACCCTCGGCGGAAGGGCCGTTGTCACCCAGGATGTAGAGGATCAGGGTGTTGTCCAACTGACCCGTTTCGGTGAGGTGCTCGATCAGCCGCCCGACCTGGGCGTCGGTGTGCTCGGCGAATGCCGCATAGAGCTCCATCAACCGTTCGGCCACGGTGCGTTGCTGTTCGCTCAGGTCGTCCCAACGCGGGATGTCCTCCTGCCAGGGGGCCAGGGCGGTGTCGTCGGCGACCACACCGAGCGCCTTCTGCCGGGCCAGAATCCGGTCGCGTTCGGCGTCCCAACCGTGCGAGAACTCACCGCGGTACTTGTCCCGCCAGGACTCGGGGACGTGCAGCGGCGCGTGGGTCGCGCCGAAGGACAGGTAGGTGAACCAAGGCTTGTCGGACTGCTGCCGCAGCGAGGTCAACCAGTCGATGGTCTGATCGACCAGATCCTCCGACAGGTGGTAGCCGTCGGCGGCCTCCTTCGGGGGATCGATGAAGTTCGTGTTCCGCACCAGGGTCGGTTCGTAGTGGCTGGCCTCGCCGCCGAGGAAACCGTAGAACTGGTCGAAGCCCTCCCCGGTCGGCCACCGGTCGAAGGGCCCGGCCGCGGTCTGCTCCCACGGCGGGGTCTGGTGCCACTTGCCGAAGCAACCGGTGGCGTAGCCGTTGTGGCGCAGGATCTGTGCCACCGTGGCGGCGGACCTGGGGCGAATCCCGTCGTAGCCCGGCGCACCGGTGGAGAGCTCCACCACCGAGCCCATGCCGATGGCGTGATGATTGCGCCCGGTCATCAAAGAAGCCCGGGTCGGCGAGCACAGCGCCGTGGTGTGGAAGCGGGTGAACCGCAGACCGTCCTCGGCCAGTCGGTCGGCCACCGGCATCCGGCACGGGCCGCCGAAGGTGGACGGGGCGCCGAACCCCATGTCGTCGAGCAGAATCACCAGGACGTTCGGCGCACCCTCGGGGGCCGTGACCGCAGGACGCTGCGGCAGTGCGGCCTCCTGCTCGCGGTAATCCTCGACAGCCGTGTACTGCGGGAAGTCGGTATGAATCGGTAGGTGCTTGCGATCGAGGCTCACTCGTTGTCCCTCCAGGCTTTGTCCAGGTAGGCCATGGACGATGTCGTGCTGCGGTCCATGTAGGTATGCGCGAGCACCGAGTCGAGGTTTAAGTCAGGATGACTTAGAAGCTAGAACCCCTCATGGGAGGTGTCAATGACCTTTCCGGTCGTGAGGATTCGGGCAGACTGACAGACGTGGACACCAGAGAACGCATCCTGCTCGCGGCCGAGAGATTGTTCGCCGAGCACGGTGTGGATCATGTGTCCCTGCGCCAGGTGGGCGAAGCCGCCGGGCAGCGGAACAACTCGGCGGTGCAGTATCACTTCGGCGACAAGAAGGGCCTGATCCAGGGCCTCTACGACCTGCGGATGGTGCCGCTCAACCGGAGTCGGGGGCAACTGCTGGCCGAGATGACGGCCGACCCCTCGACCACCGAGATCGTGCGCGCCTATGTCATGCCGCTGGCCGATGCCGTGGTGTCCTCCCGGGGGAGCTGGGCCTATGCGCGCTTCATCGATCGCTACCTGGGTCGCGGCAAGGCGTTCGAACCCTTCGACGATCAACACAACAGCAACTCCCAAGAGGTGATGCGGTTGCTGTCGGAGCGGATGCCGGACGTGGGTGAGGACGTTCGCGAGGAACGTCGTCGCATGGTCGTGACGTTGACGACTCGTACCCTCGCCGACCTGGAACGCCGCCTGGAGCACGAGAAGCTGGACGATGCCGCAGCGGCCTTCACCGTCGAATGCCTGATCGAGGCGATGACCGTGCTGGTCGAGGCGCCCTCCCACCTCGGTTAGTCGACCGGACGGCGAAGGGGGAGACCCCGGCCGAGCCGGAGCCTCCCCCTGGAATGCCTGGTGCGACTCAGTTCGCGATCCAGGCCTTCTCGAAGCCGACCATCGCATCATTGGTCGGCTGCACGCCGTGCACATTCTGCTGCCAGGCGATGAAGGTGACGTTGCCGGCGAAGGTGATCGCCGGGAGGTCGGACAGGAACCGCTCCTCGACGCGCTTGAGCACATCGGCCCGTTCGTCGACCGGGGTGGCCTGCAGTTCTTCGAGCAGGGCGTCGAACTCATCGTCGGCGTAGCCGTAGGCATTGGCCGGCGACTTGGAGTGGAAGCCGCTGTACAAGCGCCAGTACGGGTCGGCGTCATTGATCGCCAGCGCAGTGCGGGCGAAGTCGAAGTCGCGCTCGATATGGATCTTGGTGGTGATGTCGGTGACGGTGCGCACGAAGTCGTTCTCGACCTTGAAACCGGCGGCCTCGAGTTGCGCCTGCAGGGTGAGCCCCTGATCACGCGAGATCGGATCGGCCAGGCTGATCATCTTCACCGTGCCGTCGAAGCCGTTGCCCTTCGCTTCTTCCAAGTACTTCTTGGCCTGCTCCGGGTCGAACTCCGGGGCCTCGACGTCCTCGTTGTGCCACACCGAACCGGGCGGGAAAAGTCGCTTGGTGGGCAGACCCAAACCGTCGAAGACCCGGTCGTAGAGTTCCTCCTCGTTGATCGCATGGGCGATGGCCTTCGACACGGCCGGATCACTGCCCGGACGGCCCTGGGCCTGGTTCACCTGGATGATGTTGCCCAGCGACTCGATGGTCAGCCAGCCGGAGTGATCGGCCTCGCGGGACTGCTTGGTCATCCGCAGGTCGCGGATCACCGCCACCTGGACGCTGTTGGAGGTGAGACTGTCGTACTTGGTTTCATCGGCCCCGACCCAGACGAAGCGCAGCTTGTCGAGGTGCGGCTTGCCCTCCCAGAAGTTGGGGTTGGCGGCCAAGACGAGTTCTTCCTGGGGCTTGTAGGACTCATAGGTGAAGGCACCGGCGCCGATCGGCTTGAAGTTGTCCGGCCCGCCCTCGATCGCCGCCGGGGCGACGATGAAGCCCATGCCCATGCCGAGCGCGAAGGGGAAAGTCGCCCACGATTCGCGCAGCTTCACCTTGACCGTGGTGTCGTCGACCTTCTCGGCGCCACCCCACTTGGAACCGACCACACCCAGGTCGAAGCCCTTGTTCTGGATGTAGTAGTTGAACGAGCCGATCACCGCGTCGGCATTCACCGGGGTGCCGTCGGAGAACTTCGCATCCTTGCGCAGCGTGATCGTCCACTCGGTGTAGTCGTCGTTCGGCTCCACCGACTCGGCCAACCGGTTCTCGAAGGCCTGGTCACGCTGGTTCCAGCGCACGAGTTGGTCGTAGACCGCGATCAGGGACGAACCGCCCGAGTAGCCGGTGGCGATCGCCCGGCTGGGGTCCAAGGTGCGGGCTTCGGCGTAGTCGGCGACGGTCAGGGTGCCACCGTCGGTCGGTTCTGCGGGGGCGTCCTTCTCGAAGAAGCCCGGCTCGAAGACCGAGTTGGTGCCCTGGGCGGGGTCGTCGGGTTCGGCGGGTGGTTCGGCGCGGGTACAGGCGGACAGGGCGATGGCGCCGGCTGCCGCGAGAGCGGTGAGGGCGGTGAGTCTGGAACGCTTCATGGGTCGAAATCCCCCGGTTTGTCTTGCGAGTGTTGCCGGAGAGAACAACACAGGAAACCGCTTGCTCAGCGTTCCGCTCTCGATGGCCGGTAAGCGTTATCTAACGATTCGGTAACGCGCTCGGACGCGAAAGGGGGCCCCGGCCGAAACCGGAGCCCCCTAGATGTTTCGCGAAGTGCGGATCAGTTGGCGATCCAGGCCTTCTCGAAGCCGAGCATCGCGTCGTTGGTGGGCTGCACCCCGAACACGTTGTTCGACCAGGCCACCATGTTGGCGTTGTTGGCCAGGCTGATCGCGGGCAGGTCCTCCAGGAACTTCTGCTCGATCTTCTTCACGATCTCCTCGCGATCGTCCATATCGGTGCTGCGCAACTCGTCGACCATGGCGTCGTAATCCTTGTCGGCGTAGCCGGAGGAGTTACTTGCCGCCGTGGAGTAGAAGCTGCTGTACAGCCGCCAGAACGGATCGGCCTCGGTCACCGACAGCGCGCTACGGGCGAAGTCGTAGTTGCGCTCGATGTAGATCTTGTTGGTGATGTCGGCGATCGACCGCACCAGATCGTTCTCCACCGTGAAGCCGGCCGCCTCCAACTGGGCCTTCAGCACCATGGCCTGGTCGCGCGAGATCGGGTCGGCGCTGGAGGTGAGCACCACCTTGCCGTCGAAGCCCTCGGACTTGGCCTCCTCGAGCAGCTTCTTGGCCTGCTCGATGTCGTACTCGGGAGCCTCGGCGTCGGCGTTGTGCCAGCGGGATTCCTTGCCGAAGATGTGCTTGGTGGGCAGCCCCTCGCCGTCGTAGATCCGGTCGTAGAGCGCCTGCTCATCGATGGCGTGGGCGATCGCCTTGGCCACCTTCGGGTTGGCGCCGGGCCGGCCCTCGGCGTGGTTGACGTTGATCATGTTGCCCATGTTGTCCAGCGACACCCAGCCCGAACCGTCGGCCTCACGAATCTGCTTCACGATGCGGATGTCACGCACCACCATCGCCTGCACGGCATTGGACTGCAGGGATTCGTTCTTGGTCTCGTCGGCACCCAGCCACACCATGCGCAGCTTCTCCAGGTGCGGCTTGCCATCCCAGTATTCCGGGTTGGCGGCCAGGACGAGTTCTTCCTGCGGCTTGTAGGACTCGAAGGTGAAGGCACCGGCGCCGATCGGCTTGAAGTTGTCCGGTCCGCCCTCGATCGCGGCCGGGGCGACGATGAAGCCCATGCCCATGCCGAGCGCGAAGGGGAAGGTGGCCCACGCGGCGCGCAACTTCACCTTGACGGTTTCGTCGTCGACCTTTTCGGCACCGGCCCACAGCGGCCCGACCACGGCCAGGTCATAGCCCTTGTTCTCGATGTAGTAGTTGAACGAGCCGATCACGGCGTCGGCATTCACCGGGGTGCCGTCGGAGAACTTCACATCCTTGCGGAGCTTGATCGTCCACTCGGTGTAATCGTCGTTCGGCTCCACCGATTCGGCCAACCGCGGCTCGAACTCCTGCTCGCGCACGTTCCAGCGCACCAGTTGGTCGTAGACCGCCACCAGCGAGGTGCCGCCCGAGTAGCCGGTGGCCACGGTCTTGGACGGGTCGAGGCTGCGGGTTTCGGCGTAGTCGGCCAAGGTCAGGGTGCCACCGTCGGTCGGCTCCCCGGGGGTTTCCTTGTCGTACACCCCGGGGGTGTAATAGTCGGCGGTCTTCTCGTCCGGGCCCTTTTCGCCCGGCTCTCCCGGTTCATTGCGCGCGCATGCGGTGAAAGCCAGCGCGCACGCGGCCAGCAAAGCGGCGGCCGTGGTGAGTCTCTGTCGCTTCATTGCGATTCTCCTGCGTCGGTGGCATGCCACGGTCGGGCTGCCGTCCGCCGAATCTCAACAACAGAGGGGGACCTGCGAGAAATTCCTTTCCCGCCCAGTGGGAGCGGTAAAGCCTCTCAGCGCAGGGCGCGGCGGGCCACGAAGGCTTCCTTGGCGTACTGCCCGAGCCGGTGGGTGGCGTACCCGTCGACCACGGCGCCGACCCCGCCACCGAGCAGGGGGACGCGCTTGCCGGCCAGGACGGTCAGCCGCTTGCCGCTGCTTTGGGAGAACAGCCCGGCCAGCACCAGTTGGGCGACCTTGTGATCCAACTCGGGGTCGAACACCGGCGCGGTCGCCACCGCCATCGGTGAGGACGGCAGGTGCTCGTCGTTGATCAGCGAACCGATGTCGTCGCCGAGCAGGCACATCACCACCGCAGTACGCACCCGGGAGTCACCCACGTCGTAGCCACGCAGGTGGGCGATCGCGGCCAACATGCGCACCTGCACCACGGCCAGCCCGACAATGTTCGCCGGCAGGGTCACCGCAGTGGTGATGATGCCGCCGATATTCGTCGCGAAGCCCTGGGCGCTGGCCAACCCGGTGTGGGTCAGGATCAGCCGGTCGATCGCCACGTCGACATCACGGGACCGGCCCAAGTGGCCGGCGGCGGCGGACTTCGCGGTGGGCAGGGGGCCGGCGCCGTCGATGCCGGCTTCCAGAATGCGGCGCAGCGTCTTGGTCACCGGTGACGGGGCGATCCTCGCCAACGGGACCAGAGCCAAGTTGTGCATGTCGTTGGCCATGGGCCCCTCCTGAGTTATGAACATCCCCAGAGTACGCAGGCCCACCAACCCGAGCCCGGGACGGGGCACAATCGGTGCGTGTCCATCTTCGGTGACCCCGAGTACTGGCCGGACGACGATCTGATCGGCTGGTCGGAAGAGCCGACCCCCGAGATGCTGGTGGCCGGCTACCGGGAGGGGGTCTTCCCGATGCCGATCGAGGACGTCTTCGGCTGGTTCTCCCCGCTGAACCGGGCCATTGTGCCGTTGCACGGGATGCACATCTCCCGCTCCCTGCGGCGATCGGCCCGCAAGTACACGATCAGCTCCAACCGGGCCTGTGCCGAGGTGATCCGCCGTTGTGCCGACCCGACCCGTCCGGGTTGGTGGATCAGCGACGACATCACCCGGCTCTACCTGGAATTGCACCGGCTGGGGTTCGTGCACTCGATCGAGGTGTGGGATGAACAGGGCCGGCTGGCCGGTGGCCTGTACGGGGTGCGGGTCGGGCGGTTGTTCGCGGGCGAATCGATGTTCCACGACCCCGAGTACGGCACCGACGCCTCCAAGGTCGCGCTGATGGCCCTGGTGTTCACGATGCAACGGATCGGCGATGTCCTGCTGGACGTGCAATGGCAGACCCCGCACCTGGAAAGCCTCGGGGCGATCGAGATGCCCCGCGAGATCTATCTGCGCGCCGCCGCCCACGCCGCCGCCCGGCCCGGCGGACCCTGGCCGGCGCAACCACCCTGGACCGGTTCGCCGCCCGGGTGACACGATGGCGATATGCCCGAACTACCCGAGGTCGAGGCGTTGCGTTCCCACCTGGCCGAGCGATGCGCCGGCCGGACGGTGACCCGCGCCGACCCGGCGGCGATCGCGGCGCTGAAAACCTACGACCCACCCCTGACCGCGCTGATCGGCGGCACGGTCGACGAGGTCTGCCGGTTCGGCAAGTTCCTGGCCTGGTCGGTGCTGGTGGACGAACAACCGCACTGGTTGGTGGTGCACCTGGCCCGCGCCGGCTGGGTGCGTACCGGGCCCACCCCGGCCAAACCGCCCCGCCTCGGTGGCAAGGGTCCGTTGCTGTTGCGGATCGGTTTCGACGACGACACCTGTGTCGAGATCACCGAGGCCGGTACCCAGCGGCATGCCGCGATCTGGGTGGTGCACGACCCGGGGGAGATTCCGCTGCTCGCCGAGTTGGGCCCCGACCCGCTGGCCGACAGCTTCGACGCCGATGCGCTGGGCGAGATTCTGGCCGGGCAGGGCCGCACCCGGATCAAGACCGTGCTGCGCGACCAACGCTTGATCGCCGGCATCGGCAATGCCTGGTCGGACGAGATTCTGCACACCGCCAAGATGAGCCCCTACACCCCGGCCAACAGCCTCGATGCCGGCGGGGTGGAACACCTGTGGACGGTGCTGCGCCAAGTGCTGCAGGAGGCCGCCGACCGTGCCGACGGGGTGGAACCGACCGACCTCAAGGACACCAAACGCAGCGGGATGCGGGTGCACGGACGTACCGGAGAGGCCTGCCCGGTGTGCGGGGACACCGTGGCCGAGGTGTCGTTCAGCGACTCGTCCTGGCAGTACTGCCCGACCTGCCAGACCGACGGCAAGCCGCTGGCAGATCGGCGAATGTCCCGGCTGCTGAAATAGCACCCAGATGCCAGTGGCCCGCCCCGACTGATTCGGGACGGGCCACTGGTGCGGTTGAGGTCAGCGGATCACCGGCGGGGGAGCGGATTGACCGTCACCCCACACGCTCTCCTCTTCCTCCAGCCACACGCCCTCGGTCTCGTCGACCTCTTCTTCCTCGTCCTTGCGCTGGTTCTGGCGGCGACCGGCCATCGGGGCGCCACCGCCCATGCCGGAACCACCGCCGCGTCCGGCACCGTCGCCACCCGAACCCGAACCGGCGATGTTTCCGGTCGAGCCGGGGTTCACCGTCGCGCGGCCGGCGCCGTTGACCTGGAAGCTGGTGCCCGGGGAGCCTGCCATCGCACCGCCACCCATCATTCCGGCGGCCATCGGGCTGCCCATCGCACCGATGCCACCCGGCTGCGGGGCCGGGGAACCGGTCATCACCGCACCGGTCGGAGCCGGCGACCCGACCGGGCCACCGATCCCGCCGAGACCGGCCGGAGAGGTTCCGGGGTCACGCTCGCCGATCGGGCCACCGGGAGGCTCGATCGGTCCACCCGGCGGATCACCGATCCCACCGGGAGGTTCGACGATCGGGACTTCGGGAGCCTCGATGATCGGCCCGCGGGGCGGGTCGTCCACGATGGGCACCTCGACAATGGGCCCCTCGGGCGGGGGTCCGACCCAGCCACCGGGCGGGTCGTCGATCGGGCCACCGGGCGGAGGCATCGGCACCGGGCCTCCGCCACCGCCACCACCGCCACCGGGCGGAGTGGTGCTGCCGCCACCACCGCCACCGCCGCCGGGGGGAGTCGTGTCGCCTCCGCCACCGCCGCCGGGCGGAGTGGTGCTGCCACCGCCGCCACCACCGCTGCCGCCGCCACCGCCGGGGGGTGTGGGCGCCGGCGGAGCAGGGGTGTCGGTCTGCTTTTCGCTGTAAGCCCCACCGCGATACTCGAAGGTGGGGAAGTCATCGGGCTGGTAGTCCGACATCGCCGTCTCGACCGACAGCGCGGCGCCCTGCACATTGCTGTGCGGTGTGTCGTTGAGGTGCACCCACTCGAGCAACCGGTCGAACTGATGGGTCAACCGGGTCACCGGCGACGACACGGCCTGGAAGATCAGCGGGGGCGGGAGGTCGGGGTTCGCCGCCAGCGCGGAATCCCACTCCGGCTTCGGAACGGTCTTCACGATCGCTTCATTGCCGTCGACGACCTCGGTCGGCGCGTTGGCCTTGGCTTCCTCGTAGGCCTCGTCCTCACCGGTGAAGAACTCGTCGAACTTGCCGAAGATGCTCTGGTCGACATGCTGCCGGCGGGTCTTCCATTGGGTCTGCACATCCCAGGGGATGTTGTTCTGCTCGGCGGTGCGCCAGGACGTCGAGATCGCGCCGGTGACCGGGGACAACTTCTTGGCGTAGTCGTCGGCGGTGTCCTCCAGTGCGGTCAGATGACGCACCAGATCGTCGGTGATCATCGTCCGGTAGGCCTCCGCGCCGGCCCCGGTCCAGCCGCCCTCGGCGGTCAACCGGTCGAGCCGCTGGATGATCAGCTCGCGGATCTGCCCGGCCCGGGTGGAAACGTCCTTCCACATGTCGTGGGCCTCGTCCAGCGTGTTCAGGGCGGGGGAGGCGACATAGGCCAGCAACTCGCGCTGGGTGCGGCCGTACAGGTTGGAACCGCCGCCACCGTCGTGAATCCTCGTATGCGGCTGCATCAGGCCTCCTTGACGGGTTGGTTCAGCGCGGTGGTGATCTCATTGGCCCGGGTGCCGTTCAACGCCGACAGGTTTGCGTACTGGCGGGCGAGTTCGTCGGTACCGTGCACGAGTTCTTCGGTGCGTCCGGCCAGGGTGCGGACGTTCTCGTGAGCCTTCTCGGCCAAGGTGAGGTGCCGCGACTGGGCACCGGAGCTGGTCTGGAATTCACCGAAGTCAACTTTCTTCACCCCGGTGGCGAAGGGCTCCAGGCGGTCTTCGATGTCGCGGATCTCGTCGAGCATCTCGTCGAGAAAGGTGGCAAAAGCAGCAATGCTCCCGGGGTCGACTGTGACGTTGGATTTGATTCGGGAGTCGTCGGTCACGGATTGCTCCATTCGGGGGTGACGCCAAAGGTGTGGTGGGCCGCGATGCGGCCCCGGACGGCCGAAACGGTGGGCGCGTCAACCGTAGTCGACACACCCACCGTGGGCGGGGTGCTGATCCGCACGTCAGAGAGGAATCAGGCGCCCCAAGAACCCTGGATGGCTCGCTCGTTGGAGTCGTAGTTCTCGGAGATCTGGGTCATCACCTGCTGCATCTTGGCGATCACCTCTCCCATGTGGTTCGCGGCACCGTCCCATTCGGACTTGGCGGCGCGGTAGGCCTCACGGGCGGCGCCGTCCCACTGGGCGAGCGAGGAGTTCAGCTGGCCCTCGAGGGTCGACAGCTGCTCGGTGAGGGCCTTGTAGGCGGTGTTCAGGTCGGCGATGCCCTGCTGCATCGCACCGGCGTTTACCGAAGTGAAGTCAGACACTGTGCTCTTCTCCTAAATGATCTGTGGTTGATGGGGTGGTGGTCAGCCGTTGAGGATCGCGGAGATCGCGTTGGTCGACTGGGCCTGCTCTTCTTCGGTGCTGCTGTACTTCATCTGGGTCGACGAGAGGTTCTCGTGGATGCCGACCAGGGCCTGCTGTACGCGGGCGAACTGGCTGTCGAAGTCGGTGAAGGCGTTCAGGAAGGCCTGCGCGGCGTTACCCTGCCAGCCCGAGCCGATGAGGCCCTGAACGCGGCTCTGCAGGTTGCGCTGCACGCCGTCGATAGCGTTGGCGGATTCTTCGATCTGGCCGGCCGCCTTGGCCATTTCTGCGCGGTCAACAGAGGTGTTACCCGACATGATGATGTCCTCCAAGTAGTTTCGGGCTGACGCCCGCTTACGTGTGAACCTGACGCGCGTTGTCGCATCCGGCGTTCCATCTGGTGTTCGACACTAACGGCCCTATGGGTCAGTGTTTTCGTCCGATTTCGGCATCCGGCCGAAATTGAGTACGGGTGCTCAGACGAGCTGTGGTCACCGGCCCACCGGTTGCAGGGCCGCGTCCTTGGACAACATCAGACCCGGGTCCAGGCCCTCGGGAATCAGCGTCAGAATTGCGGTGGGAATGCGTTCGGGGGTCAACTCCCCGTAGCCCAGCGCCCCCCGATCCTCGTCCGAGGCGATTCCGAAACGCTTCGACTCGGTGACCAGAATCGCGGTGTCACCGGATTCGGCGGTGACCAGCGCACCGTGCAGGGTCGGCATCACCACCACATCGGCGGCCTGGACGGTGCTGGCCGCGGTGCCCGCTTCGGGGGTGTCGACCGCCAGGGCCAGCCGGGGTTCGGAATCGGCATCGGGCCAGGAGGCACACACCGCCACCGAACTCGGGTCGGCCACATTGCGGTCGGGTTCGGGCAGGGTGCGCGGTACGTCGGGTTTGGAGATCTGCTCGGTACCGATCACCCGGGCCGCCTCGGCGGCGCTGATCGGGGTGCTCTCGATGTCGTGCTCGGCCGCCAGCACCGCACTTTCCAGGGGTGCGATCTCGGCCAGGCCGTCCTCGAGCAGGACGTAGTAGGTGGTGGTGGCCCCTTCGACATGGAACAGCGAACCGATCTTGGTCGAGCCCGCATTGGGCGGACGCACCGACTGCTCACCGAACTTCGGGATGTCCAGGGCTTCCAGCGGGCTGCCGGCCGGCAGCGTGTTCAGGAACCGGTCACCGGGCTCGACCACGGTGTTGAAGCCCAGGAAGGACAGCACCGGGGGAATGCTGCTGCCCTCGGGAGTGGGCACCGGGTGGGCCCGGCCGTTCACGATCAAGTACACCTCACCGGAGGAATCCCGGGCCGCGAAGGTGGCGTTGCCGTCGGGGACGTCCCCGGCGCCGACCTCCAGGGTGGTGAAGCGCTGATCCTTGTCGTCGGGGGCGGTACTGCACACCCGCAGCGGGTAGGCCCCCATCGACTTGGGGTCGGGCAACTGCTTGGGCGCACCCTCGATACCGATCGGGTTCTGCTCCGGAAAGCCCCGCAGCGAGCGCGACTTCAGCTTCTTCAACTCGGCCCCGCCGGTGGCCAGCTTGGCCGAGGTGATGTTGCTGGCCGGGTACAACTCACCGGCCAGGTAGGCGAACACCGCCCCCGTCTCGGAGTTCACGATCACGTGGTCCTTGTCCTGCCATGAGGTGGACGTGCCGCCGCGCACCAACCCGACCACACCGAAACCGGCGGTGATCAGCACCCCGATCATCACCGAAGCGAACAGCCCGGTACCCAACCGGCGCAGCGGCCGTTCGGCATCATCGGGGCGGCGGCTGACCAGGGCGGCCTTGAGCCGTTGGGTGACGAACGCGTGGGCCTTGAGGAGGTCCTTGCGCGTTGCCATCGCTGTCGGTTCCCTTCGCCGCGTCGGTCGGATCGGTGTTCGTCGGACAGCCTATGGTCCGACTGCCCATAGAGTATGTGCCGTCCGAGGTCACAGGAGGGGACAGATGGCCGACCAGCTCGCGGCGCATCCGCAACGCCACGGCGGGTTGCGTGGTGTCGGGCGCTGGCTGGTGCTCGAAATCGCCCTGCTGGTGGCCCTGTTGTGTTTCCTCACCCGTCAGCCGATCGGCTATGTGGTGGGTGCCGCGGTGGTGGTGATCACCGCCGTGCTGTTCATCCCGGTCGGGGGCCGCTCCCTGCTGGCCGCGATCCGGGCCCGGTTGGCCTACGGCCGACGCACCGGGCAGCGGGCCGACACCGCCGGGGTGCCCTACGACCTGGTGCCGCTGGCCCAATGGGTGCCGGGGCTGGCGGTCAGCCAAACCCTCACCGGACGAGGCGACGAGGTCGGCGTGATCACCGACGGCACCGCCTGGTCGGCGGTACTGGCGCTCACCTCCGACGAACATTTGTTGGCCGACAAGGGCGAGGAGTTGAACCTGGCCGCGCTGAGCGGGCTGACCCGGCAGGACGATGTGGTCTTCGAGGGCGTCCAGGTGCTCACCTACACCGTGCCCGCCCCCACCACCGCCCTGCTCGCCCCGAACTCCCCGGCCGCCCGGGCCTACCGCGAAGTGACCGAGGGGCAGGTGCCGCCGACGGTGCAACGCACCTGGCTGTGCCTGCGGCTCGACCCGCGACTGTGCGTCCCGGCGGTGACCCGCCGCGGAGCCGGCTCGGACGGGATTTACGCCACCTTGCGGTTCGGCCTGCACCGGGTGCAGACGGTGCTGAAACGCCAGGGCATCGAAACCCGGGCCCTGAACCCGGTGGAGATCTACGAGGTGCTCGCGCTGACCTCCGGTTCGGGGCCGGACGCCTATGCCGAACGCTCCCGCGAGGACTGGCAGCACTGGACCTGCGACGGGTTGCTGCACACCGGCCGGGTGATCACCGGTTGGGGGGCCAGCGCCTCACTCGGGTACGGACGGCTGCTCCAGGCGGTCGCCTCGGCCCCGGTGTTGTTCGCGATCACGTCCTACACCCTGTCGCCGAAGCACCCCGCCACCGGCGGCATCCGGCTGGTCACGCCGAACGAGGCCAGCGCCGGCCCCGCGGTCGACCACGTCACCTCGGTGATGTCGGGTGAGGTCAGGTTCGGTGCCCCCGGGGGAGCCCAGGTGCCGACCATGCTGGCCACCGTGCCACTCGGACGGGGGGCGGTGGCATGACCCAGGACTTCAGCGGTTGGGACCTGCCCGAACAGTCGGGCGAGAACGCCGGCACCGAGTGGGTGATGCCGGCGGCCGCCCCGGTGGAGAACCCGGTGGTACGCACCGGCCCGTCCGGAATGGTGCTCGGTGAGGGCAGCAACAAGGGGCCGGTGACGGTGCGGCTGTTCCGCTCCCAGCCCACCCGGGTGCTGCTCGCGGTGCCGCAGTATGTGACCTGGCTGTTGACCTTCCGGGCGATCTCGCTGGGCGCCCACGTGTCGATCTTCGCCAACGACCCGGGCTCCTGGCAGAGCCTGGTCGACCGGATCAGTGCCTGCGGCGGCACCGCCGAGCTGCTCGGCCCCGATTCGGTCGCCCCCGGCGCCGGCCGTCCCTATCGTCCGTCGCTGATCGTGGACGATGCCGACTGGTACGAGGGAGTGCAGGAACAACTCGGCCCCTGGCAGGCGATGCTGATCACCGCCGACGCGGCCCATTCCGGTTCGGTGTTCGCGCTGCGGTCGTGCGATCTGGCGCTGGTCTCCCCGGTTGACGGGCGCACCTCCGACAACCTGCGCCGGGCCTACGCGCTGAACCAGGCCCAACTGCGCACGGTCACCGATCTGGCCGAATCCGAAGTGGCGCTGGCGATGCCACGCCGACTGCTGCGGTTGGCGGTACCGCCGACCCAGACCGAATACCAGCTCCTGTTCGGCGGCTGATTTCAGCCGCTCAGGCCGTAGGCCCACATGTAGAGGTTCAGCACCTGCAACACCAGCGGCACCATCGCCAACAGGGCGAGCCATTCGAAGATGTCGCCGAAGCGGCCCCACTGGGGGCTGATGATGACGTTGTACATCGACGACGCGTAGACCCCGAGCAGCATCGCGGCGAGCACCAGCAGCCCGGTGACCAGCGCGGTGCGCATGATCGACGGTTCGCTGGTCCACACCCAGAAGCCCGCCGTGGCGAAGGTGACCAGGATTCCGGCCACCAACAGCGACAGCCGCTGGGACAGGCCGACGAAGGCCCGGGCCCGCAACATCAGGGCCAGGCCGGCCGCACCGGTCAGGGCCAGACTCGCCCAGCGCCCGTCCAGAATCACCGGGACGGCCAGCACCACGGCCAGCACCGAGGAGGCCAACAGCAGCGAGCTGAGCAGTTTGTCGGCGGTCACCGCGCGCACCACGATGTCGGCCTGCACCGGCTCGTCGTCGGCCATCAACTGTTCGCTGGTGGTCGGCAGGTTCGGCATCGCCACCTGGGCCAGGGCGAAGCACAGCGAGGGCAGCAGCGGGGTGACGGCCAACACGAGTACCAGCGTCACCGCCGAAACCTGGACGGCCTTGTCGGTGGTCAACACGATGATCATCGTGACCACCACCAACACCAGCGCGGTCACCGCGACGGCCATGAACTGATAGGTGTGCACCTGGGCGCCGAGGGCCATGGCGCCGGCCAACACCAACACCACCGCCGACGCGGTGAGCAGGGCGATCGGTAACTCGGCCGGTAACAGGAAGAACCCGCCGAGCCCGGCCAGGGCCACCGCCATCCACGCCATCGAGGCCGCGACCTGAGCCTTGCCGAAGGCCCGCGACAACAGCACCGCGGTGATGCCCAGGGACACCGAAATGGTCAGCGCGATCACCGCCGAGGCCAACGAGCCACTGGTCAGCAACAACAGGGCCGGGACGCCGACCACCAGCCCGGCCAGCACCAGCAGTGCCACCCGCCGACTGTGGCGGGGCTGCCAGGCCGGCTGGGTGGTGGTGGCGGTCGCCACCGCGTCCACCACATCGTCGAAGGCCGCGTCGGGCATCGAAGCATCGCGCTGCCGCAGATGCAGGGTTTCGCCGTCGCGAATGTTCAGCGACGACACCAATTTGGTCGGGTCGAGCGGGTCCTCACCGAAGCGCTGCAGCACCCAGGTGTGCACCGCCTCGTTGGCGGTACCGCTCTCGTAACCGGAGAACCGGATGATGTTCGGCAACAACTCGCCCAGGGTGGTACTTCCGGGCAGGGCAAGGTCGATTCTCCGAGTGGGTGAAATCACCGTCACCCGGGCCAGATCCTCACCGGTGGTTGTGCTCACAGTGCTGAAGCGTACCGACCCGTGGGCCATCACTCTGCTTACATGTCCTTCGTGGGAGTGATCACCTTCAACCGGCCCAAGCGGGCCCAGCCGCCGCCGCACCCGCGCGGCGACCTGTTGTTGGAGTCCCCTCCCGAGGTTCCGCCGCCCGCCACCGGACGCAACTTCGGCGCGATCCTGCGGATGCTGCCGATGGTCGCCGGTGCCGGCGCGATGGCGATGATGATGATGAGCGGTTCCCGTGGCGTGCTCGGCGGCGTGATGGGCGGTATGTACGGCATCTCGATGCTCGGCATGATGCTGTCGCAGACCGGCCGCGGCAACGACGATCAGGCCCAACAACTGGACGCCGCCCGCCGCGACTACTTCCGTTACCTGGGGCAGACCCGCAAGAAGGTGCGGGCCACCGCCGAGGCCCAGCGCAAGGCCACCCTGTGGCGACATCCCGCCCCCCAGGATCTCTGGTCACTGGCCGGGCACCGGCGGATGTGGGAACGCCGGGTCGATTCCGACGACTTCGCCTCGGTGCGAATCTCGGTCGGCCCACAGCAGTTCGCCCAGCGGATCACCCCGCCGGAATCGAAGCCGATCGAAGACCTCGAACCGCTCACCACCGGTGCCCTGCGCCGGTTCATGCGCACCCACCGCACCGTCCCGGGAATTCCGCTGGCGCTCAGCCTGAAGGGCTTCAACTACGTCCAACTCGTCGGCGATGTCGAGGCCGAACGCCGACTCGCCTACGCGATGCTGGCCCAGGCGGCGGCCTGGCACGCCCCCACCGACCTGGCGGTGATCGTCTGCGCCGCCCCCGAAGTGGTCGACGAGTGGAAGTGGGTCAAGTGGTTGCCGCATCTGCAGCACCCGACCCGCACCGACGGGGTCGGCCAAACCCGCATGTTCGCCACCGACGCCACCCAGTTGGCGCAGGTCACCGAGGGGTTGACCAGCCAACTCGACTCGGTGCCGTCCCAGATCGTGTTGATCGTGGACGGGGTACCGGGCGTGTCGGCCGATTCGCTGTCCACCCCCAGCAGTCACGTCACCACCATCGAGGTGACCCGCCTGCGAGAACGTCCGAAGCGGATCGAGGCCGGCGTCGCGGTGCTGGACGTGCACCCCGAGACCCTCACCCTGCACCGCCGCGCCCAATCGGTGCAGGTGGCCAGCACCCCGCTGGGCAAACCCGACCAGTTGCCGATGGTGATGGCCGAGATGCTCGCCCGTGGCCTGGCCCCGTACCGGATGCCGACCACCCAGACCGCCGAGGACGATGACACCGAGGGCGAGGAAGTCGTCTTCGAGCCCCCCAAGGACTACCCGGCCCAGGTCGGGGTGGGTGACCCGCTGACCATCGATGTGCGCCAGGCCTGGAAACTGCGTCCGGTGCACCAGCGACTGCGGGTGCCGATCGGTAACGGTGAGGACGGCCGTCCGGTCGAGTTGGACATCAAGGAGGCCGCCCTCGGCGGCTGGGGCCCGCACGGCCTGTGCATCGGCGCGACCGGTTCGGGTAAGTCGGAGTTCCTGCGCACCCATGTGCTCGGCCTGGCGATGACCCACCCGCCCGATCAGTTGAACTTCGTGCTGGTCGACTTCAAGGGTGGTGCGACCTTCCTCGGTCTGGACGAGTTGCCGCACGTCAGCGCGGTGATCACCAACCTCGAGGGTGAACTCACCCTGGTCGACCGGATGCAGGACGCGATCGAGGGTGAGATGGCCCGCCGCCAGGAGGTGCTGGCCTCCTCGGGCAATTACAAGAACCGTGAGGACTACGACGAGGCCCGCCGCGAGGGTGCCGATCTGGCGCCGATGCCGAGCCTGTTCATCGTGGTGGACGAGTTCTCCGAGATGCTGACCGCCCGGCCCGAGTTCCTCGACACCTTCATGATGATCGGACGAGTCGGCCGGTCGCTGGGCGTGCACCAGATGCTCGCCACCCAGCGGCTGGAGGAATCCAAACTCCGCGGCCTGGACACCTACCTGTCGTACCGGATCGGTCTGCGCACCTTCTCGCCGGCCGAGTCGCGGATCGTGCTCGGCGTGCCCGATGCCTACGAACTGCCCTCGGCACCCGGTAACGGCTACCTGAAATACGAACAGTCGATGGTGCGGTTCAAGGCCGCCTACGTTTCCGGCCCCTGGCGCGGATCGTCCCAGGAAGTAGCCGGCCCGTCCGGTGGTTACGGCGAACCCGGTGCCCTGGTGACCACCAATGCCTGGGTGCCGCCGGTGCTGGAGTTCGTCCCCGAGTACGTCGCCCCGGTCGAACCCCCCGAACCCGAACCGGAACCGATCAGCGTCGAACCGGCCGCCGAGCGGCCCGAACCCGAGCCCGAGCCGAAACCGTCCGAGGACGAGGAGCAGGAGGAGGAAACCCTGCTCGACATCGTGGTCGACCGGCTGCGCGGCAAGGGGTGGCCGGCCCACCAGGTGTGGCTGCCGCCACTGGACGATCCGCCCACGATGGACCAGCTCATCGGCGGCGAACTGACGGTCGTCGAGGGCCGCGGTCTGACCACCGCAGACCCCCGGGCACACGGCATCCTGCAGGCCCCGGTGGCGCTGGTCGACCGACCCCGCCAGCAGCGCCGCGACCCGATGTGGGTGGACGTGTCCGGTGCCGGCGGCAACGTGGCCATCGTCGGTGGCCCGCAGTCGGGTAAATCGATGGGCGTGCGGGCCCTGATCGCCGGGATGGCGCTCACCCACACCCCGCAGGAGGTCGGCTTCTACTGCCTCGACTTCGGTGGTGGCGCGCTCGGGTCGCTGCGCGACCTGGCCCACGTCGGTTCGGTCGCCTCCCGCCTCGACGTCGACAAAGTGCGCCGCACGATCGCCGAAATCACGTCCCTGCTGCAGAACCGCGAAGTCGCCTTCGGCGAACAGGGCATCGACGGTATGCCCACCTACCGACGCGGCCGGCGGGACGGGACGATCCCGGCCGACCGGTTCCCGACCGATGTGTTCCTGGTCATCGACGGCTGGATGACGCTGCGCCAGGAGTTCGAGGAGATGGAGTCGCAGATCACCAATCTGGCGGCCCGCGGCCTCGGCTTCGGCATCCACGTGGTGGCCACCAGCAACAAGTGGTCGGAGTTCCGGGTCGGCATCCGCGACCTGCTGCAGAGCCGGATCGAGCTGAAACTCGGCGACGCCTTCGAATCGGAGCTGAACCGCAAGCTGGCCGCCCTGGTGCCGGCCGGACGTCCGGGCCGCGGCCTGTCGCCCGACGGGCTGCACATGCTGATCGGCCTGCCACGGATCGACTCGGTCGAATCGGCCGAGGACATCTCCGACGGGGTGAAGCACTTCGTCGCCTCGGTGAACGGCGCCTGGCAGGGCCCGCATGCCGCCCCGGTGCGCTTGCTGCCCGACAACCTGCCCTTCCACGAACTGCCGGCGGTGGCCTGGGACGGTCAGGACCGCCGCTTCCCGTGGGCGATCGACGAACTCGAACTGTCGCCGGTGTGGATGTCGCCGATGACCGAACCGCACTTCGTGATCTACGGCGCCCCCGAATGCGGCAAGTCGACCGTGTTGCGCACGATGCTGGCCGGCATCGTCAGCCGCTTCAACCCGTCCGAGGCCCGGATCGCCCTGCTCGACTACCGCCGCTCACTGCTCGGTGCGGTACCCGACGAACACCTGATCGGGTACGCGGCCTCGCAGACCGCGGCCACCGACCTGATGAAGAACTGTGCCGACGCGGTGCGCAGCCGGTTGCCCGGCCCCGATGTCACCCAGCAGCAGTTGCGCGACCGTTCGTGGTGGAAGGGCATGGACCTGTTCATCGTGGTCGACGACTACGAACTGGTCGCCACCAGCATGGGCAACGCCCTGCAACCCTTCTTCGACCTGGTCTCCCAGGCCGGTGACATCGGCCTGCACATCATCGTCGCCCGTGGCATGGGCGGCGCCGGCCGGGCCGCTTTCTCCGACCAGATCCTGGCCCGGATGAAGGACGGGGCGAACCCCGGCCTGATCATGAGCGGCACCCGGGACGAGGGCGCGTTGCTGGGCAATATCAAGCCCTCCCCGCTGCCACCGGGCCGCGGCACCCTGGTGACCCGATCCGGGGCAGTACTCGTACAGGCGGCGAATCTGCCGCCCAAGGAGTGAGCCGGTGAGTTTCGGGAAACGGGCCCGGGCCCGGCTGTGCGCCGGATTGCTGGCCGGGGCGGTCGGCTCGGGTGTGCTGCTCGCGCCCCCGCTGCAGGCCCACGCGATCGAACCCGGCGAGCCCTACGACACGAAGATGTGCCGCGACTGGGCCAGCGAACCGGCCGGCAAATCCTGGCAGGTCGAACGGATGAAACCCGAGCAGGCCTGGTCGCGCAACCAGGGTGAGGGCGTCACCATCGCGGTGATCGACACCGGGGTGGACACCGACGGGGTGCCGATGTTGGAGGGCGCCGACGTAACCACTGTGAACTTCACCGGCTTCGAGTTCCGGGAGAAGAACGAGGGCATGGACGACTGCGCCCACGGCACCTCGGTGGTCGGGTTGATCGTCGGCCAGCCCGACACCGACCCGAACACCAACATGGTCGGGATCGCGCCACGCGCCAAGGTGATCGCGATGCGCACCCTGCAGGTGAGCGTGTGGGATCCCGAGGAGGGCGAGCCCGAACTCGAACCGCTGGAGCCGACCATCGCCGCGATCGAGGAGGCGGTCCGCCTGAAGGTGGACATCATCAACATCTCCCAGCAGGGCAGTGACACCCCCGCCTACCGGGCCGCGATCAAGAAGGCCATCGACAACGACATCGTGGTGATCGCCGCCGCCGGCAACAAGGGCTCCAGCTCGGAACTGCCGTACCCGGCCGCCTATCCCGGGGTGATCGCGGTGGGCATGTCCGGCCCCGGTGACCTGCCCAATGAGCTGTCCCAGTGGCATCGCGATCTGCGGGTGTCGGTGGCGGCACCGGCGGTGGAAATCCCGGTGGTGCGCCCCTCGGGCAGCGAGTACGGGGCTGCTTATGCCCTCGAATCCGGCACCTCTTTCGCCGCCCCCCAGGTCACCGGGACGGTGGCGTTGATGCTCTCGGACAACCCCGACCTGACCCCGGACGAGGTACAGGCCCGGCTGGAACTGACCGCCGATCCGCCCCCGATGGCGGTTCCGGACAAGCAACTCGGCTACGGCATCGTGAACCCGCAACGGGCGGTCACCGGTGTGGTGCCCCGCGATCCGGAGCCGCCGGCGTCCCCACCGCCGGGCACCCCGGCACCCGACCCCGATGACCGGGTCCGTCCCGATACCACGATGCGCAATGTCGCCCTGGCGCTGAGCGGGGCCGGCGTGCTCGGGCTGGGGCTGGCCGCGGCGCTGGTGCTGTCGGCACCGTCGGGACGCAAGCGCCGATGGCGTCCCGCGGCCCCGCGCGACGACCACTGACGCGCGCGGCGACCGAGTTGTTGGCTAGCCTGTGCCCATGTCCTTGTCGGGTGCCTGCGTAATCCCAGCCCGTGACGCGGTGCACGCCATCGCCGACACGGTGCAGGCCGTCCGCGCCCTGCGCGGGGTGGACGTGGTGATCGTGTGCGACGACGGTTCGGCCGACGAGACCGCGAAGTACGCCGCCGGGGCGGGGGCGATCATCGTCACCCACCAGAAACCACTCGGCCGGGCCCGCAGCATCGACTCCTCGGTGAACGCCCTGGGCATTCTGGAAACCCGCGACAACCTGAAACGGGCCGGTTTCGTGTTGATCGCCGAGGCCGAGATGGGTGCCGATGCGCAACGCCTCGGGGCGCTGGTCACCCCGGTGCGCGAGGAGGAGGTCGACCTGGCCACCGCCGTCCCGACCGGGGAACACAAGCCCGGTGTCGCCGAGGACCTGGCCATTCGCGGCATCGACGAACTCACCGGGTGGCGGCCGAAGGCCCCGCTCACCGGCCTGCACTGCCTGACCCGGGACACCTTCGAGGTGGCCAGCCCGCTGGCCGCCGGGTGGGGTGCCGATGTCGGCCTGTTGCTCGATGTCACCGCCGCCGGGTTGCGGGTGCGCGAGGTCGAGGTGGACCTGCGTCCGGACGACCGGGACGGTTCGTTGGCCGCGTCGATGGAACGGGCCCGCACCCTGACCGATGTCACCCGGGCACTGGCCGGACGCGGCCTGAAGGCCGAATCCTTCCTGCCCGAGGGTGGCCTGTCCGGCCTGCTGCGGCGAGGCCCGTGGAGCCGCGGCTCGTGACCGACCCCGAACCGTCCCGTCCCGGACCCTGGCCCTGGCACCGCAACCCACACCTGGGGTTGGGGTTGATCATCGCCGCCACGGTGCTGACGTTGTTCGTCGGTTTTCTGGGCCCGTCCGCGGTCACCTTGACCCTCGGGCCCCGCGACGGATCGCTGCTGCCGCCCTGGTATCTGCCACCGGACACGATCGGCCGTCCGAACGAATGGTTCGTCTCCGGGCTGGTCGCCCTGGTGATCGCGATCGGTGCGGTCGGGTTGGGCCTGACCCTGCGCGGGGTCGCGGCGGGCTGGCAACCGAACCTGAAACGGCTCTTCGGCATCGGCCTGGGGCTCAACCTGGTCACCATCATGGTGCCGCCGATGACCTCGGCCGATGTGCTGATGTATGCCGCCTACGGACGGCTGCAACGGCTCGGGCTGAGCCCCTACGACATCACCCCCGCCGAGGTGTTCCGCAGCCAGTACGACGAGGTGTTGCGCTGGGTGGAACGTCCCTGGCACGACACCCCCAGCGTCTACGGCCCGCTCAGTTCGTGGACCCAGTGGTTCGCCAACCTGCTGGGCGGCAACAACATGCACGACATCGTGTTCTGGCTGCAGGTGTCGACGGTGCTGCCGTTCATTCTGTGCTGTATCGCGGTGATCTGGCTGGCCCACGGGGACGCGAAACTGCAGGCCCGCGCGATTCTGCTGACGATCGCAAACCCGTTGATGATCTGGTCGGTGGTGGCCGGGGCGCACAACGAGGGCTGGGCGATCATGTTCGCGATCATCGGGGTGCTGTTCATGCGCCGCAGCGCCTTCGGGGCCGGGGTGATGATCGGGCTGGCGGGCTGCTTCAAACTGAGCATCGGCCTGTACGGGTTGGCGATGCTGTGGGGTTACCGCAAGCAGCCGCGCAACCTCGTCCTGCTCTGCCTGGGCACCCTGGTGCCGATGGGTATCGCCTACGGGCTGTGGGAACCGCGGGCCCTGGTGCAGGTACTGCGCAACACCACCTATGTGTCGGTGGGGTCGTGGGTGCAGCCGCTGTACCACCTGCTCACCTGGCCGCTGTCGGTGCCGACCACGAAGCTGATCCTGAACGTGGTGGCCCTGGTGCTGCTGGTGGTGATCGCCTGGATGCTGTCGCGGGTGCTGCCCTGGCGGGCGGTGTCGGGGCTGTCGACCTCGGTGCCGGCCCAGGACGACCCGATCACGATCACCGTCCGCACCGCCCTGCTGTTGTCGATGGCCTGGCTGACCACCTCGCTGTACACCCTGGCCTGGTACGACCTGATGGTGTGGGCACCGCTAGCGCTGCTCGGTGCGACCCGGTTGGACAAGCTGTTCGTGTGGCGCGGGGTGTTCCTGTCCCTGTCATATGTGCCCGGACGAGCGGTGGAGATGAGTGCGGAATTGGAGTTCGTGACGAGCCGCATTCGTGACACGATTTCCCCGATCGTGCAGATCGGGGTGCTGGTCGCCATCGTGCTGTGGTGGTGGCAGCAGTGGTATCGGCCCCGACGCGATCGACGACGTGCCGAAAGGGCGGCCGCGGACGAGCCGGTGGGGGTGAGCGAGGGTGGCTGAGAAGGCCGGTTGGTACCCCGACCCGGGGGAGCGTCCCGATGTCTACCGCTGGTGGACCGGACGCGGCTGGACGAACTGGTTGGCGGATTCCGACGACGGCCCGCCGCCGGAGGGTCACGACAACCCGCGGGTCACCGCAGTGGTGGTGCCGCGCGGTGACCGGCAGGTGTCGCTGGCCGCCCGCACCATGGTGATCGGTGTGGTCGTGCTGCTGGTGCTGCTCGGCCTGGCCGCAGCCGGTGGCGCGGCGACCAACCGCAACACCACACACCCCGATTTCGCACCCACCCCCAGCGGACTGACCGAGCCGCCGGCCACGGCCGACGCGAAGTTCTCGGGAAGCACGGAGACCCTGCAGGCACGCTTCGGCGATGTGGCGGTGACCCTACCGCCGGGCAACGCCAATGACCGGGGCGTGAATCGGGGGCTCGAGCCGGTATTGCTCACTCAAAGGCCCGTGCGCCAACCCAGTGGGGCCGATAACGCCTACTCGCTGGTGATGTTCGGTGGCTACGCCGGCCCGCCCAGGGTCGATGGAATCGACTACGCCGACTACCTGTTGGCGTATCTGGCGAAGAACCTCTTCGGTGAGGAAGCCGCCCGGATCACCGACGTCGAGGACGCCGACGTGAGCGATCTGCCGGAGGGCCGGGCGGTGGGTAGGACCGCGGTGCTGCGGTACGAGCCCGCGGCACCCGGTGATTCCGGTTTCGACCGTGTCGAGGTGATCGTCATCGAACTCAACTCCGCCCAGCGTGCGGTGTGGGTGTCGATGATCCCGGACAATGCCGAGCAGTCACTGATCGACGAAGTTGCGGCGAGCCGGGCGAGTCTGAAGGTGAACTAGGCTGTTGCGGTGGCCAGTTATGCATATCTGGGGCCGGCGGGAACATTCACCCACGAGGCCCTGCAGTCCGTCCTGAGCGAGGGCGACACCGAGATTCCGCACTCGTCGGTGATCACCGCCCTGGAAGCGGTGCGCCGCGGTGAGGTGGATGCCGCCTTCGTGCCGATCGAGAACTCGGTCGAGGGTGGGGTGAGCGCCACCCTGGATTACCTCGCCAACGGGCACCTGTTGATGATTCGGCGTGAGGTGTTGCTGCCGGTGCAGTTCACCCTGTTCGGCCGGCCCGGTACGTCCCTCGACAATGTGCAGGTCGTGTTGAGTCATCCGCACGCGGTGGCGCAGTGCCGGGGTTGGTTGGCCCAGAACTTGCCCGAGGCGACCGTGATCGAGGGCGGATCGACCGCCGCAGCCGCCGCCGAGGTGGCCAACCCCGACTCGCGCTTCGATGCCGCGATCAGCGCCAAGGTCGCCGGCGAGATGCACGGCCTGGACGCGTTGGCCTCCGAGATCGCCGACAACACCTCGGCGGTGACCCGGTTCGTGGTGGTGACCCGTCCCGAGGCGCCGCCACCGGTGACCGGTGCGGACAAGACCACCCTGGTCGCCTACATGAAAGTCGATCGCTCCGGTGCGCTGTTGGAGATTCTGGAGCAGTTCGCCGGACGTGGGGTGAACCTGACCCGGATCGAATCGCGTCCGACCAAGACCCAGTTGGGCAACTACTGTTTCTCGATCGATGCCGAGGGGCACATCGCCGATGCCCGGATGGCCGAGACCCTGATGGGTCTGCGCCGGATCTGCGGGCGCGTGGTCTTCCTCGGCTCGTACCCGCGCGCCGACCGGGTGCGTCCGGTGGTCGAGGAGGGGTTCACCGACCACGACTACGCCGCAGCCCGGGAGTGGCTGGACGAGATCAGCAACCCGGGTAGCGCCGGCGACTGATGGCCTCGAACGCGCGGACGGCGGTGCTGGCGGCCCTGGTCACCGTCCTGCTGTTCGCGGTCGGGCTGACCGTGACCCTGCTCGTCGCGGGGCGTCCGGGGCCCGATGCCTCGTCGGGGGTTTCGCCCCGGCCGTCCGGTAGCGGGGTGCCGACGAGTCCCGCACCTTCGAGTTCCGCGCCCTCGAGTGTTGGGCCCACTACCGACGTCCCGCCTTCGCGCGAGCCGACTGAATCGGCGGAGCCCGAGCCGAACACGGCTGCGCCCACCCGGGCACCTCGGGATTGCCGGCAGGTGTCGTTGGCCGGGCCGTCCGCAGTCGATCCGGCGGCCGACCTGACCGCGGTGGCCGAGGAGTACGGGGTGGACTTCGAGGCGAGTTGGTACGACCCGGGATCGGGGGTGCAGAGCGTTGGCGGTTTGGCGGAGTTGCCGGCCTGGTCGACCGCGAAGGTGCCGTTGGCTCTGGCGGTGATCCGGTCGGGTCAGGGGGCGGAGTACGCGGAGGCGATTTCGGCGGCGCTGCGGGTGTCGGACAATGAGGCTGCCGACCGGTTGTGGCGGGCGCTGGGCCCCGATGATGCTGCCCGGGCCGAGGCCGTCCGTGAGGTTTTGCGCGAGGCCGGGGACGAGGGAACCTCGGTGCCGAGCCGTCGGTTGCGTCCGCCGTACAGCGTTTTCGGGCAGACCCGGTGGGCCACGGCCGATCAGATCGGGTTCCTGCGGCAGTTGCCGTGCTTGGAGGGTGCCGATCAGGTGATCGCGCAGATGCGGCAGGTGTCCGCGGAGCAGTCCTGGGCTCTGGGCACGATGCCCGGGGCGGCCTTCAAAGGCGGCTGGGGGCCGACCGGTTCGGGGTACCTGGTGCGTCAGTTCGGTTGGTATGAGCGGGCCGATGGTGAGCGGGTGCTGGTGGCGATCGCGGTGCAGGCGGAGTCGTTCGAGGACGGGGTTCGGGTGCTGAACGCGCTGGTGGGAGCATTCGGCCGACCCTGACGAGGACGCGGAAATCGCGGGCCTTATACTGAAGTAAGCCGAATCTTCTCATCCCCCGGGGGTCGAGGAGCCTTGCCATGTCCGGTCCACAATCCAGTCCGCAACCACCACCGTGGAGAGCGCAGCAGCCGGGCCATTCGGGCGCGCAGCCCCAAGGTATGTCGCCGGGGCCGCCACCCGGGCCGCCGCCGGGTCACGCGCAGCCGCCATGGGGCCAGGGCCCACCACCGCCGCGAAGTCCGTCCGGTTCCGGTGGAGGCGGTAAGGGCGTCGCGATACTGATCGGGGTGCTCGCGGGCCTGCTCGTGGTGGCCATCGGTTTGGTGGCGTTCTTCCTGCTGCGTCCGGAGCCGCAGACGACAACGGTGGCTCCCCAACCGACGACCCCTGCACCGGAGCAAACGTCGCCGTCCGAGGCCCCGTCCGAGACGAAGGCTCCGAAGAATGAGGTACCGCAGACGCAGGTTCCCGAACCCGAGAGACCGAAGAAGCAGGCACCCCCGGAACGTCAGGCGCCCCCGCCGCCTCCGCAGGAGCAGGAGGAGGATCCGATGTATGAGGAGGATTGGCCGCCGGGTGGCACCAAGTTGTGCGGTGACCCGGACGTGGCGGTGAACTCAGTCACCAGCTGTCAGTTCGCTTATGTGGTTCGGCAGACCTACATCGATCAGGGGCCCGGCACCTACGACGTGTACAGCCCGGTCACCGGCAAGGAGCACCGGATGACCTGTGAGCCGCCGGAGGGTAATGCGGTGCGCTGCACCGGTGGAACCAACGCGTTGCTGTGGTTCTGGTGGTACTGACTGCTCGCTGTGGCCGTCTCCTGCTCCCGGTCGGGCCATATGCGTGCGAGCCCTTCGGAACTCCCGCCAATGCCCTTCTCCTTGCGCCCGGTCAGGCCGGGTCGGGCTCGTCCGGGAGTTGGAGCGGGAGTAGTTCGATCGCCTCGGTGGTGAGTCGCTCGATGCCGTCGAGCAGTTCGGCCACCGAGGTCGATCCGAGCAGGGTTTGCTGATCGAGGGCGCCCACCGGGGCGATGCCGGCCAATTGCCAGGCCGCAGCGAGCCGACCCCGCGACAAGGGAGTGTCGGAGGGCCAGGCGTGGGTGTTGTATTCGCTGGCGATGGCCAGGGCTCGGCGCACGGTGGCCTCCACTTCGTCGATCCGAGGTTGGTCGGCGTCGAACCATTCCAGTTCGGGTAGCAGGCGAACCTCGGCCTGCGGGTAGGGATCGTCCGGGAGCCACGATTCGACCTCGAAACGTTGGGTGCCGCGGGCGATCAGCCGGATCTGGCCGCCGGACATCTGGCGGGTCAGTTCGAGCTCGGCCACCGTGCCCAGGGTGAAGCGGGCGTCACCGCCACCGACCTCGAAGCCGCGCTCGATCAGCACGACTCCGAAGCGTTGTTCGTCGGCCTCGATGTGCTCGAGCATCATCCGGTAGCGCGGCTCGAAGATTTGTAGGGCCAGCGGCATGTTCGGAATCAGCACTGACCCCAGCGGAAAGATCGGCAGCGTGGTGGTGGTCACCCCACCAACTTCGCACATGCTCGAGGTGTGTGGAAGGACTGGGTTGCGGCTGTTCCCGGCTCTTCTCGTTGGGCCATGGATGAAAACGCACCCCAGGGTCGGGTAGGCGACGCTTTTGTGCCTTATCGGTGGCTGTGGGGTGCGTTTTCATCCATCCGGCGCGAGTACTCGGCGATGAAGTGGCTGTGCTCGCCGGAAGGCGGCTCGGTGCTCGGGGCCGGCGACCGTCTGCCGATCGATGGGTGCGGCTACCGGTCGCGGCTTCGCGGCCCCCCCAAAGGTCAGGGCAGAATCCAGCGCATCGCCTGGTTGTACGGCGTCGGGATCCCATGTTTGGCGCCGAGTTCGATCACCCGTCCGGCGAAGATCTCGACCTCGGTCGGCCTCCCGGCCATCACGTCCTGATGCATCGAGGTGACTCCCTGATCGGGCTGACCGGCCAAAACTTCACTCCACGTGGCCACATCCGACTCATCCAGATGCACCCCCTCGGCCGCCGACACTGCGAGCACCTCGTCAATCAGAGCCATCATCAACGAGCGCGGATGGCCCTCGGCCTTGAAGGCCCCGTAGGGCGCACGCAGCACCGCCGATGCCTGGTTCATGCCGACGTTCACCATGAACTTCCACCACAGCTCATGGCGCATGTCCTCGGGAACCCGATACGCCAAACCGGCCCGATCCAGCGCCGCACACACCGGTGCCACCCGCTCGGCGGCCCCCAGGGCTTCGGTCGGCCCGAAGGTCAGTCGGCCCGCCTGCCGAAAGGACACTGCCGACGCCGAACGTTCGGCATCCATCGCCAGGGCGATACACGGCAGCACCGCCTCGCGCCCGAAGCGCGCGGCGATGGTCTCCTCGCTGTCCAGTCCGTTCAACACCGACAAGAACGTCGTCTCGGTGGAAACCACAGGCGCGACCAGCTCAACCGCCTCGGCCAACTGTTGATGCTTCACCGCGACAAGCACCAGATCGGCCACTCGCCCCGAAGCCTCCTCAGGATCGACCACCTCGGCGGTCAGCGGCTCCCCGTTCACGGTCATTCCCGACCGCAACCGCTCGGCGCGCTCCCCGGTGGCGACCAGCCAGGTCTGCAAACCACCGGCAACGAAATGCGCCGCGTACATCGCACCCATGGCCCCGGCGCCGACCACCGCCACAGTACGGATCTCAGCTGAACTCACGCGATCAACCTAACGCCGTGAACGCGCCGAAGCCACGCGAAAGCGAGACCACCCGAAACCGAGCCCGAGCGAGCTACATCCGCAACTGCAAGGCCCCCGGGTGAATCTCGAACTCCAACTCCCGTGCCGTGCCGCGCGTATCGCCGTCCAGTTGGTAGGCGTCGGGGTGTTCGGTGCGCAACACGATCCGCTTCGCCTTGAAACGATCGAGCCGCTCATCGGTGCGGCGCTGCCGGGTCATCACCCGGGTCACCACCTTGACCCAATCGCGCGCCGAGCTAGGCGAGGCCACCAACAGATCCATCAGTCCGTCGTCGGGAGCGGCATCCGGAATCAACGGAATACCGCCCTGCAGGTTGCCGACATTGCCGACCAGGACGACGCTGGCCAACCGGGTGAACGGCTCTCCGCCGTCCACCTCGAAGGTCGTGTGTTGCGGGGCGTGGTTGGCATGTTGGGCCGCGGCGACGAAATAGGCCGCCGAACCGACCGCCTTCTTCAGATCGGGATTCGTACCCGAGATGATCGCCGCATCCACGCCGATCCCGGCCATCACGCCGAAGTACTCGGGCTCACCACCGTCGGCGCGCACCGACACCAGATCGATCGGGTGATCGGTGCCCTCGAAGGCCAACTCCAGGGCGGCCCGCTCGTCCAGGGGAATGCCCAGATTCTTCGCCAACAGGTTGCCGGTGCCGGCCGGAATCAGCCCGAACGAAATTCCCGTCCCGGCCAATCCGTTGCAGATCGCCCGAATCGTCCCGTCGCCGCCGGCACCCAACACCAGATCGACCTCCTTGCGGCGGGCCACCTCGGTCATCTCCGCGCCGGGGTCCTCGGGGGTGGTCTCCAACCAGATCGGACGGGCCCAGCCGCGCGAACTCAGTTCGTAGTGCACATGGCGCCGAAAGGTCGCCTCATCGGTGACCTTGGACGGGTTCAGAATCACCGCACAGCGCGGTTTCAGCTCGGTGCCGTCCCGGGCCAGGGCTCGGCTGCGGCGGGCGGCCAGCGCGGTCAACTCCGGCGGCACCACCTTCACCCCGGCCAACACCAGACAGGACGTCGCCGCGAAGGCGCCGAACAGCAGGCCCCCGATCAGGTCACTGAACCAATGCGCCCCCAGCACCCAGCGGTCGAACCCGACCAGGGCAATCACCGCCACACCACCGAGTCGCCAGCCGATCGTCACCCGCGTCGACTGACGGGTGACCACCACCGTGGCGGTGATCAGAATCGCGGCCATCGTGGTCGCGGTGACATGCCCGGACGGGTAGGCAAAGCCGGATTGGGTGATCAACACCAACCCGTCATCGGGACGTGGACGGGCGAAGATCTGGGCGATCAGCCACCGGCCGAGGGCCCCGATGGGCAGCGAGAACAGCAACGCCCAACTCATCAGCCGCAGCCGGCGGCGCCAAGCCCAGACGGCCAGAATCAGCAGCACCGGATAGATCACGAAGGGGTGGGTGAACACCGCGATCGCCGAGGCGATCTGCCCCACGGGTGAGGTCAGTGCCGGGGGCCGGCCGATGCTCAACCGGCGATCCAGGCCCTCGAGCGCCCCGGCGCCGACCAGCAACGTCCACACCACGAAGGCCAGCAGCGAGCCGACGGTCACCAGCAAGCTGAACCGTGAGATCGCCCGAGGTGCCATGTGACGAACAATACGTGTGCGTACCCTGTGCCCATGTCACCCACAACCCGGCCGCGTCACGCCATCGTGCTGGGCGGCGGCCGGTCGCGCCGGATGGGCACCGACAAACTCGCCCTGCCGGTGGCCGGAACCACCGTGCTGCAGCGCACCTGCACCGCCGCCCTGACCTGGGCCGAAGAGGTTGTGGTTGCCGGCCCGGCCCGTCCCTGGTCGGACGAGAGGGTGCGGTTCGCCGGTGAGGATCCGCCCTTCGGGGGTCCGGTGGCCGGTCTCGCCGCGGCCCTGGCAGCACTTCCGGACGAGCCGGCCGAGGTGCTGCTGTTGGCCGGTGATCTGGCCGATCCGGCCGCGATCGTGGCCCGGCTGGCGGCCGCCGACCTCGGACCCGACGGGGTGGTGCTGCTCGCCGACGACGGCTGGCCGCAGCTTCTGGCCGGGCGCTACCGCCTGCAGGCATTGCGCACCGCACTGGCCGCGGCTCCCAGATTGCGCGATATCGGGGTGCACCGGGTGTTGGGCACCCTCGAATTGGCCCGCATCCCCACCGAGGCAGACATCCTCGGCGATCTCGACACGCCGACCCAGGCTCGTGCCGCGGGAATCGACCCCGATTTTTGACAGTTACGACACGTGGTAGGAGTAGAGGCCCAATCCTTATTACGTTTTGTCGTAGCGCATGGGAGACTTTGGTATGAGCACCGACTCCGCACGCATTGACGGGCCTGCTTCGGACGCCTTGTTGAAGATCGGAAAGTTCTTCAGCAGGTGGGACGGGACCGAGGACGGACGGGCAGTGTTCCGCGAAGGCGGACGTGCCGGTGATGTCTTCTACCGCGACCGCTGGAGCCACGACAAGGTCGTGCGGTCCACTCATGGCGTCAACTGCACCGGTTCCTGTTCCTGGAAGGTGTACGTCAAGGACGGCATCATCACCTGGGAAGCCCAGCAGACCGACTACCCGTCCACCGGCCCCGACCGGCCCGAATACGAACCCCGTGGTTGCCCCCGGGGCGCCGCCTTCTCGTGGTACACCTACTCACCCACCCGGGTGCGCTTCCCCTACGGACGCGGCGTGTTGATCGAGATGTACCGCGAGGCCAAGAAGCGTCTCGGCGACCCGGTCGAAGCCTTCCGGGAAATCTCCACCGACCCCGAGAAGCGCCGCCGCTACCAGCAGGCCCGCGGCAAGGGCGGCCTGGTGCGGATCAGCTGGGAGGAAGCGGTCGAGATCGCCGCCGCCAGCTACATCAACACGATCAAGCACTACGGCCCCGACCGGTGCGTGTCCTTCTCGCCGATTCCGGCGATGAGTCAGGTCTCGCACGCCATCGGTACCCGCTTCACGCACCTGATCGGCGGTGCGATGACCAGCTTCTACGACTGGTACGCCGACCTGCCGGTCGCCTCACCCCAGGTCTTCGGTGACCAGACCGACGTCCCCGAATCGGGCGACTGGTGGGATGCCACCTACCTGATGATGTGGGGCTCCAATGTGCCGGTGACCCGCACCCCGGACGCCCACTGGATGGCCGAAGTGCGATACCGCGGCACCAAGGTGATCACCGTCGCCCCCGACTACGCCGACAACGTGAAGTTCGCCGATGAATGGCTGCCCGCCCAGGCCGGCACCGACGGGGCCCTGGCGATGGCGATGGGCCACGTCATCCTCAAGGAGAACTTCGTCGACAAGAAGGTCGACTACTTCGACTCCTATGTGAAGCAGTACACCGACCTCGGCATGTTGATCACCCTGGTCGAACACCCCAACGGCCAGGGCCTGACCGCCGGCAAGTTCCTCACCGCGGCCGACCTGCCCGCGTACGCCGACAGCGCCGATGCGGCCTTCAAAACCGTGATGTGGGACGAGGCCACCGGGGCCCCGGCCATCCCGAACGGCACCATGGGTCACCGCTACAACGAAGAGGGCCTGGGGGAGTGGAACCTCGATCTGGGTGACATCGAACCGGCCCTGACCCTGCTGGGCGGTGCCGACACCACCAACGTCGAGGTCGCCCTGCCGTGCTTCGAAGACCCCAAGGGGGTCGGCTCGATCATCCGCCGCGGCGTACCGGCGCGCATGGTCGAGGGGCAACTGGTCACGACCGTGTTCGACCTGATGCTGGCCCAGTACGGCGTCGGACGGGAAGGACTGCCCGGGGTCTGGGCCGACAGCTACGACGACGTCAACGTGCCCTACACCCCGGCCTGGCAGGCCGAGATCACCTCGGTGCCCGCCGAGGCCTGCATCCGCGTCGCCCGCGAGTTCGCCACGAACTCCGAGGAGTCCAAGGGCCGCACGATGATCATCATCGGTGCCGGCATCTGCCACTGGTTCCACGCCGACGCCACCTACCGGGCGATCATGGCGCTGCTGATGCTCACCGGTTGTATCGGACGCAACGGCGGCGGCTGGGCGCACTACGTCGGCCAGGAAAAGTGCCGTCCGATGACCGGCTGGTTCAACATGGCCAACGCGACCGACTGGACCCGTCCGCCGCGCACCATGATCGGTACCGCCTATTGGTACATGCACACCGACCAGTGGCGCACCGACGGATTCTCCGGCGACCGGATCACCTCCCCGCTGTCGACCGGGGCGCTGGACGGGCTGCACACCGCCGACGCGGTGGCCCTGTCGCAGCGACTCGGCTGGATGCCCTTCTACCCGCAGTTCGACCGCAACCCCCTCGAACTGGCCGACGAGGCCAAGGCCGCGGTGGAAGCCGGGGAGTACGAAACCCCGGCCGCCTATGTCGCGGCGAAACTGAAGTCGGGTGAGCTGAAGAGTTCGGTCGAGGACATCGACGCCCCCGAGAACTGGCCGCGCACGATGATCCTGTGGCGGTCGAACCTCTTCGGTTCGTCGGCCAAGGGCAACGAGTACTTCCTGAAACACCTCCTGGGCACCCACCACAACGTGATGCCCAACGAGCACGGCGCCGACCTGCGACCCGAGGTCGTCCAATGGCACGACGAAGCACCCGAGGGCAAGCTCGACCTGCTGATCACCGCCGACTTCCGGATGACCAGCTCGACCCTGCTGTCCGACATCGTCTTCCCGGCCGCCACCTGGTACGAGAAGTACGACCTCAGCTCCACCGACATGCACCCCTATGTGCATGCCTTCACCCCCGCGATCGACCCGCCCTGGGAAACCAAATCCGACTTCGACGTGTTCACCGAACTGGCGCTGAAGTTGTCCGAACTGGCCAAGGGACGTCTCGACACCCGCCTCGACCTGGTCGCGGTGCCGATGCAACACGACACCCCCGGCGAGATCGCCCAACCCGGCGGCCACGTCCCCGATTGGCGGGGCACCGACGTGCCGGCCGTCCCGGGCAAGAACCTGCCGCTGCTGCAGGTCGTCGAACGTGACTACACCGCGATCGCCGACAAGCTGCTGACCGTCGGCCCGCTCGCCGAGAAGCTCGGTTTCACCGTCAAGAACATCACCTATGACGTGAAGCACCAGGTCGACCGGCTGGCCAAGTTGCACGGGGTCTACCCCTCCGGCCCGGCCGCCGGACGTCCGGCGATCAACACCGACGAACGGTTGGCCGAGGCGATCCTGACCTTCTCGGGCACCACCAACGGCGAACTCGCCACCCAGGGATTCCGGGATCTGGAACGCAAGACCGGACGCAAGCTGGCCGACCTGTCGGCGGGCTCGGAGGAGAAGATCATCACCTTCGTGCAAACCCAGCAGGCACCCCAACCGGTGATCACCTCACCCGAATGGTCCGGATCCGAAACCGGGGGCAGACGCTACGCCGCCTTCACCATCAACACCGAACGGCTCAAGCCGTGGCACACCCTCTCGGGCCGGATGCACTTCTTCCTCGACCACGACTGGATGATCGACGCCGGGGAACAGTTGCCGATCTTCCGGCCGCCGCTGGACATGACCCAGGCCTACGGCGAACCCGAGATCGGCCCGACCGGCGAGAAGGCGATCACGCTGCGCTACCTCACCGTGCACAACAAGTGGTCGATCCACTCCGAGTACCAGGACAACCTGTTCATGTTGAGTCTCGGACGGGGCGGACCCCAGGCGTGGTTGAGCGTCAACGACGCCGCCAGCATCGGGGTGCGCGACAACGACTGGATCGAACTGACCAACGCCAACGGGGTGTTCGTGGCCCGTGCGGTGGTCACCCCGAAGCTGCCGGACGGGATCGCCTACGTCCAGCACGCCCAGGAGCGCACGATCGACGTGCCCAAGTCGGAGGCCACCGGTAGGCGCGGCGGCATCCACAACTCGGTCACCCGCATCCTGCTCAAACCCACCCACCTGATCGGCGGTTATGCCCACCAGGCGTACGCCTTCAACTACATCGGTCCCACCGGCGTACAACGCGACATCGTGTCGACGGTGCGTCGCCGCTCCCAGGAGGTGCAGTACTGATGGCCAAGAAGCGTCGCGTGATGGCCCAGGTCGCGATGGTGATGAACCTGGACAAGTGCATCGGATGCCATACCTGTTCGGTCACCTGCAAGCAGGCCTGGACGAACCGGGCCGGCACCGAATACGTCTGGTTCAACAACGTCGAGACCCGTCCCGGGCAGGGATACCCCCGCACCTACGAGGACCAGGAGAAGTGGCAGGGCGGCTGGGTCCGCACCCGCTCGGGTCGGCTCAAGCTGCGTTCCGGCGGCCGTTTCAAGAAGCTGCTGTCGATCTTCGCCTCCCCGGTGCAGCCGGAGATGGCCGACTACTACGAACCCTGGACCTACGACTACGAAACCCTGATCCAGGCACCCCTGGGCGACGACTTCCCGGTCGCCCGGCCCAAATCGCTGGTCACCGGCGACGACATGGCGATCGAGGCCTCGGCGAACTGGGACGACGCGCTGGGCGGTATCCACGAAACCGGGGACGAGGACCCGATCGTGCGCAAGCTGCGCGAGGAGGCCAACACCCAGATCAAGTTCGAGTACGAGAAGGCGTTCATGATGTTCGTGCCGCGCATCTGCGAGCACTGCCTGAACCCCTCGTGCATGGCCTCCTGCCCGTCCGGTGCGCTGTACAAGCGGGCCGAGGACGGAATCGTGCTGGTCGACCAGGATCGGTGCCGCGGCTGGCGGCACTGCATCACCGGCTGCCCGTACAAGAAGATCTACTTCAACCACCGCTCCGGCAAGGCCGAGAAGTGCACGATGTGTTACCCGCGCATCGAGGTGGGCCTGCCCACCGTGTGCTCCGAAACCTGCGTCGGCAGGCTGCGGTACATCGGCATCATCCTCTACGACGCCGACCGGGTCACCGAGGCGGCCCTGGCCGACGAGAAGGACCTGTACCAGGCCCAGCTCGACCTGATGCTCGACCCGCACGACCCGCAGGTGATCGCCGATGCGAAGGCCAACGACATCCCGAGTGACTGGCTGGCCGCGGCTCAGAAGTCGCCCGTCTACGCGCTGATCAAGCACTTCAAGGTGGCGCTGCCGTTGCATCCGGAATACCGCACCATGCCGATGGTCTGGTACATCCCGCCGCTGTCGCCGGTGATCGACCTGCTGAAGGGCCAGGGTCACGATGCCGAGGCCGCCGGCAACCTGTTCGGGGCGATCGACGCGTTGCGCATTCCGGTGGAGTATCTGGCCGAGTTGTTCACCGCCGGCGACACCGAGATCGTCACCGGGGTGCTGCAGAAACTCGCCGCGATGCGTTCCTACATGCGCGATGTCACCCTGGGTCGGCCCAGGCAACCGGAGTTGGCCCACGCGGTCGGCATGGAGCCGGGCGCGATGGAACAGATGTACCGGCTGCTGGCGATCGCCAAGTACAACGAGCGCTACGTCATTCCCAAGGCCCACCGCGAGCAGGCACACAACCTCGAGGAGATCGGCTGCTCCCTCGACTTCGAGGACGGCCCGGGCATGGCCGAGGGGCCCTTCGGCACCTCGTCCGGACGGGTGGTGCCGGTCGCGATCGAAAGCTACGCCGACGCCAAGGCCCGGCAGACCGATGCGAGTGGTGCCTGATGTCGGCCGTGGTGTTCCAAGCCGCCGGGATGCTGTTGAGCTACCCGGACGAGACCCTGCTCGCCCGGCTGCCGATGATCGAACAGGCGGTCGCCGAAGCGGGTGTGGCCGGTGACTTCGGCCCGACCATCGCACACCTGCGCAGCCGGCCCCTGATGGAGTTGCAGTCCTGGCATGTCCAGGAGTTCGACCTGTCGCGCCGCCACGCCCTGCACCTCACCTACTGGACCGACGGGGACACCCGCCGCCGCGGTGAGGTGCTGGCCGCCATCAAGCAGACCTACCGCGAATCGGGCCTGCTGGTCGATCTGGACGGGGAACTGCCCGACTACCTGCCGATGGTGTTGGAGTTCACCGCCACCGGCGACCACCGGCTCGGGGTGGGCATCCTGAACCGGTACCGCGCGTCGCTGGAACTACTGCGGCTCGCGCTGGTCGACGACGACCTGCCCCAGGCCGGGGTGCTGGCCGCCGTCTGCAAGGCCCTCGGCGGGCCGTCACCGCAAACCCGCGCCCAGGTGCGCGACCTGATGGCCGGGCCGCCGCGCGAAACCGTGGGCCTGGACCCCGTCATGCTCCCGTATCCCACCCTGCAAGGAAGCTGAGATGAACGTTCTGCTGTGGGGAGTGCTGCCCTACCTCGTCGTGCTCATCCTGGTCGGCGGCCTGATCTGGCGGTATCGCTTCGATCAGTTCGGCTGGACGACCCGTTCGTCGCAGGTGTACGAATCAAAGCTGCTGAAGATCGGTTCACCGATCTTCCACTTCGCCCTGCTGGCGGTACTGATCGGCCACATCGTCGGCCTGCTGATTCCCAAGGCCTTCACCGACTGGATCGGTCTCGACCAGCACACCTACCACCTCGGCGCCTTCTACGGTGGCGGCCTGGCCGGCCTGGCCCTGGTGGTCGGGTTGGTCCTGCTGATCTACCGGCGCCGGTCGAACAAGGCGGTGTTCCGGGCCACCACCTGGAACGACAAGGTGATGTACGTCGTCCTGGCCGGGGTGATCGGGCTGGGGCTGTTCGCCACCCTGACCGGTGACACCTACGCCTCGGGCGCCGAACACAACTACCGCGAAACGGTGTCGGTGTGGTTCCGCTCGCTGTTCATCTTCCAACCGAAGGTGGAGGCGATGGCGGCGGCGACCTGGCAGTTCCAGGCCCACGTGATCATCGGCCTGCTGCTGTTCGCGATCACCCCGTTCACCCGTCTGGTGCACGCCTTCACCGCGCCGGTGCACTACCTCTTCCGTCCCTACATCGTCTACCGCTCCCGCGACACCAGCCCGCGGCACTCCCACACCACCCCCGGCCGTGGATGGGAGCCGATCGAAACCCCGCGCAGCAAGCGCTGAGCCGACCCCGACAACAACACAACGAGTAGAAGGCCTTCCCGGTGAGCAAACTGATTGAAGTCGCACCCATCCACGACACGGGCAAGGGTGCCGGCCGGGTGATGACGATGTCGACCATCGCCTTCACCCTGATGTTCGCGGTCTGGTTGATGTTCGGCATCCTGGGCATCCCGATCCAGAAAGAACTCGGCCTGTCGGACGAGCAACTCTCCTGGATCAGCGCCCTGGCCGTACTGAACGGCTCGATGTGGCGGCTGCCCGCCGGCATCCTCACCGACCGGATCGGTGGCCGCAAGGTCACCTTGTTCATGCTCTTCGCCACCGCGATCCCGGCCTACCTGGTGTCGTTGGCGAACAGCTACGTGCTGGTGCTGGTACTGGCCTTCTTCGTCGGTTTCGCCGGCAACCTCTTCTCGGTCGGTACCGCCTGGAACTCCGCCTGGTTCGGGCGCGACCGACAAGGACTCGCGCTCGGCGTGTTCGGGGCCGGCAACGTCGGCGCCTCGGTCACCAAGTTCATCGGCCCGCCGCTGATCGCAGCCACCGCCGGGTCCACCTTCCTGCTCGGCATCCAGGGTGGCTGGCGACTGATCCCGGTGATCTACGCGGCGCTGTTGATCATCACCGGCATCGCCACCTGGTTGATCGTGCCCCGGGTCGACCGGGCCCCCGGTGCCTCGCGGTCGATCCGGGAAATGCTGCAGCCGCTGAAGAACCTGCGGGTGTGGCGGTTCAGCCTCTACTACGTCGCGGTCTTCGGTGCCTACGTGGCCCTGTCGGCCTGGTTGCCCAAGTACTACGTGGACAACTTCGATGTCTCGCTGACCACCGCCGGATTGCTCACCGCCACCTTCATCTTCCCGGCCTCCCTGCTGCGGCCCCTGGGCGGCTGGGTCAGCGACCGGTGGGGCGCCCGCCGGGCGATGTACTTCACCTTCGCGGTGATGCTGGTCACCAGCGGCATCCTGATGATGCCGAACGGGTTCCTGACCATCGTCCACCCGGGTGGGGAACAAACCACCCACCTGCACTACACGATGCAACTGCCCTTCTTCGTGGTTCTGGTGTTTCTGCTCGGCTGCGCGATGGGCATCGGCAAGGCAGCCGTGTACAAGCACATTCCGGAGTACTTCCCCGACAATGTCGGCTCGGTCGGTGGCCTGGTCGGCATGCTCGGCGGCCTCGGTGGCTTCTTCCTGCCGCCGCTGTTCGCCTACACCAAGACCTGGTCGGGCTTCCCGAGCAGCACCTTCTTCTGCATCTTCGTTCTGGTTGCCATCTGCGCGGTGTGGATGCACTGGACGGTTCACCACATGTTGGCCAAGGCCACGCCCGAGTTGGCTGGTCGGATCGAAAGCGACGCATCATGAGCACCAAGTTGGAAACCGAAGGCGACTGGCTCAAGACCTGGGATCCGGAGGACCCCGACAAGTGGGACAAGGGCCTGGCCTGGCACACCCTGGTCATCACCACCTTCACCCTGACCCTGTGCTTCGTCGCCTGGTTCCTGCCCAGCGCGATCATCCCGAAGCTGAACGCCCTGGGGTACGAGTTCACCAAGACCCAGCTCTACTGGATGGCCTCGATGCCCGGCCTGTCCGGCGGCCTGCTGCGGTTGGTCTGGATGGTGCTGCCACCCAAGATCGGCACCCGCAAGATGGTCGCCCTGACCACCCTCCTGCTGGTGCTGCCGGTGCTCGGCTGGGGTGTCGAGGTGACCAACCCGGACGTGCCGTACTGGCGGCTGATGGGCTTGGCCTTCCTGGCCGGTATCGGCGGTGGCGCCTTCTCGGGCTTCATGCCGTCGACCTCCTACTTCTTCCCCAAGTCGAAGCAGGGCACCGCGCTCGGCATCCAGGCCGGCATCGGCAACTTCGGGGTGTCCCTGGTGCAGTTGCTGACCCCGTGGTTGATCGGCTTCGGCATGTTCGGCTTCCTCGGCTCGCAGCAGATGTCGGTCTCGGGCGAGAACTCGATCACCGTCTGGTACCAGAACTCCGCGCTGGTCTACCTGCCGTTCATCATCGCCGGCGCCATCTGGGCCTACATCGCGCTGCGCTCGGTGCCGATCAAGGCCAACATCAAGCAGCAGTTCGACATCTTCGGTAACCAGGACACCTGGTGGATGACGATTCTCTACATCATGACCTTCGGCACCTTCTCGGGCCTGTCGGCCCAGTTCGGCCTGCTGATGAACAACCTCTACGGGTCGGGCAACTCCGCCATCGTGGACGGCGTCGGCGCCACCGCCAGAGTGCTGGTCGAGGGCTACCAGGTGCCGGACGCGGTCAAGTTCGTCTTCCTCGGCCCGCTGGTCGGTGCCGGTGCCCGGGTGCTGTTCTCACCGCTCACCGACAAGATGGGTGGCGCGATCTGGACGCTGATCTCCGGCGTCGGCGTGCTCGGCGCGATCATCTTCACGATCCCGGCACTCACCCCCGACCTGAGCTCGGCCGAGGCGCTGAAGGGCGACTTCAACCAGTTCCTGTGGGGCATGCTCGCGATCTTCCTGTTCTCGGGCATCGGCAACGCGTCCACCTTCAAACAGATGCCGATGATCTTCGAGAAGCGCCAAGCCGGCGGGGTGATCGGTTGGACGGCCGCGATCGCCGCCTTCGGGCCGTTCCTGTTCGGGGTGGGCCTGACCATCATGAGCCCGACGGTGTTCTACATCATCGGTGCGGTGTGGGCAGCCGCCTGCATCGTGATCACCTGGTTCCGGTACGCCCGCAAGGGAGCCCCGAAGCCGAGCTGACGATCAGACGTGGCCGGCGCCGTCCAGTTGTTCGACGATGTAGGTGAGCAACGGCCCGACCACGGACACGGTGTCGCGGACCCCGCCCCGGGATCCGGGGGAGTTCACGATCAGCGTGGGCGGCGCCGACGGTAGGTCGATCACCCCGGCGATCCCGCGCGACAACAGCGCACGCGGTTCCTTCGTCGAGCCCACCCGGCGAATCTCCTCCATCAGGCCCGGGATCTCGTAACTGACCATTTCCTTGGTCAAGCTCGTCGACACGTCGGTGGGCCCGATGCTGGCCCCGCCCACGGTGAACACGATCCGGGCTCCGTCGGCAATGGCGGCCTCGATGGCGCGTTGCAACAGGTCCCGGTCCTGCGGCACGACCACGGCCTGGCCCACTTCGAGCCCCAACTCGCTGAGGGCCTCCCGCAGCACCGGCCCGGCGCGATCCTCGCTGCGGTCGTCGGCGGCTCGGTTCGAACAGGTGATGGCGACGGCCCGATAGCTCATGGGGCTCAGTGTAGGGCGACCCCCGAGGCGACGACCAGATCCTGCCAACCCATGCCGACGGTCTTGAACACATTCGGACGATCGGTGGCCCGCGACACCTCACCGAGCACCAACTGGCGCATCGTGTGCAGATCGCCCCGGTGCAGCGTCCCGTCCTCGATCGCCAACACCACATCGCCGGCCTCCCGCAGAGCGGTGTCGGTCTCTTCGACCACCACCAGGGAGCGCCCCACCAGTGCGGCATCGAGCTCACGCTTGTCGGGTTCGTGGGCGCCGATCGCGACCACACAGGCCCCGTCGGCCACCCAGGAGCCGTCGATCACCGGTTCGGACGCCGAGGTGCAGATCACCACCAGATCGGCCGCGCCGACCGCCTCGGCCAGCCCGTCCCGGGCGACGGCAGCACAGGGCAGGCCCAACTCGGTGACCTGCTGTGCCGCGGCTGAGGCATGAGCGGTATCGCGCGAGTGCAGCAGAGCCCGGCGGGGCCGGCGAATCGCCAGCAGGGCCTCGGCATGGCTCACGGTCTGCGGCCCGCTGCCGATGAACACCACCGTGTCGACCTGCTCGGCGCACAGCGCGTCCACCCCCACCATCGAGACCGCCGGGGTGCGCAGGTGGGTCAGCGAGGCCGCGTCGATCAGCGTCGTCGGGGTGAGCGTGGCGGCGTCCAGGAGCACATACAGGCCCTGAATCCGGGGCAGGCCGAGGTCGGGGTTGCCGGGGGCCACCGACAACACCTTCACCCCGCTGAGCTCGCCGACGGTCGAGGGCATCAGCAGGAAGTGGCCCGCCCCGGCCGGGGTGGCGGTGCGCGGCGGGTCATCGGCCGGGTCGAAGCCGGACACCAACGCCTCGTGCAGCAGTCGACGGGCCCGGTCGGGGCTCATCCGGGCCCGCACCTGATCGGCATCGATCCAGTCCGGTGCGGCCATGGCGTCTCCTTCGCGCGTGCAGCCAGAAACTCGGTGGGTCAGGAGGTCCAGGCGCGCCAGAGCGCGGCGTACTCCCCGTCCTGGGCGAGTAGTTCCTCGTGTGACCCGAGTTCGGCGATCTTACCGTCGATCACGACCGCGATCCGGTCGGCATCGTGGGCGGTGTGCAGCCGGTGCGCGATCGCGACCACCGTGCGTCCGGTCAGCAGGGTGCCGATCGAGCCCTCGAGGTGGCGGGCGGTGGCCGGGTCGATCAGTGAGGTCGCCTCGTCCAGTACCAGGGTGTGCGGATCGGCCAACACCAACCGGGCCAGCGCGATCTGCTGGGCCTGAGCCGGGGTGAGTTCGGTGTTGCCGGCCCCCACCACCGTGTTGACCCCGTCGGGGAAGGCCGACACCCAGCCCCAGGCGTCCACGGTGCGCAGGGCGCGCTCGACCTCCTCGGGGCCGGAGTCCTCGCGGGCGAGCACGATGTTGTCGCGGATCGTGCCCTTGAAGACGTGGTGCTCCTGGGTCACCAGCGCAACCTCGGTGCGCAGGGTCTCCAGCGGCAACTGCAACAGTTCCGCCCCACCGACCGTCACCGTGCCGGTGCGCGGGCCGTTGATGCCGGCCAGCAGTCGGCTGAGCGTCGACTTGCCCGACCCGGACGGGCCGACCACCGCCAACCGCTCCCCGGGAATCAACGCCAGGTCGATGCCGTGCAGCACGTCCAGCCCTTCGCGGTAGGCGAAGCGCAGGTCGGTGCCGATCAGCTCCGACCCGTCCGGACGATCCGGGCCCTCTTCGCGATCACTCGGGATCGCCGCGATACCCAACAAACGCGAGGTGGACGACAGACCCACCTGCAGGTAGTCGAGGCTCATGATGAGCTGGTTCACCGGGGTGACCAGGGCCTGGATGTACAGCAGGGCGGCGGTGACCTCGCCGAGCGTCGCCCAACCGTTGGCGACCCCGACACCGCCGAACAGCACCGTCAGCACCAGCGGCAGCCGGAAGGACAGGTCGATGCCGATGAACAGCAGGTTGCGCAGCGCCACGGTGTACCGCTCGGCCTGCCCGGCGGTGTCCAGATCGTCTTTGTTGCGAACGTGGCGATCCTCGGCAAGTCCGAGTGCCTCGACGGTGCGGGCGCCCTCGACGGTTTCGGTCAGGGTGCTGAAGATGTCGGAGTAGGTGGCGCCCTCGGCGATGTAGGCCGGCTGCGCCTTGCGCAGGTAGGGCCGCGCCACGACGATCACCGCGAGCGCCGACAGCAGGGTCGGAATCGCCATGAACCACGAGTTGAGTACCACCGCCACCAGGGTCAGCACGGTGGTCACCGAGGCGATCATCATCAACGGCAGGGCGAAGCGGACGGCCTCGCTCATGCTCGACACGTCGCGGGTGACGCGGGTGACCAGGTCGCCGCTGCTCGCGGTTTCGACCTTGCCCAGCGGCAGGCGCAACACCGTGCGCACCACCGACTCGCGGGCTGCGGCCAACACGTCCTGACCGAGCACCGCCGATGACCAGCGGGCCAGGAAGGTGAAGATCGTCTGCATCACCACCGCGATCAGCACGATCACGGCCAGCGAGTTGATGGTCGGGATGTTGACCTGTCCGGCTCCGGTGAGATCGACCAGGTGACCCAGCAGGCGGGGCACCACCAGACCGGCGATGGCGGCGATGGCATTCATCGCCAGGGTCAACGCGATCAGGCCCTTGCGGGTGCGGAACAGGCCCTTGGCGAAGTTCAGGACCGCTCCCGAACGCGCCACCGGCAGGCCACGAGCCGGGTTGCGGGAGGCAGCGAAGGAATCCTGGGCCCGTTCGGCGCGCAGCCGGTGCCGGATGCGCCAGGCCTTCGGGCTGCGGGACGCCCGCTTCGGGTCGAGGATCTCCGGAATGGCCGGCGGCCGTTCGGAGCGATCGTGCCAGGTGCGGGCCGAGGCGGCGGTGAACTCGTCCACCGTGGTCTGCTCAAGCATCGGTCACCTCCTCGTCGAAAGCGCGCAGCACGGTGCGCCGGTAAAGGTCGTGGCCCTCGGCCAACTCGTCATGGGTGCCGACCCCGCAGACCTCACCGTCCTCGATGAAGACCACCCGGTCGGCATGCCGCAGCACCAGCGGTGAGGCCGACACCACCACGGTGGTGCGGTCACGGCGGAAGTAGGCGAGCCGTTCGGCGATCGCGGCCTCGGTGTGGGCGTCCACCGCCGAGGTCGGCTCGACCAGGATCAGCACGTCGGGGTCGATACCCAGGGCCCGGGCCAGCACCAGCCGTTGCCGCTGGCCACCGGACAAACCTCGGCCGCGTTCGTCGATGCGGCCCTGCCAACCCTCGGCGAGGGTCAGGTGGACGTCCTCGGCGGCGGCCACCCGGATCACTTCCTCGGCCTCGGCGCGGCTCAATCGGCCGTGCGGGTCGATCAGCTCCTGCAGGGTGCCGGCGAACACCTGCGATGCGGCATCACTGACCAGTACGTGCTCGCGCACCTCGGCCAAGGGCACGTCCGACAGGTCGATGCCGTCGGCGGTGACCTGCCAGCGTCCCTTGGCGGCGTCTTCGTCGCGGTCGATCAGCCGTTGCCGGCGGGCGCGGCGTTCGGCCCGGGCGGCGGCTCTGGCCCGGCGGCCGGTGACCTCGCCGAGGTCTTCCCCGACCGGATCGGAATCGCGCGACAGGTACCGTCCCAGCCGGTCGGCGATCGCGGCGGTGCTGTCGGGCTGGGCGGCGGCCAGCACGGTCAGTTGACCGGGGGTGATGGTCACCCCGGAGCGGTGGTCGTGCAGGGTCGCATTCGGCCAATCGACCCGTCCGGCGGCCGGAGCCTGCTCGGGCCAGGGCGAGAGCTGTTGGAACAGCACGATGGTCTTGCGGGCCGACACCAGGCCGCGAATCCACTTCTGGGCGAACTCGAAGAACACCGCGATCGGCACCATCATGAACACGGCGTAGCCGAAGAAGGCCACCAGTTGTCCGATGCTCAGCCGCCCGTCGAGAACTTCCCGAGCGCCCAGCCAGGTCAGCATCAGCAGCAACAACCCCGACAACAGCACGCCGAAGGACTCCACCACGGCCTGCCAGGACATCGCGCGCACCCCGGCCTGGCGCACCCGTTGGGACTGGGCGGCGTAGTTGTCGCCGAAGGTGCGTTCCCCGCCGATACCGCGCAGGATGCGCAGACCGGCGACGATGTCGGTGACCAGCCCGGTCAACTCGGAGGCTCGGCTGCGCTCGGTTTCCTGGGCCAACTGCATCGGCCGCAGTACCGGGGTCGCCCCCAGCAACAGCACCGGGGCCGCGATCAGGGCGGCGATCCCCAGCGGCGGGGAGGTGTGGATCATCAGCGCGACCACGATCCCGAAGGTGATCGTCGAGGACACGAACCGGCCGAAGATTTCCAGGGTGTTGCCGAAGATTTCCGAGTCGGAGTTCGCCACGCTGAGCACTTCGCCGGTGGGCAGGCGTCGGGGCAGCACATGGCCCAGCCCGGTGGCGCGGCGGGTGACCAGCCCGATCACCCCGTACGTGGTGATCAGCCAGCCCTTCACCAGCAACCAGTGATGGGTCACGATGCCGAAGGTGCCGATCACGACCACGCCCACCAGCCATCCCGACCAGGTCAGCAGGGCGGTGGTGTCACCGCCGGCGATACCGGTGTCGATCACCCGACCGAGCAGGAAGGGGATGATCGCCATCGGCAACTGCCGCAGCAGCGCGGCGAGAATCAACAACACCAACACATCGCGTTGTTGCCACAGCAACCAGCCCAGAAAGCGGGAGGGAGAACGGGTATCGGGGCGTTGTTCGGGGTCGATCGGCACACCGCCGGAGTCGGTTGCCAGTTCGGGAGGGAAATCACGCATCGCGCCGACCAGCCTAGATCTGCGGTCCGCACTTGTCGCCTGGATTAAATGCAGCAGAACGAGACCGGCACCGGTACGGCCACCGCCTAGGATCGGGGTATGAGCGAATCCGATGCCGAGCAGCCTCGTACCGCCCTGACCGGTTCGACCGATGACGGGCGTACTTATGTGATCAGCCCGACTTCGATGGCCGTGGAGGAGAACGGCGACACCGAGGAGGAGCAGACCTCATCACCCACCGACATGGTCTCCGAACCCGCCAAGGTGATGCGGATCGGCACGATGGTGCGCCAACTGCTGGAGGAAGTGCGCTCCGCACCGCTGGACGACCCGGGGCGGCGTCGGCTGGCCCAGCTCCAGGCCGCCTCGATCGATGAACTCAAGGACGGCCTCAGCCCCGAGTTGGCCGAGGAACTCGAACGCTTGACCACCCCGTTCAACTCCGACGAGGCACCCACCGATGCCGAACTGCGGATCTCCCAGGCGCAGCTCGTCGGCTGGCTCGAGGGCTTGTTCCAGGGCATCCAAACGGCCCTGGTGGCGCAGCAGATGGCCGCTCGGGCCCAGTTGGACCAGATGCGACGGGCCCTGCCCGGCACTCCCGGAGGCATGCCCGGGGCCGAACCCGACCCCACTGCCGGGCCCGGCGGTGGGCACAGCGGCGGCATGTACCTATAAGCAAACACCTGCCCGTCTGAGTACCCGTACTCAGGCGGTTATGAGTGCATACCCAGGGCTGAAGTGAGGTAGTCGGCCCCACCGATCTCGGCCAATTCGGCCGCTCCTGCGTGAAAGTCTGGATCAGTCGTCCGACGGAACCGGATCACTCTCCGGTCCGTCATAACCCCGTTCGACACACAGGTAGAAACCAGGAGATACGTACGACCATGAGTGACAGCCTCATCGAAGCAGGCGCCAATACGATCCCGTGCTTGGAGTTCACTTCTCTGTACCAGCACTCCCTGATCGAGGAGCCCCCGACGACGTCGGCCCCGATCGAGACCCGGCGTGAGTACCAGATGATGACCCGCAAAGCGGCGAACCTGTGCGGCGGCTGCCCCCTGTCCTCCCAGTGCCTCTACGACGCCGTCGTGCGCCACGATGTCAACGGCTTCGTCGGTGGCACCACCCAGCGGCAGCGCAATGAGATGCGCCATATTCTCGGCATCAAAGTCGCCCCCGAAGACTTCGACACCCTGGCCGGGGTGACCACCCCGCACCGCCAGGTCGACCACAACGAAGTTGTTCGGCTGCGGCAGGCCAACCCGCACGAGAGCCTGGAAACGATCGCCCAGCGGCTCGGTTGCTCGCTCTCGACGGTCAAGCGGCACCTGCGCAAGGCGCGAGCTGCGGCGGCCGCGGGCCCGAAGAAGGCGCCGGAGCAGCCGAAGCTGCCGACCATGTCGGCGGTGCGCAACGCACTGGTGACGGTCACCCAGCCGGCCCGCACGCGCCGAGCTGCCTGACCACCTCGTCGAACAGAAACGACCCGCCCCGGTGCGGGTCGTTTCTCAATTGGCCGGAAACCAGCGGTTCAGTTCGGCGGCGGTGCCGCCGTCGATGAAGCGGCCGGTGATCGCGTCGGCCACCGCACACACCTCGGCGGGGGCATCCCCGAGAGCGACACCGCGGCCGGCCCAGCCGAGCATTTCGATGTCGTTGTGGCCATCACCCAGGGCGAGCACATCGGCCGCGTCGATGCCGAGTTCGGCGCACACGCCGGCCAGGGCGGCGGCCTTGTTGATGCCCTGCGGGGCGATATCCAGCCAGGACGAGTAGCCGATCGAGTAGCTGACCCCCTCGAGACCGAGCCGATGGGCCATCGCGGTGAAGTCGTCGTGGGAAACGCTGGAATCGCGCAGGATCACGCGGGTCACCGGCTCCGCGGCCAGGTCGTCGAGGTCGACCAGGTGGATCTCGCCGTCCAGTTCCCCGTCGGGGAAGGGCTGGCTGACCCGGTAACCCACCCCGACAACCTCGGCGGCGATCGCGGTGCGCGGGGCGATCCGGGCGACCCGCTCGATCACATCACCGGGGTCGAAGGTGACCTCGCGCAGGTACTCCACCGGCGGATAGTCCACGATCACCGCACCATTGGACGCCACCGCCATGCCCGGCGGCAGGCCGAGCCGGTCGAACACCGGACGGGTGCTGTGCCAGGCCCGTCCGGTGGCCAACACCACGCGGGTGCCGGCGGTCAGGGCTCGTTGCACCGCGGCGCGGATCTCGTCGGGCATGGTGCCGTCGTGATCGATCACGGTGCCGTCGATGTCGAGGGCGAGCAAACGGGGTTGCCACGTCACGGAGTCCTCCTGAGGGGGTGGGTCAGGTGGTGGGGGAGGGTATACCCGGTCAGCGGACCGGGGTCAGGGCCTCGCGGCCCTGCAGGTACGGCCGCAGCGCCTCGGGGATGCGCACCGAGCCATCGGCCTGCTGGTGGTTCTCCAGCAGCATCACGATGATTCGGGTCACCGCACACAGGGTGCCGTTCAGGGTGGCCAGCGGAGCCGTCCCATCGGCGCCCCGGCTGCGGATGGCGAGCCTACGGGCCTGGAAGTCGGTGCAGTTCGAGGTCGAAGTGATCTCGCGGTAGCGCTCCTGGGTGGGCAGCCAGGCCTCGCAGTCGAACTTGCGGGCCGCGCTCAGCCCCAGGTCACCGGTGGCCACGTCGATCACCCGATAGGGCAGTTCGAGGGCGTCGATGAATTCCTTCTCGTAGCCGAGCAGTTGGCGGTGCATCTCGGCGGCCTCGGCCGGCTCGCAGTAGACGAACATCTCGACCTTGTCGAACCAGTGCACCCGAAAGATGCCCCGGGTGTCCTTGCCGTAGGAGCCGGCCTCGCGGCGGTAGGACGGGGAGTAGCCGGCGTAGCGCAGCGGCAATTGCTTCGCGTCCAGGATCTCGTCGCTGTGATAGGCCGCCATCGGCACCTCGGCGGTGCCGACCAGGTACATGTCGTCGGCCTCGAGGTGGTACACGTCCTGGGCCGCCTGACCGAGAAAGCCGGTGCCCTCCATCGCCGGGGACTTCACCAGCGCCGGGGGAATCATCGCGGTGAAACCCCACTCGCGGGCCTTGGCCATCGCCAGATTGATCAGCGCCAACTCCAGTTCGGCCCCCTGACCGACCAGGTAGTAGAACCGCGAACCGGAGACCTTCGCGCCGCGCTCGGTGTCGATCGCACCGAGAATTTCGCCGAGTTCGAGGTGGTCGCGCGGGGTGAATCCCTCGGCCGCGAAATCACGGGGGGTGCCGTGGGTCTCCAGCACCACGAAGTCGTCCTCGCCGCCGACGGGGGCATCCGGGTCGACCAGGTTGCCGACCTGACGCAGCAGCGCGTCGAAGCGAGCGCCGGCCTCATCGGTGCCGGCCTGGGCCTGCTTCACCTCGGCGGCCAGTTCCTTGGTGCGCGCCAGCAGGGCGGCCTTCTCGTCCCCGGAGGCCTTGGCGACCTGACGACCCAGATCCTTCTGCTCCGCACGCAGGGTCTCGAAGGCGGTGATCGAACTGCGCCGTTGTGCCTCGGCAGTCAGGAGTTCGTCGACGATCGCAGGCGATTCACCCCGCGCGGTTTGCGAGGCACGGACGAGGTCGGGGTTGGTGCGCAGCAGTTTGACGTCAATCACGTGGCCCAGCCTATCCGGGCCCGGGAATGGGCGTGGGCCCCGCATCAGCGGGGCCCACGCGTCAAACAGATCAGGAGTTCAGCGGGTCACTTCTTTTCCCAGCCGATGTCCTGAACCGGGCCGACGTAGAACATGTCGGCACCGAAGTTGGCCAGACCCTTCTTGGTGGCGATGATCTCCGGACCGTTCCACAGGGGCAGCAGACCGTAGCGGTGGAAGGCCTCGGCCTCCAGCTCATTGGCCTTCTCGATCTGCTCCTCCTGGGTGCCCAGCTTCATCATTTCCTGGATCTTCTCGTCCAGTTCCTTGGTGCCGGTGCCCGACTTGTTCAACTGCGAGTCGCTGCACCAGATCTGGCAGAAGTAGGCGACACCGAAGGGGTCGGACGAGGCGAAGCCCATCGAGACCGCGTCGAAGGTCTTGTTGGTCATCGTGTTCGAGAACTCCGCGCCGGAACGCTGGTCGATCTGCAGATCGACGCCGATCTCCTTGTACATGGCCTGCATCGCCTTGGCCAGGTTCTGGGTCAGCGCCAGGTCGGAGAACAGCGGGTAGGTCAGCGACAGCTTCTCGCCGTCCTTCTCGCGGATGCCATCGTCACCCTTGGTCCAGCCGGCCTCATCGAGCAGCTTCTCGGCACCTTCCTTGTCGAAGTTGATCTCGGCCTTGGCGACGTTGTCCTGGTAGCCCTCCTGGTACGGGAAGAGGGTCAGCGAGCCGGGCAGCTCCTCGGTGTAGTCGATACCGTTGAAGCGCACCGCGGCGACCTGCGAGCGGTCGAAGCCCTTCATCAGCGCCTCGCGGACCTTGTCGTCCTTGAGCTTCTCGGAGTCGGCGTTCAGCACGAACAGCGAGCTGGAGGGGATCACCGACTTGCGCATTTCGGTGTCGGCGACGTCCTTGATCTGCGACTGCACCTCGGCGTTACCGGCGCCGATGGCGTCCAGCTCGCCGTTCTTGAAGGCGTTCACCGCGGCGGTGTCCTCCATGGCGCGGAAGATGCGCTCGTCGAGCTTGCCCTCGTCGCCCCACCACTTCTCGTTGCGCTCGAAGACCACGGTGCCGGCGTTCTGGTCGTAGCTCTTGAGCTTGTACGGTCCGGCGCCCCATTCGGGATGCGGCTTGTTGATGTAACCCTGGTTGTACACGTCGGCCGCGGCGGCCTTCGGGTGCAGGATGTCGTTGAACAGGCCCTGCCACCAGACCCACATGCCGTCGAACTCGACGACCGCGACCTTGTCGGTGTCACCCTTGGTGACCGACTTGATCAGCGAGTAGCCGTCGGTGGAGTTCGCAGCGTAGGCGTCGTCCTTGCCGGAGTTGGTCTTCCAGGTCGCCTCGAAGGCCTTCCAGTCGATCGGGGTGCCGTCGTTGAAGGTCGCCTCGTCGCGGATGGTGAAGGTCACCTTGGTGTTGCCGTCGACGGTCTCTTCCTTGACGTCGGTGAGGTAGTCGGGGTTGAACGACCACTCGCCCTCGGGGGTGAAGTAGGCCATCACCGGGTTGTACCAGCGCCAGACGTCGCGGGTGTAGCGGGTGCCGTCGGCGTGGAAGACGTTGAACTGCGGGGTGATCTCGATCAGGCTGGTGGTCAGCTTGCCACCGTCCTCGATCTCGTCCCGCTCCTTCGGGTTGTACTGGGCCTCGGTGGTAACGCCGCCCTTGCCGTCGCCGTTGTCTCCGCCCTGGCCGCCGCCCTGGCCGTCACCGGCACAGGCGGACAACCCCAGGGCCAGAACAGCGGCAAGAGCTGCCAGCTTTCTGGTGGTGAACTTCATGGGTTCTTCCTTTCGGTGGGTCCCGTAGCCGGTTGGCTAACGGTGGTGACAAGCGTTGGTGTGGTCCAGTCCGGGCGGGCCGGTCAGCTCGGGGACGGAACTGGTGCATACCTCTTGCCGGTCGGGGGTGAGTGTCTGGTAGAGGGGACACCGGGAGACGAATCGACAGCCCGATGCCTTCTCGGTGGGGCTCGGCAGGTCGCCCGACAGCAGGATTCGTTCGCGTTCGCGCTCGATGCGCGGGTCGGGCACCGGGATCGCCGACAGCAGCGCCTCGGTGTAAGGGTGCTGGGGGTTGTCGAAGACCTCATCGACGTCACCCAGTTCCACGAACCGACCCAGGTACATCACCGCCACCCGATCGGCGAGGTGGCGCACCACCGACAGGTCGTGGGCCACGAACAGGTAGCTGAGCCCGAGCCGGGCCTTCAGTTCGTCGAGCAGGTTGATCACGCCGGCCTGAATCGACACGTCCAGAGCCGATACCGGTTCGTCCAACACCACCAGGTCGGGGTTGGACGCCAGGGCGCGGGCGATACCGATGCGCTGGCGCTGACCGCCGGAGAACGCTCCGGGGAACCGATCGGCGTGGGCCGGGTCGAGACCGACGGTGGCCATCAGGTCGGCGACCCGGTCGTCGGCTTCCTGCTTCGGCACGCCGAAGGCGCTCATCGGTTCGGAGATGATCTCGTGCACGGTGAAGCGCGGATCCAATGCGCCCATCGGGTCCTGGAAGACGATCTGCATGTTGTGGCGCAGTTCGCGTTCGGCGCGGTGGTTCTTCAGGGTCGACAGGTCGGTACCGTCGACGACGATCCGGCCGGTGGATTCGCGGCCCAGGTCCATCAGGGCGAGCAGGGTGGTGGTCTTGCCACAACCCGATTCGCCCACGATCGCGAGGGTTTCGCCCTGGCGGATGTCGAAGCTGACCCCGTCGACCGCGTGCACCGTGCCGACCCGGCGCTTCAGCACCGAGCCCTTCATCAGCGGGAACTCGCGGTTCAGGTCGGTGACGCTGAGCACTTCGGGACGTTCCTCGCGCGGGATCCCGGCCACGATCGACTCGGGAATCTCGGGTGCTTTGAAGACCGGTTCGCCGTTGATCGCGCCGTGGTCGATCTCCTGGGAGCGCCAGCAGGCGGCCCGGTGCGGACGGTTGCCGTCGCGGGTCTGCTCCTCGGTGTGCACCTGCGCCAACGGGGGTTCGCCGGTGCGGCACTTGTCGATCGCGATCGGGCAGCGGGGCGCGAAGGGGCACGCGTCCGGCAGGTTGATCAGCATCGGTGGGTTGCCCTCGATCGGCACCAGGGGTGCCTCACTGCTGGCGTCCGGACGGGGGATCGCACCCAGCAGGCCGAGGGTGTACGGCATCCGCGGGGCGTGGAAGGTTTCGTCCACCCCGGCGGCTTCGACGGCCCGTCCGGCATACATCACCATCACGTCGTCGGCGGTACCGGCGACCACCCCCATGTCGTGGGTGATCATCATCACCGCGGCATCGGTTTCGCGCTGGGCCTTCTTCAACAGCTCCAGCACCTGGGCCTGAATGGTGACGTCCAGGGCGGTGGTCGGTTCGTCGGCGATGATCACCCGGGGGTTGTTGGCCATCGCGATCGCGATCACCACCCGCTGACGCATACCGCCGGAGAACTCGTGCGGGAAGGCCTTCACCCGCCGCTCGGGGTTCGGGATGCCGACCAGGTCGAGCAGTTCGACCGCGCGGCTCCAGGCGGCCTGCTTGGAGACCTTCTGGTGGGCCTGCAGGGCCTCGACGAGTTGGTCGCCGACGGTGAACACCGGGGTCAGGCTGGACAGCGGGTCCTGGAAGATCATCGAGATGTCGTTGCCGCGAATCCGCGACATCCGCGAGTCGGACAGGCCGATCAGCTCCTGGCCGTTCAGGGTGATCGAGCCTTCCACCCGGGCGTTGCTGCTGAGCAGGCCCATCACCGACAGGGAGGTGACCGACTTGCCCGAGCCCGACTCACCGACGATGCCCAGGGTGCGTCCGGGGTACAGGTCGAAGGAGATCCCGCGTACCGCGTCCACCCGTCCGGCCTCGGAGGGGAAGGACACATGCAGGTCGCGTACCGACAACACCGGTTCGGTCATGCCCGGCCTCCCGACTGTGAGCTCGGGTCGAGGGCATCACGCAGTCCGTCGGCGATGAAGGCCATCGAGGTGGTCAACAGGGTCAAGGTGGCGGCCGGGAACCAGAACATCCAGGGGGCGCTGGTCAGCACCGAGCCGCCTTGTCCGATCAGGGAGCCCAGGGACACGTCCGGCGGTTTCACACCGAAGCCCAGGAAGGACAGTGCGGTTTCGCTCATGATCGTGGTGACCACGCCCAGGGCGAAGTGAATCGTCAGCATCGAACCGATGTTCGGGACGATGTGTCGCAGCACCACCGTCATCGGACGCAAGCCCATGTAGCGGGCCGCCGACACGTACTCGCGTTCGCGCAGGCTGATGGTCAGGGTCCACACGATGCGGGCGTAGAACATCCAGCCGAACAGGATCAGCACCACGATCAGTGCCTTCCAGTCGCCGCCGCGGTCGTTGGCGATCAACGCCAGGATCAGGAAGCTCGGCACCACCAGCAGGAAGTGGATGACCGCGAGCACTGCCTTCTCGAAGTTGCCACCGATGTAGGCCGCGGTCGCACCGACCACCGCCGAGATGACGGTGGTGCTCAGCGACACCACGACACCGATCACCAGCGAGCGTTGCAGGCCGTGCACCAGCATCGCGAAGAGGTCGTTGCCGGCGCCGTTGGTGCCGAGGATGTGGTCGCCGCCGGGCGGCACCGTGATCGCCAGGAAGTCGACGTCGGTGTAGTGGTGCGGGGTCAGGAATCCGCCGAAGATCGAGATCAGCACCAGCAGCAGGAAGATCGTCAGGCCCAGCACGGCCATCTTGTTGCGCAGATAGCGGCGGATGTAGAGGCGCCACTTGGCGGTCGGCTTGCTGCGGCCGGCCAACAGCACCTGGGCCTCTTCGGCCGGCACCAGATCTTCGGCGATTTCCATCAGGTTGGCGCCGGTGAGCTGGGTGGCCCGATCGGTGAGCGGGCTGGTGCCCGGGGTGCTGTCGGTGGGTGGGGTACCCATCGGTTCGTCCTTGCGGGGCAACTGGGCGTCGTGTTCGTAGTTCATCTCAGCTCACCCGCACTCGGGGGTCGAGGGCCGCGACGACGATGTCGGACAGGATCGCGCCGACCGCGGTCAACATTGCCGCGAAGGCCGCCGAGGCCACCACGCCGTGCACGTCGTTCTTGGTGATGGTCTGAATGAAGTACCGGCCCATGCCTTCCCAGCCGAAAATGGTCTCGGTCATCACCGCGCCGGTGAACACCGCCGGAATGCTGAACGCCACCGAAGTGGCCACCGGAATCAGCGAGGTGCGCAGGGCGTGTTTGCGCACCGCCTGCGACTTGGTGAGGCCCTTGGCCCGCGCGGTGCGGACGTAGTCGGCGTTGATGTTGTCGAGCAACAGGGAGCGTTGCAGGAAGTGGGTCGCGGAGTACTGGATGATGATCAGCGAAATGGTGGGCAGTACCAGGTGTTGCAGGGTGTCGATCAGGACGGGGAAGAATCCCTCGACGCCGATCGATTTCGCCCCGGTGACGTAGAAGACGGTGCCCCCGACGGCCTGGTTGAAGCGGATACCCACCACCACCACGATGAAACCCATCACCACCGCGGGGATGTTCATGGTGAAAATCGAAATGCCCTGCCAGACCCGGTCGGCCAGCTTGTACTGCCGCGAGGCGGTGTAGACACCCAGGCCGACGCCGATCACGGTGGCCAGGATGGTCGCCCCGAGCACCAACTGGGCGCTGACCCACATCCGGTAGGCGACCTCACCGTTGACGTTCACCCCGACCGGGGAGGCGCCCCAGTCCCATTTCGTGACGATGTTGGTGATCCACGTCCACCAGCGCTCCAGCAGCGGGGTGCTCGGGCTGAGGTTGTAGGTGCCCAGGGTGTTGTCGATGACTTCCGGCGGCAGCGGGGGCCGCCGATCGGTGTAGTTCGACCGCGGGTCGAGGAATCCCCAAGCCAAGAAGTAAGTCAAGTTGGTCGCCAGCACGATCAGCGCCAGCCAGCCTGCGATGCGACGGATGAGGTACTTGATCATCGGCCGTCAGACGCCGTTTCGCTCGTGCCACATGGGGTGGGTTGTCTCCTGTTAACTCGCTGGTAACGATCAAGTAGCAAACCCCTACCAGGTCGACATGTCAACGGATGAGACCGAAAGTTACTCAACTTTGCCTATTGGTCCCGGGGGTGGACAGTGGTCCCGAATGCCGGACCGACGATAGGGCCGGGACGGGGTCAGTGGCGGTTCAAACGCGCCCCGATATCGGTCGCAATGTCGTCCATCACCGTTCGATTGGCGTTGCCGGGAACCAGAATGTGAGTCTCGCGTCCATCGCGGTGTTCCAGGGTGATCCGGCCTCCGCTGTCGGACTGGACGGCCCGGGAGATCTCGGCCCATTGCCCGGCGGCCTGTTGGTTGCCGCCGGTGATCCGGTAGCCGGATTCGTCGGTGGTGACCGCCACCTTCAACCGGATCGGAGCGATGAAGGCGAAGCCGATCAGGACCGCACCGAGCACCAGCAGTAGAACGCCGAGCACCATCAGCAGGCCGGGCCAGGAAAGGGCGTTGCTGAGCACCACCAGCAGTGCGCCGGCCACCACCAGCACCGCGGCGATCACCAGAGCACGCACCGGCACCGGGGGTTGCAGGACATACCGCTTCACGCGGCGAGGGTGGGATTCGAACCCACGGAACGGTCACCCGCTCGGCCGCTTTCAAGGCGGCTGCACTAGTCCACTATGCGACCTCGCCAGTCGCGCCCGGGGGCGCGGACCCCTCATCGTAACCGATCAGGCGACGAGCACGATCTTGCCGATGTTCTCGCCCGAATCGAGCAACTCGTGGGCCCGGGCCGCTTCGCGCAGCGGAATCCGGGTCTCCTGGGTGGGTTGGATCGTGCCGTCGGCCAGCAGCGGCCACACCGTCTCGCGCAGCCGATTGCAGATCGCGGTCTTCTGTTCGATCGGCCGACCGCGCAGCGACAGGGCGGTCACCGAGGCCCGCTTGGTCAGCAGGGTGTTGAGGTTCAGCTCACCCTTCACCCCGCCCTGCAGGCCGATCACGGTCAGCCGACCGTCGGGTGCCAGCGCCTTGACATTGGGCATCAGGTACTTGGCGCCCATGTTGTCCAGAATCACGTCCACCCCGCGGCCGTCGGTGGCCTCGGCCACCCCGGCCTCCCAGTCCTCGCGATAGTTCAGGGCGACGTCGGCGCCGAGCTTGCGGCAGTACTCGAGTTTGGCCTCACTGCCCGCGGTGGTCAGCACCCGGGCGCCGAGGGCCTTGGCGTACTGGATCGCGAACGACCCGATGCCGCCCGAACCGCCGTGCACCAGGAAGGTCTCGCCTTCGCGGAGCCCGGCCTGGTCCAGATTCGACAGTACGGTCGCGGCCACCTCGACCACCGCACCGGCGGTGACCAGATCCATCCCCTCCGGAGGGGGCAGGCATTGCCCGGCCGGTGCGACCACGTACTCGGCATAGCCACCGCCGGCAAGCAGGGCGACCACCGGGTCACCGACCGTCCAGTCGCTGACGCCTTCACCCAGGGCCTCGACGTGGCCGGACACCTCCAGGCCGATCACCTCGCTGACCCCCGGCGGCGGGGGATAGTGGCCCTTGCGCTGCAGGACGTCGGCCCGGTTCACCCCGGCCGCAGTCGTCCGGATCAGCACTTCACCGGGTGCGGGGGTGGGGGTGTCGACCTCGGCCCAGGTCAGCACCTCGGGGTCGCCGAAGCTCGGAGTGGTGATCGCATACATGACCTCCACTCTGTCATGCCGGTCGGGCCCGACTCAGTTCACCCAGGGGGGTGGGTTCTCGCGGGCGTGCTGGGCCCGTTCGGGGTCGTAGGCGCACACGTCGTCGACGTTCTCACTGGTCGGCGCCTCGCTCTGGCCCTGGCTCGGTTGCTCGGTGGGATCGCCGCCGGGCTGCTGCGGTTCGCTGGGTTGCTCGCCGGGGCCGTTGCTCGGCTCGGCCGGCTCACCCGCGGAGGGTTCGGAGGACGGGTCCTGGGACGGCTCGGGGCTCGCCGGGGGCTTCTTCGATTCACCCAGGGCCTGCTGCACCCGTTCGCGCATCAGCTCGAAGTCGGGATTGGCGCTGACGAACCCGTCCACCCCGTTCTTGAACACGATCGAGCGGACGTTGCCGCCCTGCACCCGGGTGGCCAACTCGACCAGCGGGGCGAGCAACTCCTGCGGGATGTCGGTGAAGACGATCTCACTGGAGGCCCGGGCGATCGCCTCGTAGCGGGTCAGGACGGTTTGCGGGTTCACCTGACGGATCACCGCGTTGATCACGCAGCGCTGACGGTCCATCCGCGCGAAGTCGTCCGAGCCGTAGCGGCCGCGGGCGTACCAGAGGGCCTCGGCGCCGCTGAGATGTTGATTCTCGCCGGGGGAGAGCCAACGCTTGGGCGGAATGCCCTTGTCGGTGTTGCCGCCCATCGCGATGTACTCGTTGATGTTCAGCGTCACCCCGCCGAAGGCGTTGATCAGTTCGGTGAAGCCCTCGAGGTTCACCAGTGCGTAGTAGTCGATCTTCAGGCCCAGGGCCTCACCGACCGACAGCTTCATCACATCGGCGCCCAGGTTGTCGGTCTCGCCGAGGATCTCGGGGTGTTGACCCGGGACGTTCATGTACATCGCGTTCAGGAAGTACTCGGCGTTGGCGCCGTCGCCGTCGGTGAAGCCGTTGGGATAGGCCTCGCGCAGCGGGCCCTCGGGGAAGGGCATCCGTGCGGTATTACGGGGCAGGCTGAACAAGGTGGTGGCGCCGGTGGCGGTGTCGATGCTGGCCACGATCACGGTGTCGGTGCGCACGCCCTCGCGGCCCTTGCCGCCGTCGCCGCCGAGCAGCAGCACGTTCAGTCGCGGTTTGTCGGCCCAGGAGTCCGGGGCCTGATCGGGACGGGTGGCGCTCTTGGTGCGGTCGGAGCGACCGAACACCTTCTCGACCAGGGCGGCCTGGTCGTAGCTGTAGCGGGCGGCGACCGCCATCGGTGCCGAGATCGCGAACACCAGCACGCCGACCAGCAGTGCCCCGCCGAGTCGGCGGCGGTGGCTGGGGTGTTGACCGCGCAGCAGTAGGTGGCTGAGCACGATCATCGCCGCCCAGAGCACCGCGACCACGGCGATCAGCGCGGTGGCCACGCGCAGGGTTTCCGGATCGACCGCGGCGGCGATCAGGGCGCGCCGGTTGGCCAGGCCCAGGATCAGCACCACCAGGACGGGGATGGTGAAGGCCGCCAGGATGATCCACCCGGCCTTGCGACGGCCCGCGCGCACCAAACCCACCCCGGGGATGATCGCGCTGAGCACCGTCCAGCCGGTCAGCGAACCGGCCGACCGTTTCACGGGTGCTTGGTCGGCGGGGGCTGCGTCCGGGGTGTTCCCGGTTCGGCTCATGGGTGTTCTCCTCCATGCCTGGTGGAAATCACTGTAACCCGTGGGGGCCAACCGATTCCTCGCCGAAGCGGGGCGCACCCGTCCCTTTGGGTGAACCTGGGGTTACCAGTTAATGTTATATAGATGAAAGTTTCCGCGCCTGTTCCGTCGCGGACGGGCCTGGAGAAGTGGCTCGTCCGAGTCGGTTCCATGCTCGCGGTGGTGCTGGTGTCGATCTTCAGCGCCTACATCCTGCAGCGTTCGACCCACCTGGAATGGCACCGTCGGATCGATACCGACATCACCCTGTCGCGGCTGGACGTGCTCCTCCTGGTGGTGTTGACCGCTGGACTCTGGTCGATCTTCGGACGTGTGTCGTGGGCGCTGGCAACGGTGGCCGGCGGATCGCTGCTGATCGGGGCGATCAACAACGCCAAGGTGCAACTGCGCCGCGAACCGGTCTATCCCAGCGACACCAGCTTCGTCTCCGAAACCAACTCGATCGCCTCGATGGTGGACGGCGGTTCGGCGTGGAGTGTGCTGTTGCCGGTGCTGGCCACGGTGGTGGCGATCGTGGGAATCGGCATGCTGCTGTCGCGCCGCTTTCCGCGCACCCCGCTGCGGTCGTCCGATGGTGGGCTGAATCGCGGCATGGTCGGCAGCCGGTTGGTGGTCTTCGCCCTGTCGACGACCCTGCTGCTGCATGCCTCGGCCTTCAACGAACCGGGCAACCTGTGGCGCGCGGCCTACGACCGGTCGGCCACCTGGAAGCCCTGGGATCAGGTGCACAACTACCGCACCAACGGCTTCGTGGGCGGGTTCCTGTACAACATGCCGGTCGATCCGATGCCGCGTCCGACCGAGTACAGCGCCGAGGAGATGACCCGGCTGAGTGAGCGATACACCCAGCGGGCGAACAAGATCAACGCCGGTCGGCACGGTTCGCTGAGTGACGTCAACGTGGTCTTCGTGCTGGCCGAGTCGTTCTCCGACCCGTCCTGGATGGAGGGTTTCACCCTCGAACAGAACCCGATTCCGCGCACCCAGCAGGTGATGGACGAGACGATCTCCGGGGGCATGTACACCACCGGCTACGGCGGTGGCACGTCCACGATGGAGTTCGAATCGCTCACCGGGCAGCCGGTCGGATTGTTCCAACCCCAGGTGTCGTCGCCGTACCAGAACTTCGTCAGCGATCGGCCCGATTACCCCTCTGCGGTCGGGGCTTTCAACGGCTTGGGGCACCGCACGATCGCGATCCACCCCTACAACCTGGACATGTACAAGCGGGTGGCGGTTTACGAAACCCTCGGCTTCGATCAGGTGATCGACCAGAACGCGATGCATTCGACCGACAAGATCGCCACCAGCCGCTACATCAGCGATGCCTCGGCCTTCGACGAGACCCTGCGTCAGATCGATCAGAACAGGCGGCCGGTGTTCGTCAACCTGGTCACGATGCAGAACCACGGGGCGTACCACGGCTCCTACCCCGACCCGATCGGTTCCGATATCGCCGATCCGGACGTGGCGGAGAAGGTCGAGCAGTACTCGCGAGGGTTGGCACACACCGACGAGGCTCTGGCCGGGTTCCTGCACGAACTGCGCCAGCGCAACGAGAAGACGGTCGTGGTGTTCTACGGCGACCACCATCCGGGTATCTACGGCGACGCGTTGATGAAGCGCAACGAGTCGGGGGCCCTGTTCCGGATTCCGTTCTTCGTCTGGAACAGCGAGACCAACCGCGCCCAGCACGTCGAGGCGGTGACACCGGCGATGCTGTTGCCGCTGCTGTACGAGGCGGCCGATGCCCCGGTGCCGCCCTATGTGGCCCTGCTCGATGACGTGCGCCGCAAGCTGCCGGTGATTCAGCACGCTCGCGCCCTCGATGCCGACGGCAAGCCCGCCGACATCAATGCGCTGGACCCGGCGACCGCTGCGTTGATCAACGACCTGCGGATGGTGCAGTACGACTTCGCCGTGGGGCAGCGCTACGGGCTCGAAGTGATGTGGCCGGGTGCGCTGGGTGAGTCGGATCTGCTGGCCGCCGGAAACGCGGTCACCCAGGGGCCCACGAGTTAGTTGCTTTTGCCCGCGGTGCTGCCGAAGCGGTAGAGTGTGCGCCGCAACATGGAGGCGTCGCCTAGTCTGGTCCATGGCGCCCGCCTGCTAAGCGGGAGCGGTCTTAAAGCCGCACGCGGGTTCAAATCCCGCCGCCTCCGCCATCGGAATCACCCGAACCCCTGCTGGGTTCGGGTTTTTCTTTGCCGGGGTCTGGGCCGTAAAGATGTCGACCACACGGCTTCCCGGCTCACCGCAGCCCGGGGTACGTAAAGCCTCAACTCAGGCTGGCCCGGGTACCTAAATCCCCAACTCACCCCCACCAGAACCCCGATTCAGGCCGAATCCGGGAGGTGAGTTGCCAGTTTTGGTACCCCTGGCCAGAACTACCCCGGGCTTGGCAGCCGCGGGGTGGCCGAGTCTGCTTCCGGGATACCGAAATCCGGGTACCTCCCTCGCCCCTGTCCCACGAAGGCGCTGAGCCTTCCGGCGCGACCGTATTGGCTGCGCCGACTCGCTCAGCGCCTTCGCAGGTCAGCACCTCAGACGGCCTCGTGGCCGCGGGTGCCGTCGGAGACCCGGAAGACCTCGTCGACGGTGGTAACCCAGACCTTGCCGTCGCCGGGGTTGCCGGTGCGGGCCGCATCGAGCACGACCCGGCAGATCTGCATCGCGTCCATATCATCGGCGACAACGTCGAGCCGCACCTTGGGCAACAGATCGGAAGAGTAGGTCACCCCGCGATACACCTGCCGGTGACCGCGCTGGCGGCCGTAGCCGCCGGCCTGGGAGATCGTCAGACCGTTGACACCGAACTCCTCCAGAGCATTCTGGACGACGCTGACGCGTTCGGGTCTGATGATTGCCGTGACGAGTTTCATCATCGAGCTCCTTCCGGGCTGATCTGTTCGACATCCGTGGTGTTCACTGCCCCGTCCGGGCCGGGCACGGGCACCGGCCGGAACACCGCCCCGACGCCGACACCGCCGAACTCGTAGGCCGACTCGGCGTGCTCGACCAGGTCGACACCGGCGACCTCGGTGTCTTCGGTGACCCGCAGACCCACCAGCAGCTTTACCAGCAGCCCGATCAGCAGGGTCAGCACACCGGAGTACCCGACCGCGACGAGGGTGGCGACGACCTGAGCCACCAGTTGCCCGGCACCTCCGCCGTAGAACAGGCCGCCGGCCGTGCCACCGGCAACCGGCAGAGCGAAGAAGCCGATCGCCACGGTGCCGACCAGCCCGGAAACAAGGTGCACCCCCACCACGTCCAGGGAGTCGTCGTAGCCGAGCTTGAACTTCAGACCCACCGCGAAGGCCGAGGCCAGCCCGCACAGCACGCCGATCGCCACCGCGCCGAGCACCGAGACGTTCGCGCAGGCGGGGGTGATGCCGACCAGGCCGGCGACGATCCCGGAGGCTGCGCCCAGGGTGGTGCAGGCACCGTCGCGGAAGTGTTCGACCGCCATCCAAGCCAGCATTGCAGCGGCCGGAGCCAGCAGCGTGTTGACCCAGATCAGCCCGGCCTCGTGGGCCTCGGTGGCGGCCCCGACGTTGAAACCGAACCAGCCGATCCACAGCATCGTGGCGCCGATCAGCACCAAGGGCAGGCTGTGCGGACGCTGGTTCGGGTCCTCGCCGAAACCGACCCGCTTGCCGACCAGAAGCGCCAACACCAGGGCGGCCACGCCGGCGTTGATGTGCACCACCGTGCCACCGGCGTAGTCGATCGCCTCACCGAAGACCTGTCCGATATACCCATCCGCCGACAGCAGCCCACCGCCCCAGACCATGAAGGCCAAGGGGCAATAGACGAAGGTGACCCACAGCGGCACGAAGAGCAGCCAGGCCGAGAACTTGGTGCGGTCGGCCACACCACCGGCGATCAGAGCGACGGTGATGATCGCGAAGGTGGCCGCGAAGCCGACGGTGATCAGGCCGGCCGGGTCGCTGCCGGCCCCGACGAGGTGGCCGAGGCCGAAGTCCTGCAGCGGGTTGCCGAAGATCTGCCCGATCGAGGTGCCCGCGGTCATCGAGTACCCCCACAGCACCCAGACGACCGCCGTGATCGCCAGTGCCGAGAAGCACATCATCATCATGTTGAGCGTGGATTTCGCCCGCGTCATCCCGCCGTAGAAGAACGCCACTCCGGGTGTCATCAGTAGGACGAGGGCGGCGGCCACGATCAACCACACGTGGACTGCTGTGAGTTCCATGGTTCCTGCCTAGTGCTGGTGCCTCCCCGCGCCCGAAACCGCCGGAGCACGGCGGCTGTTGGCGCGGGGACGAGGCGGTTTGTCGCCTCGTGGGCTCAGCTTTCAGCAGGTGTGTTTCGCCGCAGTTGTGGCCGGATTGCGGTGATGTAACTCATCTCACAGCGGCGTTACGGGTGTGTTTCGCGCCCGGCAGGAGCTGGGAAACGGCGAACGGGGCGCCGTCCGCAATGGACGACGCCCCGTTCGGAGCCGTGGTGGATCAGCCCAGACGCTCGGTCAGGCCCTTCAGCTCGTCGTTCAACTTGGGCGGCAGCTTGTCGCCGATCCTGTCGAACCACTCCTGGATCAGCGGCAGCTCGGCCTGCCATTCCTCGGGAACGAAGGCGGTCGCGGCGGCGATGTCGGCCGGATCCTCCGACAGGCCACTGGTGTCCAGCTCACCCTCGGCCGGGATGATGCCGATCGGGGTCTCCTGGCCGGTGGCCTTGCCCTCGATGCGATCGATGGCCCACTTCAGCACGCGGCTGTTGTCGCCGAAGCCCGGCCACAGGAAGCGGCCGTCGTCGCCGCGACGGAACCAGTTCACGTAGAACACCGCCGGCATGTTCGCACCCTCGGTGGCGCCCATCTTGTACCAGTGGTTCAGGTAGTCGCCGACGTGGTAGCCCATGAACGGCAGCATGGCCATCGGGTCGCGACGCACCACACCGACCGCACCGGCGGCCGCGGCCGTGGTGGCCGAGGAGCAGGTGGCGCCCATGAACACGCCGTGATCCCAGTCGCGGGCCTGGGTGACCAGCGGGATGGTGTCGGAACGACGCCCACCGAACAGGATGATGTCGATCGGCACACCCTGCGGGTCCTCGAACTCGTCGGCCAGGATCGGGCACTGGGTGATCGGGGTGGTGAAGCGGCTGTTCGGGTGAGCGGCCGGCTTGTCCGAATCGGGGGTCCAGTCGTTGCCCAGCCAGTCGATCAGGTGCGACGGGGTTTCGTCGGTCATGCCCTCCCACCAGACGCCGCCCTCGTCGGTCAGTGCGACGTTGGTGAAGATCGAGTTGCCCGCCTCGACGGTGCGCATCGCGTTCGGGTTGGTGTCGTGACCGGTGCCCGGGGCCACCCCGAAGAAGCCGTACTCGGGGTTGACCGCGTACAGCCGGCCGTCGGCGCCGAAGCGCATCCAGGCGATGTCATCGCCCAGGGTCTCGGCCTTCCAGCCCGGGATGGTCGGCTCGAGCATCGCCAGGTTGGTCTTGCCGCAGGCCGACGGGAAGGCGGCCGCGATGTTGTAGGACTTACCCTCCGGCGAGGTGAGCTTCAGGATGAGCATGTGCTCGGCCAGCCAGCCCTCGTCGCGGGCCATCACCGAGGCGATGCGCAGCGCGTAGCACTTCTTGCCCAGCAGCGAGTTGCCGCCGTAGCCCGAACCGAACGACCAGATCGCGCGCTCCTCGGGGAAGTGCACGATGTACTTGGTCGAGTTGCACGGCCACGACACGTCCTGCTGGCCCTCTTCGAGCGGCGAGCCGACCGAGTGCAGGCAGGGGACGAAATCGGCGTTCTTCTTGGTGATGTCGTCGAGCACGTGCTGGCCCATCCGGGTCATCAGCTTCATCGAGATCACCACGTACGGCGAGTCGGACAACTCGACGCCGTACTTCGGGTCCTCGGAATCCAGCGGGCCCATGCAGAACGGCACGACGAACATCGTGCGGCCCTTCATGCTGCCGCGGAAGAGCGGAATCAGCGTCTGCTTCATCTCTTCCGGGTCGCGCCAGTTGTTGGTCGGGCCGGCGTCGGCCTCGTCCTTGGAGCAGATGAAAGTCGCATCCTCGACCCGGGCAACGTCGGACGGGTCGGTGCGCGCGTACACGGAGTTCTTCAACACGTCGTCATTCAGCCGGGTCATCGTTCCGGACGCGACGAGGCGGTCGACCATCTCGTTCCACTCGGCGTCCGATCCGTCGCACCAGTAAATGTCGTCCGGTTGCGTCAGCTCCGCGACCTCCCGAACCCAATCGAGAAGCTTCTCGTGGGTGGTGGGAGCAGAGGTCAGATCGGGGGTAGCAGTCACGTCGTTGTCTCCTGCGGCAAAAAGGGACCAGTAGTAAAGGTGGATCGAGCCTATCCCAGCCCGGAGGTGAGGCTCACCAAAGGGCGGGGTTTCTACGTTGTGAGCCCGCAAAACAGGTCCGAAACGCGGGGTAAAAATGATCAACGTCACACCAGGTGGATATGACCAGTTGCAAAAGTGGTCTGGGTTACTCAAGAGTCACCACCGAGGGTGTCCCGTAGAACGGAACCATGATTGCCCGGGGTCGGGCTCAACCCGCACTGTCGTGGGTGTTAAGGGACGCAGGGGCGCGTCCCCGGAAGGGAACCGTGGAGCAGAGCGAACGGGAGCAAGCAGCGGCCGACCTGATGGCCGCCTATTCGTCGCGCCGGCCGATCGATCCGTTGATCAACCGGTGGCCCGACATGGAAATCGAGGACTCCTACGCCATTCAGCTGTTGCAGATGGAGGAGTTCCAGGCCAAGGGGCGCTACACCCAGGGCCACAAGGTCGGCCTGACATCGGCGGTCGTCCAGAAGCAGATCGGCGTCTCCCAGCCCGACTTCGGGCACTTGTTGGATGACTTCTTCCACCTGGAGCACCTGCCGATTCCATTCACCCGCTACATCCAGCCGAAGGTCGAACCCGAGATCGCCTTCGTCCTGGGCAAGCCGTTGACCGGCCCCGGCGTCACCGTCGCCGAGGCCGTCGCCGCGATCGACTACGTGCTGCCGGCACTGGAGATCGTCGACTCGCGGATCGTCGACTGGAAGATCTCGATCTACGACACCATCGCCGACAACGCCTCCTCCGGTGGCGTGGTGCTGGGCAGCACGCCCCGCAAGCTCACCGACCTGGATCTGCGGATGATGGGCTGCGTGATGCACCGCAACGGTCAGCAGGCCGGCACCGGCCTGGGTGGCGCGGTACTCGGTTCGCCGATCACCTCGCTGGTCTGGCTGGCGAACACCCTCGGCCCCCGTGGGGTCACCCTGGAAGCCGGACACGTGGTGTTGCCCGGCTCGATCACCCCGATGGTCGCCTGTGGACCCGGCGACACCGTCACCGCAACCTTCGCCGGCCTCGGCTCGGTCACGGCACGTTTCGACCAAGGAGATAACTGATGAGTGAAACCAAGAAGGGCACTGCCGCCATCGTCGGACCGGGCAACATCGGTACCGACCTGATGTACAAGCTGATGCGCCGCAGCGACATCATCGACCCGATCTACATGATCGGTGTGGACGAGAAGAGCGCCGGGCTGCACCGCGCCCGCAAGGCCGGTGTGCAGGCCTCGCACGAGGGTGTCGACTGGCTGCTGGCCCAGGACGAGCTGCCCGACATCGTCTTCGAATGTACCTCGGCCAAGGCCCACGCCGCCAACGCCCCCCGCTACGAGGAGGCGGGCATCGTTGCGGTCGACCTGACCCCGGCCGCGGTCGGCCCGTTCATCTGCCCCCCGGTGAACCTGGAGTTCAACCTGGACGCAATGAACGTCAACATGATCACCTGCGGTGGCCAGGCCACCACCCCGATCGTGCGGGCCATCGCCGACGTCGTCCCGGTCAGCTACGCCGAGATCGTCGCCTCCCTGTCGTCGCGCTCGGCCGGCCCCGGCACCCGCGCGAACATCGACGAGTTCACCGAGACCACCTCGCATGCGCTGCAGGTCGTCGGTGGCGCCGAGAAGGGCAAGGCGATCATCATCCTGAACCCGGCCGAGCCGCCGATGATGATGCGCAACACCATCTTCTGCGCGATCCCCGCCGAGGCCGCCGAGCCCGGTGAGGTGCACGACAAGCTGCTCGAGTCGATTCACAACATGGTCGCCCGGGTGCAGGAATACGTCCCCGGTTACAAGCTGCGCGCCGAGCCGCAGTTTGATCCCGCGAACGAGCTGTGGGGCGGCAACGCCCGCGTGAACGTCCCGGTCGAGGTCAAGGGCAACGGCGACTTCCTGCCCGACTTCGCCGGCAACCTCGACATCATCACCGCCTCGGCCGCCCGCGTCGGCGACATCATCGTGTCGCACCGCCTCGGCATCGAATCGGGTTGGCACAAGGCCAGCGAACTTGCCGGTACCGCCGGCGCCTCGAAGGGAGAATGAGCATGACCAAGGTACGGATCACCGACACCACCCTGCGCGACGGCTCGCACCCGATGAGCCACCAGTTCACCGAGGAGCAGGTGCGCGAGACCGTTGCCGGTCTGGACGCCGCCGGCGTCGAGGTCATCGAGGTCACCCACGGTGACGGCCTGGAGGGCGCGTCGTTCAACTACGGCTTCTCCAAGGTCGACGAGAAGATCCTGATCAAGGCTGCGGTCGAAGAGGCCAAGCAGGCCAAGATCGCCGTCCTGATGCTGCCCGGCGTGGGCACCGTCGAGTCGCTGCACAAGGCTCAGGACCTGGGTGCCCGGGTGGCCCGGATCGCCACCCACTGCACCGAGGCCGACGTCTCCATCCAGCACTTCGGCGCCGCCCGCGACCTCGGCCTGGAAACCGTCGGCTTCCTGATGATGTCGCACACCCAGTCGCCCGAGGTGCTGGCCCAGCAGGCCCGCATCATGGCCGACGCCGGCTGCCAGTGCGTCTACGTGGTCGACTCGGCCGGCGCGATGATCCTGGAGGACGCCTCCACCCGGGTCGAGGCGCTGGTTGCCGAACTCGGCAACGACGCCCAGGTGGGCTTCCACGGCCACCAGAACATGTCCTTCGGTGTCGCCAACTCGGTGCTGGCCGTCCGGGCCGGTGCCCGCCAGATCGACGGCGCCACCTGTGCGCTGGGTGCCGGTGCGGGCAACAGCCCGACCGAGGTGCTGGCTCCGGTGTTCGAGCGGCTCGGCATCGAGACCGGTATCGACTCGCAGAAGATCATGGACGTGGCCGAGACCGTCGTGAAGCCGTACATCCCGGTGCTGCCGCACATGGGTCGTGCGGCGATCACCCAGGGCTACGCCGGTGTCTACTCCAGCTTCCTGCTGCACGCGGTGCGCGCGGCCGAGCGTTACGACGTGTCGGCGCACGACATTCTGACCCGGGTCGGCGAGCGCGGTTACGTGGGTGGTCAGGAAGACATGATCATCGATATCGCCCTCGAGCTGCAGTCCGAGCAGAAGGCCGCTTCGTGACCAAGACGGTGGGAATGGCGCTGGGCGCCGACGGCGAGGTGGCCCGCGTCACCGATGAGCTGCTGCTGCCGATCGGCGCCCCGATGCCCCAGGGCCTGAGTCAACCGACCCTGCAGCCCTACCTGGGGCTGTTGATCGGCGACGAAGTGGGCGATGCGGTCTTCGAGGCCGGATCGTCGATCTGGATGGTGCACGGCGTGGTGGTCGTGCGTGATGGTGACGAGATCCGCGGCATGTGGACCGCCCCCCGGGGCCGGATCGCCGACGAACTCGACCTGAGGTTCACCGGCGTGCTGGTGCACGCCAACGGTGAAGTGATCAACAGTGGTACCGGCGCCGCCGGCCACGGCCATCCCGCCGGCGCTCTGCTCGCCGTGCAGGATGCGCTGCACGAGGACGAGGACGTGGCTACCGACATGGTGCTCGCCCCCGGATTGACCCCGCCGATCCCGGTCACCCCGGGGCTGGCCTACGGCTTCGAATTCAACGACGGCCTGGGAGAAATCCACATCGCAGGTTGATCCCGCACCAACAGGTATCGGCATTGCCGTTCGGTTTTGATGCTGTTCGGCAGTGCTGATACTGTTGGTCCTCGGTTCGGCTCCGGCTGAACCGAAAAGGACCCGTAGCTTAACGGATAGAGCATCTGACTACGGATCAGAAGGTTGGGGGTTCGAATCCCTCCGGGTCCGCCAAAGATTCATCGACATGCAGCCCGGCCCCGGCGGCCGGGTTTTTGCATTGCCGGGGACGACAGGTCAGGAGATCGTGCCGGGGCCGGGGTTGCCCAGGGCGTCCGGGTTCAGCAGGTCGAGCTTCGGCGGCCGCAGAATCTCGCGGGCCACATTGTGGTAGCCGAACCGGTCGAGCAGCATCGCTGCGTCCTCGTCGGGCAGATCGTAGGCGTGGGCGAGCATCCGGACGTGCTCGGTGTAGAAGGCGTGCAGCCGCGACACGCCCTTGACGAACTCCAGTTCCTTCGACATGACCTCAACCCAACTCGGCCAGGAAGGCCGGGACGCGATCCTTGGGGCGTCCGATGATGGCCCGGTCACCGGCCACCAATACCGGACGCTGCATCAACCGGGGATGCTCGGTGAGCACCGCGATGACCTGCTCGCGGGTCTGCACGTCCTGATCGGTCAGCCCGAGTTCGTCGAAGTTCTTGTCCCGGCGCACCAGATCGGTGGGCGGATCCTCCAACTTGTCGAGCAGGTCTCCGAGCGCGGCGGCATCCAGCGGGTCCTTCAGGTACTGGACGACATCAGGAGTCACCTGCGCCTCATCGGCGGCCTCAAGGGCCGCGCGCGAGGTCGAGCAGCGGGGATTGTGCAGCACTGTCAGCTCAGACATGGCAGCCAACCTACCGCGTGGCGGTGCCCTCTCAACATGTCGTCCGGCTCGGATTCCGGCACTCGGGCGGGCTGTGCTCGCTCGGGTGATTCCCCACCTGCGGCCGTGCCATCATGGAGGCTATGTCACAGCGCACGCAACCGCCGATCGCACTCACCATCGCCGGTTCCGAGGCCACCGGTGGCGCCGGGGCCCAGGCCGATCTGAAAACCTTCCAGGCCCGCGGTGTCTTCGGGCTGGCCGCCCTGACCTGCATCGTCAGCTTCGCCCCGAAGGACAACTGGAACCACCGCTTCGTACCGGTGGACGCCCAGGTGATCGCCGATCAGCTCGAGGTGGAGTTCGCCACCTACGACATCCAGCACATCAAGATCGGCATGCTCGGCACCCCGGTGACCATCGACACCGTGGCCGCCGCCCTGGCCGACCGTTCGCCGACGACCCTGCTGGTCGACCCGGTGCTGATCTGCAAGGGCCAGGAGGCCGGTGCGGCCCTGGACACCGACACCGCGCTGCGGGAGAAGATCCTGCCGTTGGCCACCTTCGTCACCCCGAACCACTTCGAGGCGATGACCCTGGCCGGGATGGACGCGATCGACGATGTGGACGACCTGACCACCGCCGCCAAGCGGATCCACGAGGCAACCGGAGCCGCGGTACTCGCCAAGGGTGGGGTGCGGTTGGACGGCCCGGACGCGGTGGACGTGTTCTACGACGGCGACACCCTCGAGGTGCTCAGCGTGCCGAAGATCGGTGAGCACGCGGTCAGCGGTGCCGGCTGTTCCCTGGCCGCGGCGGTCACCGCCGAACTGGCCAAGGGAGCCGCCCCGTTGGAGGCCGCGCGCACCGCGAAGGAGTTCGTCACCCGCGGGATCGAGGCCCGGGTCGCGGCGAACACCCCCTTCGACGTGCTGCGCCAACTCTGAGGCTGCCCGGAGAAGTCGGAACACTCAGAACATCGTGAGGCAGCGCGGGTCGCGCCGGGCCTGCAGTATCGCGTTCAGCTGATCGACCTGCTCGTCGGGGCCGTGCACCAGCCCGGCGGCGACCAGCGCACCCAGGTGTACCCCGCCGAGCAGGACCGACCCCAGGGCTTGAATGTGCAATTCGATCTCGGCGCTGTCGGCATGGGTCAGTTCGCCCACCCCGTCGGTGACCCGCAACTGCCAGGCGCCGTCGGCGAAACCCATCGGGTCGAGCACCCGGAAGCGGCATTCCCCGTCTTGGAAATACGGTCGGGCGCCGAAGGCGGCCACCGGGTCGAGTACCCGCAGCCAGAGCATGTCGCGGCTGTTGGTGACCGTGTAGCCGTGCCGGTCGGCCATCGCCCAGGGCAATGGGTCGTCCACCGGCGCATTCTTGTAACGCACCTGGGTGACCAGGTCCATCGTGCAGAGGAAATGCCACAGGGCCAGGTGGGCGCGGTCGTTGACCGCGACCAGTTCGAAGACGGCGATGTGCTGTTGGACGTCGTCCCAGCCGTGACGCCAGGTGACGTAGCCGTCGGGGGTGCCGTTGTCGTCCCAATGCGCGGCCGAACGGACCTTGGGGCTCACCTCGAAGGTGTCCGAATCGATCGCACCGCTGAGCACCGCGCGACGTTTCGGGCCGCGTTGTACCGAGCCGGCCTGGTGCAGGTGGAACTGACCGAAAACCTGATCGGCGATGGTGGACAGGCCCTCGGGGGTCAAGAACTCCACCCGGCCACTCGGTGGTTCGTTCAGGCCGAACTTCGGGCCGGCGTCCACCTCGATGGCATTGCGGAAGGTGGCGGGTCCGAAGCCGAAACGCCCGTAAATGGTCGCCTCGGTCACGGTCAGCCCGGCCACCGGCACCCCGGCCCGGTGGGCATCGGTGAGCGACTCGGTCATCAACCGACGCAGGAATCCCTGCCGGCGATGGGTGGGCCGCACGGTCACGTCCGAGATCTGCAGCAGCGGTAGCGTCCGGCCGCTGCCGAGGGACAACTCCCCGGTCCACTCGCAGAAGGTCGCCACCGGCTCGTCATCACTGATCGCACCCTCGGGGCTGCCGGTGGCGTGCACCCCGCGCAGCACCCAACCCTCCTCGACAGCGATCTCGGCCTCACCGCGCAGCCGCTTGTCGGTGTTGCGCTCCTCGTGGAAGCCGCGGCGCACCGCGGAGGAAAAGGACCGGAAGATCGGGTCGTCGTGCGCGTTGGGTTCGGTGACGGTGTTCAGCCGGTATTCGTAAGCCACGCACTCAGCCTAGTGACTGCAACACCGTGAGGTTGGGGAATTCTTTGACGTCCTCGTGCTGGTCGATGATCTCGGGCCAGGTCACCCAGCGCGGTGCCCAGTGCCCCTGGGCGAGTTGGACGAAGCCGACGCGGGTGGCCGCCTCGCGGGAGTCACCGGCGTAGTCGACCAGAACGTACTCCCCGGCCCGACGCAGCACATGCACCGGGGTCGGGCCGGTGGTCCAAGTGGCCACGCTGGTGACGTGTACCCAGCGCTGCACCTCGTCGTTGCTGACCACCTTGCGCGCCGAACCGTCGGCGGTGGGGGTGAAATCGGCCGGCGCCTGCACCCCGTGGGCGATCAAGACCGTGTGTCGATCGGTCAGCACACAGGCCCGGAAAGTGGTGCCGTCCACCAGGGTGGCGTAGTTGCCGTTCTCGGCCAGTCGTCCGGCCGGATTGGCCTGGGGCTGGCCACCGGACGGGCCCTGCCAGGTGCCGGTGCGGGCATCCCAGGTGGCCAGGTGCTGGTCGGGGCCCAGGCTGTGAATCCGCCACAGCTCGGCCAGATGCGGCACGGCCAGGGACCGGGTGCCCAGAATCTCGAACTCGTCGATCGGGTCGGTGCTGGTGGCTCCGGGGGCCGAACCGGTACCGGTCCAGGGCCGGGTGTGATCGCGGTGCACCTGCGCGATCGATTCCCGATCGTCCGGTTCCACGCCGCGGTCGAGGGGAATGATCAGGTCGCGGTCGCGCACCCCGGCGAAGCGCAGCACGTCGTACCAGTCGGCGCGGCGGTCGAAGGCTGCGGTGGCGTTGGCGTGCTCGTTGACCACGAAACCCAGGCCGAGGGCGTCGAACAACTGGGCGGGCGTGGTCAGGTGCCGGACGTGATCGAGCGGATGCACCATACCGCGCACGGTGCTGACCTGGCCGCTGAGCAGTGCCTCGGATTCACCGGGCAACAACACCCGCTGATAGGCCACCGACATGCCGGCGGGCAGGGTCGCCAGGGGCTGGTCGGCTCGTCCGAACTGGGTGGGCCAGGCGATCATCGGGCCGCTGCGACCGGCGATCGGTGGGGCCGGACGGCGCAGGTCGTCCCACACCGACCCCAACAGGCCGGCACCGATCGCCACGGTGGCACCGGCCCCGGCCTTGGCGGCTTGGTCCTCGACCGGTGCCGAGCCCTCGCCCGGTTTCGGAGCCGGTGCGGCCTGCTGCTGGTTCGGTGGCGCCTGGATCGGGGCGGCAGTGGTGGGTTGTTTCGGAGTCGGCTGGGGTTGCTGTGGTGGCGGGGTGGGTTGCGGGCCGGTGCTCGGGTTCGCTCCGCCCGGGGCGCCGCCGGTCGGACCGGCCATCGGGCCCGCCGGTGCCGCCGGGGGAGCGGCCGGCATCGACATCGGGGCACTGGTCAGGTTCGGCCCGGGAGCCGGCGCCGGCGCGGCCGGGGGCGGTGCACCACCGGCACCACCCATCATCGGCCCGCCCACCATCGGCCCGGACGACTGGGCTGTGCCGCCACCCTGGGCCGGTGGTGCCGCCACACCGGCGCTGGAGGTGCCGGGGGCCGACGGGGCCTGCGGCGGACGGTAGCTGTCACCGGACGAACCGCTGCTGTCGCCGCCGGAACCGCCCGAATATGACGGGGCGGGGCCGCTCGAACCGCTGGGCTGGGTACCGACCGGCTCGGGTGCCGCGGGCGGGGCACTCGGGGCGGGCGCCGACGGGATGTGCTGGGTCGGCGGTTGGTGGCCGGAATGACTGGGGCCACCGTGACCTTGACCGCCGTGACCCGGATGTCCGCCGGGGCCGGGATGGCTCGGGGCGGGACGGTCGGGTGCCGGACGCTCGGCGGGGGCCGAGGAACCCGGCTGATCGGCCCCCGGCGCCGGGCCGCCAAGTGACGAACCACCGGGTGCTGAGCCACCGGGTGTCGAGGTGTCGGGTGCTGATCCGCCCGGGGTCGAGTTCCCGGGTGGCGGCCCGCCGCCCTGACCGGCTGGTGGCCCGCCGGGCTCGAACTCGTCCAACGCGCCGTCCGGGCGAGACCGGACACCGAGGATCTCGTCCATCGTCAGGGGCCCACCTTCGGCCGCCCCGCCCGAGGGCGGGTCGACCTGTATCAGCTCGGGGTCGATCTCATCCTCGGTCACCGATTCGGCGGCGTCGAGCAGCGATCCGGTGCCCAGCCCCCCGGGCTCTCCGGTGCTGATCACGCTGTCGGCCTGCTCCTGCATGGCCGCTCGTTCTTCTTCGGTGAAGGCCTGTTCGGCGGCCCCCGACCACGGATTGTCCGATTCCCCGGTGGCTGCTCGGGCGCCGTCGACCGATTGGGTTGCGGTCTCGTGTTCGGTGCTGCCGACCAGGTCGCGGGCATCCTGCTCGGCCTGCTCGCGGGCCTGCGGTGAGGTGGGGGTGAGGCCGGTGTCGTTGAACGGCGCGTACTTGTCGCCCTCGTCGCGCGCACCCTCGGTGCCGCCCTTGCCGGTGGTGACCTTCGGTTCGATGTTCACCGCGGGGGACAGGGCCGACAGTTGCGCGGTCAACGCGGCGGCGATGGCCTGACAGTAGGCCTGCGCGGCGATGTGCAACTGCCGCACCTGCACCAGGGCGGCCACCTTGCCGCCGACGGGGGCGGTGGCCAGTTTCATCAACAACTGGGTGAGGCTCACCTGCAGGTTCGCCAGCACCACGTTGATGGCGTGTTTCGCGTTGGTCACCAGCAGTGCGGCGGTGTGGGCGGTCTCGGCCAGCGACTCGGACGCTTCGATCACCGTGCCGAGCCACCCGCGGACGGTGGCGGCCTTGGCCGCGGCCGCCTCGGCGCCGGGGCCGGTGTGGCTGCTCATGTTCTCGAAGGCCTGAGCCAGGTCCGAGGAGATGTCGGACTGGGCCGCGCCGTAGTCCGTCCAGGCTTGGCCCAACTCCTCGAGCTTGGTCTCATCGGCCTCGGGGAAGGACGATTCCCACACCCAGTCGGGCACCAGGGGGCCGGCTTTCGGGGTGATCACGTCTGGATCTCCTGACTCAGATCCACCCCGTTCTGCTCGCCCTCGGCATAGACGAGGCGCATCCGGTCGATGTTCTCGGCGATCGCAGCGAGTTGGGCGCCGACCTGCAGTGCCGCGGTCATCGTCTCGGTGGCGGGCTCGAGGTAGGCCGAGGCGAACGCCCGTCCGGGCTCGTCGACCCCCCAACACATGGCGGAGGCCTCAACGACCGCGGACAGGGCCGAGGCGTCGGTGGCGGCTTGGTCGGCGACCGTGCGAACCGCGTCGGCGCCGGTGCTCAGCTCATCCAGGTCGAAGGAAAGATCAGGCATCGAGTTTCCAATCCGGTGCGTCGATCGGGCCAGGTTTGGTGGTCGGGGCCGGTGGGGTGCGCAACTGTTCCTGCAGCTTCTCGGGCAGCAGGGCGGTGACCTCGGGCATCCGGTCCAGCAGGGCACCGACCACGTCCGGGTCGATGTCGGCACCGGTGGCCGATCGTTGTTCGGCGAGGTCGTCGATGGCCGAGTTCACCGCGAACATCAGCTCGTCACGCAGCCGTTGAATGGAGCCGAGCCGCAGCGCGGGCGGCTCGAGAACCAGGTCCACCAGGCGGTGGTCGGCATCGACGGTGGCCACGATCGCCCCGTCGGCTGCCTCTCCCACGCCTTGGGTGTCGGCCCCTTCGGTGAGCAGGGACGCCAAGGTGCGGGCGTTCTCCTCATACTCGCGGGTGAGGAGCTCTTCGCGGCGCGCCAAATCCTGGATGCTGGCCTCAAGAATGTGGGCCGGCGGCAGGTTTTCGGCCACAGCCGACCCCCTCCTCGGTCGAAGTTGCCGTCCTTTCTACCGTGCTGCGGGTTCACCCCCGAAGCGCCGGATTTGGGGGTAGGTTTGCCCGGGTGAGCATGCAGACACCCTCGTGGGACCAGGCCGTGTGGCAGCCCGTTGCGGGCTTCGAATTCACCGATATCACCTACCACCGGGCGGTTGATGCCGGCGTGGTGCGGATCGCCTTCGATCGTCCGGAGGTGCGCAATGCCTTCCGTCCGCACACCGTGGACGAGCTGTACCGGGCCCTGGACCACGCCCGGATGTCGTCCGATGTCGGATGCGTGTTGCTGACCGGCAACGGGCCCTCACCCAAGGACGGCGGCTGGGCCTTCTGCTCCGGCGGCGACCAGCGGATCCGGGGCCGGGCGGGATACCAGTACGCCGAGGGTGAATCGGCCGAAACCGTCGACCCGGCACAACTCGGTCGATTGCACATTCTCGAGGTGCAGCGACTGATCCGATTCATGCCGAAGGTCGTGATCGCCCTGGTCAACGGCTGGGCCGCCGGCGGTGGACACAGCCTGCACGTGGTCTGCGATCTGACCCTGGCCAGCGCCGAACATGCCCGGTTCAAGCAGACCGACGCCGACGTCGGCTCCTTCGACGGAGGATTCGGCTCGGCCTACCTCGCCCGCCAGGTCGGGCAGAAGTTCGCCCGCGAGATCTTCTTCCTGGGTGATGACTACGACGCCGAGGACGCCCACCGGATGGGCATGGTGAACAAGGTCGTCCCGCACGCCGAACTGGAAGCCGAAGGGTTGGCCTGGGCGAAGAAGGTGCTCGGCAAATCACCCACCGCACAGCGGATGCTGAAGTTCGCCTTCAACGCGATCGACGACGGATTGGTCGGCCAGCAGGTCTTCGCCGGGGAAACCACCCGGTTGGCGTACATGACCGATGAGGCGGTGGAGGGACGGGACTCCTTCCTGCAGAAGCGCGACCCCGACTGGTCGGCCTTTCCGTACTACTACTGAGCGACTTGCTACTGAGCCGTGACCGGGCCTGCGGGCTCGAGCTATGGCGTAGCGCCGGATCCTGCTGAATGGCACGTTCCTCCATCCGGATGTTGACGAGACCACCCTTGTGACATTCGGAGTGCCCCTTGAGGAGAGAACATGCGGCGATCATGGCCCAGAGTTGTTGCCCTGTTGGTGGCTGGTGGCCTGGCCTTTTCGGCCTGTGCCCGTGATGCGGCGGATCCCCGGGACAATCCCACGCACGACGGTGACACCAGCCACTTCACGCCGGGGGTCTACGAGGAATCCGACCCGGGGGAACCGACCTCCGGGGGCACCCTGACCTTCGCAGCCTTCTCGGAGGCGCGGAGCCTCGACCCGACCAAGACCATCGCCACGGGGTATTCCGGTGGCAACGCGCTCGTTGCGGTGTACGACCAACTGGTGCGGTGGAACGTCCGGGAAGAGAAGTTCGAGCCGCGCCTGGCCGAATCGGTGGAGCCCAACGACGACCACACCGAGTGGACGATCACGCTGCGGGAGGGTGCCACTTTCTCCGACGGTACTCCGGTGAACGCGGACGCGGTGGTCGGGTCGTTCGAGTACTACGTGAAGAACAAGGGCTTCGACATGGCGGTGATCGGGCCGTTGTGGGGTGGGGCCGAGAAGGTTGATGACCGCACCGTCCGGGTCAACCTGACCGAGTCGTGGGCCACTTTCCCCTTCGCCCTGGGTCTGGGCATGGGGTTCATTGTGGCCCCGGCTGCGATCGAGAAGGGTCCCGAGGGGTTCACCCCGATCGGTGCGGGGCCGTTCACACTGGATTCGTACAGCCCCACCGAAGAACTGGTGCTGGCCAAGAACCCCAAATACTGGGACGGGGAGCCCCACCTCGACAAACTGAGGTTCGTCTGGCTGGGTGCCGACCAGACCAAATATGAATCCCTGAACGGCGACCAGGTACAGGCCGCGGTCATTCGCGATGTCGACATCATCAAGAAGGCCCGCGATGCCGACCTGCCGGGTTGGGTCTCCAACGACAATGTCGGTACCGGCATTCTGGTCAATCGCGCCGACGGACGTCCCGCCGGCGAGTACCCCGAAATCGTGTTGGCAATGGCGCACGCCATCGACGAGAAGGCCCTGTACGACAGGGTCTTCGACGGTCTCGGCCTACCCTCGAAGCACCTGTTCGGGCCGCAATCTCCGTGGCACCACGCTGATGCGAAGTCACCCGAATACGACCCCGACAAAGCGACCGAACTGCTCAACAAGGCCAAGGAGAAGGGCTTCGACGGCCGAATCGTCAACACCACGCTGGCCACCCCGGTCTCTCGAGATCAGGCCATGATCATCAAGGCACAGTTGGAGGCAGTGGGTTTCACGGTCGAGAACGACTTCATTCGCACGGTGGCCGACCACTCGGTCAAGACCCAGGTCGAGCGCGACTTCGATGTCAACCGCAGTGCGCAAGCAATCACCGATATCGATCCGTACTGGCGGCTGTACAGCGCGTTCCACTCCTCCTCGGTGGCCAACATCTCGAGCTATCACGACCCGGAGATGGACAAGCTGATCGACGAACTGCGCGAGGCGGCCGGTGATGACCGCGCCGATGTGCTGCGTCGCGTGGAAGAAAAGGTCGCCGCCGACATGCCGGTGATTCCGTTGGGTGCCGGTATCGCCATGGTGGGGTGGACGGCCGATGCGCACGGCATCAATCCCACCAACGACGGCATGGTCGGCTTCGAGAAGGCCTGGCTCTCGAAGAAGTGAACGACCGTGAGTGATGACCCACTCGCACCGAACATCCCAACTGGAGACCGAAGTCATGAAACGACCGAATACGGCCATCAACGCGGAGCACGCGCGCGTCGACGCCCTCGCTCTCGAGGTGCTCGCCCACCCCTCCATGATCGAACTGCAACAGCGGCTGGCCACCGACCTGCTCGACAGTCCGCAAGGGCGCACCTCATCGGGGGCACGGACGATCGGACGAGCCCTGGACGCTCTGGCGGCGGCCTCGGTCAACTACGTGATGACCGAGGCCGGTGGTTCTGATGAACTCCGTTGGTCGGTGCTGGCGGAGAGGGATCTCGGCGACGTGAGTTTCCCCAACAGCGGTTACGGGATCGAGAACCCCGACAATGTGTATCGCCTGGCGTCATTGGATGCGTCGAGCAGGTATGAGCTGCGGGGGCGCATCGACCCGACCCACCGCCCCGTCGAGGTCCATCTGGAGATCCGCGATGGAATTCCGGGAATGACCGCGTTGAACCCGGAGGCGGGGTTACAACTGAGCACCTTGGCGCTCGACGAGAAGAACGTCGATGACGAGGGTCGCTTCTCCGTCCTGATCGAACCCGGCGGGCCGAATGGTTCGGCGACCATGTCGTCCGGTGCGGACAAGCCGGCGCACCTGATCATCCGCGACCTGCTCGATGATTGGGGCAGTGAAATGCCCTGCCAGGTTGAACTCGTTCGACTTGATGGGCCGGTACCGCTTCCGCCTGATCTCGATCGGCTGGCCGAACTGACCACGCGGATGCTCGATACGATCGCGCGCTTTTGGATCACGTACTTCGCCACCTACTCCTATCCCCGAGTGGGCAACGCGGTTGCGCCGGCTCGGGTCAGGCCCGGAGGGCGCGGAGCGTCGTCCGGTGGCTGGTTCTCGCTGGCCGACGATGACGCACTCGTGATCACCCTGGATCCGCTGAGTGCCCGGTCGATGGGGATTCAGGTCACCGATCCCTGGGGCCTGGCCTATGAGTACCGGCACCGAACCAGCAGTCTGAACACCTCCCAGTCGACACCCAATGCCGATGGCACTTACACCTTCGTCCTGTCACCGCAGGACCCGGGGGTGCCGAACTGGCTCGATCCGTCCGGCCACGGCTCGGGGTTGATGGCGGTGCGCTGGCAGGCCTTCGAGGACGAACCGTCCGACGCCGGGGTGATCGAGAGCCGCTGCGTCAAACTGGACGCACTGGAACATCACCTGCCCGAGGGCACACCGCGGATGGACGCCACCGAACGCGAGGCCCAACGGGCCGACCGGGCGCGCGACTTCTTCCGCCGCTTCCCGACTTACTCCGAGTAGCGCTACTCGGTCAGGCCGTAGAGCCGGTCGCCGGCATCGCCGAGGCCCGGAACGATGTAGGCGTCCTCGTTGAGCCGCTCGTCCAGGGCGGCCAACACCAGCCGACAGGGCACCTGCAGATCGTCCAGTACGCTGCGCAAGTAATCGATGCCCTCGGGGGCGGCCAGCAGGCAGATCGCGATGATCTGCCGGGCGCCACGCTTGACCAGGAAGTTGATCGTGCCGGCCAGCGAACCACCGGTGGCCAGCATCGGGTCGAGCACGTAGCACTGCCGTCCCGACAGATCGCTGGGCAACCGCTCGGCGTAGGTCACCGGCTGCAGGGTCTCCTCGTTGCGGGCCATACCCACGAAGCCGACCTCGGCGGTGGGCATCAGCCGGGACATGCCCTCCAACATGCCCAGCCCGGCACGCAGGATGGGCACCACGAGGGGGCGCGGACGGGCCAGATGCACCCCGGTGGTCTGGGTCAGTGGCGTGGTCACCCCACACTGTTCGACCCGGATGTCGCGGGTCGCCTCGTAGGCCAACAACGTGACCAGTTCTTCGGTGAGACGCCGGAAGGTCGGCGAATCGGTGTCTTCCTGACGCAGCAGAGTCAGTTTGTGTGCCACCAGCGGGTGGTCGATCACGTGCACATCCACGGGAAATACTGTGTCATACCGCCCACGAACGGTGGCACGCGATGCCCCCTGAAGCGTCCGGGTGTGACACGATGAACTGGCGCACGAACAGGAGGCCGTTGTGAGCAGCTTTGAACCGGACGACGAGTATGTGTCCTTCGACCTCGATGACGACGACAACGACGATGACGACTACGACGATCTGGATGATCTCGAGGACGCATCCGAGGACGACATCGACTTCTGCGTGGCGGTGTACCGCGAGGAGGGCGAGCTCGTTGCTGCCGCCCTGCCCACCGAAACCGCCAACGATCTCGATGAGTTGATCGCGCAGTTGTTGCGGTTGCCCGGTGAGGCCGGGTCGATCGGCTTCGTCTCCCTGGTCGATGAGGTGTTCATCGCGGTGCGCGTGCGCGGCCGCAAGGTGCAGGTGCTGTTGTCGGACGGGCTGGCCAGTGAGGACTGGCCGTTGGCCCGCGACGTCCTCGACTACCTCGGCACCGACCTGGACGACGACATCGACGACGACGAGGTCGAACCGGTCGGTGACCTGGAGATCTTCGCCGATCTCGGCGTGAGCGATTTCGATGTGGAGGCGTTGATCGACGCCCTGGACGATTCCAGTGAGCAGGTGTTCACGATCGTCGACCGAATCGGATTCGGCGCGCAGGTACGCCGGGTGGTCGAAGCGGAGTTCTGAGGTGCCCGGCTGGGCCGAGCAGATGGCTCGGGCCATCGAGGTGGCCCGTGGAGTGACAGAACACGGCGATGTGCCGATCGGTGCGGTCGTGCTCGACCCGTCCGGTGCCGTGATCGCCGTCGGCGGCAACGAGCGAGAACTCACCGGTGACCCGACCGCCCATGCCGAGATCGTGGCACTGCGCCGAGCCGCGGAACGAACCGGATCGTGGCGGCTCGACGGGCACACCCTGGTGGTCACCCTGGAGCCATGCACGATGTGCGCCGGCGCGATCGCCCAAGCCCGGCTGGCCCGGCTGGTGTTCGGCGCCTACGACGAGAAGGCCGGCGCGGTGGCGTCCCTGTTCGATGTGCTGCGCGATCCGCGGCTGCCGCACCGGGTCGAGGTGATCAGCGGCATCGCCGAAGCCGAATGTGCGGCCCTGTTACAGGAGTTCTTCGGCGGGAACCGGGCAAAGAAATAGCCCGAACCCACCGGGCTCGGGCTATTTCGATGTCGGAAGACATCACAGCGGTGACGGCGGGATTTGAACCCGCGGTGGGTCTCCCCACACTCGCTTTCGAGGCGAGCTCTTTCGGCCGCTCAGACACGTCACCGCCGAAAAGGGTACCGCGTTTGGGTGGTCGGTTTCCAATCAGCCGGTTTCGGCGGGCGGTTCGGTTTCCTGCGGCAGGCATACCTGGTCGCCCGGAACGTTGATCGACTTGGGTGCGTTCGGAACGATGCCGTGGTACTCCGAGCCGACCAACACATCGACGGTGCCGTCGTTGCGGCCGTCACCACGGGTGGCGGACTTGGCCAGATTCTGCGCGGTCAGCTTCACTTCGGGGTTGTGCTCGTTGCCGCCGACCACGATGGTCTGGGTGACCTGCTGTTCGACATTGCCGACCTCGATCACATTGAAACCGCGGTCGCCCAAGAGATTCGCCACGTGCCGGGCCAGGCCCCGTTTGCTCGATCCGTTGTACACCCGGACGCTGACCTGACTGGATTCCAGGGTGCTGGCCGCCTGCGGAATGCAATCGGGGGTGGCCGGTTCGGGCAACGGTGCCATCACATTGCGCCAGCCCCACTGCGCGGCGAAGACCAGGCCGACGATCAGAATCAGCAGGGTCAGGGGTGTGCGCACATGGCGCCAGGCGTTCCGCATCCGGTGACTACTTGAGTTCGAGAACGCGGGCGTGCATCACCTGGCGTTGTTGCAGGGCGGCGCGCAGGGCACGGTGCAATCCGTCTTCGAGGTACAACTCGCCCCGCCAGGACACCACATGGGGGAACAGGTCGCCGTAGAAGGTCGAGTCCTCTTCCATCAGTGCTTCCAGGTCCAAGGTGCGCTTGGTGGTGACCAATTGGTCGAGGCGCACCTGATGGGGGGCGATTGCAGCCCACTGTCGCTGGACGTACCCATGATCAGGGTACGGCCGTCCGTCTCCCACGCGCCTAAAGATCACGTCTAGCACTGTAGTCAACGAAAACCACGATATGGCCACCGGACTGTCACGATTTGCCAACCTTCCGGACCGAGGCCCGTTTCTCGCGCGGGGTATCGGGGGAGTGGCTGAGCGACCCGGAATCCGATACGTGAGAATCGGATCATGACTGACCCCGCCCAGCCCGCGATCGATCCGGCCACCGTCGAGACCATCACCTCCGGCTACACCTTCGACGAGCCGGCCATCGACATCGGCGTGCTCACCGACGGCACCACCCCGATCCCGGAGGCGGGGGTGCGGATTCCGTTGGCCATGTTGAACCGGCACGGCTTGGTGGCCGGGGCCACCGGCACCGGGAAAACCCGCACCCTGCAGGTCTTGGCCGAACAGATCTCGGCCCAAGGGGTGCCGGTGTTCGCCGCCGACATCAAGGGCGACCTGGCCGGTCTGGCGATGCCCGGCGAAGGCGGCGAGAAACTGTTGGAACGCACCGGGGCGATCGGGCAGGAGTGGACCCCGCGCGGGTTTCCGGTGGAGTTCTGGGCACTCGGCGGTCAGGGCATGGGGGTGCCGCTGCGAGCCACCGTCACCGCCTTCGGTCCGCTGCTGCTGAGCAAGGTGCTCGACCTCAACGAGGTGCAGGAATCCTCCCTCGGCCTGGTCTTCCACTACGCCGACGGGCACGGCCTGCCGCTGCTGGACCTGGCCGACCTGCGCTCGGTGTTGCAGCACCTGACCAGTGCCGAGGGCAAGGCCGAACTCAAGGAGATCGGTGGGGTGTCCTCGGCGACGGTCGGGGTGATTCTGCGCAAACTGATCACCCTGGCCGATCAGGGTGGGGACGAGTTCTTCGGCGAACCGGAGTTCGACACCGCCGACCTGATGCGGGTCACCGGCGACGGTTTGGGCGTGATCTCGCTGCTGGAATTGCCCGACCTGGCCTCCCGTCCGGCACTGTTCTCCACCTTCATGATGTGGCTGCTGGCCGACCTGTTCGCCGACCTGCCCGAGGTCGGAGACACCGACAAGCCGAAGCTGGTGTTCTTCTTCGACGAGGCGCACCTGCTGTTCAAGGGGGCGTCGAAAGCCTTCCTCGAGGCGATCGTGCAGACCGTCCGGTTGATTCGGTCGAAGGGGGTGGGGGTTTTCTTCGTCACCCAGACCCCGTCCGACCTACCCGACGATGTGCTGGCCCAACTCGGCTCGCGGGTGCAGCACCAGTTGCGGGCGCACACCCCGCGGGACGCCAAGGCGCTCAAGGAAACCGTGCAGACCTTCCCCACCTCGACCTATGGCGATCTGGCCGAGGTATTGCAGAAACTCGGCACCGGCGAGGCCGTGGTCACCGTGATGGATCCGGACGGCGCACCGACCCCGGTGGCCTGGACGCGGGTGCGGGCTCCGCAGGCATCGATGTCCAGCGTCGACCCCGGCGTACTCGGCCCCGGGATCGCCGCATCGGCGATGAGCACCAAGTACGGGCAGGCGATCGACCGGGAGTCGGCGCATGAGATTCTCGCCCGCAAGGTCGAAGAGGGTGCCCGGGCCGCGGAGGAAGAAGCCCACGCCGCACAGCAATCACCCGCGCGCAAGAGTGCGGCACCAGCGAAGCCGCGAACCACGGGACGAGCGAAGGCGCAGAAGAGCACGATCGAGCAGGTCACCGAATCATCGGCCTTCAAACAGTTCGCCCGCTCGGCCGGACGTGAGATCGTCCGATCAATTTTCGGGACGGCCCGCCGCCGACGCTGAACTCAGCCCGCGGCGTCCAAGCGACTCGCCAACACCGGGCCGAACCGGCCGCTCAGGTCGTGCCCGGTGTCGGCCGGCCACTCATGTCCGGTGCGAAAGCCCAAGCCCGCGTAGTGGGCCAAGCCCGCCCTCGCGCCGTGAACCGGGTCACCGAGCGCGTCGTACCCGTCGGTGCTGTCGGTGCCGTCGTCGTCGGCACCGGTGTACCAGAACATGTCGAAGTGTTGTTTCAACGCGTCGGCGTAGGGGTCTTCGTCGACGTTGTCGGGTCGGCCACCGCCCCCGAAGAGCACCGCACCGCCACCGGAGATCGTGTCGGATCGTGTCGGCAGGTAGTGCTGGGTGATGAACTGCGCCCCGCCGGAGTAGCCGACCAGCCACACCCGGTGTGGGTCGATGCGGTACTGGTTGGTGATTCGCTCGACCAGGGCGGCGACGTACTCACTGTTGGTGGCACCCGACTCCCACCAGGTGAGGGTGTCGGTATCGGGGGTGCGAACCGCGACCGTGACGAAACCGCGCTCGCGGGCGACCGACACCACCCCATCGGGGCCGCCGAGGCAGTCGGGGTCATCGGGATGGTCGAACTCCTCGGCCCCGTCGCCGTGGAAGTACAGCACCAGGCCGAGCGGGGTATCGTCCGACAAGCCCTCGGCGAAGAGGTGATACTGGGAGCTCTCCCCGTGGGCCGTGAAGGTCTCGAACGTGCGATCGGTGAGGGGCTCACCCGCATCGGTCGGCGCACAGCCGGCACTGAGCAGAACCAACATCCCGATCAGCAACGACCAAGCCCGGCTCGTGAGGTGCGGGACTGTCATGACACCTCCGTTGCGCTCGGATGTCGTGAGCGTACTCAGTAGGCGGGCGCGGAGCCTGCCTTGTCGCTGTCGGCTTCGAGGGCGGCGACCCGCTCGGAGATCGCCTGATGCAGCAGCACCGTTTCGAAGCCGGCGATCACATAGCTGAAGCCCAGTTCGCGGGCGGTCGGCACCTCGTCCCAGCTACCCAGCGCAACACCACAGAGCACGCCGGCCTCCCGGCAGATCTCGACGATGCCGCGCAGCACCTCGGCAACCTCCGGTTGGTGCACCAGGCCGAGCGACGTGGTCACCTTCATGCCCAGGTCCAGGGAGAGATCGGCCGGGCCGACCAGCACCCCGTACAGGTCGGGGGTCGCGACGATCTCGGCGAGGTTCTCGTACGATTCGCGGCTCTCCACCATGATCACGCAGTGGCCGTCGTTGATCGCGTCGGTCTTCACCGAGGCCGGGCCGAAACTGCGGGTGCCCTTCGGCTGGTGCAGGCAGGCCCGCACCGCCCGGGAGGCCTCATCGGCGGTGTCGACGAAGGGGACGATCACCGCATCGGCCCCGGCGTCCAGAGCCTTGCCGATCCGGGCATTGGCCGAGGAGGCCACCCGAACCCACAGTTTCGCCGAGCCGGGCAACTGGGTCGTCTGGGACAGTTCCAGCACGGTTGTTTCGGTCACCAAGGAGTGCTGCAGGTCGATGGCCAACATGTCCAGGCCGGATTGCAGGGCAACCCGTCCCAGGCTGGTATCCGCCGTCGCCCACCACATGCCGTATTCCATGCTCGCGCCTTCGCCCTCGGGGTCGGTCGCCGGTGACCGCACCTCTGCGAATCACGCTAACCAGCGGGGCTGCGGTGCCGGACGCGCTTTCCGCGAACGGGAACGCATCACGGACGAATCGCGACGTACTTCGTCTCCAGGAATTCCGAGATGCCCTCGGCCCCACCCTCCCGGCCGAGCCCGGATTGCTTGACCCCACCGAAGGGTGCCGCGGCGTCGGACAGGATGCCGGTGTTCCATGCCACCATGCCCGACTGGAGTCGCTCGATGACGTAGAGAGCTTCGCCGGCCTCGGCGGCGAAAACATAGGCAGCCAGCCCGAACTCGGTGGCATTGGCCCAGCCGATGGCATCGTCGAGATCATCGAAGGTGGTGATGGGTGCGAAGGGGCCGAAGATCTCCTCCTGCTGACAACGCGCATCCACCGGAACCCGGTGCACCACGGTCGGCTCGACGAAGAACCCGTCTCCGGGCACGGCCTGCCCGCCGGTCATCAGTTGACCACCCCGATCGACGGCATCATCGACCAGGTCGAGCACCGAACTGCGCTGCTTTTCGGTCACCATCGGCCCGACCGAGGTGCCGTCGGCCAAACCGTTGCCGACGGTGAGGGCCGCCATCCGCTCGGCAAGGCGAGCGGCGAACTCGTCGGCCAAGGAGGCGTGCACGTAGAACCGGTTCGCAGCCGTGCAGGCTTCCCCCATATTGCGCATCTTGGCGTCGATGGCCCCGGTCACCGCCCGGTCGAGATCCGCGCTCGGCAGCACCAGGAAGGGCGCATTGCCCCCCAACTCCATCGACGTCCGCAGCACCCCATCGGCGGCACTGCGCAGTAGTGCTTTCCCGACCGGGGTCGACCCGGTGAAGGTCAGTTTCCGTAGCCGCGAATCGGCGAGGATCGCGTCCGAAACCCCGGAGGAGTTGGTGGTGGTGATGCAGTTCACCACCCCTGCGGGCAGGCCCGCATCCTCCAGAGCACGCATCAGCAGCAAGGTGGTCAACGGGGTCTCGGAAGCCGGCTTGATCACCACGGTGCAGCCGGCTGCCAGGGCCGGGGCGATCTTGCGGGTGGCCATCGCCAACGGAAAGTTCCACGGGGTGATCGCATACACCGGGCCGACCGGCACCCGCATCGTCATGATGCGTTGCCCCGAAGCCGGCGCGATCGAGTACTCGCCCCGTACCCGCACGGCCTCCTCGGCGAACCAGCGCAAGAACTCAGCGCCGTAACGCACCTCGCCGTGGGCCTCGGCCAGTGGTTTGCCCATCTCCATGGTCATGCAGCCGGCGAACAGGTCCGCCCGCTCGTGAACCAGGGCGAAGGTGCGGGCCAAGATCTCCGAACGCTCCCGGGGGGTGGTCTCGGCCCACGCCTCGGCGGTGTCGCAGGCTGCGTCCAGAGCGGTGATGCCGTCACTCACCCCACCGTCGGCCACCTGAGCGATCACCTCACCCGTGGCCGGGTTGACCACGGGGAACTCTGCTTGTGTGCGTTGCCATTCCCCCTCGATGAACAAGCCGGACGGAAGAGCTGAACGCAGTTCGTGCAATGGATCGGACACGTGACCTCCCAGGCGGGTGACAGGGCATGACTAACGGGTTCGATCAGTATTTCCTCCGGATTCGGGGTCAAGCCAAGGCCGAGCAGCCGAAAGGCCCCGAACGGGTGACGCGCCGGCGCGGAAGCGCTTTCTAGGGTTGCAACAACCCGCCCCGGCCAGGCCGCCGGGGGCCCCGGTCAACAAGGAGGTGGACCACGTGTTCGAACTGCACAAGCTGCTGTGGGACATCAGGAATGTCCCCTCGGTCAATGCCCGCTTCAAACAAGACCCGGGTGAGGTGGTCGACGCATACGGCATCGAGGAACCGGATCGCACGTCCTTGATGAACCTCGACTTCCGCGCTCTCTACGAACGTGGCGCCAACCCTTACTTGCTGTACTTCTGCGCCATCCAGTTGGAAGTCGACCGAGCCCAGTACTACGCGCAACTGCGCAACGAGGAGGTGGCCGGAACATGAGCCAGGGCGCCATCGTCCAGGTGTTCGCCACATCGCACTCACCCGGCATCGCCGGATGGCCCGAACGGGCCGGTGAGGGGCAGTACGAGGCCGTCATGGCCGGGTACGCCGAAGTGGCGCGGCGACTCCACGAGATGAAGCCGGACGCCATCATCGCGGTGTCGGTGGAACACTTCACCAACTTCCACCTGGGCAATCACCCGCCCTTCGCGATCGCGACCGGCGAGTCATACCTGGGCCCGGTCACCGAGGAGATGGCTCGGTTCCTCAAGGTGCCGCAACAGCAGTACCCGGGGCATGCCGAACTCGGACGGCACGTGCTCGAATTCGCCCTCGAAGCAGAATTCGACCCGGCACTGATCGAGGGTGGGCTGGCCTTCGACGAGAACTTCTGCACGCCGTGGAAGTACCTCGACCCCGACGCCACCATCCCGATGGTGCCGATCATCGTCAACGGAGTGAATCCGCCCTGGCCCACCCTGCGTCGGTGCTACGCCTTCGGGCAGATGCTCCGTCGCGCCGTTGCCGCACAGTCACTGGTTGAGAAGGTCGCCGTGATCGCCACCGGCGGGCTGTCCCATTCGGTGGGTACGCCCGATTCCGGGTACATCGACGAGCGCTTCGACCGCGACTTCCTCGAGCGGCTCAGCGCCGGTGATCCCGACCGGTTGGTCGATTTCTCCAACGACGAGATCGACGCGGCCGGCAACGGCGCCCACGAGATCCGCACCTGGCTGGTGGCCGCCGGCGCAGCCGGTACTCCCTTCGACGTTCTGGCCTACGAACCCGTCCCCGAGTGGTTGACCGGCACAGGTGTTGCCGCCGCTCGACTTTGAACCCGACAACAACAAGAGAAAGAAGAACGAAATGTCCAAGCTCCCCAAGATCACCGGTGCCGAGATGCGTGGCGTGATGGCTTACCCCCCGACCCCTGCCCTGCCCGGCGCAGAAGCGGTCGACGCGCAGAACACCGTTGACCTGGTCGAATCCGAGCGCATGGTCAAGGCGTTGATCAACGACGGAGTCGACTCCATCGCGACCAACGGCACCTTGGGCGAATGCGCCGCATTGACCCTCGAAGAGTGGAAGGCCTTCGCCGAGTGTGTGGTGAAGACCGCCCAGGGCATCAACCCGGACTTCCCCGTCTTCGTCGGCGCCACCACCCTGAACACCCGCGACACGATCTCCCGGATGCAGTTCCTGCGCGACCTGGGGGCTCACGGCACCCTGCTGGGTAGGCCGATGTGGGGTTCCATGGTGGCGCCGGCGATGGCCAAGTTCTACAAGGACATCGCCGAGGCCGTCCCGGAGGTGGCCATGGTCGTCTACGACAACACCGCAGCCTTCGGTGGCATCATTCCGCGCTCGGTCTACAAGACCCTCGTTGAACTGCCCCAGGTGGTGGCCGTCAAGTACGCCGGCGGCGCCTCCGTCGGTTTCCGCTACCACAACGACATGGCGTGGACCGGCAAGAACTTCCCGCTGATGCCGATCGAGACCGACTGGTTCCCGGCCTGGGAGATGTACGGCGAAGAACTGGTGGGCATGGCCTGGTCGTCGACCACCGCGATGGGCCCCGGCCCGGTGCTCGCCCTGCGCGATGCCCTCCGCGAAGGCCGTACCGATGACGCGCGCTGGCTCACCGAGCGTCTGCGCTGGGCCCACGAGCCCTTCCTCGTCGGCCAGGACTTCATGGAGTTCGCCAAGTACAACGTGAGCCTGGAGAAGATCCGAGTCAACGCGGCCGGCTACATGCAGACCGGCAGCAGCCGGGTTCCGTACACCGACGACATGGTGCCCGAGGAGCACGTGCGCACCACCCTGGAGCACGTCGAGCGGTACAAGCAGATTATCACCGAGGTCGAGCAGCGACTCGGTGGGACTCAGGGGGCCTGACATGACTGCCCCGATCAGCGAACGTTTGAACACAATGCTGATGGGCCTGAAAGACAAAGTGCAGGGTGGGGCCATGCCGGCCCGACTCTTCAACGACGAAGAGGTCTTTCGGACCGAACAGGAACGCTTGTTCGGTCGGGCGTGGAACTTTCTGGCCCATGAGTCCGAGATCCCCGCCAAGGGTGATTACGTTGTCCGCACCATCGCGAACAACAGCATCATCGTGGCGCGCACCGAGGACGGGGAGGTGCGGGCAAGCCTCAACATGTGCCGCCACCGCGGCAACATGATGTGCAAGTCCGACATGGGCAATGCCTCCCACTTCCGCTGCTCCTACCACGGTTGGGTCTACAAGAACACCGGAGACCTGATCGGGGTGCCCTACATGAACGAGGGCTACGACGGTCAGCTCAAGCGCAAGGAATGGGGGCTGCTGCCGGTACGCACCGACTCGTACCAGGGGCTGATCTTCGGCACCCTGGACGATGAGGCCGAAGACCTCGCCGACTACCTGGGTGACTTCACCTTCTACCTGGACATGTACCTCAGGCCGGGGAAGGAAGGCGCCGAGGTGTACGGCCCACCCGACCGGTGGCTGGCCGACACCGATTGGAAGATCTGCGCGGAGAACTTCAACGGTGACGGCTACCACACCCCGGTGGCCCACCAGTTCGGATTCCATCTGGGCTACTTCCGGTCGTCGGGGGCGACGCACTCCCAGGGCTGGGCGGCCAGCATTCCCGGGAAGGGCCATGGCATCGGCCTGGGGCACACTCCGGATTTTCCTGCCTTCGCCGGCTTCCCCGAAGCCACGAAGGCGGACATGAAGGAGACCCTCAGCGAGGATCAGTGGGAAGTCTTCTCCAAGGTCCGCACCGCGGTCGGGCTGGTGTTCCCCAACCTCGCTTTCCTGATGCAGCCGTTCAGCATGGAGCCCGGGGAGGTGGGGGTGCGGTTCGTCACCATGCGGCTCTACCGCCCCTACGCCCCGGGCAAGATGGAGATGCTGTCGTGGTGCCTGGTGCCCAAGGGTGCGAGCCAGGAGTACAAGGACGAGGCCTATCAGGCCTACACCCTTGCCTTCGGCCAAGCCGGCACTTTCGAACAGGACGACTTCGAGAACTGGAGCAAGGTCACCCGAAGCGCCGCTTCGAGCCTGCTGCGACACCGCGAGGTCGACTTCCCCTACTTCATGGGCAGCCACCGCGAGCCGTTGACCCGTGAGGAGTTCGCCGGCCCGGGGCACGTCGTCAGTCCCTACGTCAACGACACCAACTTCCGCAACCTGTGGAGTTGTTACGCCGACTACCTGTCGCGAGAGGAGTGATGATGTCCGTCTCGCACGACGACCCCCGGCTCACCGGGGTGAGCGACCCGCAAACGACCAACGACTTACGGACCTTTCTGTACCTGGAGGCGTTGGCCCTGGAGGAGCGTCGCTTCCGCGACTGGCTGCAGTTCTGGGCGCCGGAGGCGACCTACCAGATGCCGGTGCGGATCACTCGGGAAGCCGGGGCGGAATGGGAACTGGCCCCGAAAGCACACGTGTTCGATGACACCAAGCGCTCCTTGGAGATTCGGGTCGAACGCCTCGAAACGGAGTTCGCGTGGGCCGAACAGCCCCCCTCGCGCACCCGGCGCTACGTCACGAATGTGCTGGTCTTCCCCGGGGAACAGCCCGAGCAGTACGTGGTGCGCAGCAACGTACTGATTTACCGCAGCCGTGGCGACGATCCGGTACCGAGCCTGCTGTCGGTGCAGCGCCGCGACACCATCGTTCGCGACGGCGACAGCTGGCTGATCACCGAACGCTGGGGTGCGCTCGATCAGTCCCTGGTGAACGCCCACAACCTGTCCATCTTCTTCTAGGAGTTGTCATGCCCGACACCCCACAAGCCCGGGTCGAAGTGCCCGAACCCGACGGCACCGCGAAGAGCATTCCCTCCGACGACGTCGACGGGCCGATCGTGATCTCCAACGAGTTCGCCGACGTGGTGGTTCGCCGGGTGAAGACCCGCAACGGCACCCGGTTGGAGATTGCCTCGCCACGCCGGGGGGCCCGCATCCACCTCGATGCGGTCGCCCTGGACTGCCTCAGCTACTCCGAGCCCGAGCTCATCACATCCTTGCTGAGTCACAACCCCGGCACCTCATGACCGCCGGGACCCTGGACGGTCTGCGGATCCTCGTGACCGGAGGTGGCTCCGGCATCGGCCTTGCCGCGGTGAGGTCGTACCTGGAAGCCGGAGCCACCGTCACGGTGCTGGACCGCAACGTCACGGCCCTCACGGGCCACGACTCCGGTCGACTGCAGGCGATCGAGGGTGATGCGCTCTCGGCCGATGCCCTCCAGGGCGCAGTGGACGCCGTGGGGGCCGAACTCGACCAGCTCACGTGCTGTGTCGGCACCTTCGACGGCTACACCGCCCTCGATGACATCGAGGCAGCCGATCTGGCCACCGCCGCCACCGAGGTGTGGCAGGTGAACGTCCTGTCGGCATTGCTGGCGATCCGCGTGTCTCTGCCGGCACTGCGACGGGCGACGGCCCCGGCGTCGATCACCTTGACGCTGTCGGAATCGGCTTTTCACCCGGTCGGCGGAGGAGTCCTGTACGGAAGCTCGAAATGGGCCCTGCGCGGGGTGGTGTCGCACCTGTCCACCAACCTCGCACCGCAGATCAGGGTGAATGGTGTCGCCCCCGGCGGAACCGGCGGAACCAAGTTTTCCGGAGCCGAGAGTCTCGGTTTGGCCCGGCAGTCGGCCGACACCGTGCCCGGCCGGGACGCGCGGATCGCGGCGGGCACGCTGCTGCAACTGACACCCCAACCCGAGGATCACGCCGGTGCTTATCAGTACCTGGCCGACCCTCGGGCCGCCCGCTGCGTGACGGGTGTGGTGATCAATTCCGATGGCGGGAGAAAACCATGACAACGGTGACCGAACACGTGGGCACCTGGCTCGCCCAAGCAGGCGTCGAACATGTCTTCGGCGTGATCGGTAGTGGCAACTACCGAGCCACCGCCGCGATGGTGGCCGAAGGAGCAGAGTTTCACGCCGTGCGGCACGAATCGGCCGCGGTGGGCGCATGCGACGGTCTCTGGCGCACCACGGGCCGAATCGGCGTCGCGTCGGTTCACCAGGGCCCCGGTTTCACCAACGCACTGACGGCGTTGGGCGAAGCCGCCAAGTCGAGATCGCCACTTCTGGTGGTGGCCGGTTGCGCACCTGCCGGCGACCTGCGATCGACCTTCCGGGCCGACCAAGCCGCAATGGCCACTGCGGTGGGCGCGATAGCCGACCGGATCCATTCGGCCGAATCGGTCGACCAAGACCTGCAGCGGGCCTGGCAACGGGCCGTCGACGAACGGCGTCCGGTTCTGCTCGACCTGCCGCTCGACATCCAAGACCTGCCGTACTCGGGCGGAAAACAGTACCGCCCCGCCGCCCCGACCGTCGCGGCCCGGGGTGCCGACGTCGCCGAGGTCCACGAGGCTCTCCGGGCGGCTCGGCGGCCACTGTTGCTCGCCGGCAGGGGGGCGTGGCTGGCCGGGGCAGGGGCCGAGTTGCGCGAACTGGCCGATCGCACGGGCGCACTCCTGGCCACCTCCGCACATGCCAAGGATCTTTTCGCAGGTCACCCGGCCAACCTCGGGATCATGGGCGGCTTCTCTCCCCAATGGGTCGTCGACGCCCTGGCCGAAGTCGACCTCATCATCGCGTTCGGATGCTCACTCACGCACTGGACGACGCGGGCCGACACCCTGGTCTCGGACCGGAAGGTGATCCAGATCGACAACGATCCGGCGGCCCTGCGCCTCAACCGGTTCGTCGATCTGGCCCTGGTCAGCGACGTCGCCACGTGCGTCACCGACCTGCTGTCATCGGTGGAAGGCGGAGGAGAACCGGCCACGGTAACCCCGGTCGAGTCGATCTGGCCCGATGCACCACAGGGCCTGCACCCGGGACAGGTGGTGCGCGAACTCGATCAGTTGCTGCCCGCCGAACGCACCGTGGTCGTCGATGGGGGTCACTTCATCGGATGGCCGATCGTCGGTCTGCAGGTTCCCGACCCGTCGGGCTTCATCTTCACCAGCGGTGGCTTTCAATCCATCGGTTTGGGCCTGGGGGCAGCACTCGGGGCTGCTCTGGGACGTCCCGATCGGCTCACCGTTCTGGTCGCCGGTGACGGCGGCTGGCAGATGTCGCTGGCCGATCTGGAAACCGCCTGCCGGTTGCGGTTGAAGCTGCTCGTGGTGGTACTCAACGACAGCGCCTACGGAGCCGAGGTACACCACTTCGGCATGGACGACCCCGGCTACGAACTCGTGCGATTCCCGGAAGTTGACCTGGCGGCCGGCGCCCGAGGCTTCGGCGCCGCCGGCATCACGGTGCGCTCCCTGGACGACCTGGCCGCGATCGGTGAGTGGTTGCAGGCCGGTGCGGGACCGCTCGTGGTCGACGTTCGGATCGACCCCACCGTGGTCGGCTACTGGATCGAACAAGACTTCCGGCACTGAAAGAACCCGGCACCGCCTACCCGAAGGGACCCCGAAATGAGTGATGACGCCCAGTTGGACGAGGCGCAACGTTATGTGGACGACATGGCTCGAGCGCGTGGCTACGTGCTCGAGTACCACAAGGTGATGGCCAAGCACGATTTCCCGGTGTTGCAGGCAGCCAACGGTCTGGTGAGCGCTGCCTACCTGAAGGACCGGTTACTGGACCGGCGCACCAAGGAACTGCTCTTCGTGCTGAGCCTGACCGTGCTCCGCGCCCCGCAACCACACATCGAGAGCCACATCCGGGTCGCCTTGGACCTCGGTGTTTCGGCTCAGGAAATCCTGGAAGCCATCGAAATCGCGCTACCCGAAGCCGGGGTCGTTGCCTTCCAGGGTGGATTCGAAGCCTGGAAGAACGTGGTGGGCGCCGACGGTCTCGAACCGACGTTGGACGTGCACGGATCCGGAAGCTGACCGCGCCGCAACCGACAGTGCGGCTCACACGCAGAGATAACCGCCGTCCACATAGATGATCTGGCCGGTGACGTAACTGGCCGCATCCGAGGCCAGGAACACGGCCGCTCCGCCCATCTCCTCGGGCCGGGCGAACCGACCCATCGGGATGTGCGCCAGCAAGGCCGACATCCTCTCCGGGGTGTCCGACAACGGGCGGGTCATGTCGGTTTCGACCATCCCGGGGCCGATGCCGTTGACCCGGATGCCGTCACCCGCCCATTCCAGGGCCAAGCTCTTGGTCAACTGGGCCACCCCGCCCTTGCTGGCCGCGTAACCGGCTGCCCAGGCATTGCCCACCACACTGTTGAGGGAAGCAACGTTGATGATGCTGCCCCGGCGCTGCTCGCGCATGATCTCGGCGGCCGCCTGACAGAGCAGAAAAGTGCTGCGCAGATTCAGGTTCTGAATGGCGTCCCACTCCGTCGCCGTCATCTCCCGAGCCGCTTTGCGCAGGGTTCCGCCATGGGAATTCACCCAGATATCCAGCCGGCCGAAGTGACCCAAAACCGCCTCGATCAGGCGGCCCGGTGTCTCGGGGTCGGTGACATCGGCAACCAGGCCCTCGGCCTGCACACCCGCGCCGCCACAGGCGTCCACGGTGGTGGACAGGGCAACCTCGTCGCGTCCGGTGAGCAGCACATCGACGCCGGCGCCGGCCAGGGCCCGGGCGATCGCAGCACCGATGCCGCGGGACGCGCCGGTGACCACTGCCACCCGGCCACTCAGTCCTTCCATCCCAGGAACTCTACGGCCGAGCGCGCCCCCTGTCGTGACCCGGACGGGTACCGCTTTCCGGCTTTCGGAGCAGGCATCGGCGAACAGGGCTTGTTTGTACCCGAATGGGGCACGCAATCACCTACCGCGAGTGCCTAGGTTTCCAGAAAGCCTTTCACCAGTCGCCGCTCTCGCCCGAATCGCGGGCGGTCGGTTTGACGACAGCGGAAGTAGGAAAAGACATGACCACGAAACGACGGGGTTTCAGACTGGCTGTCCTCGCAGCATCCGCATCGATGGCTCTTGCTGCATGCACCGGAGGCGGTGTCGGCGGGCAGAACGGCTCGGATGACGAAGTCACCCTGAAATACGCGTTCTTCGCGCCGGCCGCGAGCTTCCCGTCCCTCCAGATGGAGGAGTGGAAGAAGCAGATCGAAGAGCGCACCGATGGCAAGGTCAAGGTGGAACTGTTCCCGGGCGGAACGCTGCTCGGTGCCGGAGACATCTACGACGGCGTCTCCTCCGGTGTCGTCGACGTGGGGCTGGATTCGCCCGCCTACGACACCGGACGCTTTCCGGTGTCCTCGGTGATCAACCTGCCCCTGGGATTCACCGACGCGACCTCGGCGAGCGCGGCCTTCCTGGCCCTGCTGGACGAGGAGAAGCCGAAGGAATTCGAGCAGTTCGAGATCATCACGGCCTTCACCACCGAGCCTGCCTACTTGCAGACCAAGAAGCCGGTGCGCACCCGATCCGACCTGGCCGGCATGAACGTCCGCACCTCCGGGGCGCAACTGCCGGTGCTGGAACAGTTGGGTGCCGCGCCCGTGGCGATGCCGATGCCCGATGTGCCGCAGTCCATGCAGACCGGCGTGATCGAGGGGTATGTCTCCTCCCGGGAGGTCCTGAAGGACTTCGGGTTGGTCGATCAGGTGTCGTACGTGACCGACTACCCGCTGGGGATGTCGAACAGCTTCGTCGCGGTGATGAGCAAGGAGAAGTACGACGCCCTGCCCGATGACGTGAAGCAAATCATTCAGGAGCTGAAGCCCGAAATGTCGAAGTGGGCTTCGGAGTACCACGACAAGGAGAACGTCGGAAAGGCGTTGGACGAAGCCAAGGGCAAGGGTGTGGAGACCGTCGAGGTCGAGGCGTCCGAGAAACCGGCCTGGGACGAGGTGCGGGACAAGCAGGTCGAGGCCTGGGTGAGCCGCAACACGTCCATCGATGCGGAGAAGACCGTGGAGAAGATGCGGGATCTGCAGAAGAAGCATGGTGGGGGCTGACCGTGGACTCCATCGCCCGACGCGTGGTGGCGATCAGTGATTGGGTCTCGAAGGCACTGTTGGTGATCGCAGCCGCATCCCTCGTATGGCTGATGCTGTTGTTGGTCGGAAACGTGGTACTGCGCAGCGTTGCCGAGCCCGTCACGGGCACCTACGAAATGGCTTCGATGATCGGGGTCTTCGTCGCCGGCCTGGCCCTGGCGGATGCGCAACGTGCCAAGAGCCATGTCTCGATCGACTTCCTCACCAATCGCCTGCCGGCGCGGGTGCAGAAGTGGTTGGCAGCAGTGGTGATCGTCGCCTCGATCGCCCTGCTGGTCCAGCTCACCGTCTCCCTGGTGGTGTACGGCCTCAATCAACGGCTCACCGGAGCAGTCACCGAATCGCTGCGGATCCCCTTCTGGCCGTCGGTGCTGTTGCTGGCCGCCGGAGTCGCGGGAATCGTTCTCGTCCTGCTCGGCGATCTCGCTCGCCTGTGGCTGGAACGGGACAAGAAGCCCGCCGAACTCACCGCCTGGTGAGCTCCCGACCGTCACGGAGAAGACATGGAACCCTCGACGATCGCCATCATCGGCATCCTCGTGATGCTGGTGCTGTTGAGCCTGCGAATGCCGATCGCGTTCGTGATGCTGGCCGTGGGACTCACCGGATCCACGGTGATGATCGGCTCGGACGCGGCACTGCAACTCGTGGCCTCCGACATGTACCGGCAGTCGGCGTCCTATGCGATGACGGTGGTACCGCTGTTCATCCTGATGGGCCAGGTGATTTTTCGCACCGGCATGAGCGCCCGCCTTTTCGATGCCGCTTATCGGTGGATTGGGCACCTGCCCGGCGGCGTCGCGGCCACCACGATCATGGCGTCCATTGCCTTCTCGGCCGTCAGCGGCTCGAACTCGGCCGCGACGGCAACGATGGGGGCAGTGGCTCTGCCCGAGATGAAGAAGTACAACTACGACCGTCGGCTGGCCGGGGGAGCGATTGCCATCGGCGGCACTCTCGGGGTGCTGATCCCACCGTCCACGGCGTTGATCATCATCGCCATCCAGGCGGAGTTGTCCATCAGCGTGCTGTTCGGTGCCGCCATCGTCCCCGGGCTGATCGTCGGCCTGTTGCTGGTGATCACCGCGCTGGTGATCAGTTGGCGCAAACCGGAACTCGGCCCTCCGGGCCCGAAATCCACCTGGGGTGAACGCATTCGCTCCCTCACCGGGGTGATCGAGATCCTGGTGCTGTTCACCGTGGCCATCGGCGGCATGCTCCGCGGACTTTTCACCCCCACCGAAGCCGCAGCAGTCGGAGCCTTCGGAGCGATCGCCCTGGCGTTGCTCAGGCGAAAGCTGACATTCTCCGCATTCTGGAAAGCCTGCGTCGAAACACTGCGGATCTCGGCGATGGTGATTCTGCTGGTTATCTCAGCGGTGGTTTTCGGCCGTTTCCTCAGCTTGACGCGGGCACCATTTGCGCTGGCCGATTGGGTCGGAAATCTCGCCGTGCCGCCCTTGTTGGTGTTGCTGGTGGTGTTCGTGATCTACCTGATCGGCGGCGCGATCATGGATGCCCTGGGATTCCTGGTGATCTCCATTCCGATCTTCTTCCCGTTGGTGGTGGCCCTCGGGTACGACGTCGTGTGGTTCACCATCATCGTCACCCTGATCACCACGCTCGGCGCCGTCACACCACCGGTCGGGGTCAACGGATTCATCACATCCGGCCTCGACAAATCGTGGTTGAACGTCGTGACCGTATTCCGGGGCGTCGTCCCGTTCTACATCCCCTATGCAATCTCGTGCGTGTTGTTCATGGTCTTCCCGCAAATCATTCTTTTCGCGGTCGGAACGTGATGAAGGTACCCGATCAGGGGACGCGGCCCCGCGTTATCTCCCTCTAGCGTCAAATACAGAAAGCCATACCTGACAGGAGCTCTCGGATGAGTCTCGATATTCGCAAGTTGTTCTCCCAGGTGGAGGAAAGCCGCACCAGTGCCGGCCGCAGTGACGACGGTGGTCCGCTGCGCAAGGTGGCCACCTGCATGGTGCTGCGCAACCCCTACGCCGGTCAGGGCTATGTCGATGATCTGTCGGCGCTGATCGAGGATTCGGCCGAGATCGGCACCCTGCTCGGCCGGGAGGCGGCGCGCCTGCTGGGTGAGCCGGTCGAGTCGTACGGCAAGGGCGGTCTGGTGGGTACCAACGGCGAACAGGAACACGTGAACGCCGCCCTGACCTCCGTCTTCGGCAACGCCTTCCGTGAGGCCATCGGTGGTGGCGAGGCCTGGATCACCTCGGTCACCAAGCCCGCGGTCGCCGGCTCGGTGATCGATGTGCCGCTGGCCTACAAGGACGAGGTGTGGGTGCGCAGCCACTACGACGCACTCGAAGTACGCATCCCGGATGCGCCGCACCCCGACGAGATGGTCGTGATCTGCGTGGTGTCCAACCGCGGCCGGATCAACGCCCGGGTCGGCGGCATGACCGTCGCCGAGGCACGGCAGCAGGGGGCCTGATCATGGGTGGCAACCTTGCGATCGTCAACATCGGCGCCGTGTTCTCCGGTGACCTGGCAGCGCCCATGGTCAACGATGCGGACACGATCATCGTCCGGGATGGCCTGATCGAATCCGTCGGTCGGCTCGAGGACGTCAAGGATGCGGTGGACGCTGCGGAGTTGAAGATCGATGCCGCCGGAGTGACCGTCGCCCCGGGACTCATCGACTCCCACTGTCACGTCGTCCTCGGCGATTACACGCCGCGGCAGAAGACCGTGGACTTCCTGGCCAGCTACGTACACGGCGGTATCACCAGTTGCGTGTCGCCCGGCGAGATCCATGCACCCGGACGCCCGCACACCGCTTCGGGAGTGAAGGCCCTGGCTGTCGTGGCCAAGGAGACCTTCGACAACCTCCGCCCCGGCGGCATGCGCGTGCACGCCGGCGCGGTGGTACTCGAACCGACCCTCACCCGGGAAGACTTCGCCGAACTCCAAGCGGCCGGGGTGCGATTGGCGAAGTTCGGCTTCGGGCGATACCACGACCCGGCCGACGGGGTTGACCAAGTGCGGTGGGCCCAGGAACACGGCATCACCGTGATGTGTCACTCGGGCGGGGCCTCGATCCCCGGTAGCAAGCCGATCACCCCCGACCATCTGCTGCTGCTCCACCCCGATGTCTGCGGGCACGTGAACGGTGGCCCGACCTCACTCGACCCGGACGGGGTGGATCGGGTGATGGACGAGACCGAGATGGCCCTGCAACTCGTGCAGGCCGGCAACCTCTCCTCGTCGCTGCGCATTCTCAACCGTGCGGTTGAACGCGACGTGCTGCACCGAGTGGTGATCGGATCCGATACCCCCACCGGAACCGGCGTGATGCCGCTCGGCATGATCAAAACGGTGGCGGAACTGAGTTCCCTGTGCGATCTGGAACCGGCCCGGGTCTGGGCCCTGGCCACGGGAAACTGCGCCGATGTGTGGGATCTGCCGTCCGGGCGCATCGCCCCGGGACGGGCCGCCGACCTGGTGTTGATGGACGCGCCGTGGGGATCCCGGGGCGGGACCGCTGCCGAGGCGCTCGCCCTCGGCGACATTCCCGGAATCAGCTGTGTGGTTACCGATGGCAAGGTGCGGGCCCTTCGGAGCCGAAACACCCCCGCGGCCGCGCGATCGGCCACGACCACGCCCGAACTGCCGCACCTCACCGAGGGGCACTAGCCCCGGAAACTCGCCTGTCGGCGGGAAAGGAGAACGTGAACTATGGGTTACCGCGTTGAACTGGACCTCACCCAATGCCAGGGGTATGCCAACTGCCTGATCGAGGCGAGCGACCTCTTCGACTTCGACGACGAGGCGAACAAGGCGATCCTCAAGGTGGCCGAGCCATCGGATGAGCTTCGCGCCCAGGCGGACAACGCCGTGCGCGGTTGTCCGGCACGGGCGATCTCGGTGGTGGAACGAGACGCTTGATGAAGCACATCGTGATCGCAGGAGCCTCCCTGGCGGGGCTGAGCGCGGCCGAAGCGCTGCGCGAGGCCGGCTTCGAAGGCGACCTGACCATGCTGAGCGCCGAGGACGTGGTCCCCTACGACCGTCCACCGCTGTCCAAGGAAGCGCTCCAGACCGGGGTCGACCTGGATCGGCTCGCCCTGCGCCCCACCGACTGGTACGACGACAACGGAGTTCAGCTCCGGTTGTCGACCACCGCCGGCGGCCTGGACGCCGTTGCCCGGCAACTGCGACTGGACGGCGGCGAGGTCATTGATTTCGACGGCCTGGTGATCGCGACCGGCTCCCATGCCCGTCGGTTGACCGCATTCGGCGAGGACCGGGGCTTCTTCTATCTGCGCACCCACGCCGACGCCGTCCGGCTGCGGGAACACCTGGTACCGGGCGGGCATCTGGTGGTGATCGGCGCCGGATTCATCGGCCTCGAGATCGCCGCGAGCGCACGCGTCATCGGTTTGGATGTCACCGTCCTCGAAGTCGCCCCCAGCCCATTGAGTCGGGCCTTCGGCGACCAGGTCGGCGAGTGGATCCGTCAGGTGCACGAACGCAACGGGATCACGTTCCGGTGCGGGTGTCGGGTCGAGACCGTCGACCAGTCGGACGGCAAGACACTGCTCCGGCTCGGCACCGACGAAATGATCGAAGCCGATGTGGTGGTGGCCGGAGTGGGTGCGGCACCCAACGTCGAATGGCTGGCCGGTTCCGGCCTGAAAGTCACCGACGGGGTGGTCTGCCAACCCGGCCTGACGACCGGGGCCCCCGGGATCGTGGCTGCCGGCGACGTTGCCCGCTGGTACAACCCCACCTTCGACGAGGTCATGCGCATCGAGCACTGGACCAACGCTGTCGAGCAGGGACGCCATGCGGCCTGGAGCCTGATGGACCCCGGGGCCCCGTTCATGGCCGTGCCCTACTTCTGGAGCGACCAACACGAAGCGAAGATCCGGTTCGTCGGACGGGCCAACGCCGCCGACACGGTCAGGATCGAACGAAGTACCGACGAGCAGCTGGTTGCCCTGTACGGGCGCGATGGCGTGATCACCGGTGCGGTGTGCGCGAATGCCCCCCGGGAACTCGCCCGATTGCGGAAGGCGATCAGCGACCGTGCGCCGCTGCTCGACGTGATCGGAACCTCAACCAGCCCTCGATAACAATCCACGACACAACAAGGAGACACACATGACTCAGCAGGATACGACCGCCCCCGATGGCCTGGCCATCATCGAACTCTTCCCCCAGGACGAGGACTGGTCGTTGCAGACGATGCGTCTGCTCGCCCAGGTGGCCGTCGGCGGGGCGGACCTGTTCGAATGTGCCCGGGCCGCCGCCCGGATCGGTAACCAGACCACCGACGGTGAAGTCTGGGAACGGGAATGGCGTCGAGCCTCCGAAGAGGCCGAAGCTCTCGCCGACAAGGCCCTGGCCGACGGCAACCCGGTGACCGCCCGGCGCGCCTACTTCCGCTCGTGCAGCTACATCCGGCACTCGGAGTTCTTCCTGCCCTCGAAGGACCCCCGGCGCGCCGAGGCCTACCGCCGCGGTACGGCGAACTTCCAGAAGGCCGTGGAGTTGTCCGACGGACTGATCGAACGGATTCATGTGCCGTACGAGGACGGCACCACCATGGATGGTTACATCGTCCGCCCCGACAACAGCGGGCAGGCCCGTCCCACGGTGTTGTTCCTGGGTGGCGCCGACTCGTGGGCCGAGGAACTGTACTTCCTGGGCGGCACCGAGTTTCCCGCCCGCGGCATGAACGTGGTGATGGTGGACACCCCCGGACGCGGCTCCTCGCTGCGGTTCAAGGAGCTGTACTCCCGTCCCGATTACGAGGTGCCGGTGCGTGCGGTGCTCGACTTCCTGGAACAGCGCCCGGACGTCGACGCCGACCGGATCGGTCTGGCAGGGGTGAGCTTCGGCGGCTATTACGCTCCGCGGGCGGCCGCCTTCGAACCCCGCGTCAAGGCCGTGGCCGCGTGGTGCGGAACCTGGAGCATCCTGACCGACTTCTACGAGTGGTACCCGCCGCTGCAGGAACAGTTGCAGTGGCTGACCGGCTCGAAGGACGACGCGGAGGCCCGGGAGAAGCTGGCGGAGTTCACCTTCGACGGGGTCGTCGACAAGATCTCGGTTCCGGTCTACGTGATGCACGGCACCGACGACATCATCATGGATGTTCGCGGAGCGGAGAAGTTCGTGGACGCACTCACCGTCGACGACGTAACCTTCCGGGTCTACGACCAAGCCGGATCGTTGCATTGCAGCTACGACTATTTGGCAGTTGCCGCAGCAGATCTGGCGGACTGGTTCACACACAAGATGTGAGCTCGTTCGCAACGAACTGAAGCCACATTTTCACCGTGATTACGACGCAACGACGCGTCCCGAAAAAGGTGCAGCCTATGGGGTCACGAAGGCAGGACGCCCGATACGCTTTCGCGCGCGAGCTGAATCGGTGTGTGACTATCGATGAGATCGAGGAAACCTACTTCGAACTCGCGGACGTAGTGGTGCCGGCGGACGCGGCCGGTTTCTATCTCTTCGTCGACACCGATGATCGACAACGAAGAATCCGGGCGACCCTGGACGCCGATTTCCTGGACGATTACGAAAAGCGGGGACGGCCCGACGATCCCGTGCTCGATTTCGTGGTCGAACACGGTTTGCCCATCGACTCCTCCCGGTTGCGTCCGACCACCTGGCAGCCCTCGGGGGCGCGCCAGGTCTTGGGCGACGTCGGGTTGGACCAGTCGATGGAGGGCCCCCTGGTGATGGCCGGGCGGGTGGTCGGCACGATCAACTTCGCCCGGGCCGGAACCGACGAGTTCGAGAAGGCCGATCTCGGCAGCACCCGCTTCATGGCCGAGCACCTCAGCTTGGCCCTGGAGCGGGCGCAACGGCATGCCGTGGTGACCGAACGTGCCGACCTGCTCAGTGTCGTGCTGGACCACATGAATTCCGGGGTGGTGGTGGCCAGTTGTTGTGGCACGAAGTTCATCCACATCAACGATCTGGCCCGAGCCACCCTGGACAAGGAAACCTCAACCGGGACGGTGGAAGCAGAAGTCCGTGAGGTACTGCGAACCTTCGTGTCCGAGGGAAGACGCAGCCTCACGGTCACCCTGCGGGATGTGAAAGCAACCCGCATCATCGTCAAGATCTACCGGCTGCCGGGAACCGACGCGGTGATGGTGGAGTTGCACGATGCCACCGCCGAGAGTTTCGTGGAACTACCGGCGTGGGACATCCTGTCCGCCCGGGAACAGGAGATCGCCGAGTTGGTGAGCCTGGGGCTGAGCACCAAGGAGATCGCCGAGCGGGCTTTCGTCACCCAGAACACGGTCAAGCAGCATCTGAAGCGGATCTTCGCCAAGACCGACGTCCGGAATCGCGCCGAACTCATTCAGGCCATCTGGGCTGCTCGGAGCCGCGCCGAAGCCGAGTAACCCGAGAAGCCGTGACCGAGGTCAGAAGATCGCGATGACGTCCCGGTTCAGGAACGCGCCGTGGCCGGTGCGAGTGCTCCAGCAGGTCATCCCGTTCTCGGCGCTGTGGCAGACGTAGTCGTCGAAGTACACGCTGGTGCCGTAGGGGATGGTCCGGGCCTCGCCCATCGACGGGTCCATGAACCGGGGCACGTCGCCCTTGGGTCCGAGCTGCGGGACGCCGTCCAGGGAGACCCACCATTTCGAGCCCATGTTCGGGTCACGGCCCATCTTCGGGTCCTGGATCATCGACAGCACACCGCAGCCGACGTAGTCCGGCCCGAAGTCGCAGCCGATGTTCTGGGTCGGGGACACCAGCGACGCCCAGCCGTCGGGGCCGCGTCGCAGTTCGGTCGCCGCGCCGGGCTGCGGTCCGCCCGCTCCCGGGTAGGCACCCTCGGGGAGGTCGACGTCGGTACCGGTGCTGGGCTCGGACGGCGAGGGTGGCGGCATCTGTGTTTGCGGTGTCCTGGGGGTCGGCTCGGCCGGCTCGCTACCAGGCGATGCCTCGACCGTCGGTTCCGGTTCCTCGTCGGGCGTCGACTCCGGTGTCGGTTCGGCGGGTTCTTGGGAGACCGTTGTTTCCGGAGCCGGATTCGCCTCATCGGCGTTGTCGCCGTCGACCAGGCCGCAAGCCGACAGGGTGAGCGCCACTGTCGCCGTCAACGCGGCCAATGTCCGAGATCGCATGGTTCACCGCCGGGGGTTGGGAGTGCCGGTACGTCCGATCGACGCATCGGTTCACGACCTGAAATGTAGTGCCGGCCCGGACCAGTTGGGAGCGGTGTCGGGAAGGAACAAGACCTTCGTCGTACCCCAGCACCTCCTCGGGCCACCCTCGTGGGACAGGACGCGTTCAGGTGGCCAGCGAGGCCTGCCGCCGGCGGCGGTGCTGCATCGTGGCGAGCAGAGCCAGGACGAAAACCACCCCGTAACAGACCGCCATGGCCGAACTGGTGGGCGCGTCGAGGGCGTAGGCGATCCAGAATCCGGCGAGCGCGCCGACGATGGCGATCACAACGGTCAGGGCGAGCATCATCGGCAAGGTCCGGCTCAACAGGTAGGCCGCGGCCGGCGGCACGATCATCAGGGCAATCACCAGAATCGCGCCGGCGGCATGGAAAGCCGCGGTCACGGTCAGGGACACGAGCAACATGAAAGCGGTGTTCACCCACCCCGAACGGATGCCCACACTCCGGGCGAACCGGGCATCGAAGGTGGTGATCTTCAGCCGCGGGTACAGGGCGGTCACGAAGGCGATGTTCACCAGCAGCATGCCCAGCATCACGTAGAGGTACTTGGGCCCGACGGAAACCCCGGCAACGACCAGTTGATCCCAGGCGGCCAGGTTCAGATCACCGACCAGCACCGCGTGGGTGTCCAGGTGCACGTTGGCGAAGTTGAGCGTAATCATGATCACGCCCAGGCTGAACAGGGCGGGAAAGATCAGGCCCTGGGGCGCGTCCCCGGTGAGCAATCCGGTGCGCTCCAGCCATTCGCTGCCGACCACCACCAGGAGCCCGGCCAGCGCCGCCCCGACGATCAGCAGCGGTGAGTTGAGATCACTGGTCAACAGGTAGCCCATCACGATGCCGGGTAACACCGAGTGGCTGATGCCGTCCACCAACATGGCGTTCTTGCGCAGCACGATGAAGGTGCCGGGAATGGCGCAGGCCACGGCGGTGACCACGGCCAACAGGATGATGCCGAGGAGGAAACTCATCGCACACCCACCCCGGCGTCCCGTCGCAGCTCGGCGAGGGCCCGATGGCGCGCCCGCAGTCGGGTGATGATGCTGCGGCGCGGCGACACCAACAACGAGATCACGAACATCACGAACAGGGTGAGCACGATCAACGGCCCGGTGGGCACCCGCCCGAGGGCGATCGAGGCGTAGGCGCCGATGCCACTGCCGACCGCCCCGAAGACCGCCGACAGGGTGACCATGCCGGCCAGGGTGTGGGTCCACTGGCGGGCGGTGGCCGGCGGGGTGACCACGAAAGCGACCATCAGCACCAATCCGACCGCTTTGAGGCCGATCACCGTGGCGATCACGATGGTGGTGAACATCAACGCGTCGATCGTGCGCGGGCCGAAGCCGAGCACCGTGGAATGGGCGGGGTCGAAGGTGCGCAGCGCGAATTCCTTCCAGAACACGATCATCAACCCCAGTGCGAGCACTCCCACCACCAGGCTGGTGATCAGGTCGGCGACGGTGATCACCGAGGCATTGCCGAACAAGTAGTCCTGAATGCCGCCCTTGCCGGCGAAGGCCCCGTCGGTGACCACGCGCAGCAACAACATGCCCGCGCCGAAGAAGATCGTGAGCGAAATCGCCATCGCGGTGTCGATCGGGATCTTGGACACCGCCGCGACCCCATTGGCGAACCCCACAGCCGCGGTGCCCATCAGGACCGCGCCCAGCAGCAGGCCGATCATGTTGCGTCCGTCGGCCCCGACGAAGGCCGCGGCCAGGAAAGCGATCAGGGTTCCGGGCAGAGCCGCATGCGAGATCACGTCACTGATCAACGATTGCCTTCGCAGGTAGGCGAAACTGCCGAGTGCGCCGGCCACCAGGCCGATCGTCATGGTGCCGAAGAACACCATCCGGTAGGTGTGGTTGGCGAAGAAGTCCAGCAGGCTCATCCGGTGAACCCCGGCAGCACCGCGTTGGCCGGCAGGTCGTAGGCCGTCCGGACGTGGGTCGCGGTGAAGGCCTCGGCCACCGGCCCGGACGAGATCACCCGGCCGTTGAGCAGGGTGACCTGATCGCAGTACTCACGCACCGTGGCCAGATCATGATGGACGATCACGACCGTCTTGCCCTGTCGGCGCAAGGTGTGCAACACGGTGACGATGGCCTGCTGACTCTTGGCGTCCACGCCCTGGAAGGGTTCGTCCATGAAGTACAGGTCGGGATCCTGGACCAGGGCCCGGGCCAGGAACACCCGTTGCCGCTGACCACCGGACAGTTCCCCGATCTGTCGGCCGGCCAGCTCGGCGATGTCGACCAACTCCAGGGCCTCGACGGCCCGTTTTCGTTCGGCCTTGCCCGGACGACGGAACCAACCCAGCGACCCGTAGGTGCCCATCATCACGGTGTCGAGCACGGTGGTCGGAAAATCCCAATCGACGCTGGTGGACTGGGGCATGTAACCCACCCGACCGCGTACCCGGGCCAATGGCTCGGAGAAGAACTCGGTGCCCCCGGTCAAGGGTTTGACCAGCCCCAACATGGCCCTGATCAGGGTCGACTTGCCGGCACCGTTGGGTCCGACGATGCCCATCACCACCCCCTCGGGCACGCAGAAATCAACATGGCGCAATACCGGCTCGGCCCGGTAGGCCACCGAAAGGTTGGTCGCCCGGCACACGTGGGTCGGCTCCGGTGCCTTGTTCGGAACCTGCCGAACCTGCGCCGGGGTCGCGATCCGAGGCGTGGTGAGTTGAGTCACGATTTCTCCGTTCCCAGGGCATCGGCGATCGCCGTGGCGTTGTGCAGCAGGACGCCCGAGTAGGTGTCCACCCCCGGCTCGGCTCCCAACGAGTCGGCATACAGCTCCTGATCGGAGATCCGGACCTCCCAGCCGCGAGCACGAACGGCCTCGCGCAGACTCTTGATCGCCTGTGGGTTGGCCTGGTTGTCCTGGAAGATCATCGGCACCTCGTGGTCGGCGATCAGATCGGCCAACCGCGACAGTTCTTCCGGGCTGAGCACCGCATCGGAGGAGATGAAGTCGGTGGCGTGCACCGTGAGGTGGTAGGTGTCGCCGAGGTAGTTGAAGGCGTCGTGGCCGGTCACCAGCATGCGTGGTTCGGGTAACCCGGCCAGCAATCGATCGACCTCTTCGGCGGTGGCTTCGATCTCGGTGCGGTATTCGGCGGCGTTGGCCCGGTACTGCTCGGCCCGATCGGGATCGATCTCGGCCAACTTGTCGGCGATGTAGTCGATGACCAGAACCCAGGCGTGCGGGTTGTTCCAGACATGGGGATCGCGCAGGGGTTCTCCCTGCTCATCGGTTTCGGGCAGGGAGAGCAGCACGTCGTCGGGGAGCTGCTCAGCTGCGGCCAACTGTTTGCGGCCCAAACTCCGCAGTTGGTCGACCAGGTGCGCCTCGAGCCGAAAACCGTTCCACAGCACCACGTCGGCGTCCTGGATCCGCTGGATGTCCCGCGTCGACGGTTGGTAGGTGTGCGGGTCGCCGCCGGGGCCGACCATCGTGATCACCTCCGCCTCGGGGGCGATGTTCTGCGCGGCGTCGGCCAGGTAGCCGGTAGTGGCGAAGATCCGCAGTACCTCGTTGTCGGCCCGGTCGGAACATCCCACTGCCCCCAGGGCGAGCACTGCGCACAGCAGGGCGGCCAGGGCCGCGCGGGGTGCGCTGGTCGGTGGGGGAGACAAACCGGACTCCATCTGCGTCGGTGTTCGGGGTGAATGGTGTTGGGGTGTTCGGTCCAGCACCGGGCGCGGACACCGAGGCCCGGCCCGCCCGGGTCAACTGATGCCGTACTCCCGGATCTTGCGGTAGATCGTGGCCCGGGACATGCCCAGCGATTCCGCAGCCCGCTGTTTGTTGCCCGATTGCTCGTCCAGGGCCCGGACGATGGCGTCGCGTTCCAGCCACTCCATCGTGGTGAGCTGGCGCCGGGCGGTGGCCCGGCATTGGCCGGGCAGGTCCTCCAACTCGACCGTTCCGGAACGCTGGGTGCGCATCACCTTGAGCAGCACGTCCTCCAGTTCGGCGACATTGCCCGGCCACGGCAGCCGACTCAACTGCGCCAGGGCGGCGGTGGAGAACCTCAGGTCCGACCGGTGGCGATCGAGCAGGTGCCGGACGATGGCGGGCAGATCCTCCATGTGATGCCGCAACGGGGGCAGCCGCAGGGTGTGGGCGATGAAGGGCATCAGGCTGGTCATCAGGTGATCACTGATCGGCGGGGTGACGGTCACCGCCAGGAAGCCACCGGTGGCATCGCCGCCGTACTCCTGCAACTCGGCACCCAGGTGTTCGACGTCGTCGGGGGACAACCGTTCGGCATTGCGCAGCAGCACGGTGCGCTGGTCATCGAGGGCGTTCAGCACCGCCTCGGTGGCGCCGGGGCTCGCGGCGTCGACGACGAGGGGCAGGCTGCTCGGTGCGTGGGCCCGTTCCACCGCCTGCAGCAAGGCCATCTTGCCGGAGCCACGCTCACCTTCCACCATCAGCCATGCATCGCGCCGACGAATCTCCAGGGCCCGGTCGACGATCCGACGCCACGGGATGCTGTTGCCGGCCAGACCCGGTACCGGAGGGCCGGAGGGGGCCGGTCGGCTGGTCTGCGACTGGCTCTGGATCCGGACGAGCAAGCCGGTGCTCTCGGCGCTGCGGGTATCGAGGCGCACGACCCGACCGGACGGCAGTTCCAGGATGGAGGTACCCGGCTCGGAATGATCGCGGGCATGCTCCAACAAACTGGTCTGGTCGGTGACCGAAAAACTCTCCTGGGTGGCACTGCTCAATGCGGTGAAACTCTCCCCGATCGCCATCAGGGGCATGCCCTGCATCTCGGCGCGCTGGAACTCGTAGAACAGCGAACGGTCGGAGTTGGGCGACAAATCCAACAGCAGATCCTGCAGGCGTGCGGACATCTGTTTGGCGATCGCCAGCACCAACGAATTGGCGTGCCGGGCGTCCAGCGTGATGTCGAGGACACCCAGCAGCTTCTTCGACAACGGGTGGATCACCGGCACCCCGGCACAACTGAACGACGCCAGGTTCTCGACATAGTGCTCACCCCCGTGTACCTGCATCGAGGTGCCGTGCTGCAGGGCGGTGCCGATGCCATTGGTGCCCACTTCGGACTCGTGATACGAGAAGCCGGGCGCGAGGTTCACCTTGTCGAGCCGACGCGCCAAGGTGCGGTCGCCGCTGTGACGGGCCAGCACCACCCCGTCGGCGGCGGTGAGCAGAACCGCAGCCGGTTCGTCGGCGAGGGCGTCGGTGAGCCGGGCGAACTCCGACTCCCCCATATCGGTCAGCAGGGTGGAGGAGAGTTCGTCGGTGAATCGCGGCTCGAAGGGCTTGGATTCGATCTGCCAATCACGGCAGCGACGCCAGGATTTGAGGATCGTGGGTCTGACCCGCACCAGGGCCTTCTGTGCCTGCGCCTCATCGCGCGCCAGCAACTCGAGGCTGGCCGCCCCGCTGGTGCCCTCTCCTGACGATTCGTAGTTCATCCCCATCCTTTCTCGGGTCCGCAGACCGGTCCTGCACGCCCGGAAATGGGGCGCTGGTCTGCGATCACTTAAGACTACGTAACCGGCAGATGGTGACACATCTCACATTGAGACGAAGCTTTTCTCACGATGAGACGTGGCGCGGGTCACATTGCGGGTCTTCTTGAGGACATCGGCAGCGAGTTGGTCACCGGAGACCGACTCCCCAACCCATGGAGGCAACAATGAGCCGACAGAGTCTCAGTAAAGCTCATGCCAAGATCACAGAGTTGTCCTGGGAGCCCACCTTCGCCACCCCTGCCACACGGTTCGGCACCGACTACACCTTCGAAAAGGCGCCGAAGAAGGACCCTCTGAAGCAGATCATGCGTTCTTACTTCCCGATGGAGGAAGAGAAGGACAACCGGGTATTCGGGGCGATGGACGGCGCTATCCGCGGCAACATGTTCCGCCAGGTGCAGCAGCGCTGGATGGAATGGCAGAAGCTCTTCCTCAGCATCATCCCGTTCCCCGAGATCTCCGCCGCACGCGCCATGCCCATGGCGATCGACGCGGTTCCCAATCCCGAGATCCACAACGGGTTGGCGGTTCAGATGATCGACGAGGTGCGTCACTCGACGATCCAGATGAACCTCAAGAAGTTGTACATGAACCACTACATCGACCCCGCCGGGTTCGATTCCACCGAACGCAACTTCGCCAACAACTACGCCGGCACCATCGGTCGTCAGTTCGGTGAGGGCTTCATCACCGGTGACGCCATCACCGCGGCGAACATCTACCTGACGGTGGTTGCCGAAACGGCCTTCACCAACACCCTGTTCGTGGCCATGCCGGACGAGGCCGCGGCCAACGGTGACTACCTGATGCCGACGGTCTTCCACTCGGTGCAGTCGGACGAGTCCCGCCACATCTCCAACGGCTACTCGATCCTGTTGATGGCTCTGGCCGACGAGCGCAACCGTCCGCTGTTGGAACGCGACCTCCGTTATGCGTGGTGGAACAACCACTGCGTGGTGGACGCGGCCATCGGCACCTTCATCGAATACGGCACCAAGGACCGCCGCAAGGATCGCGAGTCCTACGCCGAGATGTGGCGCCGCTGGATCTACGACGACTACTACCGTTCGTACCTGATTCCGCTGGAGAAGTACGGCTTGAAGATCCCCCACGACCTGGTCGAGGAGGCCTGGAACCGGATCGTCAACAAGCACTACGTGCACAACGTGGCGCAGTTCTTCGCCACCGGCTGGCCGGTCAACTACTGGCGCATCGACCCGATGACCGATACCGACTTCGAGTGGTTCGAGGAGAAGTACCCGGGTTGGTACAACAGCTTCGGCAAGTGGTGGGAGAACTACAACCGGCTGAAGCACCCGGGCAAGAACAAGCCCATCGCCTTCGAGGACGTGGACTACCAGTACCCGCACCGTTGCTGGACCTGCATGGTGCCCTGCCTGATCCGCGAGGACACCGTGATGGAGTCGGTCGACGGACAGGTGCGTACCTACTGCTCCGAGACCTGTGCGTGGACCGACATCACCGCCTTCCGCGGTGAATACGAGGGCCGGGAGACCCCGAACATGGGCCGCCTCACCGGTCACCGTGAATGGGAGACCCTGCACCACGGTCAGGACCTGGCCGACGTCATCACCAACCTCGGTTACGTGCGTGACGACGGCAAGACCCTGATCCCACAGCCGCATCTGGATCTGGACGACCCCAGCAAGATGTGGACTCTCGACGACGTCCGGGGCATCACCTTCAACAGCCCGAACGTCCTGCTCAACGAAATGACACCCGAAGAGCGCGAGGCCCACATGGCCGAGTACCGCGCCGGCGGTCCGGGTGGACGACCGGCCAAGGCAACTGCCAACGCCTGATCCCACGGACTGATCACCACGGAATGGCCGGGACCGGCTTCCACGCGTCCGGTCCCGGCCATTTCCGGCCCACCCGAAAGGAGCCTCGATGGGGGAGAAATACACCATCACGTTCGAGCCGGTTGATCTCGAGATGGAGGTGGACGAGGACGAGACGATCCTGGATGCAGCATTCCGCCAGGGTGTGAACCTGATGCACGGATGCCGTGAGGGTCGCTGTTCGGCCTGCAAGTCCTTCGTGCTCGACGGTGACATCCAGCTCGACTACTACTCGACCTTCGCGCTGAACGATTTCGAACTGGACGAGGGCTACACCTTGCTCTGCAAGGCCCACGCCTACAGCGACTGCCAGATCGAACTCCTCAACTACGACGAGGACGAGATCCACAACGCAGTGCCGATCCAGGAAATCACCACCAAGATCGCGGCCATCACCCACGTCACCTCCGACATCGTTTCGTTGAAACTCGATGTGGTGGCGCCTCAGAAGGGGTTCACCTTCAAGGCCGGACAGTACGCGGACATCCATCTGCCGGACTGTGCGGACACCCGCTCCTTCTCGATGGCCTCGACCCAGGCGGATCCGACCGCGTTGGAGTTCCTGATCAAGCAGTATCCCGGCGGAAAGATGGCCGAGATGCTCGACAACGAGCTGAAGGCCGGCGATGAGTTGAAACTCACCGGGCCCTACGGCTCGTGCACGGTCAAACCGGGTGAGGAACGCCCCGTGGTGTGTATCGGCGGCGGTGCCGGAATGGCCCCCCTGTTGTCGATCGTGCGCCACATGGCCGAGAACGGCATCGATCGTGAGGTGCGTTTCTTCTACGGAGCCCGAACGCCGGATGACCTCTTCTACCTGGACGAGATCAAGGCCCTGGGGGAGAAGTTCAGTGACTTCGCCTTCACCGTCGTGCTGTCCCACACCGATGACCCGGACTGGTCATCCCTCGGGTTGTCCGACGGTGAGGTGGGCATGGTCACCGATGCGGTCGAGCGCAGCCAACTGATCCTGCCCGAGCGCGACGTCTACCTCTGCGGGCCACCGCCGATGGTCGATGCCGCCCTGGAGCTCATGGAGCGTGAAGGCGTTCCGATTCAGCAAACCCATTACGACAAGTTCGAATCCGCCGTCGCCGCGACCGTGTGACGGCACCGCACAGCAAATAGGAGGCAGGCATGTCAGAGCAGACAGCCACCACAACCCGCAGCTTCCCCAGTATCGAGTTCACCGACGCCGAGGCCGGCGCGCTGGAGTTCCCCAGCTCGACCAGCCGGCACTACAACTACTTCCAGCCGGCCAAGCGCCGCGCCACGATGTACGAGGACGTCACCGTCGACGTACAGCCCGACCCCGACCGGTACCTGACCCAGGGCTGGATCTACGGGTTCGGCAACGGCCCGGGTGGGTACCCCAAGGACTGGACGGCACTGAAGTCCAGTGACTGGCACGTGTTCCGCGACCCCAACGAGGAGTGGAACCAGACCATCTACCGCCGGGGTGCCGAAGTGGTGGCGCAGGTGCAGCTCAGCCTCACCAATGCCAAGAACGCACATGCCTACGATGCGTGGGACGCCTCCTGGACGCGCTTCGTGGAACGCAATGTCGGCGCCTGGATGCACGCCGAGAACGGCTTGGGACTGCACGTCTTCACGCCGATGAACCGCCTGGGCCCGACCAACATGATCAACACCTGCGCGGCGGTGGCTGCCGGGCACAAGATTCGGGTCGCCCAGGACCTGGCCCTGTTCAACCTGGATCTCAGCGAAGCCCTGGAGGGATTCGACGGGAGTGCCCATCGGGAAACCTGGCACAACGCCCCCGAATGGCAGGGGGTGCGGGAGAACCTCGAACGCATCACCGCCATCGACGACTGGGCCGAGATGCACTTCGCCACCAACATCGTCTTCGAGCAACTGGTGGGTGCGCTGTTCCGCAGCCACCTGGTGATGCAGGTGGCGGCCCGCAACAGCGACTACGTCACCCCGACCCTGATCGGTACCGCCGAGTACGACTACAACAACAACCTGCGCGGTAGCCGGGCCCTGTTCAAGATGCTCAGCAGTGACGAGGAGCACGGCGAAGCCAACCGCAAGCTGATGGGCGAATGGCTCGAGCGGTGGGTGCCGGTCAGCCTCGAGGCTGCCAACAAGCTGCAGCCCATCTGGTCGCAGCCGCACGAGAAGCCCGTCACCTACGCCGATTCCCTCGGACGGGCGAAGCAATCCATGGCCACCCTGCTGGGCGACATCGGCCTCGAAGTACCCAAGGAGATCCAAGCATGACTGACATGAAATTCGGTTCCGACGTCGAATCTTCGAACAAGTGTGGCGTCACGCTGATGAACAGCCAGATCGGTGAAGCCGTCGCCGACTACATGAGTGAGAAGGAGGGCGTGGCGCTGACCCGCTACCCGTCCATGACTCGTGTCGACGGCACCGGCGTCCTGGTCTTCGATTACGACGAGATCAGCGAGTACCTGGGTGAGGACTTCGACTCCTCGGCCTTCGAGGAGATCTCCTCGACCCACTACGGACGAATGGTCCACTTCGACGACAAGACGATGCTCTTCGCCAGCCCCGAAGATGCGGCGGAGTACATCGGTTTCGACCTCGATGTGATGTGACAACCAGCCTCCGGACGGGGCTGTCGACCTCGCCCCGTCCGGAGCGGGCCCAACAATCCGGGACCGCGACAGATTCACCCAAACCAGATTTACATCCCCTTGCACCGGAGGAGAAGTTTTCCAATGTACGAAAAGAATGGCGACAAGTACTTCATCGTGGACAGCCACGTCCATCTGTGGGACGGCCGCGAATCGAATCACCGCAACATCCACGGAAAGCAGTTCATCGACTGCTTCTACGATTACCACGCGAACCTTTCGCCCGAGAGTGAGAAGTGGGATTACGAAACCTACTGCTACTACGGCAAAGAAAAGTTCATGAAGGACCTTTTCGAGGATGGTTATGTCGACCACGCCATCTTCCAGGCCACCATTTTGCGTGAGTTCTACATCAACAACTTCGCGCAGGTGGACGACTCCTGGGCACTGTGCCAGGAACACCCCGACAAGCTGACCTACAACCACGCCTGGGATCCGCGCGACGGTGAGGTCGGTCTGGAACGGCTCCACGCCGATGCCGAGAAGTTCAACCTCAAGGGCATCAAGCTCTACACCGCCGAATGGAACGGTGACTCCCGCGGTTGGCGCCTGGACGACCCGTGGTCGGTGCGGTACCTGGAGGCCGCACGCGAGCTGGGCATCAAGCACATCCACGTGCACAAGGGCCCGACGATTCGTCCGCTCGACAAGGACGCCTTCAACGTCGATGACGTCGACCACGTGGCGACCGACTTCACCGATCTCAACTTCATCGTCGAGCACTGCGGTCTGCCGCGCCTGGAGGACTTCTGCTGGATCGCGACCCAGGAGTCGAACGTGTACGCCGGCCTCGCCGTCGCCATCCCGTTCATCCACACCCGCCCGCGCTACTTCGCCCAGGTCATCGGTGAACTCCTGTACTGGATCGGTGACGAGAAGATCCTCTTCGCCAGTGACTACGCGCTGTGGTCGCCCAAGTGGCTGGTGGAGAAGTTCGTGGACTTCCAGATCCCGGCCGACATGACCGAGTACGGTCCGCTGACGGTCGAGAACAAGAAGAAGATCCTCGGCCTCAACGCGGCCCGGATGTACGACATCGAGGTGCCGGCCGAGTGCCAGGTGCAGCCCGGTGACAGCGAGCCGCAGGCCAACGAGGCGATGGAGCCGACCAGCACCGGTAGCGATGCGGAGGCGGCGCGGACTCCTGCGGTGGCGCGATGACCATCACCACCACGCAGGGCCTACGTGAAGCGGTGTGGGCGGCGTTGGGGACAGTGATCGACCCGGAGCTGGATGAGCCGATCACCGACCTCGGATTCGTCCGCAGTTGGGACGTCTCCGACAACGGTGACGTGGACGTCCATCTACGTCTACCCACCGCATTCTGCGCACCGAACTTCGCGTACCTGATGTGTTCCGATGCCCAGGAGGCCCTGATGGGTCTCCTGGGGGTCGGGCGGGTGCGCGTGGAACTCGACGATCATCACGACTCGGAGAAGATCAACGCCGGCTTGGCCGCGATGGCCGGGTACCGGGGCACCTTCGGACACGAAGCCCTCGAAGACCTGGACGAGTTGCGTTCGACCTTTCAGCGCAAGGCCTATGTCGCAGCCCTGGAGCGGGCCTGTGGGCAGGCATTGCGGGAACGCGAACTCGAACCCGAAGCGCTGTTCGACCTGCAGTTGTCAGATCTGCCCGAGGGCAAGGAGAAGGCCGGACTGTTGCGTCGGCGCGCCGACATCGGGTTGTCGAACGATCCCGGTCTGCCGGTGATGGTCGACGAGGACGGGTCACCGGTGCCGCGTGATCGGATTCCGGTGAAACTGCGATTCGCCCGAACCGTGCGGGTTTCGGTGGACGGTAATGCGCACTTCTGTCGAGGTCTGTTGCGCACCCGTTACCCCGATTCCGGTGACGACCAAACGCCGCGTGAATACACCGGCGAAATCTAGAAACTCTTTCACGAATATCCAGGACTGAACGGAAAAGGAAGGACCTACCGCGATGCGTGCAGTCAGGGTGGTTGGATACCACACGAATATGGAAATGCAGGACGTCGAGAAGCCCACGATCCAGGGGCCGCTCGATGTGATTGTGAAGGTCGGGGCCGCCGGCGTGTGCCGAACCGACCTGCACATTCTCGAAGGGCAATGGGAGGAAAAGAGCGGCGTAACGCTGCCGTACACGATCGGTCACGAGAACGCCGGGTGGATCGAAGAGGTCGGCCCCGGGGTGACGAACCTGAAGAAGGGCGACAAGGTCATCCTGCACCCCTTGATCACCTGTGGCCTGTGCCGGGCCTGCCGGCGCGGTGACGACGTGCACTGTGAGAACTCCGACTTTCCCGGTATCGGATGCAATGGGGGCTATGCCGAGTATCTGCGCACCTCGGCGCGCTCCTGCGTGAAGCTGTCGGACAATCTCGAGCCCGCCGATGTCGCCGCCCTGGCCGACGCCGGCCTGACCGCACAGCATGTCTGCGCCAAGGCCGCCAAGCTGCTGACCGCCTCCGACCGGGTGGTGATGATCGGTGCCGGCGGCCTGGGCCATATCGGTATCCAGGTCATGAAGGCCATCTCCGGTGCGGAACTGATCGTGGTCGACCGCAACGAGGCGGCGCTGGCCCTGGCCGGGGAACTCGGTGCCGACCGCACCGTCCTGGCCGACGGCAGCCACGTCGAGAAGGTGCTCGAACTGACCGACGGTCACGGCGCCGAAGCGATCATCGACTTCGTCGGTGAGGGTGGCGCCACCGCCGAGGGCAAGGCCATGTTGCGCCAGGCCGGCAACTACTACGTGGTGGGTTACGGCGAGAACATCAACGTGCCGACCATCGACATGGTCTCCGAGGAGATCAGCTTCATCGGCAACCTGGTCGGTTCGTACAACGACCTGCAGGACCTGATGAACCTCGCTGCACGCGGTTTGGTCACCCTGCACACCCAGCAGTACAAGCTGGACGACTTCCAGCAGGCCATCGACGACCTCGACGCGGGCAAGGTCCGTGGCCGAGCGATCCTGATTCCCTGAGGAGTGGACTGATGGCGAAATTACTGCGTTTCAACGTCGAAGCACGCCAACTGCTCGAACAGGGCGTCAATGCTCTGGCCGATGCGGTGAAGGTGACACTGGGGCCGAAGGGCCGCAATGCGGTGCTGGAGAAGCTGACCGGTGCCCCGACGATCACCAATGACGGGGTCACCATCGCGCGCGAGATCCAGTTGGGGAACCCCTTCGCCAATATGGGTGCCCAGTTGGTGAAGGAGGTCGCGATGAAGACCAACTTCACCTCCGGTGACGGAACGACCACCGCCACCGTGCTGGCCCAGGCATTGGTGCGGGAGGGCCTGCGCGCGGTCGACGAGGGCGCCAACCCGATGCAGTTGCGTCGCGGTATCGAGGTTGCCGCCCAAGCGATCGTCGAATCGCTGGAGTCGACCGCGCGCAAGGTCGAGGACGCCAATGACCTGATGCACATTGCGACCTTGTCGGCCAGCGATGATCCGCGCATCGGCGGGGTGATCGCCGAGGCCCTCAACCGGGTCGGCACCTCGGGTGTGGTGACGGTCGATGAGTCACCGATCTACGGGCTCAGCATGGACGTGATGGACGGGATCGAGATCGATCACGGCTTCATCTCGCCCTACATGGCCCTCGACCGCGACCGGATGGAGACGGTCTTCGAAAACCCGTGCATCTTGTTGACCAACAAGAAGATCGACCAGGTGCAGGATCTGATGCCGGCGCTGGAAGCGGCCTCGAGGGCCGAACGCAACCTCGTCGTGATCGCCGAGGATGTGACCGGCCCCGCCCTGCAGATGTTGGTCACCAACAACGTGCACGACACCTTCCGGTCCGTGGTGGTGCGGGCCCCGGGCTTCGGCCACCGCCGGGTGGCCGAGTTGGACGATCTGGCGGTCGCGCTGGCCGGCAAGGTCGTCTCCGATGATTCCGGGCTCACCTTCTCGCAGGTCACCCTCGACACGCTGGGCAGTTGCGACCGGATCAATGTCACCGAGGCAGCCACCACCTTCTTCGGCGGACACGGGGCCAGCGAGCAGATCGAGGCGCGCCTGCAACAGATCGAGAAGGAGACCGAACGCGCCACGATCGACCACGACATCGACAACCTCAAGCTGCGTGCCGCCCGGTTGTCGGGACGGGTCGTGGTGATCAATGTCGGTGCCGCCACCGATGTCGAACTCAAGGAGACCATGCACCGCGTCGAGGACTCCCTGGCCGCGACCAGGGCCGCCCTCGAAGAAGGGGTCATCCCCGGCGGTGGCACGGCGCTGGTTCAGGCATTGCCGGCACTCGATCGGTTGGAGTTGACCGGTGATGCCCTGCGCGGACGGGAAATCGTCCGCAAGGCCATCACCGAGCCGCTGTACTGGATCGCGATGAACGCCGGGTACGAGGGCTCCGAGGTGGTTGACCGGGTGCAGACCCTGCCGACCGGCCACGGGTTCGATGCGATGACCGGTGAGTACGACGACATGAGTGCCCGAGGGATCATCGACCCGTTGAAGGTGACCCGTTCGGCGCTGGAGAGTGCCGCCTCGATCGCGGCGCTGTTGATCACCACCGAGACCGCCATCGTCGAGGAAGTGATGGGCAATCCCGGATCGATTCACGCGCCGGGATTCGGTGACTTGGCCGAGGGGTTGGTACGTCCGTCGAATGTCTACTGAGTAGATCCCAACACCCCGGTGCAGCGGGGCAAGGCAGTGGGCGGGTTTTGAGTCGCGGCGATTCCCGCCCACTGCACTTGGTTGACCCGGCTGCACCATCGCGACGACCGTCGCGACAGTCCGCCGGCCGCAATGATTGTCGAGTTCGGTGTCGGCAACGGCAAGTCAGGTGCCGCAATACGTCACATAGCGGCTGGTGAAATCCGCCGGGGCGGGTTCGGCATAGCGTTCCATCCCCGGCCGTTCGGTGAACGGGTCGCGGACCAGGGCCAGCAACTGCTCGAAGGGCTCGTAGTTGCCCTCGGCAGCCGCGGCGAGGGCCTCTTCGACCAGGTGGTTGCGCGGAATGTAGATCGGGTTGGTCTCCGGGTTGAGCTCCCGGAAGGTCGTGGTGAAATCCAAGTCCTTGGTCTGCATCCGGGCCAGCAACTCGTCGAGGGGCAGCTCGGTCTTGGCCGCGAACCGTTCCCGATGGGCCGTCTCGTATTCGTTGAAGAAGGCCCGGATTCGCTCGTTGGCATCCGGGACGGCCGACTCGCCGCCCATCAGGGGCAGCAGGGTCTCGGCGAAGCGGGCCAGGTTCCAGGCCGCGACCGCGGGCTGCTGGTCGTAGCGGTACCGGCCGTGGGTATCGATCGAACTGAAGACCTGATCGGGCTGATAGGCGTCCAGGAAGGCGCAGGGGCCGTAGTCGATCGTCTCGCCCGAGATCGTCATGTTGTCGGTGTTCATCACCCCGTGGATGAACCCGACACTCATCCAGGCCGCGATCAGTCGGGCCTGCCGCGACACCACCGCGGACAGGAATCCGGCATAGTCGCCGGCGGCCAGATCGGGGTAGTGGCGGGCCATCGCGTAATCGGCCAGCTTGCGCACATGGTCGAGCGTGCCGTGCCGGGCCACCAACTCGAAGGTGCCCACCCGCAGGTGCGAGGCCGCGACCCGGGTCAGGATCGCCCCGGGCTGCGGGCCCTGCCGCAGCACTGATTCACCGGTGGTGACCGCGGCCAACGCCCGGGTGGTCGGAATGCCCAGGGCATGCATCGCCTCACCCATCAGGTATTCGCGCAACACCGGGCCGATCACGGCCTTACCGTCCCCGCCGCGTGAGAACGGGGTGCGTCCCGAACCCTTGAAGGCGATGTCGCGGCGTCGGCCCTCGGCGTCGACGACCTCGCCGAGCAGCACCGCCCGGCCGTCGCCGAGCATCGGGTTGAAGTGGCCGAACTGGTGCCCGGCATAGGCCTGGGCGATCGGCTCGGCACCCTCGGGCACGGCATTGCCCGACAGCACCGCCAGCCCGTCGTCCGACCGCAGCACGGCCGGGTCGAGGCCGAGTTCGACAGCCAACTCGTCGTTGAGCACCACCAACTCCGGCGCCGGCGAGCCACCCGGCTGCCAGTCGCGGTAGAAGCCGACGAGCTCGCGGGCGTAGCTGTTGTCGAAACCCCAATCCATCCTCTTTGCCTCCTGACGCCACAGTACTTGCGCGTCGTGTGAAGAAAGGCTCATCTCCTACTGGGAACCCTTGTGGGAGGGTCGGCGGACGATATGTACTTTTTTTGACGACAGTCTTTTTTTCGCTATGAGTGTGCGCTAGCGTGACCCGCGTCACTGTCACCAGTGGGCGCCGTCCGTTGGCCCTGCTGGATCCATTCCCATGTTCAGGAAGGCGCCCCATGCGAATCAGGCGACTTGTCATTGCTCCGATGGTTTCCGCGCTCGCACTGCTTGCAGCTTGCGGGGGTGGTCAGGGCTCGGGGGCCGATGGCGAGGAAGCCCCGGTCAAACTCAGCGTGGTTTCCGCCTTCGACCGGGAAGACCCCCTGATGAAGGGTTTCTGGCTCTTCGAGGAGAAGCTCAAGGAAGAAGCCCCCTGGGTGACACTCGACTACCGCGGTGGCACTGAGGTCATGGCCTCCGATCAGTTGGGTGAAGGGGTCTCCACGGGCGGCATCGATATGGCGGCCACCGGTGCCACCTTCCATTCCCAGAACGTTCCGATGGCCCGGGCGATGGTCATGTCTCCCTTGACAGCCAAGGAAGAACGCGAAAAGGGAGCCACCGACCTGTTGGCGGAAGCGCACAACAAGGCGGGTATCCACTACGTGGGGCGGATGGCTGAAGGAGTGCCGTACAAGCTGTACTTCCGGGAGGAAGTCAACCCCCTCAAGCTCTCGGGCAAGTCGATCCGGACCTCGCCCGTGTATGTCGGGCTGTTGGAAGCGCTGGGGGCGGGCCCTGTGGCGATGCCTCCCGGTGAGATCTACGGCGCCTTGGAACGAGGCGTCGTGGACGGCTACGGCTGGCCCGCCCTGGGTGTCGTTGCGAGTGGCTGGGGAGACGTCACCGGGTACGAGACGTCCGCGTCCTTCTACCAAATGGACACCGTCATCATCATGAACGCGGACAAGTGGTCCAGCTTGGACGAGAAGACGCAAGAGGCTGTCAACAAGGCCATCCTGGAAACCGAGGACGAACTCGGAGATCTGTATCAGGAGCTCCTGGAAGCCGATGCCAAGGAGCGCGAAGGCGCGGGCATCAAGGTGATCGAAATGAGCGAGGCGGACACCGAGGAGTTTGTGAAGAAGGCGGACGAAGCGGGATGGTCCTCGGTGCTCAGCCGTGCGCCCGAAGCTCAACAGCTCCGCGACATCTACGGAAACTAGGATGAAAGCAGTAGATCGCGTTCTGAAGACCATCGCGACCTTCAGCGTCTGGATCGCCGCTCTGTGCATCGTGATCATGGCGCTGCTCGTCACCGTGGCCGTCGCATCGCGGTTCTTCCTCGGCGAGCCGCTGACTGCGCTCTTCGAGTTCAGTGAGTACTCGATCCTGGCCATCACAATGCTGGCGGCGCCGCTTCTGCTGCGGGAGGACGAGCACGTCAAGGTCGATCTCCTGTCCGAGCTGCTGGGAAACGATCATTGGATCTCGAGGGCAGCCGACTGGCTGGTTGCGGTGATCATCCTGGTCATCTGCGTCACGTTGGCATGGTTCTCCGTTACCACCGCATTGAATGATCATCGCGTGGGCGCGGTGACCAGCACCTATCTGCAACTGCCCAGGTGGCCGCTCACCGCTCTCCTGGCCGTTGGGTCGCTGGGCCTGTTGGTCGAGTCGGTGCGCCGAATTCTGGCGCTACCCGGCAGGCGTGAAACGGATCACGCCACCGATTCGGTCTCGCCGACCTACTGATCAAGCGAAAGAGATACTTTCCATGGAATGGTGGCTGACTCTCGCCATCTTCGTTGGCGGCTTGTTCATCCTGCTGCTGGCGCGCGTCCCGGTGGCGTTCGCTCTTTTCGGGCTCACTGCGGCGGCAGCAACTTTCTATTACGGATTCAAGCCGGCCGGCCGCATCATGATGCTGTCCGCGTACGAGACTCTGACGTCGTTCGTGCTGGCTCCGATCGCCCTGTTCATCCTGATGGGCGACATCGTGTTCCGGACCGGTGTGGCGTCGCGGTCACTGGCAGGCATCCGGGACCTTTTCCCCCGTCAGGTGCCGGCTCGAACCGGCCTTCTGACATCGGTGACCGGTGCCCTGTTCGGCATGATGTCGGGTTCGACGCTCGCCAACACGGCGCTCCTGGGCAAAACCTTCCTGCCGGACATGCTCCGCGAGGGGTACAAGCCGCAACTGGCCATGGGCACGGTGACGGCGGGCGGGGGATTGGCCATGATCATTCCTCCGAGCACCCTGGCGATCGTGTGGGCGGCGACGGCGAACGTGCCGGTGGGCCCCTTGCTCGTTGCCGGGATCATTCCCGGCATCGTCATGATGGTTGGCTACATTCTGGTCACCCTGATCTGGGGTGGTCCCCTGAAGGGTGCGGGTTCCGGGCACGGTGCCCATGAGGCCGAGGCCGGCAAGACCTTGGCCAAGCGGCTGATCGTCGGTCTGCGTGAAGCACTTCCCCTGGCTGTGATCGTGTTCCTGGTACTGGGCATGATCTTCCTCGGCGTGGCCACTCCGACGGAGTCGGCGGCCCTCGGTGTGCTCGGAGCTTTCGTGTTGGCTCTGGCTTACCGCAAGCTGAGTTGGTCGGTGATCAAGGAGTCCACGATCGAGTCCGCCAAGGTCTCGGCGATGCTCTACTTCATCATGGCCAGCTCGAGTGCCTACAGCCAGGTGATGAGCTTTTCCGGGGCCACCTCGGGTTTCATCGACTTCGTCACCGGCATGGTTCTGCACCCGGCCGTGCTGCTCATTCTGATTCAGTTGATCCTGCTGTTCCTGGGGGCATTCCTCGAGCAGGTCTCCATCATGCTGATCACGCTTCCGTTGCTCATGCCCGTGGTCAACGCCATGGGTTGGGACCCGATCTGGTTCGGGATTCTGATGCTCATCAACCTTCGTATTGCTCTTGTCACCCCGCCGTTCGGCATGGAGCTGTTCGTGATGAAGGGCGTGGCCGGGGCCGGTGTGCGGATGCGGGAGGTCTATGCGGGGGTGGCACCGTTCGTGCTCTCCGACGTGGCCGTGATGGTCCTGATCGCACTGGTGCCCGGCATTGCGCTGGCACTGCCCGGCCTCATGGGAGGCTGACCCGCGTGGTTTGATGCCGTGATGCCTTCCCGCAAAGAGTGAGGCACCTGCTGCAACCCGCCCAGGAGGTGAGCCGGTGAGCGACGTCATTTCCGAACGGGACGCCTGGCGTGCGCTGTGGGCCCTGGTGATCGGGTTCTTCATGATTCTGGTGGACAGCACCATCGTCTCGGTGGCCACACCGGCGTTGATGGTGGCCTTCGACGCCGACATCGCCCGCGTGCTGTGGGTGACCAGTGCCTACCTGCTCGGCTACGCGGTTCCGCTGTTGATCGCCGGACGGCTCGGCGACCGCTTCGGCCCGCGGCGGCTCTACCTGACCGGGCTGTTCTGCTTCACCCTCTTCTCGGTGCTGTGCGGGCTGGCGGTGAACATCGAGATGCTGATCGTGATGCGGCTGCTGCAGGGGCTGTCGGCCTCGCTGATGACACCCCAGACGATGGCCATCGTGACCCGGCTGTTCCCGGCCGAACGACGCGGCCCGGCGCTGGGGCTGTGGGGTGCGGTCGCCGGGGCGGCGGTGCTGGTCGGGCCGTTGGCCGGGGGCCTGCTGGTGGGCACCCTGGGCTGGCAGTGGATCTTCTTCGTCAACCTTCCCGTGGGCCTGTTCGGGCTGGTTCTGGCCTACCGCCGGTTACCGGTTCTGGAGATCAACAGGCACCGGTTCGACATCCTGGGTGTGGTGCTGTCGGCGATCGGCCTGTTCTGTTTCATCTTCGGCCTCGAGGAGGCGGAGAACTTCGGCTGGGGCCAGATCTGGGGGCCGGTCACGGTGTGGCGGCTGATCATCGCCGGTCTGGTGGTGCTCATGGTGTTCATCGGCTGGCAAGCCGTGAACCGGGGCGAACCACTGGTGCCGCTGCAACTGTTCCGCGACCGCAACTTCAGCATCGCCAACCTGGCCATCACCGCGATGGGGTTCACCTCCACCGCGATGGTCTTCCCGATGATGATCTACACCCAGGTGGCCCGTGGCCTGTCACCCACCCAGGCGGCCCTGCTGACCCTCCCGATGGCCATCAGCAGCGGTGTGCTCGGCCCCGTCGTCGGGATGGTCATGCATCGGATCAACCCGCGCTGGTTCGCGATGGCCGGGTTCTTCATCCTCAGTGCCGCCCTGGTCGGGTACTGGTTCGCGATGCGTCCGGACGCCTCGGTGCTGTGGCTGCTGCTGCCGTCACTGTTCCTGGGCATCGGCAGTTCGGGAATCTGGGGCCCGTTGTCGATCTCGGCGACCCGCAATCTGCCGGCACACCGGGCCGGCGCAGGCGCCGGGGTGTACAACACCACCCGGCAGATGGGTGCAGTGGTCGGCAGCGCCGCGATCGCGGTGTGGATGCAGGCCCGGCTGAGCGCCCACCTGCCCGGAGCCGGCCACACCACCCCGACGCTCGGGGCGGAGCTGCCCGAGGGCCTCGCCGCCCCCTTCGCCCGAGCGATGGGCGAGGCGGTCCTGCTGCCGGCGGCCGTGGCCGCGGTCGGGTTCGTCGGGGTGCTGTTCCTGACCCGGGTGGTCACCACCGCGCCGCCGGCGCAGGACGGGGCGGTCAGCCCGGCAGGTCGTTGAGACCCACCGTGCTGGCCACCCAGCGCTCGTAGTGGTCGAGCACCGAGTCGCAGACCTGATCCCGGTCGAAGGGCATCAGGTCGTAGCCGCCACCGACCGGCAGGTTGACCTCCAAGGTGGTGGTCATGTCGTCGGCCTCGATCACCCGGGCACCGAAACTCGGTGCCAGATGTCGGCGCACGCTCACCGGGTAGTAGAAGTCCTCGTGCTCCTCCGAGGGCACCACCAGTTCGACCGTGCGGCGCACCAGACCGTCGGGCTGGAGTTCGCCGATCACCAGATCGGTCTCCACCCCGCGCTGCTCCAACTCGGCCTGGACATCGCGCAGGGCCGGGATGACGACCTTCTCGAGCCGGTCGTTGGCGGCCTTGACCGACACCACACCGAAGGCCCGCGACAGCCGCAATCGCCACGGATCGCGCGGAACCGGGGCGGCCAGGGCCGAGGTCAGCCTGGCCTGGGCGATCGCGGTCTGCATCCGCTCGCGCTCCAACGCCCGATGCAGGCCGAACATCACCGCGATCATCACGAAGGCGAAGGGCAGGCCCATGATCACCGTCGCGTTCTGCAGCGCCGGAATACCTCCCACCAACAACATGCCCACGGTCAACACACCGGTGGCCATGGCCCAGAAGATTCGCAGCAGCGGACGACCGTCCACGCCGGTACCGGGCAGGTCGGACGACAGGTTCGCCATCACCAGTGCGCCGGAGTCGGCCGAGGTGACGTAGAACAGCAGACCGACGAAGGTGGCCAACCCGATCAGGAACAGCGCCCCCGGGTACTGCTGAAGCAGGGTGAAGAAGCCCTCCTCGGGGGAATTGACCGCCAACTCACCGAAGGCCTCGTCCCCCTCGCGGATCCGCTGCACCGCGCTGTTGCCGAACAGCGACACCCACATCACGATGTAGCTGAACGGAATGGTCATCGTGCCCAGCACGAACTGGCCGATGGTGCGACCCTTGGAAATCCGGGCCAGGAACATGCCGACGAAGCTCGCCCAAGCCACCCACCAGGCCCAGAAGAACAGCGTCCAGCCGCTCATCCACTCGTCCGGGTGGTCGAAGGCCATCGTGTCCATCGTCATGCCGGGGAACATCGAGATGAAGTCACCGACGTTCATCACCACCGCGCGCAGCAGGAAGGCGGTCTGCCCGGTCACCAGTACCCAGCCGGCCAGCAGCACGGCCAGCAACACGTTGAGCTGGGACAGCACCCGAATGCCGCGGTCAATACCGGTCACCGCCGAGGTGGTCGCCACCGCGACCGCCAGAATCGTCAGCCCGACCTGCACCGGGATGCCCTGGGCGGCACCGAACAACAGCCCGAGACCGACGTTGAGCATCACCACGCCGATACCCAGCGAGGTCGCCACCCCGAAGATGGTGCCGAGCACGGTGGCCACGTCGACGGCATCGCCGATCGGGCCGCGGATCCGCTTACCGATCAGCGGGTACAGGGTGGAGCGCACCGCCAGCGGCAGCCCCAGCCGGTGGGCGTAGAAGCCCAGCGCCAAGCCCATCAGGGCATACATGCCCCACCCGGTGATGCCGTAGTGGAACAGGGTCCACACCGTGGACTCGCGGGCCGCGTCCAGGGTGCCGCCGTCACCCTGCGGCGGAAAGAGGTACTGGCTGGACGGTTCGGCAACGGCGAAGAACATCACATCGGTGCCGATACCGGCGGCGAACAGCATCGCCGCCCAGGAGAAGGTCGAGAATTCCGGACGGTCGGTGTCCTTGCCCAACCGCACATTGCGGTAGCGCCCGCCGATGTAGATCACGAAGACCAGGACGACCGTGGCCAGGCCGATGTAGAACCAGCCGAACCAGTTGGCGGTCCACCCGACCATCACCCCCAGGATCTCGGCGGAGCGTTCCGGGGCCAGCAGGGCCCACAGCGCCACGATCGCGGTGAAGGCGGCCGAGACGATCAGCACCGTCCACTTGGTGCGCGGTTTGAGCTGGGTCAGGTCTTCGTGGTCGTCGGCCGGGTCTGCGGTCCTGGTCACGGGGCTGCTCACGGGGTCACGTCCTCGGTCGGGGTCGGGGAATCTGCGGGCTCGGCCGCCGCACGCTGGGCGCGTGCCTCGACCTCCGCCTCGTCCCGGGCCTCGGCCTGCGCGATGGCAGCCAGAGCACTGGGAATCTCGGTGCGGGCATTCCACCCGGAGTTGCGCGCGTCACCCTCGGGGTAGAGCGGCATCCCGGCGTGGGCCTTGTACACCGGCGGGTACTCCGGCGGCAGCGGGGTGTTGCCGGCGATCAGGTCGGCCGCCTTCTCGGCGACCATCATCACCGGGGCGTAAATGTTGCCGTTGGTGATGGTCGGGAAGACCGACGCGTCCACCACCCGCAGGCCCTCGACACCGTGCACCCGCATCGAGGCGGGGTCGACCACCGCCATCTCGTCGGTGCCCATCTTGGCCGAGCAGGACGGGTGCAGGGCGGTCTCGGCGTCCTTGGCCACCCAGTCCAGGATCTCCTCGTCGGTCTGCACCGACGGGCCGGGGGAGGTTTCGCCACCGTCGAAGGCGGCGAAGGCCGGCTGGGACAGGATGTGCCGGGCCGCCCGCACCACCTCGACCCACTCGCGGCGGTCGTTCTCGGTGGACAGGTAGTTGAACAGGATCGCCGGATGCCGGAAGGGGTCGGCGTCCTTGATCCGGACGTGGCCGCGCACATCGGAGTTCATCGGCCCGATGTGCACCTGGTAGCCGTGCTTGCCCTCCGAGGCGGTGCCGTCGTAACGCACCGCGATCGGCAGGAAGTGGAACATCAGGTTGGGGTAGGCCACCTCGTCGTTGGTGCGGATGAAACCGCCGCCCTCGAAGTGGTTGCTGGCCCCGACGCCCTTGTTGAAGAACAGCCATTCGGCACCGATGTAGGGCGCCTTCCACATCTTCAGCCAGGGTGCGATCGAGACCGGCTGCAGGCAGACGTGCTGCAGGTAGACCTCGAGGTGGTCCTGCAGGTTCTCACCGACCCCGGGCAGTTCGATGCGGGTGTTCACCCCGGCGGCGGCCAGGGTTTCCGGGTCGCCGATGCCAGACAGTTGCATCAACTGCGGAGTGTTGAAGGCGCCACCGCACAGGATCACCTCGCCGGCGTCCACCGAGTGGTGACGGCGCCGGGGACGGGTGAAGTCCACCCCGGTGACCCGGTTGCCCTGCCAGCGCAGCCCGGTGACGGTCGACAGGGTGGCGATGTCGAGGTTCTTGCGGTCGCGGATCGGACGCAGGTAGGCGCGCGAGGCCGACAGTCGGCTGCCCCGGTAGACGTTGCGGTCGAAGGGGGCGAAGCCCTCCTGCCGGTAGCCGTTCACGTCGTCGGTGCGGGCGAAACCGGCCTGTTCGGTGGCCTCGAAGAAGGCCTGGAAGAGCGGGCTGTTGGCCGGGCCACGCTCCAGCTTCAACGGTCCCGAGCCACCGCGCCAGGCGTCGGCACCGGCCAGGGTGCTCTCCATCCGCTTGAAGTAGGGCAGGCAGTGGGCGTAGTCCCAGTGCTCCATGCCGTCGAACTCGGCCCACTTGTCGTAGTCGCCGGCGTTACCGCGCTGGAAGATCATGCCGTTGATCGAGGACGACCCACCCAGCACCTTGCCGCGGGCGTGGGCGACCCGGCGTCCACCCATGAAGGGCTCGGGCTCGGTCTCGTAGGCCCAGTCGTACAGCGGGTTGCCCGAGGGGAACATCAGGGCCGCGGGCATGTGGATCAGCGGGTCGAGGATGAAGTCGGCGCGGCCGGCCTCCAGCACCAGCACCGTGGTGCTCTCATCGGACGACAGGCGGTTGGCCAATGCGGAGCCGGCCGAGCCGCCCCCAACGATGACGTAGTCGTAACGGTCTCTCATCATTCTCCCAACGGGCGATGGTGGACAGAAAACAAACAAAAAACTCGGGGGTCCGGGTGCCGCGTTCGGTGCGGCATCCGGTCGGGTTCACTCGCGGCCGGCGAACCAATCGGCCGGGGCGGGTCGGGTGTTGTGCCAGATGTGCTTGGTCTCGACGTACTCGTGCAGGCCGGCGACACCGAGCTCGCGTCCGATACCGGATTGCTTCATCCCGCCCCACTCGGCCTGCGGCACATAGGGGTGGTAGTCGTTGATCCAGATCGTGCCGTGGCGCAGCCGACGGGCGACCCGCTCGGCACGTCCGGCATTCTCGGTCCAGACGGCACCGGCCAGGCCGTAGGTGGTGTCGTTGGCGATCGCGACCGCGGCGTCCTCGAGCTCGTCGTCGCCGGTGCCCGAGAAGGTCTCGACGGTCAGTACCGGGCCGAAGGATTCGTCGTGCACACAGCTCATCTCGCGGGTGCAACGATCCAGGATGGTCGGTGGGTAGTAGGAGCCGGCGGCCAGGTCACCCTCGGGGATCGTCCCGCCGCAGCGCACCACGGCACCCTCCTCGCGGGCCTTGTCGACGTAGGCGGCGACCTTGTCGCGGTGCTCGTCGCTGATCAGCGGTCCGGTTTCGGCCTGCTCGTCGAAGGGGCCACCGAGCCGGATCATCTCGGCGCGGCGCACCAACTCGTCGACGACCTGATCGTGGATCTCCTCCTGGACGATCAGCCGGGCCCCGGCGGAGCAGACCTGACCGGAGTCGAGGAAGATCGCGGTCAGCGCGTTGTCGATCGCCGCCGGCAGGTCGGCGTCGGCGAAGATCACGTTGGGGTTCTTGCCACCGAGTTCCAGGGCGATCCGCTTCACGGTGCCGGAGGCCGCGGCCATGATCGCCTTGCCGGTCTGCAGGCCCCCGGTGAAGGAGACCAGATCGACATCCGGGTGTTCGGTCAGCACGCTGCCGACCTCGGCGCCGGTACCCAGCACCAGGTTGGCCACCCCGGCCGGCAGGCCGGCGCGTTCCAGGGCGCCCATCAGCCAGATCGAGGTTTGCGGGGTGAGTTCGCTGGGCTTGAGCACGAAGGTGTTGCCGGCGGCCAGGGCCGGGGCGACCTTCCAGGCGGTCTGCAGCAGCGGGAAGTTCCACGGTGTGATCAGCGCGCAGACCCCGACCGGTTCGTGCACCACCCGGGAGGAGACATCCGGCTGACCGGTGTCGATCACCCGTCCGGCCTCGCCCTGCACCAGCGCCGCGAAGTGCCGGAAGACCGCGGCGATATCGTCCATGTCGATGCGGGATTCGACCAGCCGCTTGCCGGTGTCCTCGGATTCGAGGCGGGCGACTTCTTCCTGTTCGGCGTCGAGCAGGTCGGCCACCTTCATCAGCACCGCGGCCCGCTCCGGGGTCGGGGTGGTGGGCCAGTGGCCCTCGTCGAAGGCCCGGCGGGCGGCGGCGATGGCCTCGCGGGCGTCCTGCTCGTTGGCTTCGGCGACGGTGACCACCACCGAGCGGTCTGCGGGGCAGGTGATTTCGCGGGTGGCTCCCGATGCCGCCTCGCGCCACCGGCCGTCGATATACAGGGTCGACATGCAGGCTCCTCCGGGCGGCGCGGAACACCGCCGATCGGTCGAAAGTGGGTAGATAACGGGCGTTACATTTACAGTAACGGTCGTTATACTTTCACCATGTCCGCGAGTGTGCAAGAGCGATCCGTCCAGGAGCGCCTACTCGATGCCGCCGATGAACTGTTCTTCGTCGATGGTGTGATCGCCACTCCCGTCGACGTGATTCTGCGCAAAGCGCACGCCTCACCGCCGAGCCTGTACAAGCATTTCGGCAACAAGGAGGGCCTGATCACCGCCGCCCTGGAACGTCGGTTGCGGATCTGGATGCAGGTCTGGGACGAGGCGATCGAGCGGGCGAGCACGCCGGTGGAGTTGGCCCTGTCGGTGTGGCCGGCGCTGCGCCGCTACCAGAGCGACTTTCTGGAGGAACGGTGGTGTGCTTTCAGTGGTACCACCGCGGCGACCCCACATCCGGGGATTCCCCTGCAGCGGGTGCTGGGTGCCGAAACCCGGCTGTTGCGGGAGCGCACCGCCGAGTTGGTCGGGCATCTGGGGTTGGACGAGCGGGGGTCGGCCCGGCTCACCAAGCAACTGGTGATCGCCTATGCCGGCACGATGGCGATGATGTTGCGCGAACCCTATGCCTCGGCGATCGACGACGGGGAAGCGACCGCCCGGGAGTTGGTGGAAGCTGCTCTGGCGCATCCGGGTGACGGACCGAGAATCCGCGCCGACTTCTAGACTCCGAACATGACCAGGTACGTGATCATCGGTGCGGGAGCTGTTGGCGGCACGATCGGGGCCCGGCTCGCGCTGGCGGGCATCGACACGGTGTGGGTGGCTCGGGGCGAGCACGGACGGGCCTTGCGTGAGCGCGGACTCACCCTGCTCACCCCCGACGACAACGACACCGTGCCTGCCCCGGTCTGGCTCGACCCAACCGAGGCGGAACTCACCGCCGACGACGTGCTCGTGGTGGCGGTGAAAACCCACCAGGTCGCCGAGGCGCTGGCGACCTGGGCCGATCTTCCGGTGCGATTGGCCGACGGTTCGACGTCCACCGCGGGGGAGTCGCTGCCGGTGATCATGGCCACCAACGGGGTCGCCGCCGAAACGATTGCCCAGCGGTGGTTCGCCCGGGTGTTCGGCATGTCGGTGTGGGCGCCGACGGTGAACCTCGACCCCGGGGTGGTGATCGCCCGCTTCACCCCGGTGGTGGCGGTGCTGCACTGCTCCCGGGTGCCCGCCGCCCTCACCACCGACGCCGACCGGGAACTCCTTGCCGAGCTCAGCCGCACCTGGGGTGGCACGAAGATGACCATCCCGCTGCCCGATGACGTGATGCCGTGGAAGTACCGCAAGCTGCTCACCAACATCGGCAACGTCGTCCAAGCCCTGGTCGGTTCATCGGAGGCCCGCGACGTGGTGCGGGCTGCGGACGCGGAGGCCCGTGAGGTCATCAAGGCGGCCGGCATCGACATCGTCGACGACGAGACCGAGGCCGCCCAGCGGCGGCAGGGGCCGAAGATCGCCGAGGTTCCCGGCGGTCCGGAGAAGCTGGGCGGGTCGACCTGGCAGTCGTTGGCCAAGGGACGCGGCAGCGTCGAGACCGACTACCTGAACGGCGAGATCACCGCGATCGCCCACGCCACCGGGCAGCGCGCCCCGCTGAACACGACGCTGGCCAGGCTGGGACGACAAGCCGCGGCCACCGGGGCCCAACCCGGTGACCTGAGTGCGGCCGAACTGCGCGAAATTCTGGGATTGCCGCCGCAGGACTGAGGTTCTGGGCTAGCCCCGGAAGGTCAGGATCGAACCGTTGCCGGGTACCCCGTCCCAGACCACCTCGCGATGGCCCCGGCCGCGCAGCACCGCCTCGGCCACCCGCATCGTGTCGCCGTGGGTGACCACGATCAGGTGGCCCGGTGCGGTGGGCACCTCGGCGGTGAAGAACTCCGTGAGCCGGGCATGTACATCGGCGATCGACTCGCCACCACCCCAGCGCACCTCGCTGAGATGACACCCCTCCGGTACCGGCTCGGGAACAAGATCGGCGGTCAGCCGGCCCTGCAGCTCACCCAGGTGTTGTTCGCGCAGCGCCTCGTCCCGCCTCACTGCCACCCCGAGCCGGTCGGCGATGATCTCGGCGGTCTCTCGGGCCCGAACCAGGTCGCTGCTGACCAGCCGGCAGGCATCGGCACCGACGATCCGCACCAGTTCCTCGGCTGCGGCTTCGGCCTGCCGTCGGCCCAGGTCGGTGAGTGGGGGATGAACGGTCTGGCCCTGCAGTCGGCGCTCGACATTCCAGGTCGACTGGCCGTGCCGCACCAGGTGCACCACGGTTTGTCGGCAGGCAGCCCCGAGGGACGAGTGGTCAGGGGACAAGGGCGTAGACATCCATCACCCAGCCGAGTTCGGCCCGTACCGCGGCGCGGGTGGCCACCACCTCGTCGATCACCTCGGCCAACCGGCCCGACCGCAACTGTTGCTGCGGCATGCCCAGGCAGGCGCCCCAGTACAACTGCAGATCGGGCGCGCGTTCGACCAGGTCACGACAGGCCAGGTGACCGTCCAACATCACCACCACGGTGCCCAGTTCGGGTGACCATTCGGAGACCAGGCGACGTCCGGTGGTGATGTGTACCGGCCCACCGACGGCATTCAGCGGAATCCGGTGTTCGGCGGCCAGCGCCTGAATCGCCGAAATGCCGGGGATCACCCGCACCTGCACCTCGATCTCGGCGGCGATGCGATTCACCATCCGGATCGTCGAGTCGTAGAAGGCCGGGTCACCCCAGACCAGAAACCCGACCGTCGCATCGGTCGGCATCGACTCGATCTCGGTGACGAAGCGGGCCACCCGGGCCGCATGCCAGGCCTCGACCCCGGCCCGGTATTGCTCGGCGGTGCGTTTGGCGTCGGGGCCGCGTTCGGGGTCGGGCACCGCGCGCAGTTCCCAGCGGTCGTGCTCGATCGCCTGCGTGCAGAGTTCGCGGCGCATGCTCAGCAGTTCGGATTTCTGCTCGCCTTTGTCGGGCACCAGAAAGACGTCCACCTCGTTCATCGCGGCGATCGCCTCGCCGGTGAGGTGGCGGGCCGCACCGAGCCCGATGCCGATGATGTGAATCCGTCTCATCGCTTCTCCTGTGACAGTTCGAGCAACCAATCGAGGTCGAGGTGGGCGGTGACGGCCTCGGCCAGGGTGTCCAGCATCCGTTCCCGGCGAGCGGCGAAGCCTTCGCTGTCGGGGTGGGGTTGCCACGGGGAGCCGACCCGGGCGGCCACCTCGGCCAGCCACGCGCGGCGGAACTCGTCGCCTTCGAAGATGCCGTGCCAGATCGTGCCGGTGACCGCACCGGACTGCTGCCCACCGGGGAAGGAGCCGTCGTCGTCGACCACCCCGTGGTGAATCTCGTAGCCCGACACCGGCAGCCCACCCCAGGTGCCGGACGGTCGACCCAGCACCTTCTCGGCACCGAATCTCACCGACCCCGGCAGCAGTCCCAGGCCGGGTACCGAGCCGGCACCGGATTCGTGCTCGTCGTCGATGTGGTCGACCAGCATCTGGTAGCCACCACAGATGCCCAGCACCGGACGTCCGGCCTCGGCGCGGACCCGCAACACCTCGGCCAAGCCGCGTTCCCGCAGCCAGGCCAGGTCACTGACCGTGGCCCGGGTGCCGGGCAGCACCACCAGGTCGGCGGCGGCGCACACTTGCGGGTCGGTGGTGACCGATACCTGAACCCCCGGTTCGGCGGCCAGGGCATCGACGTCGGTGACATTGGAGGTGCGCGGAAAGCGCACCACCGCGACCCGCAGGTCACCTTCGGCGGCCTCATGTCCCCAACGGGCGGTGGACAGCGCATCCTCCGAATCGAGCCAGATGCCCTCCAGCCAGGGCAACACCCCGGCACACGGTATGCCGGTGCGGCGGGTGATCTCGTCCAGGCCGGGGGTGAGCACATCCCGATCGCCGCGGAACTTGTTGATCAGGTAGCCGCGCAGCAGCATCCGGTCGGGCTGGTCGAGCAATGCCCAGGTGCCGTACAGGGCGGCCAGCACCCCGCCGCGGTCGATGTCGCCGACCAGGATCATCGGCAGATCGAACCGTCGGGCCAGACCGAGGTTCACGTAATCCCCGGCGCGCAGGTTGATTTCGGCCGGTGACCCGGCGCCTTCGGCGAGCACCAGGTCATGGCTGTCGCGCAGTTCTTCGTAGGCGGCGAAGGCGGCTTCGGCGAGGTGGCGGCGGCCGGTGGCGTACTGGCCGGCGTCCAGCACCCCGGCCGGACGGCCGCGCAGCACGATGTGGGAGCGGCGATCGGAGCCCGGTTTCAGCAGCACCGGATTGTGCACCCCGGACGGTTCCACCCCGGCGGCCTGGGCCTGGAGGTATTGGGCCCGGCCGATCTCGGCGCCGTCGAGACAGACCATCGAGTTGTTCGACATGTTCTGCGCCTTGAACGGGGCCACGGAGAGTCCCCGGCCGGCGAAGGCCCGGCACAGGGCGGCGGTGACCACCGACTTGCCGGAATCGGAGCTGGTTCCGGCGATCAACAACCCGGCCAGGGCTCAGCCCTCCTTCACCACGAGCGGGCAACCGGCCACCACCAGCACCACCCGGTCACAGACCGCGGCCAACCGCTGGTTCGCCGTGCCCAGCCAGTCGGCGAAGAGCCGTCCGGCCCGGTGTTCGCTGACCAGCGACAGGCCGACCTCCTCGCTGACGATCACCAGGTCGTGCTCGAAGGCGGTCACCGCGGCGACCATGTCGTCGAGCCGAGCGCCGAGAGTCCCGGCCCAGCCGGGCCGGTCGTCCCAGGCTCCGAGTTCATCCAGTTGCCGGGCCAGCCAGGTGCCGACCGAATCCAGCAGCACCGTCCGGTCGGCGCTCGCCAGGGTGGCCGGAACATCGCCCGATTCGACCGTCCGCCACGACGCCGGACGGCGGGCCCGGTGCGCGTTGACGCGGGCCTGCCAGTCGGCATCGTCGGGCCCGGGTACCGGGCCGGTGGCCAGGTAGATCGCAGGTGCCTCACCCAGCAACTGTTCGGCGTGGGCCGATTTGCCCGACCGGATGCCGCCGGTCACCAGCGTGCAAGTTGGGGTTGGTGTCATCGGGCTGCTCCGATCGCCAGAACCATCAGTACCACCGTGGTGGCGATCTCGATACCGGCACCGAACACATCACCGGTGGTGCCGCCGATTCGGCGCAACACCAGCCGGGAGAAGAGCCACAGCACCAGCAGCGTCACCAGGGCCGCGACCGGACCCCACCACCAGGCCAGCCCGGACACCAGCACCGCCCCGGTCAGGGCCACCGTGCTGCCCAGCACCACCAGCACCATCAGTGGTGCCGGCACGCTGCCGGCCATCACCGCCCCCATCCCGGCCGAGCGGGCCGCCGGCATGCCGCGCACACACAACACCGGGGCGGCGATGCGTCCGAAGGCCAGGGCCACCGCGACCAGGAGTCCGGTCCACGGCAGTACAGTCAGTGCGGCCAGCGACCCGGCCTGGACGAGCAACACCAGCACCAGGGCGGCGACCCCCATCGGGCCGACATCGCCGCGGTGCATGATTTCCAGGGCCCGTTCCCGGGTCCAGCCGCCACCGAGCCCGTCCACGGTGTCGGTCAACCCGTCCAGGTGCATCGCCCGGGTGAGTACCGCCATTGCGGCCAGGGCCAGGGCACCGGCGACCGGGCCGGACAGGCCCAGCCAGGTGGCCCCCTGGAAGATCGCCCCGGCGACCAGGGTGATCGGCAGGACGACCACGGGGGCCAGACTCATCGCCTCCCGGGCGGCACCCTTCGGCAGGGGCATCAGGTTGCCGACCGGGATGATCGTCAACGTGCCCAATGCCAGCCGGGCCCCGGTCGCCAGGCTCACAACACGTCCGCCAGCAGAGCCATTTCGCGCTGCACCAGCACCGCCGAGCGCAGCAACGGCAGCGCCGCCATCGCCCCCGAGCCCTCACCCAGGCGCATGCCGAGGTCGAGCAGCGGGGTCAGGCCGAGGGCCTTCACGGCATGATCCAGGCACGGTTCGGGGGTGCGGTGCGCGGCGATCAGCCACTCGCGCACCCCGGGGGCCAGAGCCTCGGCATAGAGCGCTTCGGTGGTGGCGATATTGCCGTCGAGCAGTACCGGAACCCCGGCCCGGGCGGCGGCGATCATCACCCCGACGCCGACGGCGATGTCGGGCGAGCCGATTCGCCGCAACCGTTCCCGGGCATCGGCCGCATCGTCGGCCCGGTCGATGATCTGCTGGACGGTGCGCTGTTTACCGGCGAAGGCCTCCTCGTCCAACCCGGCACCACGACCGGTGACCTCGGTTGCCGGCAGGCCCAGCTCGGCACCCACCAGGGCGGCGCTGGCGGTGGTGTTGCCGATGCCCAGGTCACCCAGGATCAGCACCTGGGCGCCGGCGGCGACCTCTTCGGCGCAGATGGCTTCACCGGTTTCCAGGGACGCATTCAGCCCGGCCTGGTCCATCGCATCGTCGGTGTCGATCGGCGGGCAGCCGGTGCCGAGTTTGTGGGCGTCCACCCCGTCGGCGAAGGTGCCGGCCGGTGCATCCACGCTGATGTCGAGCACCCGCAGGTGCACCCCGTGTTGGCGGGCCAACACCGACACCCCGGCCCGTCCGGCCACGATCTCGTTGACCATCGCGATGGTGACCGCCGAGGGGTAGGCCGCCACCCCCGAGGCGGTGACGCCGTGATCACCGGCGAGCACCACGGCCCGCACGTTGTCCAGGGGCTCGGGTGGGCAGAGATCCTGCATCGCCGCCAGCCGGGCGCCGAGTTCTTCGAGTCGGCCCAGCGAACCGATCGGCTTGGCCAGCCCGTCGATGCGTTCGGCCGCCTCGCGCTGGGTGTCGGGTGAGGGTGGCGTGATCGTGGTGTTCATTCCTCCAGGTCTCCTTCCACGGAGAGATAGACCTCTTGCAGGTCGGCGATCAGTTCCGGATCGGGGTTCTCCCACAGGCCACGGTCGGCGGCCTCGGAGAGGGTTTCGATGATGTCGCGCATCGCCCACGGGTTGGCCCGGCGCAGGAACTCCTGGTTCTGCTCCGACAGCACGTATTCGTTGGCGAGGGTCTCGTACATCCAGTCGGGCACCACCCCGGTGGTGGCATCGAAACCGAACAGGTAATCGACGGTCGCCGCCAGCTCGAAGGCGCCCTTGTAACCATGGGCCTGCATCGCGGCGATCCAGCGGGGGTTCACCACCCGGGCCCGGAAGATTCGGTTGGTTTCCTCCGACAGGGTGCGGGTGCGCACCGCCTCGGGGGTGGTCGAGTCACCGACATAGGCGCGCGGTTCGTTGCCCGACAGGGCTCGCACGGTGGCGATCATGCCGCCGTGGAACTGGTAGAAGTCGTCGGCATCGAGAATGTCGGATTCGCGGTTGTCGATGTTCTTGGCCGCGGCCTGGATCCGGGCGTAGTTGCGCTGCATGTCGTCGCGGGCCGGCTTGCCGTCCATTTCGCGGCCGTAGGCATACCCGCCCCACTGGGTGTACACCTCGGCCAGGTCTGTGTCGTCGCGCCAGTTGCCGGCGGTCACCGCCTGCAGGATGCCCGCCCCGTAGGTGCCCGGTTTCGACCCGAAGATGCGGGTGCGGGCGCGACGTTCGTCGCCGTGTTCGGCCAGATCGGCGCGGGCATTGGCCCGGACGTAGTTCTGCTCGTCCGGCTCGTCCAGCCCGGCGACCAGTTCGACCGCATCGTCCAGCAGTGCGATCACATGCGGGAAGGCATCGCGGAAGAAGCCCGAGATCCGCACCGTGACGTCGATCCGGGGTCGACCGAGTTCGTCCAGGGGGACGGGTTCGAGCCCGATCACCCGCCGGGACTGCTCGTCCCACACCGGGGTGACCCCGAGCAGGGCCAGGATCTGGCCGATGTCGTCGCCGGAGGTGCGCATCGCCGAGGTGCCCCAGGCCGAGATCCCGACCGAGCGCGGGTACTCACCGGTGTCTTCGCGGTAGCGCTCGAGCAGGGAGTCGGCCAGCGCGATACCGGTTTGGTGGGCGAGTTTGGACGGGATCGCCTTCGGGTCGACCGAGTAGAAGTTGCGTCCGGTGGGCAGCACGTTGACCAGCCCGCGCAGCGGAGAACCGGACGGCCCGGCCGGAATGTAGCCGCCGTCCAGGGCGTGCAGCACCATGTCGATCTCGCGGTCGGTGGCGCGCAGCCGGGGGATGATCTCGTCGCAGGCGAACCGCAGGGCGGCGGCAGCCTCGTCGTTCGGCCCGCCCAGGATGTCGGCGACCACCGCCTCGACCGCATCGGCCGACCAGTGGTGGGCGGCAACCTGTTCGACCAGGCGACGGGCGGTGTGTTCGGCCAGGTCGGTGTCGGTCTTCGAGGCGTTGTTCTCGGCCAATCCCAGCGCGGTGCGCAGACCCCGGACGAATCCGGTGCTGCCGCCGAACATCTGGTTGGCCCGCAGCATCGCCAACACCAGGTTGACCTCGCCCTCACCCTCGGGTGCCTGCCCCAGCACGTGCAGCCCGTCGCGGATCTGCACGTCCTTGATCTCACACAGCCAGCCGTCGACGTGCAGCACGAACTCGTCGAAGGCCTCGTCGTCGGGACGTTCCTCCAGGCCCAGGTCGAAGTGCAGTTTCGCGGCCTGGATCAGGGTCCAGATCTCCCCGCGCAGGGCCGGGGCCTTGGCCGGGTCCATCGCCTGGACGTTGCCGTACTCGTCCAGCAACTGCTCCAACCGGGAGATGTCACCGTAGGACTCGGCCCGGGCCATCGGCGGCACCAGGTGGTCGACGATGGTGGCGTGCGCCCGGCGTTTGGCCTGGGTGCCCTCACCGGGGTCGTTGACCAGGAACGGATAGATCAGCGGGACGCTGCCCAGCGCGGCGTCCGGGCCGCAGCCGTCGGAGAGGGCCAGGTTCTTGCCGGGCAGCCATTCCAGGTTGCCGTGTTTGCCGACGTGCACGATTGCGTGCGCCCCGAAACCGTGCTCGATCCACTGGTAGGTGGCCACGTAATGGTGGGTGGGCGGCAGGTCGGGGTCGTGGTAGATCGCGATCGGGTTGTCGCCGAAGCCGCGCGGCGGCTGCACCAACAGCACCACATTGCCCGAGCCCAATGCAGCCGAGACGATCTCCCCGTCCGGGTCGGTTTCGCGGTCGACGTACACCTCGCCGGGGGCCTCACCCCAGTGTTCGGTCATCGCCTCACGCAGATCGGCCGGTAGCCGCTCGAACCAGCCGCGGTACTGCGCGGCGCTGATCCGCACCTGCGCCTCGGACACCTGCTCCTGGGTGAGCCAATCGGGATCCTGGCCCCCGGCGGCGATCAGGGCATGCATCAGCGCGTTGCCGGCGGTGGTTTCGGGGTCCTCGTCGGCGACCGGGGGCAGCGGGTCGACCCCGGGCAGGGTGCACGGCGAACCGAGGTCGTAACCGGCCTCGCGCATCGCCCGCAGCAGCCTGATCGTGGACACCGGGGTGTCCAGGCCGACGGCATTGCCGATTCGGGAGTGCTTGGTCGGGTAGGCCGACAGCAGCACCGCGATCCGCCGTTCGGCCGGCGGGATGCGCCGCAACCGGGCGTGGTTCACCGCGATCTGCGCGACCCGGGCGCAGCGTTCGTGATCGGGCACGTAGTGCGGCAGGCCGTCCCCGTCGGTTTCGCGGAAGGAGAAAGCGACCGTGATCAACCGGCCGTCGAACTCCGGGACGGCCACCTGGGTGGCCACGTCCAGCGGCGACATGCCGTCGTCGGATTCGGTCCAGGAGGCCCGGCTCCAGGTCAGGCACAGGCCCTGCAGGATCGGGATGTCGAGTGCGGCGAGTTTCTCCACATCCCAGGATTCGTCATCCTCACCGGCCCCGGCGGTGGCCGGTTTGGTGCCCCCGGCGGCCAGCACGGTGGTGACCAGCGCGTCCAGGGTGCCCAGGTACTCGATCAGGTCGGCCGAGGCGTCGCGCAGCGAGGTGGCGTGAATCGGCACCCCGATGCCACCGGCGGCGTCGATCGCATCGGCCAGGGCGTGCACGTAGTCGGTGTTCTCCGCGGCGTACTGGGCCCGGTAGAACAACACCCCGACCCGGGGTCGGTCGGCATCGGTGGGTTCGGGACGGTCGAGCACCCCCCAGCTCGGAAGTTCGACCGGCGGCTCGAAACCGTCCCCGGTCATCAACAGGGTGTCGCTCAGGAACCGGTGCAGGTTGGCCAGGTTCGTCGCGCCACCGTAGGCCAGGTAACGATGGGCCTCGGCGACGGTGCCCTTGGGTGCGGTCGACAGTGCCATCAACTCGGCGTTCGGGGCCTGCTCGCCGCCGAGCACCACCACGGGCACCTGCAACGCACCCAGACCGGGGACGAGGGTCTGCAGATCCTGGGGGCTGCCAAGGATGCGGGCGATCACCAGATCACAGCCGCCGATGTCGGGCACCTCGGTGCGGGCGGGGTTGGCCCACAGATAGTCGGCGCCGCTGGCCCTGGCGCTGAGCAGGTCGGTATCGGATGTCGACAGCAGTGCGATACGGGGCATCGGCGACGCAACTCCTCACCGGGGTGTCCACGCCCCGGGTGGTAGGGAACCGCCGAGTACCGGCGGCAACGGTGGCTGGAGCACGTTCCTGACTCACCCCGATGGGGCTCACAGTGGCGGGACCGTCCCGGACTTTCACCGGGTTCCGTGCTGTCAACCAGGAGACACCCTAGCGCGAGGCGAACCGGAACTGTCGATGCCCGCCGCCCCGGCAGAGAGCCCGGAAAGCCCGAGTCCTACGATGACGGCGTGTTGACCTCGACCCGTCCCGCCCAAGATCGTTGCCCCGGAGTTCTGCGCCCCTACGTCAGTGGGGACGGCGCGTTGGTGCGGTTGCGATCACCCGGCGGACGCGTACCGGCCGAGACCCTGCGGGCACTGACCGGTTACGCCGCCGCCAACGGGGCGCCGGTGCTGCAGTTGACCAGCCGCGGCAACCTGCAACTGCGCGGTCTGCCCGACCCGCTGCCGGCCGACCTGGAACCGCTGGTGGTCGAGCTCGGCCTGTTGCCCACCCCCAGCCATGAGGTGATGCGCAACATCATCGCCGCGCCCTTCGATGCGGCTTCGGCCGAGATGGCGACCGCTTTCGACGCCGGGCTGCGGGCCGATGAGGAACTGGCTCGGCTGCCCGGACGGCTGCTGGTCGCCTTCGACGACGGCACCGGGGTGATGCTCGGGGAACCGTGGGATCTGGCCCATGTCGCCGAGACCCCGGACTCGGGCCTGCTGCTCGCCGCCGGTTGCCCCCGGGTGCGTCGGGTGGCCCGCGGTGAGGCCGTGGCCGCGATGTTGGAACTGGCCCGGGCCTTCGTCGCCGACCGGGAACATCCCCATCCCGATCCGGTGTGGAATGTGCGCGATCTGCCGGCCGAGGCGTCCGTGTTCGCCTTGTTGACCGACGCAGTGGACGAGCTGCCGGCCGCGACCACCCCGCCCGAACCCGGCATCCACGGCGACGACCTGTTGGTCGGGGTGCCGCTCGGCATGCTGGAGCCGGCCCAGGCCGACCTGATCGCCGAACTGTGTTCTGGGGTGGTCGTGGTCACCCCGTGGCGGTCGATCCTGCTGCCCGGACGGGGCGATGCCGAGGTCGCGGGCCGGCTGGCCGAGACCGGCCTGATCATCAACGCCGGCGATGCTTCGACCCGGGTGAGTGCCTGTGTCGGGGCGCCGCACTGTGTCCGCACGAGTTCGCCGACCCTGCAGATCGCCCGCGATCTGGCTCGCGACGGTGACCTCGGCCACGTCCATGTCTCGGGCTGCGACCGCCGCTGCGGGCACTCCGCCCGCGCGGTGGACGTGATCGCCCCGACCGATACCGAGCACGCCCGACACCTGCTCCGGGAGGCAACCCGATGACCATCCGCCGGCCGGCCCGCCGCTACGACTACATCACCGACGGTCAGGAGATCTACCGTCGCTCCTTCGGGATGATCCGCGATGAGGCCCGGGCCCGGCTCGGCGCCTTCGCGGGTGATGTGGCCGATGTCGCCGTCCGGGTCGTGCATGCCGCCGGTGATGTCGAGGTGGCCGACCGGGTCGCCGCCCACCCGGAAGTGGTGCGCGCCGCCCGGGCAGCATTGCGTGCCGGGGCACCGATCCTGACCGACTCGCAAATGCTCGCCCACGGCGTCACCCGGCGCCGGCTGCCGGTCGACAACGAGGTGGTCTGCACGCTGCGCGATGAGCGGGTGCCCGAACTGGCCGCATCCTGGGACACCACCCGGGCCGCGGCGGCGGTGTCGCTGTGGGGGGAGCGGCTGGCCGGAGCGGTGGTGGCGATCGGCAATGCCCCGACCGCGCTGTTCCATCTGCTCGAAGTGCTGCTCGACGAAGACCTGGCCGCTCCTCGTCCGGCGGCGATCATCGGCATGCCGGTCGGCTTCGTCGGATCGGCCGAGTCGAAGCAGGCACTCGCCGAGCACGAACTGCCCGAGGGTGGGCAGGTGCCCTGGATCGTGGTGCACGGCCGCCGGGGCGGGTCGGCGATGGCCGCCGCCGCGGTGAATGCGATCGCCCACGAACACGAGTTGGCATGAGCGGACGTCTGTACGGGGTCGGCCTCGGCCCGGGGGACCCCGGCCTGATCACAGTGCGCGCCGCCGGGCTGATCGGCCGCGCCGATGTGATCGCCTACCACGCCGGTGCCGGTGGACGGGCTTCGATCGCCCGCGGGATCGCCGCCGACCTGTTGCCGGACGGGGTGATCGAGGAAGAACTGCGCTACCCGGTCACCACCGGCAGCTATCAGCACCCCGGCGGCTACCACGGGCTGATGGCCGAGTTCTACGACGACTGTGCCGCCCGATTGAGGGCTCATCTGACCGCCGGACGCGAAGTGGTGGTGCTCGCCGAGGGCGACCCGCTGTTCTACGGCTCCTTCATGTACCTGCACGACCGGCTCGCGCCCGAGTTCGAGACCGTGGTGGTGCCCGGGGTGACCGCGATCAGTGGCGGCACCGCGGCGATCCCCGAGCCGCTGTGCCGGCACGAGGACGTGCTCACCGTGTTGCCGGGCACCCTGCCGGTGCCCGAACTCGCCCGCCGCCTGGCCGACACCGACGCCGCGGTGATCATGAAACTCGGCCGCACCTTCGCCGGGGTGGTCGAGGCCCTGCGTCAGGCCGGGCTGTTGGAGCGGGCGGTCTATGTCGAACGTGCCAGCCGCGAGGGTGAGCGGGTGTTGCCGGTGGCCGAGGTCGACCCGGCCTCGGTGCCCTATATGTCGCTGATCGTGGTGCCGGGTCTGGATCGGCGCGCCGACTCGGCCGGACGAGCCGAACCGGTGGCGGCCGAATCGTCCGACACCGAATCGGGTACCGGAACCGTCCATGTGGTCGGCCTCGGGCCCGGCCCCGACCGCTGGCTGACCCCCGAAGCGGCCGAGGTGTTGGCCATGGTCGACGACGTGATCGGTTATGCCCCCTATGTCGAGCGGGTGCCGCAACGCGAGGGCCTCACCCGGCATGCCAGCGGCAATACGGTCGAGGTCGACCGGGGCCGGCTGGCCTGCGAACTGGCCCTGGCCGGACGACAGATCGCGGTGGTCTCCGGCGGCGACGCCGGCATCTTCGGGATGGCCGCCGCGGTTTTCGAAGCCGCCGACTGTCCCGAGTTCGCCGACGTGCCGATCAACGTGGTGCCCGGGATGACCGCAGCGGTCGCCGCCTCGGCACTGGCCGGGGCACCGCTGGGGGCCGACCTGGTGTTGCTGTCGCTGAGCGACCGGTTGAAACCGTGGTCGGTGATCGAGAAACGGCTGCGCGCCACCGGTGAGGCCGACTTCGTCCTGGCGTTGTACAACCCGCGCTCACGGTCGCGTCCCGACCTGCTCGGCCGGGCCCGCGAGGTGCTGCTGCAGGTCAAGGCACCCGAAACCGTGGTGGTCGTCGCACGCGATGTCGGACGCGCCGAGGAGTCGCTGACCGTCACCACCCTGGCCGACCTCGACCCGGAAACCATCGACATGAAGTGCCTGGTGATCGTCGGTGCCTCCGGCACCCGGGTGAGGGCCGACGGACGGGTCTGGACGCCCCGGTTCGTCGCCGACGACCAGACCTCAGCGCAGTAGCCGGGCGATCTCGACGGCGGTGCGTGGCGGGTTGTCCGAGGGGATTTCCACGCCGGCCTGCTGCAGGATCTGCACCTGCCAGGGCACATCCAAGCGTGCGGCGGCGAGCAGATTCTGATCGGTGAGGATCTCGGCGGTGGGCCCCTGCCACACCGAGGCGTCGTGCACCACGGCCACCTGATCGGCCCACTGCCAGGCCAGGTCGACATCGTGGGTGGCCACCACCACGGTGGTTCCGGCGGCCTGCAGCCGGCCCCAGGTGTTCAACAACTGCTTCACCGCGACCGGGTCCAGACCGGCGGTGGGCTCGTCCAACAACAACACCTCGGGACGCATCGCCACCGCGCCGGCGATCGCGACCCGTTTGCGCTGGCCGTACGAGAGCTGATGGACCGGCCGGTCGGCGAGGTCGACGATCTCCAACAGAGCCAGAGCCTCGTCGACCCGGGCCAGGGCCTCGGCATCGCTCAGCCCGAGGTTCAGCGGACCGAAGGAAACATCGGCGCGCACATCGGCGGAGAAGAGCTGATCGTCCGGGTCCTGCAACACCAACTGCACCCGCTGCCGATGCGTGGTCAGCGACCCGGGCCGGTGCTTCAGCTTTTCGCCGCGGTAACTCACCCGTCCGGCTGCGGGTTCATGGGCGCCCGACAGCACCCGCAGCAAGGTGGTCTTGCCCGAACCGTTGGCACCCATCAGCGCCAGCCGGCCTCCGGAGGTGACCGTCATCGAGGCATCGACGAGCACCTTCGGCAGGCCGCGGTACCCGGCGGTCACGGCCTCGGCGGCCAACAGGGTGTGCGCGTCACTCATCGCAGTACCGCGGTGGTGATCGATATTGACATCAGCGTGACCAGCAGCAGCCCGGAGAGAACCAGGAACCGCCGCGACACCGGACGGGGTGGGGTGAGCGTGCGCAGCGAACCGGTGTAGCCGCGACCCTCCAGTCCGGCCTCCAGGCGTTGGGCACGGGTCCAGGCCTGCCGCAGCACCGCACCCCCGACGCCACCCACCGAGCGACGGGCGGACGAGGCACTCGCGTAGCCGAGCCGGGCCCGCTGGGCCTCCATGATCGCCCCGGCCGAACTCAGCAGCGAGAACAGCATCCGGTACATCAACCCGGCGATCTCGACCAGTACCTCGGGTACTCGCAGGGCCCGCAGCCCGGCGAGCAGGTCGCTCATCGGGGTGGTGGCGGCCAACAGCAACACCGCCGAGAAGGACGCGACACTGCGGGTGGTCACCTGGGCGGCCAGCGCCAGGCTGTCGTCGGTCGCCGACAGCAACCACCACGACCAGATCGCCTCGGCCGGCGGACGGCCCACAAGTACCGCGATCACCACCGCCCCGATCAGCACGAAAGTGGCCGGGCCGAGCAGGGCCAGGGCATACCCGCGGGGTGGTATCCGGGCGCCGACCAGGGCGATCAGCACCGACACCAGCAACACCAACCCCGATACCGCCGTGGTGGGGGAGGTGACCGCAACCAGGAGCAGCCCCAGGCTCAACACCGCCTTCTCCAGGGTCGAGCGGGTGCGCCAAGGGCTGTTCCAGGCTGCGTCGTCCAGCGCCGGTCGCGCCATCGGCTACGTCGTGTCGCTGCTGGTGGCCGATTCGGTCACGGCATCGGGGGTCTGTTCGGCACCCCGACTCGAACGCCGACCACGCCACAGGGCGCCGAGCACGAAGCCGAGCACCCCGCCACCGATACCCGCCTGCAGGGCGAACAGGCCCGACTCGATCTCACCGGCCGGCTCGAAGAAGGGCGTGAACCACGGTTCGTAGTGCGGGTTCGATTCCTCGATCGTCTCGGTGGCCTGGCCGTCGGTGCCGCCGAAGCCTTCCTCGTCCCCGCTGATCTGTTGGTTGCCGATCACCAGCGCGATGCCGAAGATCAGCACCACGGCCGCAACGATCAGGGCGTTGATCACTGACTTAGACATGGACGGGCTCCTTCTCCGGTGCTTCGCCGGCCGGCAGATCGACCTTGAGGTCGTGCAGTTCGGTGGGTGCCCAGGAGCGCAGCACGTTGAACAGCAGCACCCCGATCAGGCCCTCGACGATCGACAACGGAATCTGGGTGATCGCGAAGATGCCCAGGAAGGTCGCCCAGGCGCCGATGAATCCGCTGGAGGCATCGGGGAAAGCCAGTGCCAGTTGGGTGGCGGTGACGACGTAGGTGATCAGGTTCGCCGCCGCCACGGCGAAGAAGATCCGGACGGAGAAGGGTGCCGGCTTGAGCAACTTGTACAAACCGTAAGCCGCCCAGGGGCCCACGATCGCCATCGAGAAGGCGTTCGCGCCCAGGGTGGTCAAACCACCGTGGGCCAGCAGGAGGGCTTGGAAGAGCAGAACGATGGTGCCCAACACCGCCATCACGGGTGGTCGGAAGATGATCGCCCCCACCCCGGTGCCGGTCGGATGGGAGGAACTGCCGGTCACCGACGGCAGCTTGATCGCCGACATGACGAAGGTGAAAGCACCGGCCGCGCCGAGCAACAGCTTGGCGTTCGGGTGTTCCTTGACGGTCTTGGTGATGGCGATGGCACCGTGCACCACGAAGGGTGCGGCTGCGATCGTCCACGCGACGGCGTGGGCCGGCGGCAGAAAGCCTTCGGCAATATGCATGGGTCAACTGGCCTCTCTCGGAATTGCGCGTTCCGATCGTTGGGCAGATGTGGGCGAGTTCCTGACTCACAGGGCAGAGCCCTGTTCACAGTGGCGCGACCGTCCCGGGTTTGCACCGGGTTCCTCGTTGCCGCATCTGATTGTGGTGACCATAGCACCGGGTTCGGACAGTTCGACGGCTCGGCCGGCTGACCGGCTACTCGCTCCCGGCGGCCTGTCTGGTGCGGTACAGATGTGACTCGATGAAGCCTTCGGCGCGCAGCGCCCAACCGACGATGATCACCGCCGCCTGGGTGAGCCCTTGGGCCTCGACCTGGTCGGCGATATCGGCCAGGGTGCCGTGCAGGATCAACTCGTCCGGCCCACTGACCTGCGAGCCGACCACCACCGGGCAGTCGGCGCCGTAGTAGGGCGTCAATTCTTCGGCCAGCCGTCGGGTGTGTCGGATCGCCAGATGCAGCACCAGGGTGGCGCGGGTTTCGGCGAAGGCGGCCAGGGTTTCGGTGGGCGGCATCTTGGTCGAATCGCGCTGGGCGCGGGTCAACACCACCGATTGGGTGACCTCGGGGACGGTGAGTTCGCGGCCCACGATCGCGGCGGTGGCGGCATAGGCCGGCACCCCCGGGGTGATGTCCCAGGGCACCCCGGCCCGGTCGAGGCGACGGGCCTGCTCGGCGATCGCCGAGTAGATCGACGGGTCTCCCGAGCACAGCCGGGCCACATCGGTGCCCTCGGCGTGAGCGCGCACCATGTGCTCGATGATCTCGTCCAGGTTGATGCCCTGGGTGTCGATCAGTTCGGCATCGGGCGGGCAATGGGCCAACACCCGCTCGTCCAGATAGGTGCCGGCGTACAGGCACATGCCGCTGGCGCCGAGCAGGTTGACCGCCCGCAGGGTCAGCAGGTCGTGGGCGCCGGGGCCGGCACCGATGAAGTGGACGGTCATGTGGTCTCCTCGGGTGCGGGCCGGTGCGGGGCTGCCGGACGGGTGGCCGACCATTCGACCACCGGACGGGCCGGTCGCCAGGCGAGGTAGCTGCCCAGCGGGTCGGCGCGTTCGATCATGATCCGGCGCAGTTCACCACCGAACCTGCGGTGCGCCTCGACGACCACCCGTTCGGTGTCGATGGTCACGGTGTGGGCCACGATCCGGCCGCCGGGGGCCAGAGCGGCCCAGGCCCGGTCGATCACCTCGGCGGTGATGCCGCCACCGAGAAAGACCGCGTCCGGGGTGGGCAGATCGGTCAAGGCCGAAGCGACGTCCGATGCGACCACCCGCACGCCGGTGGCCCCGGCGGATCGCGCGTTGGCGGTGATCCGGGCGGCCCGTTCGGGGTGGCGTTCCACCGCGTGGGCGGTGCAGCGCGGGTCGTGCAGGGCCCATTCGATCGCGACCGATCCGGCCCCGGCACCCAGATCCCACAACACCTGCCCGGGGGCCGGACGCAGTGCGGCCAGGGCGATGGCCCGCAGTTCGCGCTTGGTGAGTTGGCCGTCGTGATCGAAGGTCTCGTCGGGGCGTCCCGGTGTCGTGCCGATCGTGGGCCCGGCGGGCAGTTCGACCGCGATCACATGCAACCGCGGGACGGGGGTGGTCGCGGCGGTGTCGACGGACAGTTCGATGCGTTCCTCGTCGGCCGCCCCCAGGTTGGCCAGCACCGTCAGCCGGGTCTCCGGCCAGTCGGCGCGCAGCATCTCGGCCACCCGCGCCGGCCCGGACTCGTCGGGGGAGAGCACCAGGATCCGGCGATGCGGGGTGAGCAGTCGGTTGATCGCCTCGGGGCCGGAGGTGAGCAGGGACACCACGTCCACGTCGCGGGTCGACCACCCCATCGCCGCCCGGGCCAGCGCCACCGAACCGGCCACCGGGTGCACCCGCACCCGATCGGCTCCGAGCCGTCGGATCAGTGTGGCGCCGATGCCGTGGTCCAGGGGGTCACCGGTGGCGAGCACCACCACCGGTTGGGGACCCTCGGACAACTCGGCCAGTAACTCGTCCAAGCCGGGCAACAGCGGACGAGGCCACTCGACCTTGTCGGCCGGGTGCTCGGCCACCGCGGCCAGTAACCGGGGAGAGCCGACCAGCACCGCGGCGCCGTCCACGATGCGGCGCAGGTCGGGCGGCAGGGCCGTCACTCCGGCCGCCGGAACCCCCACCACTTCGATCACGGCGGACAGTGTAGACCGCGACCGCGGGGTGCTCGGCGGGCCCCGGGTACGGTCCGGCGCCGCCCTCGGCTCGGCCCGGACACCGAGCCAACGAACCTGGCGATGGATGAAAACGCATCCGAATCGGCCCGATCCTGCCCGAAAATGCGAGATAGGCCGCTCAGGGGTGCGTTTTCATCCACGACCCCGGACCGTCCGGCCCCGATCCGGCGGCGCACACCGCACCCTCCCCGTCCTTCAACCGCCCCCGGCCCAGCACGCGAACCGGCCATGCATGGCATGATGGGCAACGGTTCTGATGAGGAATTGCGGTTACATCCCGCAGCGGTCCCGCCACTGTGAAGCCACCGGAAGGGTGGACGAGCCAGGACATCATCCAGAGCCCCGCCGGCCAACGGGCCGTCGGCTCACGACGGGCGAGCGAGGCACTCGCCAGGAGGAAGTAGATGTCACAGTTCCCGTTCTCCGCCATCCTCGGCGCCGACGACATGGGGCTGGCCCTGATCCTGACCGCGATCTCCAGCGAGGTCGGCGGTGTTCTGGTGCGTGGCGAAAAGGGCACGGCCAAATCGACGATGGTGCGCGGGCTGGCCGAAATCCTGCCCGACCAGGAGGTGATGGCGGGCTGTCGCTTCGGCTGCGACCCGGCCCACCCCGACCCGACCTGCCCCGACCTGGCCCGCAATACCGGCGAGGTGCTTTTCCGGGCCGCGCGGCTGGTGGAACTGCCGGTGGGTGCCACCGAAGACCGGGTGATCGGCTCGCTCGACCTGCGCAAGGCCCTCGGTGGACAGGGGGCGGAGTTCGAACCCGGGCTGCTCGCCGAGGCCAACCGCGGCATCCTGTACGTCGACGAGGTGAACCTGCTGCACGACCATCTGGTCGATCTGCTGCTGGACGCCGCCGCGATGGGCCGCAACACCGTCGAACGCGACGGCATCTCGGTCTCCCACGCCGCCCGGATCGTGCTGGTCGGCACGATGAACCCCGAAGAGGGCGAACTGCGCCCCCAGTTGCTCGACCGCTTCGGTCTGACCGTCGAGGTTGCCGCCAGCCGTGACCCCGAACTGCGTGCCGAAATCGTCCGTCGTCGGCTCGCCTACGACCTCGACCCGGCCGGATTCTGTGCCCGCTATGCCGATCAACAAGAAGCCCTGCGGGCTCGCATCGCCCACGCCCGCGATCTCGTCGGCCGGGTGAGGTTGCCCGATCGGGAGCTGGAACGCATCTCCCGGGTCTGTGCCGGTTTCGAGGTGGACGGGATGCGCGCCGACATCGTCACCGCCCGGGCCGCCAAGGCTCATGCCGCCTGGTTCGACCGCGACACCGTCACCCGGGCCGATGTGCGGGCCGCCGCGCGACTCGCCCTGCCGCACCGCCGCCGACGCAACCCCTTCGACGCCCCCGGCCTGGACGAGGACCTGCTCGACCAACTGCTCGGCGACGACGACCCCGAGGACGACCCGCCCACCCCCGAACCGGAAAACCCCGAGGGCCCCGACGAGGACGGCCCGGACACCCCACCGGAGAACCCCGGCCCACCCGATTCCCCCGGTGACCCGAATCCCGAGCCACCGCCGTCCGAGACACCCGCACCACCCGAGCCCGAGCCCGAACGTCCGGACGACAAGCACCCTCAGGAGCCGGAACTCCCGGCGCCCGCACCCCGGGGCACCGCCCGTCCGGCCACCCCGTTCGTGGCCCGCAATCTGGAGGTGCGCGGCCTGGGTGCCGGACGGGCCGGACGACGCAGCCGGGCGATCACCGACCACGGCCGCACCATCGGGGCCACCACCCGGGATCTGCGACGGGTACACCTACCGGCCACGCTCACCGCGGCCGCCCGCAACCGGGGCCGGCACCCGTATCCGGGCCCACTGCGGCTGAGTACCGAAGATCTGCGTGGGGCGATCACCCAGGGCCGGGAATCGAACCTGGTGGTCTTCGCCGTCGACACCTCGGGCTCGATGGGTGCCCGGCAGCGGATGAGCGAGGTCAAGACCGCGGTGCTGTCCCTGCTCCTGGACGCCTACCGCAAACGCGACCGGGTCGCGGTGGTCACCTTCCGGGGTCACTCGTCCGAACTGGCCCTACCGGCGACCACCTCGGTGGAGGCCGCCGAACGGTGCCTGGCCGATCTGCCGCACGGTGGCCGCACGCCGTTGGCCGAGGGGCTGATGCGGGTGGCTCGCACCATCGAGCTGGAACGCATCCGCGACCCGCGCCGCCGCGCCCTGGTGGTGCTGCTCACCGACGGTCGGGCCACCAGTGGCCCGAATGCGGTGGCCCGGGCCCGCGAGATCGCCGATCAGTGGGGCACCGTCGGCGCCGATGTGGTGGTGGTCGACTGCGAATCGGGCCGGTTCCGAATGGGCCTGGCCCGCGACCTGGCCGTCCGAATGGGGGCGCGTTACCTGCCGCTGCCCGAGGTGGCGGCCGAAGCCCTGGTGACGGCGGTCGGTCACACCACAGCAACGAACGGGAGGGCAGCCTGATGGCGCAAGGAAAAACCCCGGTCACCGCCGACGACGGCCTGACCACCCGGCAGCGCCGCAACCAACCCCTGGTGATGGTGCACACCGGCGCCGGCAAGGGAAAATCGACCGCGGCCTTCGGGCTGGCCCTGCGCGGCTGGAACCAGGGCTGGTCGACCGGAGTGTTCCAGTTCGTGAAGTCGGCCAAGTGGCGGATCGGGGAACAAACCGCCCTCGAGGCGCTCAACCGGGTACACGAGGAAACCGGTGAGGGTGGCCCGATCGAATGGCACAAGATGGGGTCGGGCTGGTCGTGGTCGCGCAAGGCCGGCACCGAACAGGACCACGCCCGCGACGCCCGCGAGGGCTGGGCCGAGATCAAACGCCGGCTGGCCGCCGAAACCCACAGCCTCTACATCCTCGACGAGTTCACCTACGTCATGAAGTGGGGATGGGTCGAGGTCGATGACGTCATCGAGACTCTCCGCAACCGCCCCGGTTACCAGCATGTGGTGATCACCGGACGCGACGCCGCCCCCGCCCTGATCGAGATGGCCGACCTGGTCACCGAGATGACCAAGGTGACTCACCCCTTCGACCGCGGCCAGAAGGGCCAGAAGGGCATCGAGTGGTGAAACTGCCACGGGTGGTGATCGCGGCGGCGGCATCGGGACAGGGCAAAACCACCGTCACCGTCGGGTTGATGGCCGCCCTCACCCGGGCCGGCCACCGGGTTGCCCCGGCCAAGGTCGGGCCCGACTACATCGACCCCGGCTACCACGCACTGGCCACCGGTCGGGCCGGGCGCAACCTCGACCCCTGGCTGTGCCCCGAGGAACTGATGCTGCCGCTGCTCGCCCACGGCCACCTGACCCCACAACCGGCCGACCTGTCGGTGATCGAGGGCGTGATGGGCCTCTACGACGGACGCCTCGGCAGCGGCGGCTTCGCCTCCACCGCCCACATCGCCACCCGCACCGAGAGCCCGGTGGTGTTGGTGATCGACATCTCCGCCGCGGCCCGCACGGTGGCCGCGATGGTGCACGGGTTGGCCGGATTCGACCCGGCGATCCACATCGCCGGGGTGATCCTGAACAAGTCGGGCTCGCAACGACACACCGACGAGGTGCGCGGGGCGGTCGAGGCGGCCGGCCACCGGGTGTTGGGGGTGCTGCCGCGGGCTGCGGGGGTGAGTGCCCCGTCCCGGCATCTGGGGTTGATTCCGGTCGCCGAACGCGACGGTGCGGTGCGCGCCCTGGATCTGCTCGCCGAGCAGACCGCCGAACACATCGACCTGGACGCGATTGTCGAGATCGCCGGTCGCGCCCCCGCGGTGGACGTCGAACCGTGGACACCCCCGACGCGGGTGGAGGGCCCCGGGGCCCGTCCGGTGGTGGCCCTGGCGGGGGGACGGGCCTTCACCTTCCGGTATCCCGAAACCGCCGAACTGTTGTGTGCTCAGGGTCTCGACCCGGTCGAGTTCGACCCCGCCCGCGACCGGGAACTGCCCGCCGGCACCGCCGGGCTCTACCTGGGCGGCGGTTTCCCCGAGGTCTATGCCAATGGGTTGGCCGCCAACACCGCGCTGCGCACCGAGATCCGCGAGGCGATCGCGGCCGGCCTGCCGACGGTCGCCGAGTGCGCCGGGCTGTTGTACCTGTGCGAATCCCTCGACGGCCACGACATGGTCGGCGCGATCGAGGCCCGGGCCGCGATGCATCCGCGGCTCAGGTTGCAGTACCACCGTGCGGTGCTCGGCACGGATTCGGTGCTCGGCCCGGCCGGTACCGAGGTGCACGGCCACGAGTTCCACCGCACCCGGGTGGCCCCGGCCGCCGGCCCGGCCCCGGCCTGGTTGCTCGGGGACGAACCGGAGGGTTTCACCGCCGACCCGGCCGGCACCGGCCGCGCCACGATGCACGCCTCCTACCTGCACACCCATTGGGCCGGTGCCCCCGAACTCGGGGTGGCCTTCGCCGGGGCGGTTGCCGATTTCGCCGCGGTTCAGGCACGCGGTGCCGGGGGAGGGGTACCAAAACCCCCAACTCACCCCCCGGATTCGGCCCGAATCGAGCAAAATCCGGCCCTGAGTGACCGGTTTTGGTACCCCGACCCCGCCCTCGACTCCCTGGACCACCACGGGGACGCCGAGTTGGGCGACGGTTTGGCCGATTTCGCGGTCAACGTCCGAGCCGCAGCGCCACCGGCCTGGTTGCAGCAGGCGATCACCGACAGCCTGAGCAATATCGCCGCCTACCCCGACGCCACCGACGCCCGCCGGGCGATCGCCCGCCGCCACGGCCTGCCCGACGAGATGGTGCTGCCGACCAACGGCGCGGCCGAAGCCTTCACCCTGATCGCCCGGGCCCTCACACCACGTCGTCCGGTGATCGTGCACCCGCAGTTCACCGAACCCGAATCGGCGCTGTTGGCTGCCGGTCAGGTTCCCGAGCACGTCCTCACCGCCTGTGAGGACGGCTTCGTACTGCACGCCGCCGACGTGCCCGAGGACGCCGATCTGGTGCTGATCGGCAACCCGACCAACCCCACCGGGGTGCTGCATCCGCGCGCCGTGCTCGACGGGTTGCGCCGGCCCGGCCGCACCCTGGTGATCGACGAGGCCTTCATGGACGCGGTACCCGGCGAGGCCGAAACCCTGATCGCGCGCGATATGGCCGGGCTGATCGTGCTGCGTTCGCTGACCAAGACCTGGTCGATCGCCGGGCTGCGGGCCGGCTACGTGGTGGCTGACCCACAACTCATCGACAAGCTCGCCGGCCAGCAACCGCACTGGTCTGTCTCGGCCCCGGCCGCCGCCGCGATGGTGGCCACCGCCGCCGGGTCGGCGGTCGGTGAGGCGGCCGAGGGTGCCACCGAACTGCGCCGTTGGCGCGACCACCTGGTCGCCGGACTCGAAGGCCTCGGGCTGCGTCCGGTGCCCGGCCACGCCCCCTTCGTGCTGGTGCGGGTGGGGGAGCGGGTCCGTCCGGCCCTGCGCCACAAGGGTTTCGCGGTGCGTACCGGGGCCAGCTTTCCCGGACTCGGAGCCGACTGGATCCGGATCGCGGTCCGCCGCCCCGACCTGACCGACCCGTTGCTCGACGCGCTCGGCACAACCTTGGAGGAGCTCCGGTGACACTCACCCATCCGCACCGCAGCGTGCTGATCCACCACCCGCAGGACGGGGTCAGCGCCCGCATCCACGCCCTGCTGGACGACGGGGCGCGGGTCAGCGTGCTCAGCACCGAACCGTCGGCGGCACTGCGCGACCTCGCGTCCCGGGGTTTGATCGAACTGGTCACCGAGGCCGATCCCTATGGCTACGACGTGGTGCTGCGTGACCGGGCCGAACGGTTGCCGGTCAACGCCACGGTGACCGATCCGGGCGAGCCGGGCACCGTCACCCTGGTCGGCGGCGGGCCCGGTGACGAAGGACTGCTCACCCTGGCCGGACTGGCCGCGATCCGCACCGCCGACGTCCTGATCTGCGACCGGCTGGCCCCGCTCGGGGTGCTGCGCGAGGCCCGACCCGATGCCCAGGTGATCCACGTCGGCAAAATCCCGCGCGGCGAATACACCCCCCAAGAGGTGATCAACGCCCTACTGGTGCAGCACGCCCGAGCCGGCAAACAGGTCGTCCGCTTCAAAGGTGGCGACAGTTTCGTCTTCGGCCGCGGCGGTGAGGAATGGATTGCCTGCCGCCGGGCCGGGGTACCGGTGCGGGTGGTTCCCGGGGTCACCTCCTCGGTGGCCGCAGCGGCCCTGGCCGGCATCCCGGTCACCCACCGGCACCTGGTGCAGGGGTTCGCGGTGGTCTCCGGGCACGCCGGGCCCGAGGACGAGCGCGACCACCTCAACTGGTCGGCCCTGGCCACGTCGGGGCTCACCATCGTGGTGCTGATGGGGGTCGCCGCGCTGGGCCGGATCACCGCTCGGCTGATCGCCGAGGGTCTGCCGGCCGACACCCCGGCCGCCTGCATCGCCGATGCCAGCATGCCCAGCCAACGCAGCGTCACCGGCACCGTGGCCACCATCGACACCCTGGCCGCCGAGGCCGGGATCGCCGCCCCCGCGGTGACCGTGATCGGCCACGTGGTGACCGCGCTGGAGACAGCGGACACGTCATCGGCAGCCGAACCCTCGCACCCTCAGCCGGCGACGTCATGAGGCGACGTCTGCGCCGGGCAGCGACCGATCCGGTGACCCTGGGGTTGGTGGCGGGCTTCGTCGCCGACGGGGTTCTCGGCGATCCGCAACGCCACCACCCGGTGGCCGGCTTCGGCCACCTCGCGACCGCCCTGCAACAGCCCCTGTACCGCGACAACCGCATCGCCGGAGTGGGGTACACCGCACTGCTCGTGGGCGGCACGGTGCTGGCTGCCCACGGCGCCGACCGGACGCTGCGGCGGCTCGGCCCGGCCGCCACCATCCTCGGGGTCGCCGCCGGGACGTGGGCGGTGCTCGGCGGGCGCAGCTTGACCCGGGAGGCCACCGCGGTGCACGACCTGGTGGCCGTCGATGATCTGCCCGGTGCCCGGCAGCGGGTGCGTTCGCTGGTGGGTCGCGACCCCTCGTCCCTGAAGGCGGACGAACTCGGCCGGGCCTGTGTCGAATCGGTCGCCGAGAACACCTCCGACGCGGTCACCGCCCCCCTGCTGTGGGGTGCGGTCGCCGGGCTTCCCGGTCTGCTCGGCTACCGGGCGGTGAACACCCTGGACGCGATGGTCGGGCACCGCACGTCCAGGTGGCGGCGCTTCGGTTGGGCCGCCGCCCGGCTGGATGATCTGGCGAACCTGGTGCCGGCCCGGGTCGCCACCGTGCTCACCGCCGCCCTGTCTGGACGTCCCCGTGAGGTGTTGCGGGTGGTGCGCCGCGACGCCCCGGCCCATCCGAGCCCCAATGCCGGCCCGATCGAGGCCGCCTTCGCCGAAACCCTCGAGGTGCGGCTCGGCGGCAGCAATGTCTACGCCGGAACGAGCGAAGACCGGGGCACACTCGGTGATGGTCGACCGGTGCGCATCGACGATGTGCCCGCGGCGGTGCGGCTCAGCGCGCGACTGTCCTGGGCAACCCTGGCCGTCGCCGTGGCGACGCGCACGGTGTGGCACCTGGTTCGGCCGGGGCGCTGATCGCTCAGTCGGCACCGAGGTGGGTGAGCACCCCGGCCAGGCTGTCCACCTCCGTGGCGCCGGTGGGCAGTGACGGACGGGAGACCACCACCACGGCCACCCCCAATTCGGCCGCAGCATCGAGTTTGGCGGCGGTGTAGCTGCCGCCGGAATCCTTGGTCAGCAACACATCGATGCCGTGTTTGCGCAACAGCGCGGTCTCCCCGTCGCGTTCATAGGGCCCGCGGTCGTGCACCACCGTCCAGGATTCGGGGGCCGGGTCGGTCAGTGGTTCGACCACCCGCACCAGCACCGACCGGTCGGCCCAGGGGTCCCGGAAATGCGGCAGGGTCTGGCGTCCGGTGGTCAGGAACGGGCGCGTCCCCAAGGTGTCGGCGGCCTCCCGGGCCGCGGGGTAGGAGGGCACCCAGGTCCACGTGTCGGCCAGAGGATGCGTACTCCACCCGGGCCGGGCATAGCGCACGAAGGGCACCTCGGCGATCTCGGCGGCGGCGACCGCGTTGGCGGTCATCGTGGTCGCGAACGGGTGCGTCGCATCGACCACATGCGTGATCCGCTCGTCGGCCACGTATTCGGCCAGCCCGGTCACCCCACCGAATCCACCGATCCGAACCTCTCCGGCCGGCATCCGGGGCCGCGACACCCGTCCGGCCATCGACGAGATCACCGGCACGCCTCGCTCGTCCAACACCGCCGCCAGCGAACGGGCCTCGGCGGTGCCCCCCAGAATCAACACCTGCATGACGCCGAGCTTAGGACGACGAATGGTTGACTGGCGCCATGAACGACAGCTTCGATCCGGAAGATGCCCACCGGGCGTCAATGGCCCGCGAGGCCGACATCGGTGCCTTCGCCCACCTCTACACCGACCCGCCGCGCCCCACCGACGGGCCGCTGGCCGGGCTCACCGCCGGCATCAAGGACGTGATCGAAACCGCCGACGCCCCCACCGCACTGGGTTCGGTGCATTATCGAGGACGACAGACCGGACGCGATGCCGCGGTGGTCACCGCGCTGCGCCGAGCCGGAGCCACCCTGATCGGCAAGACCACCACCGCCGAGTTCGCCTACCGCGACGCCCCGAACACCCGCAACCCGCTCGACCTCGAACGCACCCCGGGCGGCTCCTCGTCCGGATCCGCCGCGGCGGTTGCGGCCGGGATGGTCGACTTCGCCCTGGCCACCCAGACCGGGGGCTCGACGATTCGTCCGGCCGCCTACTGCGGCGTGGTCGGGTACAAGCCGACCTTCGGTGTGGTCTCGACCGCGGGGGTGATGCAACTGGCTGCGAGCTTCGACACCGTCGGGGTGATCGCCCGCGATGTCACCACGGTGGCGCGGGTGGCCGAGGTGGTGGCGGGCCTGCCCCCGCTCAGCATTCCGGCTGAACCGCCGCAGGTCGGCGTCCTCGGCGCAGCGACCCTGCAACGCTGCGAGGCCGAAACCCTCGAAGCACTGCGGCTGGTGGAGGAGGCGATCACCGCAGCGGGTGGTGAGCTGACCGAGGTGGCGGTTGATCTGGATCGGTTGCGGGAACTGCACGGGGTGATCAACGCCTACGAGGGTGCCCGCTCGTTGGCCGGGGACGCCGACCACGCCCGGCCCAACAATGTTGAACTGATCGGACGCGGTCGGGCCCTGTCGGTGACGGAGTACATCGCCGCGGTGCGGGAACTGGAGGACCTGCGACCGATCGTGGACGCAACGCTGGCGCAGGTCGATGTGCTGATCGGCCCGGCCACCCTGGGTTGGCCGCCGCTGGGGCTGACCAAGACCGGAGATGCGTCCTACTGTCAACCGTGGAGCGCGGCCCGGGTGCCGGCGATCACCGTGCCGATCAGGCCCTTCGCCGAGAAACTGCCGGTCGGGGTGCAACTGGTGGCCCCGCGGTGGGCCGATGCCGAACTGCTCGGCTGGGCGGGGTGGCTGGAAAGCGTGAGGTCCTCCCCGCAGCCGTAGCACGGGGAGGACCTCTCAGCGCGGAGGATACGAGATTCGAACTCGTGAGGGCGTGAGCCCAACCCGCTTTCCAAGCGAGCGCCATAGGCCGCTAGGCGAATCCTCCACGGGGCAGTTTAGCCGACGGTGTGCGCTGCCCAAAAATCGCGGATTCGCCCGTGGAACGGGTGGACGGATCCCCGATCAGTTGCGGCCGAGTTCGACCGCGTCGATCAGGTACTCGCGGGCCGCCTCGAACTCCAGGATCGGATCGTCGTTCGGATCGCGGATGGTCCACGCCGGGGCATAGACCCGGCCGCGCAGGGCCCGGAAAACCTCGTTGGCAAGTTCGTCCAGGTTGCCCCAGTAGAAGCACCAGGCGAACAAGGACAGATGCCTCGCCTCCAACTGTTCTTCGACCGGATAACCGGACTTGAACATCTTGGTGTAGGCGAGTTTCAGGAAGCCCTGCACCCACTCGTTCTCAACGGTTGCCTGGTCGCATTCCGCTTCGCTCAACTCGTGGAAGGCGAGCAGGAACTCCCAACGCTCGATCACCAGTTCGGCTGCCACGACCAAGCTGTCATGTCCCTCGGGGACGTTCTGGGCGATGTACTCGGCCAGAGCGAGCTGGTGATGACTGTCGCCGAACCACCGTTCGTCGAGTTGTGCCCCGAGCTTGAACAGGCCCAGCCGGTTGAACGGATCGATGGCCTGCCACAACTGCGCCACCTCCAGCGGCTCACCGGTGGCATAGGCCGAGGTCTGGGCGTGCAGGAACGGCACGATGTCGGTGTTGTTGAGTTCCCGCCCGGCCGCAGTGAGCAGGTCCAGGCCGGTGAGCAGGTGCGTCCGGAAGTCGGCCCACTGGTCTTCCGCGACCTTGTCGGCGGTCTGTTCGGAGCGTCGGAACCAGCCGACGGCTTGGTGAATCACGCCCGCGACCATCTTGGCGTGCGGGGTTGCGCCGTGGTTCGGTGACAGGCGCTCCATCCAGTCGTTGTAGAGCGCTGCGCCGGTGGGGGTGTTGATGTCGAAGTACTTGCCCAAATCCTCGAGCATCAGGTACCGGCCCCGGGTGTCCAGGCTTTCGTAGAGTGCCAACAGGGCGCCGAGGTCCACCGCGGGAATGATCTGGTCCAGTTGGTCGGACCAGGTCTTCGGGAACCCGCCGACCAGCCTGCGGGGCGGTTCCTGGGCCATCCGGGCCGCGATCTCGGCCTCGCGACGCTTGTTTTTCGATGAGAACAGATTTCCGAAGAGACCCATCTGCTGCTTTTCCTTCCACTGAAGCCGGTCCACCCGGCCATAGCGGGACACCGTAACCATGCCCGGGGGCGTATTGGTGAACGATTCGTAAGCAGAATCTGACACGCCCCCATCCCGTCCATGACCGCCGGAGGAAGTACTCGGTTTTCCGGTATCCCGGAGGCAGGTTAGGCGACCCACAGTTGCCAGGTCCGGGCGAGTCCGGGCCCGGGGGTACCAAAACAGGCAACTCACCCTGCGGATTCGGCCGGAACCGGGGTCTTGGTGGGGGTGAGTTGGGGGTTTTGGTACCCGGGTCGGAGTGAGTTGGGGTTTGCGCTCGAGGCTCGCACTCCCCAACACGAGCTCCGCAGCAGGTTCGGCTGCATCGACTGCCGGAGGCTGTCGATTGGAATGTGATGGGCCACGGGACGCCCGGGCCGTTTCGGCCCTGCGTGATCTTCGGGTAGCCTTGCTGGAAGGTCCCCCGTGCGGCGTTATCTCGCCCAACTCCCCCAGGGCCGGAAGGCAGCAAGGGTAAGTGAGCTCTTTCGGGTGTGCGGGGGGCCCCTTTATTTTTCCGCCGGTGTTCACATCCGGCGATGCTCGGAGCACCAACAGCGAAGACAGTGGTGAAAACTGTCAGTGCCCTCGCCTAGGGTTGCCCCTGTGAGTGAACCGTTCGATGAAGATCCCACTGTGGCGATGGCCGGTGAGGCCGCACTCATCGACGCGCCGCCGCCGGCCGACCGGCCCGAAGCCCTGTTGGCGCTGTATCGGCGCTACCGCCCGGAGACCTTCGCCGAGGTGATCGGGCAGGACCACGTCACCGAACCGCTGCAGCGAGCCCTGACCAACAACCGGGTGAACCACGCCTACTTGTTCTCCGGGCCGCGCGGCTGTGGCAAGACCACCTCGGCGCGCATCTTGGCCCGGGCGCTGAACTGCGAACAGGGCCCCACCCCGGTGCCCTGTGGGGAATGCGACTCCTGCCGGGCGCTGGCCCGCGGGGGTGCCGGCAGCATCGACGTGATCGAAATCGACGCGGCCTCCCACGGTGGCGTGGACGATGCCCGCGACCTGCGGGAACGCGCCTTCTTCGCCCCGGTGCACTCGCGCTACAAGATCTACATCGTCGACGAGGCCCACATGGTCACCACGGCCGGCTTCAACGCGATGCTCAAGGTGGTGGAGGAACCCCCGCCGCATGTGAAGTTCATCTTCGCCACCACCGAACCCGACAAGGTGATCGGCACGATCCGCTCGCGCACCCATCACTATCCCTTCCGGCTGGTGCCACCCAAGGCCTTGGGCAACTATCTGGCCGAGGTGTGCGCCTCGGAAGGGGTGGACATCGAACGCACCGTGTTGCCGTTGGTGGTGCGCGCCGGCGGCGGATCGGTGCGAGATTCCCTCTCGGTGCTCGACCAGTTGCTCGGCGGGGCCGCCGACGAGGGCGTCACCTACGCCCAGGCCTCGGCCCTGCTCGGCTTCACCCCAGATTCACTGCTGGACGAGATCGTCGACGCCTTCGCCGCCGGGGACGGTGCCGGGGTCTTCGCCACTGTCGACAAGGTGATCGAGGTCGGCCAGGATCCGCGCCGCTTCGCCGAAGACCTGCTGCGCCGGTTCCGCGATCTGGTGATCACCACCCAGGTACCCGACGCGATCAGTTCGGGCCTGGTGGACGTGGCCGCCGACCAGGCCGAACGCCTGGTCAGCCAGGGAGCCGCGCTGGGCGCCGGGGAACTGACCCGGGCCGCCGAGGTGCTCGCCAAGGGCATCACCGACATGCGCGGCACCACCGCACCCCGGCTGCACCTGGAACTGATGTGTTCGCGGATTCTGTTGCCGGAGGCCGATCTGGGCGGCCGCGGTCTGCATGCCCGGATCGACCGGCTGGAACGCCGGATCGGGGTGGACGGCCCGGTTGCCGCCGATGAACAAGAAGCCGCCCGACCCATCGCTCGGCCTGCTCCGCAACGTCCCTCGCCGCCTTCGCAAGCAGAGCGGAGCGAGGGAGTATCGCAGCCCGCGGAAGCAGCGCAGAGCGCCGGAACACCGCAGAGCGGGGGCGCGGGAGAAGGCCGACCGGCCACGCCCGTCGAGCAGCCAGTGGCAGAGGCCGGCTCCGGCCGTGCCGAATCCGGTGGTACTGATTCCGGTCGTACTGAACTCGATCGCGCCGACGCCGACCGGGCTGCCGAACCGGCGCCGAACCGATCGCGGCCTGCTACCGATTCGCCCTCCGCACCCGCCGACACCCCCGGTGACGATCGGGGGTCGCAGGAAGCCGCCCGGTCATCGACCGAATCACAGCCGACCGAGCGACAGCCCGAGCCACGGCCCGCCGACCCGGCGCCACCGGCCGAGGCTGCATCGGTCGCGGGTGCACCGGTCGAGGGTGCACCGGTCGAAACCGTGCCGGCCGCATCTGCGCCGGCCGAATCCGCTCCCGCTGCCGGTGGTGGGCTGAGTACCGCCGACATGCGCCGGCTGTGGCCCGATGTGCTCGAAGAGGTGAAACGTCGGCGCCGGTTCACCTGGATCCTGCTCAGCCAGAATGCCCAGGTGGTCGAGGTCGTCGATGGGCAACTGACCCTGGCGTTGGCCAATGCCGGGGCCCGGGATCGCTTCGGTAGTGGGGGATCACAGGACGTCCTCGCCGACGCGCTGGTCGAGGTGGTCGGCGCCAACCTGCGCATCGTCACGATCGTCGATGGCGCGGCTGTGGCACCGAGGGGCCGTGGTGGGCAGCGATCTCCCGATCCCGCCCCACGGCAGCGCGCACCCCAAGAACGCTCGCAGGCCGCCCCGCAGGAGAGCCGTCCGGCGGATTCCGGGCCACAGGGCCGTGGCGCCGATCGGCCACTCGCACCCGAGCAGCGCGGCACGGAGCCGTCGGGCCCGGAGCAACCCGACCCTTCGGCGGGGCCACGGTCACGGATCCCGGCCGACGCCCCGCGACATCATGAGGATCCACCGCCCGATCCGTGGGACGACCCCGCTCCGCCGGATGATCGCTTCGAGCCGATGCACGATGCTCGGTCGAACAAGAATGCTCGGCCGAACAACAATGCCCGGCCGAACGACACAACGCCCGCGGCGCCGGTGACCCCGAGCGCCGACCGTGCAACGGTGGGGCGCAGTGTCGCCGAGGCGCGGCAGCGAATCCGCCCCACCCGGCATGCCCGGGGTGCACAGCCCAGTGAGCCCGAGGACGACTTCGACGAGTCCGAGGCCGACGACGCGGTGGTGATCGACGACTCGTCCACCGAATCGCAGGCCGATCTGCTCAAGGAATACCTGGGTGCCGAACTCATCGGCGAGGAAGGCGACAACAAGCCCACCTTCTAGGTGGGTCCGCCTTCCGAACGCACCACACGGGACAACGAACCGACACCTGCCGGCCCGAGCGGTCAGGCGCTCTGCAGTCGCCGTCCCTCGAAGGCCCGGCCCAGGGTGACCTCGTCGGCGTATTCCAGATCGCCGCCGACCGGCAGACCGCTGGCGAGCTTCGACACGCTGATCCCCATCGGGGCGATCAATCGGGTCAGATAGGTCGCGGTCGCCTCGCCCTCGAGGTTCGGATCGGTCGCCAGGATCACCTCGGTGATCCGGTCATCGGCCAACCGCTGCACGAGTTCGCGAATGTGCAGATCTCCGGGGCCGACCCCGTCGATCGGGCTGATCGCCCCACCCAGCACGTGATAGCGGCCCCGGAACTCGCGGGTGCGCTCGATCGCCATCACGTCCTTGGGCTCCTCGACCACACACAACGAACTGTCGTCCCGGCGCGGATCGGCACAGATCCGGCAGGTGGTCGACTCGGAGACGTTGAAACAGGTCTCGCAGAACTGGGCGGTCTCCTTCACCCGGCGCAGCGTGTCGGCCAGCCGGTACACATCCTCCGGATCGGCCGCCAGCACATGGAAGGCCAAGCGCTGGGCACTCTTGGGCCCGATCCCGGGTAACCGTCCGAGTTCTTCGATCAGATCCTGGACGGGACCTTCGTACACCTCAGATCCCGAGGCCGCCGGCCAGGCCGCCGAGTCCGCTGGCGAGCGGGCCGAGCTTGGCCTGGGTCAGAGCCGTGACCTGGTTGTTGGCATCGCGAACCGCGGCCACGACCAGATCGGCCAGGGTCTCGGTGTCCTCGGGATCCACCACGTCCGGAGAGATCGTCAGGCTCTTCAGTTCACCGGCACCGGTCACCACGGCCTTGACCATCCCGCCGCCGGCGGAGCCCTCGAGTTCGGTCGCGGCGATCTCGGCCTGGGCCTGCTCGAACTGAGCCTTCATCGCGTTGGCCTGGGCCATCAGCCCACCCATATCGAAGCCCTCGGGGATCATGGCGTCCTTTCCAGCCCCGGCACTCTGCCGGAAGCACGTCATCGACTACGTCCACAGCCTATGCTCCCAAAGCCGACAACCCCGCACCGAAACTCGGGCGGGGTTGTGGAAACCGGCGTGGGACGGGTTTGCTCAGGCCGGTTCGATGTTGAAGTTGACGGTGTTGTTCTCGACGGAGGTCACAACCACCTTGTACTTGGTCTCTTCGCCGTCCTTGGTGGCGGTGCAGGTCATCTCGGCGCCAACCTCGGCCGGCAGGCTGTCGGGGCAGCTCACCTCGTCCGGGGCCAGTTCGGGGTAGCTCGCGAGCTGCTGCTTGATCTGCTCCTCGACATCGCTGGCCGAGACGCTGGCCTGGCAGCCAGCCAGCCCGAGGGCGACAATCACCGCAAAGACGGGGGCGATGAACTTACGCATTCTTACTCCTCAACAATGGCGGGTAACGCTGAATCGACGCACCCGGAGCTGTTCGGGTTCCCGGACCAGCCGGTTCGGAATCAACCTATCGGCCCGTACGTCGCCCGGTCCACAAGGTCCCGCGGGGTTGCCGCTTCGTTATCGACTTCGCGTCCAAATCCCGTTCCCGGGCTGCATGTGCGAGAAAGGGGGCGGAGCGGGAAGGGAGAGCGGAGAGCGTGATGCGGGCGAGTCAGCGTGAGCGTTGGCGTGCTCGGCCCGGGCTGCCTACACTGTGCACTGTCCGCACGGCGACGATGGGGCCATCACCCCGGAGCTGTTGGAAGAACGGTCACCCGCCCCGGCGGAGGGCTCATTAGAACCAACGGCGGACGATCCAGGAGCGGGTCGGCAGCGTCCGGCCAAGAAGGGTGGTACCGCGGGGCCCGGCCTCGTCCCTTCGGCCATGCATTCGGTTGAACGAAGGAAGCACACCCGCGATGAGCACCTCCGCGCGCGTCTATAACGCCGTCCCCCCGCAGATCGACCTGCCCGCGATGGAACGGCAGATTCTCGAGCTGTGGGAATCCGGCGACACCTTCGCCGAATCCCTGGCCAAGAACGCCGACCGGCCCCGGTGGAACTTCTACGAGGGCCCGCCCACCGCCAACGGCATGCCCGGCACCCACCACATCGAGGCCCGGGTGTTCAAGGACGTCTTTCCCCGCTTCCGCACGATGCAGGGCTACCGGGTCGACCGCAAGGCCGGCTGGGACTGCCACGGCCTGCCGGTCGAACTGGCCGTCGAGAAGGAACTCGGCTTCAACGGCAAGGAGGACATCGAGGCCTACGGGGTCGAGAACTTCAACAACCGTTGCCGCGAATCGGTACAGCGTCACGTCGGCGCCTTCGCCGAGCTCACCGAACGGATGGGCTACTGGGTGAACCTCGACGAGGCCTACTGGACGATGCGTCCGGCCTATGTCGAATCGGAATGGTGGGCGCTGAAGCAGATCTTCGACAAGGGCTGGTTGGTCGAGGACCACCGCGTCGCCCCCTACTGCCCGCGCTGCGGCACCACCCTGTCCGATCACGAACTCGCCCAGGGGTACGAGGACACCGTCGACACCACCGCCTACGTCCGGCTGCCGTTGACCAGCGGCGACTGGAGCGGACGGGCCGACCTGATGATCTGGACGACCACCCCGTGGACCCTGCTGTCGAATGCCCTGGTCGCGGCCGGCGCCGACATCACCTACGTGGTCGCCCAGGTTGGCGATGACAAGCCCGTGATCGTGGCCAAGGAACTCGCCGATGAACTCCTCGGCGAAGGCTGGACCCAGTTGGACGAGTTCCCCGGCTCGCGGATGGTCGGCTGGGCCTACCAGCGCGCCTTCGATCAGGTCGAACAGCCCGGCATCGCGTTCTTCGTGGTCACCGAGGACTATGTGGCCCTGGGTGAGGGCACCGGGCTGGTGCACCAGGCGCCCGCCTTCGGTGAGGACGACTTCCGTTCCTGCCGCAGCCACGGGGTGGCGATGGTGAACCCGATCGAACCCGACGGCACTTTCGAGGCCGATCTCGACCTGGTCGGGGGGCTGTTCTTCAAGGACGCCGACCCGATCGTCCTGGCCGACCTGGAGGAGCGCGGCCTGCTGTTCCGCACCGCCTCCTTCAGCCACCCCTACCCGCACTGCTGGCGCTGCCACACCCCGCTGATGTATTACGCCCAGCCGTCCTGGTACATCCGCACCACCTCCTTCCACGACGAACTGCTGCGCGAGAACGAGGCCACCAATTGGTACCCCGAAACCATCAAGTGGGGTCGCTATGGCGACTGGTTGCGCAACAACGTCGACTGGGCACTGTCGCGGTCGCGGTACTGGGGCACCCCGCTGCCGGTGTGGCGCAATGACGAGAACCCCGACGACATGGTGTGCGTCGGCTCGCTGGCCGAACTGTCCGAACTGACCGGACGTGACCTGTCCGATCTCGACCCGCACCGTCCGTTCATCGACGAGGTGACCTTCACCAAGCCGGGCGTGCCCGGCACCTACCGGCGGGTCGAAGAGGTGATCGACGCCTGGTTCGACTCCGGCGCGATGCCCTTTGCGCAGTGGGGCTACCCCTATGTCGAGGGTTCGGAGGAGCAGTTCAAGAACGCCTACCCGGCCGATTTCATCTGTGAGGCCACCGACCAGACCCGCGGCTGGTTCTACTCGCTGATGGCGGTCGGCACCGCGGTGTTCGACCAGAGCTCCTACCGCAACGTGCTCTGCCTGGGCCACATCCTGGCCGAGGACGGCAAGAAGATGAGCAAGCACCTGGGCAACATCATCGAACCGATGCCGCTGATGGACAAGCACGGTGCCGACGGGGTGCGCTGGTTCATGGCCGCCGCCGGATCACCCTGGCAGGCGCGCCGGGTCGGCGACACCGCAATCCAGGAAGCCGTCCGCAAGGTGTTGCTGACCTACTGGAATACGGTCGCCTTCCACGCCCTGTACGCCCGCACCAACAACTGGGCCCCCGGCGATCGCGCGGACGAGGCCGAACCCCGTCTGCTCGACCGCTGGCTGCGCTCGGCCACCCAACAACTGGTTGCCGACGTCACCGCCGCGCTGGAGAACTTCGACACCCAGCGTGCCGGTCACCAGCTCGCGACCTTCATCGACAACCTGTCGAACTGGTACGTCCGCCGGTCGCGACGCAACTTCTGGGACGGCGACCCGGCCGCCCTGCAAACCCTCCATGACACCCTCGAGGTGCTCACCCGGCTGCTCGCCCCGATGGTGCCGTTCATCACCGAACGGGTCTGGCAGGACCTGATCGTGCCGACCGTGCCCGACGCCCCGGCCTCGGTGCACCTGGCCGATTGGCCGGTGGTCGACGAAGACCTGCTCGACCCCGAACTCGACCGGGCGATGGCGCTGACCCGCCGATTGGTCGAACTGGGCCGCTCGGCCCGCGCCGAGGCCAAGGTCAAGACCCGCCAGCCGCTGCGCCGGGTGCTGGTGCCGTCGGCGTCGTACGAGGTGCTCAGTGCGGAGCTGCGCGGTGAGGTGGCCGACGAACTCAACGTCCAGGCGGTGGAGTCCTTCGCCTCGGCCGGTGACCTGGTCGACTACTCGGCCAAGGGCAACTTCCGCAATCTGGGCAAGCGCTTCGCCAAGCAGACCCCGACGGTGGCCGCTGCGATCGCCGAAGCGGACGCGGCCGAACTGTACGCCGCGCTGCAGGCCGAGGGTGTGGCCCGGGTCGAGGTCGCCGGCGAGACCGTCGAGATCGGTGCGGACGACGTGATCATCTCCGAGCGGCCCCGCGAGGGCTGGTCGGTGATCAACGAGCAGGGCGAAACCGTGGCCCTGGACCTCGAACTCACCCCCGAACTGGTGCGCGCCGGATTGGCCCGCGAGGTGATCCGCATGGTGCAGGACGCCCGCAAGTCGTCCGGCTTCGAGGTCTCGGACCGGATCGTGCTGCACTGGGATGCCGAGGGTGACCTGGCCGAGGCGATCGCCGAACACGGCGAACTGATCGCCGGTGAGGTGCTCGCGGTGGAGATGTCGCGCGAAACCGCCGCCGACGACTGGACCCGCGACGACGACCTGGGCCTGGCGCTGAAGGTTCGCGTGACGGCATGAGTGAGGACGCGCCGGGCAAGCAGGCCCCTCCCGAACCGGTGGTTTTCCTGCACGGGCTGGGGGAGACCCCGCAGGCCTGGCAGGACCAGGTGCTGGCTCTGCCCGCGGGCCATCCGGCGCTGGCGCCGTGGCTGCTCGGCACCCGACCCGGACGAGCCGACCAGTTCGATCTGACCTCGGCCGCGGCGGCCGTGGCCACCGAACTCGACCGGATCGGGGCCGCCCGGGCCCGGCTGTGTGGGGTGTCCCTGGGTGCCACCGTGGCCCTGCAGGCCGCGATGGACTACCCCGACCGGGTGTCGAAGCTGGTCGTGTGCGCCGCCCAGGTGGCGCCGCCGAAGGCCGTCCTGGTCGCGCAGCGGGCAATGCTGCGGATGGTGCCGCGCCGCAAACTGGCCGACAAGGCCCTGGACAAGGACAAGCTGCTGGCGGTGCTCAAGGAGTTCGGCAAGCTCGACATCAGCGGCCGTCTCGGCGAGGTGCGGGTACCGACCCGGGTGCTGATCGGGGCCGACGACCGGGCCAACAAACCCGCCGCCCGGCTGATCGCCCACCGGATCGCCGGCGCGGAACTGCACGAGATTCCCGGCGCCGGGCACACCCCGCACAGCGACAACCCGGACGCGTTCAACCGGTTGGCGATCGATTTCCTGATCGCGGCGTAGTCTTCAACAGGGATCTACCTTCAAGGAGCCGGGATGGCGGTCAGTGCGCGCGATGTCCAAGCGATCGAGGCGGCGAAACTGTATTACGTCGACGAGATGTCCCAGGCCCGGATCGCCGAACTCCTCGAGGTGTCCCGTCCCACGGTCTCCAAGCTGATCCAGCATGCCCGTGACGCCGGCTTCGTGACGATCAACATCACCGATCCGCGCGAGGCCGAGGGGGAGCTGGTGGCCGCCCTGCGCGACCGTTACAGCTTGGACGAGGTGGTCATCGCCGCCACCCCGGTCGATGACGATCACGGCGTGCTGAGCTATCTCGGCCATCGCGGCGCCGAGGTGGTGGCCTCCCTGGTCGCCGACGGTGACCTGGTCGGCGTGGGGTGGGGCAACACCATCCACGAACTCTCCCGCCACCTGCCCTCACGGCAGTTGCGGGGGGTCGAGGTGATCCAGCTCAAGGGTGGACTGACCTACTCGGGCAAGGACACCAAGGATGTCGAGATCATCGAGAACTTCTGCCGGGCCTTCGGCGCCTACGGGCGCTATCTGCCCCTGCCGGTGATCTTCGACTCGGTGGACGTGAAGACGATCGTGGAGAACGAACGGCACATCCGGCAGTCGCTGCAACTCGGCGCCACCAGCCGGATCGCGGTGTTCACCATCGGTGGGGTGGATTCCAGCAGCACCCTGTTCAACCTGGGATACCTCACCGAGGCCGAGCGGCAGCGACTGCAGGCCAACGCGGTCGGCGACATCCTGTCGCGGTACTTCGACAGTGAGGGGCGGGTGGCCGATGAGGAACTGGACGCCCGCACCCTGGCGATCCCCCTGGAGGATCTCAAGCGCATCGATCATCGGGTGCTGGTGGCCGGTGGGCCGGCCAAGACCGAGGCGATCCGTACCGCCCTGACCGTCGGCTACGCGAACCATCTGGTGACCGATCACCACACCGCACGCAGATTGGTCGATTAGCGAACATTTGGAAAAATCCGATCTTTACAAAAGTGCCGAACCGGCGTAACGTGGTTTCCAGCCATCTACGACGGAGGTCTTTCAATGAAGAAAGCCGGATTCATCGACCACACGCTGTTGCGTCCCGATGCGCGGCGGGCTGAGGTCGACAAACTCATCGACGAGGCGTTGGACGCCGGGTTCGCGACGGTCTGTGTTCAGCCCACCTGGGTGGCGCACGCCGCCGATCGTCTGCGCGGCAGTGAGGTGGGGGTGTGCACCGTGGTGGGGTTCCCGCATGGTGCGAGCACTTCGGCCACCAAAGCCTTCGAAGCTGCCGATGCCGTTGAGCGTGGAGCCATCGAGGTCGACATGGTCGTCAATATCGGCGCCGTCGTCGACGGCGACTGGGACCTGGTTCGCTCCGACATCGCAGCCGTCCTCGACGCGGTCAAGGGTCGCGCGGGTCTGAAGGTCATCTTCGAGACCTGCCTGCTGACCGACGAGCAGATCGTCAAGACCTGCGAACTGTGCAGCGACCTGGGTGTCGCCTTCGTGAAGACGTCCACCGGGTTCTCCACCGGCGGCGCCACCATCGAAGCGGTCAAGCTGATGAGCGAGACCGTCACCAACGGGGTGCAGGTCAAGGCCTCCGGCGGTATCCGCACCCCCGAACAGTTCGAGAAGTTCCTGGCCGCCGGTGCGAACCGGATCGGCGCCAGCGCCGGCGCCGCGCTGCTGGGGGAGGTGGCACCGGCATGTTGATCAAGCACGGAGCCGAGCAGCTCGACAACGGCTACCTGACCAAGACGCCGCTGTTCCAGTACATCCTGCTGTCCATCCTGTTCCCGCTGTGGGGTGTGGCGGCCAGCCTGAACGACATCCTGATCACCCAGTTCAAGACCGTCTTCACCCTGAGCGACTTCGCCACGGCCTTCGTGCAGTCGGCCTTCTACGGCGGGTACTTCCTGATCGCGATCCCGGCCTCGCTGGTGATCAAGAAGTCGAGCTACAAGATCGCGATCATGATCGGCCTGTTGTTCTACATCATCGGCTGCTCGCTGTTCTTCCCCGCCTCGAACATGGCCACCTACGGGGTCTTCCTCTTCGCCCTGTTCGCGATCGCGCTGGGGTTGTCCTTCCTGGAGACCTCGGCCAACACCTACTCGTCCATGATCGGGCCGAAGAAGAACTCGACCCTGCGGCTCAACATCTCGCAGACCTTCTACCCCCTGGGGTCGATCGCCGGCATCCTGCTCGGCAAGTACCTGGTCTTCGGTGACGGTGAATCGCTGCACAAGCAGGCCGAAGGGCTGACCCCCGAGCAACACAAGGTGTTCGCGGCCGAACTGCTGCAGAAGACCCTGCTGCCGTACAAATACATCATCTTCGTGCTGATCGTGGTGATGATCCTCTTCGCCCTGACCAAGTACCCGGCCTGCAAACCGCTGGCCGACGCGACCCACGTCGCCAAGGCGAAGATCGGCGAAACGCTGCGTTACCTCGCCGGCAACAAGGACTTCCGCAAGGGCATCCTCGCCCAGTTCCTCTACGTCGGCATGCAGACCGCGGTTTGGTCGTTCACCATCCGACTCGCGCTGACCCTGGACGAGGGGCTGAACGAACGCAACGCGTCCACCTTCATGATCTTCAGCTTCGTCGCCTTCTTCGTCGGCAAGTTCATCGCCAACCTGCTGATGACGAAGTTCAACGAGAACAAGGTGCTGATCGGCTACTCGGTGTTGGGTGTGGGCACCCTCGCCTATGTGGCGCTGGTGCCGAATATGACCGCGGTCTGGGCCGCGATCATCGCCTCCGGCCTGTTCGGCCCGTGCTGGGCAACGATCTACGCCCGCACCCTCGACACGATCAAGGACAAGCGGCACACCGAAACCGGTGGCGCGGTGATCGTGATGTCGATCATCGGCGGCGCGGTGATCCCGGTCATCCAGGGCTGGGTCTCCGACCGCACCGGTTCGATGCAGCTTTCCTTCCTGGTCTCGATGCTCTGCTTCGTGGCCGTGCTGATCTTCTTCTGGGACAGCCACCGGCAGGAGTTGCGCAAACCCCGGATCGACTCCTCCGAAGCCCCGGTGGAGGTGGCGAAGTGAGCACCCGGATTGCCTTGGAGCACGACTACTTCACCGATCGGCCGCGAACGATCCTCGAACACGACGGCATCACCGTCACCGCCTTCCGGTACGACACCGGGGTGGAAGCGCTCCGGTTGCAGAACCAGCGCGGCCACATCATCGTCCTGCCCTACCTGGGGCAGATGATCTGGGACGTGGTGTTCGACGGCCGCTCGCTGACCATGCTGAACATGTTCGATCAACCCCGGACGGTGGACACCGTGGTCGACACCTACGGCTGCTTCGCCTTCCACTCGGGGCTGCTCAGCAACGGCTGCCCCGCCCCGGAGGACACCCACCCCCTGCACGGTGAGATGCCGTGTGCGCCGATGGACCGCGCGTGGCTGGATGTGCGCCCCGGTGAGGTCGGCGTGGGAGGGGTCTACCACTACGTCCAGGGATTCGGGCACCACTACGAGGCGAAGCCCTCGGTGACGATCACCACCGACCGGCCGCGGCTGAGCATCGACATGGCGGTGACGAACCTGTCGAAGTACCAGCCGATGCCGCTGCAGTACATGTGCCACATGAACTACGCCTACGTCGAGGACGCCCGGTTCACCCAATCGATGAACGAGGAGGTCTTCCACCTGCGCGACACCGTGCCGGCCCATGTGCAGCCGACCCCGGAGTGGGAGGAACTGAACGCCGAGATCCAACGGGGCGAAGTGGACTTCTCGACACTGGCCGAGGGGCACCGCTGCGATCCCGAGATCGTCTTCTTCGCCGACGACCTGGCTCGGCACGGCGAGGTCGTGGAGTTCGGGATGCACTCACCGGCGGGGTACGCCTACTCGACGAAGTTCGCTACGGCAGACTTCAACTACGCCACTCGGTGGCTGTTGTGGAATCCCGACCAGCAGGTTGCCGCCTTCTGTCTGCCGGCGACCTGCCGGCCCGAGGGACACCTCGCGGCGGTTGCCCGGGGGACGCTGATCGAGCTGGCGCCCGGGGCGACCAGGACATTCCACGTTGACACCGGAGTCAAGGAGGACTCATGACCATCGCAGTTATCGGGTCGAACATGGTCGACCTGATCACCTACATCGACCGGATGCCGGCCGACGGGGAAACCGTCGAAGCGCCCGATTTCGAGATGGGGTGCGGCGGCAAGGGTGCGAACCAGGCCGTCGCCGCCGCCAAGCTCGGCTCGGAGGTGCTGATGCTGACCCGGGTCGGCGACGACATCTTCGCCGACAACACCGTGGCCAACTTCGAGCGTTTCGGCATCGACACCCGCTACGTGCTGCGCACCGAGGGCCCCAGCGGGGTGGCGCCGATCTTCGTCGACAAGGACAGCCACAACCGGATCCTGATCATCAAGGGCGCCAACGCCAAGCTGAGCCCGGCCGACATCGACGCGGCGGCCGACGACCTGAAACGGGCGAAGCTGATCGTGCTGCAGTTGGAGGTACCGCTGGAGACGGTCTACGCCGCGATCGACTTCGGGGTTCGCCACGACATTCCGGTGCTGTTGAATCCGGCACCGGCCTGCGCGGACCTGGCCTTCGACCAGGTCGCCCGGTGCACCTACTTCATGCCGAACGAACCCGAGCTGGCCTTGCTGACCGGAATGCCCGTCGACACCCTGGAGCAGGTCGAGGCCGCCGCCCGGAAGGTCGCGGCCAGCGGGGTGCCGAACGTCATCGTGACGCTCGGACGCCGCGGGGTGATGTGGCTGGCGGACGGGCAGGTGCAGATCGTCGGTGGCCTGGAGGTGAAGGCGGTCGACACCACCGGCGCCGGGGACGCCTTCATCGGATGCTTCAGCCATTCCGTGGTCAGCCACGGCGATGTCGCCAAGGCCTTGGCCGAGGCCAACCGTTATGCGGCCGACAGTGTCACCCGGCGGGGCACCCAAACGTCCTATGCCGACGAGGTGGTTGCCCACCCCGGGGCCTGAGGTCAGCGGCCGGTGCCGGCGTAGACGATCGCTTCGCCCTCGGCGTCGAGTCCGAAGGCGGTGTGGGCGGCGCGAACCGCCACGTCCACCTCGGGGGCATCGACCACCACCGAGATGCGGATCTCGGAGGTGGAGATCATCCCGATGTTGATGCCGGCATCGGCCAGGGCCTTGAAGAACTTGGCGGTGACACCGGGGTGCGAACGCATCCCGACACCGACCACCGACACCTTGCCGATCTGGTCGTCGTAGAGCAGTTCCTGGAACCCGGCTTCCTCCTGAATGGCGGTCAGGGCCTGGGTCGCCTTGCGGCCGTCGGAGGTCGGCAGGGTGAACGAGATATCGGTGCGCGAGGTGTCGATCTTCGACACGTTCTGCACGATCATGTCGACGTTGATCTCGTTCTCGGCGATCACCTCGAAGATCTTGGCGGCCACACCGACCCGGTCGGGCACCCCGACGATGGTGATCTTCGCCTCGCCCCGGTCGTGGGCGACACCCGAAATCAGCGGCTGTTCCATGGGGGATCCTTCCTCGAGCTGGGTGACCCAGGTACCGGGGTTGTCACTGAACGAACTGCGGACGTGCACCGGCACGAGCTCGCGACGGGCGTACTCCACGCACCGCAGATGCAGGATCTTGGCGCCACAGGCGGCCATCTCCATCATCTCTTCGTAGCTGATCCGCGGCACCTGGCGAGCGCCGGGCACGATCCGCGGATCGGCGGTGAACACCCCGTCCACATCGGAGTAGATCTCGCAGTAGTCGGCGCCACAGGCCGAGGCCAGGGCGACCGCGGTGGTGTCGGAGGCGCCGCGACCCAGAGTGGTGACGTCCTTGGTGGTCTGGGAGACCCCTTGGAAGCCGGCCACGATCACGATGTCACCCTCGTCCAGGGCGCTCATCACCCGGCCGGGGGTGATGTCGATGATGCGGGCATTGCCGTGGGTTTCGGTGGTGATCACGCCGGCCTGCGAACCGGTGTAGGAGCGGGCCTTCACACCGAGGTCGGCCAGGGCCATCGCCAACAGTGCAGCGCTCTGCCGCTCGCCGGTGGTGAGCAGCATGTCGAGCTCGCGGGGTGCGGGCATGGGGGAGACCTGCAGGGCCAGATCCATCAGCTCATCGGTGGTGTCACCCATGGCGGAGATCACCACGACGACCTCATTGCCGGCCTGTTTGGTCGCGACGATCCGTCGCGCGACCCGCTTGATGCTTTCGGCGTCGGCGACCGATGAGCCACCGTATTTCTGCACGACGCGTGCCACTGGGCCTCCTTCAGTCTTTGCCCGGCGTCACTGTACTCCTTGGCATGGGCCCCGGCCCAATGCGTACTCCTAGCAAGGCGTCTCAGCCCAATGCGAGCACCTGCTGAGCCAAGCCGGCGATCCAGCTCTCGGCCGGCGTGGTCTCGGGGTTGTCGGAGGTCGTCTGCATCATCAGCACCTTGACCTCGTCACCGCGCTCCACCCAGTACGACAGGCCGATCGAACCGGGGGTGGAACCCCCCTTGAATCCGACGTAGTCGGCATCGTCCAGTTGTACGCCCGGGTTCTTGCTCAGGATGTCGCGCACCGGCTCGCCGGCGGGAGTTTTGGCCCGCTCCTGCAGCTTCTGGTGCGCCCGGCACAGGTCGGTGGCCGTGCCGTACCACTCCAGGCTGTCCTCCCAGAAGGGCTTGGACATCGCCTCCGGGTTGTACTGACGGTCCCACGCGGGCAGGCCCTTGAGGATCTCGCGCTGCTTGTCGCTGGTCTCGGCATGCGGGTCGGTCGGCGATCCGGTGGTCTCGGCCCAGCGCTTGCGCAGTTCCGGGTCGGCGGCCATCTGGAAGATCTCACGGGTGGTTGTGAAGGGCTTCAACATCTCGGGCTGGTGGTGACCCATCGCGGTCAGTTCGGCCTCGACCGCCTCACGTCCGACATGGTTGATCAACATGTCGGTGGCGGTGTTGTCGCTGACCGAAATCATCAGCTCGGCCGCCTCGGAGACGGTCACCTTGGTGCCGGCCGGCTCGTCCTGCAGCTTGCCCGACGGCAAGGACTTCACCTCGTCGGTGACGGTGAGTTGGTCGTCCCAACCGATCTTGCCCTTCTCGACCTCGGAGATCACCGCCCCCAGGACGTACAGCTTGAACATCGATCCCATCGGCAGTGCCGAATCCTGGTTGTTGGCCTCGATCGGCTTGCACTCCTTGTCGGCGAGCAGGAACGAGTTGTTCGGCGCCCGCTTCTCGAGCGCCTTCTTGGCCTCCTCGGGTGAGTTGACCTCCGGCACCTCCTCGGCCGGGATGAAGAGCATCGCGTCGATCAGGTTGTTGCCGTCCACAGTGATCTGCATCTCGAACTGGCCCTGATCCGAGCTCAGTCGGGCCACCGCCTGGGTGTCGGTGCCGTTCCACTGGGTGACGGTGAACGGACGCAGCCCTCGCAGTTGGTCGAACACCCCCGGCACCTGGTCGGCCGGCATTTGCTGGAGGAAGGACGGCGCGAAACGCTTCTTGACCTCGTCGGCGGTCGGACCGGAGTCGGCCTCCAGGGTCTCGATCACCCACTTGCCCGCCTTGCCGACCGGGGTGTCGGGGATCGAGGCCGGGGACGGGGCCGGGGATTCGTCGGGAGTCTCGTCGGTGCCGGGGGACTCACCGGCGGCGGGGGTGTCGCCGGTGGCAGGGGACTCGGAGCCCTCCGGTTCGCCGGACCCACCCGAGCAGGCCACCAGGGCCAACAACGGGACGATCATCAACAGAGCAAGCAGTTTGCGCACGGCCATGGAGACATCCTGACACGTCCCGGGCGAGCTCCGAATACTCCCGCCCGGGTAATCCTCGTCGCCGATCTACGACTCGGGTCGGACCCGGGATCGGAACCTCGGACGGATGTGCCCGCCCCGGCGGGAGCCCTAGCGTTTCGGGTATGGAGAGCTGGGGTTGGTTGGAGCGGTGGGCCGTGGCGATGTGCGCGGCGGCGGGGCTGGGGGTGCTCGCAATGGTCACCAACATCACCACCGACGAGCAGTTGTCGGGGCAGGCCGACGCCTGGCTCACGGCGCGGTCGTTCCTGAGCAACCTGGTGAACTCCGGCACGGTGTGGGGTGGACTGTTGGTGCTGGCCGGCTGGCTGGTGCGTCACCGGTGGCAGGCCATGGTGGCCGGGGTGTTGGCGGGTGAGTTGGCCCTGTTCGTGCACTACGGCTTGGCCGAGGCCTGCGGTCCGCTGTTGCCGGTCGCGCAGCCGGGGTTCGAGGACAACGGGTACTGGTTCGTCGCCGCAGCGATCTTCGGTGCCCCGCTCGGACTGATCGGGGCGTTGGCCCATCGGGCCGGGAGGGTCGGTGTGGTGGCCACCCTCGTCGTGCCGATCGGTGCGATCATCGAGCCCTTCTTCCTGGGGCAGTTCACCCGCCTAGCGATGGTGCACTGGCCCACCCACGTGTCGAGCTTCCTCAGCGGTGTCGTGCTGGTGGTGGCGGGGCTGATGATGACGGTGAAGGTGCTGCGGGGTCGCGCGTCCGAACACAGTTCCGAACACGAATCCCCACACGTGCCCGTGTGAACGACGTGAGCCGTTGCACCAGGTCGGCACAACGGCTCACTGCCGTCACAAAGGGGGTGTTCCGCTCAGGTGCGCGAAAGCATGATCTCGGCGATCTCGGCCGGGTCGGCGTCAACCGCATCGTCCCCGATGACCAGCTCCACCCGATCCACGATTCCGGTGAAGCGGTTCCGGCGCGGGTGGTCGGCGTAGTCGTCGGTGACCGGTGATTGCCGGTCACAGCCGATGTCGAGGGTCTCGTCCAGGCTGAACATCCAGCCCACCGTGCCCTCCAGGCGGCCCGTGGCGACCACGTGGTCGTCGACCAGAAGTTCCAGATCGCCGCCCTTGCCCGGGCCACCGCCGTCATAACGGAAGCGCACGGTCGCGGTGTGCTCCCCGGCCGACAGTTTCTCCGCGGCGCGGACGTAGGTGCGTCGGCCGCAGTGGTTGTAGCAGTACGAGACCTTGCCCTCGTGGACGTACAGCGACCAGCCGGCGAAGCGTCCGCCCTGGGCGATCAACACGCCGTCAGCACCCGCTTCGGGCACCTCGAAGTGGGCGGTCATGAGGTAGCTGCTGTTCTTGATGTTCGGGGCCGAGTTCTCCCGCAGCCCACGCATCGTCGGACGCAGGGTGATGCTGCGGCGATGACCCAACAGATCCGGACGCGGTGCGTCTTCGGCCCGGAACCGGTCGTGCAGCCGGTCGTCCATCGGCAGCACGTTGTGTCGGGCGGCCTCGAGCAGGAAGGCCTGCTTCATCTGCTCGACCTTCTCGGGGTACTGGTCGGCCACGTTGCGGGCCTGGGTCCAGTCGCTGTTGGTGTCGTACAGCTCCCACACGTCCTCGCTGAGCCGGGGGAGCGGCTCGCGGGCGTTGGGGCTCCAGGGCATCCGCTGGTGCAGGGTGACGCAGGTCCATCCGTCCTGGTAGATACCGCGACTGCCCATCACCTCGAAATACTGGGTGGTGTGCTGATCGGGGGCGTCGGCGTCGGCGAAGGTGTAGAACAGCGAGGTGCCCTCGATCGGGGCCTGCTCGATACCGTCCACCACCCTCGGCTGCGGAATCCCGGCGGCCTCCAGGATCGTGGGGGTGATGTCGACCACGTGATGCCACTGGTGGCGCAACTCGCCGCCGGTGCTGATGCCGTTCGGCCAGTGCACGATCATCCCGTTGCGGGTGCCGCCGTAGTGCGAGGCGAACTTCTTCGACCGCTGGTACGGGGTGTTCATCGCCAGTGCCCAACCGAACGGGTAGTTGGAGAAGGTGTTCGGGCCACCGGCCTCGTCCAGCCGGGCAGCGACCTCTTCCACCGACATCGGTACCCGGTTCAGGTTGGCCAGGTTGTTGTGGGTGCCGTACAGGCTGCCCTCGGCCGCCGCGCCGTTGTCGCCCAGGATGTAGATCACCAGGGTGTTGTCGAGCTGGCCCATCTTCTCGATGGTGTTGAGCAGCCGGTCGACCTGGGCGTCCATGTGCTCGGCCATCTCGGCGTAGAGCTCCATCATCCGCCCGCAGACGAGGCGTTCGGTATCACCCATCGAATCCCAGTCGGGGATGTCGGAATCGAACTCGGTCAGTTCGGCATCGGCCGGGATCACCCCGAGTTCCTTCTGCCGGGTGAAGATCCGCTCCCGCTCGGCCGCCCAGCCGTGGTTGAACTCGTCGCGGTAGCGACCGCGCCAGGAGTCGGGTACCTGCAGCGGGTCGTGGCAGGCGCCGAAGCTGAGGTAGGTGAACCAGGGACGGTCGGGTTCCAGCTCCGAGACCGACTGGATCCACCCGGACGCCTGGTCGACCAGGTCCTCCGACAGGTGGTAGCCCTCTTCGGGCGTGCGCGGCGGGTCGATCGGGGTGAACCCGTCGATCAGCGCGGGGTAGAACTGGTTGGTCTCGGCACCGATGAAGCCGTAGAACCGGTCGAAGCCCTCGTTCAGTGGCCAGCGGTCGAAGGGGCCGGTCTCGCCGATCTCCCACAGCGGGGTCTGGTGCATTTTGCCGAAGGCGCCGGTGAGATAGCCGTTCTTCGACAGGATCTGCGGCAGCATCGCCATGTTGTCGGGACGGATGCCGTCCATGCCGGGGGCGGAGGTGGCCATCTCGGGAACGTTGCCCATGCCGGCGCTGTGATGGTTGCGCCCGGTCAACAGGGCCATCCGGGTCGGGGCGCAGATGGCGGTGGTGTGGAAGCGGGTGTAGCGCAGTCCGTCCTCGGCCAGGCGCTCGGCGGCGGGCATCCGGCAAGGGCCGCCGTAGGCCGTCGAAGCGGCGAAACCCATGTCGTCCACCAGGATCACCAGCACATTGGGTGCGCCCTCGGGAGGCAGCGGCCGCTCCGGCAGCGGGTAGGGCTCCTGGTCACGCATATCCATGGTGGGGGTGGTGGCCGGGGGGCGCTTGGGGTTCAGCGGCAGAATCGTGCGATCCATCGGGGACTCCTTCGACGAGCGAATGCCCGAAACGCTAACGGCACAATTGAGGCCCTGGCCTTAAAAATCCCGATGGGCGGGTGGTGGCTGATCGGGCGATGCCCACGAAACATGGACGATGTGCGGAACGGGGAAGTTGGTACTACACTGGCCCGGTGCTCGGAAACGGGCACTTCGGGGTGTGGCGCAGCTTGGTAGCGCGCATCGTTCGGGACGATGAGGTCGCAGGTTCAAATCCTGTCACCCCGACCAATGTTTCTCGATCCGCATGGCCCGGGCCCGAAATGGGTTCGGGCCTCGCTCGTTCTTCGTGGGCAGGGAGAAGACTCACTCGCGGTTGTCGGCCCGCGAGCGGGCCAGAGCCTTGGCCGCAGCGCCGACTCCGGCCCGCACGTTGCGGTCGGCCAGTCGGCCGAAGTACGAACCCAGGCTGACTCCACCGGCAATGGCCAATCCGGTGGCCGCGGCACCCCACAGGTGGGTCGCACTACTGGTGCCGGCCAGGGTGGCCATGTCGGGTTCGGTCAGGTAGTACAGGCCCCGGTAGATCATGCTGCCGGGCAGGAAGGCGACGATGCCGGCGGTGGTCACCGCCAGGGCCGGGACGCCCAGGCGAATGGCCACCGAGTGGGTGAGCAGGCCCACCACGGTGCAGGCGAAGGCGGTGGCGGCCACGGTGCCGAAACCGAGCTGGCCCACCATCAGGTAGCCGAACCAGCCGACCACCGCGACCGCACACGACACCGCCACCGTGCGCAGACCGGAGTAGCCGCCGAGGGAGAAACCGGCGGCGATCAGCGCCACCGCAATGATCTGGACGAGGGTTGATTGCGCTATTCCGGCTGGTGGAAGCATGTACGAGGGCACCCCAAGCCGGAAGGCGATCGTGATCACGGTGAGGACGCCGACCACGATCCCGAGGGTGAGAATCACGACCTCGAAGGCGCGTCCCGAAGCCGTCACGTAGTAGCCGTCGATCGCGTCCTGGGCCGCGCCCACCGCGGTGAGACCGGCCAGCAACACCACGATGCCGGTGGCCACCAGAATGGATGGTCGCAACACATCCAACTCATCGGGTACCCAGGCCCGGGCCGTCACCAGGCCCATCGCCACCGCGGTGGGAATGGCACCGCCGACGATCTGGGCGAAGAAGGCGGGCAACCGCAACCGGGCGGTGAGCAGCGAGACCCGGTCGACCAGGGCCACGATCAACATCGCCGCGACGATTTCCAACGGACGCCCGCCCAGCAGGGTGCACACCCCGGCCGCCATCAACACGAAGGCCAGGGTGACGATGCTGCGACGGTAGATCCGCGGCTGGGCCATGATCCGACTGAATCGGTCGTGCGCCTCGTCCAAGGGGAGCCGGTGCGCGGCGATGTCGTCGATCAGCTCATGGGTCTCGGCCAGACGGGTGTAGTCGGGGGTACGGGTGGCCACGGTGCGCACCATCGTCACCGGGTCCTCGTAGGGGCCGCGGTGATGGGTGACCGTGATCGCGGTGAAGGTCACATCGACGTGCACCGACCGCAGCCCGTAGGCCCTGGTGACGGTGAGGATGTTGGCGGTCACGTCCGAGGCCGAGGCGCCGGTGGCCATCGTGGAGGCGGCGATCCGCATGGCCAGATCGATCACCATCCGGGAACGGGCCTGCTCGACGCCATCGCTGTGTTCGCGAAGATCCCATCCCCAGGTGGGCGGATCGACCTCCCTGAAAACCATCCGGGCACGGTCGAGGAACCGACCGCGGGGGGCGGGGGCGGGGTGGGGGCTGGATTCGGCGTTCAGCTCGCGAACCCGGAAATCATCGAGTCCATCTGCATCTGGCACCGCACCACTGTGCCATGACGATTTCCGAGAACAAATCCGAGGACGGGCCCGGGGCTCAGGAAGTGGTCAAAGTCACCAAAGTTGCCGACGGACGGCAGGCGAATCGGAACGGCGCGAGCGGAGAGGTGCCCAGCCCACCGGAGACATGCAGGTAGCCGCGGCGTCCGGCACCGGGGTGCACCGACAGGCCGGCGGCCCGGCCGGGCGGCAGGTCACAGTTGCTCACCAGGGCCCCGTATCCCGGCACGCACACCTGCCCGCCGTGGGTGTGACCGGCGAACACCAGAGCACAACCGTCGTCGATCATCGAGTCGACCACCCGCGCATAGGGAGCGTGGGTCACGCCGATGCCGAGGTCGACCTCGGACGGCACCGGGCCGGCCACCGACAGGTAGTCATCGCGGCCCAGATGGGCGTCATCGGTGCCCCGGAACTCGATCGACATCCCGGCCACGTCCAGCACGGCCTTGTGGTGGTTCAGGTCGTGCCAACCACGGGCGACGAAGGTGTCGCGCAGCTTGTCCCAGGGCAGTTCGGGACGATCGTCCACCTCATGACCGTCGGTGGAGCCGAAGTAGCTGAACGGGTTCTTCCACCGCGGCCCGTAGTAGTCGTTGGAACCGAAGACGAACACCCCCGGCACGTCCAACAACCGGTCCAGAGCGCCCAACGCGACCTCGACGCCCTCGGCCGAGCCGAGATTGTCACCGGTGTTGATCACCAAGTCGGGTTGCAGCCCGGCCAGGCGGGCGACGAAATCCTGCTTGCGCCGCTGCCGCGGAATCACGTGCATGTCGGAGACGTGCAGGATCCGGATCGGACGGGCACCGGCCGGCAACACCGGCACGGTCACCCGGCGCACTTCGAACCAGCGGGCTTCCCAGACTCCCCAGGAGAACCCGGCCGCCCCGATCGCACCGAGTGCGGCAACTCCCCGACCGACCCGGCGGGCGAACCCGGACGTCCGCGCAGACGCCTCCCGGGTCATGGGGTCGGTTTGCTGGACGGCTTCGGCTTGTTGCCGCCATCACCGGGTGTCTTCGGAGGGTTGGGCTCCTTCGACTCCTTCGGATCCGGTTTCTTGGTTTCCTTCGGCTCCGGCTTCTTGGTTTCCTTGGGCGTCGGCTTCGGCTTCGGCGGCGGGGGCTTGGGCTTCGGCCCGGCCGAGAAGCTCATGTAGATGTTGCCCCACTCCTCGACGGTGCCGGTCGGCGAGATGCCGAGGTAGGTGCCCTTGCGCGAGGAGTGGTAGCGGGTCACCTTGATCACGGTGAAGCCGGCGTTCTCCAGCTTGATCTGGGCATCCTGCGGGCCCAATCCGCTGACGTCGGGCACCTTCACCATCTTCGGCTTGAAGGCGCCGGGCTTGACCGCGGTGAATTTGGTCTTCGGCTTGCCCTCGAGCGCCTTGGCCATCGCCGGGGTGTAGATCCGGCCGGCGTCACCCGAACCCGAGCCTTCCAGCGACACACCGGTCGACAGCCGCTTGTACTTCAGCGACTTGCGCTTGTCCTTCCAGTACGGGTGGGTCTTGTCGACCGCGATCATCGCCACACCGGTCATCTCCGGGGTGTACCCGGCGAACCACACGGCGGCGTTGGAGTCGGTGGTACCGGTCTTGCCGGCCTGCGGGTAACCACCCGGAATCCGCACCCGGGTACCGGTACCGCTGCTCATCACGCCCTGCAGCAGTTCGTTCACACCGTCGGCGACCTCGGGCGGCATCACCTGCTCACAGTGGGCCGATGGCACTTCCAGGGCCGATCCATCGCGTTTGGCGATCGATTCCAGGATCACCGGCTCGCAGTGCTTACCCCGTCCGGCGAAGGTGTTGTAGGCCTCGGCCATCGACAGCGGGGTGATGTCCAGCGAACCCAGGGTGACCGAGGGGAACCAGGACGGGCAGGCCAGCGGATCCTGCTTGCAGGCCTCACCCTTGGCGGTCAGCGAACCACCCATCGACTGCTCGACACCGATCTTCTCGGCCATCTTCATGGTGTTACAGACTCCGGCCGCCTTCACCAGGTGGACGAAGTAGGTGTTCACCGACCAGTTGGTGGCCTGCCGCATGTTCATCATCGCGGCACTGCGGGTGGAGTTCGCCACCTTCCAGTTGCCCATCTGGAACGGGCCGTCACAGGAGGTGAAGGTCTGTCCCTTGAAGTTCTGCGGCGAGGTGGAGTTGAACTGCTTGCTCATCGGGATACCGCGTTCCAGCGCGGCAGCCAGGGTGACCGCCTTGAAGGTCGATCCGGCCTGGTAACCCTCGGCCCCACCCATCGACGAGGAAGCGGCGTAGTTGTAGAAGGTCTGACCCTTGCCGGTGCCCATCTGCGGACGCGACTGCGCCATCGCGGTGATCAGGCCGGTACCGGGCTGCATCATCACCAGCACACCCAGAGCCGGGTCGTCCGGGCCGACGATCTTGGCCACCGACTTCTCGGCCTCGCGCTGGGCGGCCGGGTCGATCCGGGTCTTCACGACCAGACCACCACGGTTCAGCATCTTCTCCCGGTCCTGCGGGGTGGCACCGAGGCTTTCGGTGTTCAGCAGAGTGCGGCGCACGTAGTCACACAGGAAGGGGAACTCGGTGCCGACACAGCCGTTGCGGGTGGGGGAGACCTTGGACGGGTCCCACTTGACGGCCTTGGCCTGCTCGGCCTGCTCCTCGCTGATCACGCCGACCTCGGCCATCCGGCTCAGCACCACATTGCGGCGTTCGATGGCCGCGCGCGGGTTGGCCACCGGGTTCACCGAGTCGGGGCTCTGCACCAGGCCCGCCAGCATCGCCGACTGATCGATGGTCAGCTTGTCGGCGGTGGTACCGAAGTAATGCATCGCGGCGGCCTGCACACCGTAGGTGCCGTCACCGTAGTAAGCGATGTTGAGGTAACGCTCGAGGATCTCGTCCTTGGAGAACTGCTCCTCGACCGCGATCGCGTAGCGAAGCTCTTGAATCTTGCGCGCGTAGGTGGTTTCGGTCGCCTGCTTGACCGCTTCCTTGTCGCCCTCGGCGATCGCCTTCTCGACCAGCGCCATCTTCACGTACTGCTGGGTGATACTCGAACCACCCTGGGTGGAGCCACCCGAGGTGTTGCGCACCAGCGCGCGCAAGGTCGCCTTCAGGTCGAGCGCGCCGTGTTCGTAGAAGCGGTGGTCCTCAATGGCGATCTGGGCTTGCCGCATCATCGGGGAGATCTGGTCCAACCCGACGTAGATCCGGTTCTCGTCATAGAAGATCGCCAGCTCGGTACCGTCGGCGGCCAACACCTTCGACCGTTCCATCTGCGGCGGCGTCTTGAGCTCCGCGGGCAGGTTCGACAGACCATTGGCCGTCGCCTTGGTGGCCGAACTCGCCACCAGCGTCACCGGAAGCAGAAGTGCCGCCGAGACCAGGCCCAACAGGACGCTGACCACGACGAAGGAGATGGCTGAGGACCCGATTGTTCCCAGTCGTTTCGCGCGCATGGGCTCCAGAGTACGTGACGCCGGTGGTCATTCCCCAATCGAAACACCCGGAAACTGGCGTGTCCGACTGGACGAAATCTCGCCTCCGCGATAGGCGCGACTACCCGTCGCCGGCCAATTGCTCGCCCACCGTGCGCAGTGTCTCGACACTGGTCACATCCGACTCCAGGGCGAAGGCGCGGGCGGTGGGGGCCCCGGCGTGTTTGGTGGCGAAGCGGGCCACCAACTCCCGTTCGCGGCGCATCATCTGCTCGCGGGCGGCATGGCGACGCAGCGCCACCACCTCGATCTCGTGGCCGCCGCCGTCGAGATCCTCGGCCAGCGCGAAGGACCGTTCGGCCGACAGATCGGCCACCTTGGAGGTGTGCACCCGGTTCAGGATCATGCCGGCCAGCGGCATTCGTTCCCCGGCCAGCCGGTCGACGAAGAAGGACGCCTCGCGCAGGGCATCGCGTTCGGGCGCGGCCACCACCAGGAAGGTCGTCCAATCCGAGGCCAGGGTGGCCAGGGTCTGCTCCGCCCGCTGCCGGAAACCGCCGAAGAGGGCCTCGAAGGCCGACACGAAGGTCTGCACATCACGCAACAGTTGCCCGCCCAGCACCTTCGACATCGCCCCGACCACCAGGTTCACCCCGACGCTCATCAGCTTCATCGGCCCGCGGGCCGGCATCAGGAACAGCCGCAGCATCTTGCCGTCCAGCAGGTTGCTGAGGTGTTCGGGGGCATCCAGAAAGTCCAGCGCCGACCGCGACGGCGGGGTGTCCACCACGATCAGGTCCCACCGGCCGGTTTGCTCCGACTGGCGGTGCAGTTGGCCGAGCTTCTCCATCGCCATGTACTCCTGGGTGCCGGAGAAGGACGTCGACAGCGCCTCGTAGAAGGGGTTGGCGAAGATCTGCTGCGCCTTCTCGGGGCTGGAATGGGCCAGCACCACATCGTCGAAGGTGCGCTTCATATCGAGCATCATCGCGTCCAGCGAGCCACCCCGGGAGGTGTCGATCGACTCCACCGGACGAGGGGTGTTGTCCAACTCGCCGATCCCCAGCGACTGGGCGAGCCGTTTGGCCGGATCGATGGTGAGCACCACCACCTTGCGTCCGGCCTCGGCGGCGCGCACCGCCAGGGACGCCGACACGGTGGTCTTGCCGACCCCACCCGAGCCACAGCAGATCACGATGCGTTTGCTGGTGTCGGCCAACAGGGCGTCCACGTCCAGCCGGGGCAGGTCACCGCGCACGTCGCGTTTCATCGGCCCACCTCCCCGGGCATTTGCCGGGCCAGTGCGTCGGCGAGGGTGAACAGGGTGGCCCGGTCGACCCCGGCCGGGTCGTCGGGCAGTTCGATCAGCGGCAGCCGGAGTTCCTCCAACTGGGTGCGACAGGCTTGTTCGTTCGCCCACCAGGCGGCGTCGAAGGCCAGTTCCTCGGCGAGGGCGGCATTCTCGTCCGCCCCCAGGCCGGGCACCTCGACCGGAAGCTCGCGGGCGGCGGCCCGGACGATCTGGTCGGCCGGTAGGGGCAGCTCGGTGATCCGGTTGCAGATCACCGACCCGACGGTGATGCCGGTGTCGGACAGCTCGGCGACCGCTTCCCGGGTCTCGGTGACGGGCATGTCCTGCAGCAGGGTGACCAGGTGCACCACGGTGTGTTCGGAGCGGAACAGTCGGATGATCGAGTCGGCCTGGTTGTGGATCGGGCCCATCTTGGCCAGTCCGGCGACGGCCTGGTGGACGTTCAGGAAGGCCCCGATCCGCCCGGTCGGCGGTGCGTCCAGCACCACCGCGTCGTAGGCATTGCGACGGTTCTTGAGTTTGCGGCGGACCGCCTCGTAAACCTTGCCGGTGAGCAGCACATCGCGCAGCCCGGGGGCGATCGAGGTGGCGAAGTCGTAGACCCCGAACTTGTCGAGGGCCTTGCCGGCCAGGCCGAGCTTGTAGAACTTGTCCAGGTATTCGAGCAGGGCCGAGCGGGCGTCGATCGACAGGCCGTGCACTGCACCACCGGACGAGGTGCGCAGCAGCAGGGGTTCGGTGGCCGGTGCGAGCCGGGGTACCTCGAAAAGTTCCGATACCGCGTGGCGGTCTTCGACCTCGCACAACAGCACCCGGCGGCCGGCGGTGGCCAGCGCGCAGGCCAGGGCGGCGGCAACCGTGGTCTTACCGGTGCCTCCCTTGCCGCTGACGATATGCAGGGCATGCCCCGAAAGTTGGCCGGCGGTCATGAGGGCCAAGTTACCGCGTGTCGACAACTGGTGGGCGACCGGTCACCAATCGGGGTAGGGGTGGGCGAGCTCCGCGGCGGTCAGTTCGACCTCCATCCCCTCGGTCTCCCGCAGGTGATACAGCTGGGCGATGGACGACAGCCGGGCGGCGAACTTCACATTCGCGGGGGCGTCGTCGTAGACGTGCTCGACCACCGCGTCGGGGGTGCGGTGGCCGGCCTGCACCGCCTCGCGGATCTGGGCGAGCCGTTCGGTGCGGTGGTTGCGGTAGTACCGCAGCACCCCGACCGGGTCGGTCAGCACCGGGGCGTGACCCGGCAGCAGTTCGGTGACCTCGTGGTCGAGGCAGACCTGTTCCATCAGGTCGAGGGACGCGAAATAGCTGGTCAGGTTGCCGTCCGGCGGCACGATCACGGTGGTGCCGCGGCCCAGCACCATGTCGCCGGTCATCAGCCGGGCGGGCTCGCCGGGGGCGGTGTGCAGAAAACCGATCGAGTCGTCGGTGTGCCCGGGAATGTGCAGCACCCGCAGCGCGGCACCATTGCCCAGGTTGATCTCGTCGTCGGCGCCCAGGGGTTCACCGACGCACAGTTCGGGATCGAAGGCCCGAATCGGGGGATTGCCGGTGCGGTTCGCCAACGGACCGGTGGCTTCGATGTGGTCGATGTGACGGTGGGTCACCCAGATTTCCTCGACCGTGCCGGCCAACTCGACGATCGCGGTGAGGTGATCGGGATCGTCGGGGCCCGGGTCGACCACGATCATGCCGCCGTCGGTCGGCAGCAGCCAGGTGTTGGTGCCGTCCAGCGACATCGGGCCGGGGTTCGGGGCCAGGATGTGCTTGGGTCCCAACTCGCCGGGGGGCTGGGTGTCGGGCCAGGCGAAGCTGCTCATTCCTTGTCTCCGGGGTAGAACCATTCGTACCGGTCGTCGACCAGCCGGATCTCGCCGAGCACCGGTTCGACGATCCGGTCGGTGGCTGCGGCCACCACCGCGTCGAAACTGCGCAGATCGGCCATCTCCTTGAGCACCGACCAGGTGGGGGCCAGCAACTGGATCACCCCGGCCTCGTGGGCCGCCAGGGCCTCGGCCGGACGCAGCCAGTCGGCGCGGTCGGCCTCGCCGGAGACGTCGCGGGCCTGTTGCCCCTCGGGCAGACGGGCGATGAAGAACCAGGTGTCGTAGCGGCGGGCCTCGAACACCGGGGTGATCCACCGGGCCCACAACCACAGGTCATCGGGGCCGAGGTGCACATCGGCCTCCTCGGCCAACTCGCGCACCGCGGCCGCGCGGATCGGGTCGGGGGACTCCCGGTCGATCGGGTCGACCGCGCCCCCGGGAAAGACCACCCGGTTCGGGGCGAACTTCATCTTGCCGTGGCGCATCATCAGCCACACCTTGGCGTCGGGGCCGTCGGCGTCGAAGAGGATCACGGTGGCGGCATCGCGCGGGGTGACCCCCTCGGTGATCTTCACCCAATCGCTCATCTTCGGCGGGGCGGTACCGGCATTGGTGATCACCCGCGGCACATGACGCAGGACGTCGTGGGAGTGCGACGCCACAATCAGTTCACCTCCACCAACAGCTCGAGCTCCACCGCCGCATCCAGCGGCAGTGCGGCCACCCCGACCGCGCTGCGCGCGTGCTCGCCGTCGGCTCCGAAGATCTCCCCGAGCAACAGGGACGCGCCGTTGGCGACCTTGGGTTGTTCGGTGAAGAACGGTGAGGAGGCGACGTAGACGGTCAGCTTCAGCACCCGGGTGATCGCATCCAGGCCACCGGCCTGCTCGGCGGCCGCAGCGAGCGCATTCAAGGTGGCATCGCGGGCCTGCTGGACGGCCTCGTCCAGGGTCACCGCGTCACCGACCTTGCCGGTGGTGGGCAGTTCGCCCCCGACGAAGGGCAACTGGCCGGAGGTGTACACCAGGTTGCCGGTGCGCACCGCCGGCACGTAGTCCGCCACCGGGGCGGCGACCGGGGGCAGGGTGAGCCCGAGGCCGCGCAGACGCTCGCTGGGGGCGCTCATCACTGGGCCAGCGGTCGTTTGAAGTAGGCGACGAGATTCTCGGGGTTGGGGCCGGGCACGATCTGCACCAACTCCCAGCCGTCCTGCCCCCAGTTGTCCAGGATCTGCTTGGTGGCGTGTACCAGTACCGGCGCGGTTGCGTATTCCCACTTGGTCATGGCGCCCACCTTAGATGCCGGTGGGCATCAACGCCGACCGGTTCTCACCGATAAGTGGAACCGGCCTCAGCGGGCGCGCTTCTCCAACCGATCGAGGTCGAGCAGGGTGACCGAGCGCGGTTCCAGCCGAATCCAGCCGCGGGCGGCGAAATCGGCCAGGGCCTTGTTGACGGTCTCCCGGGACGCACCGACCAGTTGGGCGAGTTCTTCCTGGGTCAGGTCGTGGTGCACCACGACCGCCTCGGCACGCGGTTCGCCGAAGCGTTCCGACAGGTCCAGCAGGGCCTTGGCGACCCGTCCGGGCACATCGGAGAAGACCAGGTCGGCGACCACGTCGTTGGTGCGCCGCAGCCGCTTGGCCAACTGGCCGAGCAGGCCCAGGGCGACCTGGGGACGGTTCGACAGCCACTTCTCCAACTCGGCGTGCTCCAGGCAGCGCAGTTTGCAACTGGTCACCGCGGTGGCGGTGGTGGAGCGCGGGCCGGGGTCGAAGACCGACAGCTCGCCGAACATCTGCCCGGGGCCGAGGACGGCCATCAGGTTCTCCCGTCCGGCGGTGCCCACCCGGCCCAGTTTCATCTTGCCGTCGACCACCACATACAACTGGTCGCCGACATCGCCCTCGTGGAACAGTACGGCGCCCCGGTGCAGCCGAATCGTCGTCATGGCAGCGGCCAGGGTGCTGGCCTCTTCGGTGTCCAAACCGTTGAACAGAGGTGCTTGCTTCAATACGTCCGGGTCCACGGCTCGCCTCCTGGAGTATGTGTTGCATCACATTACCGCTTGGTATCTTCGCGCACCCAGCCCGGTGCCCGAGACGCCTAAGCTAACCCCATGTCCGAAACTGTTGCCCGCCCGCCGCTGGCCCTGGTGCGGCGAGCCCGCCGGATGCACCGGATGCTCGCCGAGCTGTACCCCGAGGCGCGCTGCGAACTGGACTTCGGATCACCCTTCGAACTGCTGATCGCGACGATCCTGTCGGCCCAGACCACCGACAAGCGGGTCAATGCGGTCACCCCGGAACTGTTCCGGCGCTGGCCGGACGCCCCGTCCCTGGCCGGTGCCGAGGTGGCCGAGGTCGAGGAATTGCTGCATCCCTTGGGCTTTTACCGGGCCAAGACCGGCACCATCATCGGTACCGCGGCCGCGCTCACCGAGCACCACGGCGGACGGGTGCCGCACCGACTCGCCGACCTGGTGAAGCTGCCCGGGGTGGGCCGCAAGACCGCCAACGTGGTGCTGGGCAATGCCTTCGACGTGCCGGGCATCACCGTCGACACCCACTTCGCCCGGCTGGTGCGCCGCTGGCAGTGGGCCACCGCCGACGACCCGGTGAAGATCGAACACCAGGTCGGGGATCTGTTTCCCAAACGTGATTGGACGATGCTCAGCCACCGGGTGATCTGGCACGGCCGCCGCCGGTGCCACGCCCGCAACCCGGCCTGCGGAGCCTGCCCCCTGGCCCGACTCTGCCCGGCCTACGGCGAAGGGGAGATCGACCCGGTGAAGGCCGGCAAGCTGGTGCGGGAGCCACGGGCATGACCGCACGCAATGTCGCCGTGCGGTTGGCCGCGGTGGTGGTTGCCCTGGTGGTGTTGGCCGGTTGCGCCTCGACCACCCCGGTGCAGCCGGTCGGGGAGCCGAGCGCCGATCGGCGCCCGACCGCCACCACCGGCGACGGTGACCTGGTGGAGCGACGCCGGGCCGCTGGAATCGACGACTGCCCGGCAAGTGACCCCGAGGTCGCCGCACACCCCGAGGGGTTGCCCGATCTCACCCTGGACTGCCTCGGCGGAGACTCACAGGTGCGGTTGGCCGGTCTGCGCGGTGAGCCGATGCTGATCAACGTCTGGGCCCAATGGTGTGGGCCCTGCCGTACCGAAGCACCTTTCCTGGCCGAGGCGGCCCAGGCCCGTCCGGACGTGCAGGTGCTGGGCATCGATTTCGATGATCCCGAGCCGGCGGCCGCGGTCGACTTCGCCGGACAGGCCGGGTGGGGCTGGCCGCAGGTGGTCGACCCCGACAAGCGGATCGCCCCCGAGATGCGGGTGATCGGGCCGCCGCAGAGTTTCCTGGTCGACGCCGAGGGACGCATCGTGCACGTGCACGTCGGGCCGTTCACCTCCACCGAACAGGTACTCGAAACGCTCGACCGGCACCTGCCGCAGTGACCCGTCCCGCCGGCCGGGCGGTGGAAACGAGCCGGGCACAGTTCGGGCACAAGGGCTAAAGTCTGCCCATGCCCTTGCCCGATTCGCTGAGTACGCTGGCCGCCCGGTTGGCGGAACCTGTCGCGCTCACCGGGGTGATGGCCGAACGACCGCCGCGGGGTGGCGCGCAGGCCTCGGTACTGGCCCTGATCGCCGAGGAAGACGCCGGGCCCGACCTGTTGTTCATCGAAAAATCGTCCCTGCTGCGCAAACATGCCGGCCAGGTCGCCTTTCCCGGCGGACGGGCCGAGGAGCACGACCCCGACCCGATTCACACCGCTCTGCGCGAGGCCGAGGAGGAAACCGCGGTCGACCCGTCCTCGGTCGAAGTGTTGGGAGCACTACCGGCCGCCCATGTCAGCAACAGCGGTTTCGACGTCACCTGTGTGGTGGGGTGGTGGCGCGAACCCGGGCCGGTCTACCCGGCCGACCCCGGGGAGGTCGCCGCGGTGCACCGGATTCGGGTGGCCGACCTGGTCGAACCCCAACGCCGGGCCAACGTGCTGTACAACCCGAGCGCCTGGGGTCCGGCGTTCAACCTGGGTGAGTTGTTCATCTGGGGGCTGACCGCCCACCTGCTCGATGCCTTGTTGGATCTGGCCGCCTGGTCACAGCCCTGGGACACGAAAGCCTTCGTCGAGGTACCGCCCCGGTTCGGGATCGGTTTTCACCCCAACTCGCGGGTCGACGAACACTGAAACCCGCCCGTCAACGGTTGCCGGTTCAGCGGGCCAGCTGCTTGCCCTGCTCGCGGGCGGCCAACTCGGCCTGTACCTGCTCCCCACCCAGGGTCACCGCCTGTTTGGCGGCCGCCACGGTGGCCTGAGCCTGGGCGATGGTCTTCTCCGGCGCCTTGGCCTTGGACACCTGCGACTTGCCGATCAGCGCCAGAATGCCCGCGATCAGCAGACCCAGTACCGCCATCGTGACGAAGCCGAGCAGCACCGACAGCAGGGTGGAGAAGTCGAAGAGCTCGCGCCACATGATGCCGAAGCCGAAGGAGCCGGCCCAGATCAGCAGCACCAGGGCGGTGAGAGCGAAGACCGCAGCCCCGGCGAACATGCCGCCGCCGACCCCGGCCTTCTTCGCCGAACGGCCCAATTCCTGCTTGGCGAGTTCCAACTCGCCGGCCACCACCACTTTGACGTCATCGGTGATGTTCTTGATGATGTCGCCGATCTGGTCCGCCATGGAAGTCTCCTCGCCAATGTCGCTATGTCCTTCGAAGCCTAGTGCACACTGTCTGCCATGACAGACAGCCACCTCGCGGTTCGCTATGCCCACGCCGTCGATCAGCGCGACGGCGAGGCCCTGGGCAGCGTTTTCGCCCCCGACGCGGTCTTCGTCCTCGACCCCGCGATGGCCCGTCCGGGGCAACCCGCCCAGTGGCAGGGTCGGGACGCCATCGTCGAAGGGGTGCTGGCCGGGGTCGCCGGGTTGATCGCGACCCGGCACGAGATCCTCGGCCAGTCCCGACCCACCGGGAACACCACCCTCACCTACTGCCAGGCCCATCACATCTTCGAACACCGGGGCGTGCCCACCGACGAGGTGCTCGCGGTGCGCTATCTCGACACGCTGGTGGGTGATGGGGACGAGTGGCTGATCGAGCGGCGGGAGGTGTACCTCGACTGGTCGTGGCGACAGGAAGTGCGGTTGCCCCGGCGCAGTTGAGCGTCAGGGCTCCGGGGTCTCGCCGGCGTCCAAGCTCCCGATCAGTCGCACCGACCGCACCCGTCGGCCCAGGAAACGCGCCGCTTCCGGGGCGGTCGCCAGCCATACCGCAGCCCGGGCGGGCACGGTGGGGGAGTTCGTGGCGGTGTGGGCGGACACCTTGTCGGTACCTCCCCGGGCGAGACCGGATTCGGTGATCACGAAACCCGGGTCGAGATTGAAGGCCTGCACCCCGTGGGTTCGGTATTCGGCATTCACCACGCCGGCCAACCTGCCGAAGGCGGCCTTGGACGCGGCATAGGACAGCCCCCAGCCACCCGCTCCGGCGGCCGCCGGCGGGTCGGCGTAGGCCGAACCGGACACGATGTTGATGAACGTGCCGCCGCCCCGGCGCACCAGGTGCGGAATCACCGTGCGGGTCAGGGCGAGTTGATGCAGAAAGTTCCCCCGCCACATCGCCTCGGCGTCGCCGAGACTGATGTCGGCCAACCGGTCCATATTGCCCTCGGTCTGGGCATAGGCGTTGTTCACGCACACGTCGATCCGGCCCAACTCGGCGATCACCCGATCGGCCACCGCCTCGACCTCGTCGAGGTTCAGCAGATCCATCCGGATACTCGCCACCCGGGCGCCGTGGTCGAGAATTTCGGCCCTGGCCGATTCCAGCGACCCCGCCACCGGCAGCACCTCGGAGCCGGTGCGGGCCTTCACCGAGCCCTCACCCTCCCGCACGGTGCGGGCGGTGATCGCCACGTCGAAGCCGGCCTTGGCGAACTCGACGGCGGTGGCGCGTCCGATACCCCGGCTGGCGCCGGTGATCAGCGCGACCGGCCGGCTCAGAGGAACCGCTCCCGTCCGTACTGGATGAACTCGGCGTCCAGCTTGGCCTTCTCCTCCTCGGTCATCGGGTGGTAGCTCACCGCGTCGCGGCCCACCCAGCGGTAGACCGGCTCATCGGTGTGCCACTTGTCGGCCTGCAGGTCTCGCTTCAGCACCTTGTTGGAGCCGGTCACCGGCAGGTTCTCCGACACCCGGACGAATCGTGGGGTGGCCTTGGCCCCCAGATCGGCCTGCTCCCGCAGGAAAGCCGCGAAATGCTCGACGTCGAAATCGGCCAACGAGGCCACCTCGATCGCGGCCATCGCCTGATCGCCCGAACGTTGGTCGGGCACCGCGAAGACCCCACAGGCGATGGTGGCCGGGTAGCGGCGCAGCACGTGCTCGATCATCAGCGCAGAGGTGTTCTCACCATCGATCCGGATCCAGTCGCCCTTGCGTCCGGCGAAGTAGATGAACCCGTCCTGGTCGATGTAGCCGAGGTCGCCGGTCCAGTACCAGCCGTTGCGCAGCCGTTCGGCGTCCGCCTCGTCGTTCTTGTAGTACCCCTCGAAGGCCCGGGCGCCCTCGATGTTGATCATCTCGCCGATCGCCTCATCGGGGTTCTGGACGATGCCGTGCTCGTCCAGAATGGCCGGCGGACGTTCCTCGAAGTTGTCGGGGTTGACGATCTTGATGCCGGCATGGGCCGGCCGACCCAGCGCTCCAGCGGGGGCATCGGGGTCCAGGCGCACCGACCCGGCCCCCTCCGAGGAGCCGTAGCCCTCGTACAACTGGGCGCCGAAACGGCGGATGAACTCGGCCTTGTCATTCGGTGAGGCCTCGGTACCGAAACCCCGCTCCAGGGTGTTGTCGATGTCGTCGGGCCGTTCGGGGGTGGCCATCAGGTAACCCAGGGCCTTGCCGACGTAGGTGAAGAAGGTGGCCCCGAAGAAGCGCACATCGTCGAGGAACTTCGAAGCCGAGAACTTCGGGGTCAGTGCGACGGTCGCACCGTTCACCAGGGCCGGGGCCCACAGCGCCATCAGCGCATTGCCGTGGAACATCGGCATACAGCAGTAGTCGACATCATCGCGGGTGTGGAAGTACTTGCGGGTGTTGAAGTGGCCCAGCCAGGCCAGCCGACGCTGCGAGCACTTCACCGCCTTGGAACGCCCGGTGGTGCCGGAGGTGAACAGCAACAGCAACAACGACTCCGGGCCGACCCCGTCGGCGACCGCCGGTTCGATGCTGTCGCGCAACTCGGCCACCCGCGCCTGGTAACCCGGGTCGTCGACCAGCAGGAAGCGGTCGCGGCCCAGGCCGTGATCGAGGCGGCCGAGACGTTCCATCCCGGCGGTGTCGGTGATGATCAGTTGGCAGTCGACGAAGCGGATCTCATCGGCGAGTTCGGCATCGCCGCGGGTGGGGTTGATGCCGACCACGGTGGCGCCGACCAGTGCGGCACCGCCCAGCCAGAAGGCGAAATCGGGAACGTTCTCCAACAGCACGCCGATGTGGAAGGGGCCCTCGGCCCGCATCTGTTGGGCCAGTGCCCCGCGAGCCGCCGACTCGCGCACCACCTCGTCCCACGACCAGGTCTGCTCCCGGGTGCGCAGACCGGGGTGGTCGTCGCCCAATCGGGCCAGTAGAGCGGTCGCGATGTCCGGGTAATCATCCGGACGAGGCGTGCGGGGATCTTCGGTCTCAACGGTCATGGGTGGCAGCCCTCCTCGCGGGCACACGCTAACCACCCGCGGGAAGGCTGTAACGGGGCTATCCCGCTACTCGGGAGAGCCGTCCTCCCAGGACGGCACCTGGCTGGGTCGGCGGCGATGCAACATCAGGGCGGCGATCAGGGCCGACAGCAACGAGCCGAGCAACACCGCGGCCTTGGCGGCATCGAGCAGTTCGGCCTCACCGGGGAAGCTCAGCTCGGCCACCAGCAGGGCCACGGTGAAGCCGATACCGCCCAACATCGCCACCGCGAAGACATCGGTCCACCGCAAGCCCTCCGGCAGCGTGGCACTGGTCAGCCGGGCGGTCAGCCAAGCGGCCCCGGAGATGCCGAGCACCTTGCCCAGCAGCAGGCCGGCGATGATACCGAGCGCGACCGGTTCGGTGACGATGCGCTGCAGGGCGGGTCCGGTGACCACCACACCGGCCGACATCAGCGCGAAGATCGGTACCGCGATGCTGGACGAGATCGGGCGCCAGAAGTGCTCCCAGCGGTCGATCGGGTCGAGCGATTCGTCGGCGGAGGTTCTGGTCAACAGACCCAACAGCACACCGGTGATGGTGGCGTGCACCCCGGAGGAGAACATGCACCACCAGGTGATCAGGAACAGCACCACATAGATCGGCCACAGGTCGATGCGCAGCCGCTGCAGGACGTACCAGGCCGCGGCACAGGCCAGCGCCCCACCCAGCCAGAGCCAGGCCAGGGAACTGGTGAAGACCACCGCGATCACCGCGATCGCGCCGATGTCGTCGACGATCGCCAGGGTCAGCAGGAAGGCGCGCAGCCCGGCCGGTAGGCGGGGCCCGGCCAGGGCCAGCACGGTCAAGGCGAAGGCGATATCGGTGGCCATCGGAATGGCCCACCCCTCGACACGTCCGCCGGGCATCGTCAGGTTGATCGCCAGATAGAGCAGGGCGGGCACGATCATGCCGCCGATGGCTGCGGCGATCGGCACCATCGCCTGGGCCGGACGACGCAGTGAGCCGGCGGTCAGCTCACGTTTGAGCTCCATCCCGGCCACGAAGAAGAAGATCGCCAGCAGGCCGTCGGCCGCCCAATGCTGCAGGTCCAGCGGGCCGATGCCGATCTGCTGGACGGAGCGGTACGAGGCGGTGTGCAGATTCGCCCAGACCAGGCCGGCCACCGCGGCGGCCAGCATGAAGATGCCGCCGAAGGTTTCCATCCGCAGCACATCGGAGATCGCGATGGCGTCCTGATGGTCCGGACGGGGGAACAGCACGATCCGGCGACGGCGTGATCTGGAGGCGGACACGAAACTCCTGAAAAATTGGGTGCGCGAATGGGGCTTGCCGACCAGACTTCCCGGCGCTCCGGGCACAGATAGTACAGCCTCGTCTCCACCCGGGCGCACGACAACGGCCCGGGCGGGGCGAAGCGCCGCACCCGGGCCGTCTCGACGGAAACCGTGGGCCGAGCCGTCAGGAGCCCGAGGCCAGATCCTTCTGGATCGTCTGCATCACCGACGAGTCGGTCAACGTGGTGACGTCACCCAGTTCGCGCCCCTCGGCCATGTCGCGCAGCAGGCGGCGCATGATCTTGCCCGAACGGGTCTTGGGTAGTTCGTCCACCACCAACACCTGGCGCGGTTTGGCGATCGGCGAGATCTCGTGGGCGACGTGATTGCGCAGGGTGTTGACGATGTCGTCGTCCTTTTCGTGGCCACCGCGCAGAATCACGAAGGCCACGATCGCCTGTCCGGTGGTCTCGTCGGTGGCGCCGACCACGGCGGCCTCGGCCACCGCATCGTGGGAGACCAGGGCCGATTCGATCTCGGCGGTCGACATCCGGTGCCCCGACACGTTCATCACGTCGTCGACCCGGCCCATCACCCAGAAGTGCCCGTCCTCGTCCTTCTTCGCGCCGTCGCCGGCGAAGTAGATGCCGGCGTAGCGGGCCCAGTAGGTGTCGATGTAGCGCTGATCATCACCCCACAGGGTGCGCAGCATCGCCGGCCACGGCTTGGTGACCACCAACAGACCGCTCTCGCCGTTTTCGACCGGCTGGCCGTCCTCGTTGACCACGTCGACCGAGACCCCGGGCACCGCGTACATCGCCGCGCCGGGCTTGGTCTCGTCGACCCCGGGCAGCGGCGACATCATGTGCATGCCGGTTTCGGTCTGCCACCAGGTGTCGACCACCGGGGTGCGGTTGTGGCCGATGTGCTCGCGGTACCACAGCCACGCCTCGGGGTTGATCGGCTCACCGACCGACCCGAGAATGCGCAGGCTGGACAGTTCGAACTCCGCCGGCACCGCCGGACCCCACTTCATGAAGGTGCGGATCGCGGTCGGGGCGCAGTAGAGCACCGTGACCCGGTACTTGTCGACGATCTCCCACCAGCGTCCCTTGTGCGGGGTGTCGGGGGTGCCCTCGTACATCACCTGGGTGGCGCCGTTGGCCAGCGGGCCGTACACCAGGTACGAGTGACCGGTGACCCAGCCGATGTCGGCCGCGGTCCAGCAGATGTCGTCGTCCTTGAGGTCGAAGATGCCCCAGTGGGTGTAGGAGGTGCCGACCAGGTAACCACCGGTGGTGTGCAGGATGCCCTTGGGCTTGCCGGTCGACCCCGAGGTGTACATCACGTACAGCGGATGCTCGGCGGGGAAAAGCTGGTATTCGTGGGTGCTCGGCTGCTCGTCGACCAGTTCGTGCCACCAGTGGTCGCGGCCCTCGGTCATCGGGGTGTCCTGGCCGGTGCGGCGCACCACGATGGTGGAGCGCACCTCGGGGCAGTGGGTGAGGGCTTCGTCCACCGCGGGCTTGAGGGCGGCCGCGGCACCGCGCCGGTAGCCACCGTCGGCGGTGATCACCACGGTCACCCCGCAGTCCTGCACCCGGGTGGCGATCGCCTCGGCCGAGAAGCCGCCGAAGATCACGGTGTGAATGGCGCCGATCCGGACGCAGGCCAGCATCGCCACCACGGCCTCGGGGATCATCGGCATGTACACCGCGACCCGGTCACCGGCCTTGACACCCAGCGACTCGAGCGCGTTCGCGGCCCGGCAGACCGATTCGGTCAACTCGGCGTAGGTGATGGTGCGGGTGTCGCCGGGCTCACCCTCGAAGTAGTAGGCGACCTTGTCGCCGTTGCCGTTCTCGACATGACGATCGGCGCAGTTGTAGGCGGCGTTGAGGGTGCCGTCGGCGTACCACGTGGCGAAGGGGGCGTTCGACCAGTCGAGGGTCTGGGTGGGCTTGTCACCCCAGCTGATCCGGTCGGCCTGCGCGGCCCAGAAGGCTTCCGGATCTGCTGCGGCCGCCTCCCGGTCCGCGGCGGTGACGTTGGCGTGAGCAGCCAATTCGGGAGGAGGGGGGAAGGCCTTCTCGTCCCGGGTGTTCGTCGCCTCTTCGCTCATTGCCCCAGCCTCCTGAGAGTTGAATAACCTGTGAGGGCTACCACACTATTACCCGAATGGGGAAGTTCCTCCGATCCGGGTGAGAATGGGCCGGGTGGGGTCGCCGATCCTGAACCCACACAGACATCGCACCTCGGTGCCCATACTCCGGACGGTTTTCACCCATGAAACGCATCGCCAGTTTGAGCATGACGAACCGAGCGTTGATCGCATTGATCACGATCTTCGTGATGATCTTCGGGGTGATCACCGCGCGCAGCCTGAAGCAGGAATTGATCCCGTCGATCTCGATTCCGGTGGCCGTGGTTTTCGTCAGCTACCCGGGCGCCTCCCCGGCGGTGGTCGAGGAGCGGGTCACGGTGCCGATCGAGCAGGCGGTCGGATCGCTGCAGGGGCTGGAATCGACCAACTCCACCTCGTCCACCGGGTCGGCGACGGTGGTGGTCGAAATGACCTACGGCACGAATATGTCGGTGGCCCAACAGGATGTGAAGGCCGCCGTCGACCGGATCGAGGGCCTGTTGCCCGACGAGGCCGACGTGCAGGTCTTCACCGGCAGTGTGGACGACCTGCCGGTGCTGCAGGTGGCGGTCTCGGACGACACCGATCGGGGCAACCTGGCCGCCCGGGTGGATGCCCTGGTGATGAACGACCTGGAGAAGATCGACGGGGTGCGGGCGGTCAGCCTCACCGGGGCACCCGTCCCGCAGGTGCTGGTCGATGTCGACCACGAGGCCCTGGCGGAGAACGGGATCGGGCTCGACGCCGTCCAGCAGGCCCTGGGGGCTGCCGGGCAGCGGGTCTCGGCCGGTGAGCTGACCGAGGGTGAGAAGAAGCTCGCGGTCACGGTCGGGCAACGCTTCGGGTCGGCCGATGACGTCGCAGCGCTGCGGATCGCCACGCCCGACGGCAAGACCATCCGGCTGGACGAGGTCGCCGAGGTCACCCGCAAGAACGAGGCCGCCTCGTCGCTGTCGCGCACCAACGGTGAACCCTCGCTGACCCTGGCGATCACCAAAACCCCCGACGGCAACACGGTGCAGATCAGCAAGGAGGTCAAGGCGCTGCTGCCCACCCTGGCCGGGGAACTCGGTCAGGGAGCCGAGTTCACCACCGTGTTCGACCAGGCCCCGTTCATCATCCAGTCGATCGACGACCTGCTGCGCGAAGGTGGCCTGGGTCTGATCATGGCGGTGATCGTGATCCTGGTGTTTCTGTTGTCGGTGCGCTCCACCCTGGTCACCGCGGTCTCGATTCCCACCTCGGTGCTGGCCGCGCTGATCGGCATGCAGGTTTTCGGCTACACCCTGAACATCCTCACCCTGGGTGCGCTGACGATCGCGATCGGTCGGGTGGTCGACGACTCGATCGTGGTGATCGAGAACATCAAACGGCATCTGTCGTACGGCACCGCGAAGCATCGGGCGGTGCTCACCGGGGTGCAGGAGGTCGCCACCGCGATCACCTCGGCGACGATCACCACCGTGGCGGTATTCCTGCCCCTGGGGCTGGTCGGTGGGCAGGTGGGCGAGTTGTTCCGTCCCTTCGCGATGACCACGACCCTGGCCCTGATGGCCTCGCTGCTGGTGGCGCTGACGATCGTCCCGGTGCTGGCCTACTGGTTCCTGCCCCGGCCCACCGGCGAGGTCGACCGGGCCGAGGTGCAGGCCCGGGCCGAGGCCGAGGAACGTCGCTCGTGGCTGCAACGGCTCTACGTGCCAACCCTGGGCTGGGCGCTGAACCACAAGATCGCGGTGTTGCTGATCGGTGTGCTGTTGCTCGGCACCACCGGGGCGCTGGCCACCCGGCTCGACACCACCTTCCTGGGCGACACCGGGCAGAACACCCTGCGGGTGCAGCAACAGTTCACCCCGGGCCTGTCGTTGGCCAAGCAGGACGAGTTGGCCCGTCCGGTTGAGGACGCGTTGCTCAAGGTCGACGGGGTGGAAACCGTGCAGACCACCGTCGGCAGCGCCGGGGGCCTGGACGTGTTCGCCGGCTCCTCGGCCGACAGCGCCTCCTTTGCGGTCACGATCGACCCCGAGGCCGACGCGACCGCGGTCACCGCCCAGGTGCGCGAACGGATCGAATCGATCACCGATGCCGGTGAACTGACGGTGGTGGCCGGTAGTGAGTTCGGCTCGAACACCATCGACGTGATCGTCGACGCCCCCGACAGCGAACGGCTCGCCGAGGCCAGCGAAACGGTCACTGCGGCGATGCGCGAGGTCGAGGGCACCGCGGACGTGACCAGCTCTCTGTCGGCCGATCGGCCCACGGTCGAGATCGTGATCGACCGCACCAAGGCTGCTGACCGGGGTGTCGCTCCGGAATCGGTGGCCGGCACGGTGCGGGGTCTGCTCGCCCCGCAGCAGGTGAACACCATCGAATCGGGGGCAGCCACCTACGACGTGGTGCTGCAGGTGGGTGATTCGCCCAAGTCGGTGGCCGAACTGGGCGACATCGAACTTGCCGGGATGCCGGCCGAGGCGACACCCGGCCAGGTCCCGGCGGGCCAGGGTCAGCCCGGACAGCCCCAGCAACCCGCCGAACCGGTGACCGTCCGGCTGGGCGATATCGCCTCCATCAAGGAAGTGCTGGTGCCGACCTCGCTGGGCCGCAACGACGGCCAGCGTTCGGCCACCGTGTCGCTCACCCCGACCGAGGCCAACCTGGGGGCGGTCACCCAGCGGGTGGAGGAGAAGCTGGCCGAGGTGTCCCTGCCCGAAGGAGTGGACGTGCGGGTCGGCGGGGTCTCGGCCGAACAATCCGACGCCTTCTCGCAGTTGGGGTTGGCGCTGCTGGTGGCGGTCGCGATCGTGTACGTGGTGATGGTCGCGACCTTCAAATCACTGGTGCAGCCGCTGATTCTGCTGGTGTCGATTCCCTTCGCCGGCATCGGGTCGGCCGCGGCGCTGCTGATCACCGACACGCCCCTGGGGGTGCCGGCCCTGATCGGTTTGTTGATGCTGGTCGGGGTGGTGGTGACCAATGCGATCGTGCTGATCGACCTGGTGAACCAGTACCGCGATCAGGGTCAAAGCCCCCGCGACGCGGTGCTGAACGGTGCCCGGCAGCGGCTCCGTCCGATTCTGATGACCTCGGTGGCAACGATCTGCGCGCTGCTGCCGATGGGGCTGGGCCTCACCGGTGGCGGGGTGTTCATCTCCAAACCGCTCGCAGTGGTGGTGATCGGTGGTCTGCTGTCGTCGACCTTCCTGACCCTGATTCTGGTGCCGGTGCTGTACCTGTTGATCCAGCGCGGCAAGCGCGACGACGTGCGCTTCGACGAGGCGATCCCCGGCGAACCGGAGCCGGCGGTGGCCGGTCTCGAGGTGAAGCCGCGCCGGGCCATCGAGGGGTAGCCCTAGAGCCGAAAGTGCAGCACCTCGCTGTCCTCGGGTGCGGGTTGCTGAGCCGGGTCGACCTGAGCCCGCCAACAAATCGTGCGATAGGGCAGTTGCAGCGGTTCGGGGGGCCTGGCCACCTCGTCGTACACCGCGCCGACGGCTTCGATCGCCTCGGCCTCGCGTTCGGTGCCACCGATTGCGGGACGGGAAACCACCATCGCGATCAACTGCTCGCGGGTGACCTCCACCCAGGTGCGAAAACCCCGCTCGGTGACGTCGGAGAAGTACTGGCTCTCGCGCAGGCTACGCACCGAGTCCTGGCCGAAATCGCCGCGCATCGCGGTGTCGTCCAGCGAGCGCACCAGGCTCGCGAAGCGTTTCACCCACGGCACGGTGTCGTCGCGGACGGTGTAGGACACCGCGAAATGACCACCGGGCTTCAGCACTCGGGCGACCTCGCTGAACAGCAGGCCGGGGGCGAACAGGTGCAAGGTGCTGATCGCGGTAACCGTTTCGAAGCTTCGGGTGGCGAAGGGCAGGGATTCGGCGTGTCCGGCGACGTGGCGTCCGGTGGGGATCCGGGCGGCCAGGCGGGTGATCCGGCCGGGGTTGGCGTCCAGCCCGAAAACGTGGTCTCCGCGGGCGTGCAACACCCTGGCGAAGCTGCCCGTGCCCGACCCGAGATCGAGTACCAGTGACCGGTTGTGCGGCACCAACCAGTCGACCACCTCGGGCCGAAAGGTTGTCGTGGTCACCGGTCGTGCTGCCATGCGGCAAACTTAGCCGGTATGACGGATCCTGCAGCGGTTTTGGGCCGAATCGAGGGCGTGCCGTCGGCCGTCCGGTCGGGTTTGGATGCGGTGGACACCCTCTTGCGTGACCGGGGGATGCGCACCGTGCCCGCCGAGCAGTCGGCCAAGGCGCTGCACGCCGGGGCCCGCGCCAGTGCCGAGATCGCCGACCGTGACGAACCCGCCCCCGATGGCACGAGTTGGGAGGCCGGCGCGGTTCGGGCCGCCACCCAGGTGCTGGAGCTGGCGCCGCTGATCCGCAAGGAACCCGGCCAGGTGATCGCCCGGGTGCATGCCCTGGTCGCCCGCGGCTACCTGCCCGAGGACGGCCTGGGCAGACAGCGCAACGACCCGGGGGTCGGGGAGCGGATGGTGGGGCTGCACGCTCTGCTGACCACTCCGACCGAGGCCTCAGCCCTGGTGGTCGCGGCCATCGCGCACGCCGAGATCGCCACCGTCCGGCCCTTCGGTGCCGGGGACGGGATCGTGGCCAGGCTGGTGGAGCACTTGGTGTTGATCGAAGCCGGTATCGATCCGCGGGCGGTGGTGGTGGCCGCTGCCGGACATCGGGCGGCCGGGGCGGAGTACACCCACGCGCTGGAGGAATATGCGAACGGCGGTCCGGTCGGGGTGCGGGAGTGGATCCTGCACTGTGTTCGGGCGGTGAGCTACGGGGCCGAGGTGTCTCCGCTGGCCGAGATTCCGGTGCGCAAACAGCAGGGAGCGCCGCGGGGGCCGAAGAACGGGAGTGCGAACACCGACTGAGCCGAGAACCGCAAAGGTCGGGAATTGACACGGCACCCGCCAATGGGCGGGTGCCGCATCGCACTTCAGCTCAGGTGATCATGCGCAAATCTAGTGTTGGTCTCGGGCGGTCCCGGATCCAACTAATCCTGTACGACGGTGGGTCGCTGCGTGGGTGCCTGGCTGTTGTGCTCCGGTTTCGGACCTCTCGGTCGTTCACCGTGTAATCATTGTTGCCCCAAAACCGGGCGAAGCCAAGACCTTGGGCGAGTGAAATATTCCACACCCTCGTAACCCCGTTTTGGCTGGGAAAACCCGCGTCATTCCGGTAATGTCTGACTCATCTGGGCAACTTTCGAATGAGGGTTATCCACAGGCTTCCGGAGCCTGCTTGTCCACAGGTTGACCCCGGTCGGGGAAGTCGGCCGATGCGGCGCCCACCGTAAGGGATATGACCGCCCTCACCCACCGTTCACCCATCCTGGTGTGCACCCGTGACGAATCGGTGCTCGACGCCGTGCTGGCCGCCGCCGCAGCGGCCGGGGAGCACATCGACCCGATCACCGACCCTGCCGAACTGATGCCCGCGTGGTCGAGCGCCGGTGCCGTGTTCATCGGCGCCGACTGCGCCGCCGGCACCGTGCGGCTCGGCCTGCCCGCGCGCGAGCGCGTGCACCTGGTCGGTACCGACGCCGGTGAACTGGCCCGCTGGTCGATGCTGCTGGGGGCGGCGGTGGCGGTGATCCCCGAATCGGCCGACCATCTGATCACCGCGGTGCTCGGCGGTGCCGACAGTGATACCCCGGTGGTGGCACTGGTCGGTGCGGCCGGCGGCACCGGCACCTCGACCCTGGCTGCCGGACTGGCTCTGCTCAGCCGTCGTCCGGCCCTGTTGGTGGATGCCGACACCGGCGGTGGCGGACTCGATCTGGTACTCGGGCTCGAGGCCGAACCCGGCTGGCGTTGGCCGGACCTGGCCCACGCCCGTGGCCACCTCGGCACCCTGCGCGGCCAACTGCCACGGCTGGACGAGGTCGACCTACTGTCCTTCGACCGCTCCGGCGAAGCCGGAGAACCGCCCGCCGAAGCCGTCGCCGCGGTACTGGCCGCCGGCCGGCAGGACCACGAGTTGGTGGTGATCGACGCCGGACGGGGCCGTGGTGCGATGGCCCGCGATGCGCTGCGCCATGCCGACATCGTCCTGCTCAGCACCACCGCCGACGTCCGGGCGATCGCGGCCACCGACCACGGCATCCGCCGACTGCGCGATGACCGGTTACCGGTGGACGGAGTGGTGCTGCGTACTGCAAAGGGCTCGGGTATCGGGGCTCAGGAGGTGAGCGCCACGGTGGGGGTGCCGGTGTGGGCGACCGTGCCGCACGACCGGGGTGTGGTCGCCGCCGGCAGGCGTGGCGGGCCACCGGATCGGGCCGCCGGTCGCCGCTGGCGCCGAGGCTGTCTCGACGTGATGCAGCGGGTGCTGCCATGAGCGAACTGACGGTGGTGCGGCCACACCTGGCCGAACTGGGCCGGCCCCCGACCGCCACCGATGTGGCCGAGGCGATGCGTCGCTCGGGACTGGTGGTGACCGATCGGGGCGTACGAGTGCTGATGGCCGAGCTGCGGCGCGATTCCCAGGGGGCCGGGCTGCTCGATCCGCTCCTGGCCGATCCGCGGGTGAGCGATGTGCTGGTGAACGGGGCCGAGGAGGTCTGGGTCGACCGTGGGCACGGCCCGGAACGCACCGAGTTGCGCTTCGCCGATGAGGAAGACCTGCGCCGACTGGCGGTGCGGATGGCCAACCAGGTCGGCCGTCCGCTCGACGACGCCCACCCCTTCGTGGACGCCCGGCTGGCCGACGGCACCCGGGTGCATGCGGTGTTGGCCGGGGTGGCCGCACCGGGCACCTGCCTGTCACTGCGCATCCCGGCGCGTCGGCGAATGACCCTGGACGACTGGGTGCGCCACGGCTCGCTCGAGCAGGCCGGTGCCGAGCTATTGCGCACCATCGTCCGGCAGCGGCTTGCCTATTTGGTCTCCGGTGGAACCGGCACCGGGAAGACCACCATGCTCGCCGCGTTGCTGGCCGAGATCCCACCCGACGAGCGGGTGGTGGTGGTCGAGGACTCCCGGGAGTTGAACCCCGACCACCCGCACTGTGTCCGCCTGGAGGGGCGGCCGGCCAATGCCGAGGGTGCCGGGGCGATCACCCTGACCGCGCTGGTGCGTCAGGCCCTGCGGATGCGGCCCGACCGGGTGGTGCTCGGCGAGGTGCGTGGGGCCGAGTTGTGCGACCTGCTCACCGCCCTGAACACCGGACACGAGGGTGGTTGCGGCACCGTGCACGCCAACTCCGCCGGTGATCTGCCGGCCCGGCTGGAAGCACTGGCCGCTCTGGGTGGGCTCGACCGGATGGCCACCCATGCCCAGGTGGCCGCCGCGCTGGATGTGGTGATCCATCTGACCCGGGGACGCGACGGCTTGCGCCGAGTGGCCGAGATCGGGGTGATCACCCGCACAGACGCCGGATTGATCGAGGTGCTGCCGGCGGTGGTGTTCGATCCGGTGGCCCGCCCCGGCCCCGGCGCCGGGTTGTTGGAAGGGAAGTTGCGATGATCCTCGCGGTGCTGGCCACCGGCTTGGCGGTCTGGGCGGCCTTCGACCCCCGGCGACCGATCACCCGCCTGAGCGTCCGGCCGCCGGCTGTCGAAGCGGTGTCCCGGACGAGCCGGGCGATCGTGCCTGCCGTGGTGCTCGCGGTGCTCGTCGCCGCGGTGGTCGGCGGAATCCGGATCGCGGTCCTGGTCGGGCTCGGTGCCCTGGTGACCGCCACGGCGTGGATCCTGTGGGGCCGGTATCGTGCCCGGCTACAGCAACGTGAGCACCGGGTTGGGGTGGCCGAGGGCTGTGCGCTGTTGGCCCGGGAGGTGCGGGCGGGGCGGCCACCGGTGGAAGCCCTGCTGACCGTGGCCGAGGACCACCCACCCTTCGCCCGGGCCGCCTCAGCTCATCGGGTCGGTGGCTCGGTGGCAGACAGTCTGCGGCAGGCCGCGGCTCTGCCCGGTCAGGCGGGGATGGTGCAACTGGCCCGTGCCTGGGAGGTGTCGGCGCGTACCGGGGCCGCCCTCGGCCCGACCCTCGACGTGGTGGCGGCCGGTCTGCGCGCCGACCAACGGGTGGCCCGCACCACGGCCGGTGAACTGGCCGCGCCCCGCGCCACCGGTCAGGTGCTCGGCCTGTTGCCGGTGGCCGGCATCGTGATCGGCTACGTGCTGGGCGGTAACCCGATCGACTTCCTGATCAACTCCTCCTACGGCCTGGTCTGCCTGGTCGGCGGGGTCGGGCTGACCTGCGCCGGGCTGTTGTGGAGCGACTGGCTCGGGGGGCAACGATGAACGGCTGGCTGGTGGTGGCGATGACGGCCATCGGGGTGTCGGTGTGGTGTGCTCTACCCGCCGCCTCCCTGCGGCGGATACACCGCAAACCGGTGGCAGCAGCAGTGGGAACGTCGCCGACCGGGTCGCTGCGCTGGGCAGTGAGTGGGGGAGTGGTGACTCTGGTGGTCGGGTGGTTGCTGCTGCCGGGCGGTTGGTTGTGGGCCCTGCCGGTGTTGCTGGTGCCGGGCGCGATTGCCGGTGAGCGGTTGGGTCGCCGGGTTCCCTCGGCAGCCCAGCGCCGACACGATCGCCGACGTGCCGAGGACCTACCGGCCGCGCTGGATCTGTTGGCGACCTGCCTGGCCGCCGGGTTGCCCCTGCGGGCCGCGGCGGCTGCGGTGCGTGACATTACCGATGGCCCGGTGCACGACGATCTGGCCGGGGTGTTGCGACGACTCGACCTCGGCGTACCCGATCGGGAGGCCTGGTTGCAGCTCGCCGAGACATCTCGGTGGCGTGGAGTGGCCCGCGACCTGGCGCGCTCAGTGGCTTCCGGCACCGGCTTGGTCGACACCTTGCACCAGGCGGCCGAGGAAGCCCGGCAAGCCCAGCACGCCGACGAACTGGAGCGAGCTCGCACCGTCGGTGTGCGCAGTGTGTGGCCGTTGATGCTCTGTTATCTACCGGCGTTCATGCTGCTCGGCATCGTGCCGATCGTCGGATCGGCGGTGCTGCGGCTGCTCGGCTGAGTACTCGCATCATCGTGTGACATCCTGCGCACCCCTCGGACAAGAAGTCACACGATGATGCGCCACGCAGCCCTGCCGGTGACCCGACCGCCAACCTTTGGGTGATTCGTCCGTCATCCTTGGTTGTGTGGCCGTCTCGATCGGTCGATAAGAGACGTCGGTCACACTAAGATTGCTGCATGAAGCAGGGTGCCGGCTGGCTGCGGAGCCCGATGGTGGCCGCGGCCGCCACGGGCGCTTGGCTGTTTGCGTACCTGCCCATGGGTCAGCCGTGGGCATGGGTGGTGTTCGTGCTCGGCGTTCTTGCCGTGGTGCTGCAGGCCTTCCTGCCGTTGCTCGGTGCGGCACTGATGTTGACCGCCTGTGTGTTGTGTGCGCTGTCGGGCACCATCTTCGGTGAGATCGAACTGCTGTTGCCCCAAGTGTTCATTCTCTTCTGGCTGGGTCGTCGCCAATCCCTGTGGATGCCCGGCGCACTGCTGGTACTCGGTACCGCGGCGTGCGCCTCGGTACGGCCCGAGGCTCCCTGGTATGCCCTGCTCGTCACGGGCACGGTGTACTCGGTACCCCTGCTGTTCGGCCGCGTGGTTCGGCATCGCGCACGCGAGGCCGATGTCGCCGCCGACCGGGCCGCCAGGTTGGCCGGTATTGATCTCGCCGGGGTGATGGACAACACCGCACGGGAGAGTCGGCGCACCGCCGCACAGCAATCATTGCGGGTGATGCGGGCCTCGGTGAAACGGATGTGCGGGGTGATCCGCCGGGTCCAGCGCACCGGCGATGTGCCGGGGCTGAGCCGGGTGCGCGATGAGGCCGAGGCCGCGATCCAGGAACTTCACCGCATCCTGAACCTGCTCGGGGCCAAGGCCGCAGCAGTGTCCGATCCGCCCACTCTCAGAACCGGCATGACCGCGCACCCGTCCGTCGCTCGCTGGTCGACCCAAGCCACCCTGATCACTGCGGCCGCTGCCTTCGTCTGTGTGCTGGTGACCTACCTGGCGGCCGGCTGGCAGTGGCGGCTGGTGCTGTTGGCCGTCGTTGTTCCCGTCGGTGCCTATGTCGCCGGCAAGCACGTGGTGCCTGCGGGCGTGGCAGTGGGAGCAGCTTTCACGATCGCCGCGTTGGGGCCCGAGTTCAATCACTGGGCGCTGCTGCCGATCGAGGGCTGCCTGGCCGTCGTGGTCTGGGTCACGATCGGTCACCACAGCAGACAGGGACTGATCGCATTCCTGGCCGCCTTCTCCGGGGTGTTCGTGATGGGCACCCGCTTCGGCAAAGAGGGGATGGGGTTCGCGCTGGTCAGTGTCGGCCTGAGCGTTCTGGCGGCCAGAGCCTGGCGGGAGAAGGACGACCGGCTGCAGGAGGCGTTGTTGGCCGCCGCCCGGCGCACGGCGGAGATCGCCACCGCCGCCCTGCACGTCGACCGGGACGAACGTCACCGCTTGGCTCGCGACATCCATGACGGGGTGAGCCACGGGATCACCGCGATGACGATGCAGGTGCAAGCCGCCCAGGTCGCCACCGATCAGGAACTTGCCGACCGACACTTGGCGGCAGCGCTGACGGCGGGCGAAGCCACCCTGTCCGAGATCACCGCCATCGCCAGGGATTGGGGTGCCGGCGCCGCGGTCGCGTCCCGATCGGCCGAGGACGTCGCCGGATTGATCGAAGGCGCCAAGGAGATGGGTTTGAACATCCTGCACCGCCGGATGGGTGATTGCGCCGATCCCCTGGTCTTCCAGATCGTTCGGGAGGCTCTCACCAACACCGTCCGCTACGCCCCCGGCGCCCGGGTGATGGTCGAAACCGGTTCCAACGAAGGACGATGCCGGGTGCGGATCGTCGATACCGGGCCGGCGCGCGACCCGGAGATGCCGGCGAAGCCGCTGCCGGGGCTGGGCACCGGGCTGCGTGGATTGGCCAGCCGAGTGGCCGAACGGGGCGGAGCCTTCCGCGCCGAACCTCGGATCCGTGGTTTCGAGTTGTGGGCCGAATGGCCGAATGAGGCAGTCGCCGACCCGGTCGAGGAGCCGCTGCACGATGAGGAACAGCCGGTGCCGGAGGACGTGGAGCAGCCGGTGCCGGAGGAGGAAGCGGTTCCGGAAACCGTCCTATTGGGTCCCGGCCCGGGCCGACCGTTGGAGGCTGTGTAATGAACCAGGAATCCCCGATCCGAGTTGTGGTGGCCGATGACCACAACCTGGTACGTGCCGGGCTGCGCTCGATCATCGAGGTGCAACCCGACATGGAAGTCGTCGGGGAAGCCGTCGATGGTCGCGAGGCCGCCCAACTGGCCGAACGACGCTCCGCCGATGTCGTGCTGATGGACGTTTCCATGCCGGGCACCGATGGGCTGGCCGGGCTCGCTGCGGTGCGTGCGGTCGCGCCGAAGTGCTCGGTGATCATGCTGACCACCTTCAATGTGGAGGAGAGCATCGAACGTGCCCTGCGCTCCGGGGCGGCGGGTTATCTGTTGAAGACCGCGTCCGCCGAGCAGATGTTGTCGGCGATCCGTGCCGCCCACAAGGGCGAACGAGTGTTCTCCCGAGCGGTGCAGGACCGGCTGGTCGACTCCTACCTGGGCCGGGCCAAACCCGCCCCGGACCCTCCGCCGGAGTTCAAGTTGTTGACCGAGCGCGAGTTCCAGGTGTTCACTGAACTGGCCCGCGGCAAGTCGAATGCCGAGATTGCCAAGGCGTTGTTCCTGAGCGAAGGCACCGTGAAGACCTATGTCACCCGCCTGCTGACCAAACTCGGCCTGCGAGATCGGGTGCAGGCGGTGATCTTCGCCCTGCAGCACGGTCTGCTCGCCGAGGAAGAACCCTGATGGAGCGAGGCGGTCGGCGTTACTTCTTGATCCAGGCCTTGCCGACATCCACCATCATCTCGTTGAGGCCGACGACCCCGTGGACGTTGTCCGCCCAGAAGATGGTGGGGGTGCTGTCGCCGTTGCCGCCACAGGATGCGAGGGCGAGAACCGCGGCCAGGGTTGCTCCGATGATGTGGAGGGGTTTGGGAACTCTCATGGACTACCTCGATCGGATGTCGCGCATGTGATGTGCGACACATCCAAGCAGCGCGGGCCGAGCGGGAGCGGTCCTGTGCCGGTGAGCGGGCGAATGAACACAGATACCGTGTGACTTCTTGTTCGAGAGGTGAACAAGAAGTCACACGGTATGCGGTGACGTCGGTGTTACTTCTTGATCCAGGCCTTGCCGAAGTCGACCATCACCTCGTTCAGGCCGACCAGGCCGTGCACGTTCTCGCCCCACAGGATCGTCGGGGTGGTGTACCGGAAGGTGATGATCGGCGCTTGTTCCTGGACGCGGTTTTCGATCTTGCGCAGTTGCTCCTTCATCGCCTCTTCATCGTCCAGCGGAATGGCGCGGAGTTCGTCGACCAGCTTGTCCATCTCCGGATCGGAGGCGTTGGTGACATTGCTGGAACCGTTGGTGGTGTAGGCGCTGTACAGGTTCTGGAAGGGGTCATTGTCGACCAGACCCAGACCAACGCTGGCCACCGAGTACTTGCGCTCGACGTAGATGCGGCTGACCCAATCGGCCAGGTTGCGCACCAGATCGGTCTCGACCTCGAAACCGACCGCCTCCAACTGCGCCTTGAGGGTCAGGAAGGTCTGTTCCCGTTCCGGGCTGCCCGTGGTGGCCGACAGGGTGACCTTGCCGTCGTAGCCCTCGGCCTTGGCCTCCTCGAGTAGCCGCTTGGCTTCCTCGGGGTCGTAGTCGTTCACCTCGACGCCGTCGTCGTACCACTTGGAGATCGGCGCGAACATGGTCTTGCCGTAGTAGCCCTTGCCCTGCAGTGAGCGGTCGGCGATCACCTTCGGGTCGATTGCGTGGGCGAAGGCCTTGCGCACCTGTAGGTACTTGCCCGGGTTGCCGTCGGCCTGATTGATCATGATGACCGCGCCGTTGTTCTGCACCGAAGTGAATCGCGGCAGGTCCTTGGTTGCCAGCTCGTCGATCAAGACCGCGTCGTTGACGTGGGTGGCGTGTACATCACCGCTCTCGTAGGCCTCGAACTTGGTTCGGTCCGCACCCAGCCAGACGAAACGCACCTTGTCGAGGTACGGGGCGCCGTCCCAGTGGTTCGGGTTGGCCTTCAGCACCAACTGCTCACCCGGGGAGTACTCCTCCAAGGTGAAGGCCCCGGCACCGATCGGCTTGAAGTTCTGCTCGTCGCTGGCGATGGCGGCCGGTGCCATGATGAAGCCGATGCCGCGCGCCAGGGTGGACCAGAAGACCGCCCACGGCTTCTTGAGTTTCACCACCACCGTGCGCTCGTCGACCTTCTCGACGCCGTTCCACAGCGGCCCGATGGTGGATACGTCGAAGGCCTTGCTCTGCATGTAGTGGTTCATCGAGCCGATGACCGCGTCGGCGTCCACCGGGGTGCCGTCGGAGAACTTGACGTTTTCCCGCAGAGTGATCGTCCACTCGGTGTAGTCGTCGTTGGGTTCGACGTTCTCGGCCATTCGGGGCTGGTATTCACCGCTGGCGGCGTCGTAGCGCACCAACTGGTCGTAGATCGCCACCAACTGGGTGCCGCCCGACGAGCCGGTCGGAATCACCTTCGTCGGGTCGAGCGAACGCCCCTCGACCAGATCGGCGTAGGTCAGGGTGCCACCCTTCACCGGTTCACCGGGGTCGCCGTCCTGCGGAAAGAACCCGGCCTGCACCGGGTTGTCGGCGGTCTGGTCCGAGTCGGTATCGTCGCCCCCTTCCTGGCCGCGGGCGCAGGCGGAGAGAGTGAGCGCTACGGCAGCAATGACCGCCGCTCCGCGCGCGAAACGTGTTGAGAACATGGGCACCTCGCATCGAGTCTGTGTGCTCGAAATGCAAGCATCCCTTTTCTCTGCACCAGAAAGACCTTCCGAAGAGTGGGAGCGTGCCCGCGCGTTTTCCTCCCCTCAGCCGAGGTAAGCCGCGAGGTGCCTACCGGTCAGGGTCGACCCGGCCGCCACCAAGTCGGACGGGGTGCCCTCGAAGACCACCCGGCCACCGTCATGACCGGCTCCCGGGCCCAGATCGATGATCCAGTCGGCGTGGGCCATCACGGCTTGGTGGTGTTCGATCACGATCACCGACTTGCCGGAATCGACGAGTCGGTCCAACAGGCCCAGTAACTGCTCGACATCGGCCAGATGCAGGCCCGAGGTGGGTTCGTCCAGCACATAGATCTCGCCCTTGTCGCCCATCTGGTTGGCCAGTTTCAGGCGTTGCCGCTCACCGCCCGACAGCGTGGTCAGGGGTTGTCCCAGGGTGATGTAACCGAGCCCGACATCGGCCATCCGGGTCAGAATCTTGTGTGCCGCCGGCACCTTGGCCGCGCCGTCGGCGAAGAACTCCGAGGCCTCGGCCACCGGCATCGCCAGCACCTCGGCGATGTCCTTGCCGCCGAGCGGGTACTGCAACACCTCGGCCTGGAAGCGTTTGCCCTCGCACTCCTGGCAGGTGCTGGCCACGGTCTCCATGAACCCGAGTTCGGTGTAGATCATCCCGTTGCCGTTGCACACCGGGCAGGCACCCTCGGAGTTGGCGCTGAACAGGGCCGGTTTCACACCGTTCGCCTTGGCGAAGGCCTTCCGGATCGGATCCAGCAGTCCGGTGTAGGTGGCCGGGTTGCTCCGCCGCGACCCCCTGATGGCGCTCTGGTCGATGGTGACCACTCCGTCCAGCGGGGATACCGAACCGTTGATCAGCGAACTCTTGCCCGACCCCGCGACCCCGGTCACCACCACCAGCACACCCAGCGGAATGTCGACGTCCACCCCGGTCAGGTTGTGGGTATCGGCCCCGCGCACCTCGATCGCTCCCGTGGCGGTGCGCACGTCGTCCTTGAGACGGGCGCGGTCGTCGAGATGCCGGCCGGTGATCGAGTCGCTCGTGCGCAGCCCGGCCACGTCACCCTGGTAAATCAGCTCACCGCCGAAGCTCCCGGCTCGTGGGCCGAGGTCGATCACCTGATCGGCAACCTCGATCACCTCGGGTTTGTGTTCCACCACCAGCACGGTGTTGCCCTTGTCGCGCAGTTGCAGCAGCAGGTCGTTCATCCGCTGGATGTCGTGGGGGTGCAGCCCGATCGTGGGCTCGTCGAAGACATAGGTCACATCGGTCAGCGACGAACCCAGGTGACGGATCATCTTCAGCCGCTGCGCCTCACCACCCGACAGTGACCCGGACGGACGGTCCAGGCTGAGGTAGCCCAACCCGATGTCGACGAAGGAATCCAGCAGATCCTGCAGCCCGGCGAGCAGTGGCGCGGCCGAGGGCTCCGCCAGGTCGCGCACCCAGCCGGCAAGGTCGGAGACCTGCATGGCGCACAGTTCGGCGATGTTGCGGCCGGCGATTCTCGACTCCAAGGCGTGTTGGGCCAAGCGGGTGCCGCCGCAGTCGGGGCAGGCTTGAAAGGTCACCGCTCGCTCCACGAAGGCCCGCACATGCGGCTGCATCGCCTCGGGATCCTTGCTCAGCATCGACTTGGTGATCTTCGGGATCAGGCCCTCGTAGGTGAGGTTGATACCGTCGACCTTGATCTTGGTGGGCTCCTGGTGCAGCAGGTGGCCCAGTTCCTTCTTGGTGTATTTCGCGATCGGTTTGTCGGGGTCGAAGAAACCCGATCCGATGAAGATTCGGCCGTACCAGCCGTCCATCGTGTAACCGGGCACCTTGAACGGGCCTTCGTTGAGCGATTTGGACGAGTCGTACAGCTCGTCCAGATCAAGTTCTTTGACGTTGCCGGTGCCCTCGCAGCGGGGGCACATGCCACCCACCACGGTGAAACTCTTGCGCACCTTGGTCCGTCCGGCGCCCTTGTCGACGGTGACCGCGCCCGCGCCGGAGACCGAGGGCACATTGAACGAATACGCCTGGGGTGAACCGATGTGTGGGTCGGCGAGCTTGCTGAACAGGATGCGCAGCAGGGCATTCGCATCGGTCACCGTGCCGACGGTGGAGCGGACGTTCGGCGCGATCCGTTCCTGGCCGACCACGATGGCGGTGGTGAGCCCCTCGAGACGGTCGACGTCGGGACGATCGACGGTGGGCATGAACCCTTGGACGAAGGCGGAGTAGGTCTCATTGATCAGGCGCTGCGATTCGGCGGCGACGGTGTCGAAGACCAGGGAGCTCTTGCCCGATCCCGAAACCCCGGTGAACACGGTCAGCCGGCGCTTGGTGATATCGACATCGAGGTTCTTCAGGTTGTTCACCCGGGCCCCGCGCACCGTGATCAGGTCATGGCTGTCGGCGGGGTGTTCGGTGTGGTCGGGCATCTGGGTACTCCATCCGAAGTGGGTCGCCGGCAATCCGGCACCCGTGGACGGTGAGCATACGCCCGGACGACGTTTTCCACAGGCAGAATTTCGACTCGAAGTGTCATCCACAGTCGCGCTCGACCGAGGGAAGTTCGGGCGGCAACTGCCCACTGTGAGAGGTGAGAGGCGAAACCACACGGGTTGCGCCACTACCCCCAGGAGATGACATGTCCCTTTCTCGATCGCTGGTTCGTCCGGTCAAGGACGAACGCGGCATGACCACCGCCGAGTACGCCGTCGGCACTGTCGCCACGGTTTCCCTGGCCGGTGTACTGCTCAAGATCTTCACCGATCCCGAGCTGCAGAAGATGATCTGGGAGTTGATCTTGTGGATCATCAAGCAGGTCACCGGATTCGGGGGCTGAGCCGCCGAGCCGGGGTGGGGTCGCGTCGGCGGCCCCACCCTGCGGTGGCCCTCAGCAACGAACGCGGCATGGTGACCGTCGAACTGGCCGTGGCGACGCTGGCCGCCACGGTCGCGCTGGTGCTGTTGGCGGGGGTGTGGCAACTGGTCGTGTTGCAGATGCGGCTCGGTGATCTGGCCTCCGAGACCGCCCGACAGGCCGCCCGGGGTGACACCGTCGCGGTCGAACGTGCTCGTCGCGGTGCCCCCGATGGTGCGAAGGTGACGATCAACGCCGACGACGGGCAGGTGCATGTCCGTGCGGAGGCGCGGCAGACCTTGCCGGTGGGCGGCCTGACCTTGCATGCCGATGCGTGGGTGGTGGCCGAATGAGCGCCCATGAACCGACCGAGCGTGGCTCGGCCACCTTGTTGATGGTGACCGTGATCGCTCTGTTGGCCGCGGCCGCAGTGGGAGCGGCCATCATCGGGGTCTACTTGGAGGCGGTGCACCGGGCCAGGGCCGGCGCCGACCTGACCGCCGTGTCAGCGGCGGTGGAGCACAGCAGGGGTGGCGCCGCCTGCCGGATCGCCGAGCAGGTGGCGAGCCGCAACGAGGTGCGGTTGATCGATTGTGAGGTGGTGGCCGAGCCGGCTGAGTTCGCGGTCAGCGTCACCGTCGAGGTGCCGGTCAACACCCGGGTCGGTGGGCTGCCGCGTGCCGTGCGCGCCCGGGCACATGCCGGACGCGTGGACGAGGCCCCGCCATGAGTTGCCGGTCAGCTTCCGCCACCCTCCAGCAGCACCGCCATCAGGCGGGCGGCGGCGGCCTTGTCCAGGGGTTGGTTGCCCGACCCGCACTTGGGGGAGACCACACACCCGGGGCAGCCGTCGGTGCAGGGGCAGTTCTCCAGGCGTTGCCGGGTGGCCTGCCACCACTGTTCGGCGCGCTGCCAACCCAGTTCGGCGAAGCCGGATCCGCCGGGGTGTCCGTCGTGGACGAAGATCGTCAGCTCGCCGGTCTGCGGGTGCAGCGCGGTGGACACCCCTCCGATATCCCATCGATCACAGGGAGCGAACAATGGCAACAGGCTGATGGCGGTGTGTTCGGCGGCGTGCGCGGCTCCGGGCAACTGCTTGCGGGTCAGGCCGGCTTCGCGCAGCAACGGTTCGGGTACGGTCCACCACACCGCGCGGGTGCGCAGCGTGGTGCTGGGCAGATCCACCGGGGTCTGGTCCCACACCTTGCCGGTGCGCTCGTCGCGGCGCAGGTAACCGGTGACCTGGCCGATCAGGTCGACCTCGCCGAGGTGCACCCGGCTGCGTCCGGCCGGGCGGGTGTGTTCCTCGCAGATCACGTTGATCTCCGAGGCCGACATCGGCTGGGTGTAGAAGCGGACGTCCTCGCGGTGTACCAGGGCGGTGGCGTTGGTCAGGTCGAGCTCGTCAACCAGCCAGGTCTCCCCTTGGTGCAGATGTACCGCGCCGGGGTGGACGCTGCGGTGGGCCATCGCTGGGTCGACATGGCCCAGCACCTGCCCGGTGTCGGCCTCGATCACCTCCACCGACCGGCCGCCGACGGCCCGGATGTCGATCGCGTCGTGCGGGCGTTGCGGCAGGGTCCAGAACCAGCCCTGTCGGCGGCGCCGCAGGACACCCTGGGCGACCAACTCGTCGGCGACCTCGGTCATGGTCGGGCCGAACCACATCTCGTCCTCGTGGGTCAGCGACAACTCCTGCGCCGCCGCGGCCAGGTGGGGGCCCAGGACATACCGGTTCTCCGGAAACAGCACGGCCGCCTCGACCGGTTCGTCCAGCAGCACCTCGGGGTGGTCGAGCAGATAGGCATCCAGGGGGTCGTTGCGGGCCACCAGCACCACCAGGGCGCGCTGCCCACTGCGGCCGGCCCGTCCGGCCTGCTGCCACAGCGCGGCCCGGGTGCCGGGGTAACCGGAGATCAGCACGGTGTCCATCCCGGCGATGTCGACGCCCAGTTCCAGGGCGTTGGTGGTCGACACCCCGCGAATCGCACCGGACTGCAGGCCGGCTTCGATCTCCCGTCGGTCGTGGGCCAGGTATCCGCCGCGGTACGACTCGATCAGGTCGGTGCACTTGCGGCGAGCCCGCACCGCGACCACCTCGGACATCGTCCGCGACGCCACGAAGGCGATCGTCTGGCGTCCGGCATTGACCTGATCGGCCAACAGATCAGCGGTCTCCTCGTCGTGGTGACCGGTGGGTTGCCACAGCACGATGTCGCGAGCGGCCCGGGGTGCGGAATCGTCGCTGACCGCAACCACCTCGTCGGCCTCGGCCCCGATCAACCGTCCCACCACCTCATCGGGGGCGAGCACGGTGGCCGAGGAGCACAGCACCACCGGGTCGGCGCCGTAGCTCGCGCACAATCGACGCAACCGGCGCACCACCATCGCCACATGCGCACCGAACATGCCCCGGTAGCGATGACACTCGTCGATCACCAGGTAGCGCAGAGTGCGCAGAAAACCTGCCCAGCGCTGATGGTTCGGCAGGATCGAATGGTGCAGCAGGTCGGGGTTGGTCAGCACGTAGGCGGCGTGCTTGCGCGCCCAATCACGTTCGGCCGGCTCCGAATCCCCGTCCACCGCGGCCACCTGCCAGTCGGGCAGGCCGAGCCCGCGACAGGTCTGCAACTGGTCGTGGGCCAGCGCTTTGGTGGGGGACAGATACAGGGCGGTGTGCGGCCGGGTGGGCTGGACGACGTGGTCGCGCAGGGTGCCGCTGCCGGTCGGGCCGGTGGCCTCGGGGCCGCCGTAGGTGGCGGCCAGTACCGGCATCAGGTAGGCGAGGGTCTTGCCCGAGGCCGTTCCTGTTGCGGCGACGGTGTGCCAGCCGGCATGGGCGGCCTCGGCGAACTGCGTCTGGTGTTGCCAGGGGGTCTCGATGCCCCGGGCCCGCCAGGCATCGACCACGGGGGTGGGCAACCAATCCGGCCAGGAGCCGGTTGTCCCGTCCCGGGCGGGCAGCGAACGGTGGTGCCGAACCCGTGGGTCGGCGAAGTCGAAAGCTGCCATGGCGTCACTGTGCCATGCCGCACCGACACGACGACGCGTGCGGCCGTCCGGTCACTCGGTGTCGTCGTCGGTCACCCGGTGCAGGGCGGCGGACAGATGGTGGGTCATCTCCTCACCCACCGCGGCCATCGCCAGGTCGTAGGACAAACAGTCCGCCTCCTCGTTGAGGATGAAACAGCGCTGCACGGCTTCGACGTGTTTGGCGGTCGGGGTCAGGCCCACCATCGTGCTCGTCGAGTGCACCTGGATCTCGTTGGGGTTGACCCGAACGTCGCCGGGGGACACCTCGACCACACCGGACGGTTGCACGATCACCCATTCGATGTCGTTCTCGCCCACCCCGCGCAGGTAACCGGTTTCGTGGTGCATCGGTTTGCCGTCCGGGCTGGTCGTTGTCTGCCGGTACGTGATGAAGGGCCGACCGTCGGTGGTGAAGGTCACCCGTTCGCGATAGGTGAAGTCGTCAATGGTGGGGTAACTGCCCGATCCATCACCCTCCCAAGTGCCTATCAGGCCGGCCAAAACACTCAGAGCGGGATGAACGTCCATGGATGAATCGTAGAAAGGACAGCCGCCCCGCTTGTCTCCGGGGCCATTAGAATCCCGACCAGCGAACAAGGTTCGCAAGGGATCACCACCACCGGTCAAAGGAGACCAGATGAGCTACCGCGCCCAATTCGAAGAGGCCATCAACGATCCGGAAGGGTATTGGGGACGGCAGGCCGAACGTGTGGACTGGTTCCACAAGCCCAAGAACATTCTCGACGCGGAGCGCGCGCCGATCTACCGCTGGTACCCCGACGGGGTTCTCAACACCAGTTACAACGCCCTCGATCGTCATGTCATCAACGGTCGCGGCGACCAGCCCGCCCTGATCTTCCATTCGGCCATCACCGACACCCGGCGCACCTACACCTACGCCGAACTGCTCGACCTGGTCGCCCGCCTCGGTGGGGCACTCAGTGCCCTGGGCGTGCAGAAGGGCGATCGGGTGGTGATCTACATGCCGATGGTGGCCGAGGCCGCGATGGCGATGCTGGCCTGTGCCCGGATCGGCGCGATCCATTCGGTGGTGTTCGGCGGATTCGCCCCCTCCGAGCTGGCCAGCCGCATCGAGGATGCCCAGCCGAAGGTGATCATCTCCGCCTCCTGTGGCCTGGAGGGCCAGCGGGTGATCGAGTACAAGCCGATGCTGGATCGGGCCATCGAACAGTCCGAGCACAAGCCCCAGCACTGCATCATCCTGCAGCGCCCGCAGGCCGAGGCGTCGATGATCGACGAGCGCGACATCGACTGGAATGTGCTGATGCGTCCGGGTGCGATCGAACCGGCCGGCTGCGTCGAAGTGGCCGCCACCGACCCGCTGTACATCTTGTACACCTCGGGTACCACCGGTAAGCCCAAGGGCATCGTGCGCGACAACGGCGGTCATGCCGTGGCGATGTGTTACGCGATGGACGAGTGCTACGACATCGCCCCCGGCGAGGTGATGTTCACCGCCTCCGACGTGGGCTGGGTGGTCGGCCACTCCTTCATCGTCTACGCCCCGCTGCTGAACGGCTCGACCACGGTGCTGTTCGAGGGCAAACCGGTCGGCACCCCCGACGCCGGTACTTTCTGGCGGATCGTCGCCGAGTACGGGGTCAAGGTGTTGTTCGCCGCGCCGACCGCCTTCCGGGCGATCCGCAAGGTCGATCCGGACGGCGAGTTCATCGCCCAGTCCGACCTGTCCAGCCTGAAGACCCTGCTGATGGCCGGGGAACGACTCGACCCCGACACCTACCAGTGGGCGACCGAGAAGGTCGGCGTACCGGTGGTCGACAACTGGTGGCAGACCGAAACCGGTTGGCCGATCGCCTCGAACATGCGCGGGATGGAGCCGATGCCGATCAAACCGGGTTCGCCGACGGTGCCGGTGCCGGGATACAACCTGCACGTCCTCGACCCGATGGGTGCCCCGCTGCCCGCCGGCGAGGAGGGTGCGATCTCGGCCAAGCTGCCGATGCCCCCGGGCACCCTGGCCGGGGTTTGGGGTGACGAACAGCGGTACCTCAACTCCTACCTGACCACCTTCGACGGCTACTACGTCACCGGCGACGGGGGTTTCATCGACGAGGACGGCTATGTCTTCGTGATGGGACGCACCGACGACGTGATCAACGTCGCCGGCCACCGGCTGTCCACCGGTGAGATGGAAGCTGTGCTGGCCACCCACCCGGCGGTCGCCGAGTGTGCGGTGATCGGTGTCGCCGACCAGCTCAAGGGCCAGTTGCCGCGCGGCCTGGTCGTGCTGCGGTCGGGAGCCGAGGAGGATCACGAGAAGGTGATCGCCGAACTGGTGCAGTTGGTGCGCGATCAGATCGGTGCGGTGGCCGCGCTGAAGCAGATCGACGTGGTCTCGGCCCTGCCGAAGACCCGTTCGGGCAAGATCCTGCGCAAGACCATGCGCGAGATCGCCGACGGGGCCGATGCGGTGGTGCCGTCCACCATCGAGGACATGCAGGTGCTGGACGACCTGCGTTCGGTGCTGACCGGCGGGCCGAAGCCGATGATCCGCTGAGGCAAGCTCAGGAACCGAGTTTCAGCCGGACGCCGGCGCGCCGGCAGGCCTCCCGCAGGTCTTCGGTGCGCTGTTCGTCCAGGCCGATCCGGTAGCCGGATACCGGGCCGACGGGTTCTCCGTCGGCCCGGACCACGTTCAGGTGCCAACCGGCCTGCCCACTGCCGAAGGACGGCCGGGCGGTGTCCGCGGGCAACATCGCGTCGCGGCGGCGGGCCCGCCGCTTCAGCGGTGCGAGGTGCAGGGTTTCCAGATAACCGAGTTCGGCCAGCGGCACCTCGCTCGGGTCGCCGGTGTGCGGACGCACGGTCAGTCGGTTGGCGTCGAACTCCAGGGTCACCCCGGGCAGGTTGCGGTACTCCAACACCGCCGAGGTGATCGCGATCAGGAAAACCGCGCCGCCGATGATCAGGCCACCGACCCCCATCTGGTCACCGCGCAGGGCCAACCAGAGAAAGAAGGCGCCGATCAGCAGGCCGATCACCACCCACATGAACGCGTGCACATACTGGCCCCGGGTGGGGGAGAGCTGCACGGTATTCGGGGCGGTGCTGTCGGTCATGGGGCCATACTCTACGGCTCAGGGCCGGGGTGGGTCGGGTGTCTGATCCTCGGTGGTCAGCACATCGGCCTCCCGGCGCACCTTGGGCATCCGCTTGCGGAACTCCTCGACGAAGACATCACGCAACTGGCGGTTGTCCAGCGCCCCGTCCACCCCGCGCAGGCCACCGCGGACGATCCGCTGACACACCACCAACCAGGCCTGTCCCATCGCGAAGGTCAGGCTGGAGGCGACCCCGGCGCTGATCGCCCCACCGGCCAGCGTCCCGGCCCCCGGGATGAACTTCAGCAGGCCGGTGAAGGCGGCGCGTCCGCCTTGGGTGGCGACGGTGGTGGACGCGATCGCGGCCAGCGCGGCGCGTTCGAAGCGGATGCCGTGCAACTGGCCGATCCGGGCCATCATGCCGAGCTGGATCGGCACCAACATCGCGGCGTCGGAGAACGGGATCGGGCTGGCCGCGGCGGCCACCGCAGCGGCGCTGGCCCCGGCAATCACTTTTTGGGCTTCCTTGCCCTTCCGGGAAATGTCCACCGTTTGCGCCGCGTTGAGGGCGCTGGCGACCGCGTCCGGAGCAGCGTGAAAGGTGGCGTCGAGGACGTCGGTCAAGCCGTGAACCGACTGACCAGTGAACTGATCCCTCAATGCGTTGGTCATGAACGGGCGGCCGCCCAGAATCGGCAGGTCCATCGCGATGATCGACTCGGCCAGGGTCACCGCATCGGGGTGGAAGAGGTCGCCGTTCTTCGGCACCTGGGTGAACACCATGATCACCGGCACGTCCAGCTCGTCCAGCTTGCGGACGAAGGCGGCCTCGCTGGCCTCGAACCGCCGATCCATCCCGCGCACGCAATACCAGGCGGCGTGAATCTGCTCGAAGATCGGCCGGCGCCGCATCTCCTTGATCGCCTTCTCCAGGTCCTTCAACAGGTCCTTGTCGTCGCGGCCGATCTCCAAGCCTCGGGTGTCCAGCAGGCCCAGATGACCGCGGCGGTCGAGGTAGAGGTGGCTGCCCTGGGTGACCGGCTCACCGATACCGGTGCGAGCCACCTCGGCACCGAAGATCGCGTTGACCAGCGTCGACTTGCCCACCCCGGTCTTGCCGAAGATGCCCAGGTTCACCCGCCCCAGCGAGGCTGCCTGTTTGTCGAACTCCGAACGGAAGGAGTCGGTGATCCAGTCGGTCATATCGACAATGGTACGGCCCGGCCACCGACCCCCGGCCGCTGGAAGGCAGCCGACGCCGGGCAGCTCAGTCGGTGAGGTCGGCCAGTTCTTCGCTCAGGTTGCGGCCCGAAGTGGCCCGCCAGGTGCGGAAGCCCGCCGAGGTGTGGAAACGGGGCTCGAGCGCCAAAAGGTGTTCCACCACCTGACGCCGGCCGACCCGGAATTGCTCCGGCGGCACCATCCGGTATTCGGCCTGCACCTGACGGACGTAGCTGCGGTAGCGCCTCGGGGTGCTGCCCAGAATCGACAGGTCGGCGTCGGTCAGTGCCGTGCCGGCCTCGTCGTCGGTTTCGGGGTCGTGGTCGCGGGTGAGCCGCACCAGGCGGGCGGTCTCTTCCACCTCCGCACCCGGCACCACCCCGTCCAGCAGTTCCTCGGCCAGGGCCGCCGAGCGTTCCTCGTTGTCGGCGGCGACGGGGTCGTAGACCGCGTCGTGGAACCAGGCCGCCAGCCACACCGCCCGCGGGAACCGGCCGAAGGGCACCTCGTTGCCTGCCAGCAGCCGCAGGGCGTCCAGACTCTCGGCCAGGTGCTCCATCGTGTGGTAGCGCCGGTGCTGTTCACACCACCGGTCGAGCACCCGCCGGCCGAGTTCGGGGGCCTCGGGCAGCAGCCGGTGCCACCGCTGCAGCAGCCGATCGGCCTGTTGCCACAGCTCGGCGGTGTGTTGCTGTTTGGTGACCCGCAATCCCGAGGCGCGCAACCGGCGGACGAGTTCGGGGCTGCGCACCTCCACCGCGCCGTGGCTCACCGCGCGGTGGTACAGCCGTTCGGGAATGTCGTAGTGGTCGCGGTCGAAGGCCGCCGGGGGCAGCCCGATCTGCTGGGCGAAAGCATGCAGCTCGTCCAGCGAGGTGTCCGAGACCAGGTGCGAGAACACCGTCCCGTGGGCGGGCCACAGCGGTGGGTCGATCAGAATCATCGGTTCGGTTCGGGTCAGCTCAGCTCAGCGCGGCCTTCACCTTGGCCGCGACCGTCTTGCCCTCGGCGCGTCCGGCGGCCTGCTCATTGACCGCCTTCACCAACTGCCCCATCTGCTTCATCGTGGGCGCCTCACCGTGTTCGGCGGCGTACCCGGCGACGGCCTGATCGACCAGTTGCTGCAGCTCGTCGTCGGTCAACGGCTGGGGCAGGTACTGGTTCAGGATCTCGGCCTCGGCGAGCTCCTTCTCGGCCAGTTCGGGACGTCCACCGTCGGTGTAGGCCTCGGCCGACTCCTTGCGCTTGCGCACCTCGCGGGTGATCACCCGCAACTCCTCGGCCTCGGACAGTTCCTTGGCCTCGCTACCGGCGACCTCCTCGGTGCTGATCGCTGCCAGCGCCATCCGGATCACGCCCAGCCGCTCGGCCTCGCGCGCCTTCATCGCTTCCTTCATGTCCGCCCGCAGGCGACTCTTCAGCTCGGCCACAGTCTCGTCCTTTCGGTAACGCGTCGACTTTACTGCCCGGACGAAACCGCTCACCACTCGTTTGTGTCGGCCCGCACCCCTAGGCTGAGGATCCGAGCCGAAAGGGGTGCCCATGACCCGGATGCCACGATCCGTCGACTGGCTGCGACGCCTGGTTGCCCACGACACGACCAGCCGCGGCCCGAACCAGCCACTGATCGACGAGGTCGCCGACTATCTGAACGAGTTGGGGGTTTCCCATCAGGTGCGGCCGCACCCCGATCAGGCCGGTAAGGCGAACCTGGTGGCGACGATTCCGGCCGCCGACGGCAGCACCGCCGGCGGGGTACTGCTGTCGGGGCATACCGATGTGGTGCCGGTGGACGGACAGGACTGGAGTACCGACCCGTTCACCGCGACCCTGGTCGACGACCGGATCTACGGCCGCGGCACCGCCGATATGAAGGGCTTCATCGCCGTGGTGCTCGAGGCGGTACCGGCGATGCTTGCCGAACCGCTGAACCGCCCGGTGCACCTGGCTCTGAGCTACGACGAGGAACTCGGCTGCCTGGGCGCCGGTGACCTGGTCGACTGCTTCACCGAGGGCGGCATCACCCCCGATATCGGCATCGTCGGTGAACCGACCACGATGCGGGTGATCCGTGCCCACAAGGCCAGTTATGTCGCCGAGGCGGTTTTCACCGGGGTGGCCGCCCACTCGTCGCTGACCAACCAGGGTGTCAACGCGATCGAGTACGCCGCTGAACTGGTGCGTTGGTGCCGGGAGCGGGCCGACCGGTGGCGCACCGAGGGGCCCTTCGACGAGGCCTTCCCGATCGCCTACACCACGATGAGCGTGAACACCATCGATGGCGGCATCGCCCAGAACACCGTGCCCGACCGGTGTGCGCTGCGTTTCGAGTATCGGGCGATCGGTGCGGTCGACCCCGACGCGGTCTTGGTCGAGGCCGAGGAATTCGTCGCCGGGCTCGATCAGCGGATGCGGGCCGAGGACGAGCGGGCCGGTGCCCGTCTGGAGGTGCTGGCCCGGGTACCGGGCCTGGACACCGGGGACGGGGCGGTGTGCGAACTGTGCACCGAACTGGGCCTGGAGATCCTGCCGGACAAGGTCACCTACGGCACCGAGGCCGGCATGTTCGCCGAAGCCGGGGTGGACACCGTCGTGTGCGGGCCCGGTGACATTGCGGTGGCCCATGCCGCCGACGAATACGTCACCCTCGATCAGTTGCGCGCCTGCGAGGAGTTCATCGACAACCTGATCGGGCACCTGCGCCGCTGAGCGCGGTTCGTGACTCGGAAGCGCGTGACTCGGAAGCGCGTGACTCAGAAGACGAGCACTCCGTGGATTGCGACCGCGATCAAGCCCAGGATGATGACGAAGCCGCCCCAGCCGACCCGGGCGGCCGGGGTGCGGTAATACTTTGCCGAGCCGATCAGGAACAGCCCGGCCAGCAGCGGCAAGAACATGAGGTTTGGGTCGAAAAGCACCGGGACGATCATCAGCAGCGCGAACCACGGCAAGCCGCCCTTGCGCTTCTGCTTCTTGGCCACCGGTGGAGTCGGACGCGGATGCAGCCGCTGACCCTTCGGCGTTACGGGTTGACCCGTCGGGGGCGGGAAAGCCTGTAACTGGGTCTGGGCAGGTCGCAGGTAGCGGGAAGCCGACGCCGGGGCGGTTTCCCGACCCGAGGGTTGGGCCTGCACCCGTGGAGCTGGTTGGGAACCGGCTGGTTGGGAACCGGCGGACTGTTTTCCGGCGGTCCGCGACTTGCCGTACTGCTTCTTGGTGAGCTCCGGCGGTGGCCACGCTCGGGAGGGGAAGGCTTCGACATCGGACTTGGGCGGGGCGGTCTGCTGCCCCAGGTCCACCGGTGGCAGTGGGTCGGCGGGTTTGAGCGGCGCCACCGGTTCGGGACGAGCCGGCAGGGGCCCCTCGTCGACGGTGCGGGTTGATCGTTCCCAGGCCTCGGGCGGACGCTCGTACTCCCAGGGGTACAGGGTGTCGCGTCGGCTCAGCGGTTCCCACTGCAATCGTCCGGCACCGACACCCGGGGCACGCCAGGGCTCCCGTTCGGCCGTCCGGGTGTCAGTGGTGTCGGTGCGGTCGGTGTCGGTTCCGGCGTCGTATTCGGGCAGCCCGTACTTCGGGCTGTAGTACGCAGGGCCGACTGCCGGATCACTCATCGAGACATTGTCTTTCACCCACGGGCCACCTCAGCGGCCGAGCCGGGCACGTTGCAACTGGGCCCCGTCCAGCTCGTGCCAGGAGCCCTCGAAGGCGAGCTGCACCAGGGTGCCGGTGGGGAACTGGTTGCCGACCGTCTTCAGCGCATCGGTGTCGCTGCTGTCGTCGGCCAGAGTGTGCATCAGGGCCGGAATGCCGGGGGCATGCCCGATCACCAGACCGACCCGGACGTCATCGGTGAAGGTCTCGGTGATCGCCTCGAGAATCCGCTCCGAGCCGGCGTTGTAGACCGCCCAGGAATACTCCACCGGAACCCCGAGTTCGAGTGCCGCACAGGTTTGCTGGGTGCGGGTGGCGGCCGAGCAAAGCACGTGGTCGATGCTCAGGTCGAGGCCGCGCAGAAACTCGCCGACCGCGGCCGCCTGCTCCACACCGGCCTCGGTCAGCGGACGTTCCTCGTCCGACAGGCCCGGGGCGAAGTCCTGTGCCCGGGCGTGCCGCATCAACAACAACGTTCGGGTGCTCGCCATGGCGCTCACCTTATCGGCTGTGGGGCAACCACTGACCGGAACCACACTCTGCACCGCCTCGGCGGCCTCCTACGGTGGGAATCCCGAGTTAGGAGAATCGGCAGATGGACAACGACATGCATCCCGAAGTCCGTGCGTTCCTGGAGGCTCTCGACGCCGGCGCCCCCGACGTCCATGCCTATGAACCCTCCGAACTGCGCGAGATCATCCTGTCGCGGCGCGGCCCGCTGGAGCCCGACCCGCCGATGGCCGAGGTGCACGATCTGACCATTGATGGGCCCGGCGGTGAACTTCCGCTGCGGATCTACCGTCCGACCGCCGAGGCCGACCTGCCGGTGGTCGTGTTCGCCCACGGTGGTGGCTTCGTCTTCTGCGATGTCGACACCCACGACGAGTTCTGCCGCACGATCGCCAAGCAGACCGGAACCTTGGTGATCTCGGTCGATTACCGGTTGGCCCCCGAGCATCGGGCGCCCGCGGCTCACGACGACTTCTACGCCGCCCTGCAGTGGGCCGCCGAGCACGCCGGTGAATACGGCGGCGATGCCACCCGGCTGTTCGTGGCCGGGGACTCCGCCGGCGGCAACCTCGCCACCACCGCGGCACTGACCGCCCGGGATCGCGGCGGACCTGCGGTGGCCGGTCAGGTGTTGATCTATCCGGTGATCGACGACGACTTCGAGTCCGAGTCGTACCGCAACTACGGCGAGGGCTACTACAACACCACCTCGAAGATGCAGTGGTACTGGGACCAGTACGCCGACCCCGATGCCCGTGACGATCAGCGGATCAAGCCCACGGTCGCCGAGAGCCTGGCCGGCCTGCCCCCGGCGGTGGTCGTGACGGCCAAGTTCGACCCGCTCTGCTCCGAAGGTGATGACTACGCCGAGCGGCTCGGCCACGAAGGCGTGAAGGTGTGGCATCGGCGGTTCGACCTGTTCCACGGCTTCGTCACGTTTCCGACCCTGCCGCAGAGTCTTGAGGCGCGGACGGAGATCTTCGCGATGATGCGCGAACTGTTCGCCGAGTCGGCGGGCTGACCGCACCGATGACCGAGATTCCGACCGACCTCGCCGACCGGCTTGCGATCGCCGAGGTGACCGCCCGCTACACCCGTGGCGTGGATCGGCGTGACCCGGAGCTGGTGCGCAGTTGCTATCACGCGGATGCGGTCGATCACCATGCCGGGTACGACGGGCCGATCGACGGCTTCATCGAGATGTTGGAGCGGGTGTGGGCCGACCCGGTGCGGGCCCCGGGCACCCAGCACCTGATCGGCCAGCAGCTCATCGAGGTGGATGGGGACACCGCCCGGGTGGAGTCGTACTGCATCAACACCCACTGGGATCGCAGCGGGCAGAATCCGGCGAACAACTACACCGCGGTGTCGCGGATGATCGATCGTTTCGAGCGCCGCGAGGGCCGATGGCTGATCGCCGAACGATGGGCCACCCGGGACGCGACCCTGCCGCACAACGGTGACCGGCCCTCGGTGAACCGGGGCCCCACCGGTTCGGCCGGACCCGATGACCCGCTGTATCACGTGACCGGGTGGCCGCCCTCGGCCTGACCACCCGACTGAGGAGGAACTGATGGGACTGTTGAAACTGGACGCGGGTACCGCGGTGATCACCGGAGCCGGCTCCGGACTGGGGGAGGCTTTCGCCAAGATTCTGGCCGGACGCGGGATGCACGTGGTGGTGGCCGACATCTCGGCCGAACGTGCCGCGCAGGTGGTCGAGGCGATCAAAGCCGAAGGTGGCAGCGCAAGCGCGGCGGGTACCGACGTGACCGACTACGCCCAGGTGGAGGCCTTGGCCGAACAGGTCTATGCCGAACACGGCAGCGTCGAGTTGCTGATCAACAACGCCGGCATCGAAGCGGTCGGGAGGCTCTGGGAGGAGTCGCCGCAGAAGTGGCGCCAGGTGCACGCGGTGAATCTGGACGGGGTGTTCCACGGAGTGCGCGCCTTCGTCCCGCGGATGTTGACCCAGGGCAGCCCGGCGATCGTGGCCAATACCGCCTCGGTCGGGGCGGTCACCACCACCCTCAACCAAGGGGCCTACGTGTCGACCAAACACGCCGTGCTGGCGCTGACCGAAACCCTGCATCGGGAGCTGGCCGCCGAGGGTGCCGACATTCAGGTGTCGGTCGTGATGCCGAACTGGGTGCGCACCCGCATCTTCAGTGACGCCAACACCGATGCACCCGGCGAAGACCAGGCTTCCTCGGGGTTCCTCGACACGATGCGCGCCTCCATCGAGGAGAAGGGCATGGAACCGATCGATGCCGCCCGGGTGCTGATCGAGGCCATCGAACGCGGTGACTTCTGGGCCTTCACCGAGGAGCGGTGTAACGACCTGGTGACGGCTCGGGGTCGGCACTTGATCGACCTGACCGACCCGATCGGCACCTGAGCCCGGGCAGTGCATCGTTGCGACGGTGTGTTTGACTCCTAGGGCCTGGGGTCGGTGTCCGCCACGAACGGGTCGAGGTGACCGGTGCTGGCGCAGCCCCGTGCTGGGACAAGGACGGCGGTCTTCCCGCGCTTCTGCATGGTGCCTTGGGCATGCCAATAGCTCGGTGGGCGATGCCCTACCGAGTCCGGTCGAGGTGGGAACTGCTGCTCTGTGCGAGTTGGTGAGCGTGGCCTGGTGCCACCCAGGTGCGCCCGTCCGGGATTCCGCGATATCGGATTCGGGTTGAGGGCGCGTTCTAAATGCCGGGAATTACTGGTAACCCGACTATTCGCCTTCGTCGCCGGTCGACCCGGTGCCGGCCGGGGTCCGGGCAGGTAGCCGTGTGGGTCTGACCCCGGTCCGGCGCGGTGGTTTTCCGGTTTTCACTGTGCCGTCGGGGGTGACCCGGTACTGATACCCGAGTGGGGAAACCCAATCGAAAACCCCCGGTGCGGGTTGGGTGAGGTGCCATCCGCCGTGGGTTTTGAGGCGGTGGGTGTATTTCGACAACGGTCCGAGGTTGTCGGGGCGGGTTTGTCCCCTGCCCTGCTTGTTCACATGGTCGAAGGCGTTGGTGTGGTCGATCTCGCACGATGCTGAGGGTCGGGTGCCATAGGGGAACACGTCGACCGGGTTACGGGCCTGGACCGCCAACCGCATGCCGGCCGGTACCCGGTAGCCATCGACCGGGGAGAGGTCGGCACCCGCCACTACGGGGCGGACCGTGACTCGGCAGCCGGCCAGCACGTCTTGTAGGTGCGGGAGGAGGGTGTGGCCCCATCGGTCGATGCTGGCGACTCCGGTGGTGGGGTCGATGAGGTCTGCGGCGTCGATGCGGACCACGACTTCGGCGGTGCGGGTGATGGGGGTGATGAATGCCGCTGCGCCCACCCCCGCCCCGGGCAGGGAGTCAGCGGGCAACACCTGATCGGGGTCCGAGGCAAAGCCTTCTTCTTCTGCGTCACCCGGTCCGGTGGCACCTGAGGTCGGGGTCTTGCCGAGATCGGGACCGGCGGGCTCTTCGGTGCCGGACAGAACCAATCCGGTCTCGCCGTCGCCGTCGGTGTCGACGGGGAGGGCGTCTTGGCCGAACACCATCCTGGCGAGTACCCCGACCGCGGCGGCCCGACGGTGATTCTTTGTCTCGCCTTCGACCAGGTCAGCCAACAAGTCCAGGGCTTGGTCGAACGCGATCCCATCGGCCGCATCGACCTGGCCACGTACCCAGGCCTGGCCGTCATCGATCCCACTGACCTGCACATACCGTTCCCGGGCGGCAGCTGCGGCGCGTTCCCGGGCCTTTTGCGGGTCGGCTTTGATGATCCATTTCGGGATCTTGGGCCACACCCGGCCCCACGGCTGCATCCGCAACGCCACCGCACACATCCGATCCAACCGCGCACATCCGGCGGCATCGAGCTCCGCGGCGACGGCCTGATCGGACACTCTTTCGACTTCCCAGTACCGCATCCGGCCCGCCAGAAACCCGGCCCAGAGAGTGGGGTGGCGGTGGCGCAGGTTCATCACCGTGCGGATCCGGGCCAGCGCCGAGCCGACACTGCACCCCAACAAGCCCGCGATCTCGCCGGCGACGAACTCACCGATCCTCGGAGTCCCATCGGCACCACCGTCGACCCAACGTTCCATGCCCTCGAACCACGCCTGGTCATCAACTTGGTGCAGATCACACAACGCCGCGACAGCCAACCCGATGCGGATTTCGCCCGCCACGATCTGCTGGTGGGCATCATCCAACGCCGCGGCGGCATCAGCGGCGGAACGGAAACCGGGGGTGGTGGTCATGAACAGAACACTACGGACCACCACTGACAGTTTCGAACATACAGACGAATCCGGCGGACCATTTGAGGTCACGAAAAGGTCACAGAATTGCTCGTCGCCGGTGCTGAGCGCGGGCACCTCATGCGGGGGAAAGGAGTGCGGCCGGGTGCCGTTGTGGGTCGGCCCACTCCAGAGAAGACCGGCGGTCGAGAGGCGACTCAGCGGCCGTGGAACTCGGGGGTCTCCCGGCGCAGGTTGGCCGCAATCCCGGCCTCGCAGTCGGCGGTCGACCAATGCTGAGCCTGCTCGGCCAGTTCATGACGCAGCGCTGCACGAACCCGGTCGGCCAGATCCCCGCGCAGAGTCTTGCGCATCGAACGCACCGCGATCGGGGCCTGGGCAGCGATCTGCTCGGCCAAAGCCAGACCCTCCTCGCGCACCCGACCGTCCTCGACCAGCCGATCGGCCAGGCCCAGACGGTGAGCCTCCTCACCGGTGACCCGGCGAGCGGTCAGCAACATGTCAGTGGCGGCCTGCTCACCGATGATCCGCGGCAGCGTGACCGACAGCCCGAAGCCCTGATGGAACCCCAGGCCGGCGAAGTTCGCATGAAAGCGGGTGGACGGGGAGGCGACCCGCAGGTCGGCGACACAGGCCAGGCCCAGGCCACCGCCTACCGCCGTGCCCTGCACCGCGGCGACGATCGGTAACTCGAGGTCGAACAGGGTGACCGCGGTGGCATACAGCGTCCGGGCCCAATCGACGAGTTCTTCGCCGAGGCCGCCCTCACTCAGGTTGGCGCCCGCGCAGAAGTGTTTCCCGGCCGAACACAGCAACACCGCGCGGCAGCGGTCATCGCTGCTCACCTCGACGATCGCGTCATGGATCTCGGTCAACAACTCGTGGTTGAAGAAGTTGGCCGGCGGCTGGTTGAGCTCCAGCACCGCGACCTTGCCCTCGTGGCTGACCAGCAGGTTGCTCATCGGCGTTCCTCTCAGTTCTTGGTGGCGACGACCAGGTCGCGGAAGATCGAGGAATCGACCCGGTGCCCGAAACGTTGCCACGGGTCGTTCTCGCCGCCGTCACCACACGGGGTCAACCCGGCCTCGGTGAGCAGGCCCAAGACGTCCTCGCGAGCCAGACCGTGGGTATTCCACGACAGCCCGAGCGCCCCACCGGGCCGCAGTTGCCCGGCCCAGACCCCGATCGCCTCGCCGAGCAGGGCTGCGGGGGATCGGTCGCGGCGGTGGTCGGCCTTCGAGCCGTGCACTACGCCGTAGGGGGCGTCGGTGACGATCGCGTCGAAGCGTCGTTTACCCCACAACGCGGCTGATTGGCGGGTGTCACCGGTGAACACCGACAGGCTCAACTCCGGACCGCCCGGCTGCTGGACGGTTGCGTCGAAGCGGCGACCCAACGACTTGCCCTCGCGGCGCACCGGGTTCGATTCGGCGCGATGCTTGAGGCGCTTGCGGCGCAACCAGGTGCGCAGGAAGGCGCCCATCGCCTCCACCGCCTTGGTATCGGCCTCCACCCCGGCACCGTGGTGCCCGAGCAACCAGGCACTGGTCAAGGTGGTGCCGCGGCCGGCCATCGGGTCGAGCACTGTCCACGGGGTGGGTTTGTCACCACGCACCTGGCTCAGGGTGACGTTCAGCAGCAGCCGGGTGAACTGCTCATTGGTCTTGCCCTGGTACTTCGGGATGGTGACCAGGTCGTCGTCCAGCTTGCCGGTGGGGTGCACCTCGACCGGACGCAGCAGGTTCTCGTCCTGCATCTCGAACAGTGCCAGGAAGGCCGACTGGTCGGCCAACAGTCGGGCCTGGTCGGGGTTCGGCTCGGCCTCGGTGGTGAAGCCCAGGTAGTCGACCCCGGCCACGGTGGTGGTGGCCACCTCGCTCGCCCAGGGGGCGCAGACCCGCAGTTCGGCTTCGGCCAGGGAGGCGACCTGCCCGCCGTAGACCCGGTTGGCCGAGGGATTCAGCAACATCAGATACCGCACAACCGGTCAGCCTAATGGGTGCGGCCGTCGGACGGGTCGGCTCGGACGGGGGTCAGCCCGGCAGACCGCCGAGCCACAGCCCGGCAGCCGCCGCGGCCACGCCCGAACCAAGCATCGCCGCGGCCTGAATCACCGCAGCGAGCCGGTGACCGGCCCGCCAGGCCCGGACGCACTCGATCGCGAAGGTCGAGAACGTGGTCAGGCTGCCGCACAGACCCGTCCCGAGAAGTAGGTACCCGGCGTCGACCGCAAACCCGGCCACCGATCCCAGCAGCAACGAACCGAGCAGGTTCGCCGCGAAGAGTCCGGGGGAGAGTCGCCCGGGGGTACGCGCCGGCAGCCACACCGCCAGCAGGTAACGCAGCACCCCACCCAGGGCGCCGCCCAGAAAAACCCACAGCACGCTCATCGCGATCGCATTCCAAGCCACCAACCGGCCGCCGCGCACACGGCACAGCCGAGAGTCATCACCACCAGGTACGCGAAGCCGGCCGGGGTCGTCGCGGCCACCGCAGCGGTCGAGAAGGTGGTGAAACCGCCCAACAGCCCGGTGCCGAGCAGCGGATTGAGCCGGCGACCCTTACCGGCCGAGCGGGCGGTGGCGCCGACCAGCACTCCCAACAGGGCCGAGCCGATCAAATTGACCAGCCACAGGGCCGGCCAACCGGGAAACAGCAGTTCCACTCCGTAGCGGGCGACTGCGCCCGTCCCGGCGCCCACGGCCACCAGGGCCAGGCCCTGCACAGTGACCCCCGAACGCGGCGAGGCGACCGGCCCCGATGGGCCGATCGCCTCGTCTGCCCCGGTGGGCACAGCGCTATCGGGTGGTCAGTAGTGGTTGACCTGCAGGGCCTCGTAATGGGTGCCCTTGGCGCGAGCGATGGAAGCGCGGATTTCCTCCTCCGCACCGTCGCGTCCGGTCCAGGTCGCGCCCTCGACCGACTTGCCGGGCTCGAGGTCCTTGTAGACGGTGAAGAAGTGCTCGATCTCGAGCAACTGGAACTCCGGAATGTCGGTGAGATCCTGCAGGTGGTCGCGACGGTGGTCGGCCACCGGCACGCACAGCACCTTGTCGTCACCGCCGGCCTCGTCCTTCATCCGGAACATGCCGATCGCCCGGCACTTGATCAGGCAGCCGGGGAAGGTCGCCTCGGGAACCAGCACCATCGCGTCCAGCGGGTCGCCGTCCTGCCCGAGGGTGGTTTCGATGAACCCGTAATCGGACGGGTACTGGGTGGCGGTGAACAGGGTCCGGTCGAGGATGATGCGACCGGTTTCGTGGTCCATCTCGTACTTGTTCTTCGTACCCTTCGGGATTTCCACGGTTACGTAGAACTCCAGCCCGCTGGGAACCTTGGCGGAGGTGCGCTGTGCTGCGTTGTCTTCAGTCACCTGAGGCTCTCTCTATGATGTGGTCGACCGGTCTTGGGGCAGCCTACCGCGCCCCGGGGTGGGGTACGGGCTGGTGTCCGCGTCCCGCCTCCGAAACCGCCGGCGATGAACAGATGGGACGAGCGTGACACGTCGACGGGTAGTGGTCGAGTCGTTCATCGTCGCTGTCGTGATCGTGGCGGTGGTGGCGCTGATGATCTCGGGCGTGGCCGGACGGGCCGTCGAACGCGGCCTGTACGCCACCGGGCTGTGGGTGCCGGTCACCGGGGAGACCACGGTTGCCCCCAGCCGCTTCGCCGAACCCGAGGTCAGTACCCCCACGCCGAGTTTCGACGAGAGCCCGGTGGCCCCGGTCGCGCCCACCGCGGCCGCCCCCGATGCGTCCAGGGTGCGGGCGGCCATCGCCGGCATCGGACGGGACAAGATCGGCGGCACCTTCCACGTCTCGGTGGTCGACCTGGGCTCGGGCACGAAGCTGTATTCGGAGAACGGGGGAGCCCCGGCCGCACCCGCGTCCACGATGAAAGTGCTCACCTCGGTGGCCGCCCTGCAGCAATACGGAGTCGAGCACCGATTCACCACCAAGGTGATGTTGGAGCCGACTCCGGCCGGGCCGACCACGCCGGACAGTGCCTCGCCCTCACCTTCCGCGGCGCCATCCCCGTCCGCCTCACCGGCCACACCGGCACCGCAACAACCACCGACCATCGTGCTGGTCGGCGGCGGTGACCCCTACCTGAACACCGGCACGCTGAAGGACAGTTACCCCGCACCCACGATCGGCACCCTGGCCGAGAGCACCGCGAAGGCCCTCCAGGCCCGCGGCATCACCACCGTCCGGCTGAAGTACGACGATTCACTGTTCACCGGGCCGGCCTGGAATCCCACCTGGCCCTCGAACTATGCCGATCAGGTCACCCCGGTCTCGGCGCTGACGGTGAACCAGGGTCGAGTCGACGGCAGTTCACCCGGCGAGCGGGTTGCCGACCCGTCGGCGACCGCCGCGGCCGTCTTCGTCCAACGGTTGAAGGCCCACGGCATCACCGTCAGCGGCGCCCCGGCCCGGGGTGCGGCACCCGATGGTTCCGACGAGGTGGCGACCCTCGAATCCCTGCCGCTGGGCGAGATCGTCGAACACCTGATGCGGGTCAGTGACAACGACGCCGCCGAGATCTTGATGCGCCACACCGCGATCGCCCGGGGCAAGCCCGGGAGTTTCGAGGGTGGCCGGGCCGCGATCGCCGAAACCATGACCGAACTGGGGGCCTGGTCGGGGTCGATGGTGGTGCACGACGGTTCGGGCCTGTCCCGCGACACCCGAATCACCACCGACGCGCTGGCCATCCTGATGCGTCTGGTGACCACCGACGAACCCCGCTACCGGCCGGTGATGACCGGGATGCCGGTTGGTGGGGTGGACGGGTCGCTGCGGCTGCGTTACGTGGTCGACGGCACCACCGCCGGACGCGGGCAGGTGCGGGCCAAGACCGGCACCCTGCGCCAGGTGCACTCGCTGGCCGGCTACGTCCGCAGCGCCGACGGCTCGCTGATCGGCTTCGCGATGGTCAGCATCGGTGCCAAGGACGAGTACGCCGCGCGCACCTGGCTGGAGAAGGCCTCGGCGGCGATGGCCTCCTGCGGCTGCGGCTGATTGCGTCCGCGGCCGGCAAAAAAACCGGTGAAGTGTGGTGGCGGTAACACTCGCCAAACTTTGACGACGCTGCGTCGGTAACTATTCTGGAGGTGTGAACACACAGGGTGAATCCGCCGCCCCCGAAAGCGGGCGGAAGCGTTGGCTCGCGCTGGTCGTGCTGGCCGTCTCCTTGGGCCTGATCGTGCTGGACGGCACCATCGTGGGTGTCGCGCTGCCGGTGATCATCGCCGACCTGAAGATGTCGTTGACCGGCGCCGAATGGGTGAACAGCCTCTACTCGGTGGTCTTCGCGGCCCTGCTGATGACCGCGGGACGACTCGGTGACCGCTTCGGACGACGCAAGATGCTGATGATCGGCATGGGCATCTTCGTGGTCGGCAGCCTGTTGGCCGCGATCTCGTCCGGCACCTCGCCGTTGATCGCGGCCCGGGCCGTCCAGGGATTGGGCGGGGCGATGATCCTGCCGTCCACCCTCTCGACAGTGAACGCCACCTTCCGCGGCAAGGACCGCGCGATCGCGTTCGGTATCTGGGGTGCGGTGATGGCCGGTGCGGCCGCCCTCGGCCCGCTGTTCGGCGGCCTGCTGACCACCTACGCGACCTGGCACTGGATCTTCCTGATCAACATCCCGCTCGGCGTGGTGCTGATCATTGCCGCCCTGGCGATCGTCCCCGAAACAACCGGAACCCCCGGTGGCCGCGACATGATCGGCCCGGTGCTGGCCGCGATCGGTTTCGGCTCCTTCGTCTTCGGGCTGATCGAGGGTGCCAACCTCGGTTGGTGGAAACCCGAAGGCGTGCTGGCGATCGGCTCCTGGGAATGGGGGTTGGACGCGCCGGTCTCCCCGGCCCCGGTCGCCCTGGCTCTCGGGGTGATCTTCATCGCCGCCTTCATCGCCTATGAGCACCACCGCACGAAGAACGCGCGCACCGGCGTACTCGATACCGCACTGTTCTCGATTCCGACTTTCGCCTGGGGCAACCTGACCGCCGGGCTGGTTGCCGTGGGTGAGTTCTCCCTGATCTTCGTGCTGCCCCTGTACCTGGTGATCGTTCTGGGCCTGGACACTCTCGGGGCCGGTCTGGTGCTGGTCGCGATGGCCGTCGGCGCCTTCATCGCCGGCGGGTCGGCGCGGCATCTGTCGGCCGCACTCGGGCCGGCCCGAGTGGTCGTGCTCGGGTTGGCACTCGAGGTGATCGGCACGGCCGGGACGGCGCTGCTGCTCGGCGCCCAACTCGGTTCGGGCTGGGTCGCGGCCACCATGACGGTCTACGGCGTCGGTGTCGGACTCGCCTCGGCCCAGGTCACCTCGGTGGTGCTGGGTGAGGTGCCGGTGGCCGAATCGGGTACCGGTTCGGCGGTGCAATCCACCGTCCGGCAGATCGGTGCCGCTCTCGGCGCGGCCCTCGGCGGCACGGTGCTGTCGACCGTGCTCGGCACCCACGTGGTGCAGCAGGTGGCCCCGGACGAGTTCGCCCACGCCAGCTCGATCGCGGTCTGGTCGTCGGTGGTGGTGCTGGGGGTGGCACTGTTGGTGTCGCTGCGCCTGAAGGCAGTGGCGCCGAAGATGTCCGGGCACTGAGTCGTCCCGGCCGGGTAGGCTCGCCACCATGACCGCAATGGTGGACTGGGATCTGGCGATCGCGACCGGAACCCGTCTCGTACCGGCCGGGCCGAAGGCCACCCCCGACGAAGTTGCCCGGGTGGTGGAACGGCTCCGCACCTCGGCCCGCACGGCCGAGCAGCACGTCCGCGAGGTCACCCAACTGGATGCCCCGATCGGCCTGTCACCCACCCTGGTGATCGACCGTCCGTCCTGGATCCGGGCCAACGTCGACACCATGCAGATGCTGATCGGACACCTCACCGGCGGCCCGATCATGGCCAAGGCCGGCGGTGTCGAAACCGGCGCCGCCCTGGCCTTCCTGGCACCCCGGATCCTGGGCCAGTTCGACCCCTTCCACCCACCGCACGGACGGCTGCTGTTGGTCGCCCCGAATGTGTTGAAGGTGCAACGCGAACTGCGCCTGGACGCCGACGACTTCGCCCTGTGGGTGTGCCTGCACGAGGAAACCCACCGGGTGCAGTTCACCCACGCCCCCTGGCTGGTCGACCACCTGCGGGTGCGGGTGAACGCCCTGCTGGACGGCTTCGGCGGGCTGTCCGCGGTCGAAGGCATGGCCCGGGCCGCCCGTGAACGGGACGGCTCGTTGATCAACACCCTGATCGACCCCGAACAGCGGGAACTGTTCGACGAAGTGACCGCCCTGATGTCGCTGTTGGAAGGGCACGCCGACGTGATGATGGATCGGGTCGGCACCGCGGTGGTGCCCACCCTGCCCAGAATCCGGCGCAGCTTCGACCAGCGGCGCACCGCCGACCGCGGCCTGATCGACCGGCTGATCCGCCGCGTCCTGGGTCTGGACGCCAAACTGCGCCAGTACCAGGACGGGGCAGCCTTCTGCCGCCGGGTGATCGCCCGCATCGGGGTGGACGGGCTGAACACCGCCTTCGGCGAACCCGCCGCCCTGCCCACGATGGACGAGATCCAGCAGCCGAGCCGGTGGCTCGATCGGATCGACGGCAGGGCCGCCTGAGGTGGCCCGAAGGGCGATGGGGCCACAAACCCTTCAGATCATGCAGGCGGTCACCGCGGTCGACCCCGACTCGGCGACCAACCTGCTGGTGGCCTGCTCCGGGGGCGCCGACTCCCTCGCCCTGGCCGCCGCAGCTCACCTCGCCGCTAGCCACACCGGCCTGGCCACCCACGCCATCGTGATCGATCACGGCCTGCAGGACGGATCGGCCGAGGTCGCCGCCGGTGTGGAATCCCAACTGCGACGACTCGGCTACCAGCACGTGCGCCGGGTGCGGGTCACCGTGACCGATCGCGGCACCGGCCCCGAGGCCGCCGCCCGCGAGGCCCGCTACAACGCCCTGTCGGAGGCCGCCGAAGAGCTGGACGCGGTTGTGCTGCTCGGCCACACGATGGACGACCAGGCCGAAACCGTCCTGCTCGGGCTGGCCCGCGGCTCCGGCACCCGCTCACTGGCCGGGATGCCGGCCCAACGCGGACGCTTCCGCCGCCCGCTTTTGGGCATCCGCCGCCGACAAACCGTGGCCGCCTGTGCCGAACTCGGGCTGCGGCCCTGGCACGACCCGCACAATGCCGACTCCTCCTACACCCGGGTGCGGGTGCGCGAGCGGGTGCTGCCGGTGCTGGCCACCGAACTGGGCCCCGGCATCGTCGAAGCCCTTGCCCGCACCGCCGAACAGGCCGCCGTCGACGCCGATCTGCTCGACGAACTGGCCGCCGAGGCCCTCGAAGAACTCCGCACCGGCGAGGGTGAACTCGACGTCGCCGAACTCATCACCCGTCCCGCGGCGATCAGGCACCGGGTGCTGTTGCGTTGGATGCGCACCAGCGGGGCCCGTGACCTGGCCCACCGGCACGTCCTGGCCGTCGATCAACTGCTCACCGACTGGCGCGGGCAACAGGGTGTCGACGTGCCGGGAATGCGGGTGGTGCGCCGTGCGGGCCGATTGAATGCTGTGGCAGGCTGAGCACGTGGACCATGAACACATCAGTCAGGATCTGACCCATGTGCTGATCAGCGAGGCCGAGATCGCGAAACGGGTCAGCGAGATCGCCGCCGAGATCGACGAGGAGTACCGCGACAAGGAGCCCCTCCTGGTGGGGGTGCTGACCGGTGCGGTGATGGTGATGGCCGACCTGTCGCGGGAGCTGACCATCCACTGCGATATGGACTGGATGGCGATCTCGTCCTACGGATCGGGCACCCAGTCCTCGGGCGTGGTGCGCATTCTCAAGGACCTCAACACCGACATCTCCGGACGCCACGTGCTGGTGGTCGAGGACATCATCGACACCGGGCTGACCCTGTCGTACCTGTTGTCGAACCTCGCCTCGCGCGAACCGGCCAGCCTGGAAATCATGACGATGTTCCGCAAACCCGAGGCCGCGCGCAACGACGTCAACGTCAAGTGGGTGGGCTTCGACATCCCCAACGAATTCGTGGTCGGCTACGGCCTGGACTACTCCGGCAAGTACCGCAATCTGCGCTGTGTCGGCACCCTGACCCCGGAGATCTACTCCTGACCGACTGACGGACGTTGCCGCGAGGTTTTCCGCTTAATTGGTGTGCGGCGGTAAGGTCAACCTGCTCAGACTTCGCCTCGAGACAGGTCCAACAACGTGCAGCGCATCATCCGGGGTCCCTTCGTATGGATCATCCTGGCCTTGCTGGTGCTGATTTTCGCCCTGCAGTTCGCCAACTCCTCCAGTGGTTACCGCGACGAACCGACCTCCAAGGTCGTCCAGATCATCAACGGTGACGAGAAACTGCAGGAAGTGGTCATGAAAGACCGCGAACAGCAGATCCTGGTGACGATGGCCGACGGCAAAACCCGCTACAAGGCCTACTGGGTCGGCCGGCAGTCCGATGCCCTGGTCGAGCGGCTGAACGAACGTGTCTCGGACGGCACCCTGGAGACCTGGAAGGGCGAGAACCCCCAGCCCTCCCTGCTGGTATCGCTGCTGGGCACGCTGTTGCCGTTCATCATCATCATCGTGATCTTCTTCTTCCTGCTGAACTCGATGCAGGGCGGCGGTTCGCGGGTGATGCAGTTCGGTAAATCGAAGGCCAAGATCCACTCCAAGGACACCCCGAAGACGACCTTCACCGATGTCGCCGGGGTGGATGAGGCGATCGAGGAACTGCACGAGATCAAGGAATTCCTGGCCGAACCGGCGAAGTTCCAGGCGGTCGGGGCGAAGATTCCCAAGGGTGTGCTGCTGTACGGCCCGCCCGGTACCGGTAAGACCCTGCTGGCCCGGGCGGTGGCCGGTGAGGCCGGGGTGCCGTTCTACTCGATCTCGGGCTCGGACTTCGTCGAGATGTTCGTCGGTGTCGGTGCCTCCCGGGTGCGTGACCTGTTCGACCAGGCCAAGGAGAACGCTCCGGCGATCGTGTTCATCGACGAGATCGACGCCGTCGGCCGGCACCGTGGCGCCGGGATGGGCGGCGGCCACGACGAGCGCGAACAGACCCTGAACCAGTTGCTGGTCGAGATGGACGGCTTCGACGTGCGCGGCGGGGTGATCCTGATCGCGGCGACCAACCGTCCCGATGTGCTCGACCCCGCCCTGCTGCGTCCGGGCCGTTTCGACCGACAGATCGCGGTCGAGGCCCCCGATCTGGACGGCCGGGAGAAGATCCTGCAGGTGCACGGCCACGGCAAACCGCTGTCGCCCGATGTCGACCTGCGTGGGGTGGCCCGCCGCACCCCCGGATTCACCGGTGCCGACCTGGCCAATGTGCTGAACGAGGCCGCCCTGCTCACCGCCCGGCAGAATGCCCGCCAGATCACCAACGAGTTTCTCGACGAGGCCATCGACCGGGTGATCGCCGGCCCGCAGAAGCGGTCGCGGTTGATGAACGAGAAGGAACGGCTGATCACCGCCTATCACGAAGGTGGGCATGCCCTGGTGGCGGCGGCCCTGCCCGGCACCGACCCGGTACAGAAGGTCACCATCCTGCCGCGCGGCCGGGCCCTGGGGTACACGATGGTGCTGCCGGAACAGGACAAGTACTCCCAGACCCGTGGTGAGTTGCTCGACCAGATCGCCTACATGATGGGTGGCCGGGCCGCGGAGGAACTGGTCTTCCACGACCCCACCACCGGTGCCAGCAACGACATCGAGAAGGCCACCAAGGTGGCCCGGGCGATGGTCACCCAGTACGGCATGACCGAACGCCTCGGTGCGATCAAGCTGGGCGACGACAACTCCGAACCCTTCCTGGGTCGCGACCTGGGGTCGCAACGTGACTACTCCGAGGACGTCGCCGCCGTGGTCGACCAGGAGGTCGCCGCGATCATCCACAACGCCCACCAGGAAGCCTTCGACATCCTGAACGAGAACCGCGCGGTGCTCGACGACCTGGTGACCAAGCTGTTCGAGAAGGAAACCCTCGACCGGGCCCAGGTCGAAGAGGTCTTCAAGCCGCTGATCCGCCGCGAGAAGCGTCCGGCCTGGACCGGCTCGGAGTCGCGGGTACCGTCGGACCTGCCGCCGGTCACCCCGCCCCCGCCGGCCGACGACTCCCAGATCGGCAACCCGCCCGGTGGTGCCCCGTTGCCACCCGGACAGGGCGGTGTGCCACTGCCCGGTCCGCAGCCCGAACCCGGTGCCGGTGCGCCGCCGGTGTTGCCCGGCCCGCCGCCGCCCGGAGGCCCCGAAGCCCCGCCGACGCCGGGTCCCGGCGCCGGACCGACCCAGTAGGATTCGGCCATGCCGGCACGACGCAAGGCCCGCAGGGCCGCCGATGAGGCCCGCAGAGCGGCCGAGGACGACATCATCGACGTCGACGGTCCGCTCACTCCGATCGGGGTGGACCAGGAACGGGTGGCGGCCGCCGTCCGCGAGATCCTGTTGGCGATCGGTGAGGACCCCGATCGCGACGGACTCGTCGACACCCCCGCCCGGGTCGCCCGCAGCTATGCCGAGATCTTCGCCGGCATGAACCACGACCCGGCCGAGATCCTGTCGACCACCTTCGATGTCGACCACGAGGAGTTGGTGCTGGTCAAGGACATCGAGGTGTGGAGTTCCTGCGAACACCACATGGTGCCCTTCACCGGCGTCGCCCATGTCGGTTACATCCCCGGCAAGAAGGGTGTGGTCGGTCTGTCGAAGATCGCCCGCCTGGTCGATGCCTACTCCCGGCGGCTGCAGGTACAGGAGCGCCTTACCAGCCAGATCGCCGACGCCCTGGTCGAACATCTCGACCCCCAGGGCGTGATCGTGGTGATCGACTGCGAACACCTGTGCATGACCATGCGCGGCGTGCGCAAACCCGGTGCCCGCACCGTCACCTCTGCGGTACGCGGGGCCTTGCGGACCCCGGCCACCCGCGCCGAGGCCATGTCGCTCATCCTGGGCTGATTCACCCCACTTTCCACCCGGGGCATGACGCCGGTGGATGAAAACGCACCCCTACGGCGATCATCCGGCGCGTCCGGCCCCGATCGCGCCCTTTCGGGTGCGTTTTCAGCCATTCAGGCCGGTGCACCGATCGGCGGGGCCTCCGGCAGCACATCTCCGAGAGCGGAGGCAGTGGCCGCAGCACTGCCCAGGGTGAAAGCCACCTGCCGTCCCCACAGGAAGTAGCGGTGAATCGGGTAGTCGATGTCGGCACCGATCCCGCCGTGCAGATGCTGGGTGGTGTGCACCACCCGGAGCCCGGCCTCCGAGGCCCACAGCTTCGCCACCAGGGCTGCCGACTCCGCCTCGGCCTCGCGGCCCTGATCCAGTAACCACGCCGCCCGCCAGGTGGTGAGCCGGGTGTTCTCGGTATCCAGGTATCCGTCGGCGGCGCGCAGCGCGACCGCCTGATTGGTGCTCAGCGGACGACCGAACTGTTCCCGCATCGAGGTGTACTCGGCCGTCTGCGCCAAGGCCTCGGCGCACACCCCGACCTGCACCCCGGCCAGGGCCACCCGGGCCCGCCGCAGAATCCAGTTCCGAATCTCGGCTCCATCACCGACCAACAGGTCGGCCTCGTCGACCGTGGCCTCGGCCAACTTGAGGATGCCGGACGAACCCCAGCCGGTGACCTCGGTGCCGGTGCAGCGCACCCCATCGCGGTCGGTCGGCAGAATCGCCACCAGCACCCGGCCGTCGTCGGTGACCGCAGGCACGACGACCGCATCGGCGACGGACAGAGCCGGCACCCCGAGCGCCTCACCGGTGAACCTCCATCCGGAACCGGCCGGCTCGGCACGCACTGCGGCGAGAGTGCCGGGGGCGGATTCGAAGGCGCCGGTGACCAGCAGCGACCCGTCCAACAGGCCGGGCAGCCACCGGGCCTGCTGCTCGTCGGTGCCGAAGCCGGCGATCGGTTGGGCGGCCAGCGTGCTCACCGCCCACAGCGGCACCGGGGCGACCCGGCGACCCTGCTGTTCCAGCAGAGTGACCAGGCCGAGCATGCCGAAACCCGAACCGTCGTGTTCTTCCGGTACCCCGATTCCCACCATTCCGGCCTCGGCCAGGGTTTGCCACAGGTCGGCGTCGAAACCACCGTGGGTCCGTTCGACCTCGGTGACCCGGTCGACCCCGGCCCGGTCGGTGAAGATCTCGGCAGCCAGCGACCGCAGTTCGTGGAGCTCCTCGTCCAGCTTGAAGTCCATCTCACTTCTCCTTCCGGCGGCGCGAGGCCAAGGTCATGCCGAGGGCTTGGGCGGCGACGAACTCGCGCATCACTTCGTTCGAGCCGCCGCCGAAAGTGTTGTTCTGGGCGCGCCGGGCCAAGGCCTCGACCCGGCCCTCGAGCACCGCGCCGGGGGAGTTCGGCCGCAACAGGCCGGACGCGCCGAGCACCTCCTGCAACATGCCGTAGGCCCGCACCACCGCTTCGGTGCCGACCACCTTGGCCGCTGCCGAATCGGCCCCACCCAGAGTGTTGGCGGCGACATCGGCCACCAATCGCAGACTGACCAGGTCGGTGGCGCTCAACAGGGAGTAGACCTCGGCCAGTTTCTGCCGCACCCACGGCTGGTCGAACACCACCCCGTCCCCGCTGGGGGTTTCCCGGGCCCAGGCCAGCACCCCGTCGTACAGTTCGTTGGCGATTCCCACCCGGGCGGCCAACGCCACCCGCTCGTGGTTGAGCTGGTCGGTGATCAACCGCCAGCCCTGGTGGAGTTCACCCACCACATTGTTCAGCGGCACCCGGACGTCCTCGTAATAGGTCGCCGCGGTGCTGATGCCACCGACGGTGTGGATTTCGGTCACCGAGAAGCCCGGGGACGAGGTCGGTACCAGCACCACCGAGATACCCCGGTGCCGTTCGGAATCGGGGTCGCTGCGCACGGCCAGCCAGATCCAATCGGCGAAGACGCCGGCGCTGGTGAAGATCTTGTTGCCGTTGATCATCAACTCGTCACCCTCGACCCGGGCTCGGGTCTGCAGAGCCGCCAGGTCGGTGCCGGCACGGGGTTCGGTGTAGCCGATCGCGAAGATGATCTCCCCGGCCAGGATGCCGGGTAGAAAGTCGTCCTTCTGCTGCTGGGTGCCGTGTTTCATCAGGGCGGGGGCAACGGTGTTCAGGGTGACCAGCGACAGGGGTGCCCCGGCGCGCAGGGCCTCGTCGTAGAAGACATACAGCGCCTCGGGGTCCTCCCCGCGGCCGCCGTACTGTTCCGGCCAGCCCAGCCCGAGCCACCCGTCGCTGCCCATCTGCCGCCAGATCCGGTCGAACACCGGGCCACCCTCGGTCTGCTCGGCCAGGGCTTCGCGGTCGTCGTCGTTGATCAGGGCGGCGAAATAGTCGCGCAGTTCGCGGCGCAACTGTCGGCCCTCGGCGGACAGTTCTGGGTGCATGGAGATTCCTTTGCGTGGGTGGTCAGAGACGTTCGAGCACCAGACAGGTGGTGGCGGCCGCGGCGCAGATCGCGATCATCGCGAACCGGCCGTCACGGCGCACCAATTCGTCGATGGCTGCCGCGATCAACCGGATGCCGGTGGCCCCGGCCGGGTGGCCCAGGGCGATCGCGCCGCCGTTGGGATTCAGCTTCTCGTCGGGCACCTCGTGCACCTGCCGGAAGGACATCGGCACCGAGGCGAAGGCCTCGTTGACCTCGAACAGATCGATGTCGTCGATGGTCATCCCCAGCCGCTCGAGCAGGATCTCCGCACCACGCACCGGACCGTCCAGCATGTACTCCAGATCGCCGCCGATCACGCACTGGGCCCGCAGCCGGGCCTTCGCGGTGAGGCCGAGTTCATCGGCGCGCGCCTGGGACATCACCAGTGCGGCGCTCGCCCCGTCGGAGACCTGTGAGGAGGTTCCGGCGGTGTGCAGGCCGCCGTCCTTGACCGGACGCAGCCCGGCCAACGCCTCGAGGCTGGTCTCGCGCAGGCCCTGATCCCGGGCCACCGGGTTCGGCTGCTCCTCGGCCGCGGGCACCTCGACCGGCAGGATGTGGCGATCGAAACGGTGCTCGTCCCAGGCCCGGTGGGCCAGTTGTTGGGAGCGCAGGCCGAAAGCGTCCAGATCGCTGCGACTGAAGCCGCGCAGTCGGGCAATCCGGTCGGCGGCCTCGTACTGGTCGGGGGTGTTCAACGACCACGACTCGGGACGCGGTGTGCGCAGCCCCTTGCCCTGTTTCGGGGTCAGCGGTACCCGCGACATCAACTCGACCCCGCAGGCCAGGCCGACGTCCAAGGTTCCCAGGGCAACCTGTCCGGCCACCAACAACACCGACTGGGCGGCGGTGCCGCATTGTGCATCGATCGTGGTGGCACCGGTGGCGGGGGGCAGGCCGGCGTGCAGCCAAGCAGTGCGGGTGACATGGCCGTACTGTTCACCGACCGGGGTGACGCAACCACCGATCACCTGCTCGACCAATTCGGGGTCGAGGTTGTTGCGGGCCAGCACGCCACGTTGGGCCAGCCCCAGCAGCTCGGCGGCATGGACGCCCGACAGCCAGCCATTGCGCCGTCCGAAGGGGGTGCGAACCGCGTCGACGATGACCGGGAGCCGTTCGGTGGCGATCACCGGTCGGCCCGCAGCACGATCGCGCTGTGCGGCACCGGTGATCCTCCGGTGACCAGCACATGGTCGAGAGTCTTGACCGGTTGGTTCACCGAGGTGCCGCGCAACAGCCGGACGCCTTCGGCGATGCCGTTCACGCCGTGGATGTAGGCCTCGCCGAGTTGGCCGCCATGGGTGTTCAGCGGCAACCGCCCGTCCACCTCGAGGTTGCCGTCGGCAATGAAGTCCTTCGCCTCACCACGGCCGCAGAAGCCGTACTCCTCCAACTGCAACAACACCATCGGGGTGAAGGCGTCGTACAGGATTGCCGCATCCATACCGTCCGGGCCGACCCCGGCCTGCTGCCACAGTTGCTGGGCGACCAGTTCGACCTCCGGCATCGCGTCGATGTCGTCGCGGTAGTAGCTCGACATCGAGATCTGCTGCGGGCCGACGCCCTGGGCGGCACCGGCGATCAGCACCGGCGGGTGGGGCAGGTCGCGGGCTCGTTCGGCGCTGACGATCACCATCGCGACCCCGCCGTCCGATTCCTGGCAGCAGTCCAACAGGCGCAGTGGGTCGGCGATCATCCGGGAGTTCTGATGATCCTCGATGGTGATCGGACGCTCGTAAAACCAGGCGTGCGGGTTCACCGCGGCGTGCTTGCGCGACAACACACTCACCGCCCCGAAATCGGCGCTGGTCACCCCGTACTCGTGCATGTACCGGCGGGCCAGGAAGGCCTCCTGGGAAGCCGGGGTGAGCAGCCCGTAGGGGTTGATCCAGTTGCGGTACTCCTGATCGGTGTTGTGCGCATAGGCGAACGGGGGAGGGCCGGCCCCGAAGCGGTGTCCGGAGCGCTCGTTGAAGGCGCGATAGACCACGACCACCTCGGCCACCCCAGTGGCCACCGCCATCGCGGCCTGTTGCACCGGGGCGCAAGCGCCACCGCCGCCGTGCGGAATGCGGGAGAAGAACTTCAGCTCCGGAATGCCGAGGGCGCGGGCGACGGCGATCTCGGGGTTGGTCTCCATGGTGAACAGCGCGAAACCGTCCACCTCCTCGACGCCGATCTGGGCGTCGGCCAGTGCGGCGAGCACCGACTCACAGGCCAGTCGCCACTCGCTGCGTCCGGAATTCTTGGAGAACTCGGTGGCGCCGATACCGGCGATGGCTGCTTTGCCCGAGAAACTCATCGCTGTGCTCCTTCGCTGCAGGTGAGCACCATTTCGGCCGATACGTGTACGCCGCGTTCGTTGGCGCCCTTGATTTTCAGGGTGGTGCGGCCGTCGGCGATGTCGGTGACCTCACCGGTGAACCGCAGCACATCGCCGGGAAAGGCCGGCACGCCCAGCCGCAGACCGGTGCGCAGGATGCGGGCATGCGGGCCCGCCCAGTCGGTGACGTAGCGGTTCAGGAATCCGTTGGTGGCGTTGATCGACATGAAGATGTCGGGGGTGCCGCGCTGTTGGGCCTTGGACGGGTCGTGGTGTACGTCCTCGAAGTCCTGGGAGGCGATCGCGGTGGCCGCGATCGTGGTGCGGTCCAAGGGGACGTCGAGGGGTGGCAGTTCGGTGCCGACCCGGTGTTCGGGAATGCCGCTCATCATGCCTCCTGGGGACGTCGCAGCTGGGGGAGGATCTCGCCGTGGGCGTGCTCGGTGAAGGTCACTTCGAGGCGCAGGCCGATTTCCAGTTCGTCGTGGGGGATGCCGGCGATATCGGCCACCAGCCGGGTGCCCTCGTCCAGATCGAGCAGGCCGACCGCCAGCGGGTAGTCGAAGGCGGGGTCCTGCGGGTGGTGCACCACCGTCCAGGCATGGAGGGTGCCGCGGCGGCTCGACTCCACGGTGTCCCACTCGAAGGAACGACAGACCGGACAGGCCGGGCCGGGTGGGTGACGCAGGGTGTCGCAGTCGGTGCACCGCTGGATCAGCAGCCTGCCCTCCTTGGCGCCGTCGAAGAAGAACTTGTTGTCCTCGGTGATGATCAGGTTCGGCACCGAGGTGGGGCGCTCGGTTGTGCTCATTGGTTGCTCCCGGGGCGGAATCGCAGGATGCGGAATTTCTCGTTGACCAAGGGTTCGCCGTGCTGGTCGACGTACCGTTTGTCGAGGGTGATGAAGTAGCCCTCGCCCAGGCCGGTGGTCTTCGGGCCGACCACCGACTCGATCGTGAAGTGGCAGGTGACCTCGTCGCCGGGGTGGAGTTCGCGCACGTACTCCTGATCGACATTGGTGGCCACCACCGAGGTGTACCCGGCCTCGTCCAGCACGGCCATCAGCCGGGAGTAGGCGAAGTCCTCGACCTCACCGGCCTCGCGTTTGCGGTGGATCTCGCGGAACCGACGCAGGCCGGCCATCACCCAGGTCGAGATCATCGCCGGCGGGCAGATGATGTCGGTGCGACCGGTGGCCCGAGCCGTTTCCCGGTCGACATAGACCGGGTTCTCGTCCTCGTGGGCCTCCACCCAGTTGCGGATCATCGCCTCGTTCACGGCATACCGCGACACGCGGGGAGGTTCGGCCACCTCACCGAGGAAGGGCTCGAAGTTCAACTCAGTTGTCACGCGAATCTCCTGTGTGGCGGCGGGGCAACACCACGCCGACCTACTTGAACAAACGTTGGGTCAACAGTAACAATGGGGTCCGGAAGGTTGTCAATAGAGGGGTGGTCGAGTGACTCCAACTCCGGACCGGCGCGAAGAAGTGATCGACCTGGCCGCCGCCTTGTTCGCCCGAAACGGCATTCCCGGCACCTCCATGCGTGACCTGGGCGAAGCCGCACAGATGCACGCCGGCAGCCTCTACCACCACTTCCGCAGCAAGGAAGGGCTGGTCGCGATCATCCTGGACCGACTGATCGAGGAGACGTCGGCACGGATGGCGACGGCGGTGGCCGAGGGTGAAGACGTGTCTGCGCTGGAGACCATCGAGCGCCTGATCCGGGCCACGTTGGCGGTGATCGAGGCCCAGCCGGATGCCACGCAGATGTACCAGCGCGATATGCGCTATCTGCGCGATCACGAGTTGCTGATGCGCCTGGAGGAGTCGTCGGCCGAGATGCGTCGGTACTGGTTGGACGCTCTCGCCCGCGGGGTCGCCGACGGCACGGTGCGCGATGACCTGCCGGTCGAGGTGATGCACCGCACCATGCGGGAGGCCTTGTGGGCCTCCCCGAACTGGCCCGAGCGGGCCGAATACGACCTCGAGGCGTTCTCCGAGCTGATGGTGAAGCAGCTTCTTGGCATGTTGCGACCGCCGGTTGTCCGGCGTGATGGATGAAAACGCACCCAGACGGCGGTCAGGTGTCGCGTACGGGCGAAATCCGGCTCTCCTGGGTGCGGTTTCATCCGGGCCCCGCGATATCCTGGGTGGCACCCGACAGCTCGGAGGCTGATGTGAACGAACAGAAGCGGCGCCTGGTGCACAACCACGGTGCGACCCAGTACGAGTTGTTGATCAACGGGGTGCAGGCCGGATACCTCGATTACGAACTGTCCGGTGACCTGGTGGTGATGCACACCACCTTCATGTCCGAGGAATACAAGGGTCAGGGGCTGGGCAGCTCGATCGTCGAAGCCGCCCTTCAGGACGCCCGGGCCAACGGCCGGAAGGTGGTGCCGCGGTGTCCCTTCGTGCAGGCCTACCTCGCCAAGCACCCGGAGTACGCCGAAGTCGTCGCCTGAGTCAGCGCCGGTCGAGTGCGGGTGTCGACCGAACCTCAGCGCCGGTTGAACCTGGGCGGCGCCACCGCGATCACGACCGCCGAGAAGAGCGCCAATCCGCCGCCGACCAGAGTCGCCACCCACGGGGTGATCACGTACAACGGCAACAGCACCACCGGTGCCAGGGCTGTGCCGACGAACTGGGCCGACATGGTGACCGAGGTCGCCCCGCCCGGGTTCACCGGGGTGCTGCGCAGGGCGATCGCATTCGACCCGATCCGGGCCGCGGTACCGGCAAGCCCGGTGATGAACACCAGGGCCACCAGACCCCACATCCACGGCACCCAGCCGGTGGCGATGAACGCCACCCCCAGGCCGAGGGCGCCCAGGAAGCCCGTGCGCGGAATCCCGATCCGGTCGGCCAGTGATCCGATCGCGGGGCCGGCGATCAGGCCGGCCACCCCGAAGCTCGCCACCACCAGCCCGCGCAGGCCGGGGGAGAGGCCGAAGCGGTCGGAGGCGATCATCGCCCCGAGCACCATCACACCCGACACCGCCCCCTGAAAGCCCAGGGCGAACAGGGCCGATTGCAACAACCGCAGGTTCGCCAGGGCCCGCCACTGCCCACCGCTCACCCGAGGTCCCATCGGCATGCTCGGCACCAGCAGCGCCAGCGCCAAGCCGACCAGGGCGGTCACCGCGAAGGCCGCCCGGTAGTCCCAGCCGGCGGCCAGGCCACCGACCAGTGGTGCGAAGGCCTGTCCGGCGGCGGCCACCGAGGTGTAGAGGCCCATCGCCCGACCCAGTCGTTCCGAGGGCACGGTGCGGGCGATCATCGCGATCAGCACCGGAGTGGTGAACGCATTTGCCAGGCCCTGCAGCCCGCGAGCCAGGAAGAACAGGGTGGGGTCGGTGGTCAGTACACAGGCCACCGACGAGACCGCATAGAGCAGGAAGGCCAGCCGCACCGTCCGGGATTGGCCGTAGCGTGCGGCCAGGGTGCCCGAGACCAGCAGGCCGAGCGAGAACGGGATCATGTAGCTGGTGATCGCCCAGGTGGCGGTCGAGAGGCTGACGCCCAGCCCGGTGGCCAGTTCGGGCAGCATCGTGTTCACCATCGCGGCACCGAAGGGGCCCATGAAGCCGCCGAAGTACAGCGCCCAGACCCGGCGCGGACGAAGCTCGCCGCCGCCCATCTAGTCCTCCAAGGCCTTCTGCAGGGTCAGGTTGAAGGTGACGGTGTCCTTGGCTCCCGAGCCCGCGACCTCGGTGGCCCACATCGCCTTAACTGCGGCGTGGATCATCGTCCAACCCTTGGCAACTTCCTCATCGATGCCGGCCGCCTCACAGACCACCTCGATGCGACGGCGCACCGACCATCGAAACCCCGCTCCGGTACCGAGTTCATCGATGCGGTTGCGCAACAGTGGATGCAGTTCGAATCCGGGCGCACCGGCCAGGGGTTGCGGATCGATCGCCACCCAGCGCTGATCGTGCTCGCGCCACAGCACGTTCTCGAAATGCAGGTCGGTGTGCAGCAGGCTGCTGCCGGACGAGGGGGCCAGCTCGCGGTACAGACCGTGCGCCCGCTCGATCACCCGCCGCGGCAGGCGCGCCGACGACAGGGCCGCGAGTCGTTCGTCCAGCCAGTCGGTGAGCCGCGGAATCTCCGGGCCGACATCGCGGTGCAGTTCACCCAAAAGTCCGCCGATCACCTCGCAGGCTTCATCGATCCACACCTCGGTGAGATCGCGATCGGCGTCCAGTCGTTCCAACAGCAGTGCCCCGCGGGACGGGTCGGCACGCACCAGTCGCACCGCGGCCCCGCCTCCCCACCGTTGCAGGGCGACGTGTTCGGCCCGGCCCTCGACATGGGGCCACACCACCTTCAGGACGAGCGGCTCGTCGTCCCGGCGCACCGGCACCACCACCGCGGTGTGCCCCGAGCGCGAGGGGCCGTCCACCGTGAGTTGCCAGTCCTCGAGCAGTTCGGACAGCAGTCGCGGCAGGGTGGCCAGCCATTTGTCGCCGGCTATGCCATCGTCGGCGGGACGGCCGGTCATCCGGGTGCGCAGATCGTCAGGAATCAGATCGAGGCGTCCGGGGTGGGGGCTGCCGGACGAAGTCATGGGCTCAGTGTCGCACCCACGACCGGGTGCGGGATCGGGTGTTCCTCCACGGGGACCACTACGACCCCGGGCTGACCCTGAATCACGTCCCCGGGCTGACGTCAACCCGCGGCACCCCGCCTAGGCTGGGCGGCATGGAGAACACGGCGGCGCGGCGTTGGTGGCAGGTGCCGTTGCTGCTCGACAGCGTGATTGCCGCCGCCCTGGCGCTCTTTCTGGTGCTCGGCGGACACGGGTACTGGTCCAATTCGTTGACCGGGGTGATCAACTACCTGCTGCCGACCCTGGGCATCTGTGGGTTGCTCGCGCTGCGCCGGGTGCGTCCGCTGCTGTCGGCGATCGGCATCTACGGCATCGCGCTGCTGAACCTGATGGTCGCCGGCCCTTACGGGGTCGCGATCGCCAACGCTCTGGTGTTGCTGGCGCTCTACTCGGTCACCGTGCACGGACCCCGATTTGCGACCATCCCGGCGCTGTTGGGAGCCCTGTTCGGCATCTTCCTGCTGGTGATCACTTCCCAGGTCGATGGCCTGATCGGTGGGCTGTACCCGCTGGTGCCCGGCATCGGTGCGGTGGTGGCGGTGTGGGCGCTGGCGATGATGCGCCGGGCGCGGGAGGAGAGACTCCGGGCCGTCAATGAAAAGGCCCGCCTCGAAGCGGTCAGCCGCAGCCGGGAGGCGGAGATCGCTGTCACCGAGGAACGCGCCCGAATCGCTCGGGAGATGCACGATGTGGTCGCCCATTCCTTGTCGGTGGTGATCGCCCAGGCCGACGGCGGACGCTACGCCGCGGCTCACGACTCCGACGCCGCCGTGCGCGCGCTCACCACGATCTCCGAGATCGGACGCGACGCCCTGGCCGACATCCGCCGAATTCTGGGGGTGCTGCGCGAGGGTGACGAGGGGCAACCCCTGACCACCCCACAACCGCTGCAGGACAACCTGGACGAACTGATCGCGGGGGTACGCGGCACAGGCGCCAGGGTGTCGCTGGTGCGCACCGGTGAGGCCCAAGCGCTGCCGCCCGGTTTCGGACTGGCCGTGCACCGGATCGTCCAGGAGGGCCTGACCAACGCGTTGAAGCACGCCGGACCCAAGGCCGCGATCACTGTCGGGGTGCACTGGCGCCCGGGCATTCTGCGTCTTCAGGTCGACGACGACGGACGCGGTGCCGGTGCGATCTCGGACGGTAAGGGCACCGGGTTGTTGGGCGTGAAGGAACGCGCCGGATTGTTCGGCGGTACTGTGCAAGCCGGGCCCCGTCCCGGAGGTGGCTGGCGGATGCGGGCGGACCTGCCGCTGCTACCGGGAACCGAACAGGAGTGATGATGTCGGAGAGTCCCATCCGGGTGGCGCTGGTCGATGACCAGCAGTTGGTGCGTGCCGGGTTCTCGATGGTGATCGGCTCCCAGCCCGATATGCAGGTGGTCGCCGAGGCCTCCGACGGCGCCGAGGCGCTCGACGTCCTGGCTCGTCAGCCGGTGGACGTGGTGCTGATGGATATCCGGATGCCGAACCTCGACGGGCTGGCCGCGACCGCCGAACTCACCTCCCGTCCGGGGGCCGGCGGCGTCGACCCGCGGGTGGTGATGCTGACCACCTTCGACCTGGACGAGTACGTGCTGCGGGCGATCAAGGCCGGCGCCTCGGGTTTCCTGCTCAAGGACGCTCCGCCCGAGGAGATGCTCACCGCGATTCGTACCGTGCACCACGGTGATGCGGTGATCGCCCCGTCGTCCACCAAGAGGCTGCTCGACCACCTGATCGATGTGCTTCCCGACCGGGAACGCACTCCCAGTGCGGTGCTGGAGCGCCTCACCGAACGCGAACGCGAGGTCCTGGTGCTGATGGCCCGCGGGCGGTCGAACACCGAGATCGGCGAGGAGCTGTTCGTCGCCGAGGCCACCGTGAAAACCCATGTCGGACGGATTCTGGCCAAGCTGGATGCCCGTGATCGGGTGCAGGCAGTGGTGGTCGCCTATGAAACCGGCTTGGTCTCGCCCGGGCGATAGGGTGCTCAGCCGAGGCTGAGGAACTCGCGGAGTTCGGCGAAGGCCTCGGGCACCACCGAGTAGTGCGCCCAGCGTCCTCGCTGCTCGCGGGTCAGCAAGCCGGCATCGACGAGCTTCTTCATGTGGTGGCTGACGGTCGGTTGCGAGATTCCGAGCGGTTCGGTCAGGTCGCAGGCGCACACCGGGTCGCCGCCGGACGCGGCCACGTGCGACAACAGGCGCAGCCGGGTCGAATCGGACAGGGCCTTGAGCATGGTCGCCATCCGGTCGGCCTCCTCGGAGCTCAGCGCCTCGGTCAGCGAGCAGCATTCCGCGGCAGCGGTTGAGACAGGGGCCGAAGTACTCATCGCCCCACCATACATTGACAAGAGTCGATATGTGATCGGATACTCCTTACCTATCGATGGACGTCAATGTGAGGGATGGGCCGTGAGCAGTGCGACTGTTGCCAGGACTGGGTTGATCGGTACGTGACTCACCGAATCGATACGACAGTCACCGGCGCCGAAACCACAGCGACGGATCGCCCCCGTGGTGGACTCGCGGCCCTGTGCATCGCGGTCACCACCAGTTGGGGTCTGCTGTTCTACTCCCTGCCCGTGGCGGTGGCCCCGATGTCGGCCGAGAGTGGTTGGAGCCAGACCGCGATCACCGGAGCTCTCACCGCCGGCATGATCGTGGCCGCCCTGGCCGGCATCAGGGTCGGACGGATGCTCGACCACCGTGGGCCCCGGCTGGTGATGACCGGCGGCGCGGTGATCGGGGTACTGGCGATGCTCGTGGTGGCCTGGTCACCCAACCTGATCGTGTTCTACCTGGCCTGGGTGCTGGCCGGGCTGGCCCAATCCGCGGTGCTCTACACTCCGGCCTTCGCGGTGATCACCCGCTGGTACGGGCCCCGCCGGGTGCCGCCACTGACCACCCTGACCCTGGTCGCCGGGCTGGCATCAACCATTTACGCGCCGATCGTCGCCTTCCTGGTGGACCGCTTCGGATGGCGGATGAGCTACCTGATCATCGCCGCCATTCTGGCCGTGGTGACCGTGCCCCTGCATGCGCTCTTCCTGAACCGCACCTGGACCGCACAGCCCCAACAATCCGACAGCCCCGAGGTGAGCGGACGGGCCGTCCGCGCGGTCACCCGGTCGCCGCGGTTCCTCGTCCTGCAACTGGCCATGTCCCTGGCGACCTTTACCCTGATGGCGGTCACGATCAACATCATTCCGTTGCTGCTGGAAGGCAACGTCACCTACGCACTGGCTGCGTTGGCGCTGGGATTGCTCGGCGCAGGCCAGGTCGTCGGAAGGATCGCCTACCCGTCCCTGGCCGCACGCACGTCACCGCGTACCCGCACCGCGGTGCTGTTGGGGGCAGGAGCGGTCAGCCTGTGGGGGCTGGCGTTGACCCCGGGCCCGGTCTGGTTGCTGATCGCGGTCGCGATCTTCGCCGGAGCCGCCCGCGGCTGTCACACCCTGTTGCAGGCCACGGCGGTCTCCGACCGCTGGGGCACCGAGAACTTCGGCGCCATCAATGGTGTCTTCAGCGCCCCGATGACCTTCGTGGGGGCCTTGGCGCCGGTGGCCGGCCCGGCCCTGGCCGGATGGTTGGGCGGCTTCGCCAAGATGGCGATCGTGATGTCGGCACTGCTGACCGTGGCCGTCGTGCTGGCGGCCGGGGAGAACCGCGCCAGGGCCGGCTAAGGCGCTTTGTCGCTCATGCTGACAATCAGTGAGTTCCGAGCACGATGTCCGTCAAGGCATCCCCGTCAGGAGTCACATGATCGTCGAAGAGCTCAATCAAAACCGAACGAATGGTGCCGCGGTATCGATTGCGGTGAGGGTGATCCGGATATTCGTCGGTGACCGGGGTTTGACGATCACATCCGATATCCATCGTCTCGTCGATCGAAAACATGTAAGGCACTGTTGCTGATAAGCGGCTCTTCGTAGTTGAGCGTGGTCGTGTCGTAACGCAAGGCGGCTCGTGGCCTTGCTGAGGATGGGTGTTGCGAAGCATCCAACCTTGAAGGACACGA